>NZ_JANHJQ010000045.1 GCF_024609785.1 Pseudalkalibacillus decolorationis
ACTGTAGAGGAATTACGTAAGAAAGTAGACGATTACATGGATTACTACAATTCCTCCAGGTATCAATGGGGATTAGAAAAGATGACCCCGGAACAATTCCGAGGTCACCTCTTAGCTGCTTAGGACTTTTATTAAACTGTCTTTTTTTAAGGGTACAGTTCACCCTAATCGAAATGCTGATAGAAGGGAGGCGCCTACAATATGAAATTAAAAAAGTATTGTCTTACAGGTTTGTCATCTGTTTTTGCAATAGGTCTGCTGTTTGGTTGTGGTGCTGATGAAGAACCAGAAAATGAAGAACCACAAGAGGAACAGCAGCAGGATGAAGAAATGGATCAACAGGAAAATGATGATCAAATGAACGAAGAAAATCAAGGTAACGGTGAAGGCCAAGGGTAATGAAGAAAAACCAAATGAACGAGGAAGACCAAAATAACTAAGTAAAACCAAGGGATGCCGGATACCAGCATCCCTTAAATTCTACGTTAAACGCTTCAACGACTTCTTCAACGGAGGCATTTCAAACTTACCCTTTTCAAAGAAATTTTTTACGATATGTTTAGTATAACTTGCCGCTTGACCATATTGAATTTTACCTGGAAGCGGCGGCTCATCCTGAATGGCAACATCAATAAGAACGGGCTTATGGGAACCCTTTGCATTTTCAATCGCAAGCTCAAGGTCTTCGTGCGTTTCTACATGATATCCGACACCACCACATGCATCCGCAAACCGGGCGAAATCAATGTTTGCAAGATTTGTTTCATATTCCAGATGACCAGCTTCTTGCTGTTCATATTTGATCATACCTATCTTTTCGTTGTTTAAGATGACAACGATAATTGGCATCTTATATTTTACCGCCGTTACAAAATCATGCATGACCATCGTAAATCCACCGTCTCCGCATACGGCAACAACCTGTTTTTCAGGATAAGCTTGTTTGGCAGCAATCGCACCAGGTAAGCCACACCCCATTGTCGCCATCCAACTAGAGATTATAAACTTCTGATGAGTCATCCGAAAATACCTTGCCATCCATACGGTGACATTTCCTACATCAACAGACATTACAGCATCCTCGTTTACGAGCTTATGAAGCTGTGGGATAACTTGCTGCGGCTTCATTGGGGTTGATCGTTCCACTTCTTCTTTATGAAGATGCTCCCACCAATTTTGCATGTTTTCCTGACAAGCTTCTAGAAACCCTCTTTCTTCTGTACGGTCTAAATTTCGATTCAACCATGCTAATGTATTCGTACTGTCCCCGACAAGACCAATAGTAACCGGATAACGTTTACCGATTTGCTTTTGGTCACAGTCAATCTGAATAGCTGGGGCTTCTTCCGGTAAAAAGTCTCGGTATGGATATGAGGTGCCGATCATGATGAGAAGGTCCGTCTCTTCCATTGCCTCATAGGCAGGTTTTGTTCCAATCTGTCCGAGGTTTCCAAGGTTATAAGGGTGTTCATCTGGTATGATTCCCTTTGCTGGAAGTGTGACGATCATTGGTGCGGCAATTTTCTCTGCGAACGATTCAAGTTCTTTTCGGGAATTCTGTGCCCCTTTTCCAACAAGAATTACAGGACGTTCACTCTTATTGATTAAGTCTAAACTTAGGCTAAGGTTCTTCTCCCCAGGAAAAATGCTGGGTACCGACCGGACTGATGAAGTTTGGTTTGTTTTATGTTTTACCTTTTGAGTTGGAATATCATCGGGTATTGTTAGGACAGCCACACCCTTTTCTGCGTAAGCGGTTCGAATAGCTTGATTTAAAAGGTCCGGCAACTGTTCAGGAGTGCTTACCCTTTTATTAAAAACAGAAACATCGTCAAACATTCGCTCCAAATTAATTTCTTGAAAGTCATCTTTTCCAAGCTTTTCGGATTCCACTTGACCAGCAAGTACTAGAACAGGAGCCCCATCCGCTTTTGCATCGTACAATCCATTCATTAAGTGAACAGCTCCAGGGCCAGCAATAGACAAGCATACTCCCATTTTTCCAGTTAATTTAGCATACGAGGATGCTGCTAACGCACCAACTTCTTCGTGACGAACTTGCAAAAATTGAATTTGATCTTTCGTCTTTCGTAGGTCCTCGATTAGATTGTTGATTGAATCACCAGGAAGTCCGTATATATGATCAACTTCCCATTCTAAAAGTGTATTTACAATTACTTCTCCAGCTCGTTTTTCAAACAAAGTAAGCCCTCCTCTATTCAGTTGCTATTTCTTGTACAATACCCGAGTAGGGGGGCTGACTAAACAGTTTTGCAAGAATTTGTACTACTAATGGATGTTCAAGGTCAGCCCATAGGCAAATTAAACGGGCAATGGACCTACATACTCAGAGGAAGGACGAATAATTCGGTTGTTTTCATTTTGTTCAAAAATATGTGCGATCCAACCTATGGTTCTACTAAGTGTAAACGTCGAGGTGAACAACTCTGGAGGTAAAGAAACGGCTCGTAGGATGGCGGCAGCATAAAATTCCACATTTGTATAAAGCCTTCTTCCTGGTTTGTGTTCTTCTAATAGCTGAATAGCTATTTTCTCTACATGATTGGCAAGTTCAAACCATGGATCGGCAGTAGCAAGGCTTAAGGTGATTTCTCTTAACGCCTCTGCCCGTGGATCCTGAGTTTTGTAGACCCGATGTCCAAACCCCATCAAACGTTGCCCATCTTCAAGTTGCTGTCGTAAACAGGATTCTGTATGTTCAATGCTCCCGATTTGATCCAATAAATTAATAACACCCGAAGGAGCACCTCCATGTAGGGGGCCTTTCATTGCCCCAATAGCCCCTGTAAGTGAGGAAATAAGATCAGATTGGGTAGATGCAATAACTCTTGCCGCAAAGGTAGAAGCGTTCATTCCATGTTCCATTGTTAAAATTAAGTATCCAGTTAATGCTTTAACATGTTCGTTTAATGGCATAGATCCAGTTAACATGTATAAGTAATTGGCTACATGGTCCAATTCCATATCGGGTTTAATTGGGGATTTTCCTTGTTGGAGTCGATGTCTTTTCGCAATGATTGTTGGGATGATTGATGATACCCGGATTGCCTGCTCACGTGATGACGGCCATTGATAGTCAGAGGTTCCCGTACTTGAAATGATAGTTCGGATTACACTCATCATCTCCATTTTTTCAGGTAGTTCACGGAGAATGTTTTCTTCATGAGAGGTTAATTCTCTTTGACATTTCAACCCTTCTTTAAATTCACATAGCTCTTTCTGATCTGGAAGTCTTTTTTCCCAGAGTAAATACGCAATTTCTTCAAAGCTATTCTTTTGTGCAAGCTCCTTTGCCCAATATCCTCGATAGACGAGGTGTCCTTTCTCCCCGTCCACAAGACTGATTGTTGATTGTGCCGCAACAATTCCTTCTAAACCTTTCTGTAACATCTGTAACCACTCCTCAACAAATAGTTGTTGATTTTAGTGTATGGGATTTTTATAATTAAATCTAATAAATGATTATGATGAAATTGATTAATAATATTAATTGATTGAGAGGGCTACTATGCAAATCAACTGGCTTCGAACGTTTATTGTAGCTGCAGAATGTGAAAATTTTCGTTTGGCTTCTGAAAAGCTGTTTATTTCTCAACCGACTGTAACCGTGCACATCCACCACTTAGAACAGGTGTTAGGAATTAAGTTATTCGAAAAAAACGGAAGAAACATCGAACTGACGCCTGCTGGGAAGCATTATATCTATCACGCAAAAAAGGTTGTCCAGGGCTATAACCAGGGACTTCAATCTTTAAGCAGCTGGCAGCAGGGGTATGATAGAAAGCTTACTCTTGCTGTTTCACCATTAATTGCTTCGTCTATACTGTCTTACATCGTTAAGCGATTCATGGAGCGTTTTCCGCAAATTGAAGTAGTCGTACAGGTGTATGAATCTCAAGAAATTGGCAATAAAGTGATGCTTGGGGATGCGAATCTTGGTATATCTCGGATTAAACCGATCCAGCCGGAGCTAACATGTGAAGCATTGTATGAGGACCCTGTTATATTGATTGCTCAGCATGATGGGGGTGACCCTGAATCAAGTCCACCAATCGAGCTCAATGATTTGCTTCGTAACGATGTATTGTTAACCCATAATCATCCTCTATACTGGGACGATTTATTAACAGGGGTAAGGTCAATTTATCCCCATTTACGTACAATGGTTGTGTCTCAAGTTCATGTAACGAAACGGTTTATTGAAGAAGGAATCGGGTTTTCATTTCTACCTCGATCTTCAGTTAGAAGGGAACTTCTTGAAGGAAGAGTGTTAGAAGTCCATACACAAGACGTGCGATTACCAATGACTTATACATATTTAGTGCAAAAGGATCAGAGCGAAGAAGTACAGCAATTTATTGAGTTTGTAAGTCGATATTATTTAGGGTGAAATATTTCACCATAAATGGTGCAAGATTTTCCATTAAGTTCTATAATGTTAATATATTATTTAGGAACTCGAAATACTTAGGTGAACATTGATAGAGAGGGGATAGCAGGATGTGGGGAAATCGAAACTTCTTGCTGTTAATGGTTGGTCTGGCAGTTTCTAGCACAGGGTTATGGGTTGGCATTATAGGAAATCTTGAATTTTTACAACAAAATGTAGAGTCTTCATTTCTACAAGCATTAATTATTCTGTCCGGATTTTTAGTCGGAATATTTCTTGCACCAATGGCAGGGAGAGTGATCGATCGGAATAATAAACGCAATATTTTAATTTATGCAGGCATCGCTCGTTGTGCAGCAATCCTTTTTATGTACTTAGCAATTGCATCTAACTCTGTTTGGTGGATGCTAATTTACACTTTTGTCATTGGGATATCGGGAACCTTTGCAAACCCTGCCATGCAGACGTTGCTTCCGATCATTGTCAAGAAGGAGCACCTACTTGTCGCAAATGGTATACATGTAAATATTTTTACTGGAGCGCGAATTGTCGGTACTGCCCTTGGTGGGGTAATGCTAGTTGGCATGTCGTTGTTCTCCTTGTATACGGTGACTCTGATCTCGTACGTTTTACTTCTGATCTCAACCTTTTTTATAAAGGTGGAAGAAGAAACCAAGAAAGATGATAATAGCGGTAAAAAGGAAAACTTTATGAGTACACTTCGTGAGTTGCTTCCTGTGATTAAAGAGCGGCCAATGGTTGTCTATGGTATTTTTCTTTTGATCCCAGCCTTTTTATTTCTTTCCGGATTCAATTTGATGGTGATCGAAATTAGTGAGTTGCAGCATGATTCTGGAATAAAAGGAATTTTGTATACAGCAGAGGGACTTTGTGTTTTCATAGGGACGTATTTATCGAAACGCTTCTTCAATGAAAATCCGAAATTGCAATACATGCTTGTGATCACCCTAGTCATTGCAACTGCGCATACCTCGTTGTTTTTAGCAGAGCAACCCTTGATGGCAATCCTATCTTTTGGGCTGTTTGGGCTTGCTGCAGGTACACTTTTTCCAGTTATAACAACGATTTTTCAGACGGAGGTTCCATCAGAATACCATGGTAGATTTTTCTCGATCAAGGGTATGGTGGATAACATTATATTTCAAGTACTAATGCTTTTAACAGGGCTATTTCTCGATACGATAGGATTTGAAAAAATGGTCATAGGATTTGGCGTTACTTCATTTATATTTGTATTTGCTATCATTATAAAACGTCGGCGCAGCAAAACTCGAAAAAAGACAACTCCTATCCCTATAGCGAAATAATTGTCGAATGATGAAATACACGGAATTTACTTTCGTGTATTTTTTTGTGCCTCTTAATTTAAAATTCGAAACCCCTTGGCATATATAGAGTAGAGGAGTTTTCGGAAATTGAATTTTTGCGATTTATATGTCAGTAACATTAAAAAATTACATTTTAATTAAAAAACATCTTGATTGTTCTATTTTGTATACTTATAATGTTTTAAAATAATTCAAAATATAAACAAAGTTCAAAAATTGGATATTTTTCAACCGAAAGAACAACAAAGGTAGTGAATAAAGGGGGTTTGATCATTTGAAAGATTTGTTAAAGGTCAAAAACTTGAAGACACACTTTTTCGACAAAAAACAAACAGTAAAAGCAGTTGATGGAGTGGATTTTGATATCAGAACTGGGGAAACAGTAGCATTAGTTGGTGAATCTGGATGCGGGAAAAGTATGACATCTCTATCGATCATGCAATTGGTACCAGGACCGAATGGCAAAATTGTAGATGGAGAGGTCATGATGGGGAGTAAGAATTTACTGAAACTCACTGAAAATGAGATGTGCCAAATAAGAGGCAACGAAATATCAATGATTTTCCAGGAGCCGATGACATCTCTAAACCCGGTTTTGACTGTTGGCGAACAAATTATTGAAGTAATTACATACCACAAACGATTACCACGTAAGGAAGCAGTAAAACAGGCCATTGAACTACTCAACATGGTCGGTATACCTCGAGCAGAAGAAATTATCACGGATTTTCCACACCGCCTTTCGGGAGGCATGCGACAGCGTGTCATGATTGCAATGGCAATGAGTTGTGACCCTAAATTATTAATTGCAGATGAACCGACCACAGCACTTGATGTAACAATCCAAGCACAAATTTTAGATCTGATGAGGGACTTATCCAGGAAAGTGAATACAGCAATTTTGTTAATAACTCACGACCTTGGAGTTGTCTCAGAACTGGCTGAGCGAATTATCGTCATGTATGCCGGACAAATTGTTGAACAGGCTTCAGTTGATGACATTTTCGATAATCCTTTACACCCATATACACAAGGGTTAATTGAGTCCGTACCTGATATTGAGGGAGAAATAGGTCGATTAAATCCGATAACAGGTAATGTTCCAACACCAGAGCAGATGCCGAGCGGATGCAGGTTTGCTCCGCGTTGTACTCATGCTTTTGGTCGATGTTTTGAAGAAGAACCCGTCTTATTGAGTAAAAGGCATAATACGAGAGCAGTCCGTTGCTTTTTGTACGATGAAGAAACGGGGGTTAAAAATGTCACCGACACAAAAAACACTTATAGCTGATGTGAAAAATGAGCAAGCTGCCAAGCCGATACTAGAGGTCTCGAATTTAAGGATGCATTTTCCGATTAAGGCAGGGGTAATGCAGAAAACAGTAGGGCGCGTTAAAGCAGTGGATGGGGTTTCATTCCAAGTTCAGCCGGGTGAAACGTTAGGTATTGTTGGGGAATCCGGATGCGGAAAATCGACATTGGGGAGGGCGATCATTCGTCTTTACCAACCTACTAGCGGTAATGTCATTTTCCAAGGTAAAGATATTACCAGATTAAAAGAGGGGGAATTAAGGAAAAACGTTAGAAAGCAAATTCAGATGGTGTTCCAAGATCCATTTGCATCCTTAAATCCGCGGAAGACATTGGAGAATTGTATTATTGAACCGTTGAAAACTCATGGTACTCCTAAGATAGAACAAAAGGAGCGTGTAAGAGAGCTACTTGACACAGTAGGATTAGACGCAACCTTTGCCAATAGGTACCCACATGAATTTTCAGGAGGGCAGCGGCAAAGAATTGGTATTGCTAGAGCACTTGCTCTAAATCCGAATCTTGTAATCGCAGACGAACCTGTATCTGCTTTAGATGTTTCGATTCAAGCACAAATCATCAATTTGATGGAGGATTTGCAACAAAAATATAACCTTACCTATCTATTTATCTCACACGATTTAGGAGTTGTCCGTCATATTTCAGACAGAGTCGGTGTCATGTACTTAGGAAATATGATGGAGCTTGCAGAAAAACATGATCTGTATAAAGAGCCTCTGCACCCATATACTCAAGCACTGTTATCGGCTGTACCTGCTCCTAGGAAAAAGGGCAAGAAAAAGCGTGAGCGCATTATATTATCCGGGGAATTACCAAGTCCAGCAAACCCTCCAAATGGCTGTGTGTTTCATACGCGTTGTCCTGCAGCAATAGATGTATGTAGCCAACAGATCCCTAAGCTACAAGAAGTTCATCCTAAGCATTATGTTGCTTGCCATCTTTATGAGTAGATTGATTAGCTTTTCTTATTCCATTGAAGGGGGTGAATCTCAGATCGTTGTGCCAGTGTCAACCAATCCGAAATCAAATTTATTAGGGGGTAGAGTATTTGAAAGGTAAAAAGAAAATCCATTGGTTGTTTGTACTTACATTAGTGTTGACGATGTTCTTAGCGGCATGTAACGCAAATCCTTCTTCAGAACAATCATCTAATGAAGGCAGTAAAGGTACTGAAGAGAAGGAAGAAAAATCTGGCGAACCGCAGCAAGGTGGGGATCTGGTCGTCGGATCGATCGGTGCACCAACACTTTTCAACGATTTGTATTCCACGGACACATCAAGTTCTAATATTTCAGATATGTTATATGATGGGTTGGTTATCTTTAATGAAAAACTAGAGCCAGAGGGCGCTATTGCAAAAAAATGGGAGATTTCAGAAGATGGAACGGTTTGGACATTCTTTCTTAACGAAGGCATCACGTTCCACGATGGTGAGCCTCTAACAGCAGATGATGTTGTATTTACGTACGGAATTCCTTTGCATAAAGATTACACAGGTCCTCGTGCTTCTGATTTTGAAAAAATTGAAAAGATCGAAGCGGTAGATGAGCACACTGTTAAATTCACCCTTAAAGAACCATATGCTCCTTTCTTATCGACAGCAAGTTACGGAGTATTGCCTGAACATATTTTAAAAGATGTGCCAGTTGGTGAATTAGGAGAACATGAATTTAATACGAAAAGCCCAGTCGGATCGGGTCCATTCAAGTTTGAAGAATGGAAAGAAGGACAATATGTAAAGGTTGCAGCGAATGAAGATTATTATAAAGGTCGACCTTATCTTGATTCAGTGACGTACAAAATTGTCCCTGATGCAAACGCCCTGATGGCACAACTGGCTGCAGGAGACGTTCATGAAGCTGCTGTCCAATCTCCGGACCTTGCGACAGCAAAGAAACTTGAAGATGAGGGCAAGATTAACATATCAACGAATTTATCATTGGCCTACACGTACATTGGCTGGAACCAAAAAAATGAGCTTTTCCAAGATGTTAAGGTAAGACAAGCTTTGACAATGGCAATTGATCGTGAATCGATCATCCAGGCTGTGTTAGGTGGAGACGGTGAAATTGCTCATGCGCCATCAAGTCCATTAAGTTGGGCTTATAATAAAGATGTCCCGAAATTCAACTTTAACGTAGAAGAGGCGAAAACGCTTCTTGAAGAAGCAGGATGGACTCCTGGTGGTGATGGTATCCTCCAAAAAGACGGTAAGAAATTCTCGTTTGAACTAAAAACGAACCAAGGGAACAAAGCGCGTGAACAGATCGCGCAGATTGTTCAACAACAATTAAAAGAGATTGGGATTGAAGTAAAGCCAAAAATCATGGAATGGAGCGCGTTTATTGATGATGTAAATGCTCCTAACTGGAACTATGATGCCGTTATCCTAGGTTGGAGTTTAGGAGTGGACCCTGATCCAACTGCACTGTGGCACTCTAAGGAACGCGCAGAGGGGCTAAACTTTGTCCACTTCTCTGACCCAGAACTCGATAAGCTAATGGAACAAAATACGAAGGTACTCGAACAAGAAGAGCGAAAGCAGATTATTGGTGAGATTCAAGCTGGGATCGCAGAACAACAACCATATACGTTCTTGTATTACCCGAATGATCACTACGCTTTAGACGTTAAGCTTCAAGGTCATGTCCACCATCCTTCAAGTGAGTATTATCAGATTGAAAAATGGTGGTTAGAACAATAAGCGTTTGGTTCATTGGCAGGGGCTGACGGTTTTGTCAGTCCCATTCCTACTTGTAAAGATGTACTAAATGTAAAGGGAAGAGACTGAAATTTTCAGGTATAAAGGGGGAATTTCTTCTTGCTATCGTATATCATCAGACGTTCATTAATGGCTATTCCATTGTTATTTGGGATTACTATCATTTCATTTGGAATCATTCACCTAGCTCCTGGTGATCCCACTGCACTGCTCATGGACCCGAATATTAAACCCGAGGATAAAGTTGCATTCATGGAGAAATATGGATTGAATGATCCGATGCATATTCAATACTTGAAATGGGTAGGGAATATGCTCCAGGGTGATTTTGGTCAATCGCTGATTCGAACAGGTACAGACGTGTCATACCTGATAGTGGAACGATTACCGAATACGTTATTTTTAATGTTGGTTTCGACGCTATTGGCAGTACTTATTTCTATTCCGTTTGGGATTATATCTGCACGTAAACCTTATACATTAACGGATTATTCGGTTACATTTACTTCTTTCATAGGACTAGCGACACCAAATTTCTGGCTTGGACTTGTACTGATCATGTTTTTATCCGTACAGCTAGGGTGGTTTCCGACAGGAGGGATCGCCACACTCAATGAACCATTCAGTTTATGGGATCGAATCCATCATTTAGTTTTGCCAGCGTTTGTATTAGCAACAGCGGATATGGCTGGACTAACACGATATACACGAACAAGTATGCTTGACGTGTTGAAGCAGGATTATATTCGGACAGCTCGTGCTAAAGGGTTCAAAGAACGCAGAGTGGTTTACAAGCATGGTCTTCGTAATGGGTTGATTCCGGTTATTACCATTTTCGGTCTAATGCTCCCTTCATTTTTTGCTGGAACAGTTATTGTTGAAAAGATATTTAACTGGCCTGGAATTGGATTGTTATTTGTTGATGCAGCATTTCAGCGAGATTATCCGGTGATTATGGCTGTAACTGTTATAGCAGCAGTTTTAACCGTAATTGGGAATTTAATTGCTGATATTTTATACGCTGTATTTGATCCAAGAATCGAGTATTAAGGGGGAATGAAGATGTCACAACCTGAAAATCAATTACGCCCAAATGTACCGGTTTCTCCAGAGCCCTTAGCACCTTTTCCACAAGAAAAGCCTGATACATTAAGAAAGATCGCTTTTGATAAGTTTATGAAAAATAAATTAGCTGTCATCGGGCTAGTTGTATTAATCATTATTATTACAGCTGCCATTTGTGCGCCATTACTGACACAGTATAATCCTAATAATCAAGAGTTATTGAAGAAATTACAGCCTCCTGGAAGTGAGCATTGGTTAGGTGTGGATACACTTGGCCGGGATATGTACACTAGACTTTTATATGGAGCAAGGGTTTCCTTACTCGTGGGTTTTTCTTCCGTTACAGTCTCGATAATTATTGGTACGATTGTCGGTGCGATTGCTGGATATTACGGTGGACGAATTGATAATTTCTTAATGCGAACAGTAGATGTATTCCTTTCCTTTCCAAGTTTGTTTTTATTAATTACACTTGTCACAATCTTTGATCCAAGCATTGACAAACTGATTTTAGCGTTTGCCTTATTTGGTTGGACGACGACCGCACGATTGGTTCGAGGTGAGTTCTTGTCACTGAGGTCCAGGGAATTTGTCCTCGCTGCGAAAACAATGGGAGTGAAGAGCTCTCGGATCATCTTTTCCCACATTTTACCGAATGCGATGGGGCCAATAATCGTAACAGCTACTCTTAATGTTGGGATTATCATATTAGCTGAATCTGCCCTAAGCTATCTTGGATTAGGAATACAGCCTCCAACACCAAGCTGGGGGAATATGCTTCAGGATGCACAAAGTTTGACGATCATGTATACAGCTCCGTGGTATCCCATCTTTCCTGGATTGATGATACTTATTACAGTACTTGCCTTTAATTTTGTAGGTGATGGATTACGAGATGCATTCGATCCTAAGATGAAATCATAGTTGCACTACCTAAAGGAGGAAATAACCAATGATGACAAGCAGCGGTGTTAAGATCGAGGACCTTTATCAATTCAAATTCGTCAGTGACCCTCAATTGTCACCGGATGGAGAAAAACTGGCTTATGTTGTAAAAGAGATCAATGAAGATCTTGAATATCAATCACACCTATTTATACTAGATATCTCTACACGAAATTCGGTGAAGTGGACATCGGGAGCCTCTCTCGATTTTCATCCGCGTTGGGCTCCTGATGGACAATCCCTATTATTTCTTTCAAATCGCTCAGGGGATAATCAAGTTTGGGTCGTATCCGCAAAAGGGGGCGAACCACAAAAACTAACATCAGTTAATGGTGGCGTTTCCCAGCCTTCTTGGAACCATGATGGCACTTCGATCCTTTATACGTTTACAAAAGAATTAGCAAATGATGTGAAGAACGAAAAGCCAAAGCCGATTGTAATCGATCAACTCCGTTATAAAGCAGACGGTAAAACCGCCTTTACACATGAGTCCCACCAACAGGTTGCAGTGATCCAGGTGTCCGGTCGTAAAGAAAAACAAATAACTTCGGGGAAGGCAGATCACTTATATTCTACATGGACGCCTGATGGTAGTGGAATTGTCTATGCACGTTTTGAAGAAGATGAACCTGGAAGGTATCGGCAAACAAAGATTGTTGTACATGAGCTTGATGGGAATTCAACTGTGATTTCAGAATTTGAAGGAACCTTTTCTCATCCATCTTGTTCACCTGACGGGCGATTTGTAGCGTATATAGGACATAACCAGTATTATAAAGGAGCTACATATAACGAAATTTGGGTATATGATCTGGAAAATAATACAACGAGGTGTTTGACGGAGCAGTTGGATATTCAAGTGGGGGATATGATGATCAGTGACTTACACGCGGTAGAAGCAAATCCTCATCTAACCTGGAGTGAAAATAGTGAAACACTGTACTTTTTGGCAAGTGAGTTCGGAAATACGGAGCTTTATGAAATTGATATATACGGTAATGTTGATAAGGTTGTTGAAGGCGATCGTCATGTGTATCAATACGCTCTGGACGACAATGCTAAACGAGTCTATTTAACTATTAGCACTCCTTCACATCCCGGTGATATCGTTCTACACGAGATTAACAGTTTGAATGAAGAGCCGATTACCATGCACAACCAGCCTTTCCTAAATAATATTACTTTGACTGTACCGGAACCGGTTCAATTCCCGAGCCAGGATGGGACTGTAATCCATGGGTGGCTATTGAAGCCTGTTGGTTTTCAGCACGGGGAATCTTACCCATTCGTTCTAGAAATTCACGGTGGCCCACATATGATGTATGGAAATACCTTTTTTCATGAGTTTCAAGTGCTAGCAGCGAAAGGGTATGGAGTTCTTTATCTAAACCCCAGAGGAAGTCATGGATATGGACAAGCATTTGTTAATGGATGCAGAGGCGACTATGGTGGTGGCGATTATGAAGATTTAATGGCCGGAATCGACCATGCATTAGAAAGTTACGAATGGATTGACCACGAGCAGTTGTATGTAACTGGCGGGAGCTACGGTGGGTTTATGACGAACTGGATTGTAGCAAACACAAATCGATTTAAAGCAGCTGTCACTCAGCGTTCGATTTGTAATTGGCATAGCTTTTATGGGGTAAGTGACATTGGTTACTTCTTTACTGAAGGTGAAATCGGCGCACATATGGAGGATGACCCAGACAAACTCTGGCAGCATTCACCGCTAAGGTTGGTAAAGAATGTTGAAACTCCGCTGTTGATATTACACGGTGAAAAGGATTTCCGATGTCCGATTGAGCAAGCGGAACAGTTGTTTATTGCATTGAAACAACAAAATAAACCTGTACGATTTGTCCGTTTTCCAGGTGCCGATCACAATTTATCAAGAAATGGTGATCCAGCGATGAGAGTAGAACGCCTGAAGCAGATCGTAGAATGGTTCGATCAATATCAGGTTCAAATAAAAGAGTCGAAAGCAATAAACATAAGTGCAAATTGATTCATAGTTCAAGAGGGACAGTCTACCTCGTGTAAAAAAGTATAAAAATAGATGACATAGGAGATGATTCAATGAAATTTGAAGATTTTACTTACGAGAGGCCAGATATGGAAACGTTCGAAGTGAATTTTCTTTCAGTGCTAAATAAGTTTGAAAATGCGAATAGTTATGAAGAGCAAAGTATTGCTCTCCAAGAAATTGTTAAACTGAGAAACGAATTCGAATCGATGTTGAGCATATGCCATATTCGACATACGATTAATACAAATGATGAGTACTACCAAACCGAAGAAAATTTTTATGATGAAAACACCCCAGTTTATGAAGGGATCATTTCAAAATTTTATCATAAGCTTGTAGATTCGAAGTTTCGCTCACAACTAGAAAAAGAGTGGGGGACACAACTTTTTACTATTGCCGAACTAACGCAGAAGACATTTTCAGAAGAAATAATTGATGATCTAAAAAAAGAAAACAAGCTAACTACCGAATACTCCAAATTAATCGCATCAGCGAAAATTGAATTTGAGGGCGAAGATCGAACGCTAGCCCAACTTAGCCCTTTTATCCAGTCGAAGGACCGTGCAATACGAAAACGAGCTAGCGATGCAAAGTACAGTTTCTATGTTGAACATGAATCTAGATTGGATGATATCTATGATCAGCTTGTCAAGGTTCGAACGGACATCGCAAAATCCTTAGGTTATCCCAATTTTATTGAACTAGGGTATGCCCGCTTAACAAGATCAGACTACAATGCGAAGATGGTCGCCAATTTTAGAAAACAGGTTAAAGAAAGTATAGTACCAGCAGCCCAACGATTATATGAACGCCAAAAAAAGCGAATTGGTCTTGAGTCCTTGACTTATTATGACGAAGCGTTTAGTTTTAAATCTGGCAATCCAACGCCAAAGGGGAATCCGGATTGGATTATTCGAAATGGTAAACAGATGTATTCTGAACTGTCGCAAGAAACAAATGAATTTTTTAACTTCATGCTTGATAATAATTTGATGGATCTAGTCAATAAACCGGGAAAACAATCAGGCGGATATTGCACGTATATCTCCAATTACCAGGCACCTTATATTTTTTCGAACTTTGTTGGTACCTCTCATGATATCGATGTACTTACACATGAGGCTGGACATGCTTTCCAAGTGTATTCCAGTCGTCACTTTATGGTGCCAGAATACAGTTTTCCGACTTATGAGGCTGCAGAAATTCATTCGATGAGCATGGAGTTTTTCACATGGCCATGGATGGACCTGTTTTTCCAAGAAGATACCGAAAAATATAAGTTTAATCATTTAGGTGGGGCAATTAAATTTATTCCATATGGTGTAGCTGTTGATGAGTTTCAACATTTTGTTTATGGAAACCCTGAAGCATCACCAGCTGAGCGGAAGTCTGAATGGAGAAGAATTGAACAGAGTTATTTACCGCACAGAAACTTTGGGGAAAATGACTACCTTGAGCGGGGTGGTTTTTGGCATCAACAGGGCCATATTTTTCGATCGCCATTCTACTACATTGATTACACACTTGCTCAAATTTGCGCACTTCAATTTTGGAAAAAGGCGAGTGAGGATCAAGAAGATGCATGGAATCATTATTTGATCCTCTGTAAGCAAGGTGGCAGTAAATCATTTACTGAGCTTGTGAAGGTAGCTCAGCTTACATCACCTTTTGAGGATGGATGTATCAAATCGATTATCACTGACATCGAACACTGGCTAGAAAGTGTGGATGATCAAGCCCTTTAGGTATCCTTTAAGAGCATGATTGATCTTGTATCCGGTTACCCTAGTGGTTGGGTGTTACAACTTTAATAGTAAATAGGAGGCAACATTATGAGTATTCATATTGGAGCAAAAGAAAATGAAATTGCAGAAACGATTCTATTACCGGGAGATCCGCTACGTGCAAAGTATATAGCAGAGACTTTCTTTGAGGATGTCTCTTGCTATAATGAAGTTCGTGGAATGCTTGGATTCACAGGTACGTACAAAGGGGAACGAATCTCTGTACAAGGGACTGGAATGGGTGTTGCATCGATTTCAATCTATGTTCATGAACTAATTGATAGTTATGGTGTCAAAAATCTAATTCGTGTTGGAACATGTGGTGCTTTCCAAAAGGACGTAAAAGTCAGAGACGTTATTTTGGCAATGAGTGCATCTACTGATTCATCTGTGAATCAACATCGTTTCAATGGAATTGATTTCGCCCCAACCGCAAACTTCGACATGCTATACCGTGCATTTGAAGGTGCGAAAAAGCGTGGATTAGAGGTAAAGGTTGGTAACGTATTTACAAGTGATAACTTTTACAATGATACGATGGACTTAGCGAAACAGCTTGCTGATTATCAGGTTCTTGCTGTAGAGATGGAAACAACTGCTCTTTATACACTTGCTGCTAAATTTGGTGTAAATGCACTTTCTGTTCTTACTGTAAGCGATCACGTCTTTACTGGTGAAACGACTTCATCAGAAGAGCGTCAAGAGACTTTCAATGAAATGATTGAAGTTGCACTCGATGCAGCAATTGCGAAAAAATAAACTGTACTATGGAACAATAAAATAAACACTTAAATAACCAGTGTCTGGTACTCCCGATGAATACCTCTTAGGGGAGCTAACAGGCACTTGTTTTTATGAAATTGAAGGAAGTTTTTGTTCAATGTTGAATACAATTTAATGAGTAAGTACTCACTCTTATTTTCTAGGAGGATGATTGATGGAAACAAACGGAGTCATTCAACTGAAAAGCATTAAAAAACAATTCGGAAAAACAGTCGTGATTAAGGATACGTCTTTAACCATTCATAAAGGCGAAATTTTTGGACTCCTTGGACCGTCTGGAGCGGGAAAAACAACACTCGTAAAAATGGTCTCGGGGATTGAAGCTCCAAGTGAAGGGGAGCTGTACTTGTATAACAAAGAAATGCCTTCTCGTGATTTGGTCTCTAGAATAGGTTATATGGCACAAACTGACGGGCTTTATTTAGACTTAACAGGATCAGAAAACCTATCTTTCTTTGCCTCAATAAATGGATTAAAAGGTACAAAGAAGAAGGAAAAGATCAATGAGGTGCTTGAATTAGTTGATTTAGTTGAACATCAAAAAAAGCTAGTCGGTTTATACTCCGGTGGAATGAAACGGAGACTTTCACTTGCCATTTCCCTTTTGCATGACCCGGGTATTCTTTTATTAGATGAACCGACAGTAGGTATTGATCCTGTGCTACGCCAATCGATCTGGGATAAACTTAAACAGTTAAAATCAACAGGTATTACTGTCGTTGTTACCACACATGTGATGGATGAGGCGGATAAGTGTGACCGCCTTGCGATGATGCGTAATGGAGAAATCATCGCACTTGGATCACCGAATCAATTAAAAGAAACGGCTCAAACATCGACGATCGAAGAGGCCTTCCTGAAATATGGAGGTGCTAAAAATGAGGATTAGTGCGCTTGTCATCAGAATCGTAAAACAGTTTTTTCATGATAAACGAACTCTTGCGATGATGCTGTTGGCTCCTTTACTAATTTTATCGATTGTTTCTCTCGTTTTTAATGGGGATGTGGTTATCCCAAAAATTGGTTATGAGGATATTCCTGCTCCATTACACTCTGAACTGGAACAAAAATATGTTGAAAGTGAAGAAGTTGATCGTGAGCTTGTAGGAGAAAAGTTTAAAGAGGGTAGTCTAGATGCATGGATCACCATTAATAAGGGTCATCTGAACATTTTGCTTGAAGGTAGCGACCCGAAAATGAACCGTCAAGTATTATCCATTATACAGGCGATCTCCCTTAAACAATCTAATTCAGTTCCCATCGAACCAAAGGTAACTTATTTTTACGGATCAGAGAATATGTCGAGCTTCGATAATTTCGGCCCCGTTCTGATCGGGTTTTTTGCTTTCTTTTTCGTATTTTTAATATCTGGTGTATCCTTTTTAAGAGAGCGTACTGGTGGAACTTTGGAACGGTTGATGGCAAGTCCCTTGAAGAGATGGGAAATCGTTGTTGGTTATCTGCTAGGGTTTGGGTTCTTTACACTTATTCAATCTGGCTTAATCGTCGTTTACTCTATTTATGTTCTTGATCTGCTCATGGTCGGGGACTTTATCTGGGTCCTACTCATAACGCTCTTAGTTGCATTCACTGCGCTTTCACTAGGTACATTATTATCAGCTTTTGCACAAAACGAGTTACAAATGATTCAATTTATTCCAATCATAATCGTTCCTCAAGTTTTTTTCTCGGGTATTTTCAACCTTGAGGCAATCTCGGATTGGGTAAGTTGGATTGGTCCAATCACACCTCTTTATTATGCTGCTGATGCACTTAAGGATGTGATGATAAGAGGGTATGGAGGTGAAGAAATTCTTTTGAATATCTTTGTACTCATTGGTTTTTCTATCGTTTTCATTATTGCGAATATCATTGCATTACGGAAATATCGTAGTTTTTAATTTAATTGAACTTCCCCTAAAAAGGAGTCGAACAATATGAATGTAGAACAGTGGAAGGAAGAATTTTTTCTAATCCTTGATGAAGACAAAATGACCCAGAAACAAAAACAAATTCTTCTGGCTGCGGTAGAGGTGTTTGCTGAAAAAGGGTATGCAGGGGCTTCTACAGCAGAAATTGCGAAAAGAGCAGAAGTTGCAGAGGGAACCATCTTCCGCCATTACAGAACGAAAAAGGAACTGTTGTTATCAATTGTTGCACCCGTTATGGCAAAGTTAGTTGCCCCTTTTCTTATTGAGGACATTCGAAAAATATTGGATAAAGACTTTCCATCCTACGAAACGTTTTTACGTGCATTGATTATAAACCGAATGGAGTTTTTACGCCGCCATTTTTCAGTCGTCAAAATTTTTATGCAGGAAATCCCCTTCCACGATGAGCTAAAGGAAAATTTCCGTCATTATGTTATTGAGAATGTACTAACGAGATTTAAACAAATCGTAGAGCACTTTCAAGAAAGGGGAGAGCTTATTGAGCTACCAGTTATGGCGATCATTCGGCATACAGCCACATCAATAGGAGGCTTATTGATCGCACGCTTTCTCATCATACCAGAAGAAGAGTGGGAGGAGGACCGAGTGATTGAGGAAACCGTTCAAATGATATTGTATGGAATAAAAGCTAAGGGATAAAATCGAAATTTATGGTAACAAACTCAATAGTTTGACGTGTGATGTGTATGTAAATGGTAGATTTTACACTTCAAAATCAGCAGGTATAAGTGGGAATGATGGTCGAGGTAGAATGTCATTTTCGGGTCTTAGTCCGGGGGATAAATTAGAATTTAAGTGTTCCACATACTATTCCGATTCTTTAACCCTTAAGTTTTACGATTAAAAGAGGTATATCGAAAATAAATAGTACCCCTCATTCTGAAGGGGTACTATTTATTTTTTTCTTATTTTTATTATAGACATTAAGATCCAATGTTTCATTATGACTCATTAAATTTGACTTGACCTTCATCTGATCTAGGGTTTTTCTAACTGTTTTTTCAATTTCTTTTCCCCTTATGTTACTCGGTGAATGTTTTTTTGGTAAGGATGTATATACATTGATAATCAACTTATGGTTTTTTTTTTCTACAACCACGTTCTCCATTTCTTCATACTTGGATTCAAGGTTTTCTTGAATTTTTAATGTAACTTTACTTACTAGTGCACTCATTTCGGGGGTGTATTTAGTATCAGGTCGACCTTTTCGTACCCGAACAACTCTGACGGGAAAATCTTTAAAAATTGTATTTTGGGCTAATTTTTGTACAGTGTTCTTGATATCACCTTCAACTTTATCGACATACTGTTGAGTACCATCAATTACAATTGTGATGATCTCGTGAGGGGAAGCACGTATACCAATTGATATGTCACGGTTATTGTAATTTTTTTCACTAAAAGTCATTCTTAAGTCTTTCATAAATACGTCCATATCTTTTTCGAGAGATTGATTCCTTGCTTCAGTTCTATTTTCTTTTGCTAAAGCTATCCCGTTGTTTTGGTGATGGTACACTGAAATTCCACTAAGTATTAAGCAAATAAGTATACTTGTTAAGGTTATATATTTTTTCACGTTTAACAACTCCTTTAAAAAGCACTACTTATTGTATGTCCGTTTAAAGAAAAATATTCAGCAACCACTACCTCTTAGGACTTATTTCAACTATTGTACATAGTAATTCAAAGACAACATTTTAACCACTTGAACTCATAATTCAACCATTACACACAATTATTCAATCATTCGGGACCTTAGAACTATTAGTAGTTTTTTCCCCTCATATGAATGGTCAAGAAGTTTTCTATTGACTTTTATACTATAGGGGGGTATATTAGAGGCAAGAAATGATAATAATAAACTGAGGTGATAAATATGAATGAACATGATTCGCCGATAGTTCCACGCTCTAATGATGAAAAAGTAAAATTACAAAATCGTTTGAAGCGTATTGAAGGTCAGGTTCGAGGTTTGCAGAAAATGGTGGAAGAGGATCGCTACTGTATGGATATTCTCGTCCAAGTATCTGCAATCAATTCAGCATTAAAGCAAGCAGGATTTTCACTAATGGAACGTCATGCAAAAACATGCGTAAAGCATTCCCTGGAATCGGGAGATGGTGCCGATTATATTGATGAATTAATGAGCATTATGAAACAGTTTTCTAAATCATAAATGGCGTTTAGGTCACGATGTTAACTAATGAAATAGTTTTCATATGGCTCAATAAAAGACCTGAGTGGAGATCTTACTCCATTCAGGTCTTTCTTTTCACGTTCTGGCAATCCAATGACCTTCAGGGCTAACAAGGGGGCTTCCTCTTTTGTTTTAATGAACCATGGAAAACCTTTCTTGAATAAAGTAAACAAAAGGAAGGTGAGGATAATGTCAGATAACTCCTGGAACGGGTATTCAGGTTGGGGAGAATGGTATCCACGTTTGCCTATGAATCCTTTAGAAACAGATCCGAACGATCTTACTAAATTGATGTTCTCTGCTAAAAGCTTTTTGTATCCCACTCAGGAGGTTCACAGCTTACTTCAGAAGATTGCCTCCAACATTGAATTTGCTAGACAACTCAAAAAGTCTGCAGAGCTAAATCAAAATCAAAAAGTAGATCAACTAATTCAATCAACTGGTGTTCAAAGCGACTTTGAATCGAAAATAACACCCGATGGAATTAAGATTGTTTTTCAACCAGATTCGACAGATGCATGCTTTAATCTTACTCTTTCCCTATGCTGGTAAAGTCGAGAGGTCCATTTTGGCAACCATTTCAATTTGGGAAAATTCCGATTGAAATATAGCATTTTCAGGCCTTAAAACCCACTTATTTTCCCAATACAAAGGTTTTCAAAGCTGTGATAGGATTAAAGTATAATAAAATTTTTGTTAAAGGATGTGGGAAAATGTCTAGAATGATTGTAACCGTAAAACGAGGGAAGAAGTGGGCCAATATTTTAGACGGAAACTACCGCTCATCCAGCACGCACATTACACAAGAAGAAGCCATTGATGTTGCGCGTCAAAGGGCTCAACAAAAAGGTTACGAGCACGTAATCTACCGTAATGATGGAACGATTCGCGAGGTTAATCAGTACTTGCCGCTTACGATTCAAAGATAACAGTGTTCTTATACAGGGCAGGAAGGGGTCAGCTATCATTTTCAAAAATGACCTACTACCCAACATCTCAGCTTCCTATTCTATATAACTCGAGGGACTTACTCAATGATTGGTTATCCATCAAATTGAGCAAGTCCTTCTTTGCGCTATTAGAGGAGTGGAAATATAATGAACAAAAGTAAATCAAAAACGAGATGCGAAAGCAGTGGTACCAGAATGTTTTGGCTTCTAACATACAAGAACCCCCACACAAAACCCGCAAGCAATGCAGATAGGACAAGCAACAAACTGCCTGAGGCTAAATGAGCAAGAGCATATAGGGATGACGAGATCAATACTGGGTGAATAGTTGGATCCCTTAGTTTTTGTTGTACAAATCCACGCCAAAACATTTCTTCGGCAGGAATTATAATCATAAAGACTAGTAAAGTGTGCCACCATGTCCGGGGTTGAATGAGTTCATATAAGCCTAATAAGTTATTAAAAAGGGTAGGAAATAGTGTGATTACAACTATTTTCCCTAATGCGAACAAAACATATAACAAGATCCCAGAAAGGATTCCGTATCTAATATCTTTGAATGTCAACTTGTTAATCGAAGCGTTTTTTATAAACAAGGTAAAGGCAAGTATTCCACCTTGCACAATTGGAAACACACACCAGAAATAGTCCTTCGTCTGAAAAGCCATCCCTAACCCAAACATAACAAAGAGAAGGGATAAGTAGAAAAAGCGTCTTTTCATTGTTTCCGAACAACCTTTCCGGGTACGTTTTCATAATCTGCAACATGGTGTGGACGCTTTCGAATGAAAATGAAAATACCAACTAAGATAATAAGTCCACCAATAACCTGTGCAACACTCAATGTTTCACTTAGTATAAAATAAGCAAGAATGGATGCACCGATTGGCTCACCTAATATAACCATAGAAATTACTGAAGCACTCACATACTTTAAAGCCCAATTAAAAATCGTATGGCCAAGGAGTGTGGGGAAAATTGCAAGTAACAAGAAGTAAATCCAGTCCTCTGGAGGAAATGGATAAAGGGAGTACTCTAAAATAACGTCGTAAAAGAATAATGCAATCGTCGCGAATCCATATACGAGAAAGGTATATGGCATTATGTGCATCCTTTTCCTCACATCTTGACCGAACAAATAATAGATTGTGACTGCAATAGCTCCCAACAACGCAAGTAAATCACCAAACAGTGCGATGCCACTGATCTGAAAATCCCCCCAGCTGATGACAAGACTTCCCCCGAGCGCTAAGATCCCTCCTAGAATACCTTTCCAATGAAGCCGCTCTTTAAAAATTAAATAGGTTCCAGCAAATGCAAAGATGGGTTGAAGGGCAACGAGGACAACTGAACTCGCTACTGATGTATAATTTAAAGATTCGAACCACAGGATAAAATGCAACGCGAGAAATAATCCTGAAAATATGCAAAAAAGCATATCCCGTTTCTTTACTAATCTAAGATGACCTCGAAAACTATACAAAATAACCGGTAGCATTAAGAGTGTAGTAAATAATAAGCGATACGTTGCGATTATCGGAGCTGGAGCGGATGATAATTTTACAATGATAGCAGATGTAGAGACCGAAAGAACACCAATTACAATGCCAATGTATGGATTAATCCAAGGTTTTTGGTTCAATAAGAATCCCCCGTTTCTATGTTCCAAGTAAAGTATAAAAATTTGCTGCACCTGAACAGGGCGCTTACGCTTTTCTTACACGTTAAGAAAGTATAAAAAATACTTTCTATAGTATAAGCGCAACTAAGGCGATCGCCTGCGCTAAGGCTTGGCGCTAGCCAAGTTTTCTTTACTATACGTAGTTTATCACTCATGACAATGTTAAGTAATCATAAATGCAATACGTATGTGTAAGGAGGTATTTTCTGCTAGCCATGTTGCTTTCTGTACATTCTCTACTATAGGATGAAAATAAAAAGATTGAGGAGGGTGTACATTGATTAAGCTCATTCAAAATGGAACTGTATATACACCAGAACGAATCGGGCAGAAGGATATCTTGATTACAGATAAACGTATCGCTTATGTCGGTGATTCATTAGAAGTCCCTCACGATTTTGTTGATGTTGAGGTAATTGATGCAAGTGGAAAGTATGTGGTACCAGGGTTTATCGATTCTCATGTTCACATAATGGGTGGTGGGGGCGAAGGTGGGTTCAGAACACGTACACCTGAACTCATGCTGTCAGAGATTACTCAAGGTGGAGTGACAACTGTAATTGGCGTAATCGGTACGGATGGGACAACGAGAACGATGAGTGCGCTTGTAGCGAAAGCAAAAGCATTAGAAGAAGAAGGAATCACTTGCTTTGTACATACTGGATCTTACCAAGTCCCTGTAAAAACATTGACCGGCTCAATTGAAAAAGATTTGATTCTTATTGATCGGATAATTGGAGTTGGCGAAGTGGCGATCTCAGACCACCGTTCTTCTCAGCCGACGATCCAAGAGTTAACTCGATTGTCATCAGAAGCAAGAGTTGGTGGCATATTATCAGGAAAAGCAGGTATTGTAAATTTTCATATTGGGGATAGCCCCTCAAAGCTCACAATGCTAGAAAAAATCACTGAGACAACGGATATACCCTTTAGCCAATTTCATCCGACTCATGTGAATCGAAATCGAGGATTGTTTGACGCCGCGATCCTCTATGCAAAAAAAGGCGGGTATGTAGATTTTACAACAAGTACCATTCAACGTTTTCTTGATCATGGAGAAGTGAAATGTAGCAAAGGACTTAAGGAAATGCTTGAGAAAGGTGTACCGATAGAACAAATTACGTTTACGTCAGACGGTAATGGAAGCCTACCTGAATTTGATGAACAAGGGAATTTCATTGGTTTAGGAATTGGACAAGTGACTTCGCTTTTTGTAGAAGTAAGGGAAGCAATAAAAGACGAGAATGTACCAATGGAAGACGCTTTGCAAGTGATTACGGCCAACCCTGCAAGGGTTCTGAAATTAGAACAAAAGGGAATTATAGAAAAAGGATATGACGCAGACCTCGTTATTTTAGAAGAGGAAACGTTGGAAATTGATACTGTTATCGCTATGGGTCAAGTAATGGTGCAAAATAAACAACCACTCGTAAAAGGGACCTTCGAATAATAACGTATTGTCCATAGCTAGAACCCTATTATAGGCTGACATTTGGTACGGGATCGGAATAGGATAATAAAGAAAAATTGATGGCTTGGTCCTAACCAAGTTTTCTTTACACATTAAGAAAGTATAAAAATACTTTCTATAGTATAAGCGCAACTAAGGCGATCACCAGCGCTAAGGCTTGGCGCTAACCAAGTTTTCTTTAGATGACAGATGGGAATAAAGGTAACAATAAGGTTAAGAACAGGAAGGAACAGGTGTGATGAATCTAGATAAACTTTATAATGTGTTGGAGCAACTGCATTTACCAAACGGTGCATATAAAGCTAGTTTATCGTCCCACTACTCATACGTATGGATGCGAGATGTATGTTATATCGTTCTTCCGTTTCTCGATAAACAAGATTCCCGATACGAAAGAGCATATCATGCACTGCTAGACATGCTTCGTACGTATGAATGGAAGATTGACATCCATCGACAACAAAAGCCCGTTTATCGACACGAGTACATTCATGCTAGGTATTCACTTGATATGAAAGAGTTACCGGTTGAATGGGGCCATGCACAACACGATGCAATCGGACTTTTTTTATGGGGAGTAGGAAAAGGAACTGAAAGAGGTAAACGAATCCTTCGAGACGAGAAGGATCGCGAAATCATTCAAAAGCTCGTTGAGTATTTAGAATGTGTACGATATTGGGAAGATGAAGACAACGGGATGTGGGAGGAATACGCTGAGTTGCACGCCTCAAGTGTCGGTGCTTGTGTGGCTGGATTGCAAGCTGTTCAAATGATCGTAGATGTTCCTGCCGATCTTATTAAGAATGGGCAGGAAACGCTTCGCTTCTTATTACCACGGGAAAGCAATACAAAAGAAACGGATCTGGCTTTACTATCTCTGATCTATCCTTACCAGGTTGTCTCCAGAAAAACTGGGCTTGAGATTTTGACGCGAGTCACCGATAGATTGGAGAGATCTTATGGATGTATGCGTTATGAAGGGGATCAATATTTTAACGAAGGCCACGAAGCAGAATGGTGCTTTGGCTTTCCGTGGCTGGGATTATGTTATGCCCAACTCGGAGAGCTAAATCAATTGGAAAAGTATTTGAGTAAGACATTAGAGATTATACCTGAGAATGGACGTGTACCGGAGCTATATATTGGTGGTACCGATCAACCCAATGAAAACACCCCACTCGCATGGTCTGTTTCAATGTGTATCCTACTAATCGAATATGTAAACTCACTAAATCATCTTAGAAATAAAATTTCACCGAAAGAGGGCTGACGAAAACAAACGTCAAGCTCTTTTTACATTTAGAAAGCTGATACTTCAAGACTAGTTATGGGAAAAAATGTCGAAATGGACATTAAATAACTGAAATATTTCATTAATATGAAAAATCAAAAAATAACCTTTTTTCTTTTAAAGAATCTGATACAATAGAATCAATCTATGATAGGAGGGAAGCAAGTTTGGAGAAAATTAAACTCGGTCAGCCTCCCCATTGTCACAAGGTATCTTTTGATGGAAAAGCATTCAAAATTAAAGGATTACAAAACGTAGTTGTACCACTTGCACAAACGGAAACGGCAAAAGTCGACATTTTAAATGAGGAAACAGGAACGTTAAAGATCGTTGGCAAAGACACCATCCTAGCTCAACTGGAACTTCCACTAAGGTATTGTGAAATCGGAAAAGGATGGGTGTTAGACAAATTATCGAAACGAAAACGGAAAACCGGATAATATGGAATGTAATTAACGAATTGAGAAAGTAAAGCAGCAGGGATGATCTCACAAGGGTCATTCCTGTTTTTTGATTGCTTTGAATGTATGGATTTATTCATATTAGTCAAGGTTAAGCATAATAAGCATACAAAAATAAACACCTATATTTATATAGAAAGGAGTGATAACGTGGTAGATAAAAAACAAAATCAACCGAAAAAGGAACGCGAGCTTTTTTCAACATCCTCAATAAACCCAGAATATACATTGACAGATACGAGCTTTATAAATGCATTTGATATCAATGACTCAAAGCCTGGGGATTCTGTGGATGAGCATAGTAACATGGAAGAAGCGAATGAAGTGATTGCAAATAAAGAAATAGGCCAGCAAAATGAAAATGGATAACTTCTAAGGATGGTGATACAAGTGGATCAATCCCAATTTCCAATCGCAGATGTCAAGAATGAAACTCTTGAGAAAATCAAGCAGTATGAGCGTGAATTGCAAAAAGATCATGATGAAGAGATTGTCTTAATTGCCTATCAAAAAGAACAGCAATAATCAATTTTAATATAAAAATTTGAGGTGCGAAATACTTTTTGATAAAACCCATCCTAACCCTACAGGATAAACGCCCTCACTTAACTGTTTTGTACAACATATAATAGTCTGAAACCCAATGGAAAGGGGAGTAAGACCATGAGTAATCGACAGTTTAATCCGCTGTCCTTTTTACAAAACATGCTTGGTGGAGGACAGCAACAAGGACCATCTTCAGGACCGCCGACGGGACCACCTTTTCCGAGTGGTGGAGGAGCGCCACCCGGGCCACCGCCACAATTCACACCACAACAATCGTTATCTACTCAACAATATGGTAGTCAAGGTGGTCAAGGGGTAGGAACCTATGCGGTTGATCCCGGAGCAATCCGGCCATGTGTAGGAACCTATGTGTATATTTGGGTACGAGGTGGATATTCTTTTTGGGCCTGGTTGACTTTTGTAGGAAGGCAATCAGTCGCTGGGTATCGTTGGACTGGTTATCGATGGGTTTACTTTGGAATTGATCGAAGACGTATTATTTCTTTCGTTTGTTATTAGGGAATAACAAAAGCAACAGTAAATAAAAAATCCATTAAAGTAGGGGTGACATCAATTGTCACCCCTAAACTAATAGTGCTCATACATGTTGTTTAATTATCTCTATACTTTGAAAACTCAGCAGATCGTTTGATAAACGTGTCATAATCATTCTGGTCAATGGCTTCATTAATTTTTTCCAAAAGACGGTTCTTCTGAGTTAAGAATAAGGATTCATCCAGTGTGAGTTGGGCGGCCAGTGATAGGAAAAACTCTTCGGCTCTTTTTTGTTTTTGCTGAGCCAGCTCTTTCGTTTTGGATTGATACGAGGTGTGTCTGTTCATGAAGATTCCTCCCAAACCCTTTTTGTTATTATCTAAGATATGCAATTTAAAGTCAAATAGTTTTCAGAAAATTACATTAATTATTTTTTATTGAAAAATTGGCCTTAAGTCCTAAGGAGAAAGAAACGTATAGAAATAAGTGAATCACACAAACTAAAACCATTAATGAAGCGGATAGGGAGTTTGATCTTATATGGAACGTAAATCGTATTATGTAACCATTCAAGGTGGTACGAGCAATGGAGAAGTTCGCGGAGTAAAAGGTAACTCGAGTTATGACTTCGAAATAATGGCAACAGAGGATGAAGCGAGTGCTTTAAAAGAGCTTTTTAATGAGGCGGACCATTCGGACAAACTAGGTTATATGCATGCTCATTTTTTTTCCAATGTACGTGATACAGCAGATAAAGATCACCAGCAATATGATCGATTACTCTGCACAGTCTATGAAACGATTTATGAACTGGGAACTGCGCAAACCAGGTCTGATATAGATGAAATGGAGATAATCCCGCGCCTAAAAGAAGAACGACCAGACAGTGAATATTCAACAGGACCAACGATGCTCCAAGGAAAAACAGGTGGTCAGCTTAATAATGACAATCGTTGAAGAAAAGTGAATGTCATAAATGAGGGGTTTAGTGGGGAGAGTCAGTGTCTTTGAGTACTCAAAGACATCTGGCTTATTTTTTTGCACGTTAAGAAAGTATAAAAATACTTTCTATAGTATAAGCGCAACTAAGGCTCAGCCGGCGCCAAAGGCTTGGCTGAGCCAAGTTTTCTTCATTGAGACAAACTCCAGATTTAAGCGCTGAACTCGAAGCCCTATACAGCCGCCTTCACACAACTTTTTGAAATTTACTGCCTTTTCAAAATGGATCGTATTTATTAAGGTATACTTATGATGCTAGTTAGGTAAAAGGTTGTATGCCAATTGATGGTAAAAGCGATATGCTAGCAGGATTAAAAGGATTAGGATTGAAATACCTATATCGATTGGGGGAGATCTTTAATGAAAAATGAGTGGCTTGCAGTAATACTATTGCTAGTCGGAATGTTATTTGGAATATTTTATTGGATGAATCAATTTCATAATTCCATAATTTAAATAGACACAGACTTACAGAAATCAATTTTTTCATAATTTTTTTCAGTTTATGCTGCTGCTTGTTGTTGATTTAAACTGGCATTGATACGGTCTACAGCTAGTTTTGAAGCATTATAAACTAAAGTCACCAGGTCAAAATGGACTTTC
>NZ_JANHJQ010000046.1 GCF_024609785.1 Pseudalkalibacillus decolorationis
TTTTACCTTATAGCAAACGTTTTGGATGACAGTCCTTGTTTCAACGTTCCCTGCTTCCCAAGTACCTTATAACGTAGCTATCCATTCTAGACTTAGGTGCTTCCTTTAAGCCTGCGAGCTTGATACCGCCATTGTTCGGTATAGCGTATTTCAGAGGGCGCAGTTTTACTCTACACCACTCGCCCCACCGTAGGGTAGGACATAGCATTACACTATGTTCTAACTTTAGACCCTTACATTCGGAAGTTCGTCAGTTCCTTTCGAGTGGAACATTCTCACCTTATCTAGTTTTTCAGCCATGCGGCATATCAGTTAGCATACCTTTTCCAATGGAATGGCTCTAGCCTTCCTTCTGCCGACTCTACCTGTGCTTCGAACCCCATGAACTGTCATTCATGACGCACGCAGGAGTATTGATGAGGTCGTTTCAGAAAACATGGTTTCATCATTCCGACCTTCCGATATAAAGTTGGAATCTATCAAACGAATTCCCTGCATTTCACGCTACAAAGCNCCTTCCGATATAAAGTTGGAATCTATCAAACGAATTCCCTGCATTTCACGCTACAAAGCGCTTATAGCAGAACTTGTCGCGCGCACCCGTTAGTTTACAGATTTTATTTAAATTCTGCCATCGTCAAATCAAAATTCACTCCCATTGCAGCGCGAACCCCTTGAGCTGCAGAGATTATTAACTGTGAAGGACCAGATAGAGATGTATCTCCTGCCGCATATACATCTTGTACATTTGTCCTACCTAGATCATCAGCAATAATTCCGCCATTTTTACTCATCTTACATCCCAAAGCACTGGCAAGATCATTGAATTGTCCAAGTTCAGTTGTAACAAAACCTCCTGTTCGTTCCATTTCTGTACCGTCCTCAAAAACAACCTTTTCTAATTTTCCATCCGAACCTCTTAAATGTATAATTCGTTCTTCCTTGATACGAATACCTTTTCTTTTAAGTAATTGCTGCTCTGTTTCCGGAATTATTTTATTGCCATTCGTACAAACAACTAAGTCTTTACTCCATTGATAAATCACCTTTGCCATATGGGAAACATGTTTGTTTTCAGAAATGAGTACCAAAGGTTGTTCTCTTAATTCCCAGCCATCACAATAAGGACAACTAAATATACTCTTACCATAATAATCCCTAATTCCATTTACATTAGGTAAGCTTTCTTTAAGACCCGTTGCAACAATGATTTTCCTACATAAAAATGACTTACCTTCATGAGTTATTAGGTTAAACATTGAACTACTTTCCTTTTTCACCTCTACAATTTTGGATTTTTTTATTTTTACGGATGGATATTTACTGATGTCTTGATGAGCCAAGGCTCTGAACTCTCTTGGTGAAACACCATCTCTAGTGATAAATCCGTGCGACTCCTGGGTAACAGCGTTTCTAGGCTGATCATTGTCAAAGAGAATAACTTTTCTTTTAGCCCTGCCTAATACAAGAGCAGCATTCAACCCTGCAGGACCGCCACCTATTATTGCACAATCTAAAATCATATTTTCACCCCATTTAATATTAAAGACATTAAAGATATTTATAGTCTATAATTAGATTAAAAAAATTAATTTACTGCAGAAGTTATACAATGTACTTTATTTTTATCAAACTTTTGTATGATATCTTCAATAGTTTTAGTGCTTAGATGTTCTTCCATTTTTTGTTCAGCTTCATTCATTACTTTTTCAATGAGGCAATTTTGTCTATCGTGTAAATTATTATCTAAACTGCAGTTAAACAATGACGTTTTCCCTTCAATGGCATGTATGATATCTAAGAACGTTATATTTTTTGCATCTTTAATTAATTTATATCCACCGTTAACTCCTGTAACGGATTCGATAAAACCAGCTTTAACTAAATTCGTTAATACTTTAGAAAGATACGTAGGCGACACTTTTTGAACTTCAGCCAAAGGCTTTACACCTATTGTCTTCCCTGGTGGTAAAAGAGCCAAATAAACAATCGTGTGGAGTGCATAATTCGTTGCCTTTGAATACTTCACTTTCTCACCTCCTAATTATATTATAGACTTAATGAATCTATAATATCTTCAATAATGTAATTAAGTCAAGTAATTAAATTCTTGTTTATTTATTACGATTTTATTTGCTCATATAAACTCAAGAGGATTGCTTTCATAGGAATCAGATAAAAAAGTATTTAAATGGGGGTCGATAGTAAACTTAATACCATCAATACTTGAAATTGTTTGAGAGCCTATGGAAGCATTGGTGAAAAATGCTGATTTAAATGATGTGAGGTCTTCAGGATAGACCTCACATATCTCAAACTTTATATCATTTCTTTCCAACTTGAATGAGTTGCATGGCTATGCCTGGAAGTGCAGCAGCTTTGGGCCAAATGATTCGTTCCCCATCATAGAAGCCGATATTCGAGATGGATCCTTCAGAAATTCGCCCCATTGAATCTATAAAAAAGACATCATCGAAACCATTCATCTTCGCAAGACGGCGGCGATAAATTCGACCAAATCCTCCGACGTTTTTCACCTCTGGAATGTCCCGTTCATATTCAGTTGTCTGCAATCGTAGAGGCGGTAATGAATGAATTGACGCTTTCATTACCGTTACTAAAATTTCTGGTTCGAAAGTATCTTCTAACTTATCCAAACTAATCTCACGAGAAAATACATTCACACGTATGATGACTGGTTCGTTAATATTTCTCATAGCATGCCTCATGTATCCACGGACTTTTTGTTTATCACTCCCACATCCAAACAGCAATTGAGTTATGAGGTCTGTCTAGATGAAGGTCTACTCCTCTCACTTTCCATCTACAGCTATCGTAGAAGTAATATGGCCATAATTAAGTAAACCAACGATTTGAAAATCTTCAGCATTGGCTGGATTTCCATTGACCTCTGCTCGGATTACTTTGCCCATAGCACTGTCCGCCTCCTATTAATCTGATTTACACTGATTATAAAAATGATATTAGAAGATGAATAAAGAGTCAAAACAGAGCAAAACTCATAACAGATTATCGGTCTTTTCTGTTACGAGTCATCCATATATTGAAAGGGCGATTTTTCCGCGACCATTTCCGGATTCTACTTTCCCGGTGAGCATCTGCTACATATCGAGTACACTAATGCTGTGTTTAGTTGCAAACCTCAACGGTAAATCCACCTGGGGCTTTAACATAAAAGGTCCATCGATGAGCCTTTTTGGGCGGTTTTACATCGAATCCATCATTCTTCAAGCGTTGATTGATTTCGTTCACCTGATCTTCACTGTCTTGTGCAAAGCCAATATGAAAGGACTTAGGATAGTTGACGGGAGTACCTTTCATCAAGGCGAGTAATAAGCCATCATTGTCTAACAGAACAGCGAAGGAGTCACCGTGTGTGCTCTTGGTTTTCAGGTTAAAGTATTTTTCCAAAAACTCTCGAGCCGCGTTGACGTCAGTGACCGTAAGATTGATATGGTTTAGTTTCATAGGTTCCACATCCTTTGTATAATAATCAAATTTCTTACCTTTCTTCCTCGTGTTGTAACATTATTGTATCGATATAAATGGATCTAGGAATCGTTAAATCGAATGAAGTTCTTTTCAAACTTTAGACTGAGGTTGGCTGGAGGAAAGGATTATTAATTATGAATCAGGCTTTAAGGAAATCGTTCCGTTTAATAAAGGATAAAAAAGACCATGTAATCGGAAATTGAAAATGGTTGAGATAATCGGATAGCGGCATTGTAATCAATATAGGTAAATTAAAAAGGAACAATGAAAGTTAAGATCACTGTTCCATATTTACCTTAATCTTTAATCTGCTGGTGACTGATACGGAATCGTAATTCCGAGTTTTTGAAATCCTCTCTTTTCTAGAATAGGTTCACTCATTTTTGTTGCATCTACAGTTAATAATGTATATCCCATTTCCCATGCCTTTTGCGCACGTATAGCTAGCAGATCCGTATAAATTCCTTGTCCTCGATATTCTGGCAAAGTAGAACCACCCCACAAACTTCCAAAAGAGGTCCCAGCATCTAGATACATCCAAGCAGCACTTACGGGTTTATCGTTTACATATGCGGCATAAATGTGCAGCAAATTTGGAGTTTCCGCCTTGTCACTTTTTAATCGATTCCCTAATCCCGAAAAATCAACATCCCATATTAAATTTTGTAATGAAATAATGTCATCGATTTCTTTCGCTGTTGATATGGTACGAATAATAGAGGAAACTTTTTTATGTAAAAGTGAATTTTCGGTGCTTAAGGGATTGATCATCAAAGATACCGGGTCACGTCCTTCAAATCCCTTCTTTTTAAGCCTCTCCTTTAGGTTGCCAGGAGTGTCATAATCAAACCATTTCCATTTGAACGGCTTACCAAGTCTCTTAAAATACTGAATCTGTTCATCGATGGCTATATCAACATCTTTTTCAGTTAATTCAGAGTAAAGTATAAGACCAGAATCTGCAGATACATGCCGAATGACACTTCCAACCGCTTCTCGATTCCAGCCTGGAAGTTCAGAGTGAATCCTTTGTTCATCCGTATAACGATTTAATAGTGTTTGTTTATCCATGTAATCCTCCCGTGTTTTTGTAATACAACACAATATGTACGACCCAATATTCACGCATATGATTTATATCGTTTTGTTCTTTCGTCATCCTCCCCGTTCGTTCATTAGAAAAGTCCCTAATTCTTGTAGGAACTTTTCATTAAAACTGTCAACTAACTTTTATTTTGGAGATACAATTTCCTTTTCTGCTGAGATCATTAAAAACATAGGTCTTCGGTTTTCGTCTCTCATTTCAGGAACACTCTTTAACATTTCATCCGAAGGCATCGGCTCCTTGATTGCTCTTATCTTAAATCCGGAACCAATTAAGTCATTTATATACGTCGAAATCGTACGATGGTATTTAACAACGTTCTCAGTTAAAAATGTTGTCTCACGCACTCCTTCTAATTGATAGTTGTCAACTGGCCAATGCAGACGGTTTCCTTGATCATCGCAATACCAATCTTGTTCGTTCCGAGAAGTAAAGATTGGATGTTCCACTGAAAAGACGAAAGCACCCCCAGGCTTTAGACAATCATGAATTTTCTTGCAGATTGCTTCAAACGACTGAATATAGTGGAATGCCAAAGAACTGATCACCACATCAAATTGAGAGTCTGAAAAATGGATGTCTTCAATTGGCTTTTTTAAATACGAAATCAAAGGATCATCTGTGCTTTCACGAGCTTTTTGCAGCATTTTTTCCGAAATATCTACCCCAACGACAGAACTTGCTTGCTGCTCACGTGCATATCGGCAATGCCAACCGAAACCACAACCCAGATCAAGCACGCTCTTACCTCGAAGGTCTGGCATTAGTGCTTTTAATACATGCCACTCTCCCGCACCTTCAAGCCCTTTGACTGATCGTGGCATTTTTTCATACTGGGAATAGAAATTAGCATCATCATATTTGTTTTGTTTCATCATTCATACATCTCCTATTTATTAAGATAGCCTCCTAAAATAATACCACGTCTATTTCAGGAGGCTACCTCTCCCCTTCTTACCATTACTTCACCTCTTTTTCTTTGATAAATCTTTACCATATAATAACACATTCTCACACACTGATATTAACTTCAACTAATCCTAGACAGCAGTCAACACCTCTGATTCATAACTCAGTTTCCACCGTCATAAACTTTTTTCCTTCTCCAGTAAAAACAGATTTTGCCGATGCTTTTTTGCGATTTTCTCAACTTTTTCTTTTGAGAATTGTTGTTTACAAGATAAATGCCGATAATGATGAACAGACCCCCAACGATGATTGAAGGGTATAACGGATCATCTAATAATAACCAGCCCGTTAATACACCGAAGAAAGGTGCCAGGAATAAATAGGCACTTGTCTTACCTGGATCTCTCTTCTGTAAAAGATAATACCAGACAGCAAATTGAACGATCGAGGACATAATACTTAGCCACAGTAAAATGGAAAGGGAATAACCGTTTAAAATGAAATTCGATTTTTCAAGAGTGAAGCTACAAACGAAAAGCAACAAACCTCCGAAAAGCATTTGATAGGCGGACAAGACCCATGTGTCGAACAACGCACCCCACTTTTTAACTAACAATGTTGAACTTGCCCAGAAAACAGCGGAAAGGATTCCGAAAAGAATGCCAATTTTAAATTCAACCTGTGCCCCCATTGTAATACTTACCCCCGCTAACCCTAAAAGGACACCAATCCATTGATAAAGTCTATAACGAATTCGTAAAAACACCGTACCGAGGATAACAACAAGCAATGGATTTGTGAAGGTAAGAATTGAGGATTCACTCGCCGTAATCGTTCGTAAACTTAAGAAAATACACCCCATAACTCCAGCAGTTTGGAGAGCACCGATAATAAGCATCCTGATCCAATTTCCTCTGGATGACGGGTGCGGTCTTTTCAAAGCGATAACGATTACTGCCATGATGATTCCTGCAAGTGTGAAGCGTAATGCTGCTAATAACAATGGGGATGAATAAGCTAACCCTATTTTACCTACAGAAAAAGAAGAACCCATTAAAAATGTTGTTAAAAGGATCAACGTTGTAAATTTGAAGGTATTCATCTTACTTCTCTCCCTACCTATTATAATGGCTATTCTATAGCTATTATAACTGCAGGATATTTCAGTGGTCATCGAAATATGAAATGCAAATGGAGTTAAATACGTAAAAAAGAACATACAATGATTGTTTATTCCAAAAGATTCTAGGAAAAGAATTCTTGCTTGGGAAGATGCTGGTATAAATTATGAAGTAACTTATTATGCAAAACTTTCACCAAAGGAAGTAAGTAAAAAGCAATTAGTCAGTATGGCGGAGTCTTTTGAATAAACGAAAACTCCATTAACCTTCCTACGTGCCGTACTCCAGCGGAGATAATTCATATGTAAAAACTGCTGAATGCGGAATGGGAATTCTTGTGAAATGTTGGGATTGCGAAAAGGAGTCCCAGGAGCAATGACTCAAAATACTTTTCAAAAGGTACGCTTTTTAGAACGTTATTCATGAGACGGCGCGTTAGTAAGAAACGCGCCACTGATTTATTCAACATACTTTTTGTAATAATTACCCCAGTGTGGCTGGTTTCCATCAATGTCTTTAAAATGATAAATCTCTGAAAGCCCCCAGGTACTTAAGGTTTTTCCGTTGAATCTTCGTACATTTGGGTCTAAAGCAAGCTGCTTTAATGCCTCCCCAATATAAAATGGTGTTTCAGAAGCGATGAAATGTTTTTCTACCTTCGCGCCTTCCTTCCAATTGTTCTCACTCACACCAAAATGGTCTAACATTGCTTCAGAACGAAGAAATCCTGGTGTCAAAGCAAGCGATGTGATGTTGTAGTCTTTGAGGTCTTCAGCCATCGCATGAGCCATATGGATATTTGAGATCTTTGCCAAGCTATAATAGAAGTTTCCTCGATATTTATAATCTACACCGTCTGTGATTTCAATAATCAATCCTTTATTGTTTCTCTTCATTAGCGGTACTGCGTAATGAGAAGTTATAATATGGGCAAGAACCGCTTGCTTGTGCATTTGTATCCCCTTTTGCAGACTATGTTCTCCTACATCCTTTCCCCACTCTGTCAACGGATCCCCTCCCCATATATCATTGACGAGAATATCCAATTGGCCCGTTTGTTCCTGATCCACTCTTTCTACTAAATTTTTCACTTGTTCCTCGACTGTATGATCTACTTTTATAGGAATCCCATGACCTCCAGCTTCCGTAACTAAATCAGCTGTCTCCTCGATGGTTTCTTTTCGCTGCATAGGAGAAAGTTCCTCTTTGGTTGTGCGCCCTGTTACATATACCGTAGCTCCAGCCTCACCTAATTTAATGGCTATCGCTCGTCCTGCACCTCTAGTTCCCCCAGCTACAATCGCTATTTTATTCTTCAAAGAAGCCATTTTTCATCTATCCTTTCTATTTTATTGATTTTATTATAGAGTGAATATATGACACCTAATGTCATGGTTTCAAAAAGGTATTTTAGGGAGTATTGCTTATGAAAGCTGAAAGAATGATGAAAATTTTAATCCTTTTACAATATGGGGAAACGATTTCCACACCGATGCTTGCAAGGGAACTGGAAGTTTCTGAACGAACGATTCATAGGGATATGGAATCCTTAAGTGCTGCGGGCATTCCCGTTTATTCAGAAAGGGGAAAGACTGGAGGCTGGAAGCTTGTAGATGATTGGAAACAAAAACTAAGCTGGTTGAAGGAAAAAGAAGTCCTTTCCCTATTCTTACCTCATGCTGAAAAGCTTCTTTCTGATTTAAATATGGATATATCAACGGCGGATATTCGAGATAAGTTGCTATTATCACTACCCGAGCAATCGAGGGAGCGTGCAATGAATCTTTGGGAACGAGTTTATGTAGATATGGGAACCTGGAGAAACGAGAAGAACGATCCGAATCCACCAATGGACGTGATCCAGCAAGTAGTCATGAATAACCAAAAAGTGAAACTCGATTATAAAAAACCAAGCGGGGAAATCAAAGAGACGAGTATCAAACCACTAGGATTAGTAGCGAAAGGGAGTACATGGTATATCGTAGCTTTGAATGAAAATGATGAATATCGCAACTATAAAATTGGACGGATTTTAAAAGCCTCCCTCATAGATGAGTATTTTGAAAGACCAAACCATTTCAGATTAGCCGACTATTGGGAGGAATCTAAAAAAGAATTCGTTCAGAAACTCCCCGAATTTAACGTGAATGTAAAAGCTTCTCCTTTAGTTAAGGATAGAATGATGTTTACTGGTCGTTTCGTTCGGTCAACACATATTGGAAAGGAAATCAAGGATGGGTGGACAGAGATGAACTTGAATTTTCCTACAGAAGATGAAGCGATAAATTTTATTTTAGGCTTTGGAAACCAATTGAAAGTCATTTCACCGGATAATCTAATCAATAAAATTAAGGACAGAGCACGAGAAGTACTTAATTTTTATGAATAGTGAGGTATTCGAATTTTTGTTATCTTAAATGTCATCCTATATTCTTTAGTTGTAAAGGATGATCAATACGAATTTATTTTAAATGGTCTCAAAGTGTATTCGCCCTTTCAGGATAAAAACTAAGCAAAGTATGATTTATTCCATTTTGTTTTGCTCTGTAACCATTATTTTATAGATTTCAGATTTTCTTTATTAAATAAAATGAAGTATTGGAGTATAATTGAGTGAAAAAATTACTCATTAAGGGGGATTTGATGTTTGACTTCAGTACTTTAGCTGCATTTGCACTTGTTTCGTTAGGGATTGTGTGTTCACCAGGTCCTAATATGATTTATTTGATATCACGCTCTATTACACAAGGAAAAAGAGCAGGGGTAATTTCTCTTTTGGGCATCGTCCTCGGCTTTCTAATATATGTAATAGCGACGATGTTTGGTCTCGCAGTTTTATTTGAAAATGTACCAGTTATTTATGAAATAATAAAATGGATGGGTTCAGTATATTTGCTTTGGTTAGCTTGGAATGCGATAAAATCAGGTGGAAATTCAATATTTGAGCCAAAACATCTACAAATTGAAAGACCCAAAAAGTTATTTTTTACTGGATTAATGACCAGTTTGTTAAATCCAAAAATTGCAATCCTGTATGTATCCCTACTTCCGCAATTTCAAAGCCCTGAAAATGGATCATTTTTCCTTCAGACAGCAATATTAGGGATCACACAGATAACGATTAGCTTTATCGTAAATTCCTTGATTGTAATTTTTGCAGGTCAGGTCTCCATCTGGTTTGGGAAACGACCCGTCTGGATAAAAATCCAACGATGGTTCATGGCGACTGTGTTAGGTGGACTTGCAGTAAGTTTGGCACTAGAGCAAAGAAAATAAGATATAATCTAGTTCAACTAACGGACAGTTTCCTTTCATAAGCCCATATGTATATAAGATCCTAAATTGTTGTAGAACGGCAGTTCATAAGACCTGACCATTGCTTCACACTCTTCAACCGTCATCGCCATCGGCTTTTCACAAAACACATGTACCCCCGCCTCTAATGCAGCGACAGTCATTTCTGAGTGGAATTTATTCGGGGTACCAATCGTCACTGCATCGACGTGTTCCAGCATTTCATGGTAATCTGTATAGATCTTCGGTATCCCGAATTTTTCTGCAACTTCCTTTGCTCTTTCTTCATTAATATCACTGACAGCTTGTAGTGTGGCTTTGTCAGATAGTTTCAAGTAAGAGGGAATGTGTCTGTCTTGGGCAATCCCTCCAACCCCGATCATGCCCATTCGTAGTTTGCTCATTATTTTTCCACCTCAATTGAGACGAGTGATTGTTTTCTTTTCATTCGATTCAAGGGCTGCGAGAATCACTTGCAATGATTTCATCCCTTCTTCTCCGCTGACTGGGGATACCGTATCGTTCACTATACAATCTACAAATTTGTCGATCACTTGTGTGTTCGTTTGATCACCTGATTCATTCGTCTGAATGCCACCCAATTCATATTTCACTACTTCACCATTTTGATACTGTGCGATCAGCGAATAAGCAGGGTCATCCTCCAATCGTAAAATCGCTTTTTCTCCGTAAATGATCGTAGAGTTGTCTTCTTTGGAAACATACGACCAGCTTGCTGCTAATGTACCGATGATGCCACTCTCTGTTTTCAACACACAAACCGCCGTGTCATCCACATCTGTGTTATCCTTGGCACTTGTTTCAACAAATGACCCAACTTCAACTACCTCTTCTCCTAGTAGATAGCGGATCAAATCAGTCTTGTGAACACCTAAATCGCCCATTGCTCCGATGAACGCTTTATCTTTTTGGAAAAACCAGCTTTCCTTCCCGTCCATACTCCAGGCTTCTGGTCCACCATGCCCGAATGTCGTCCTGAAACTATAAATCTTGCCGATTTCTCCATTCTCGATGAGCTGCTTCGCTTTTACATGGGAAGGTACAAAACGCTGGTTATGAGCGATCATCAGTTTCTTGTCCTGTTCAACTGCTGCTGAAATCATCTGCTCCCCTTCCTCTTTCGATGTAGCCATCGGTTTCTCACAAAGGACGTGCTTTCCTGCTTGAAGAGCCGCAATCGATACAGGAGCATGCAAGTAGTTCGGTGTACAAACGCTGACTGCATCAATTTCATCGTTGGCGATTAATTCCTTATAATCGGTATACACCTTTGCCCCGTATTTTTCCGCCATTTCAATTGCTCGGTCTTCTACAATATCACATACGGCTGTAACTTCTACATGTTCATTCATCGCATACTCTGGTAAATGGCGATGTTTCGCAATACTTCCACAACCAACAACACCAACTCTTAATCTACGCATCTCTAATCCACTCCTTGTAAAAATGTGTCAACATTCTCTATGAAATTATGATTTTTTCAATATTAATTCCAAAGGCTCCGCATTCCCATAAACAGGCTTAGGAAGTTCAGTCGGTTTCGCCCATTGAACTGCATTTATCATCACTTTTTGAACGTCTTCATTATAATAGGTTGGATACGTTTCATGTCCTGGTCGGAAGTAGAATACCTTCCCCTTCCCCCGTTGATATGTACATCCGCTTCGGAATACTTCTCCACCTTCAAACCAGCTTACAAATAGAAGCTGATCTGGGGCTGGAATATCGAAATGTTCTCCGTACATTTCTTCTTTTTCAAGTTCAATATACTCGCCAATTCCTTCAGTAATAGGGTGGCTCGGGTCGACAACCCAAATGCGCTCTTTCTCATCTGCTTCGCGCCACTTTAAATCACAGGATGTACCCATCAGTTTTTTGAAAATTTTCGAAAAATGACCAGAATGCAGGACGATCAATCCCATTCCGTCTAATACACGTTGATGTACCTTCTCAACCACGTCGTCCCTTACTTCCTCATGCGCAATATGCCCCCACCATAGCAGCACATCGGTTTTGTCTAAAGTCTCTTTTGTTAATCCATGCTTTGGTTCATCAAGAGTTGCCGTTTGTACGTTATATTCTGCTTTTCCTAGAAAATGTGCGATCGCACCATGGATGCCCTCTGGGTAAACCTCCTGAACCTTTGGATTCTTTTGTTCATGCCGGTTTTCGTTCCATACCGTTACGTTCAACATTGAAGTAATCCTCCTTGAAAGCTTATTAGGGGTTGTTCAAAAAGTCCGGTAAAAATAGCTGTCGAATTTCTTCGTTACTCGGTCTCTCCGGTCCTCACGTATTACAATGAAGCATTGATTATCATCGAAGTCATTCAATGTGCACCTGCGTCTAAATAGTTAACGCTATCGATGAAAGCTTCCTCGGTGCAAGGCAGCAAAGATGCCTCCAAGTGAGTAGCCTTCCTCGAGACTTTCGTGCCTCGGGCTCACAGGATGTGAGTCAGTTCAACGTTGTCACAGGACGTGACGGTTTTAGTTGAACTTCAGAAATTCGGCTCTTTTTATCCTCCTTTTTGAACACGTACTATTACTATTCTTTTACTGATCCTGATGTCAGTCCTGAAACAATACGCCGTTGGAAAAATAATACCATGATTACTAATGGAATGGTGACCACAACGGTTGCGGCCGAAATTTCTCCCCATGGAATCGTGTATTGACCTTGGAACATGGCGATACCTACAGGGACTGTCTTATATTTTTCAGCCGTATTAATCGTCAAAGCAAATAAAAACTCATTCCACGCCGCGATGAAAACAAGGATAGCCGTAGTGAATATTCCTGGTACAGCCAGTGGCAGGATCACCCGCCAATACGTCTGCAGCAGGGAAGCCCCATCCATTCTTGCCGCCTCTTCCAGGTCAAACGGGATTTTCCGGAAAAACGTCACGAGAATCCAAATCGATAAAGGCAAGGTGATCGTTGTATACGGGATGATGAGTCCAAGATAGCTGTTCGTCAAACCGAGGTTTTTCAGAATGATATAAATCGGCGAAATCGTCGCAATTTGAGGGAACATCGATACAGACAGGACGATTCCTAATATGATCGGTTTTCCTTTGAAATTCAATCGAGCGATCGCATAGGCTGCAAACGAAGCTACAAATACAGTGTAAATGGTTGTAATGGATGCGACCACAAAACTGTTCCATAAATAGTTTAAGAACGGATAATCGAGAAAGACCGATGCATAGTTTTTAAACGTTGGGTTGTCTGTAAATGGCATGAACGCCTTCTCACCGAATAATTCCGACATCGGCTTGATCGAGGTGATGAGCATCCACAAGAAAGGAAACATGACTACAAATACAAACAGGAATAGAAAAACATAAAACAACGGACCTGCTTTCTTCTGCATTCTACTGACCTCCTTCACACTTCGAATTCTTTACTTTGCTGATCCATCCTTAATCAGTTCAGATCCTAACAGCTTGATGAAAATGGCTGAAATAATCGCCACACAGATAAACACAATAACGGATAATGCGGATCCCTCACCAAAATTCGTTTGGGAGAACATGACCGTGTATGCCAGGATCGAGATCGTTTCTGTTGAATTGGCTGGCCCGCCGCCTGTCAATACAAAAATCAAATCGAACACACGGAATGCATCAAGGGTCCGGAACAGCAAGGCAACGAGTATGCTCGTCTTCAGTAATGGTAATGTGATCGTAATGAATTGCTTCCACTTGTTTGCCCCGTCAATTGCGGCGGCTTCATACAATGACTTCGGAATCGTTTGTAACCCTGCTAAAATCAACAATGCCATATACGGTATTGTTTTCCACACATCGGTGAAGATCACGGAAAACATTGCACCTGTACTTGTTGTCAGAAGGCTCGACATCTCATCAACGAGGCCGACCTCTGCGAAAATCTTTGCTATGATCCCGTTCTGCCCATCATATAAGTACCTCCACATCAAGGCTGAAACGGCAGTCGGTATCGCCCATGGAATCAAAATACTTGCCCGTATAAGACCACGTCCGAAAAATGCCTTATTGATCAGTAATGCAATAGCCAGACCGATCACCAACTCTATGAAAACGGAAATGACGGTAAATGTAACGGTATTAGCAAGTGCCTTCCACATCCGCTTATCGGTTAAATTGTTTTGATAATGCTCGAATCCTATAAAGTTTGGTTTTATAATTGCATCATCTAATCCATTCGATAGCCCTACTATTTTATCGATGTTCTTAAATTCATTTTGACCACGTAATGCATCTAAGTCTTTCTGGATACCTTTTATCGTTTCTAAATAATTTTGCGAGGTTTGTTGTTCGATTTCTACAAGCTTCAAGTGGTCAGGTACACGTTCAAAATTATTAAGCTTTTCATTCACAGCCTCATATTTCTCCGCTGCACCTGGGTCAGTTTGGATTTGTTGATTCAATGTCTGTAATTTTTCTTTTACCTCTTCCAGCTCATCCACTGCATTCCCATTTCTGATTTCGCTCTCTATGCCGCCAATCAAGAAAGGATAGTTCGATAAATACCGATCCAAATCGATACTGTAATTCAAATTGACCGATGATTTTGTCGGATCATTCAGCCTTAAGTCAAACAAACTGAAATAAAAAGATTGTAGGACAGGCCAAATGGCAATCGCAAAGATAAGGATTAAAGCGGGAGACACTAACAAATAGCCTATTGTCCTCTCAGACAGTTGCCTTTTAGGTTTTTTCGGCTTACTCGGTTTGGTTTGGGGTATTTCGCTTTGCCGAGATGTTTCCAAGTCATTCACCACATTCACTCCTTTCTGTAAAAAGAAAACTTATTAGTAAGTAGGGGATGACTCGTGTCAAAGGTACTTGACTTCGCACCTTTTAAGTCACCCCTTGTGCTTATACCTTTACTTTACAAGCTTTGCTTCCATTTCTTTTTGCATTGTTTTAACCGCTTCTTCAGCCGTGATTTCTCCAGCGATCGCTTTGGAAACTTGAATCTGGATAATTTCAGAGATTTCAGCATAGTTTGGCGCAACTGGACGTGATACAGCTGATTCTAGGGCTTGTTGGAAGCCTTCTTCCCCAAAGAATGGGTTTGCTTCGATGATTTCCTCGTCTTCATACAATGCTAGGAGTGTTGGTGCATGACTTCCATAAATGGCATCAATTTTTTGTCCTTCAGGTCCTGTCATGAACTTCAAGAATTCCCATGCCTCTTTCGGATGCTCAGAATATTTGTTGATCGCTGCTAACCAACCACCAAGAGCTGCCGCAGAACCTGCGTCACCTTCTGGAAGTGGTGCAACTGCAACCTTATCTACGATTTCCGATTGATCTGGGTCATTTGCTAATGCATATTGGTAAGGCCAGTTCCGAACGAACGGTGATTGCCCTTCTATAAATGCCGTATGTGATTCTGGTTCCGTAAATGTTGTAATGTTGTCTGGAACGATATCAGAATTCGCAATTTCGATCAGCTTTTTCAAGCCTTGTACACTATCTTCGCTATCAATCACTACCTCACCATTTTCATCAATGATTTGACCACCGTAGGCGGCAATGAACTCAACAGCGTTACAAACTAATCCTTCATACTGCTTTGCCTGCATTAAATAACCGAATTTTGTCTTTCCTTGCCCTTGTATTTCTGATGCTTGAGCAATCAAATCATCCCACGTTTTTGGCGGCTCTTTTACAAGATCGGTACGATAAAATAACATTCCTGCATCAATGAATTTCGGCATCGCCCAAAGCTTTCCGTTAAAAGTTGCGGCCGTAATCGGACCTTGGTTGTAGTCCTCTAAATTAATGCCATCCTGTTGAATAAACCGGTCAAGTGGCAGCAGATATTCAGCTTGAGCAAATTCTGCCGGCCAGATTACATCAATATCAAATACATCAATTTCCGATGAACCCGCGTTTAATGAAGTTACATATTGATCGTGTTGAGCTCCCGAATCTGTTGGCATATCACGAACCTCGACGTTAATGTTCGGATGCTTTTTCATGAAAGCGTCAACGATTTTTTGGGTAGCTCCTGTTGCATCTTTACCACGCGCGTATACAATCGTTACTTCTTCTTGCTCTTTAGAGTCTTTTGTACCGTCACCCTCATCTGTGTTTGGCTCCGCTAAGTTCGGACTGCATGCTGCAAGAATTAAGAAAAGTGCTAAGAAGACCATCATCAGCTTACTGTTTTTCAACCTTTTCATCCTAGAATCCCCCTTGTTCAAATATGAAATCGATTTCAGAAATAAATGTCGGAAATTGTAATAGATTTCAAAATAGTTTTATTGAAAGGGATGTCCGTCACGTGGAATCCCTGACAACCAGTTCTAAACTCAATCCATTTAAACTCGTATCGAATTTTTGTTCATTCAAAACGGCAACCATCGTTTCCATTGCCTTTTCGCCGATCTCTTCACTTGGCTGTTCAATCGTTGTTAGCCCTGGTTCGATCATCTCAGCAATCGGTTGATTATCAAATCCAATCACGGCTAGATCTTCCGGAACCTTTATACCTGAATTTTTCGATTCTTTGATGACACCAGCAGCTACTTCGTCACTGCCTGTGAAGATTGCGGTTGGACGATCATCCATGGCAGCGATTTCCTTCATCACTTTTTGACCGTCTTCAATACTGTACCTTTTCAGAAATATCCAATCAGGGTTTAATGTAAGACCTATATCCTCTAAAGCTTTTTTGAGGCCATTTTTTCGATCCGTTGAAAGACCACTCATGGAACCGCCACCGCAATAGCCTATCTTCCGGTGACCTCTCTCAATCAGATGCCTTGTTCCTATGTAACTGCCTTCGAACTGATTGAGCCGGATCATTGGTACAGTAGCTTCCTCATCATATTCATTACATAATACGATCGGGCCGCAATCCAAAAATGGGCTGAACTTTTCCCAATCATTTTCTATTGCAGTCAGAATAATCCCATCTACCTGCTTTGTCTTCAATAGTTTGAAATAGTTCAATTCTTTTTGTTTATCTGATTTCGTTTGGCAGATCAATAATTGGAGTCCATTTTCCGCAGCAACCTTCTCAATACCTTCTATGATGTTTGTAAAAAATGGATTTGTCAGTCTCGGGACTAATATGGCAATCATGTTCGTTTTTTGATTTCTTAATCTTTGAGCAGATGAATTCGGATAATAGCCTAATTCATTCATTGCATCACGAACCAGCTTTTTCTTTTCCTCTGTTACATACTGATAATTATTAATTACTCTTGAAACGGTAGCTCTTGACAATCCTGCATGCTTAGCTACATCCGCAATCGTCGTCATCCTATCCCTCCTAAACTATAAAAGATCCTCCTTTCATTATATATATGAAATCGATTTCTGAAAACGATTTCAATTGATTACAATTATGATTGTATGTTATTCTCTCGAAAAAATCAACGAATATTTATAATTTTCTAAAATTTATAAGCGCAAATGGATCTGTATGATAAGTTCCGAAAAAATAAAAAAGCTAAAGAAAAAAACCTTTCTCTTTAGCTTTGTAAAATCATTGTGGCGGCTTCTCGCTACGTTCAATAAATGTGGGGTAATGTACAATATTAAAATAGTTACAGAGTCTACGATTTCTTCGTTTCTCTCAGCCTGATCAATCATGACTAAATCACAATCGATTCGTTTCAGTTGTTGCAACGACCTGATTTTCTTATGTATGGACAAAAAATTCTGTCCAACAATCTGCCCCTCCTTCCCTCCTCTGAATGTAAAAGAGCCCTTTCTTTATTAAAGGAAAGAGCACGTTTGTGGAAGATAATCTTATCATTTTATTGAAGAAAGGACGGTGTCGTTTATAATGAACCAAGGAAGCCTTATTTAGTTAATGGTATTTTAATATCATCACCAACTAAGAGAATGCAGTCTTGGCGATCCTTAACCGGGGCAAAAAACATAATATATTCGTTAGCTGCACCCTCTACTTCACCCTTACTAAAAATCGGATCAACTTTTTCGCCGGCTGATTTCAAAAATACACCTGATTTCTTTTCATCAACGATATAACCATATTCTTTATCGATTTTCCTTGCATTAAGAAATTGATGTTCCAATTTACTCATCACTCTGCCTGGCAATCCATCCTTACCTAGTCCGGGGGGCGTGTCAGGTGGTGGTGTCGCAACGACCACTCTTGTTTCCATCGCTGAAAACTCAACCTGCTTAATCGTGTATGTTTCTCCTTCAAAAGTGAATTCTTTATTGACTTCTACTGTTTCTCTTTCTGATATAGCGGATTGATCGAGCTTGAAACTTAGCGGCCATATTGTTTGTACGTTTCCGGCCTCATTTTCATCATATATTGTCAAATTCTCTATTTCTAAACGGATGTCTTGTCCTTCATATTCTTTAATTGATTCAAAAGATAAGGCTTCTGCTACTTTGTTTTCTTTACTGTCGTAATATCTGCTACCCCAACCTACATAACCTAATGTTTTCTTTTTTTCATTTCCAACAATAAGGTTGACCGAAGTATCACCTTCAAAAATATCGAGATAATAGTTTTTTAAATCTGTTTTTTCACTTTGATAGGTCAGTAATAGTTTTGTCTCTTTATCATCTGTCATCACCATCTCAAAATTCACTGTTATGTCATGCTTCTTATCATAAAATGTTTGATCAAGTTCTTGGCCACGACCCAGATTTATCGCAGTTCTAACACCTGTATCATCAATATGTTTGGACGAAAAGATTTTATCATAAGCCTCTTGAATAGCCGCTAAAGCTGGTGTGAAAATTATCGTTGAGAATACGATCAAGCAAATTGCTGCAGCAATTGAAAACCTTTTGTAAAGAGTTCTTTTTTTGTTTAGAGCGCTAACCTTACTTGGCATAACAAGCTCTTTATAATTTCCAAGCTCTTTCGTTTTATGGATCTGATTATTAATCTCATCCCAAACATCCGGTACTTGTTTTTCAATTCCATCATCTAAATGCTTCAGTATTTTTTCTTTCTCCATCAGTTTTCCTCCTTACTTTCTAGACCTTTTCTAAGTTTTTTCAGAGCTATACTATACTTCCAAAGTACCGTTCCAAGCGGCGTTTCAATGATTTTAGCGATTTCTCTATGCTTCATTCCTGAGATGTCCTTCAAGATGATAATCTGCCTTTCCGCGCTATCGAGCAATTCCAAGTATTTTGATAAAACGATTTTGTCTAAAGGATCATTTGATATGTATGGAACCCGTTCAAAATAATTGTTATCAAATCCCGTTATTTCACGCTTCTTCTTTCGATAAAGATCTAATGCTTTGTTTCTAGATACACGAATCAGCCATGTTTTAACATTTAAAATTTCATTATGTTTCATATGTTGGAAAAGTTTAATATACACTTCTTGCAATACATCCTCAGACAATTCAAAGTCTCTCAATATGGATAGCGCCATAGCAAAAACATGCTTCTTATGCTCATCAAATAGTTGCTTAAATTCTTCCATATTTTCATTGGCTTCATCTGATTGATGCAAACTCGTTTGATTCATTTTGCACCCCCTTCACTTAGTAGACGTAGCAGTTCATCTTTTTATTGGTAAAAATTCAAATTTTAATTAAAATACAAATATGTTGGACCTGCTTTTATGATGGTAAATAAAATAATGGCTGTCCGATAAGTCCCTAAAATAAAAAGTAACTAGAAAAAGTACCACATACAGAGCTAGAAAGGAAATAGGTTTCGCAATAGGCTTAACGTCAAAAAATCATCCGGGTTGATATTGATACTCCCAGATTTGATTTGTATTCTCTGAGTTCGATCGTATTTGCCGAGTTATGATCGTATTTTTGAGTTACGCCCGTATTTACCCAGTTACGATCGTATTTTTTGAGTTACGATCGTATTTACCCAGTTACGATCGTATTTTTTGAGTTACGATCGTATTTACCCAGTTACGATCATATTTTTCGAGTTGTACTATTAAAAATCATTAAATACTAACAATATTAGGGGGCTGTCTAAAAGGTCAGTGAAAATTGGCTTTCTAGACAACCCCCTGCCTTGAAGAAATTCCATGGTACCCTGTTTTCCTCCCATAAAACCCCAAGAAGATATTCTTTACTCAGATTAGAAAACCTTTATTAAACGTTCTATTTCCAGATCCATCGAAATATATAGTAAATGGGACATAAATAGGATGGAGGATTGATCATGCAATATTATTATGGGAACCAGATGCCGCTGCGGGTTCTTGATGAGGCTGAGTTTTGGAAACACCAAGAAGAGGAACATACTGTTGTTATTAGAGAGCTTGTAAAAAACCTTGAAGAGAAATATGTAGAAGCATTAAAGGAATGGGAAAAGGCATTTGCCAAAGTACATCAACGTGTTATCAGGTATATTGAAACGGTAAACCGTTTAAAGGGACAAGTTTCTCAGGCACTCTACCAGGATATTATGCAGCTTATTTCCTTTTGCTTACAGCAGAGCGAACAATTTATTAACTTTTGCCGTTCACTTATGGAAGAAAGTGAACCTATCCGCTCCAATCCAACAGCCAAAGTTGTTTTGAACCACATTATTGTTGAATCAGAGTATTTTATTGGAATTGCTCAAACAATTTTATATCAGCGATGACGTTGAACCTTAGTTCTAAGGAAGGATAAGATGCATTGAATACGAAACAAACCCGCTATTATCCTCCCCTTTTCTCTCAGTAATCCAGACCATTTTTCTTTGTTAATGGGTTTATCATATCCGTTACTGCAATGTATAAATTTTCAGGGTGTTCAGCTATTCGATGACATAGATACAAGTACCACTCACTTCCGTAAGCCAAATAAACTTTACAGTTGTACCCCCAGCGCTTAACTTACTTAATATATCCTGGCGTACTCCGTAGAGCATTTCTATTTCTACGTTTTTGTGATTAAAATATTGGCAGATATGCATTTTTTCAATTAGGCTTTCATCATGTGTGGCGATCGAATTTGATGGTTAGCTTCTATTAACTCTGTTCTACAAGCTTAAGATAGCGGTCATCTAAATCCTTTGTCATAAACATTGCAATTTTAGCAGGCTCTTGATATGCCCCTAACGGAATAATGCGGCTTTTTCAAAAAAAGTTATTTACTTTTGAATTTAACCTAAATATCGCTATCAAGATTAGTGACAATAAAGTTGTTTCTGAACATCGCTTTATTCCACAATCGGGCCTTTAATTTAATAGTAGGTTCCTTCTTTCTATTTACCTAAAAATCCACCGTCGGATTTTATGGTTTGTCCTGTAATCCAGCTAGAATCATCGCTGGCTAAGAATGTTATTAACCGTGCTGCATCTTCGGGTACTCCTAAACGTCCTGTTGGGAATAGTGGCAGTAAATGATTTCTTATTTCCTCATTTATCCAACCGGAATCAGTGGGTCCAGGATCTACAGAATTTACTGTGATACCGATGGGCGCTAATGCAACTGATAAAGGTTCAGTTATTGCAATCACCATCCCTTTAGTTGCTATATAGGCTAGATTGTTTGGATCTGGACCCTTAGATACCATATTAATTATTCGACCATCTTTTCTTTCAGGAAATGACTTTTCATACCTTCTAGCAAATTCCACAGACAACATGAGTGTCCCACTGTTGTTCACTTTGTAATGTTTGTCCAGTATTTCTGTATTCAATGTTCGAAAATTTGCAGGTGATTCAAATGTAGCATTGTTAATTAATATACAAGGTGTACCTAACGTTTCTTCTACCCTATCCATAATAAGACTTGGTGATTCTTTTAAACTCAAGTCAACCTCCATATGAGCAGAACCTACTCCTATATTTCTTAACTCTTTACATAACATATTTGGAAAATCTTTATCTACACCATTACCGTTAGTTTCATCAAATAGAGACCAATGTGTAAAAAATATATCGGCTCCAGCGTTCGCAAGTGAGCGACAAATTGCTGCACCTATTCCTTTTGAGCGACTTGCACCTGTAATTATTGCAACTTTACCTTTTAGACCTGTCATTAGTAATCCTCCTAATTTTCGGGGTGCTAAGAGGTGTATACAAGAGATGTAAAATTTCCTTAAAACACAAAAAGTTTTTGGGCTCTGTTAAATTTTACTGTTGATTATCGGAGAAATTTAAAGGAAACCCAATATCTAAGGGTTTCCCATCTCTCTTAAACTAACACACCCGAAAGGACATTATTATTAAAGTGGTGGGTTTTCGACACCTAAATAAATCCAATCTTCTTTAGGTGGTCCATAAACACCAAAAGGTTTTATTCCTGCTTGACGCATAAGAACTGTAACTTGCCCACGATGATGAACAATGTGCTTAATTAGCCCCATTAATATTTGAGCATTTGTTTCTTCTCTCCCAAATGCATTTTGAACTTTCTTCAAAGATTCGTCTGTCCATTGTTGTTCAATGACTTGTGATGCATAAGAACTAATTTTTTTAAAGGTTTCAACGATTCCCTTTGCTGATGTTGGGACGCTCTCTTCATTTTTAACACTATCCATTTTCAGTCCGAAATTTGTTAAATAATCTGGAATACTTGATGTAAAATGCCACGTAATCCTTCCCAAAGTACGACCTTCAGGGTAAACTTTTTGTTTCAACGAATCATCTGTCAAACCTTCCAAAACCTTTTGAGTTAGCAGTGCCTCCCTATCCCACTCTCTAATAAAGTCTGCAATCGTTACATACATATACAATACCTCCATAATCATTATTTCAATTGATACATTTCAAAAATCACATCACGAAATATTTGTTTGTATATTTCAATTTCCTTTCTGTACGTTATTGCATTCGCCTGTGAATCAAGCATATTATCTCCTTTCGTAATTTTTACTAGATAAACAACCACCGAAATTATTTATCTATGGAAAAGTGTATACTATAATAGTGACAAATTGTGTCATAGTTAATGTGGAGGTATGTATGTCTAAAGCAAAACGATTAAATGAAATGATTATGATGGTCAATCGAATGAAAAGATTTACGGTCCGGGAATTAGCAGATGAATTCGGAGTATCGAAACGAACGATTTTGAGAGACTTGCAAGAATTAAGTGAGATGGGAGTGCCATTGTATTCTGAAGTTGGTCCACATGGCGGTTTTAAAGTTTTAAATGAACGAACTCTACCTCCTATTGCATTTAGTGAGGATGAGGCTGTTTCGATATTCTTTGCTCTTCATGCATTAAGACATTATATTTCCATTCCATTTGATATCGAGTATGGATCGATTAAGAAGAAGTTTTATTTAAATCTGTCCGGAGAAATCAGGGATACGATTGACAATATGGAGGATCGAATTGATTTTCTGGCTGTTCATCAACATGAGGAAATCCCATTTTTAAGACAATTGCTGGAGGCAGCCATTCACCAGGACGTTATTTTAATTACTTATGAAGCAAAAGGAAAGAACAGCTGTAGAAGTATTCAACCGATCGGTATTTATGCCAATGAGGGAAAATGGTACTGTCCAGCTTATTGTTTTACAAGAAAGGATTATCGAGTATTCAGATGTGATCGGATAAAAACTGTAGAGCTTGATGAAAATATAATTCCTATCGACCTTTCACAAATTACTTTAAAGAACCGATTTTCTATACTTGAAGATAAAAAAGAAGCATTTGAGTTAAATGTCGAGCTAACAAATAGTGGTGTTGAAAAATATCAATCAGTAAAGTGGCCAATTACCGAATTACATAAAAGGAATGATGGTACAGGTTTTGTCGTAGGTAGGATTTCAAAACAGGATATCGACTTTTTCTCAGATTACTTTATCGCGTATGGTGAAAATGCAGTTATTAGAAAGCCTTTTGAATTAATTGAAGCTGTAAAAGAAAAAGTAAATAAAATATTAAACCAGTATGATTAGATGCTAATTTAGAGCAAAACTCTGTTTTCCAAGATATTTTTCAAACTGATATGAGACTTTGAAGGTCCCAGCTTTATAAGAGAGTCTTGAAATTCAGCAACTTCCTCAATGGACGCTGTTTGCACTTTTATCAGATAATTATATTCTCCACTGATTCGAAATAAATCGGTTACTTGCCAGGCATCTTTACAAAAATCAATGAGTTCTTGGCAATGTTCTGTTTTTAGAAGAATAAACGTGGTCGTTCCTCTGTTTAGATTTTTCAAATTAAATGAAGTGGTGTATCCGGAAATGATGTTCTTCTCTTCTAACTTAATAATCCTTTCTTTGACAGATGGTTGAGACATGGAAACTTCTTTACTGATTTGAGAGATCGATATTCGGGCATTATCCTGGAATAATTGCATGATCTTTTTATCAATGTCATCGATTAGATGTTTCATATAAGATACCTCCGAAATGAAATAAAGAAAACTTGGCTAGCGTCAAGCCTTAGCGCTGGCGATCGTCTTAGTTGCGCTTATACTATAGAAAGTATTTTTATATTTTCTTAACGTGTTAAAAAAGTAACCCCTTTTGACTAAATTTCCTTATAATTAATAATCATACTACTATAAAAGACTCTTTTTTTATATGTATTATACGGTTTTATATCACTATAATGAATGTATCATATATAAGGAGAGGTTAAAGATGAGCATAAAAGGCCTTGCACATGTTGCGATTCAAGCCAAGGATTATAAAGCAACTATTGCATTCTATACTCAAATCCTAGGGTTCAAAGTAGGTCATCATTGGAGTCTACCTTCCTTTCAAATCAAAGATGCTTCCATGTTGGTGTCACCCGACCAAAGAACCTGTATTGAGATCTTTGATAACGAAGCCGTAATCCCGGCCCAGGGGAAGAAAGCATTGTCTGAAGAAGACATAGCGCACGGAGCATTACTACATTTCGCCTTCTATGTGAATGATGTAAATGAAATGTTTCAAAAAGCCATTACTCATGGAGCAAAGGCTTTTATAGAACCGAATCGTCTTTCTATTGGCGAACCACCTCTTGTCGTAAAGAACGCTCTCGTTCACAGTCCCAATGGGGAAGTTATCGAATTTATTGAGGATGTTGATTTTGATATGTCGACCAATACTCCAAAAAACCATACTTGATGAAGTGAACGTCTTTAGCAACTTTCCCCATGCGGACTCCTTATTTTATTGTTTGCGCTCCGCAACGACGGTAAACATGACTCCAAATTTGTCATTAACGATGCCGAATGCGGGGCTAAAGGAGGTTTCTTCAAGTGGCATCTCAACTTGACCATCCTGTTGCAGGGCACTGAATAATTGTCCAGCCTTTTCAGCGTCATCAGTTGATATACAAATCGAAACCTTGTCACCCGTCTGGTCAGGTGAATTAGTACAAACATCACCTACCGAGTCAGACAACATAAGGTCCGACTCCCCTATTTTCACGAGCGCATGCGCCACTTTCCCCTTCAATTCTTCCGTAATATCCATTGGCATCTCACCGTAAGTTATTATGCTGAGCACCTGGGCATCCAAAGCTTCCTCATAAAACCGGATCGCTTCCTTTGCATTTCCTTCCATCCTCAAAAAGGGGGTCAATCGTACTGTCATGTTTAACAACTCCTTATTTTGTTCTGTTCGAACAACCGTCTAGATTCAAAACTATCTTTAATTCGGCGCTCAGGCCTAGTAATTCAGCGTCGGGACCTTTAATTCAGCGCTCGACCCTTAATTCCGCGTTCAGCTCAGTAATTCAGCGGATGACACGCTAGAGCTGGTTCATCTTGTTAGCTAAAACCATGACATCAAGTGATATTTGCCTGGTCAAAGTTATTTTTCTCATTTGTCTGTGTTCTTTTTTTAAATGGAAAAAGATTACGCAAATTTTCATCCCTCAGCCAAATTCCTCCCCAAGCCAAAACAGCTATGTAGACTGGAAACAGTGTATGGGAAAACAGCGGGCTATCTAGGCGAACATGTGTAGCAATCGCCCCACCAAAATATCCCGTCAGCAGCACTGCACCTAAGACAGAAAAGCTAGGAATGGTGTAAAGAATTACAGAAAGGAATCCGAGTATTCCCAACACTATAATATGACGTTCTGAAAATCCGAGTACAAGTGTTGGTTCCACAACAGAGGCAGGCTTAAAGAATTTGGATATACTGTCGAACAACATAAAAAGAATTACAACTCCACTCATTATTCGTGCGGTCCAAAGCCGACTTTTTGAAATGGTATTATTCATCGTTTTCTCCTTTTTTATGTTTTATCCACTACACGCCGCTTTAACGTTTCAGCCCATTAAATAATTGGCTGTTGATTAGTTCGTAGTTTCTGCATATTCAATTATACGCTTCATCTCTTGAATTTTTCCTATATGAATTGATTCATGAACGATTGCAAAGCCTGCTACTTCTCCTAAAGTTTCAAGTCCAATAAATGGTTCTTTGAGGGTGTCAGTTAACTGTTCAGCGGGAATTTGTTGAAGACGAACCCACTGATCTTTCAATTGTGTAATAAGTTCTTCTACAGAAGGGACATCTCCTCCCCAATCGGACGGATAAGTACCTCGGTTAAATAATTCCACATAGACTGTAGGAAGATAGGACTTATTGTGATGTAAGCCAAACATAATTTGGTCAGCACTCGTTAATACATGACCGATATGCCAATGGATGTTGTTGTTAAAACCCTGTGGCTGTATATTGGTTATTCCCCTTGGAACTGACTCTGCAACTTCAATAAACCAACTTCTTGTCATTTCAAATTGTTTAATTACTAATTGGCTCATACATTCCTCCCCTTTCAATTTTTTTAAACCAGGTTATGTCTATTTTACAATGAAGTGAATCATAAGGTTTCTTATATATTGCTATTTTATGATTTTTAAAAAATTTATTTTCTATAGCCATCTATATCGGATTAGTTGTTTTGGATTCTTTTAAATATGATACATTCATATGGCTTGATAACCTTTTACATTCCTTGTCTATTGCTGTGTTCCTTTCACCTTTTCATTGGTCTACAAGTGATAATAAAAAAAATAAGAACTCTATGACTGAAGGTTAATCGATAGAGTTCTGGTTGTTTCCTATTTTAATAAGATAATATTCATTTCATAAGCCATAAAATTGGGCTGAAAAGTATGACTATAACGGGGTTTATGAAGAAAAATCTTACCCATCAGAAACGCTTAAAAAAATAGCATCAGCGAATATTTTTATTACAAGTGATTTAAAAAGATCTGTCGAGTCAGCAAAGTTGTTAAATCCCAACATAAAAGCCTTTTCAGTCCCTTTGTTTCGTGAAACAGAGTTACCTACTCCTTTAACAAAATCATGGGGTTTAAAATTAAAACCGAGTATTTGGGCATTGATTTTAAGATGTTTATGGTTTAGTGGTTATTCAAGAGGTTGAAAAACAAGTTCTAAGTACTGGAATTGTACTACATATTCATTATCAGCTAACGAGTTGAATATTTCACTCGAATAGAACCAACTTCTCGGACATTTTGAACCATTGTCTCGGACGAATAGAACCAGCTTCTCGGGAGGAGAACCACCCTCTATAATATAGATGCACTGATTATTCAGTGTATCTATCA
>NZ_JANHJQ010000047.1:0-1090 GCF_024609785.1 Pseudalkalibacillus decolorationis
GTTGTCTACGTTGAAATTCGTTAAAGATTCGTTTACTCATACTTGATTCCCCGTTCTCTCCATTTGTTTTGATTATAACGGGTTTTCCGTGTAAGTTAACACAAAAAATCCCGAATAACGGACTTTTTTTATAAGTGTCCATTATTCGGGATACAGTTCAAGCACTCCACTCAGGTCCTTTTTTGTCAGAGAACATCCGATAGCTTGTATTCTACGCCGTGTACCCCTTTGTAATACTCAGGATACATCTCTCCTCCGCATGTCTCACATGAAAACTTAGGTGGAATCGTCGGATCGCCACCATCCATCAAATCAAACTCCCGAACCACATGATACGGGATGTCTTCTTTTTCATGACACGCTAAACAGACATAGCTGACGCTCTGTGGTTTTTTCGATGTCATATTCCCTTTTTTCTTTTTCTTTCCTTTTTTGCGGTGCTTGGATACCGGTGAGATGGTGAATCATCCTTTCCAAATAGGCTTTCGTATCATTACATAAGGCTACTTTGATTTCGAGCTTTCCGTTTTCTAGGCAGACTTCTCCCTTGTATTCATAATAACACTCGCAATTCGGACAAACGAGAGGATCTTCGGAACCACTGGCGATCATTCTCTCTCGCCATGTTTGACGGCGTAAGGTTTTCTTCACCTTTACAATCCAACGTCTTGCGTCCTCTTGCCACTTCTGCAGCACTTTCTTACTTAATTTTTTACTTCTTCTGGAATACATCCCGTAATGACGNNNGGAACCACTGGCGATCATTCTCTCTCGCCATGTTTGACGGCGTAAGGTTTTCTTCACCTTTACAATCCAACGTCTTGCGTCCTCTTGCCACTTCTGCAGCACTTTCTTACTTAATTTTTTACTTCTTCTGGAATACATCCCGTAATGACGAATCGTCTTAAACTGTTGATCTGGAATATGCCGAACGAGTCGAGTGATGAATTCTTCAACACTTACCGTTTCGTGCTTTTCTTTCCCATCTGTTTTATCGATGTACTTGAACGTCACCATTTGACCATCATACGCCTCAATCCGATTGATTCCAATTGCGGGTCGACGAATATAACGGCCAATATAACGTAAC
>NZ_JANHJQ010000047.1:1102-23251 GCF_024609785.1 Pseudalkalibacillus decolorationis
ACACTTACCGTTTCGTGCTTTTCTTTCCCATCTGTTTTATCGATGTACTTGAACGTCACCATTTGACCATCATACGCCTCAATCCGATTGATTCCAATTGCGGGTCGACGAATATAACGGCCAATATAACGTAACTGTTCTTTGATCTTCCCTTTTTGTTTCGGGGCATACACATAGAAGCCTTCTCCATTGTTGGAAAACGCCTTCTGTAACCGTGGTTGTATTTGCTTTTTCTCTTTTCCTGTTACGTGTTTACGAATCAATTTTAAGACGACCGTCTGCCACTGCTTTCGAAGCATCTCAAAGGGGAGGAAATCATAGGCTTTCCATTCACCCTTCTTCGTCATTCCACCCATCGTCACTAACATATGAATATGCGGATTGAAATTGATTGTCGATCCAAAGGTATGTAGCCCAGATATGATACCGGGTGTCACTTTCGCTTTCTTCTTGAAAAAATCCTGAATCAATTTCGCCCCTGCATCCATGAATTCTTTCAGGAGTTTCCGATGAAGTAAGAACACCTCTCTTAGTCCCTCATCTATCGTTAAAATGACATGTCGGTGATTCACCTGTAACACTTCGTCCGTTAANGTCACTAACATATGAATATGCGGATTGAAATTGATTGTCGATCCAAAGGTATGTAGCCCAGATATGATACCGGGTGTCACTTTCGCTTTCTTCTTGAAAAAATCCTGAATCAATTTCGCCCCTGCATCCATGAATTCTTTCAGGAGTTTCCGATGAAGTAAGAACACCTCTCTTAGTCCCTCATCTATCGTTAAAATGACATGTCGGTGATTCACCTGTAACACTTCGTCCGTTAATAACCGACTCCATTCCTCACTTTCCCCAACGGAACAGGTTGTACAGAATCGACCTTTGCATCGATACGGGACTTTTCGGACATCATGACAACCTTCGCAGACCAGTAGTTTGAAACCTTTTTTGATATCTCCGCAGTCTCTGAATTTCTCTACTTCTTTNGTCGGTGATTCACCTGTAACACTTCGTCCGTTAATAACCGACTCCATTCCTCACTTTCCCCAACGGAACAGGTTGTACAGAATCGACCTTTGCATCGATACGGGACTTTTCGGACATCATGACAACCTTCGCAGACCAGTAGTTTGAAACCTTTTTTGATATCTCCGCAGTCTCTGAATTTCTCTACTTCTTTAATAACGACTGATCGGATTCGGTCCCCATGTTTACTTTTGAATCGTTCCCAGTGTCCATGATGATCAAAGAAAATTTGTCTAAGAATATTCGTCTCCATACACACAAACTACCACAGCGAAATGCTCTGTGGTAGCCCCGAATTTTATACTTTCTTATCTTTTAAGAAAAGCGCAAGCGCCCTGCTTAGCCACGAAGGTCACTGGAAGACCGACGAGGAGGCTGTTGCCGCCGCAGGAGGTCTGAAGTGATCCAAGTGGTTGGGCGCTGAAGCTGGACATTACATCCATGCCACAAACTTTTATACTTTCTTAACGTGCAAAAAAATGCTTAACAATCGCGCCTTTTAATTTAATAAACAGGATCAGAGAAAGTGAAGTGATTTATTGGACTTCCTCATCAGCCGAGGGACCATAGATGCCCGGCACTGGAATATCAAGCAAACGAAAATAAACTCCAATTTGCGCACGGTGATGAATCATGTGACTTAATCCTAGGGTACGGAGTGCAATTGCCCTTGGCTCGCGGAGCACAATATGATCACCATGGCGCAATATCCATTCCTGGTCGAGCATTTTCTCATCGCATTCGTCTAGCAACTTTCCTAACTTGCTGACGTTCGCGTCAAACTCCTCCAGAACTTCAGCGCGTGTTTTCAAAGGCTGTCTCCTCTGCGGTACGGTTGCAAGATCGAACTCAAGGTACTGAAAAATCGCAATTTGCCAGTTTAGCAGGTTGATCAGATGTGTAGCCAACCCTTCAAGCGTCATTGATTTATCGTGTGGCTTCCAAGACATATATTCCTCGGGTAGGCGTTCCAGAATGCGGCGTGTAGACTCTAGTTCTTTCATTGCGTCGCCAAAGATCAGTTGTTTAATCATAAATTTCTCCCCTCACTATGTATTGCGTACTATAAATTAAGTCAAGTGGGTGAACGTTTCTTCGCATCACCCCTTACTTTTCTAAATCAAATTAATTTTGCAGCCTGTCCCTTATTTCATCTAGAATTTCTCCCCAATATACTTTCATTTCTTCTCTAACATTTTTATCGGAAAGCTTCTCTTGATGAAAACTAATCGTTGTTTTATTACTTGCTTTTGATATAATACGGACTTGTACTGTTGACGGTTTTTCCCATTCTTCTTTTTGCCAAGTTAGGCGAAGCTGTTCTAACGGTTTAACAATTCGAATTTCCACTTTCCCCGTTCTTGTTATGTATTTCTGACCTGGTTTAAGAATGATGCTAGGACTTTCACCCAACCATAAATCCAAGCCTTCCTTAGAGTTAATAAACTCCCAAGCCTTCTCCTGTGAAACTGGGAAAGTCCTTCTAACTCCGACTTGAAATCCAACATCTTTGGTTTGACCAATAATTCTTTGGTCGTCCATTTTTACACCTCGCAATATTTAATGGTTTTTGTTAGTGCTATTATTTATTTCGATTTACCTTCGAATAACTCCTTCCTTATTCCACAAAATGACCCTTGAATAAGAAAGGTACGGCACGCCTCAATCAATGTTTGTACCTGATCCAATGACAATACTTTTAATCTTTCTTTTGGAGCTTTCAATTTGAGTATCTTGATGTCTCTTGTTTTATTTTTGAGAGTGTGATGGAGGAAACCCTTGAAACCGCTTCTTGAAGCCGATACTTGTCTTTTCAATCGTTCCGACAGATTCAGGGAGTAATCCTCATTCCTCATAAGATAATCATAAAAAGCATACACCTTGTCCAAATAGATATTGATGGATCTTGCCTTACGACCCCGCGAAGCGTTATGAATGCCAGTTACCTTCACATGCTGGTACGGATTTTGAAGCCATCTAACAAATTCTATTATTTGAAGAAAAGAAAAGGAGATGCCCCCTTCTTAAAGTACTTTGAGGAACATCTCCAATTATAGTCTTGTTTTTTCGAGAGGATGGGTAAAAAACACCTATGTGAGGCTTTTTTAATAGTTTGTTTTTTGGGAAGTAAGATTCTTCCCTTATGATAGGACATATCAAATAAGTAAAAGAGAGAATATGCTCATTGCAAACATATGTTCCTTAGTTTATAATCAATTTGTGGGAAATATAGAACATGGGGTTTTGATATTGACAAGGTTCAACATAGGATTGGCTTGAACAAACATATCAAAAATAAAAACAAGTAGAAACGAATAAAAAACTCAAGGAGCTGATTGCCATGTCATTACGACTTTTCCCCTATTTAGTGATGGACGGAAATGCAAAAGAAGCCATTCAATTTTATGAAAAAGCATTGGATGCTGAAGTTCTCTTTAACCAAACCTTCGGAGAGATGCCAGAAGACCCTGAATTTCCTATACCCGAAGATGCAAAAGAACGTGTGTCACACGCATCGTTAAGAGTTGGTGAAACAGATCTTATGTTTTCTGATACGTTTCCAGGACAACCCCATCAAAGTGGAAATCAAGTTACGATCTGTATTTCTACTAACGACATGGAAAAATCAAAACAATTCTTTGGAGCCTTGCAGGAAGACGGTCAAGTAAATATGCCTTTGCAAGAAACTTTTTTTAGTCCTGCTTACGGTATTGTAACAGACAAGTTCGGTGTAACCTTCCAAATTTACACCGAAGGCCAAAAATAAATTTTAATTATTGAAATGGCCGATGCTTCGCTTGTTCATGGTTTTTCATAACATTTCCACACTTTTCATTAATTAAACGTAATAAACCTGTCTGAATTTCAATCCTATATACCCACTTTAAACAGCACCATATAATTTTGCTTTCGCGGAACAATTGCAATAGGACTGATCTGTTCGCATAATTCGCGACAGATCCGTTCTCTTTTTACTTTGTTTTTCTCGGAATAAATAGGTTATCAGCTCTATCGATCATCTTCCTCCCTAAATAAATTCTGTTGAATTTTTTATCTTCCGTTTTCTCTGATCTGTTTTATTCTTATCTATTAAAACATCAAAAGGTATGACAATCCATTCTTCAGTATCTCTGAGAAAAGTTGTTTTGGAGAAATTGAATTTTTGGGTTCAGGTGTTTCAATGACTTCCAACACCCTCTCAAAACGATCAACAATTGAGAAAAGCGCAAGCGCCCTGCTTAGCCACGAAGGTCACTGGAAGACCGACGAGGAGGCTGTTGCCGCCGCAGGAGACCTGAAGTGATCCAAGTGGTTGGGCGCTGAAGCTGGACATTACATCCATGCCGCAAACTTTTATACTTTCTTTACTAAATATAAAAGCCAGACCCTTAACTATCTAGGAGCCTGACCCTTTGTTGTAAATTATTTTCTAAATATATTATAATTTCTAGTTATTTTGCGAAAATATGATTACCGATCTTTGTTGTTTGCGTACGTGACCAGATCCATTCTGAAGTAGCTGTTTCTGGATTAAAGTAGTAAACGGCATTTCCCGTTGGATCCCAACCTCTGATTGCTTCATAAACGGCACGGTATGATTCTTTGTCAGGGGTTGAATAATATTGACCATCAGCAATAGCAGTAAAGGCCAAGTCTTCAAATAATACATGTTTAACTTTGTCTGGAAATTTATCGGAGTGCAATCGGTTTAAGATAACTGAAGCAACTGCAACTTGTCCTTTAAACGATTCTCCCCTAGCCTCACCATGTACCATTTGAGCCATCATTTGAATCTCGTTAACTGTGAATGACTGCATGTACAATTGTGCCCAGGACTGAGGTCCAACTACACCATCTTCTTTCAACCCGTTTTCTTGTTGAAAACGTATGATAGCATGTTTCGTGTTCAGACCAAATTCACCATCCATTTTGTATTCAAAATATCCAAGTTGTTGAAGTCTATGTTGAAGATCCCACACATAGCCGTAACGATCCCCTACCTCAACTGTGTCTTTCTGAGCGTTGGCATCGACTGTAGGCACACTGACTATGGCTCCAACGACAAATAATATTGAAAGAAAGACTTTTACACCTTTCGAATGCATATCCATACACACCTCCTAAAACGTATACCACTACAGTTTAAAAGCTGCTGTCTCGTGTAACAATAGGAGTTTACCGGAAATGCATGTATAATATGGAAGTTTAATAGTTTACATAATATTTTTATGTTAAATCCGTTTCGAAAATTGGTGCCTTCTATTAAAGAAAAACCTAATTGAGGAAAAACATCTAAGGGAAAAAAATGTAACGAGCATCAGTGATGTAAAATGGGCAACGATAGAGCAAGACGGGTAGGTGGGCTACGTTTTGAAACAAGAGGCTCTGCCTGTAACAAAAAAGGAGTTTCATTAACTCCAACATTCAGTGAACAAATTATTGACTAATCAATCTCAATTAGAACAATTAAAACAAATTTAGTGACAACAGTTTGAGTCGAAGTTAAGCCGTCAATTATATTTCGTTGAATAAGATCAGAGTAATCGATCGAAGTGGATGATTAAGGACAAGATGATAAACCCTATAACTATCTTAAGCGCACCGTAAATTGGAAAGTAAATTTTTATAAAATAATCTGGAATGGAAAAAACCGTATTTGCAACAATGTTCCTTTTGATACTTTCTATATTGGAATCTTCATTTATAGCTCGAGCTCGAAGCTGTGATTTTTCTTTCCATTTGCAAAGCCATTTCGGTAGATAATAAGGAGCTGCTAGAAGTAGAGTACCCAACAACCAATAATAAAGGACGAAAAATAAGAGCATTTTATCACCTCATGTACTATGTAATCCCTTTTTTGTTATATTAATATATATTGGTTAATAGGATGTACGAAACGAACGATTGTATGTGTTAAAGTGTAAATAAGAGTCAGACAGGAATATTGTCTGACTCTTTGGAAATGGTGTTATTTTCTCATAAATTTAATAACTTTGTGAGCTTGTCCGGATCAAATCCAGTCAGAACTTGGTCACCGATAATGATCGTTGGTGTTGACATCGAGTTATATTTCTCGATCATCTCATCACGAGCTTGATCATCCTCTGCGACATTGTATACTTGAAATTCAACATTATGATGTGAAAGAAACTCTTTCAGCACTTGACATGGCGGTCAGGACGGTTGAGAGTATACAATTACATTTGGTTGGTTCATGTGAATCACTCCTTTTTTTAAAAATACCAATTGGTAAACCCAATTGCAAGAAGAGTGCTTCTGAATTGGCACGAACTATGAAAAGCGCAAGCGCCCTGCTTAGCCACGAAGGTCACTGGAAGACCGACGAGGAGGCTCGGCCCAAACGCGTTCGGCCCTGCGTGGGAATATACATGGAGTACTTCAGTGTGTTGCCGCCGCAGGAGGCCTGAAGTGATCCAAGTGGTTGGGCGCTGAAGCTGGACATTACATCCATGCCGCAAACTTTTATACTTTCTTTACTCGAAATAAAAGACTGACCATAATAGTCAGCCTTTCATTTATTTATTGTGCATTTTGTTCTGATTCTTTATGATATCGGTTTCTTGGATGTTCGCGACATTCATCTGAACATGAACGCATATGCTTTTCTTCGCATTCTTCACATGCAACATGTTGTAGGTTACATTCCGGATTTGCACAATTTATATAACGATCTTCTGATTTCCCGCAATAATAGCATTTACCGACAACATTGTCCTCTACTTGGTTGATCGGTACAGATATTCTTTCATCAAAAACGTAGCACTTACCATCATATAATTGACCCTTTGATGTTTTATTTTTCGAATAATTAATAATGCCACCGTGTAACTGGTTTACATCTTCAAATCCTTCTTGCATCAAGAATCCTGAGAACTTTTCACAACGGATTCCGCCTGTGCAATACGTTAAAATCTTTTTACCGTCAAATTTTTCTTTATTTTGTTTAATCCATTCAGGGAGTTCTCGGAACGTTTGAACATCCGGTCGAATCGCACCTCTGAAGTGCCCGATATCATATTCATAATCGTTCCGGGCATCAATAATAACGACATCTTCCCGCTTCATCGCTTCATAGAACTCTTCAGGGCTTAAGTGTTTTCCAGTGGTGACACTAGGATTAATTTCTTTTAAAACACCAGAATTCACTAGCTCAGGTCGATAGCGAACATGCATCTTTTTGAAAGCATGTCCATCTTCTTCATCGATTTTAAACTCAATCCCTTGGAAACGTTCATCATCATTCAGTGCTTTCATGTATGCCTCTGTTTGTTCTACTGTTCCGGACACTGTACCATTAATACCTTCATCAGCTATAAGGATACGCCCTTTTAAATCAAGTTCTTTACAGAATCGCAAATGCTGTTCACTGAATTCCTCAGCATTTTCAATTGGTACATATTTGTAATAAAGTAAGACTCTATATGCTTTTGTCATGTTGATCACCTATTCTCCTTAGTATTGTATTGCAGGTACAACACCAGTTACAACGTTATATATTAGCAGAAACAAACCTGATATTGCAACATAAATTTATCCAAACTGCTTATTTAAGATTGTCAACACACGATCAATCTCTGATTTGGTGATATGGTGATGGGTTGTAAGCCGTATCGTTTCTGCACCAAATCCAACAGCCAGAACTCCTTCATCCTTTAATTTAGATAAAACTTCTTCTGTAGAAAAGCCTGAACTACGAACGTTTACTACTACAATGTTCGTATCAACCTGATTGACCACTTTTAATGCTGGAATACTGGAGATCCCTTCAGCAAGTTGTTTGGCGTGTTCATGGTCTTCATGTAGTCGATCCGCCATTCTCGTAAGGGCAATTATTCCAGGTGCTGCGATTACACCCGCCTGCCGCAATCCGCCACCAAGCCGCTTTCTCCATTTTCTTGCCCGCTCAATAAACTCTTTGTCCCCCGCAATAATCGATCCAACTGGCGCTCCAAGCCCCTTCGATAAACAAATCTGGACGGTGGTCGTATATTGAGCAAGTTGATTGACCGTAATACCTAGCGATGTAGCCGCATTGTATAGTCGTGCTCCATCTAAATGAACTGGAATGTTGTGTTCAAGTGCTAGTTCATATATTTCTTTCATATTATCAATCGGCACTACCGCTCCACCAGCACGATTATGTGTGTTTTCAATACAAATCAGACCCGTTTCTGGAAAATGAACATCATCACCACGAATCGCGTTCTTCAAATCTGATGGTGAAATGGCACCACGCTGACCCTTTATTGTTCGCGTCTGCACCCCTGCGAAAGCTGAAATAGCTCCACCTTCATAATAAAAAATATGAGCGTCCTCCTCAAGGAGAACTTCATTGCCAGGTTGACAGTGTGTGAGGACCGCGATTTGATTTCCTTGTGTTCCGCTCGTTACAAATAAAGCTGCTTCCTTACCCAATTGAGATGCAGCGAGTTCTTCCAACTTAGCTATCGTCGGATCCTCAACGTAGACATCATCTCCTACCTCTGCCTCATACATCGCTCTTCGCATTTCTTCAGTAGGTTTTGTTACTGTGTCACTTCTTAAATCGATCATTTTATCATCTCCATTTGGTTAATTGGTTTTGAACACACATTTAAAGAATAGTCTGCTTCTTCAGTCGGCAAGTTTCGAGCCATCGCTCAACAACTTTTGGGTTGGATGCAAAGTGTAGGTGTGTAAATCCCGCGATTAGATTGTTCTTAAGGACGCCTTCACCAAAAGCCTTACCGTCTCTTCCTTTCATGTTATAAGCAACCGGAAGATCTTCTTCCACTTCAAAAGTGGCGTAATGAAATTCATGCCCTCTTGCAGTTTCTCCATCACTCAGTAAAGGATTATCTTCTTTCCCCTCAATTTCTCTATAACCAATCGCCGCAAGCTTGGGCTGCATTTTTACATGGCCTGGAATCACTCCTACCATCGGATGTTGGCATCCATCTGTTGTTTCTATTGACTCGGTTAGCACCATAAATCCTCCGCATTCAGCAAGAACAGGTAAACCATTGTCAATCGCTTCTTTTAAAGACTGTTTAAACGAATGGTTAACAGCAAGTTCTGTAGCGTACTCTTCAGGAAAGCCGCCACCAATATATAATCCATCGATATCATCCGGAAGCGGCTCATCTTTTAGTGGTGAAAAATAGACACACTCAGCACCATATGCTTCAAGTAGTTCAAGATTTTCCGGATAATAAAAGTGGAATGCACTGTCTTTGGCAATAGCAATACGTAAATCAAACTCCCTTTTACGTTGAAAAATGGAAGGCGTATCGCATTCGACTGCTTCAGTACTAGCTAGTTCAAAGAGTTGATCGACATCCACTGTGGACGATACCAATTCTCCTATTTGTTCAAAAAACGTATCAAGCTCCCCACGGACGACTGCGGGAACAAGCCCTAAATGTCTTTCTGGCATCTCAATCCCTGTCTCATTTTCCAAATATCCTACGACTGGAATCCCGCATTCTTGTTCAATCGCCGCTTTCACAATCTTGTAATGGCCTTCACTACCAACTTTGTTAGCGATAACAGCCCCAATACGGTTACCCTCAGCAAACGTATGGAACCCCTTCACTATTGCCGCAGCACTACGCGCCATTGCCTCACAGTTGAGTACAAGAACAACCGGTGTATTTATGATCGAGGCAATTTCAGCTGTGCTCCCCTCGTTACTTAATGGACTTCTCCCATCAAAGAAGCCCATTACACCTTCTATAAGGGATATATCTGCCCCTTTACTCCCTTGGTTTAAGACAGATTTCAGCGTATCATGTGACAACATCCAGCTGTCTAGATTTCGAGATCGACGGCCAGAGACCATTGTATGGAAGGTTGGATCAATGTAATCGGGTCCACATTTAAAGCCTTGAACCTCATACCCTTTCTTTTTGAGAGCAGCGAGTAGCCCAATTGTAAGGGTTGTTTTTCCTGACCCACTATTTGCTCCAGCAATAATTAATCTTCGTTCACCCATTCCTTGCCCACCCTTCAATTTCCTTCTGGTTAATGTTTCCATGAATTCAAGCTCTATAGAATGCTATCCACATCCTTCATTTATATCTTACATTCCTTTGCAAAATAATGAAAAAACTACGCTTGTACCCAAAAATTCCACTCGTGTCCCCGTTGCAGATAAGGCAAATGTACATATTTTGTTAGTATGACAGACCTGATATTACCAAACATTGGAGGGAAATACCGATGGAGAAAATGAAAAAATACATGGGCAAACACCATAAAAAAGAAATGCCAATGGGGGGAATGGATTACGACATGAATATGCACATGATGCCGGGGAATATGCACATGCCAGAGAATATGCACATGCCAGAGAATATGCATATGATGCCACATCATATGGAAAAAGACCACTGTTATCCGATGCATCATGGCTATGGGCATGGTGGATATGATTGTCATGATCACGGACAAATGTTTGCGATTATCGTCGTCCTCTTTATCCTTTTAATTATTGTGGGTGCTGCAGGATTTGTAGGTCGAAAAGATAAAGACTGTAAATAATTGATTTGAATACTGAATTTGTGCGTATTTGACATAGGGTGAAGAATTGTCTTGACTTTTCGTTTCCCTGTGACATTTACTGCCGATCTGTGTGTGTAAGACTCAACTGACTTACTCGTGTCGAAATGACCACTCCGGACATCTCGCCCTTGTAGTCAGTTCTTTTTTGCACCCTATTACTCTCCATAATCATTTAACTTTTACCAATAGTTTCACTGATTGATGTAAGACAAGCGGTCAGATGTGTATAATGAAGGAATAAGGAAAATTTCGGGAGGCGAGCATGAAAAAATCATTTCTTGAAGTATTCAGCACTCTGATTTTTCAATATAAAAAATCAGTCATAATCCTTTGGGCATGCGGTGCATTGCTTTTAACCTTCTTCGCCTTTCAGCTTCCATCTATCCTTCATGGTAGTGGATTTGAAACCAAAGGTTCTTTTAATAAAACGCAAAAAATTCTTAATGAAGAATTCGATCAACCAAAATCAACAATGATACTAGTCTTTGAGTCACATACATATAAGGCAAATAGCGATCCGTTTCAGAGGCATATCCAAAAAACATTGAGTTCATTGACGAACATAGATCACTTGATCAAAGTTACCTCACCTGAAAAGAAACCAAACATGGCAAAAGATAATATTGCTTATGCTGTTCTAGGATTTGACGAGAGTTTTACAGAGTTAAAAGAGTCGATTGAGCAAATTCGTTCAAAAATAACTAATACGGATGATTTTACCGTTCGTGTAACCGGTGGACCTGTCATTGCAGAAGATATGAATAAGGCAAGTCAGGAAGATCTTAAACATGCCGAAGCCATTGGTATTCCAGCAGCACTGGTTATTCTTATTTTTGCGTTCGGTGGTTTTGCGGCCGCTATCATTCCCGTTGTGATTGGTGTAATTAGTGTAGCCAGCTCCATGGGTCTCCTTTATTTTGCAAGTTATGGAATGGATATGTCGATATTCTTACTTAATGTAGTACCGATGATCGGTCTCGCTCTTGGCATCGATTTTGCTCTTTTGCTTGTAAACCGCTTTCGAGAAGAACTGAGAAATGGATCAGTTGAACGAGCTGTAAATGTATCTTTCAAAACGGCTGGACGTTCGATCGCATTTTCAGGGTTATGCGTCTTTCTAGGATTATCCTCATTGCTTATAATCGATATTAATATTTTCCAAACTGTAGCCATTGGAGGAATGTTTGTTGTTATTCTTTCAGTTGTCTGTGCATTAACCTTTTTACCTGCTCTACTTGGTCTGTTAGGGGAGCGAGTGAACAAATGGATGATTTTGAAACAAAAAGACAACCAAGTGAGTTCCTGGTATCGATTTGCACGATTTGTGATGAGACGTCCGGTAATCATGCTTTTTTTTGCTGTACTGATCTTATTAACTGCCATCTTACCAATCAACCATTTAAAGCTGACAATACCTGAAGCGGAAGCATTGCCAAAGTCCTACGATTCACGGCAAGCATTTGAAACCTTTACAGAAACCTTTGGAGAGCAGGAATTATACCCTGTTACGATGATAGTAGATGCAGATGATTCGATCCTTTCCGATACTCAGCTCACGGAACTTCGTAATCTTGAATCCGATTTACGGGCGGAAACGATCGTTAAACGAATCGAATCACTTTTTTCAGTAACAGAACTGCCACCCGATGAATTAGAAACAATGATAAAAAATGATGCTGTTCCAGCTGAATTGCAGCCCGCTATTAACCAATTTACACATAAGGATAAAGCGATTATTCACGTGTATTTAAATGTTGATAGTACTTCGGATCGTGCGAAAGATTGGGTTCGTAAGTGGGACGGTGAGTATGAATCATTTCAACTCATACTTGGGGGAAATAGTAAATTCACACAGGAAATTTTTGATGAAATTTATGAAAAGGCACCGTACGGCATCGCATTTGTCCTGATCACAACGTATTTTATCCTGATGTTCGCGTTCCGTTCACTCTTCATTCCATTAAAAGCAATTGTCATGAATGTGCTCAGTCTTTGCGCGACCTTCGGCTTAGTCGTGTGGATTTTTCAAGAGGGTCATTTAACAGATCCTACGAATGGAATTGGTGTAATGATTCCCGTACTTACATTCGGAGTCGTATATGGATTAAGTATGGATTACGAAGTGTTTCTCATATCTCGAATTCAAGAATACTATCATGAATCGAAGGATAACCACTATGCTACGCTGATGGGATTAACATCAACAAGTAAAATCATTACCTCTGCTGCATTGATAATGATTGTGGTCACAGGTGCATTTGCATTTACCGGTGTGGTTCCAGTAAAACAGATGGGTGTTTCGGTAGCATTAGCAATACTGATCGATGCAACATTAGTGAGGATGATCCTGGTACCATCCTTAATGAAGTTAATGGGAGACTGGAATTGGTGGTTCCCTTCACGAAAACGGAAGAACAGAATGCATTAAAAAGGGGAATTCACGTTTATACGTTCTGCTTTTGTCTCGCCCGATAAAATTGCGGAATAAACATTAGTATGAACACCATTATCTTCTATTAATAATTATTTAATTTAAATGAAGCCCACCCGTTATCATAAAAACCGGGTGGGCTCATTTGATGTATTATTTACAATGGGTTTCAAATGCGTTAACTAAGTTTTGCATGATATCCGTTGATTCATGATCCTCAATTTCTTCACGCGGGATAAAGTGTACAAGCTCTTTTCCTTTAATGAGAGCAATTGATGGTGAAGATGGCTCTACATCAATAAAGTAAGATCTCATTACTGACGTTGCTGCCTTATCTTGTCCTGCAAACACTGTAACTAAGTTGTCAGGACGTGCGTCGTGTTCTACCGCTTGTCGGACTGCTGGTCTTGCAAGTCCCGCTGCACAACCACACACAGAGTTAATCATGATAAGTGTTGTACCTTCCGCTTTTTCCATGTATGCATCTACATCTTCAGGTGTTCTTAATTCTTGGAATCCAGCAGTCGTTAATTCATCTCGCATTGGTTGAACGAGCTGTCTCATATATTCTTCATATGCCATTGACATGGTTCATACCTCCATTTTTCCTTCATCTAAAATTACTCTATCACGGTCTTGCAAAAACATCAACGAACTTCAATTCGAGCCTTTTTTCTGCATCGTTTCTGTCATTTGTTTCCATACTGAACCCTTTGCTTCTTCACCGCCCTTGATTCGCTCAAGAGCCATGTTCACTTGCATCGCAACCTCAAATTCCGGATCTTCCTTTGCCGCCTGTAAAGCTGGGATTGCTGATTCATCGCCTACTTCATATAGGAACATAGCCGCACGCCAACGAACAAGTTTATTCGGATCCTTTAATGCTTTTATCATATAAGGAATTCCCTCTGTAAAACCAAGATCAGACATGCAATCTCCGGCCGTACGACGAACCGTTACAGATTTATCGACTAACGCTTTCGCCATATAGGATAGCACCTTTTTATCCTCAATCATGCCTAGATACACAGTAGCAAGGCGTCGTATCGATGTTTTTTCATCCTCTAGCGCTTTATCGAGAACAATGAGATCGTCCTCAGTAGGTTCCATTTGTTCAAGTGCCGCATATCGTTCTTTCCAATCCGTATTCGACATCATCTCGAGTGTTACTTTATAGGCTTTTCTCTTATTTTCTTGGAATTCTGGCTTGTTTTGTTCAAACGCTAACTCTTTTAATTGTATTAGTCTTTTTTCATCATAAGCGGCACTAATCTCCTCGGCTACTTCAGCCCCTATCGCATCCATATCTCCATACCGCGGGCTTTGATCAACCCATTGACGTTCCATTACGAGGTTATCGGAAGCGGATTGGGCTTTAAGGGATATTGTCATAAAGCGTTCAGGTAATCCGACTCGCTTTTCCTCATCTCCCTTAATTAATTTTATTTGCATAGGGATGCCTCGGAATTTTTGAATTTGAACCTTCACTTCTTCAAAATCTTCATTTGGAGCCTTATCATTATTACTATCCTCATTTATAGCAGCGCTTTCATTCCCGAAGATTCGTCTTGCCTCGGGAAGAATAACCTTCCAGTCAAATTTGGCGTTTCGTTCAAGAGCTATGAAATCTGCTACATAATAAAGACCTTTGACGCCTTCTATAGAGAGAAGTTCCTTTAATGGCGAAGGTGCTTCATCTCCTTCATCTTTTTTAAAATTCATGTTTTTTCCGCTTGGTAGTTGATCATCGACGATCAATTTCATCGTATTCGGACTTGGTGTTGGTTCAATACCTTTGAGATTCAAGTGAATACAACCCCTTTCGTTAAATTCCCTACTACAAACTATAACATACGACAAGTACTAGAATGAAATATTGGAACCTTGCTAAAAGGGGTGCTTTTCTAGCAGTGAATATTCGGATAATAATTCGATTTATTAGCGAGTTCCTGGTTTTTACTACAATTTGTTCGTATTTGTAACACTCCGTTTTATTTTCAACTTTCGCGTTCTATCGATTTCTCGCCACAACTCGTCAATTTGTGTCACTCTTTTTCACCTTTAATCTTAATAATCCATCTTCCTTTACTATGCACAACAACTTTGTCGATTTTGGAGGAAATGTTTTTTTAATATTTTGACAATTATCGGTTCAAATCATGTAATATAAGGGTAATGAAAGATAAGAGGTTGTAATTATATGTTGAAAGGAGAGAGGATGTTTATGAAAAAGCTCCCTGTAGAAGGTAGGATTATTCGGATCACTGAAGATCGAATTATTACAATGCAAGGTGAACAAACCATCACGTACAATCGCGCTTATTACGAAATTTCCCCTCAAGCCTTTCAGACCATTACTGCCTAAAGCGCTTAGAGAAAAAGTAGTTACGGGGAGTCAGAATCCGATTAGTTAACAGGGTCTGACTCTTTCCTTCACTACAGTACGTTACATGTATGTCTAACGTCTAATGGAACTTATCTAATAAGTCCACAATAGTTTCATGGATTTCTTTATTCGTGCTTCGATTGTCCAATAGTGATGTCCACTCTGCTTCTCTAAGAGATGAAATTGAATAGGGTGCACATTGGAGCTTTTCGATTAATTTTTGTAAAGGCAGCTCAACCATCTTAGCCCGAGTCTGTTCGTTCGGGTCCTCCACGACCGGAGTATGGGGGTTTTCAGTGTGATAGAGCATGAGATGAATCGTCACACAAACCGCATGCTTACAAATCGCTGCATCATCTGGACAAGTACACGAAACGGAGTACTCATCAAGAATTGGTAATTCCCCACCCCACTTATACATACCGGTTACTTCATAGTGATCCTGTCTACCGTGAACCGTACTTTCGAAATGGTTCGGAAACAGTTGAAATGATTCAACTCGATTTTGTTCAAACAATGTTAGCCCTCTTCTAAACCGGCTATAATCAACACGATCTGCAAATTGGTTGAGCCACTGTTGAACAGGCTTTTTTACTTTTTTAAATGGATCTGACATTAGTTCAACACCTTATTCCTAAGTTGAATCAGCTCAATAAACTCATTATCGCTCATTTCCGTTACCCATTGATCTTGATTGGTGACTATTTGAGAGGTTAGTTGTGACTTTCGATCAATTAAGCGATCGATGCCTTCTTCAAGTGTCCCTTTCGTAATCATCTTATAGACCTGGACATCTTGCTGTTGCCCAATACGATAAGCACGATCTGTCGCCTGATTTTCAACAGCAGGGTTCCACCATCGATCGAGATGAATGACATGGTTCGCTTCGGTAAGATTCAATCCCACTCCACCAGCTTTGATTGATAAGATAAAGATGCTTTTTTGGGATACGGAATCCTTAAATTTCTGAAGAAGCTCTTCCCTTTTTTGAGAAGGAACACCACCATGAAGGAAATATACGGCACAATTCGAATCTATATCATTTAACAGGTTAATTAATAGTTGACCCATTTTCACATATTGGGTAAATAACAACACCTTCTCGCCCGTTTTCACCTGATCATTTAAAATCTTTCGGACTTGTTGCATTTTGCCTGAATGCATGATACTAGGTGGTTCCCCTGTCAATAATGACGGGTGATTACACACCTGTTTCAACTTTGTTATTCCGCCCAATATTAGCCCTCTTCGTTCCATTCCAACCGCATTATTCAATCTTTCTTTAATTCCATCCACAACCGATTGGTAAAGAGTGGCCTGTTCTTTTGTTAAAGGACAGCCTATCTTGTTTTCTATTTTTTCCGGAAGATCCTCTATAATCGAAGTCTGCATCTTTGATCTTCGAAGTAGAAAGGGTTGAATAAGTTGTTTTAATATGGTGATTCGTTCCGTCTCACCCCTTTTTTCAATGGGACGAATAAATTGTTCTTGAAAATTTGCACGATTTCCAAGATAACCTGGATTTAGAAAATCGGATATGGACCACAATTCCTCTAGCCTATTTTCCATTGGGGTTCCAGTTAATGTAATACGGTGAATCGAATGCAAGGAGCGAACTGCCTTCCTTTGTTTTGTCGCTGGGTTCTTAATCATTTGTGCTTCATCAAGAATGACGGTATTCCATTTCATTGATTGGAATAGATCTGCATCCTTTACCACCAATGTATAGCTTGTAATAATCACATCAAGACCGTTGCCGTTCTTTTCAAAACCTTGATCGCCTCTTAACCGATCTACGCCATGATGGATCGATACATTTAATGAAGGGGAAAATCTTGCAAATTCTCTCTTCCAATTACCGAGAACCGATGTTGGACATACAATCAAATGCGGTCCCTCACCTTGACCGATATCCAGTAAATAAGCAATGGCTTGAATCGTTTTACCAAGCCCCATATCATCAGCAAGACATGCTCCAATCCGTTTTTCACGTAGAGTCCGTAACCATTCAAAACCCTTATGCTGGTAAGGTCTTAATGTCCCTTGAAATTCTTTCGGTATAATATAATGATTTGGAACTGGCTGTAAAAACATGTTTAGATAATCCTTTGTCTCCGAATCAATAACGAGATCAATTTCCTTATCCTGCTCCTCATAGGTCGATTTAACACCTACAAGGGACGAAAAACTACTCCTTTTTTTCGCAAGGGGCTCTAGGGCAATTAACTCTTCGTAGATCTTTTCAAGCTTACGAGCTGGAAGGGTAATCCATTGTTGATCATTTTGAATCAGATACTGCTGCTGTTCAACAAGCCTCTTGAACTCATGAACGCTTAATTTATGTTCTCCAATCGCAATTCTCCAGTCGAATTGAAGAATACTCCCGAGTCCGATTCCTTCCCCACTCTCATTCGATACAGATAGCGAAACATCTACTTCTTCTTCACTTACTTCTTTAAGATCCCATCCTTCAGGAAAAAGGAGCTTAATCTCCATCGAGGACAATAATTTTTCATTTACCTTTAACGTTTGCAAGCTCGAAAAAGGGACTTCAGTCGTACTGTTTTTCAAAATACGATTTCGTGCTTGGAAAAGATGATCGTCATTCTGAATTAAATAATCTAACCGATCCTCTACCCACCGTTTAGAATAAGATTGTGTGATTCGCGAATCATTGACAGGTAACAGAACTTTATGACCTTCATTGTTCCCTTTTAAATCAATGTCGAGATTCCAGTACCTTAAATCGGTGCTCACTGTTGGCTTACAATGAATGACAAGCTCTTCTGGTTGGACACCCGTTTGTATGAACTGTTGCTTAAAATGAATGATTCCTTTTTCAAGTGCCCGATAAGAGTTTGAGCTTAATGGTGCATGCCATTTCCGGATTTCTCTAATTAGAACATGCAACTTTTGAACTTCCTTTTTTTGTTCCACGATATGGAAAAAACCTGGTTGAGAATCCATAAGTGCTCGTTGCCATAATGTACTCAGCTCAGACTCGGGTAACTCTTTATTGATTGCATAATCCTTATTTTGAGAGCCCAATAACTGTTTAATTACTTGGTCGCCCCAAAGATCCAGCATTAGGTTTTGCCATTCTCGGATTGGTGATGTGGCAAGGTGTTCAAATGAGAATATCATTGGTGAAGCATTTTTCAACCAGATGGAGAGACTTGATTCTTCATCAAGAATCTCTCGTCCTAACATCCATTGTGCATACACAAATTGTCTGTTGTCCTTTGCGATTGCATATATCGTCGGATAATATTGACCCGTTCGAATTAAAGAATCAATGCTTTTCGCGACAGTTTTCCAGTAGGTAAAACTTTCACCAAGATAAACCGGGGTATCTTCCATATGTGTAGACGTGTTTTGAATAAATACAAATAGCCGCCACATATCAACTAGAAGCCCCTCAACTTCATAGAATTCATCATTCCACTCCATCATCAGAGTCTTCATCTCATCTGTGTCATCGGTCAACACATGGGATAAATGCGATTCCCCAATGATCCATTGAAAACGAATTCTTGACATGGAAATGGGTTCACCATTAGGTTGTGTCATCCAAATAAAAAATTTTCCTTTTTCATCCAATGATGGTATGAATGTCATTTGTAGGTGGTAGTATGTAATCATCTGAAATCTCCTATTATGTAAACGTTCCATACAAAATCGCTATCTTTCATTGTAACATATTTTGCTGACATTCCGTTATTTACAAAATTACTTATAGTGTATGTTCAAAAAGTATGACAAATCATAGAGGAGTCAGATGCCTGGATATTACGAGTCTTTTGGTTCTGACCCCATCGGTTTGAAGCATTTCTCTTCGGTAATTCCGGTAATTATTATTGTAAAATTATATTCGAGATTGAAGTTGGTAAACTGGACCTTTATTGCAAATGAGTGTCTGGATCTCTTCATAAGGAATTGGAATTTCAAGAAACCCGTAGGCATAAGGAGTATATTCGTAAAGTTGATAGAACAAAACTAAAGAATCTCCTGTCAAATAATATTCCTGTTCCTCTGTTACCGATTTAAACTCTTCAATCAGTGTAATATTCTCCGACTTAATATACGCCTTAACATACCTTGATAATCGTGTTTTATAATAACTCTTCCCCCTAAAAAGTAAATGGAATGGAAAACACATGCCCGTTACAGTTGAAAAGGTTAAAGCCTTCTGAACTTGCATACCATGGGCTGCACCTTCTGTATAATAATCCAACAAAAATAGAATACTTAATACACCATTTCGGTTTACTTTTATCGTATATGTGATTGTTCCAGTTGTATTTGGCTGTTCCCCTTCTTCCCGGAGTCTATGAACGAGCAATAGAATTTGTTTATTAATCTGGGCACTGATTTCTCTATCATCCATGTTTACAATTTTAGGGTATTTGACCTTTATTCCTGATTTTTCGACTGTAACAGTTATGATCTTTACAGGGCTAATCACATCATACATCCTATTCCCTCTTTTCCAAAATAGACTGGGCGTTTATCCCTATCGGTACATATTATTCATCTATAAAAAATGGGTGCAATAAAGAAAACTTGGCAAAGCCAAGCCTTTGGCGCCGGCTGAGCTTTAGTTGCGCTTATACTATAGAAAGTATTTTTATACTTTCTTAACGTGTAAAGAAAGCGCAAGCGCCCTGGGTAGCCCCGAAGGTCACTGGAAGACCGACGAGGAGGCTCGGCCCAAACAAGTTCGGCCCTGCGTGGGAATATACATGAAGTACTTCAGTGTGTTGCCGCCGCAGGAGGACTGAAGTGATCCGAGGGGTTGGGCGGTGGAGCTAGACATTGCATCAATGCAGCAAAATTTTATACTTTCTTATCATTCAAAAAAGACCTAACACCGATAATAGCGGTGCTAGGCCTTTTCATATATTCGTTATTTCATATTCTGTTCGTGGTACAACTCTTGTTCAGCTTTTTGCTTTTTCGGTGCTTTAGGCTTTGGCCCCATGCTGTCGAACTTCGCAACATAATAAATTGCTCCACCGACAATTTCAGCAACATCTTGTAGCTTTTCCTTACTAATTTTATCGATCGTATCCTCTGGTGAATGGTACCAGGGCTCTGTCGGACTATGAATGAATAATGCTGCTGGAATACCTGCTTCTGCAAATGGAACATGGTCACTACGTCCACCTTGACCGTAAGAAGTTGCCACTCCATTTAGTCTTTTACTCGACGCTTGTGCAAGGTGAGTTACAAGGTTTGGTTCTCCATCAAGCGTTCGCATGACTAGATCGCCGGCATCTTTACTACCCACCATATCTAAGTTAAAGTTAGCAACTGTACGGTTAATTTCATCATCTGATAAACTAGCCACATAATGGGACGAGCCGAGTAATCCAATTTCTTCAGCTCCAAATGTAACAAAACGAAGTTCTGTATCTGTTGGTAAGTCTTTATACACACGAGCGAGTTCTAAGGTCATTGCGGTTCCCGAAGCGTCATCATTGGCACCAGGAGCTCCTGCTACAGAGTCATGATGAGAACCTACCACCATTATATAATCATCATTTGCCCTTGTCGGTTTCGTTGGCTCTTTCGTTGCAATAACGTTGTGAGAAGTCTTTTCGCCTGTACTAGCTCCCTGCACATTAATCGTCGCAGTCAGGCTTTCTCCATTTTCCAACTTGGCTGTGAGAGCTTCTCCTTGCGCTTTCGTTACTGAAACTGCTGGTACATAATCCTCGCTTGCTTCACCAAGCGTTCCACTTAAACTTCCTTCTGCATTGTTATAAATAATGACTCCGACTGCACCTTTTTCAGCTGCATTCAATACCTTTTCCGCAAAGGTAATGCTTCCACGCTTAATAAGTGCAATTTTTCCAGTGAGATCAACACTTTCAACATCATCCTTCGTACCCAAACCAGCGTATGTAAGCCCACCTGTAACTTCCCCACTCACTGTATATGTAAATGTTTCCGGTTGGAACTCTTCATCGGATCCGTCAATAGACAGCTCGACTGTATGAGGTGCAGTATAACCAACGAATGTAAATTCCTGGATCTCTGTATCATACCCATACGATTCGAATTTCTCTTTAATATACTGAACAGCTTGATCTTCTGATTCCGTTCCTGCCACACGAGGTTGCTGCGATAAGTGCTTAATTGTTTGGTAGATGTTTTCTGCACTAATTTTGTTAATAACCTTATGATCAACCACGTGAATCGGTGGTGCCTGTACCGAATCCATCGGCTTTGCGAAGGTGGCTCCTGTACCGAGTGTTCCAATAGATAAAGTTGCTGCTAGGGTTAATGATAAAATAGGTTTTTTCTTCATCCAATTCCTCCTTACTAGTTTCACAGATAATGTTATAATAGTTTGAAAATGGAAGAAAGGGGTAGAAGATACCGATTATTATAGGACTATGATTCTATTTTTTGGTAAATAAACGAGAATTAGGTCGAAATGAGCAGGACAAATGACTAATTATATAAGAAAAGTGGAAGCGCCCTGTTCAGGTGCGATAAAGAAAACTTGGTAAACGCCAAGCATTTCAGGCGATTACCTTAGTTGCACTGATATGAACGAAACTGTCAAGCCCCGCCAACTTTTGGGCAACCTTAACTAAGAGTGCACTTTTTGGTGTTCTCTTAACGTCTATTTGTACTCCATATGGCTCTTTACGTGAGCAGGATAAGCGCACGGCACGAAGGCAAAGATCTCTACATCGGTCAATACTCTGATATCCGTGGGTTCTCACAT
>NZ_JANHJQ010000048.1 GCF_024609785.1 Pseudalkalibacillus decolorationis
TAGAAGTGATGTCTAGCTCCAGCGCCCAGCCACTTGGATCACTTCAGTCCTCCTGCGGCGGCAACACACTGATTTGCATCCTGTGTATTCCCACGCAGGGCCGAACTTGTTTGGACCGAGCCTCCTCGTCGGTCTTCCAGTGACCTTCGTGGCTAAGCAGGGCGCTTGCGCTTTTCTGAACATCATTTAAAAAGGGGGTTATGGTTAATGTCATCAGTGAACTTATCTACGATCACAAAAAAATTCGGTAACGTTACAGCTGTTAAGGAACTTGATCTGCAAATTAAAGAAGGAGAGTTCTTTACATTCCTCGGTCCCAGTGGTTGCGGTAAGACAACAACTCTTAGGATGATTGCTGGATTTTATTATCCGACAGAAGGCAAAGTGAAATTTAATGACAAGGATATGACTACAGTACCACCTGAAAAACGAAATACGGGTATGGTTTTTCAAAACTATGCCCTATTTCCTCATATGACGGTTTCGGAGAATGTAGCTTTTGGATTAAAGGTTCGTAAGTTGGACAAATCTACGATCATGAAAAAAGTGAAAGACGTTTTACAAAAAGTGCGATTAGAACCGTATATTGATCGCCAAGTCAGTCAATTAAGTGGTGGACAACAGCAACGTGTCGCTTTAGCTAGAGCTCTAGTTATCGAGCCAGATATTCTATTGCTGGATGAACCACTTAGTAACCTAGATGCTAGATTACGAGATGAAATGCGGACTGAAATATTACGGTTGCAGAGGGAATATGGGATTACAACGATTTATGTTACACACGATCAAGTCGAAGCGTTGTCGATGAGTGACCGAATTGCTGTATTTAACTTTGGGGAATGTCAGCAGGTCGGCACACCAACTGAAATTTATAATCATCCGATAAACGATTTTGTAGCGGAATTCATTGGTGAAACGAACTTATTCCACGTGGAACTAGAAGAGACAGTTAATAATAATGCTCGATATCAATGTGGTGAGCTGGGAGTAGCAATTGACGTTGCACAACCAGCCGTTCTGGATGATCGAGAGGACGTTGATTTGAAAATCTCAATAAGACCTGAGGCAGTCAAGGTTAGTAATGAAAACATTGAAGGATCGAATGTTTTAAGAGGCAAAGTGAAAATTGTCCAATTTACCGGAGCTGCTGTCCATACGGTAATCGAGTTGTCGGGAGGAAATCAATTAAAAGTTACGACTCTTAACGAGGGTTCCTTTACATATTTAAAGGAGGGTGCCGATGTCGTGATGCAATTACCTCCTGATAAGATCAGAGTAGTTCCGACTTTAAGGGAGAGATCGTAATGCTAAATGCTGAAAGACGAAGAACAGTATTATTATTAATCCCGATTATCTTGATTTTGGTAGGGTACGTTGTATACCCATCGATTGAGACGACGATAGAGAGTTTTCAACGAGAAAACGCTGCCACAATACAAAACTACGTAGATTTCTTTGGAACGGATGCATCTTCAAACCTCCAAGCACTTTGGAATTCCGTTTATATTTCTTTACTGTCTGTGTTCTTTAGTGCATTGATTGGCGTGCCGCTAGCATTCATTTTTAACCGGTATGACTTTCCTGGGCGAAAGTTCTTTTCGGGTGCTGCTATTATGCCGATTGTTCTTCCTTCTTTGGTTGGTGTAATGGCCTTTATGTTTCTATATGGAGAAGCTGGACTCGTTCCTAATACGATAAAGGATCTCTTCAATCTTTCGGAGGTACCTTTCAGTATTGGAGGCGTATCAGGAATCCTTTTAGTACACGCTTATACCATGTATCCCTATTTTTACATGACCTGCTCATCGGCAATAAACAATATTGATCCATCCCTAGAAGATGCAGCCTACAACCTAGGATCCAACCGGTGGTCGGTCTTTTGGAAGGTTACCTTTCCATTGTTGACCCCAGCTTTAGTTGCAGCTTCTTTACTTGTATTTATGGTTTCAATGGCTTCATTTAGTGCACCTTTCCTTTTAGCAGGTGGATATCGTGTGTTGAGTCTACAAATCTATTTTTCCAAGATTAATGGAAATTTAGAAATGGCCGCAACGCAATCTGTCATTCTATCTGCCGTTTCGATTGCATTCTTATTGTTTATGAGATGGTTCCAAAATCGCCGTGACTATCGAATGGCGAGTAAGGGAATTGGCGCTCATCGAAGTGAAGTAAGCAATCCTATCTTAAAATGGTCGATGGTGTTTCTCGGAATTCTTGCGATGATTATTTTGTTATTGCCACACGCAACGCTATTGATTTTATCGCTCGTACCTGAGGGAACTTGGACATGGCAAATCTATCCGACCACATTCAACTTAGAGAATTATATTTTACTATTTAAAGATACCGAAATTTGGGAGCCAGTCCGGAACAGCTTGATTATGGCTTTCGTTGCCTCATTAGGATGTTTTCTGTTTGGAATAATAACCTCCTATGCGCTCGTAAAAAGAAAATTCTTCGGGAAAAATTTGCTCGATATTCTTGTGATGATTCCGTGGGCTTTACCTGCAACTGTTGTCGGAATGAATCTAATTCTTGCCTTTAATAAGCCTACACCGTTTTCATTCGGACAAATTTTAGTAGGGACATTTTGGATTTTACCGTTAGCCTACTTCATTCGGTTTATACCACTTGTTGTAAGGTCGACATCAGCTGTGTTAGAACAATTAGATGATTCGATTGAAGAAGCCGCACAAAACTTAGGTGCGAAGTGGCTTTACACGTTTAGAAAAGTAGTTCTTCCCATTATCATGCCAGGTGTTTTAAGCGGAACCTTACTTGCATTTGTTCAGGCTGTGGGGGAGTTCCCGACTTCTGTATTATTATATACACTTGGCAACCGTCCGATTTCGATTGAGATTATGAACCAATTAAGAATGTTCAATCTTGGTCAAGCAGCTGCATATGGAATGATACAGGTTGGATTAATCGCGATCGTTTTATTTATTTCGTATAAGTTTTTGGGAGTTAAGTCTGAAAATACGTTGTAAAGGTCCGGTAAAAATAGCTGTCGAATTTCTTCGTTACTCGGTCTCTCCGGTCCTCACGTATTAAATGTATACGTTCCGGTCCTCGAGACTATCGTGCCTCGAACTTCTCGGCTCTTTTTATCCTCCTGTTTGAACACAAAGTTAAATGCTCAACACAAACTTAAAAGGGAGGCGAACAGTATGAAAACGTTTAAAGAAGCGTATGAAGAGAATGATGGGACGTGTTTTCCAGGAAAGACCTTTACAAATGATTTGTTGATGCCGTTGTTTCAGGATCAGCGTGAAAACTTATTTGAGGCAATGATGATGGTGCATAACGCGCATACGATCATGCTTGAAGAACAACAACTTATCTCGAAAGAAGAAGCGAAAACGATTCTAGATGGGATTGCGCAAATTTCAAAAATGGAACGGACGACGTTAAATTATTCAACTCAGTATGAGGATTTGTTTTTCTTAGTTGAGTCTAAGATTGGACAAGTAATTGGCGATGAACTAGCAGGAAAGATGCATATTGCAAAAAGCAGAAATGATATGGGTGAAACGATGTATCGAATTGTGATCCGTGACTACCTGAGAGGCGTGATGGATGAAGTAAAGCAACTCGGTAAAGCGCTTATTAATCAGGCAGAAGATCATATTGAAACGATTATGCCTGCACATACCCATACGCAGCCCGCACAACCGACAACCTTTGGACATTATCTTGTGGCAATATCGGATAACTTGTACCGTGATTATAGTCGGTTAAATCGAGCTTACAATACTGTGAATCAGTCTCCAATGGGTGCTGTAGCAATTACGACAACAGGATTCAACATTAACCGGGAACGAGTGGCTGAACTTCTCCAGTTCGATGGAATTGTGGAGAATTCCTATGATGCGATTGGAACAGGGGATTATTTGATTGAAGCTAGTCAAGCAATTATCAGCTTAATGACGAATATGGGGCGTTGGATTCAGGAGCTTTTAAGATTAGCTTCTAAAGAAGTTGGTTTGTTAAAAGTATCGGATGCTTACGTTCAAATTAGTAGCATCATGCCACAAAAACGTAATCCAGTTTCGGTTGAACATTGCCGTGCACTTGCCAGTAGTGCAGTAGGTGAAGGACTCACAGTCATTCAAATGATTCATAACACCCCATACGGAGATATTGTTGATACAGAGGACGATTTACAACCACACTTGTATAACGGATTTAAGAAAAGTTTGCGTGTGTTGAGATTAATGAGAGCGGTTGTAACGACAATGTCTTTTAATGCAGATCGAGCTTATCAACAAGCACGAGAAAATATGATAACGATCACAGAGCTTGCCGATGTCTTAGCACGTAATTATCAGATTTCGTTTCGAAAAGCTCATCATTCTGCCAGTAATATTGCTAAGAATGCGGATCAATTGAACAAGGAGCTCTATGAACTCACTCTTGAAACTGTGAATGAATGGCTTCCTGATGTGAGGATTACAGAAGAGGACTGGAATGCAATCATCTGTCCGAGAAACTTTATAGAAATGCGTAAGGTTACGGGAGGCACATGTCCTACCGTTGTAAAAGAAATGATCAATAGAAGAAAGTCACAATGGTGATTTCTTAACAGGTAGAACGGGATTGGCATGAGAGCGGAACCGTTCTTTTTACACCTTATGGAAGAAATGCAACACAGTAAGTTTTTAGGAGGTGGGAAAGGATGGTTATCTAACAAAAACCATACTGTTCAAGGTGATTTGTTCCGGAAACGTTGTATGTCTTTCCGAAAAACCACTTTTTGAGAGGGGAAATATGAATGTTCCAAAGAAAATGGATCGTTGCCTTAAGCTTATTGATGGTACTTACTCTGTTAACACCTGCTGTCTCCAGCGGAAAAGACCTACAGGAAGAACACAACGAAGAGCTTTGGAGTGCAGTTAAACCGCTTGATACGATTACAAGTTTTCTGAATACAGGAGCACATCCAGATGATGAACGAAGCCACCTTTTAGCATACTTATCACGGGGGCTAGGCGTACAAACCGCTAGCTTAATTGCGAACAGAGGCGAAGGCGGACAAAACGAAATTGGCGGAGAACTTGGAAATGCTCTTGGAATTATCCGTTCACGTGAACTGATAGAGGCATCAAAGGTAACAGGAGTGAAGGTTTTCCATTTAAGTCAAACAACGAGCGACGAAATTTATGATTTTGGCTTTTCTAAGTCTCCTGAAGAAACGCTTCAAAAATGGGGAGAAGAGGAAACGTATGAGCGATTCATCCGACTGATTCGAACCTATAAACCAGACATTGTCATGCCATCTTTCCGAAATGTAGAATCCCAGCACGGACATCACAGAGCAATCGCCATTTTATCACAGCGAGCAATTGAAGATGCAGCGGATCCGTCTGTTTTTCCTGAGCAAATTGAAGAAGAAGGACTCGATACGTGGCAAGTCAAAAAGTTATATTTACCTGCTGAATCTGAAGAAACTGCTACAGTAGGAATTGAAGTGGGAGGATATGACCAGGTTTATGATCAAACCTACCCTCAGATTGGAGAAGAATCTCGTTACCTCCATAAAAGCCAAGGAATGGGTAATGAAGTGGAGCCGGGATCCGAAATTGTTAACCTAGAACTCGTCAAATCTGCAGTTGGAGATATCCCTGAACATGAAGAAACAATTTTTGAAGGGTTGAATTATGATTTTGCTGATTATGCAGATGATTTAACGAAGGGTGATAACAGAATTAAGCATAATTTAGAAGCGCTTCAAAAAGATTTAGAAGAAGTCATTGACGCGTATCCAAGCCATGCAGCTGTTTTAAAAGAAAGTCATGATGCATTACGCGAGCTTGAAAAAACAAAAAAACGGGTTGAACGATTTAATTTCAAAAATGTAGACAAGGACGACCTATTACATCGTTTAAACGTGAAAGAAAACCAATTAAATAATGTAAGTAAAGTAGCCTCACAATTAGAGGTAACGACTGCAGTTGATTCCCCAATCCTTACCCAGGGTATTACTTCAAGGGTGGAAGTTACATTAAAAAATAATGGTTCCGGAAAGCTGAAGGGTGTAGGAGTGCAGTTGGATCTTCCGGAGGGTTGGAAGGTTGAAGGAGAAGCTAAGTCGAAATCACTAGCTCCAGGTGAAGAAAAAACGGTAGAATTAGAGATTACGGTTCCAGAGGATGCTCCTTACTATCAGCCATATGATGAAAGCGTCTTATCAACCGCGGTAACGTATACAGTTGGCAGGCAAGAGGTTCAGTTGGATTATGATCCTGAAGAGACAATCGCTGTTCTTCCTGAGGTTGGGTTAAAAGCAGATCCAGTAGGGTTGATCGTTAACACAGCGAAAGAGCTAGAAGAATCCACTGTGGAAGTAACTGTCACGAACTATACGAATAAGGCAGTAACAACCGATGTTTCCTTAGAGCTACCAGAAGGATGGGAACCAGTTGAAAGTCAAACGGTTGAATTTATGGAAAATGAAAACCATAAAAAGGTTACGTTCAGTGTGAAACCACCTCAATCTATTGCAAAAGAAGAATTCAAAATCCAACCGGTTGCCATTGTAGATGGTAAACAAGTGAATACGACCGTACAGGAAATTTCCTACGACCATATCGGAACATTCTATTACTTGACGGAAGCTGTAATTGAAGGGGTTGCGTTTGATTTGAACTACCCTGACGATTTAAAAATTGGCTATATCGAGTCAGGGTTTGACCAGGTTGCCGATCGATTAATTAATGTGGGAATGGATGTTACGAAAATCACAACGGATGAATTGGTCAATGGTGACTTATCAAAGTATGACACGATCGTAACTGGAATCAGAGCCTACTTATCTCGAGAAGACTTATTGAGTAATAATGAACGTTTATTGCAGTATGCGGAGAATGGAGGGCACCTCGTCGTTCAATACAATAAGCCATGGGATAATTGGAATCCGGAAACAACAGCTCCTTATCCGTTAACGATTGGTCAGCCATCTATTGAGTGGCGAGTTACTGATGAGAATTCAAAGTATACGGTCTTACAACCAGAACACACTTTATTGAACTACCCGAATGACATTACCGAAAAGGATTGGGAAGACTGGGTACAAGAGAGAGGTCTATACTATCCAATGGAATGGGATAACCGCTACGAAACTCTCATAAATATGACCGACCTTGATGGAGACACATTCGACGGAGGTATCCTGTTTACAGAGTATGGTGAAGGAAGCTACGTCTATACAAATCTTGTTTGGTATCGACAAATTCAAAATCAAGTCCCAGGAGGATATCGTATCTTTTCAAACTTGATCAGCTATCCAATGGCTGAATAGGTTAAGTAGGACGATAGAACAACGTGCTTAATTGTTGCACGTTGTTTTTCGAAAAGAATTTGCAATAACATAGAGACAGTAGGGAACCGGTCTTTGGTCTCCTTACTGTCTCTTAGTGTAAATTAACTTAACTTATCTGATTACGTATCCCACTAAGACATTAGATCAGTCATTTAGTACTTTTTCTCGAAGGTTAAGGGGAATTATACTTTTAGTAAAGTTATCTGTTATTTGTGATTCTTTACACGTTAAGAAAGTATAAAATTTTGCTGCATAGATGTAATGTCCAGCTCCAACGCCCAGGTATTCGAGGTCGCTTCGATTCTTCCACAAACACAAAAAGCGTGTTGTGCTACAGAATCTCCAGCGCTTGTCATACCTGAACGGGCGTTTACGCTTTTCTTAATTAATTTTCTGATTTTTATTGATTTTGGAAAGGCTTTCATTTATACTAATTCATAAATCGATTTACAAAACCGGTTTAGTTGATTATTTTTTAATGATAAACCGATTTAGTTCATATGGTTTGGCAAATGAACAAAGTATATTAATTTAACAATTGTGAAGGATTGAAAAAAGGAGGAACTGTAATGTCGTCGAATTTTGGCGTTTTTACATTAGGTGACGCTATGATTACCTTAAACCCATCAGCAACGGGACCCTTAAGATTTGTCCCTAATTTTGAACGTAAAGTTGGAGGGGCTGAATTCAACTTTGCGATTGGCTGTTCACGGCTTGGATTGAGGTCAAAGTGGATGAGCCGTATAGGCAAGGATGAGTTTGGACGTTTTATTTATAACTTTGCCCGTGGGGAAGGGCTAGATATGGATGATGTCGCATTTGTGGAAGGTTACTCTACATCTTTGAATTTCAAGGAAATTCGAGAAGACGGTTCCGGAAAGACTTTTTATTATCGGCATCAGTCACCTATTTTAACTCTACAGCCAAATGATATTACGGAGAAGATGTTTGACCAAATTCATCTAATCCATATCACTGGAGTGTTTTTGGCTATAGACCCTGTTAAAAATGTTGAAATCATTAAACGCGTTATTGAAATCGCCCAACAAAAGGATATACCGGTTTCATTTGATCCGAATATCCGCTTGAAGCTATGGACAATAGAGGAAGCGAGATCTGTTTATTTAGAACTTTTCCCATATGTCGACATATTACTGACGGGTCTTGATGAAATACGATCGATTATCGGAACTGAATCTGAAGAAGCATTAGTAGACTTGGCAAATCGCTACAAGATTGATCAGCTTGTAATCAAGGATGGGGCAAACGGCTCAAAGGTATATCATAGTGGTGTTTGGTATGAAAAAGAAGCTTTCCCAGTTAGGGCAGTAGACACTGTTGGATCGGGAGATGGGTTTGATGCTGGATACATTTACGGATATTTACACGGTTTATCTTTAGAAGAAAGATTAAAATTTGCTAACGGTGTTGGAGCTATTGTCACCACCGTTTCAGGGGATAACGAAGGCTTGCCGTATTTGGAAGAAGTATCGTCTTTTATACAGAATAAAACTGTTATTGAAAGATAGGATGGTGATAAAAAATGTCTATCACCAGTCAATTAATCGATCTATTAATCTATTATTAGATACTGATTAATCCTTCCTTTTTCATAGATACAGATCTGTCTTGGAGCAGATGGATCGGATGATGGAAGAGCTTCACCAGGTTCCGCCAGCTCAAGGGTATGATCGCGTATATGTACCGGGTGAGATCGAGCAACTGCATGAAGAAAGAAAACCTAGAACAAGGTATCACGATTGCGTCAAATGTGTATGAATTCTTAAAAAAGTAGGTGGAGAAATGAAAGCGGTTCAAGTACGAAAAGCACATGAACTTGTTGTTCAAGAAGTAGAAAAACCTCAGATTTCAAACTCTACAGATGTTCTTGTAAAAGTAAAAAGAGTCGGGATTTGCGGATCAGATATGCATATATACCATGGAACAAATCCTCTTGCCACGTTGCCGCGGGTTGTTGGGCATGAAGTAGCAGGAGAAGTTGTGGAAATAGGTCCGGATGTTACTGGGGTCCAAGTGGGGGATCATGTTGTTGTTGAACCCATCAGTTATTGCGGAGAGTGTTATGCCTGCCGTAAAGGTCGCCAAAATGTGTGCGAATCTCTGTCTGTTTTTGGTGTACATGAAGATGGCGGGATGAGGGAATGGTTTGTGCTTCCCGAAAAGCAGGTTCATGTTGTAGGTTCAGCTTTAGCTTGGGAAGAAATAGTATTAGCGGAACCCTATACAATTGGGGCACAAGCCGTTTGGAGAGGTGAAGTAGAGCAAGGAGACTCCGTGCTTATACAAGGGGCAGGACCTATTGGGGTTTGTATATTAAAGATGGCCAAGCTTCAAGGTGCATCCGTTATGATCACAGATTTAAGTGAGGAGCGCTTGGCTTTTGCTAAAGAAAATGGAGCTGATGTCACGGTTCAAGCTGGTAGAGAAGATGTTCGCCAACGTGTACATGAATGGACAAATGGCGAAGGTGCGAACGTAGTCATTGATGCCGTATGTTTACCGATGACTTTTGAAATGTCTTTTGATGTAGTCTCTGTTGCAGGTCGGATTGTCGTGCTTGGTTTTGATGAACAGACTGCAGCTGTCTCCCAGCTCCCGATCACTAAAAAGGAAGTGACTGTAAAAGGGTCTAGATTGCAAACGAACCAGTTTCCAAAAGTAGTTACATTGCTGAATGAAGGAAAGCTTCATCATAATGGGTTAATTACACATACATTTTCCCTTGATGACGTCCAAGAGGCATTTAATTTCGTTGAAAGTCACCCAGAACAGGTTCGGAAAGCGATCATCGTATTTGACTAAGGAAGGAGGTGCAATTAATGGATAAACATTCGATTATTCACCAATTAATGGAGACGAAGGTTGTAGCTGTTATTCGCGGACAAAATGGGAAGGAAGCCGCACAACTCTCTAGAGCAGCTGTGGAAGGTGGTATTCGGTCAATCGAATTGACTTATACCACACCAGAAATTGAAAATGCTTTTAAAGAGTTGCAAAATACGGATGCACTCTTAGGAGCAGGGTCTGTATTGGATTCAGAAACAGCACGTCATGCCATTCTAGCTGGTGCTAAATTTATTGTGAGTCCTTATTTTGTCGAAAGTGTTGCTACACTTTGTAATCGATACGGTATTCCATATATGCCAGGATGCATGACAATTCGAGAAATGGCCATGGCTCTTGAAACAGGGTGTGATGTGCTGAAATTATTTCCGGCAAACCATTTCGATCCCTCGTTCATCAAGTCCGTAAACGGTCCGCTCCCCAATGTCCGGATCATGCCAACAGGTGGAATTAATTTGGACAACATGAAGGAATGGCTGAATGCGGGTGCGGTGGCAATTGGAATTGGAAGTGACTTGAATAAAGCTTACAAAAACGGTGGTTATGAAGCTGTAGTTGAATTAAGTCGAAAATATATGCAGAAAGTGAAGAATAATGGAGGTGTGTCATGAATATTACCTTTAGATGGTATGGGAGAGACAATGATACCGTTGCATTGGAGCAGGTCAAACAAATCCCTGGAGTTGAGGGAATTGTCTGGGCATTGCACCAAAAGCCAGTCGGTGAGGTATGGGAAAAGGAAGAAATTAAAGAAGAAATCGAGTATATCCAATCATTCGGTTTTCACACAGATGTTGTTGAAAGTGTAAATGTTCATGAATCAATTAAATTGGGTAATGAAGATCGTATGATGTATATACAGAACTACAAAGAGACGATCCGGAACCTTGCAGAAGCTGGGGTAAAAGTGATTTGTTATAATTTTATGCCGATATTTGATTGGACCCGTACTGAAATGTTTCATCCTTTGGAAGATGGCTCAACTGCTTTATTTTACGAAAAAGGAAAAGTTGATAATTTAGATCCTCAGGAGCTGATTAATACGGTAGCAACATCTTCAGACCTAACGTTGCCTGGTTGGGAACCAGAAAAGATGGAGCACATTTCTGAATTATTTGAAGCCTATAAAAAAGTAGATGAAGAACAACTATGGGCCAATTTGGAAGTTTTCCTTAAGGAAATATTACCTGTAGCAGAGGAATGCGATGTTAAAATGGCTATCCATCCGGATGATCCACCTTGGTCTATTTTCGACTTGCCGCGTATAATCACTGGAGAAGCAAGTTACGAAAAACTAATCGCCATTTCGGATTCACCATCGAATGCGTTTACGATGTGTACAGGTTCAATGGGCGCGAATCCTGAAAATGATATGGTTCATGTAGCTAAGAAGTATGCTTACCGTGCGCCTTTCTCCCATATCCGTAATGTGAAAATTTCTGAAAACGGTGACTTTGTGGAAACCTCTCATTATACACAAGATGGTTCCATTAATGTGCAGGGTGTTGTGGAAGAATTAAATAAGCAAAATTATACTGGCTATGTAAGACCGGACCATGGTCGTCACATTTGGGGAGAGGTTTGTCGGCCAGGTTACGGATTGTATGACCGAGCTTTAGGAATTATGTATTTACTTGGATTGTGGGATGCGTATAAAACATGTAAAGCAGGTGATGAGAAATGATCCCAATTCACGAAAATTTAACAGGTAGAGTTGCAGTAATCACGGGTGGCAGTGGTGTGTTGTGTTCTAAAATGGCGAGAGAATTAGCCCGCCATGGGGTTAAAATAGCAATTTTGAACAGAACGGCTGAAAAAGGGCAACAAGTGGCTGATACCATTAGCCGATCAGGCGGAACAGCCATTTCTATTGCAGCAGACGTTTTGGATAGAAGCTCCTTAATGAATGCAAGAGAGAAAATTATTGAAACGTTTGGACGCGTGGACCTATTAATTAATGGAGCTGGAGGTAATCACCCCGATGCGATTACAGCCCCGGAGAAATATGGGGAAGGGGTAGAAGGAAATTCATTTTTCGATTTAGATGAAAATGGATTTTCCCAAGTTTTTTCCAGTAACTTTACAGGTACATTTTTGGCTAGCCAGGTTTTCGGGAAAACATTATTACAAGCAGAAGCACCTGCTATATTGAATGTTTCTTCTATGAGTTCATATGCACCAATGACTAAAGTACCAGCTTACAGTGCCGCTAAAGCCTCGATTAATAATTTTACAATGTGGATGGCAGTTCATTTTGCTGAAGCGGGTTTGCGTGTAAATGCCATTGCACCAGGATTCTTTTTAACGAAGCAAAATCGAGACTTGTTGCTAAATGAAGATGGTAGTCTTACGGCACGATCCAATAAAATCATTACCGCAACACCGATGAAGCGCTTTGGACAACCTGAAGATCTACTAGGGACGATGCTTTGGCTCGCTGATGAATCCTATTCGGGTTTTGTTACAGGTATTACGGTACCAGTTGATGGTGGTTTCATGGCCTATTCAGGAGTATAAGGTGAAAGGTTAAAATATTCTTGGGGACTTTAATCATCAGCGGTGCAATATCCGTACTGAAAAGAATATTCATTCTAGTAAAGAGAAACAGTTTGATGGTTAAATAGCAAAACAAGATTACTTATAAGTGCGTGTTCAAAAAGGAGGACAAAAAGAGCCGAGAAGTTCGAGGCGTGAAAATCTCGAGGACCAGAACGTATGCTATTAATACGTGAGGACCGGAGAAATCGAACAACGAAGAAATTCGACAGCTATTTTTACCGGACTTTTTGAACAACCTCTTATAAACAGTAATTGTAAAGCAATACCTAATAGAATAGAATATTCCTTAGGTGTATGCTACCCGTTGTTTTGCAATGGTACGATCATACATCGGATTCACTACTCAAGACAGGAATGAATGATATGAAAAATATTACAATTGCTGATGTCGCCAAACATGCTAATATATCGAAAAGCACGGTATCCCAATACCTGAACAAGCGATATGAGTACATGAGTGAAAAAACACGTAAAAAAATTGAAGAAACGATTAAAGAATTGAACTACGAGCCTAATATTATAGCACGTAGCTTAAAACAGAAATCTACTTTTACTGTTGGAGTAGTGGTTGCCAATATTCTTCACACGTTTTCAACACAAATCATCCGTGCAATAGAAAACTACTTTTATCAACAAGGTTTTCATATAATTGTTTGTAATGCAGATGACGAACCCAAGAAGGAAAAGAAATATATAGAAATGCTACGGGCAAAACAAGTAGATGGAATCATCATCTTTCCTACGGGAGGTAATCTTGATTTATACAAACGGATGAAACGTGACCGGTTTCCCATTGTGTTCATGGACCGGACAATCAAAGACCTTGATATCGCAACAGTAATGCTTGATAACCAACTTGCAGCTCAATTGGCTATTGATCATTTTGTCGAAAAAGGTTATAAGAATATTGCAATCGTTACCACTTCCATCATTCGAAGTATTAGTCCCCGTGTTGAACGGATTCGAGGTTACAAAGATACACTCGAGTCTTATGGGATACAAATCAAAACAGATTATATTAAAACCGCCGATTTAAAAAAAATTTCAGCAGAACTTTCGGAATTGTTTGATTTAAAAAAACCGCCTGATGCAATATTAGCTGGAAATGATATCGTGCTAAATGAGGTTTTGCGATATATGAAAAAATATGATTTAAAAATTCCAGAGGATGCTGCGATTATAGGAATCGATGAAGTCCCATTTGCGAATTTCTATACACCAACAATAACAACTGTCAAACAGCCAACGATAGAGATGGCAAATCGAGCAGCAGAATTATTACTCAGTCAAATCAATAAGGCTGGAGAAATAGACACAAGCGTGCATCGCTTTAAACCAACCTTGCTTCCAAGGAGCTCTGGCTAAATTGCAAGAAGAAAAGCCAATCGCTTTTTTTCTTGCAATTTACTAAAACGATTTACCTTAGTAGAAAGGTTCATATATTGGGTCCATCTTAAAAATGAGGAAAGTTTAAAATTGGTTTTTTTTAACACGTTAAGAAAGTATAAAAATACTTTCTATAGTATAAGCGCAACTAAGGCTCAGCCCGCGCCAAAGGCTTGGTTTTGTCAAGTTTTCTATATAGAATGAAAGCGTTTTCCGATAGAACTCATACACATATTTTACAATCTATGGAGGGTTATTTATGTTTTCACAAGGTAGAGGAATAGTGATCTTTTTCTTGTTCTTAGCAGGTGTAATAAACTATTTAGACCGTTCTGCACTATCCATTGCAGCTCCGTTCATTCAAGATGATTTATCATTAACAGCAACTGAGATGGGAATAATTTTTAGTAGTTTTTCTGTCGGATATGCTATATTCAACTTTCTTGGAGGGATGGCATCCGATAAATATGGTGCAAAGCTGACGCTATTCGTTGCTATGATCGTTTGGTCATTATTCAGTGGTGCACTTGTACTTGCTGTTGGGTTTGTTAGTATGATTGTCATTCGTATTTTATTTGGGATGGGTGAAGGACCACTCTCGGCAACGATAAGTAAAATGGTGAATAACTGGTTTCCACCGAATCAACGTGCATCTGTCATCGGTTTAACGAATAGTGGTACGCCACTTGGTGGTGCCATTTCAGGACCAATTGTTGGTTTTATTGCAATCGCATATGGATGGGAAGCTTCATTTATTGCGATCATGGTAATCGGTATTATTTGGGCTCTTTGTTGGTGGAAATTTGTTAAAGAAAAACCAGCAGCATCATCTGAAAAAGTTAAAGTGGAAAAATCAAATGTAGCAACAGAAGGAAAGTTTAAATTAACCTTTTATTTAAAACAAAAAACAGTACTATTTACAGCATTTGCTTTCTTTGCTTATAACTATATTTTATTCTTCTTCCTAACATGGTTTCCAAGCTATTTGGTAGATGCACGCGGCCTAAGTGTAGAAGACATGAGTATCATCACAGTGATACCGTGGGTCTTAGGGTTTATCGGTCTTGCTATAGGAGGATTTGTTTCGGACTTCATCTTTAAAAAATTCGCCAAAAAAGGTGTTTTGTTCTCACGTAAACTTGTACTTGTAGTATGTTTGTTTACATCAGCTGTTTGTATCGGCCTAGCTGGTGTAGTAACAACAACAGTCAGTGCGGTTACACTGGTTGCACTTTCTGTGTTCTTCTTATATCTGACAGGTGCTATTTACTGGGCCATTATTAATGATGTTGTAGACCAAAATAATGTTGGATCAGTTGGTGGATTCATGCACTTTTTGGCTAATACAGCTGGGATTATCGGTCCAACATTAACAGGTTATATTGTGGATACAACAGGAACATACACAGCAGCTTTCTTACTAGCAGGTGGATTAGCTGTATTTGCATCGCTTGCAGCTATCTTCTTTATACGACCGATTATAAAATCTGCTTAACAAATTGCTGCATCTAAATAAATGGGGTATGGAAAAGCTAGAGTAGCACAATAATTCTTGTGCCTCTAGCTTTTTTCACACGTTAAGTATTAAGCAAAAGAAATTTCACTTCGACAATTGGTTGAGAAAATCCTAAGTAATAAGCCTTTTTGGGGTAAGGATTTGAATAAGTTAACTGGCCTTGTAAGTGCTTTATGCCATCATTTACATGAAATGCTTAGTAAATAGTGAACTAACAAATAATATAATCTCTTGATCAACCAAAAAAGAGCTGTGTTAACAGCCCTTTTTTGGTTAATCTTTAATATGCTTGCTTTCTTTATTGATGTTTAACTAAACATATTTATACTCGTAATAATAATTGGCATTGCAAATACATCGATTAAAAATGCTCCAACTATCGGTACAATTAAAAACGCTTTTCTAGATGGACCAAATTTATTCACTATTGCATCCATGTTAGCGATAGCATTAGGTGTTGCCCCAAGTCCATGGCCAGTAAATCCACCTACCATTACAGCTGCATCATAATTTTTACCAAGCATTCTGAACAGAACAAAAATCCCAAATAAAGCGATAAATACTACTTGTACCAAGATAATAATGAATAGAGGAAGGGCTAGATTTGCAACTTCCCATAATTTAATACTCATTAGTGCCATAGATAAAAATATTCCTAAGGTTATATCGCCAATAATACTAATGCTTTTCATTTGTATTACTTTCCTATCAAATCGATCGATAATATTTCTTGCTATTACAGCTACAAACATAGCACTGACATAACTCGGTAATGCAAATCCTGTAAGATTGGTGAATAAATCCCCTAAATAGGAACCTAAGGCCATACATAAGGTAATTATAAATACTTGAATCATGAAAGTTTTAGAATTCAAAGAAGAAGTGGTAACTTGATCACCTACATCAGGTGTATGATCATCCGTGTCCGTTTCAGTTGGTTTTAAGTTATATTTATTAATTAGATATTTTACAATTGGTCCTCCGATAAGGCCACCTGCCACGAGCCCGACAGTAGCAGCAGCTAAACCAATGGATAATGCAGAGTCTACTCCCATTTTCTCTATTGTAGTTCCAAATGCTGTAGCAGCACCATGTCCACCTTCCATAGAAGTTGCACCTACCATTACACCTATCAATGGATCTAAGTTTAATATCTTTGCAAAGGAAATCCCAATTGCACTTTGAACAAGTGCTAGAAACCCACATGAAATCCAGTATATTACAAGTAATTTTCCACCTAACTTAATTAACCTAAAGCTCGCCCCAAGTCCAACCGTTGTAAAAAATGTCAACATAAATAGTCCTTGTAAAGAAGTGTCTAGGCTTATATTTAGTATGTTCAAACCTTTTAATATTGTAGCTATAATTGCAAATAAAAGTCCGCCAACAACTGGAGCTGGTATGCAAAAGCGATCTAAAATTCGTATTCTTTTATTTAAATAGGTACCGACCATGAACACGGCTACTGCTAAAAATATGGTAGTTAGTTGATTGATTTCTAAAGTCATATTATACCTCCTTTTTTACACGTTAAGTATAAAAATACTTTCTATAGTATAAGTGCAACTAAGGCTCAGCCGGCGCCAATGGCTGGCTTTGCCAAGTTTTCTTTAACTTTGTTTTCCCCTAAAGTCTTTCATAACTTCTGCTATTAAATACGCTGCCAACCTTGTCGTTTTATTATTTTCATCTACTAGAGGATTGACCTCTGAGATATCAAAGCTCAGAATATTATCTTTTGAAACGATGTAGCGTAATAAATTTCTCACTACTTTTTGTTCTAATCCAAACGGTGACGGAGCACTGACTCCAGGAGCAGCGGAAGAAGTTATAGAATCTGTACATAACGTCAACATAATATAGTCATACCTGTTGGAATATTCATCAATAACTTGGAATGTCTCCTTATATTTATCAGAGGATATATTTTCTTCTAGAATATATTTACAACCATATTTATCTGCTTTCTCAAATAAGGCTTTCGTGTTGCCAAACTCCTGCACACCTAAACATAAATATCCAGCTTTAGCATCGTTTTCAAGGATCTGACTAAACATTGTTCCAGATGAGGGGATTTCATCATCTCTCATGTCGAAATGTGCATCAATATTAATAATACCTAAGGATGCTTCCTGTCCTATAAATTCCCTTATCCCTAAATAATGTCCGTATAATGTTTCATGGCCACCTCCAAGAATAATTGGTGTACTGGCCTTATTAAGTAGCTTGTTAATATGAAAGCCAAGCTCCTTTTGCGCAATTTCTAACTCTCTATTTTTACAAACAACATTTCCTACGTCCACTGTTTCTTTTCCACTAATGTTATAAGGGAGTTTTGATAAAAACTTCCTAATCTCATTTGGAGCTGAAGCAGCACCTAATCTACCTTTGTTCCGTCTTACTCCTTCATCACATTCAAAGCCAATAATACTAAAAACGCTTTCATTTTCCGTGAATTTATCGATATCACTTAATTTAACAACTTGGTGAAAACGGTAACTGTTTACATCATCTTCACTGTCAACTCTTCCACTCCAAAAACGTTTATCTGGTAATTTATACATTATGAACACCTCAACTGTTATATAATTTATAAATTCTGAAAATTAATCGCTTTAATATTATTGTAATATAAGATGATATATAATTGCTAATACATATATTTTATGTTTATATAGTTTTAGACTATAAATAGGAGATTAAAAAATGGAATTCCGTCATTTACGATATTTTATAACTGTTGTTGAACAATCCACATTCACTACTGCTGCATCGATCTTGCATATCTCCCAACCATCATTGAGCACTTCAATTAAAAACTTAGAAAAGGAACTTGGGTTAATTTTAATAGATAGGAGTACACGGGAATCACGTATCACGAAGGAAGGAAAGGTTTTATATCTTGAGGCGAAGAAATTAATCAATCATTATGAGCATGTTGTTGGTGAAATGAAAAGGTTAAAACAACAAGGACCGTCAGAACTTTCAATAGGGCTAATAGAATCCTCAAAATTTTGGGTCCCTAAAATTCTTGCAAATTTTAAACAGGAATATAAAGATGTACGTATTAGATTATTGGAAGTTTTAGGACTCCAAGAGGTGGAACGGGCTTTAAATAACTTTGATACCCATCTTGCCATAACAAATCAATATATTGATAATAAAGAAATAGAAACGATACCGATTTATGACGAAAAATTGGTTGCTCTGCTTCCACCTATGCATCCTTTAAAAAATAAAAGCTACATAAACATAAATGATTTGGAAGGAGAGGCTTTTATTGTTTGTAAAGAAGGATTTCAAACTCGTGAGGATATTTTAAACGCTTTTCGGAAATCAGGAATTAAGCCTAATGTTCAATTTGAGCTTGAGAGATTTGAAACAGCTTGCAGTTTGGTAGAAGACGGTTTAGGAATTACTGTAGTACCAGAAAACTATGTAAAGTACTCAAAGAAATCAGCCTTTCATATTAAACAAATACATGATTCGAATATCTCACGAACGGTATATTTAGCGTATGATAAAAATAGATATTTGCCACCATTAGTGCTTAGTTTTATAGCGTTAGTTAAAGATTTTTTTGATGATAAGCCTGATCATTGAGGGAAAAATAATTATATTTATCAGTGTGAATCAAATCTGTGATATTCTACAAGGATAGGGTAAACAAGATATAATGGAGGGTGAATGACCCGTGCATAAGAAAATTAAGCAAATTAAAAAGTCAAAAGTTGTACCTGTTGACCCTGCTTTAGTGGACCGTGTTCCACCAGGTCAAATCGTGACGGAACGTTTTCCGATTTTGCATGAAGGGGAAGTACCCAAATACGAGTTAGAACAGTGGTCTTTAAAGGTATTTGGAGAGGTTAATGAAGAAAAGATCTTTACTCATGAAGATATAATGGAAATGCCTCAGAACAAAGTGGTTAATGATATTCATTGTGTTACACGTTGGTCGAAATTGGATAATGAATGGGAAGGCGTATTATTTCAGGATTTGTTAAGTTATTTAGATGTAAAACCTGAAGCAAAGCATGTCATGATTTATGGAGATTATGATTATGATGCTAATATCCCGTTATCCGAGTTGCAAAGAGACGGCATCATTCTGGCACATAAGCATGGTGGAGAGGATTTAACTGCAAAGCACGGTTGGCCACTCCGACTGGTTGTCCCGCAACTGTATTTTTGGAAGAGTGTGAAATGGATTCGAGCGATTGAATTTATGAAAGAAGACCGTCATGGCTACTGGGAGGTAAGAGGTTTCCACAACGAAGCAGAGCCTTTTAAGGAACAGCGTTTTTCTGGAGAAGATCTTGAGATACCAGAAGACGAGTGGGAGAAAAAAGAATACGATTAACGGGTTGATCCAAACATTGGGTCAGCTTTTTTTTATACACGTTAGGAAAGTATAAAAATATTTGGAATAAATCGAAGGAACGTCAACTTAACGATGTAAAGTTCATCCGATGCAACCAATTTAGGTGTTAAACTCAAATAACGTTTGAGTTGAGATGCCTTTTTGCGGGATAAATATGCATTTACTTCCGCCCTAAATATTAATTCGGCCGCGAAATCCAATATATCGGTCGCGGATTGAATTATTTCGGCCACGCAATCTGTTATTTCGGTCACAGATTGAATTATATCGGTCACGAATAGTAAAATGTCCCGAGTCCACTTTCCCCCTCGATGAAAAAATTTAAACTCCTAATCTAATGTACAACAAAAAGAACGGATCTCCACACGATGGCAGATCCGTTCTTTCTGAGATTGTTACAGGTGTGAAGCAAGAATCAGACCCTATTTTGTGCTTTTATCGCCTCTAGGGGGTGAAATTTGTATAATTATGTAGTTGACAAGTCGGACGTTGTTCGTCATAATTTCTACCAGGATATTTAAATATTCAATAAATTCATATGATTGATCCTATCAAGAGCAGGTGGAGGGACGAGCCCGATGAAACCCGGCAACCACTTGGCATTCAATAAGGTCGACTCGAAGTCGTTTAATTGAGTGCTAGGAAAGGTGCTAATTCTCGCAGTGTAGCTGGAAGATAGGAGGAGGAATCAAATTACTATTTACCTCTTCCTATTTGGAAGAGTTTTTTTAATTTTTGGGAGAGGATGATTCAGTTGGATAAAGTTATTGCTACATACTTCGGGATAACCAAAACGAAAATCTGAAATAGAAAAGCAAAGCAATTTCACATGAATTGACTATTTTTATTCATCAGCTATTTTTTCTCAATAAAACAAACAAACGAGGTTAGGAGTTTGACATGGATATACTTAATGTATTATGGGGACTTTTAGGTGTGGTCGTTATTTTGGGGATCGGCTTTCTGTTCTCCAACAATAAGAAGAAGATCAAATTGCGCCCAATAGTAGGCGGTTTAGTCATTCAGATCCTGTTTGCTTTTATCGTTTTGGAATCAGAAATAGGAAAACAGGTGTTCAATATCTTTGCAGATTTTGCAAATGCCATTATAGGTTATGGGGAAAAAGGAATTGAATTTTTGTTCGGGGGGCTGTATACAGAAGAATCAAACATTACTTTTGTTGTTGCTTTTAATGTGTTGCCGCAGATCATTTTCTTTGCTTCCCTCATTTCTATCCTATACTATCTGGGAATTATTCAAGTCGTAATTAAGTATCTTGGAGGTGGAATGGCAAAATTATTTGGCACGAGTAAAGAGGAGTCTACATCAGCGGCAGCAAATATTTTTGTTGGACATACGGAAGCTCCTCTTGTGATTCGCCCATTCCTTTCAAAGATGACAAATTCAGAATTGTTCGCCGTGATGACTGGCGGATTGGCCTCTGTAGCAGGCACAATGTTAGCAGCATATGCATCACTGGGAATCCCTATGGACTATTTGTTGGCAGCGATGTTTATGGCTGCTCCTTCAGGATTGGTTATGGCAAAACTGTTCCACCCTGAAACGGAAACGCTGACTTCCAACACAGAGATAGAGTTTGATAAAAGTGAGAATGAAAATTTAATCGATGTTGCGGCTGAAGGAGCAACCAACGGTGTAAAACTTGCAATAAGGGTTGGTGCCATATTAATTACGTTTGTTGCATTGATCGCTTTGGTTAACGGATTTATAGGGTATGTTGGTGGTTGGTTTGGCCTCGAGCTTTCTTTAGAAAAAATCTTTGGGTTTTTATTGGCGCCGTTAGCATTTGCGATTGGTGTACCTTGGTCGGAGGCTGGCCTAGTCGGTTCCTTCATTGGTCAGAAAATCGTTTTGACAGAGTTTCTTGCCTATATTGACTTTTCGAATTATATGGACACGTTATCGGAAAAAACAATCGCCATTGTCAGCTTCGCATTGTGCGGTTTTGCCAACTTCTCTTCAATGGGATCTTTAATAGGGGTAGTCGGCGGCATAGCACCGAACCGTAAAAAGATGATTTCAAAATTAGCGTTTCGTTCTGTGATTGCCGGAGCGCTTGCCTCGTTATTGAATGCTTCCATTGCTGGTATGTTTTTTTAACACGTTAAGAAAGCATTCCTGTAATAAAGCAAAATGAGGTTTGTACAAAAAAAGTCCCCTTGGTATGATACGAGGTGTCCGGAAAGCTAATCAGCGATAAAACGGACCCTTAACTAAAACCAAGGAGGACATACATGAATTATAAACAAAATCAAAAAATCTTACAACTGACAGAACAAACCG
>NZ_JANHJQ010000049.1 GCF_024609785.1 Pseudalkalibacillus decolorationis
TAGAAACATCTCACGTCTAAAGTAACGAAGAACTTATAATCTATTATACATCGGTAGATGGACCGCGAAGTGCCGGGAAACTAGCATGCTTCGTGCGGAGCAGGGGAAAAGCTGGAGATGACTTCAAATGCTTACCTATTGCTAACTTTAATGAAGTAACTAAGGTCTAATTTTTCGGTGTTAAAAGTGAGAAATTAGGCTTTTTTACACGTTAAGAAAGTATAAAAATACTTTCTATAGTATAAGTTCAACTAAGGCTCTGCCAGCACCAAAGGCTTGGTTGAGCCAAGTTTTCTTTATATTTGGTTTTCCTTACCGTTGTAAATCCGTATCTTCCTGATGTTACTCTCTTAGCGTATGTTTTCTGCGTTTTGTTGGAAGGACCTCATATAGAAGAATTGTTTCAAATAAAATTTTTGGGAAGGATCATTCACATATGAACGATCCTTATTAGTTGTGGGTTAACGCAACAATCGAAAATTTCACGTACCGTACTTATAGTAAAATTAATATTCAATTCTTAATTTATAAGACAAATTGATTGGAAGGAGGGTTGACTATAATATGCATGAAGAATTTTGACCTACTTGTCTACAAACAAATAGAGCATCATTTGGCAAGGACCGAGCTTCGTGTTTGAACTTATAAATCTAACGATGGATGCTATGAATTATTGAACCATTCTGCTTGATCCAGCTATCCCGTCCTCTTTTGTCTAGATCAGTCTTTTTTTATTGCTACATTTGGCATCCATTTTGGTCGTTACTTGCTGAATTTAAATTATTCGGATAGTGGCTTATTAGAAGGTTGCGATGGGGACTTGAAAGTCACCTTTACAACGGGAGGGCTACTTCCTACAAGGGGGGAGGGAGAGTCGGTGTGTCTTCCCCCTGGAGTTTAAGCTAATATTCCATTATGTCACTTTCAACAAGCTGGTGGACTTCATCAATAAAGCGAGAGGGTGAGATTTTTAGGTGTGTGGTTAATACAAAAATCGTCTTCACAGTCGGAGTTCGGTGACCTCGCTCTAATAAACTAATAAAAGAACGATCATATCCAGTTAGCTTTGCAAGTTTAAACTGGGAAATTTTCTCGACTGTACGATGTTTTCGTAAAACTAGCCCAACAGCTTGTTCAAGTTTCATAGTCATTTCCTCCGTTTTGACAACATTCGATTTTGTTTTACATAGAGCGGACTATAGTCAACGCTTCTAACAATAGTTTAATACATTGGAGGAAGAGAAGACAATCTTTTTTTAGTTCGAGAGATATTGAAACCAGGCTTTTATGCGGGCTGTAATCATTTGTTGGTGAGGTTGGATCGGAACGGCGGTAGCTGCAAATTTCACCGATGATTCATAAAAAGGAGAAGGTCCTTGGTCGCTTACTTCAACTACTTTTATCGGAACTGGATTAATCTGTACGCCCAATTGATTCGAAAGACTTCGCGCTTTTTGTATAGCATTATTCATTGCTTCTGAAAGGGCACGTTCATAATAAGGTTGGGGATCGGATAGTTGGAATTGTAACTCTCTAGCTATGTTTGCCCCATTCTTTATTGCAGTTTCATAAACATCCCCAGCATTTGCTACATTCGTTAGTTTAACTTCAAGTATGTGTTCAACTCTGTACCCTATAAATAGAGGAGTACCATTTTTATATTCATATATCGGTGTAATCGTAAAACTAATTGACCCAATTTGCTCGTTTGAGAGTCCAATACTTTTTAATCCATCAATGATTTGTTGACTTTTGGAATTGTTTTCAGAAACAGCATTTTGTACATCCCTCCCACTTGTCTGCACACCAACCGTGATGACCACTTCATCGGGAGTAGCAATAACGTTTCCTGATCCGACCACCTCAATGACGTTGTTTATTTTAGTATTACGATTCTGATTTAATGTAGAACGATTCGGGTAATGTTGAGGGTAATACGAATGATTAATCATTTCTTCACCTTCTTTGAAAGGATGATTTAAGTGGACCATTTTCTTTACTATATTCACGTTGGAAAAGGTTAAGAAGTATTTGACATTAACCTATATATGGTTTATGATGGAATCAACGCTATTAAGTTCGTTTGAATATTTTTGGATAAAAGAGTCGTAGCTACATCGAATGTGGACGGTTTATACATCGATTCATGTTAAAGTGTTTCTTCTAACTTGGTACAAAATATTAAAACTCGACTTATGGCGAATACACAGTTTAATTTTTTAGGAGGTATTCGCATGAATACAGGTAAAGTAAAATGGTTTAATGCAGAAAAAGGATTTGGATTTATCGAAATCGAAGAAGGTAACGATGTATTCGTTCACTTTTCAGCAATTCAAAGCGAAGGCTTTAAAACATTAGAAGAAGGCGAAACTGTTACATTTGAAATCGTTGAAGGTAACCGTGGACCTCAAGCATCTAACGTAGAAAAGGCGTAACTATAGCTGATAAGGATGATGTACATGGTACATCATCCTTTTTTAATGATTTATCTCCGGCTTTACCACCTTCCTTTTAACAAACCATTTTCCCTTTAATATTTCTGTAATAATGAACGTTGTAATTGTTGTAGCTGATCCACACTGGCACGATCAAGGAGTCGTAAGGACGAAAGAGAGGTAGGGCTTTCGTTGTTTGAGTTAATGGCAATAAATCATGTAATCAGAAAGTATGTAGTGAAAAATAGGTATTCTTGTGAAGTTAAACAGATGTTTCGACAATTTTATAATAGTGACCCAACTTTTCCCGAGTAGAATGCAAGACGGGAAACAACCTCCAATTACTTGAGTGTGTAATCAAGAATGGGTCCAAGTTCGCATTATGCGAAAAGGAAGCAGCTTTGACCCAATTAAAGCTGCTTCTTTTATTAGTTATTTTTTATTGGAATACTTGTATCGTTAAAGTTAATAGGAAGTGGGTTTATTTTTACACGTTAAGAAAGTTACTTCCTATTGTATAAGTGCAGGGGCCTTGTGGATGCCTTGGTCAAGCCAAGTTTTCTTTAAATTTTTTTTATTCTATCGAGTAAGAGGCCATCTGTCTTTTGATTTTCTCCGACTACAAAGTCCTTCATATAATGTTTTAAATAGTCTCCGTATTTATTACTGAAATTCAGTAACAACTCGTCCACATAGTATATTCCTTTTGGGATTTGATCTAGGAGGAGTGTGCACGCAGCAGCATAAATACCACAAGCTACTTGAAAATAAGTTGCATTAGTACGAAATTCGTTAAAAATGATCTCATTACTCATAACATTGTACATGTAGAGTTCTTTGGTTTGATAAACAAGAAGCACTCCAACTAAATCTTCCCCAGTTAATGGTGCATCATAAGGATCCAACACTTTCATATCAAAATCCCAAATATCGTCAACGTTTGAGAGGTTGTTACGAATCAGTTTAGTTGTATGGTCGTTTACTTTATAGATAAAACCAGTTTCCATATCGTACAGTTTACCAAGAGTATAGATTTCTTCGTGAGGCATTAAGCAACCATCAAATTTCTTTTCACCTAACGTAACATTAAATTCAAATTCATACGGTTGGTTATAAAGGAAAAGTGGAATACGTTGCCTCATAAACATAGGATAACTCATTATCGCTTCATCAAGAAAGCATTCTGGAGACCAGGAAGTATATACAACATTTTCTTTTGGAATGGACTTTTCTAGATAAAAAGAAGTATCCTGTTCAACCACATAACATGCTAAGGGAAGTTCAGCTTTATCTTTCTTCATTAATTCTAACGCCATCCATTGAACGACACCAGGATTCATTCCTGAGCCAATAATTGCCTTTGTATTCGATAGATTGTCCTTTTTACTTTCAAAATGCTTGATTCGTTCAATTAAGGGAAAGCCTTTGTGCAATTCTTCGTTTTCGTCAACCAAAGTACTTTCAAGAGCGGAGTTCACGTAATAAACGCCTAATTTATCGCAACATTCTAACATCTCAATCGTATCAGCCCAAGACAGATCAATGACAATAGAGGTGTTGGTACTCTTAAGATGGTTACTGAATTTTAGGATATCTTGAAGGTCAAATTCATGAAGAGAAACCTTATCAGCTAGATTTGGAAATAATCTATTGTAGTAGGTTTCACTTTTTTGCGTCCGATCAATTAAGTGAATCTGACAACCGGACATGAAGGAGTGAAGAGGATCCTTTTTGTCTAGAATCGTTTTATTTAGAATGGAAAGAAATGATTTTGCAACGCCTCCAGCACTGCCAAGAATCGTTATCGACAAGAACCTTTTATTCATTTACACTCACCACACCATACGTTTTTTTATAACCTATGAGTTATGGAGAGGCATGGCTTGTACATGTACCTTTAAAAATAAGACCTTTATTAAAATGGGTCTGATTCTTATGTACAAGCGTGTATTTTTTAAAATAGTATAGATATACACAATCTATATTCCTTTAACTGTCATATAGTAATTTAGTGCTATTTCATAATACATCCCTTTACGATCACTTGAATGAGATTGTATTAGAAACGAATTATTTAAACAGATGAAGGAAGTGAAGGCTTGAAACAGAATGGACAACATATTGTAATCGATGCTTATGGTTGTAGAGAAGAAATTCTTAATAATATGGACAAGCTTGAAGAATTATTAACAGCTGCCATTAATTCTTTGGGAATGGAGATTATTTCAAGTAAATTCCATCTATTCCAACCTCAAGGAGTTACTGGTACGATCGTAATTTCTACATCTCATTTTTCGATTCATACTTGGCCCGAAAATGGCTATGTCGCAATGGATCTATACACCTGCGGAAACTATGATTTATGGCCGCAAGTTGAGAATATTCTTAAACAGATTAATGCGGAAAAAGTAACCCTATATGAAATTAAACGGGGAGAAGAAAGGGCAAACTTCCCGGAAATGAAACAAATCTCACTCACGGATAAAACCAATAGATTACCCACGGAACAATCGCTGCATTTCAGAAAAGATAAAGGAAATGAATGGGATCATATACAGCTTAAGCAAATCCTCAAAGGAAAATTCGATAATCTATATCAAAGTAAAAGTGCCTTTCAGGACATCTTGTTAATGGAGGCAAATGACATCAGATTATATTTAGATCAAGAATTACAGTTTAGTTCCCTAGATGAGAAGTGCTACCATGAGGCACTAGTTCACCCAGCATTGGAGCTGGCTGAAACGAAGGAAAAGGTGTTAATTCTTGGTGGTGGCGATGGGTTAGCTTTACGTGAAGTTTTAAAATATTCAGAGGTTAAAACTGTAGATTTAGTTGATATCGATCCAGTTATAATAAAGTATGCAAGTACAATACCAGAGCTTGTCACATTAAATAACGGGTCTTTTCAGGATAAAAGAGCGAACGTCATTATTAAAGACGCAAAACAATTTCTTTTAACTAATCTAAAAATGTATGATGTTATCATCATTGATTTTCCTGACCCTGTAAATGAATTGCTTGCTGAATTGTATACAAAGGAAATTTTTCAAAAAGTTTCGAGCTTTTTAACGAAAGACGGGATCATTGTTTGTCAGTCAAATTCACCAGAGGATGCTCCTCATGTTTTTTGGGGTATTGGTAAAACAATAGAAAGCGCACAGCTGTTCAGTGTACCATACCAAGTAATTGTTCCATCGTTTGGCTTATGGGGATTTCATCTGGCTTCACAAAGTGAAATAAAGAAAAATGATTTGAAAATATCTGCTAAGCATCAAACCTTACCGGAAAACCTTGATTCTTTGTTTATTTTCCCTTCGAATATATTAGAAAAGCGTTATAAAGCAGTGATGAATACACAGAACAAGGTTAATTTACACCAAATATATCAAGAGGATTTAAAAAGATTGTAGCTATTTCATAATCCTTACCTTTGTGAAATGAAGGCAATGTCATTAGGATGGTCCCGCCATTGATCGTAACAAAAGAACAAATTGATGATGGACTGCAGATGCTTGATGACGCAATCACTCTATATAAAAAGGAACGAGAAAGATTGCGGTAGGGATATATGAAAAGCGTAAACGCCCTGGTAGCCACGAAGGTCACTGGAAGGCAATCGAGGAGGCTGCCGCCGCCGCAGAGGGACTGAAGTGATCCAAGTGGCTGGGCGCTGGAGCTAGACAGTACCTCTATGCATCCAAATTTTATACTTTCTTAACGTGTAAATAAAAGCGCTATCAATGATATGTATATTCAGTTGTACATGTCACTGGGAAAGTAATTACTGACTAAAAGTCTAGAGGCAAGAGGCAACCTTGTGCATATCAATCCTTTATAGTGATTGTGCTAAGGTTGCCTTTTTGTATTTAGACATTAAAACATAAACTTAACTATTTAGTAATTAATATGTTACTGTTTAGTCATATTATAGACAGCATTACCTAATCAAGTTTTTTGCTATATTATATATTATATTAAAGAAAACTTGGCTAGCGCCAAGCCTTAGCGCAGGCGATCGCCTTAGTTGCGCTTATACTATAGAAAGTATTTTTTATACTTTCTTAACGTGCAAAATAGGCTGATACTGAATGAGAAGAGAATTTTGAAAGCTATTTATAAATACACAAAAGGGAATGATTTGTATGTCAAATACGCTTGGATTACCCGCTAAAACATGTGAGATTGACCGACTTATTACGAATTCAAAAGATATCGAAAAGGTTCTTGCTGGCAAAAAAACAGCAACGAGACGAAACGGTAGATATGCTGATCCTGGTGGAAGGATGGTCCTTAAGGGACATTCTTTCATCGTGGAGCGGGTTTATGAGCAAACCCTAGGTGAACTAACAGAAACAATGGCTCTTCAAGAGGGATACGTTAGTGTAGAGGAATATAAAAATTCGATTTTATCATCTCACCCAGGAATGCGTTGGCTGCCACAAATGAAGATTTGGGTTCATGAATTTAGTCCAGAAGAGGAAACAACGGAGTAGAGTGGAAAATGGAAATAAGTTAAATCAAACATATGAGGTAACCAATGTGTGTTTACTTGCGGGCAAAATCATGCTGCAAAGTGGGGCTGAAACTTACCGTGTAGAGGATACAATGATGCGGATTGCTGCTTCAATAGGGATTCATCAATCTCACAGCTTTGTTACCCCAACAGGCATTATATTTTCGATTGACGGAACGGACCCCACCAAATTTGTAAGAATATCAGATCGTACTACGGATTTACAAAAGGTCACAATAGTAAATAGTATATCCAGGAAAATTAGTAGTGGAGAAATGTCTTTAAAAGACGCCTATGAAGAGATGAAGCAAATTGAAACGGCTAATCTTGCTTATCCTGTTTTGATCCAAATTACGGCTGCCTCACTGGTGGGTGGCTGTTTCACAATGATGTTTCAAGGCGGATGGCATGACTTCATCCCTGGATTAGTTTCCGGCGGGGTAGGTTTTTCCTGTTTTATCTACTTTCATCGATTAGTACAGGTAAAGTTCTTTGCTGAATTCTTGGCTTCATTTATTATAGGTTTACTATCATTTTTATTTGTTACAATTGGTTTTGGTAACGAGCTCGATAAAATCATCATTGGCTCAGTCATGCCTCTCGTTCCCGGGCTATTAATTACTAATGCTGTGCGAGACTTAATGGCAGGTCATCTCGTATCAGGATTATCGAAAGGTGCAGAGGCTTTTTTAACAGCTTTTGCAATTGGAACAGGGATTGCGGTTGTATTATCACTATTTTAGAAATAGGAAGGGGATTGAGCGATGATACTACAGCTTATTACTAGTTTTATTGCCTCCACAGCTTTTGGTATCATCTTTAATGCCCCGAGAAAATCTTTGTTAAAATGTGGGTTTACTGGAATGGTCGGATGGGTACTATACGTTTGGTTAGTGCACAATCAAGTCGACAGCGTTTTGGCCACATTAGTAGCTGCCTTCGTGGTCGCGATTTTCAGTCAAATTTTCGCAAAAGTGTATAAGACACCAATCATTATATTTAGCGTATCGGGAATCATCCCATTAGTTCCGGGAGGATTGGCATATGATGCAATGAGGAATTTTGTAGAAAACGATTATAACTCAGCAATTCAGTACGCCGCAAAAGCCTTCATGATCTCTGGAGCCATCGCAATAGGGCTTGTATTCTCAGAAGTAATAAACCAAATGATAAGGAAATTTAGATGATTTGCTCCAAAGGTTTATCGATCACTTTCCTAAAGACAGTCAACTGTCTAATTACAGAGACTGTATGTAATCTATAACTACTTCTCTCTCGCTCCTAAATCAACAGCTAATGCAACAAGTGATTGATTAATCCGCCACACATAATATAGGTGATGAATAAGGTCACGGTGCGATTGATTTCTACTAGGGGCAAGACGTTCAATTTGCTCACGTTCATTTTTTAGACTGTAGACAGTGGCAGTGCGTTTCGTTCCTTTTATCAGTTCCCTAAGAGTTTCGATGTTATGGTCTAGTTTTTCTTCAATTTGAATAAAGACTTTTACCAATTCGTCTGGGTAATCAAAATTCTTTCGATAGGACGAGGCAATCAAATGTCTGGCAAAATAATTAATCGCTGTGAAGATGGTAATCCATCGGGCAATGCCAGAGTGACTGAGTGCCCCTGGTCGCTGCAAGAGTGAACGGGCCTCGTCTTTTATTGACTGAAGTTTTTGGTCCATACTAAAGGCGCTGTCAGTGAGTTCCTTTACGTTAACGTCCTCTCTAAACCCTTTCACATAATCGGTCACATAAGGATTAAGCTCTGTTAGAAAGTCATCAAAAGTATCAGCAACTTTGTCCTTTGTTTTCTTTGGAAAAATAACGGTTGAAACGCTTAGAGCAATAGCAGCACCGGCAATTGTATCAATTACTCGAGCCTCTAATAATTGAAAGGTGATTCCACCAAGTAACAGATCGTACATAAATGCAATGAGCATCGTAATAAACACACTCATTAATGTATAGGATACAGAAAAAAGGTAAAACGCTAAGAAGATTACTAAAAATAAGAGGATAATTTCCAATATCGAATGTCCAGAAACCAGCTTTGCCATCCCAAAACCAACTGCCGCTCCAATAACTGTCCCAAATGAACGCTCAAATCCTTTAATATAGGTTCGGCCAATGGATTCTGTACCAAGCAGGACAATAAATGCTGTGAGAAGAACCCAATATGGTTGGGTAGGCGAAATAATCATACCGACGATAATCGATAAAGTACCAGCTACTAAAGCTTGGTAAGCCTTTTTTGTTGACAGCTTTAGACCTTTTTCATTTTTAGAAGAGTCAATTTCCTCTGAATTTTCTTCTTTCATTTCCAAATCATTTCTAGTTTGATTTCCTTCCATAAGTGATTGCTGGATTGTGTATGCAGCTTTAATCACATGATTAGAAATGGATTCAATCCGACGAATTAAAAACAGCCATCCATTTGGCCGTTCGTCACGATTTAAAAGATCCGTTAATAGAAAACGGATGGCTTGTACAGCTTTTTCTGCCTCCTCTAGATTCTGCTCTACATAATTTTGATCCAGTACTTCTGCATCACGGAGAGATTTGACAACCCATATAAGCAATCGTTTTAATTCATCAGTCTCGAATGCCTCCGCTTTTTTCAAACGTTTAATAGTGTCAGTCAACGTTTCCACGAGCATTTCTGTATCAAAAACGTACAAACGTAATTGAGAAGTCTTCAGACCTGGCCAAATTTCTTTTACATCCTGTTCGTTCAAATCTCCAGAAACGTTACGTGCGTATTCACTAAGCTTCCGGACATTTTTCTCGAGATTTTCCATTCGTTTTCGATTCATTTCCGGATCTTGAATTACTCTTATTAATATATTAAACGTAAGATTGATTTGAATATGAAAAGAACGCATACTTCTTTTTAGAATTTGGGCGGAATCTTTAAAAAGAATGAAATTATAGAAAAACGCAAAGGATACTCCGAGCAATATACCCATATAAAACAACGGCAATTGGTTGGAAGATAGTTTTAAAACTGAAGAGATGTAAACCGTCATAAATGCAAGCATGCAAAGTGAAAAATACCTCACTTCAAAACGTGTAAAATAAAAGCTGCTAAAAATGATGACTAGCATGAGCACGTCTAGATAATAAGCATTTCCAGCTAGTAAGGAACCTGATGTAATACCGAATGCACCGGAAACCCCCATTAATAGAGTGGTAACTTGCTTTTTCTTTTTCGTTTCATCCATGACTACCATGATGCACAACATTCCAGTGATTCCGGAAACAATTGCGGGAGTGATAAGAACATTTCCAGTTGTTCGTAATATAAACAATGTTGTAAGGACAGACGATATTAAACTGATAGTTGCTTTACCCGCTTGTTGGAACCTTTTTCGACCCGGATCTGAAGCCAGTAGTCTACCGAGCCAATGGTGTCTTATATGTAAATGATTCATCGTGTCATCAACCTTTTCAAATATTTCTCTTCTTCAATACCCTTCATTAAATCTTTTCACTAATTTTATTTGCGTATTCTTTTAGGGTAGAGTTAAATGCTGATGATTTCAACTTTCATAAACGGACAGTGAATCTAGACAACTTACTCTCTACATCCAGACGATTACAATTTTAAGTCTTTTTTTGCAATATTAGGTAAAATACACAAGCTTATTTGTTCGCTTTTACGTAAAGTAAATAAATACGTATGAAAGGGAGTGAACATCAATGAGTGAATCATTTTTTATTGCCAAATTAGCTGGGAGAAATGAGGTTCCGCCTGTCGAATCAAATGCATTTGGTAATGCAAAGTTTATAGTAAACCGAAAAAGGACGAAAATAAAGTTTCGACTAGAAGTCAACAACATTAAAAACTTTATACAGGCTCATATCCATTTTGGAGCTCGAAATGTAAATGGTCCAGTATTGGTATTTTTGTTTGGAGAAAATGATCAAACGATAACAGAGCAGGAAGGTCTTACGACTGGAAAAGGGATTGTGACAGGAGTTATAACTGACGATGATTTCGTGGACAACCCTGAAGGAATTGATTCTGTCAGGGAATTGGTTAATTTAATGGAAGCTGGCCTTACTTATGTTAATGCACATACAGAACAAAATCCAAATGGAGAGATCAGAGGACAAATTAGACAAGTCTAGAAAAGCGGAGTACCAAACTTTAAATGAAAGACCAACCGTTTATTTATGTGAAAACTTTAGGTGTGACCGCCCGACGACTGACCTTGAAACCGTGTTAAAGAAACTTAAATAGTGCGATGACAAAACTACGACCAGTTCTAATAACCTGGTCGTAGTTTTGTCGTTATCCTCGGGCTCTAACTGTTTTATCTACCTGCTATTACGGGGTAATTAACGACTTTCTTTGATTTATTTTCAACTTTAACGGATATCGGTTATCCGACAAAAACCAACATATTTTGCTGGAGCTGTTCATTTATCCTCTGCCAATCTGCCTTTGTTCTCGGCGGATACCGTTATCACCTGGCTTCCAATTTGCTGGGGTCGCTTTTTTATTTTGTATAGAGTAGCGTAATGCTTTGATTAGGCGCAGTATTTCGTCAATGTTACGACCCACATCGTTTGGATAAACGGTATTACTAACGATAATGCCTTCTGGATCGATAACAATCGTAGCTCGAAACGAGGCACCTGAAGAGGGATCAAGCACCCGGTAGGCGTTACTGATTTGTTGTGTTCGATCACTTACCATCGGATACGTGACATTCTTCAGCTTTTTCGACGTTTCCAAATACACTTTGTGCGAGTAAACACTATCTGTGCTAATCGCGAGAACTTCTGTGTTTATTTTTTGCAAATCCGTATAAATAGCAGCGACCGCCGCCAATTCAGTTGGTCAAACAAACGTGAAATCACTTGGGTAAAAGAAAAGCACGACCCATTTCCCTAGGTAGTCCCCGAGCTCGATCGGTTTAATTGTGTCCTCAATTATTGCGTCTGCCCGGAACAATGGTGCAATATCACCGTTTGTCGCACAGAACGGTTCAGAACACGTCGAAAGGTCTTCAACAAAAATAGGATTCATAGAATTCTGATTCATGTACTCACCTGTCTTTATAGCTTCTTTTTCCAGCCATTAACTGTTGCATTATATGATTTAAACAAGTAAACGTGTATAGTATAAAACACGTTAGACAGGGTTCCCTTACGAACGCTTATTCGTTAAAATAAAGATAGAATGGAGTGAGCGAATTGAAACTTCGTAAGAACTTGGCCGAACTTTTAACAATAATGAATCAGGATGAATCGGTCGCAGAAAACATTGTGCATTGGAAAACGCTGCCCGAGAAAGAGGGTAAAGTGGTTGACCTTCCCTATGATGTTCACCCAGAAATTAAAAAGGCCTTAATAAAGAGAAACATTACACGTCTATATACACATCAAAACTCCGCTTTCAAGATGGCGAATGAAAAGAAGAGTTTCGTGGCAGTTACTCCGACAGCTTCAGGAAAAACATTATGCTACAACCTCCCAGTCCTTCAGGAAATTGCAAGAAACGATAACAGTCGTGCACTCTATTTGTTTCCGACAAAGGCACTTGCGCAGGATCAAAAAAGCGAGATGAATGAACTGATTGATGAGATCGGAATTGATATAAAGAGTTATACGTATGATGGAGACACTCCTTCCAATATACGCCAAGTCGTCCGCAAAGCAGGGCACATCGTTATGACGAATCCGGACATGCTTCATTCAGCGATCCTACCCCACCATACAAAGTGGGTATCCCTTTTTGAAAATCTTAAATTTATCGTGATTGATGAGCTACATACGTATCGGGGTGTCTTTGGAAGTCATGTGGCCAATGTTATTAGGAGACTAAAACGGATCTGTGCTTATTATGGGAGTAATCCGATCTTTATTTGCACTTCTGCTACGATTTCGAACCCGAAAGAGCTAGCTGAAAAGTTAACGGGTGAAGACGTTCAGTTAATTGATAATAACGGCGCACCTGTTGGAAGAAAGCATTTTGTCTTTTATAACCCACCGGTTGTTAATAAACCCTTAAACGTACGGCGAAGCGCTACACTTGAATCTAAAAAACTTGCATCGCTATTTTTAGAAAATGCTGTGCAGACCATTGTATTTGCTCGAAGTCGAGTACGCGTTGAAATACTGTTGACTTATTTACAAGATCTGATTCAGCGTAAAATCGGGGATAAATCCATTCGTGGCTATAGAGGTGGTTATTTACCGAAGGAGCGCCGTGAAATTGAAAAAGGACTGCGTGATGGGGATATCATTGGTGTGGTGAGCACAAACGCGCTTGAACTTGGCGTTGATATTGGTCAGCTTCAGGTATGTATTATGAATGGCTACCCGGGTTCGATTGCAAGTACATGGCAACAGGGTGGCAGAGCGGGGAGAAGACAGGACGAATCCGTGATCATTCTTGTTGCGAGCTCGTCACCGCTTGACCAATACATTATTCAAAACCCTGAGTACTTCTTCAATCGAAACCCTGAAACAGCACGGATTAATCCAGATAATTTAATCATTTTAGTCGATCATTTGAAATGTGCGGCCTATGAACTACCCTTTCAGAAGGAAGAAACTTTCGATGGAGTTGAGATTGATGAGATTTTATTTTTCTTAACTGAAGAACAGGTCCTCCATGAACAAGGTAATCGTTGGTATTGGATGAACGAATCCTTTCCAGCTCATAACATCAGTCTCCGTTCGGCTGCACAAGAGAATGTGGTCATTATCGATCAAACTGATGTTTCAAACATTAGGGTGATTGGGGAAATGGATCGGTTTAGTTCGATGACACTCCTTCATGATGAGGCCATTTATTTACACCAAGGGATACAATATCAGGTTGAGAAACTGGATTATGAAGAGAAGAAAGCGTTTGTGCGTGAGGTTGAAGTTGATTATTATACAGATGCCAATTTAGCTGTTTCTTTAAAAGTGTTAGAAGAAGACAAACAGAAATCGGATCCGGCTGGAGATGTTGCGTTTGGAGATGTTACTGTGAATGCGATGGCAACGATTTTCAAGAAAATTAAATTCGGTACACATGAGAACATTGGATCAGGTCCGATTTCGCTCCCAGAAGAAGAACTTCATACGTCTGCGTCATGGATTAGTTTTTCCGATCGTGTTACCGAAGGTTTATCGGAAAAGGAATTAGAAGACAGCTTGATAGGGATTGCAAATGTGATGCGACATGTTGCACCGCTGTTTGTCATGTGTGATGTCAGTGATCTGCACGTTGTCCCACAGGTGAAGGCATCTCATTCGCAACAACCCACGATCTTTTTCTATGATCGATATCCTGGGGGTATTGGGCTGAGCGATTATGTTTATACTCACATCGATAATATCCTTCAAGAGGCAGAAAATGTGATTCGTATGTGTCCTTGCGAAAAGGGCTGTCCTTCTTGTGTTGGGAATGAAGTTCAGGAGTCCAATGTAAAAACCACTGCCCTAACATTTATAGGGAAAGGGAGATCGGGTTATGTCTCTGCAAAATAAATTAAACAGATTTAAAAAAGATCTGACCCGTATAGAAGCAGATCATCCGGAAACCGTTACAATTAAAGAAGAGCCCAAAACGGAATCTCTGGATGAAAGAGTGGAAGAGAAGTGGGATTCTTTTGAAGCTATCCCTCTATCGTTTGACGAACAAAGTTGTGTGCTTAGGGAAAAGAAATTACCGATGCAAACCCCGCTGGGAAACTATACAATTCAGGATTATGTTCAGGTTATTGCAAAATGGAATGAGCGACAGCATCTTCACCCGCTCTCAGCCAATCAGCGTGATCCCGAGGATTTGTTGTTTTTCGATACAGAGACAACAGGACTAGGTGGGGGAGCGGGAAATACCATTTTTCTGCTTGGAATGGCAAGAGTACAAAATGATGGGATTCAAGTCAGGCAATACTTTTTACCAGCACCCGGAAATGAAGTTGCCCTTTATCACCATTTTTTAAATGATGTAAAAGATCTGAAAAATCTTGTGACATACAACGGGAAAGCGTTCGATTGGCCACAGGTAAAGACGCGACATACTTTTGTTAGAGATGCTGTTCCGCAACTCCCACAGTTCGGTCATTTCGACCTTTTACATGGATCCCGACGAATTTGGAGAAAATCGTATGAATCACTTCGGCTCTCTACGGTTGAAAAGGAACTCTTGAATATCGTTCGACATGAAGATACCCCAGGCTATTTAGCACCGATGCTCTACTTTGAATTTTTAAAGGAAAAGGATCCGACGATTTTAAAGGGTGTCTTTCAACATAATGAATTAGATGTTCTAACGTTAATTTCCCTATACACCCATGTATCGATGATATTATTGGATATTGGGGAAAGCACTGCTTTAACTAAAAGCGAACAGTTTGAGGTTGCTAGATGGTTTGAAGTAGTTGGAGATCTACAGGAGGCAAAGAGAAGATACAAAATGCTTGTGGAATCAACAAAACAAATCGATGCGTCAAAAGCATTAGCTCTTCTTCATAAAAAAGAAAAGGAATATGACTGTGCAGTCGCCTTATGGGAGTCCGTTCTCCAACAAACAGAAGATGTTGATGTGTACATAGAGCTATCGAAAGTCTATGAGCATCGGTACAAAGATTTGACAAAAGCTTTACATTTTGCCGAAGAGGGCTACGAACATTGGAAAGCAAAGGGCCGGATTTTACGGGATAAGGAAAAGACTGACGGAGCAATGTTTATTAAGCGAATTGAACGTTTAGAGCAAAAAACAAAAATAGGAAATGAAAGAATATTCTAAAAATATTCCCCGGGTAAGCGCAAAAACTGATATTTTTCGCCTTTGCACCGGGGTTTTTTAGCCTTTTTGTGACATTTATACTGAAGTATTGAAAAAAATGTCGAAAAACCCTAAAATAGTCATTGGAAATGATTTATTTGCAAGTTTTATATAGGGGGATTTGAGTTGCGAAATATTTTGGTTGTCCTGTTTTTTATTATGATCGGGTTAACCTTTTTCTTAATGAATGTAGGTGCTTGACCATTTTACGCTTAAAGAAGGCGAATGTCTTAGACAAGTCTCACACGATTCTCATACATTATTAACAAATACAAGAAACAATTCAAAGGAGAATCTGTGGGATGTATTGTAAAAAACCTCAAATGATGTGCCCGGTGGTACATCCACCAAAGAAGTGTGTCAAGCATTTTTATCATGAAAAAATTGTTCCTCACGTTCACCCGATCGTTGAGGAGCATGTGCATCACAACATTTATCAGCACAAGCATATGCAGCCAATCAGCAAGAAGGAATGCTGCACGACTAAGCACTGTCACACAAAGTGCCCACCACGTCCGAAATGTGGGTGTCAATCGCATCATCATGGTGGTCATGGCCCTATGTGGTGGTAATATCCGAGAGTTGACTCGAATTATTGGGTCAGCTCTTTTTTTAGTATTGGGCTCACTTATGGTAAACTATGATGGAACCATCCAAAAGGAGACCTTCTATGCTCAAAGTAGTTGCGGTAAGTGGGTACAAGGCCCACGAGCTCGGCATTTTTTCAAACAAACATGAAGCTGTTCCATACATACAAGGGATTCTGAAAAGACGATTAGTTGCATTAATCGAAGAAGGCCTAGAATGGGTTGTTATTGGTGGTCAACAAGGAACTGAATTATGGACTGCTGAAGTTGTACTGGATCTTAAGGAACTTTATCCAGAACTTAAGCTTGCTGTCCTTACACCATTTCAGGATCAAGATAAGCGATGGAAGGAACCAGTCCAGGAATATTACCGAGAAATTATTTCGAAAGCTGATTTTGTTGAAAGTGTTTCAAAAAGACCATACGAGCACCCAGGACAACTACAGGCTCATAATCAATTTTTAATCGAAAAAACAAACGGACTTATACTGTTTTATGACAACGATCAGCAAGGGTCTCCGAAATATTATTTAGAAGCGGCACTCAAATATCAGGAGGCTGGCAACGAATATCCTATACTGTCCGTTTCATTTTTTGACGTAAATGATTTTATAGAGGAAGCAAATCAATCAGATTGGGCAACCTAAAAACGGATGAATATTTTTAAAAAATTGGTATAATGTTGGATAGAACGTATTTTTAGTGTGTGTTTATGAAAAGGATCAATTAGCGGGGTGACGTTATATTATGGATACGAAGAAGTTACGTTTGAATGCAAAGGAAATATTGGAAAAGGATTTTAAAACAGGGTTTCGCGGTTATGATCAGGATGAAGTGGACCAATTTTTGGACGTTGTCATCAAGGACTATGAACAATTTCATAAAGAAATCGATCGGTTAAACGAGGAAAATGTTAAATTGCGAAAAGAAGTTCAACGGTCAAGTGAACAGCCAAAACCGCAAACGAGTACAGCTGGCATTACAAACTATGATATTCTAAAACGGTTATCGAATTTAGAAAAACACGTATTCGGAAGCAAATTATACGATTGATAATGGATTAAATTTACATTGAAACTGTCTAAAAGATCAAGTATAATAAACATTGTTCCAAAAAAGGTCATATACGTTTGGGTAATCGCTGTACCCGCTTTATGCGAGGTATAGAGGAAAGTCCATGCTCGCACAATCTGAGATGATTGTAGTGTTCGTGCCTAGTCAATTCATAAGCTAGGGTAGTTTGGTTTCGACTGGACTAACGGCAGGGAAAACACCTACGTCTTTGGATACGGTGTGAATACTTTGAAAGTGCCACAGTGACGAAGTCCTGCAGGAAACTGCCGGAGTGGAACGAGGTAAACCCCACGAGCGAGAAACCCAAATTACGGTGGGGGAGTCTTCTTGGAGGAATTGAACGAAGAGAAGAACAGGTGTTTAACACATCTGGAGATAGATGATTACCACCTTCGTACGAGAAGCAAATGCTTTGTTTGAGTACGAGGAACAGAACATGGCTTACAAAACGTATACGACCAAAAGCCCACTTTAAACGGGCTTTTTTTATTTGGACAAATGATTAACTGAACTAAATGGTTATTCACACTTTTTCTATTTATCATTTGGTGACTTTTTGAACATCCTCTATAATAGGGGAAAGCATACATACAGTTAGGAGTTATTACTATGAAACCGATTACCCTTATTGCAACAGCAGCGATGGGACTTGAAGCGATTGTCGCCAATGAAGTACGTCAACTCGGATATGAAAACGTAACAGTCGAAAATGGAAAAATTATTGTTGAAGCCGACGAAAGTGCGATTCCGCGGTTGAATCTCTGGTTACGTACAGCGGACCGAATTAAGATAAAGATTGGTGGCTTTAAAGCACTATCCTTTGAAGAGCTGTTTGAGAAAACAAAAGCACTTCCATGGGGAGATTACTTACCCGAAAATGCTGAGTTTCCTGTTATCGGAAGATCCGTCAAATCAAAGCTTTTCAGTGTGTCTGATTGCCAGGCGATCGTAAAAAAAGCAATTGTAGAAAATATGAAGGAAACCTACAATGTAGAGGGGTGGCTCCCAGAATCAGGAGCATTTTACCGAGTTGAGGTCGCCCTTCATAAAGATATTGCTACCCTTACGATCGACACGAGTGGTGAAGCACTGCATAAGCGTGGGTATCGTTATCTTCATAATGAGGCGCCTCTCAAGGAAACACTTGCTGCGGCACTTATACAATTAACAAACTGGAAAGCTGATCGCCCCTTCCTTGATCCGTTTTGTGGTTCAGGTACGATTCCAATTGAAGCTGCAATGATTGCAAAAAATATAGCCCCAGGTTTAAATCGAGAGTTCGCTTCTGAAAACTGGTCATGGCTTGATAAAAAGCTTTGGTATACAGCAGTGGAAGAAGCGCATGATCTCGCTAATTTCGATCTCCCAGTTGATATTCTAGGGACAGATATTGACCACAAAATGATTGAGTTATCTGAGAACAATGCGGCAGAAGCGGGTCTTGAGGACTCACTTCGCTTTAAGCAAATGCAGGTGAAGGATTTTACGACAAAGTCACAATACGGATACGCTATTGGGAATCCTCCGTATGGCGAGCGATTAAATGAACGCGATTATGTCGAACGCTTGTATCGAGATCTTGGGGAGGTTTTTCGTGCAAACGAGACATGGTCTTTCTATATTTTAACGTCTTACGAAAAATTCGAAGCATTGTACGGGAAGCCAGCATCCAAAAAGAGAAAGCTTTATAATGGAGACCTGAAATGCCACTATTATCAATATTTTGGAAAAAAACCTCCCCGAAGACATGTTGACGTTTAAAAGTGTTTCGATCCACCTATACTAAGTAGTGTTACCAATAGTGAAGGTGGGGACTTCAAATGTATGAACGCTATAAAGATGTTGAGAATGTGTATCAAACCCTGTTACGACTGGAACGAACGATAGGTGAGCAAGAATGCTATTCGCAATCGTGCGAGACGATTCGAAATCAGTTGCAACAAGCAATTGCCTTTGAAACAGGTCAAAATCGAGGGTTGAGCCGGTATTCTTCGCTTTATCCACAATAATAATAATTTTTGAATAGAAACCAACTGCTTTGTAGGTTTTCGCTGTAGTGAAGGTAAAGGCGGAACATTGCAACAAGCAGTTGGTTTCTTTTGTACGTTAAGAAAGTATAGAGCGTCCGAGCATAGGTGATATTCCATAATGGGTGGGAACCCCATCAGGTAAGAACTAGCCATTCACCTGTAGCGAGTCTTGGAGGGTTGGAGGTAACTCCTATCTTTAAGCGTAGACAGCAAGACAGTGGGCCGAAAACCAAATGGCTGAAGGGATGGAGCCCCGAAAACTTATATACGGGA
>NZ_JANHJQ010000005.1 GCF_024609785.1 Pseudalkalibacillus decolorationis
TCCCGTATATAAGTTTTCGGGGCTCCATCCCTTCAGCCATTTGGTTTTCGGCCCACTGTCTTGCTGTCTACGCTTAAAGATAGGAGTTACCTCCAACCCTCCAAGACTCGCTACAGGTGAATGGCTAGTTCTTACCTGATGGGGTTCCCACCCATTATGGAATATCACCTATGCTCGGACGCTCTATACTTTCTTAACGTGAAAAAAAGGATTGACCCAATAACGAGTCATCCTTTTTCGAGCATTCTTTTATTTATTCTACAGTCTTTGATACTAATAAGTTTGTAAGACTATCGATTACCCCTTTGTTTTGCTCCTCACTACCGACAGTGATTCTGACACAGGTAGGAAATCCAAGTGCGTTGCCTGACCGGACGATATAACCTTGTCGCAGTAAATATTGGAAGACCTCATCCCCTTGTTTCGTTTTAAAATCTATTAAAATGAAGTTACCCTGAGAAGGATAATAGCTAAGACCATGCTGATCACAAAATTGTTCATACAAAACCATTCCTTCACGGTTACGGGCTTTACACATCTTAAGGTAATCAAGATGATCGAGCGCTGTGATAGCCGCTCTTTGGGCAACTCTAGATGTATTGAAGGGTTCACGAACAGGATCGACGACCTGAATTAAGTCCTCATGAGCTACACCATATCCAATCCTTAACGAAGCAAGACCAAATGCTTTTGAAAACGTCCGCAAAACAACGAGGTTCGGGTATTCCCGTTGTAATTCAATCGTGTCAGGGTAGTCTGGTGCATCGACATATTCACAATACGCCTCATCACAAGCTACGATAACATCGCTTGGAACACAATCTAAGAAAGAAACAAGCTTGTCCTTTGGAATGTACGTACCTGTTGGGTTGTTTGGTGTACAAAGCCAAACAATCTTAGTGTCCTTATCAATCGCTTTATACATTTCATCAAGATCATGATCTCCATTCCCATTCAATGGGATCTCCCGGATTTCTGCTCCTTCAATTACCGAATTATGACGGTATTGAGGAAAGGTTGGTGTTGCCATTACTGTATTTGTACTCGGACTAAGATACGTCCTACAAAACATCTGCACAACTTCATCCGATCCATTCCCGAATAAAATTTGCCGTGCTTGAACGCCAAGATGCCGGGAAAGTTTCTCACGAATTTCAGCTGCGTAACCGTCGGGGTAAATGGACACCCGATCAAGCTCATCCATAACGGCTTCTTTAACAGCCGGAGCACATCCAAATGGATTTTCATTCGAAGCTAGTTTAATCACGGAGGTCAGACCAAGTTCTTTCTTAACTTCTTCAATTGGCTTTCCTGGTTGATACGCCTTTAAGGTCAAAATTTGTTCTTTTGCTTTCATTCTAATACACCTCACAACCCTAAATGTGCAGCGGTTCCATCCTAGGAAGAAGTGTGTGTTCAAAAGGCGAACGATCTAGAGCTAATACGGTTTTGGGTATGGTAGAGTCAGTTGCTTACTTTTTGAACACCTTCTAATAGGAGAGAACGTACAAAATTTCTAAAAGATTCCTTCCAATCTTGTGTTTCTGCCTTACTTGATCCGGCTCTTAGCTCATCAGCCTTTCGGATTAGTGAACTGCCAATGATTACCCCATCACATAGTTTACTTATTTCATTGAATTGTTCTGGGCTTGAAACTCCAAACCCTAACGCAACAGGCACATCAGAATGCATGCTAGCTTCCTTCACCATTCGCTGAATCTCCGGGTGAAATACACTTCGTTCTCCTGTTACACCTAGCGAAGATACACAATATAAAAAGCCTTCAGCACTTTGAGCAATTTTCACTAAACGCTCTTGAGAAGTCGTAGGTGCAATAAGCGGGATATAACTTATATGATGTGCTTTACATAAATTTCGGATGGACTCACTTTCTTCAAATGGAAGGTCCGGAACAAGCATTCCATCAACACTATATCTATTCATTAAGTCGACCACATGCTGTTGTCCTAATTGTAGCAAAAGATTGTAATAAGTAAATAGAACAACTGGAATGTGTAATCCTTCTTCTCGCATCTTTCCAATCATTTGAATAGCCTTCTCTAAGTTCATGCCACTTGTAAAAGCACGTTTGGATGCCTCCTGAATCACAGGTCCATCCGCAAGCGGGTCGGAATAAGGGATTCCGATTTCGAGTACATCGGCCCCCTCTTCTTGCAAGATAAGAGCGAGATCAATAGTATCTTTTTCAGTGGGATCGCCCGCCATCAAAAACGGAATGAACAAAGGTTTTTCCGAAGATTTAATACAATCAAACCGATTCATCTTCTTCTCCTCCTTTAATAATTTTAATCAGGGTAGAGACATCCTTATCTCCTCTTCCCGATAAACAAATAACGATTGTTTCATCTCGTCCACGTGAAGCCGCTTCTTTAAATCCCTGTGCAAGGGCATGCGCGCTTTCGATCGCGGGTAAAATCCCTTCTTTTTCAGAAAGAAATTGTAACGCTTCAATCGCTTCCGCATCAGTAATTGTATGATAGGTAGCACGACCACTCTCCGATAAATGAGCATGTTCAGGTCCCACCCCAGGATAATCGAGTCCAGCTGATATGGAATAGGGTTCAGTGATTTGTCCAAAGGAATCCTGCATCAAATAGGTCATTGAACCGTGAAGCACTCCAACGGTACCTTTAGTAATAGATGCAGCATGCTTTTCTGTTTCCGTGCCGAGTCCAGCCGCCTCTACACCAATCAACTCTACCGGGTCATCGAGAAATGGATGGAAGATGCCCATCGCATTACTCCCACCGCCAACACAGGCTATAATTGTGTCAGGGAGTTTATTTAATCGATCCAACATTTGAGACCTCGTTTCTATACCGATAATGCGTTGTAGATCGCGGACGATTGTCGGATAAGGATGAGGACCAACAACGGAACCGATACAATAAAATGTATCCTGAACCGCTCCAGCCCAATAACGGATTGCTTCATTTGTCGCATCCTTTAACGTCATGCTCCCACTCTTTACAGGGATAACCTCCGCACCAAGCAATTGCATCCGAAATACATTCAAGGACTGTCTGTGAACATCCTCCTCCCCCATGAAAACCTTACAGGATAACCCATATCTTGCACACGCGGTTGCCACTGCAACACCATGTTGACCAGCACCAGTTTCTGCAACCACCTTTGTTTTGTTCATCCTTTTTGCAAGAAGAACTTGCCCGATCGCGTTGTTGATTTTATGTGCACCTGTATGATTCAAATCCTCTCTTTTCAAATAAATACTCGCACCTCCAAGCTGTTCCGTACAATTTTGCGCGTATGTTAGTGGAGTAGGACGCCCAGAGTATTCAACAAGTTCGTGTTCAAGTTTTTCCAAAAAACTGGAATCTTCCATTGCCTCTTTAAATGCTTTTTCTAGCTCTTCAAGAGCGAACATTAACGTTTCGGGAACAAACTGTCCCCCAAATTGACCGAAACGTCCTTTTTTCTCATTCGGAATCGTTGTTTCCATAGTTTCTCATCCTTTCAATAAGAAGATTAAACAAGGTTGGGTCTTTACTAGAACCTTTTTCTATTCCACTCGATAAATCAATACCATCAGGACCATACGATAAGCATTCTGAAATATTGTCCGGAGTAATTCCTCCAGCAATAAAGCATCGTTTTTGTAATAACTTCGCAAGCTCTTTGTAGGAAGGGATCGATTGCCAATCAAAACGACATCCTGTACCACCGCTTTTCCCGTCGATTTTCGTATCGATTACAAATCCATCAACGAAACTAGCGTATTCCTTCATCATTGCACTTGTATTTTCACTATGCGGGATCGCTTTCCAAATTTCTATATCCAGTTTCTGTGCACGAATTTGGTCGATTAATTCGTTCTGCTCGTTTCCGTGTAACTGGATTACATCAATCTTCACCATTTTACAAACACGAATGATCTCTTGAATTGTCGGGTTAACGAAAACAGCGACATGATGGATGTTCGATTGAACCTTAGAATCACTCACTACAGAGCAGATATGTTCAGGTGTTACTTGCCTTTTACTTGGGGCAAAAACAAATCCGACATAATCGATATCTCCTTGAACAATAAGCTCATAATCTTCAACAGTCCGGACCCCACACACCTTTATCGCACTCATATTGAAGCTTGCTTCCTAAATAGCTCTGTTATCGCACTACTAATCTGTCTTGATTTCATTAACGATTCTCCAACTAATACAGCAGACGCACCTGCCTTTTTAACAAATTGAACGTCCGTTGAAGTATGGATACCACTTTCACTAACAAATGGAATATCATTGGGTACAAGCTGTGCGATTTTTAATGTGTTTTCAAGATTCGTTTCAAACGTTTCCAGGTTACGGTTATTGATACCGATAAGATCAGGTGTAAAACACGATAGGACCCTTTCAAGCTCATCAACAGTATGGACCTCAACAAGCACCTCAAGTTCTAGATGTTGGGCATACTCGTAAAGTTCTTTTGCCTTGGTACCTGAAAGAGCGGCTGCGATTAAGAGGACAGCATCCGCTCCGATTGCTTTACTTTCTTCGAGCTGAATCGGTTCAATAATAAAGTCCTTCCGTAAAATCGGCACATTTACTGCTGCTTTAATCCTTGTCAAGTAGGTGGGATCCCCTTGGAAAAAGGTTTGATCGGTTAAAACTGAAATTGCATCAACTTGACTTGCCGCATATTCTTTTGCGATTTCAACGGGTTCAAAATCTGTTCGAATGATCCCTTTCGAAGGTGAAGCCTTTTTCACTTCAGCAATAAGAGCAACTTCTCTTGACCGGTTCTTAATAGCATTGATTAGAGAACGATGTTGTTGTTGAACGACTTGCTCAGGCTTCAATAATTTTGCAATCTCCGTGCGTTTCACTTCTAAAATCTTATCAAGCATAGACACGTTGCGCCCCCCTTGCCATTTGAAGGTAATGGTTCATTACCTTACCAGATTTAATTGCATTTTTGGCAAGCTTTACACCTGATTTAATCGAAGTGACTTTGCCAGCTGCAACAAGTCCAACTGCTGCATTTAGGATAACAATTTCACTTGCAGAGCGGTTTGCTTTGCCAGCGAAGATATTCTTAATTAAATCAGCACTCTCAGAGGGTGTTGAAATTGCTAAATCTTTTAGATTTCCTTTTTCAAGGTCCACCTCTGTTGGATCAATGATGATTTTTCTAATCGCATCGGGTGTAACTTCAAGAATCGTTGAACTTGTTGTGATGGAGCATTCATCGAGTCCATCATTACCTGTCACGATCATTACCTTCTCCATTCCAATTCGCTGAGCTACAACAGCCATTTTCTCCGCTAACACCGGATCGGCAACACCAAGCATTTGTCGTTGACAGGCGGCAGGATTACATAGTGGGCCTAATATATTAAACACGGTTCGAAAACCGATTTCTTTTCGAGGTGCAACGGCATACTTCATCGCTTTATGATACTGCGGTGCATAAAGGAAACACATCGAAACCTCGTTCAGTGCCTTCAGTGCTTCTTCTTGACCGAGTTGAATCGGAATATTCAAGTACTCAAGTACATCCGCACTTCCGCTTTTCGATGAAAATGCTCGATTACCATGCTTCGCCACTTTTACATTAAGTGATGCCATGACGATCGCTGCCGCTGTCGAAATATTGAATGTTCCCGCACCATCACCGCCAGTTCCACATGTATCAATCACGTCTTCAAATGGTGTTGAAAAGCTTGTCGCATGCAATCTCATCGAACGAACAAAACCAGTCAGTTCATCAATTGTTTCTCCACGTACCCGCAACAATGTCAATAGACTTGCAATCTGGCTTTCCGTAGCGGCTCCAGTCATAATGTCGTCCATAAGTGCCGTTGCTTCGGATTCGGTGTACGTTGCACCCTCTATTCCTTTACTCAGTAGTTGTTTAAACATGATTTTTCTCCTTTCAATCATTAAATCCAATTTTATTTGTAAGATCATGCTTTGGATTGAAAAAAGAAGTTCATGGTGGAACGTTTTCCGCTTTTCTTATAATGTCTAGCTCCTGCGCCCAGGTGCTCGAGGTCGCTTCGATTCTTTCACAAACACAAAGGGCGTGTTCTGTTGCAGAATCTCCAGCGCTTGCACTCTCAAGCATAAGGGCAACTAAGGCAACCGCTTTCGCACTGCTCGGCGCTGGCCAAGTTTTCTTTATCGCACCTAAACAGGGCGCTTCCGCTTTTCTTACAATGTCTAGCTCCTGCGCCCAGGTGCTCGAGGTCACTTCGATTCTTTCACAAACACAAAGGGCGTGTTCTGTTGCAGAATCTCCAGCGCTTGTCGCACCTAAACAGGGCGCTTCCACTTTTCTTACAATGTCTAGCTCCAGCGCCCAGGTGCTCGAGGTCGCTTCGATTCTTTCACAAACACAAAGGGCGTGTTCTGTTGCAGAATCTCCAGCACTTGTCGCACCTAAACAGGGCGCTTCCGCTTTTCTTATAATTTTTTGAAAAAAAGTATGGATTTTCACGGCTCTATCACACTCCCTTTGTTAAAAGAGAAAATCTGATAGAGTTGAGGTTAAGCTATGAGGTTTAATTTTGTGGTTGTTATTGAAGAAAGGGCTGAAACACCAAAAACTCCCATGGACAAATAGAGGCCATGGGAGACTATCTCTTATCATTTCTCAACCCTATTGCTCGCCTCAGCTCATTATTAAACTCAACTCTGATCCTAACTCTACTCAGCTCTCAAAAACTTAACTTTATACTAGTAAAGATCCATGAAGATGTCAAGAAAATTCACACATTCTTGCTCCAAACATTGAAATCATTGAGTTCATGCAACAGATCGTGCTCAGATACTTTCTCAAGTGCAACCTGTTCGAAACCATTATATAAAACCATTCGAATTGTTTGATCTCTATTTTTCTTATCTTGTCTCATTTTCTCTAGTAATAATTCCGGTCTTCCAAGCGTTGGGTTCCAAATGGAATAACCTAAGCTTTTGATCCATGGAACGATGTTCTTTGGAATCAACGCTTTTCCGTATCTCTTCTCACTCAATCGCATCGCAAACAGCATCCCGATCATGACTGCTTCACCGTGTGCAATGTTTTGATATCGACTTTCAGCTTCAATCGCATGTCCTAACGTATGTCCAAAGTTCAAATAAGCACGAACTCCAGATTCGTGTTCATCTTCTTGCACAATGGCACCTTTGATACCGATGGCTTTTGAAACAGCATAAGAAAGAACCGTTTTATTCTCAATAGGTAGTCGTAGAACGTTCTCATTAAGATAATCGAAAAGCTCTTTATCCCGAATGAATGAAACCTTCAGGATTTCTGCAAATCCGGATCGCCACTCTTTCGGCGTCAGGCTTGTCATAAACGCCAAGTCGTATAGCACAGCCTCAGGTTGATAGAAAGCTCCGATCAAATTTTTCCCGATTGTATGGTTAACTCCTACTTTACCCCCAACACTACTATCGTGGGCAAGAAGGGTCGTTGGTACTTGAATAAACGGTACCCCTCGTAGTAATGTTGAAGCCACAAAACCTGCTAGGTCTCCGACAACACCTCCACCTAGTGCGATTATGACCGACTTTCGATCAAGCTTCTTTTTTAATGCATGGGTGATTATTTTTTCATACTCCCGAAGCGACTTGCTCGTTTCCCCAGCTGGTATCACCCATTCATGAACAATAAAATCGTTGAGAAGATTTTTGACTTGCCCTAAAAATAAAGGAGCGACGTTACTATCCGTTATGATCAAGATCGTCGAAACGTTTCTACTATGTAGAACATCTGGTAATAGCTGTGACGCTCCTTCTCCGATGGTAACGGAATATCTCTTGAATTTTGTATTGATGTCTACGGACTTCACTTTAAAACTCCCTTGAATATAAGGTATATTGATCAAAATTCGACTTAATGCGGTCAATTGATTCATCGCCAAATTTCTCAGTCAATGCTTTTGCCAATTCCCAAGCTACAACAGCTTCGGCTACAACACTCGCAGAAGGGACTGCACAACTATCAGACCGTTCGATGCTCGCAGAAAATGGTTCTTTTGTTTTGATATCTACGCTTTGCAGTGGTTTGTAAAGTGTAGGGATTGGTTTCATCACACCCCGAACAATTATCGGCATTCCATTGGTCATCCCACCTTCAAAACCACCGAGGTTATTTGTTCTTCGGTAATAACCTGCTTGCTCATTCCAAAGAATTTCATCGTGTACCTCACTACCTGGTTTCCCTGCTGCAGTAAATCCAATTCCGAACTCGACCCCTTTGAAGGCATTGATGCTTACTATTGCTGCTGCTATTTTTGCATCAAGTTTACGATCGTAATGAACATGACTTCCAAGACCAATCGGAACCCCCTCCACAATTACCTCTACAACTCCTCCAATCGAGTCACCGTTAGTTTTCGCCTGGTCAATTGCATTTATCATCTTATCCTCTGCATTGCGATCAAAACAGCGGACAGAGGATTCTTCCGTCACTTTTTGCAGCTCAACAAGAGATTGAAAACTTTGATTCTCTGCTTTAATTCCACCAATCTCAACTACATGGCCTGCGACACGAATTCCAAATTGGTTTAAAAACGCTTTGGCCACCGCTCCACAAGCTACTCGTACAGTCGTTTCTCTAGCAGACGAACGTTCTAAAACATTTCTCATATCTTGATGGTTGTATTTAATTGCACCATTCAGATCAGCATGTCCTGGACGTGGTTTCGTAATTACCCGTTTCATTTGGTCCGCTTCTTCTTCAGAAATTGGGTCACTGCCCATAATTTTCTGCCAGTGCTCCCAGTCTTTATTAGATACGGTCAATGCGATTGGTGCACCAGTTGTCTTACCATGGCGAACTCCACCAACAATATTGACGGTATCTGTTTCTATTTGCATTCTCCGCCCTCGGCCATAGCCCTTTTGTCTTCGTCGTAGGTCATAGTCAATCATTTCCCGAGTCAACTCAAGATTAGAAGGGACTCCTTCAATAATTGTTGTAAGTTGTGGTCCATGTGATTCTCCAGCCGTTAAATAACGCATTGCAATAACCCCTTCACCTTATTCACACTGTCAGCCTAGTTTACAAATGGAACTTCTCAATAGGAGTTCCAAAGTCGCTGAATCGGTATCTATATGGACATCTTCTCATAGAAGAAAGTCGAGACAGATTGAAACCCATACTGCTTCGGGTTAAAAATTTGTTCTGTACTCCCAACGTATAAAATTCCACCTGGTCGCAGTGCTTTGCTAAATTTTTTATACAGATGTATTTTAGCCTCTTCAGTAAAGTATATCAATACATTGCGACAAATGATAAGGTCAAAGGTATTTTTGTATGAATCAGCGAGAAGGTTATGTTTCTCAAATGTTATTTTTTCTTTTAGACAATTTTCGACTTTATAGCCAATACCATCTTTTTTAAAATATTTTTCCTTATTCTCATTCGGAACCTCTTGGAGAGCCCGTTCTAAATAATAACCAAGTTCTGCCCGCTTTAATGCTAGTTCATCAATATCAGTAGCTTGAATCGAGTAATTTTCTTTAGGTAGTAGTCCTTCCAAGATCATAGATAGAGTATAAGGTTCCTCACCTGTTGAGCAAGCAGCGCTCCAAGCATTAATTGTTTTTTTTGATTGGAGTAACTTTGGCAGCAATTTTGTTTCAAGAACCTCCCACCGCGATGGATTTCTGTAGAACTCAGATACATTGATCGTCATCCGCTCCAAAAGTTCATCTACTAATTCATTCTTTGTTTGCATGTCCCCAAAATAATCTCGGAAGCTAGCATACCCCTTTTTATCTCGTAATGAGGTTAAACGACGTTTCATTTGTGCTTCTTTATACAAGCTTAAGTCGATGCCTGTTTGATTTTTTATTTGTGTTGTAAAAAAAAGATAATCCTGATCCATTTTATGCTCCTCTATTTTCACGTTAAAAACCCCTATTCTTTCATTCATTTTTTATATCGGGTTACTTGTCTCTATGTTTATTGCGAAAAAGGCAAAGATATGTAAAGAAAACTTGGTAAAGCCAAGCCTTTGGCGCCGGCTGAGCCTTAGTTGCGCTTATACTATAGAAAGTATTTTTATACTTTCTTAACATGTCAAAAAAACTGGCTCAAACGGAATCATCCGCTTAAGCCAGCCTCACAAATTATGCTAGTTCAAAAAGTCTTTACTAGAACTTCATTCAAAGAATTATACCCACTTATCTATAGATTTATCATAAGTAACAAGCTCTTCCTCATTAAAGAACAAGCTAATTTCACGCTCAGCACTTTCAGGTGAGTCAGAACCATGAATAATGTTTTGGCTTACTTGTACGCCGTAATCACCGCGGATTGTCCCTGGTGCTGCGTCTACAGGGTTTGTTTTCCCCATCATGTTACGAGCTGTAGCGATTACATTTTCACCTTCCCAAACCATTGCAAAAACAGGTCCAGAAGTAATAAAGCTTACAAGTTCTCCAAAGAAAGGACGCTCTTTATGTTCACCATAATGATTTTGAGCGAGATCTTCGCTGATCACCATTAGTTTTCCGCCTGCTAGTTTAAAGCCTTTCTTTTCAAAACGATTAACAATTTCACCGATTAAGTTACGTTGAACACCGTCGGGTTTTACCATTAGAAACGTTTTTTCCATGTAAAGCTCTCCCATTCTATGTATGAATTTTTTCGGACATTCGAGTTCGTCTACCTATCCGAAATCGATTTTACCAAACTTTAACCGTTTTCACAACATTCTCAGTTATCTCGGTTGCCAATATATTCAGCAATTTGCAGCAAAGCTTTTTTGGAGCGGCTGTTCGGTAAAGGTTCTAATGCATCGTAAGCTTTCTGTAGATAGCGATCAGCAACCCATTTTGACTTTTCAATTGAATCATTGTTATGAATATTGCGGATTAAACCATTAACAGCTTCACGACCTATTGGTTGATTTTTACACGCTTGTGCCAATTGTTTAGTAAACATCGGATCTTTCATTGCAAAAAATACAGGTAAGGTGATGTTACCTTGCTGGAGATCACCGCCTGCAGGCTTACCCAACTGCTTTTCTGTACCAGTAAAATCAAGGATGTCATCGGTTATCTGAAAGGCCATCCCAACATAATAACCAAAACGTTTCAAGTGTGAGAGGGTATATTCGTCTGTATCGGAGGCAAGTGCACCAAGCTCACAACTTACGGAAATCAATAGTGCTGTTTTTCGTTTAATTCGTCGTAAATAATTTCGCACATTCTGTTCAAGGTTATATTGATCCCTAATTTGCTCAATTTCACCAAGGCTCATCTCAACAATCGCTTCAGAAAGTACCCTGTGTGCTTTTGTATTATTCAAATAAGTGATGTATTCAATCGATCTTGCAAAGATATAATCTCCTGTATACATGGCCACTCGATTATCCCATTGCGCTTTAATCGTTGGTTTGCCTCGGCGAAGTGATGCATCATCAATTACATCATCATGCACGAGGGAAGCCATATGTATTAATTCCAAAGCAACTGCAGCACGCTTCACACGGTCAATATCATATTGCCCAAATTGAGCAGATAACAAAACAAAAACTGGGCGAATTCGCTTCCCCCCTGCTTTCAGAAGTTGACTAGACGCTTCTTGCAAAATGGAATGTTGTGCTTCAATCGTTCGTTCTAAATCCTTTTCGACCATTGAAAGATCGTTGCGTAAATGCGAGTAGATTGTTGTTAATTTCATAATTTCACCCTGACCCTATCATTAAAGCTTTTCCTATTAGTGAGTGTTCAAAAAGGAGGATAAAAAGAACCGAGAAGTTCGAGGCGTGAAAATCTCGAGGACCAGAACGTATGCTATTAATACGTGAGGACCGGAGAGATCGAACAACGAAGAAATTCGACAGTTATTTTTACCGGACTTTTTGAACAACCTTATTTAGGCTTGTTTCCGATATGAGTGGCAGCTACTCCCCCAGAATAAGCCTTTATCTGTACATCTACAAAGCCAGCTTCCCGAAACCGTTTCGCTAACTCATCTCTTCCTGGAAAGTCTTTAGCTGATTCTTGAAGCCACGAATATTCGTGGTAGCTTTTCGCAAACATCCTCCCTAACAGGGGCATTACGTAACGAAAATAGCCGGAATAAAATTGGCGGAAGACAGGAATCGTTGGTTGAGATGTTTCTAAACAGACGACCTTTCCGCCCGGTTTGACAACACGATACATTTCCCGTAACACTTGTTTAAGATTAGGAACATTTCTTAATCCAAACCCAATCGTGACATAATCGAACGAATCGGTATCGAACGGAAGTTCCATCGCGTTTCCATGCACAAGGGTAACGTTAGAAAGCTGATGCTTTTGTACTTTCTCTTGTCCAATTTTCAACATATTCTCACTAAAATCCAAGCCATATGCCTTTCCACTCGAACCGACCGTTTTTGCCATTGCAATTGTCCAATCAGCTGTACCGCAACAAACATCTAGACTGATTGATCCAGATTGAACATTCATTCTCTTCATCGTATCTTTTCGCCAAGCGATATGACGTTGGAAACTGATGATAGAATTCATCGTATCGTAGTTTTTATAGATGGATTCGAATACTTGATGGACACGCTGTTCTTTCGTATTAGGTTGCATACCTTTACCCTTCTTCCACATATCTCTCCATACGAAGCCCTGATCTGTCGATGTATTGTTTCATCTTTTGATCCAATAACCCATACATTACAGGCTCTTCTGACCAAAGTTTTTCTAAACGGTTCTTAGAATGAAAGAGATACCCGTCTACTATTTCTAGAATTTGTTGCTTGATCCCATTCCAGTTTGACTTTGAACGAGTAAGCTGATGGGAAATTTTCTTAGCCATCGGTGTGAAATCATTATTCATTATGCTTGTCCGTTCATTTAATAGTCTTTTCATAAATAAAAACTCATCGGCGATCCCCTTCCACAGAGGAAGATGAAGATGATCAGCTGTTTTTAGAAGTATCGTTGATTCAATGCGATGAAGGTTTTCCATCGATTTCTCAATCGATTGTTGTTTATTTTTATAAAATTGCATTTTATTTTCATTAATTTCCTGAATCGCCTGTGCAAGTGTGCGAATCATCGAAAGGTCTTTAATCTCTGACAGTAAGTGATAATACCAACTGCTATAATAGTCTCCGGCTAATACTGTAAGCTGTCTATTCTTTACATCGGCATCTTCTATTACATCATGGAGGGTCACTTTCTCATGGGTATCAAGGGCGATTTGCACAAGCATTGTGGATACCGCATACTGTTCTCGTTCTTCTTCACTCAAATCCTTCTCATTAAGCATGATGTGGATTAAAAGAAGTTTATCTTCATCGATAACTGGATCTTCGATGAAAAGCATCAAGTATGGGTGTTGCAGTCGTTTATTGATCTTATTCATTAAAGTTGTAATGATTCGACTCGTATCGTTGTTCTTCATTCTGCTCTGGGCCCCCACCAATTCGATGTAACCTATTAAGGCATCCTTATTATATCATAAATAGGTATTGTTCATTCGGCACAATATAGGTTATCAATGTAGTGTTTAAATAGTAGAAATTATGTACGAGAGGAAAAATAGTAGGCTTCTTACGATCGTATTAGGACGTATAAAACAACCTTATCATCTTCCTCAGTTACTCATCTAATCCTTGTCTGTTGCTATCTCACCGTGGCGTGTTTGAATAACAGCTTTTCCCCTTACTTTCACAGCTGAAGTATGCTCAGTAAATTGTGCGATCATGACTTCACCTTTATCCAATTTCTCTGAATGATGAAACCGTGTGTCAGTGCCACGTGTTAAACCGATGACGTTCACACCGTTTTCTTTGGCTTTGATCACAAAAAATTCATTCTCTGTCGACATCTTTTATTACCACCTATCCTTATGATTTAATTAAGCTCATTACTTCAGCCCTAGCAGCTTGATCGTTCTCAAAGATTCCTCTAACTGCGGATGTGATCGTTTTCGACCCCGACTTCTTAACCCCTCTCATCGTCATGCACATGTGTTCAGCCTCAATAATGACCATTACGCCATGAGGAGCAAGGGAATCCCGAAGTGATTCTGCAATTGTAGAGGTAATACGTTCCTGCAACTGTGGTCTTCTTGCAACTGCTTCTACCGCTCGAGCAAGCTTGCTAAGTCCTGTCACCTTTCCGCCCTTTGGGATGTATGCAATGTGTGCTTTTCCGAAGAATGGTACGAGATGGTGTTCACACATAGAGTAAAATGGAATATCCTTTACAAGCACAAGCTCTTCGTGATCCTCACCAAAAATCGTTTGAAAGTGTTCTGATGGATCTTGATTCAATCCCTGGAATACTTCTTCATACATTCTTGCTACACGTTTCGGAGTATCTAACAACCCTTCACGTTCAGGATCCTCACCGATCGCTTCTAAGATCATTTTTACAGCAGTTTCTATTTTTTTGTGGTCCATTTATAGGTCCCTCCATAGTTAGCGTTATCACACAGATAATAGCATACCACGCTCTATAAGAAAAGCGGAAGCGCCCTGTTCAGGTGCGATAAAGAAAACTTGGCCAGCGCCGAGCAGTGCGAAAGCGGTTGCCTTAGTTGCCCTTATGCTTGAGAGTGAAAGCGCTGGTGATTCTGCAACATAACACGCTTTTTGTGTTTGTGGAAGAATCGAAGCGATCTCGAGCACCTGGGCGCTGGAGCTAGACAGAAAAGCGGAAGCGTCCTTCTCCTAAACGCAAAAAGAAGAGCCGGATACTACCGACTCTTCCTTCAAGGCCCTATGTAAGTATTACTTTACAGCGTCTTTAAGGGCTTTACCTGGTTTAAAAGCAGGAACCTTGCTCGCAGCGATTTCGATTTCCTCACCTGTTTGCGGGTTACGGCCTTTACGTGCAGCACGTTCGCGAACTTCGAAGTTACCGAATCCGATTAGTTGAACCTTGTCTCCACTTTTCAATGTGCCTTCGATCGCTTCGAATACAGCATCAACTGTTTTAGATACGTCCTTTTTGGAAAGTTGAGTTTGCTCAGATACAGAATTGATAAGATCTGTCTTATTCATACGATTCACCTCCTCTCAAAGGGTTATACCTTGTTAAAGCGTTTGGAAATTCCTTACACATTATAACCAATTATGCTAAGAACTAACATTATGAATACGTTGACAAGCCTTATATTAAACGATATTGAACGTAAATTCAATGTTTTTTACGGAGATTTGTTTAATCACTGTAAATTATAAACATTAGAGATCAACAAAGAAGAAATTCGACAGATATTTTACCCGACTTTTCGAACAACCTCTTCTATCTGTTTTTTCATTATGGCTGAACCCGCTTAAATGTGCAAACAAAAAAGACTCCGCGGTGGAGTCCCAATTATTAAGTAGACGTTTAAACATCCTCTTATAGAATGATTGCGATTAAGCCGCCCGATCCTTCGTTGATAATTCGTTCAAGCGTTTCCTTTAGTTTATACCTAGCATTCTCAGGCATTAGTGATAGTTTCGCCTGAATACCTTCTCGAACGATTGAGTTGAGGGATCTTCCAAAGATATCTGAGTTCCAGATTGAAAGCGGATCGTCCTCAAAGTCTTGCATAAGGTATCGAACTAACTCCTCGCTTTGTTTCTCTGTACCGATAATCGGTGCGAATTCAGATTCAACATCGACTTTAATCATATGGATGGAAGGGGCGACTGCTTTCAACCGAACACCGAATCGTGATCCCTGGCGAATAATTTCTGGTTCATCCAGACTCATATCACTAAGTGCAGGTGCAGCAATTCCATATCCCGTCTGTTTTACCATCCGTAAAGCATCAGCAATTTGATCATATTCGGCTTTTGCATGAGAGAACTCCTGCATAAGCTGTAACAGGTGATCTTTGCCCCTGATTTCAACCCCTACAACCTCTTTTAGTATTTGATCATAGAGATCATCTGGTGCATAGAGGTCAATCTCTGCGATACCTTGCCCCATCTCAATTCCAGCTAATCGTGCCTCATCAATAAACTCGAAGTCTGTGAAGTTACCGACAACACGATCAACATCTCTTAGCCTTTTAATATCCCTAACTGTATCACGAACAGATTCCTCATAGCTTTGTCTAAGCCAATGTTCGTTGTTTAGAACCATAACCCAGCTTGGTAGGTTAACATTCACTTCGAGTACAGGGAATTCAAACAACACTTCTCGCAATACGTTGTTAATATCATGTTCTGTCATGCTTTCAACACTTAAGGAAAGCACAGGTATATCATGCTTTTCAGATAAATCTCTACGAAGTTTTTCCGTTTCCGGATGATGTGGATGAACAGAGTTGATTACCATAATGAATGGTTTACCCACCTCTTTAAGTTCATCAACAACTCGTGCCTCGGACTCCACATAATCATAACGCGGAATTTCTCCAATTGAGCCATCTGTTGTAACAACAACTCCAAGTGTCGAGTGTTCTTGGATAACTTTCCTTGTACCAATTTCCGCAGCTTCATGAAATGGAATTGGTTCTTCATACCATGGTGTATGAATCATACGAGGTCCATCTTCATCCTCATAACCTTTTGCACCTGGTACAGCGTAACCAACACTATCCACTAACCTCACGTTGACATCCAGCCCATCGTCCACTTTAATACTTACCGCATTGTTTGGTACAAACTTAGGCTCCGTTGTCATAATGGTTTTACCTGCAGAACTTTGAGGCAATTCATCCTGTGCACGGGCCTTATCTGATTCATTGTCAATGTTCGGAAGTACAACAAGTTCCATGAACTTTTTGATGAACGTAGATTTACCGGTTCGAACGGCCCCCACTACACCTAAATAAATATCGCCACCCGTCCGTTCCGCGATATCCTTAAAGATATCTACTTTTTCCATTCGTTCCCCTCCCCATTCCTGAGTAGTGTTTGGGTAATCTTAGACAATATATATCTATGATGTTGTCCAAAGAATATGACTGTTTCTCATATCATAGACATAATAAAACTTGGTTAATCCAAGCCTTCGTCCATTAAGGGATGGCCTAAAGGATTCTGATTCGGATACGAAAAAAGTCTTAACACGGAAAAAATCCCTCCCCTTTCTATACTTTATTGGTAGAAGGGAGGGAACATGCCTATTTTATTAAGAATTCTTAACGTATTAAAAAAACCGGTTCACCGTTTTTAACAGTATAAGGCACAGAAAATGCGGGAACAAACATTGAGTCTTTCATGAGAATATCACGAATATCGTCTCCTTTTTGATAATCGTGACTTGTATTTTGCAACGCCTGGTACAGATCCATCGAATAATCTATGTAGACATGATTTTGTTCATCTACAATTAAAGGTAGATTGTTACCAGTGAACGGACTCTTAACGAACGGTTGTTCTTCATACCCTAGCTTTGTATAGTTGAGTGTGTATCGCTTATTTGCCAGTACATCTTCAAAAGGAACAAAATCGTGCTTTTCTAAATACAGACGGATTTTCATCCGATAATCCTTTACTTTTTCAACTGTCTCTAGGTCAACAAGCTTAACTTTCGGGTCTTTCTCAACATCGATAAGAACATATTGAAAAACACCTCCATTTTGAAAAGAGTTCCCAGGCGGTTCTGGTAAATAACGAGGGATTAATTTTCCGAAATCTATTGGATATTTAATATAAATAGAGGTTTTCATGTCTCTGTTCTCAATTGGTAAAACACCTGTATCTTTACGAAAGTTTATGACCGCTTCCTCTACAGATTGAAGTTGGTCTTCATATGGAATCCGGTTTTTTTCGAGTCGCTCGTCAGGATATAAGCACCCCGTCAACACGACTGTCAATCCGGTTATTAACATGGAGAGTAATAATCGTTTCATCGTATCACCTATTTTTGAAGTCTATTCTGGTACTGGCCCGCTAAATACAACATACATAATTAATAATCCTGCAGTTATCATACATGTATACGCAAATACAGCTACAATACGTTTAATGAACCCGTTCAATTTCAAGCGACTGAACGAAATAGCCATTACAGCGATAAACATTAACCCGATCGCTGATAGCGCAATCCACATTTTAATTAATCCCTCGGACATAACGATTCCTCCTCAATATCGGGTTATATTATAGCACACTTCTGCACGATTTCCATATGTACAATTTTTTAAGAATACATACAAAAAGCTGAAGAAAAGGGGCGCCTTTCTTCAGCACGACTAAATAACCGTTCCCTACAGCAGCTCAAAAATCTCCATTCCATGTTAGTTTATGCAAGATTTATAGATACTGTATCGCTCAATCGCCTAAATCCCGTGAATTATTTCTGTTTGAACATTTTCGCGATCGAGGTCATGTCCAGAGGGATGTTTTTATTTATAATCTGATTAACGATCTGTTCTTCCTTTTCCTTGGATACCGGAATACCAGCTAGTCGAGATACTTGAGCTATCAACTGACGAATTGTCTTTTCATCTTGTAAATTGGCATTTTGTACGGAGTCAGCCAATTTAAAGATATCCGTTTTGTTTACACCGGTTTTCTTTTCAATGTCATCCATAAAGTTATTTCTGTCCATCAAAGTCCTCCTCACACGTAACATTCACCATATACTATGCAAGAGGATTGACTTCGTGTGCTTTAATGCTGGTTTTTTTCGTCTAACGCATACCGATCTGAAGTCAAGGATTGCAGATCTTCTCCTTCATGTGTCTTGCTTCGTTTCATTAAAGAGTCAACAGCTTCTTTTGGTGATTTTGAATGGAAAAGCACCTCATACAGTTCATTTGCGATTGGCATCTCTACACCTTCTTTTTGGGCAAGCTGATGGGCTGCCTTTGTCGTGCGTACCCCTTCAACAACCATCCCCATATTCTCAAGTACTTCTTCTAGGGTATGCCCTTTACCAAGCAGATTACCCGCACGCCAGTTCCGACTATGTACACTCGTACATGTGACAATGAGATCACCGATTCCAGATAACCCCGCGAAGGTTAACGGCTTTGCACCCATAAATGTCCCTAGACGGGATATTTCAGCAAGTCCGCGAGTAATAAGAGCCGCCTTTGCATTGTCCCCATAACCTAGTCCGTCTGAAAGTCCTGCACCTAGAGCAATGATATTTTTAAGTGCGCCGCCTAATTCCACACCGAGTATATCAGGACTCGTATACACCCTGAAATTTGAATTAATGAACAAATCCTGAACGTGCTCAGCAGAGCTTAAGTCTTTCGAGGAGACAGTAACGGTTGTAGGCTGTCGTAAGCTGACCTCTTCCGCATGACTCGGTCCTGACAGAACAACAACCGCCTTACGAAGCGATTCGGGTATTACTTCCTCAATAACTTCTGACACTCGTAAAAGTGAATCTGGTTCAATGCCTTTGCTCGCATGAACAATTGTTACTGGATTCTCCAATTTATCTTTCAAACTTTTTAATATTTCACGCATCGCTTTTGTTGGTGTTACAAGGATAATTGTATCAGTGTTCGATACAGCTTCCTTTAGGTCCGATGTCGCAATAATACTTTCTGGCAGTTTAATTTCAGGCAAATATTTGGAGTTTGCATGCTGAAGATTGATTTCCTCAACTTGTTCTGTACGTCTTGCCCATAAACGGACGTCAATCTCATTGTCGGCCAAAACGATAGCAAGAGCAGTACCCCAGCTACCAGCACCAATTACTGCAACCTTTTTCATCAGCCTGACACTTCCTTTCGTTGTCCAATTTTATTCTCCGTTCCTGTAAACAATCGGTATATGTTTGTTCGATGTCTCCAAATCGACAATAAACTCATAGCCAAAGCAAGCCCTAAATAGGTTAGACCATAACCGCCAAATACAGCTGTCAATATTGGTGCAAGGATCATGAACACGAGTGATCCAAGTGATACATACCTCGTTAAAACAATTGTTACAATGGCTGCTATTCCTGAAATTAAGGTAGGAATAAAAACAAGGATTGCAAATACTCCAATTGTTGTTGCGACACCCTTCCCACCTCTAAAACCGTAATAAATCGGCCAATTGTGACCAACAATCGCAAATAAACCAGCTAGGAAAGCAACCCAGCCCTGAACGCCAAGCATGTTACTTATCAAAACTGCACCTATACCTTTAGACGCATCTAGCAAAAGGACAGCAACAGCAGGACCCCACCCAAGTAATCGTAACGTGTTCGTTGCTCCAGCATTTCCGCTACCCTGTGTTCGAATATCGATTTTCTTTATCTTTTTAGCAATAATATAACTAAAGCTGATTGATCCAATCAAATAACCAATAGCAATGACAAGTAAAACGTTCATAACTTCCCCCTAGTCATTTTTTCTTCGTGCAATGATACGTATCGGTGTTCCAGTAAAACCAAACGCTTCACGTATCCGGTTTTCAATAAACCGTTTATAGGAAAAATGCAGGAGCTCTGGGTCATTTACAAACAATACAAAGGCAGGCGGCTTGGCTGCGACCTGGGTCACATAATTAATTTTTAACCGTTTCCCTTTATCAGTAGGAGTCGGGTTCATCATAACCGCATCCATAATTACGTCATTTAAGACATTTGTTTTCACGCGCATACTATGATTTTCAGCAACAGCGTCAATAACAGGAGTTAACGTGTGTAAACGCTGCTTCGTTTTAGCAGAGACGAAGACGATTGGAGCATAATCAAGGAACAAGAAATGATCTCGAATTTTTTGTTCAAATTCAGACAATGTTTTATCGTCTTTCTCAATTGCATCCCATTTGTTTACAACCATAATGACTGCTCGTCCGGCTTCATGAGCGTAACCGGCTATTTTTTTATCCTGTTCGATAATGCCTTCTTCAGCATTTAATACAACAAGCACGACATCAGAGCGGTCAATCGCTTTAAGAGCACGTAAAACACTGTATTTTTCTGTAGTCTCGTACACTTTTCCTTTTTTACGCATACCAGCTGTATCGATGATGACGTAATCCTGACCATCTCTTGTAAACGATGCATCAATCGCATCTCTAGTAGTCCCAGCAATATCACTGACAATTGCACGGTCTTTACCTAAAATTGAATTGACGAGCGAAGACTTTCCGACGTTCGGGCGTCCAATCAACGAGAACTTTATAGTTGTGTCGTCATAATCCTCTTCTGTCTCTTTAGGAAAATGCTTAATTACTGCATCTAGTAAGTCCCCAAGTCCAAGTCCGTGTGAACCTGAGATACCAATTGGCTCTCCAAAACCAAGAGAATAGAACTCATACACATCATTCATACGTTCTGGGTTATCGATTTTATTAACAGCAAGGACAATTGGCTTTTTTGAACGAAACAAAATTTGAGCAACTTCTTCATCAGCTGCCGTAATTCCTTCTCGTCCATTCACCATAAATACGATGACATCCGCCTCATCAATCGCAATTTCTGCCTGCTCTCTCATCTGTTTTAACAGTGGCTCATCACCGAGATCAATACCCCCAGTGTCGATTACATTAAATTCCCTGTTTAACCATTCGGCTGAACTATAAATCCGATCTCTTGTTACACCTGGTTTATCTTCCACGATAGCCAGTCTGTCACCAATAACCCGGTTAAAAATGGTAGACTTTCCTACGTTCGGTCTTCCTACAACCGCTACAACCGGTTTCTGCATATCATCACGTCCCTTTTTATACGCAAACCATCCTACTGCATAATTATGTATATCTAATCTGCCAGAGTTTGCAGTGTTTACCGTAAGTGCTCATTTATTTTAGCAAAAAACAGGTGGTCTCACAACAACACAATATAAATGTACATACTCTTTAAAGGTTATTGTGCCTTTCCCTTCAGATGGCTAATCGGTCGATCTATCCGTTGTTTTGCGATAGATAACATCGTTTCAATTCCCCACCAAATCAATATACTCATACAAGAGATCGCAATGATATCAAGTACATCTATAGATCCAATTATGTATCCAGGTGCGAACCCATTCATAAAAATGGAGTAACCCAGTTCTCCATGAAACACTCCAGATAAAACAATTGATAGCCTGAGATCTAATGGTTTACTAATTGTAAGAACAAGTGCAGCTATCGGGATAGAGATAAGGTATACGCGATCAATGAGAATCCAAATTGGATCGTAGATAATGAGTAAATGAATACCGATATAAACAAATGATACGAGAAAGCTGAAAAATATCGAGGTTCCAATCGTAAGAATCTTGTATTTACCAATAAAGAGATAACTGATTAGCCCAACCAGTAAAAAAGCTGCATTCATGGCATGTGCCTCAATATGCAAAGTTGTAGTTGAAAGGATAATTACTAAAAGCAGTAGGAGTGACAGCCAAAACCGCTCTGCTGATTTCTTCATAATAAATGTCGTAATCACCCAGCCAATCCATAAAAACCAATAAAAATAAGATCCATCCATTTTAAACTCCCACCTCTACAATGCTTACTAGTGCATGTTCAAAACAACACCTACTAGTACGTGTTCAAAAAGGAGGATAAAAAGAGCAGAGAAGTTCGAGGCGCGAAAAGTCTTGAGGACCGGAAGCGTATGCTATTAATACGTGAGGACCAAAGAGACCGAGCAACGAAGAAATTCGATAGCTATTTTTACCGGACTTTTTGAACAACTTCTATTAGCAGTATAGATTTGTTTATGGGAATTTAAACATACGTATAAAGCCACTCTATACTTGTTAAACTAAATGTAAAGAGGTGAGCATTGTGGGAAAAGATCGCCAGGAAAAAAAGCTTAAACAAACAAAAAGAGTTGAATCAGACAGAGACCAGCATTATCCGGGTTCTACACGGCTCGATACACCGGAAGAAGCTCGTAAAGAAAACCGAAGATAAATATTCGGGAATATTCATAAAGAGTGTATAAGAAAAGCGCAAGCGCCCTGCTTAGCCACGAAGGTCACTGGAAGACCGACGAGGAGGCTGTTGCCGCCGCAGGAGGCCTGAAGTGATCCAAGTGGTTGGGCGCTGAAGCTGGACATTTCATCCATGCCGCAAACTTTTATACTTTCTTTACTCACTAGAAAAGGCGAACGCATTTTACGTTCGCCTGACAAATCAAAGAAGGATGCTTACTTATATTTTTTAAGCTGATCTCCTATCATATCTCCAAGAGAAAAGCCACTGTTTCCATCTGTGTCTTTGCTATATTCCGGATCAATTTTAGATGGACGATTCTCTTCTTCAAGAGTAGCTCTAATACTTAAAGAAATACGTTTTTCAGAAGGGTTGATCTCAAGGACCTTCACATTAACCACGTCACCTTGAGACAAGACCTCACTAGGAGTACCAATATGGCGATTAGCGATTTCTGAAATATGAACGAGACCTTCAACTCCTGCAGCAACTTCTACGAAAGCTCCGAAAGAAACGAGACGTTTTACTGTTCCTTCAACTACCTGTCCCTTTTTCAAGGATTCACCAACGTTATCCCAAGGACCCGGTAATGTTTCCTTAATAGAAAGCGAAATTCGTTCGTTATCACGGTCAACAGAAAGTACTTTTACCTTTACATTATCCCCTTCATTCACAACTTCAGAAGGTGTCTCCACACGATGATGTGCTAGTTGCGAAATATGAACAAGACCATCAATTCCACCGATATCAACAAATGCACCGAAGTCAGTTAAGCGTTGCACAGTTCCTTCTAATATTTGACCAGATTCCAACGAATGAAGTACTTCTTGCTTTTTGGAATCCTCCTCTTCTTCTAGGACTGCACGATGAGAGAGGATTAACTTGTTATTTTCTTCGTCAAGTTCAACAATTTTCACATCTAGTGTTTGACCTTTGTACGATGAAAAGTCTTCGACAAAGTGACGTTCAACAAGTGAAGCAGGAATAAAGCCCCTTACGCCAAGATCAACTACAAGACCGCCTTTTACAACGTCTGCAATTTCAACTTCAAACGTTTTGTTTGCTTCTTTTGTTTCTTTAAGCTCAGACCATGCTTTTTCAGCAGTTACAGCTCGTTTTGACAATACTAATTCGTCTTCTGTAAGTTTAATAACCTTTAAGGTTAATGTATCTCCTTCAGACAAAATATCACTTACTTTTTCCACATGTAAGCTGGACAGCTCACTGATGGGCAGGATGCCATCCATTTTATATCCTGCATCGATTAAGGCGTGCTTCTCCTCGACCTTTGTAACAGTACCATCTACTGCATCACCTGTTTCCAAAGGTTTAATCTCAGATAACTCTTGGTTCATTTCATCAGCCATTGGCTTTACCTCCTTAAGTCTCTATGCAAAGAAAATATGTGGACCCTCCACTATTGTGGAAGAGTATGTAACAATATTCAAATTCCTTTCCTCTAACTTCTTATAAATACAGGTATTTGTCAAGTAACTTGGCCTCGTTTTTACGACTTATTCGCATCGTAGAGCTTTTGAATTTCTTCCATGATTTTAAGGGTTGCCTCCCTAGCAGAAGCTTTACGTTCCTTAAATTCTGTCAGATCAATTGCTTCTCCATATACAATCTTAATCTCATTGAACACTTTAAATGGTCCAATGATCGCGCATGGTACTACTTTTGCATCTGTTTTTAACGCAAAAAAGCCGGCACCTGCAAGCCCCTCACCTACTACTCCGGTTTTGTTCCTCGATCCCTCAGGGAATAGACCTACTACTTCACCGTCTCTAAGAAGCTGAAGTCCATTTCTAAGTGCTTGTTTATCACTCATTCCTCTACGGACCGGAAAGGCATGGACTCTTGGCAATACATATTTAAGAACAGGCATATCAAACAATTCAGATTTAGCCATAAAATGTACATTACGGTTATTTGCAGTTGATCCAACGAGCGGCGGGTCTAAATTACTAATGTGATTGGCGCAAATGAGAACACCGCTATCTTTTGGAACATTATCTTTACCGATTACCTTTATGCGGTAACCTACAGCAAAAATGCCGCTGAACAACGAACGACCAAACGCATAAAGATTCACCAATCATCAAACCCTTTCTTTGTGGTGTACAATTTCCATGATTGCAGTAACAACCTCTGAAATTGACATTGCAGTCGTATCGAGCTCGATTGCATCTTCAGCCTTTCTCAGCGGAGATACCTCACGATTCGAATCAAGTAGGTCACGTTGTTCAATTTCCTTTTTTATTTGATCCAAGTTAGAAGGAATGCCTTTTGTAACGTTTTCTTCGTGCCGTCTTTTCGCACGTTCCTCGACAGAGGCAACCATAAAGATCTTAACCTGTGCATTGGGAAGGACATGTGTGCCGATATCCCGTCCATCCATAACAACTGGTTGTTCTCGACTTAATTCTCTTTGTCTTTCAACCAATTCAAACCTTACTTCTAAGTGACGAGCGACTTCTGATACATTATTTGTCACCTTCGCTAAACGAATGGCTTCTGTAACATCTCTTCCATCTAATAAAACCTTTTGTTCACACTCGACTTTACAAAGTTCTATCTTTGTATGTTGGATCATCTCTTCAAGCTTACTACCGCTCGTAATATCTATATTTTGTTCAAGTGCTTTAAAAGTGATTGCACGGTACATAGCCCCTGTATCTATATATACATACGATAATCGATCCGCTACCATTTTAGCGACTGTACTCTTTCCAGCTCCAGCCGGACCATCAATTGCAATTGTCATCAACTTACCCATAATTCCTCCTGAATCGTTCTACATTCTTGACGCTCTTATACTTTTTTATCGTATAAAGAAAACTTGGCCCCTATTTAAAGGACCAAGCATTCTATTTTTTTCCCATTTCATCATACCACAGTAGGTTTGACCGGTCTATCGTTTCTACTGTGTCTCCTCTTTCCTCAGACATGATTCCTTCATATTCGTAAACTCGATTTAAATAGAAAGCCCAATCCTTGTGGGTGATTACCCATTGAGCAACTAATAGGAATACACCCTGAACAATAACTACCTTTATCCATATCCGCTCAACCTTCTTCATAAATATGCCACCTTTTTACATGATCACTTATATTGCGTGTTCAAAAAGGAGGACAGACTTTTTGAACAACCTCTTATTAGCTTGACCAAAAAAAAAGGCGGATATAAGTAAATCTCTCTATAATAAGCCTTTCTTTTTGAGTAACAACTGTTCTTCAAAACAAAATCGTAAAATAGATCGTCTATCTTCCTCTGTTACATCAATAAAGTGTAAAGTTGCTTTGTTTCTTTCCCCGTTATTCCCTTCCAGAATTCGAATGACTTTTGCTTTTTGTCGCAAATATTGGTATTCGGTTTTTATAGGAAGTACAATCCAGCATTCAACATCGGAATTTTCTTGTAATGGATGATTTTCTGGTAAAATGATTGCACACCCGCCAGCACTAATATCAGAGGTTAATGCTTTGAAAGGTTGAAACTTGTCGGATACAGAATGTACAGCAACATCAATTGAAGAATCGACCCGTACATAAGCCCTTCTTTGAATTTTTTCAATTTGATCACTCTGTGGTAAGCTTATTTTTAATAATGGTATATGTTCCTTTAATCGGTCGATTAATTCTGTCCGAAATGCATAAGTCTCTTTCTCTTTAGTTGTATATTGTGCTTCAAAAAACGTCCCTACCTTAAAAAATTCTGTTTTATTCGTATGTAAGTTGGTTGGATAGGTTATGTAAATATGATCATTTGTTACCTGTTCGACTTTACATTTATATTGGGTCAGCTCTTTTCCTTGTTGGATATCTAAAAAGAGTGTTTCACCGATTGAAAGCATTTCCTTGACACCACCTTCAATATTCTAGGTATATTATCTCATTGAAATATGAAAAGCGGAAGTGCCCTGTTCAGGTGTGACAAGCGCTGGAGATTCTGTAACATAACACGCTTTTTGTGTTTGTGGAAGAATCGAAGCGACCTCGAACACCTGGGCGCTGCAGCTAGACATCGCTTCTATGCAGCAAATTTTTATACTTTCTTTACTCATAAAAAAAGGAAAAGCGAAATTCGCTCTTCCTTCTTCTTAATCCTGATTTTTCAAAGTTCCTTAAATGATGAATTAATATCATCGAGTTTCTGAACTTTTTCTTCCAACCCAGTATTGGCGTTAATAAAGATTCGATACGTATCATTCTTCATTGTGGCTAAGAATTCATAACAATGTGCCTCTTCACCAAGGTCGTTCACAATAACCCCCTGATGGGTTTCTTGAATCTTAAGATTTGGGTTCATCTTTTGTTTTGCTTCTTCTTCTGAAAGCTTGGGCTTTCCAATGTTCCGGTCTTTTTCACCGAGCAAGTAATTCATACCTTCATAAGCAAGTAATTCCCCATTATCTAAAGCCACCTTGATGGTTACAGATTGCGGATAGATTCGGACACCGTCCTGTACCTTTACATAGGTAAAAACTCCCGTGTTATCATATTGATCACTTTGTGCCAATTCCATCTTATCCATGGCGTGCTTCTGCAAAAATGCATCGGCTTTTTGTGTTGCTTTATATAAACTAATTTTCGGTTTTCCGACTTCTCGTTCCTGCATAATCCAAACTGGATGGCCACCCTTTTTAGTCAATTCCATATAAACAGTTGAATTGCTATCAGGCTTATTAACAGAAACTCGATAAGCCTCATATGGCGACCCTTTTCCGTTCTTTTCAACGGTTACTTTACTTTTAGTGCTCAGATTAAGAAATTCAATAGCCTTTTTCTTCGCTTCTTCCTTCGATATTTCTTCTCCACTCAATACCTTATATTTGCTGTCCTTATACTCAGAAATTTTTGTCATCTCAGGTCCCCAATTTACTTCTGAGTAACCTTCTACTGATTTTGAGACTGTTTTTAATCCATCAATAATCGTGTTGTCTTTCGGATCACCCTCTGTAGCAAGGGCAAGCTCTACATCCATCCACCTTAAATTTTCCTCTAAGACAAGCGATTGGACCTGCTTCAACTCTGATTTAATTTCAGTCGCGTGTTGATGCAACGTTTCCAATGTTTGATATTCTTTATCTGATAAAGGATTTTTCTCTAAATCTCTTATCGCAATTCGATAACTGAATTCTCCGATATTTGCCAAAAATTCTTCCGTTTTGTTAAATGGGAGCAATGCAAGTGGCAATTGCCCAACATCATTATGCGCCTCAGATGTAAGTCGCCATACCTCCGCAAGAGCAGGTGAAAGTTGTTGTCTAGAATTCATAGCGAGTGTTGCACCAATTTTATCCTCTAACGCATCCATATGATAGTTCAAATCATGGAAAGCCCGTTGGTAATTGTTTTCAGCATTTATCAGAATTGCGTTCTTTTCCTGATGTTCCTTATATCCCCAGTATCCTGTGCCAATAACAGCAAGTGCTAGTATTGTAATAAATATTGTTCGGATCATATCTCCTTCACCTCCATTATTTTGCAAAGATATGCTTTCCGATTTGGGTTACTTGTGCACGTGTCCATATCCAACCCGAAGTAGCTGTGTCCGGGTTAAAGTAGTAAATACAACCATCAGATGGATCCCAACCGTTAATTGCATCACGAACTGCTTTCTCAGCAGTCTCATTAGGTGTTAACCAGATTTGTCCATCTGCTACTGCTGTAAATGCACCTGGCTCAAAAATGACACCGGAAATTGTGTTTGGAAATGCTGCACTTTCAACCCGATTTAAAATAACAGCCGCAACTGCAACTTGACCTACATAAGGTTCTCCACGAGCTTCACCATAAACAGCATTCGCCATTAATTGAATATCATTTTCAGAGTATCCACTCGGCACATTTTTTTGTTGCTTGTTTGCTGGTTTTTTTTGAGGTTGAGCTTGTTGCTGGTTATCCTGTCCTCCCTGCCCACCTTGTCCTTGTTGCTGCTGAGGGGCTTTCCCTCCTTTTTCAGCCTGTTTCTTAAGTGGTGTACCACCATAATGTGTAAAATCTTTTCCTTTTCGGATATTCTTTTTTACATAGCCCTCGTTGTACTTCGATGCATCAACTAGCTTTTGCCTTGTCGTTAAACCAGCAAGACCATCGACTTCTAATCCGAATTCATACTGGAAGTTCCGAAGTGCCCAGTATGTACTCCATCCGAAGATTCCATCGATATCGCCATTATAGAAACCTAAATATTGCAATCTCGACTGAAGCTCGATAACATCCTCCCCCGTTGCCCCATGCTGGATCACCTGCTGAGTAAATGCTTCGGCCTTATCAACAGAAACCCCATAAGACAATGGAACTACTATCAGAATCAACGATATACATACTTTGATGCACATTACTCCAATTTTCATATTACAGCCTCCTGTTGAATCCTGTCTTACTTTTTCGATGATTGTAGTTTTTGTTAAAGCATGGATTTTATACTTATATAAGGAGAAATTAAATGCAACGTTCCAGCTCAATCCAATCGATAATGCCTCTTCCATTAAAATAAGCCAGCTCAATTATGAGCTAGCTGTAGCATTTATTATTGTTTTCCTATAAGTCAGCTGTTTATACCGGGTTACTTGAACAACCTGTGTAAAAAAGGTTATTTTAAAAAGACTTTCCTTGATGCTTGCTGGGCATGCTTCACCTTCCTTAATCCAAGCCACCACAAAAACAGCATGAACGGTAACATGATGTAGATCCAGCGTTGAACATGATAAAGAAGGATATAATCATAAAAACCATGTAAAAGGATAGGAATTACGAGTGAGTAGACTAAAAAAATCCTTTTTCTTTTTGCAAGGTTAGAAAACTTTCCTCTGCTTAAATAATAGCCCATCATAACCCCAATTAAAGCATGACAAGGAACTGGCAGGATCGCACGTAACATTGCAGTATCAATTCCATTTGCAAATAAAAAGAGAACATTTTCAGCAGTAGCGAAGCCTAAAGCAATTGAAGTCCCATAAATAATACCATCATAGGGGTCATTAAATTCAATTTGTTGATATGCAGCAAAATATAAAAGGAACCATTTAAAGAATTCTTCTAATACACCTGATACAACAAACGCATCGACCCAATCTGTAACCATTAATTCTTCATGGATCCCAAATTGCAACACCATAACAGGAAAAACAAGAAGGATTCCGAATAAAAATGTCCGAACGACCATAAAAATTGGCTCAGGTTCGTATTTATCTTTTAAATAAAAAAACGATAGTAGAGCGATACCAGGTGCCATTCCGGCTGAAATTAACGTAAACATCTCTCTCGTTCCTATCCCATATATTTTGATTCCCATAAATTATGTAATCAAATGTTGCAATCGGTATTTACACTTTAAAATTTCTCTCAATTTCCTCTTCTTCAGATGCTAATAATACTGCTAATTTCAGCCTCGCCTTCTTCGCATCATAATCACTACCTAATATAACACCTCTCGTAAGTAAATCATATGAGCTACCATCGTAATCATATGCCGGAAAGACATGCCCCTCTACAGCGCTAGTTGTAATAACAAAATAGACTCCTTTTTTAATCCCTCGTGTAATTTCATCAACCATGTTCGGAGTTACCTGTCCTCTGCCAACACCTTCAATTATGATTCCTTTCACTCCAGAATCAATTGCACAACGAATAAACTTTCCATCTGAGTTGATATACGATTTAATAATGTCAACGGAAGGAAGATCATTTTTTATTTGATAAACGGTTGTCCGGGATGGTCGTTGATAGGTTAACACAACATCATTGTCAATGATTCCAAGATAACCATAGCCGAATGAGGTAAATCCTTGTGGGTTTGAGGAGTGCGCTTTTTTAACATATCTTGCAGAAAAAATCCGCTCATTAAAGACGACTACCGTACCGAAGTTTCTTATTTCCTTATTGGATGCAACTAACACAGAGTGTCTGATATTGATATATGCATCTGTTCCTACCACTCCTGGTGGACGTTGTGAACCCGTTACCGCAACGGTACGAGGATCATCAATTGTCAAGTCCAGGAAATAAGCAGTTTCTTCTAAAGAATCTGTTCCATGGGTAACGACAATGCCTGCTACATTCTCATCTTTCAAGTGCTCTTCGATTCGGTTCTTTAATCTTAATAGATGATTAAACGTAATATGCATGCTTGGAACCTGAAAGATCGAATCAATGACAATTTCCATATCAGAGGGAAGATCACAAAGACTTGTCAACTCCTCACCTGTCATTACACCTGACTCCAGCAATCCAGTATCTGTTGATGGCTTGCTTGCAATCGTTCCACCTGTCGTTATGAGTACTACTTTTTTCATTTTTTTCACCTCTCAACCGTTATTTTTCATTCATTACCCTTATGCTATTGCCGCTTTCTAATTTCATCTGCTATCAGTTTACCGTGAAATCGACCGTTTTCAATAAAAATTTCATTTGCATTATTCCCTGCAGCGATCACACCAGCAATAAAAATGCCCTTAACGTTCGTTTCCATGTTTTCCAAATTGAAGGCTGGTCGCCCTGTCTCTGGTTCAATATGAATACCCATCTTTGTTAAAAAAGCGTGGTCAGGGTGGTAGCCTGTCATAGCAAAGACAAAATCGTTACGCAGTTCTTTTTGTACACCGTCCACATTGTAGATGATTGCATGAGGAGTTATTTTAATCACTTCTGCATTAAATTCCATGTTTACTGTACCTTTACGAACTAATCCTTCAAACTCAGGAAGAATCCATGGTTTAATACTTGAAGAGTACTCAGAACCCCGATAAATCACTGTTACCCTCGCACCCGCTTTTTCAAGTTCTAGCGCTGCATCCACCGCGGAATTTTTCCCACCAATGACAACGACATCTCGATCAAAATATGGGTGAGCTTCTTTGAAGTAGTGAAATACCTTATCAAGATCCTCCCCAGGAACTCCTATCATATTTGGATGATCGTAGTAACCTGTCGCAATAACTACATATGGTGTTACATAGGTCTGCCTTGTTTGATCCGTTTTTTCTGTAGAAACCGTAAACTCTTTTCTAGACCTCTGCTCCACAGTGAGTACTTTTTCAAAAGGAAGGACAGTGATTTTTTTCCTCTTAACAACCTCCCTATAATAAGCTAACGCCTGATTGCGCTTTGGCTTACGTTGTTCAATTACAAATGCGACTTCACCGATCTCTAACTTCTCACTTGTGCTAAAAAACTGCTGATGTGTTGGATAGTTATAAATGGATTGAACGATATTTCCTTTTTCAATCACAATCGGATTAAGACCAACTTTCTCCAGTTCAATTGCAGTGGATAAGCCACAAGGACCTCCACCCACAATAACAGCATCAACGTGCATAATTTCAACTCCTAAACCACACAACGCTTTCTTATCTTTATAAGAAAGAAAATGGGGTCGACTCTATATCTGACACCCCCACTCTAGAAGAAAGGAGGAGCCAGACACTTATGAGTCTGCCCCATTTTGGTGTTTCATTCAACTAAACAGTCTTAAATCCAACCTCTAAATCGGGATGCTTCGGCCATTTTACGAACTCCTACCATATAAGCAGCAAGTCGCATGTTCACTTTTCGATTCGTGGATGTAGTTAAAACATTATTAAAAGCTTTTACCATCACCTGTTCAAGCTTTACTTCAACCTCATCTTCGGTCCAATAGTAGCCTTGGTTGTTTTGTACCCACTCAAAATACGATACAGTTACTCCACCGGCGCTAGCGAGAACATCCGGAACAAGTAAAATTTCTCGTTCTGTCAAAATGTTTGTTGCTTCTATCGTTGTTGGCCCATTTGCAGCTTCTACTACGATGGACGCCTTTATGTTATGGGCGTTATGCTTCGTTATTTGATTTTCAATTGCCGCAGGAACTAGAATATCGCAGTCCAGTTCAAGCAATTCTTTATTTGTTAATGTATCTTTAAATAACTTCGTTACGGTACCAAAGCTATCACGGCGATCAAGTAAATAGTCAATATCAAGTCCTTCCGGGTCGTGCAGAGCTCCATATGCATCGGAAATTCCAATGACTTTGGCTCCAGCGTTATACATAAACTTCGCGAGAAAGCTACCCGCATTACCAAAACCTTGAATGACAACACGCGCCCCTTCAAGGTTAATTCCTTTCTTCTTCGCCGCTTCACGGATACATATTGTAACCCCTTTAGCAGTTGCAGATTCACGTCCATGTGAACCTCCTAGAACAAGCGGTTTTCCGGTAATGAATCCTGGTGAATCAAATTCACGAATACGACTGTATTCATCCATCATCCAAGCCATGATCTGTGAGTTTGTAAAAACATCCGGTGCTGGAATATCTTTTGTCGGTCCAACAATTTGACTGATTGCACGTACATATCCGCGGCTTAAGCGTTCAAGCTCCCGAAATGACATATCTCGAGGATCACAGATAATTCCGCCTTTACCGCCGCCGTATGGCAAGTCGACAATTCCGGCTTTTAAGCTCATCCAAATAGAGAGAGCCCTTACTTCTGTCTCTGTTACCATCGGGTGAAACCTAACGCCACCTTTAGTTGGTCCTACCGCATCATTGTGTTGAGCCCGGTAACCTGTGAAAATTTTTATCGATCCATCATCCATCCTTATTGGAATTCGAACCGTCATCATACGAATCGGTTCTTTTAACAACTCGTAAACTTCTTCAGGATAACCTAACTTATCTAATGCATCCCCGATCACTGTTTGAGTGGATGTAAGTACATTGTCTTGTCCATTATTAGCTTGCTCATTATCTGATGTATTGGCAGCCATGGTTTACCTCCCGTAAAAAATCCATAATGTATTGTGGGTTAACCCTTAAGGGTCAGCCTCGTCATTCTAAAAGTTATAATTTCAATTTCTCATTGCATAGTATACACCTTAGTGTGGTTTATGAGAAGTAATAATTGCAAGTTTTACGCATTATTTTGGAAACGTTTTCGTTGTAACTTATCATGTACTATAAATTCAAGAATACCCTTTTTAAAAAGTAAGAAAACTTGGCGATCGCCAAGCCTTAGCGCTGGCGATCGCCTTAGTCCCTAAAGGGATGACCTAAAGGCCCTTGCTTTATACTATGGAAAGTATTTTTATACTTCATTAATGTGTCGTATAAGAGGGTGAACCAAGAGGATAAACCTGCTCATGGACAACCTCTTTAACCAACCTACTTAAAGTATTGATTGACTTGTTCCATTGAATTCTCAGACATGATGGGTTTGCCGTATTCCCTCACACGCCACCTAGTTATCGTTGAAGGATTTCCGAACTCAGATAATAGGGCAACGAACATATCAACATCCATATGCTCATATTCTGATTCTTCAAATGAGACATAATAGCTACCCTGAAAAGAAAAGATTTCTCCTCCTGTAATGTCAAGGGGCAATATTCGTTTTGCCAATGAAATAATGTCCTCAAATTGCCTAAACTCATAAAAGACATCATCACTGATATCTAGTGTTACCTGCAGCTCTAAAAAGTCATCATCATATTCTTCATCATCATCATTCGTAGCCATTTGACCCTTCGTTACGATCACAACCATACCTTGAGCAGGTAAGGAAAATACTTCAACCGCAATGGGACCTTCTGCTCTAAAGCCAAGCTCATCATCTGCTTCGAGCATCATATCACGGAATAATTCATGCACTTTAGGAAGGTCCTGCCACATTTCTTCCTTGGAGATTCCGCGTTCACGAAGGTCATCCAATGTCAAAAACACTTTAATTTTGTTATATGTTAAACGCTCCAGTCGCATTTATGGCCCCCCTCAACAACATTACTCCATCCACTCCTATAATATGTTGCAATAGAAAGATGGTTCTTATCGGTCAAACTAATTGATAGAAATAAAGTTCATTTTCAAAGGGTCAAACGCTTGTCCAATTTCAAACCGTTTAACATGTTATATTAATTGTAACTACTCTGCCTTTGATTTAAAAGTAATAACATGTGCTTCAGATGGTGCGCATAATCGAAAGGGCAGTTTTGTGTAACCATACCCATTGCTGACAAACACCTTCGTGTTCCCGTTATCCTTTAAACCACCGCGTTCAGTTAGACCCCATTTAAACAATCGTATCTGCCCACCATGAGTATGACCACTTAAAACAATTCCTATTTGATGGTGTTCGTCTACCTTTTCAGCAATTATCGGGTTATGACTTGCCAGAATCCTATAGCCCTTTCCATCAACATCCTGTAATGCCAAATCCAATCTATCCCTTTCTAATGTTGGATCATCTACACCTATTAAATAAAGTACCGCATCAGCTGTTTCGAATTTAGCACAGGTGTTATCCAGTATTTGGATCCCGTTTTCTCTTAACAGTACATCTAACTGTCTGAAATCAGTCTCATAATCGTTATTTCCCCAAACAAAGTAGGTTGGGGCTAACTGGGTCAATTGATCAATGTTCTTCTTAACTCGTTTTAGCGGTACGCCACTTTCCATGAGGTCACCGCCGATTATGACTAAATCAACAGATGTGCGAATTTGTTCTAGCAATTTCTTATTTATAGTACGAGTATGTATATCTGAAATAAAAAAAATACTTAGACCATCGAAGCTATAAGGGAATTGATCCATTTCAAGCTCAAGGTGATGGATTGTATTTCGATGCGCCTCATACCACATATATCCAAGAAGCGTGATGGATACACATGAGATTATAATTAATATAGGTAGAATCATCCTGCACCTTCCTGACGTTTGATGGTCTTATCTTGCCTAAATTGAGATAACGAAATCATACCATAAATGAATAAACAAAGTAAGCAAAACACCGCAATCACAAGGTCAAGGCTTATTAAAATAACAAAACTAAGCACAAAGCTTAATATGAATAAAATGAAATGTAATAAGGAAGAATCATTTTTATTTAAAATATCAGATACAACAAATGAATACGATACGATTCCTGTAAGTAGAAGAAGCGATATCCGGATAAAGTGAGTTGGATCGAAAATAACTTGACTTAACCAACTAAGGAACGACTCCATTGACTCTGTCGGTAAGTCTTTTGAAACGAAATATAAACACCAATATCCAATTGCGAGTACAATCCATTGTTTAACCATAAAAAAATCCTCCCCTCTTCAAACGATATGAAGGAGAAGGAGGATCAATGTCTTAATCTTCTTTTATATAAAGGATACGAAAGCCCGATAATTCTAATTTTTGGATAAATTTATCCATATTTTGTTTCTTTTCCAACACATCATAGCGAGTAACAATTCCATTAAATTCACCGGATTCATTTACTACTGCTACAAGAGGGCGATCTTTTAAAGATAAAAATGTTTGTTCAAAAATCCCGTCATTTGGGTAAATCCTACTAAATTTCAAAAGTTTTTTGTTTTTATCTGAAAATTTCAATAATGGAGGTTGAAATATCTGTAAATTTCAATTAAGATAAAACTACGAATTAAATTGTCAACATTCTTAGCTGTTCAATCTATGCAAAAAAGTTATACTTTCTTTAAAAAATTCATGTTAGGAGAGGACACAACATGACCATATCCAAGTTTACAAATAAATCTCTTGTCTTGAATCAGGATTTGGAATACACCCAGAAAATCGGACTCCCAGTGGAAGTTTTTTGCATGAAAGGTTATGACACCGTTGCTTTTGGACGTATTCAAACAATTACAGACGATCATGTCCGAGTAAACAATCAGCTTTATTGTCGCCAGAATCACGCCTTTTTCGGTTGTCCTTGTCCGATTTAATCCGTATTATTTATGGTAAAGATTAATATCATGTTCGTTTTTCAACCAATCAAACACCTCATGTCGATGTTTCCAAGGAACTGGTTTTTCCCATAACTCTTCCCCTCGTTCTATGGTCGTTTTCCTAAGTTCTTCATACTCATTTTCTGCTTTTTGATGTTTCTTCTTATAAGCAAACAGTTGAATCAAGCAGGTTAGTCCTGCCACAGTCATTACTAGTAAGAGCTTATCCTGAATGATAAACTCGAACATCCCTTTTGTACTAAAAAAAGACTGCTGTACTAAACGTAGCTTATAGAAGTAAACGTACAAGAACGTAAAGAAGATAACGACAAACAAAGACAAGGACCACTTAAGTAATGTCTGTTCATACTTTTGTTCTTTTTTTCTACGATCAATTAATTGATCAATTACTTCAACCGTTACTCCTGAAATCATGTACTGTTTGAATTTCCGATCTTTTAATCCATCCATCCCATTCCCTCCTATTCAAACGTATGCCACGAGGGAATGGTGTATTACATTCGAAGTGCTACCTTATCGAATAATTTTCAAGAGGTTATCCGGAGTTTTATCATTAGGTATATTACTCCATTGTTCAGATGAAAAATAAACGATTAAACCAACCAATAAACAAATAAAAAGAAAGGCGATACCGCGTGTAACCCAGAGATGCCAGTTAATCGATGCGGACGTCTTTTTTTGTTGTTCTCTTTCCTTTCGACGACGTTCTGTTCTAGTAGGAAGACTTTGTACATCCACTACCTCTATTGTTTCATTTGAATTTACATCAAAATGTTTATCACTCAAGTTAGAAGCTTGATCTTGATGACTCAACCTGACGCTCCCCCTTTACAAACGCGTAAAAAATAGCTTTATTTACCCTTCTCCACGCATTTGCCTGTTCCTTTTTTTCGATAAAACTAACCAATTAAAACGGATCATAAGTCCCAATATAAAGTCAATGAGAAAATGCACAAGTATCGGGATAAGTAAGTTGTCTGTCCATAAAAACAGAGCACCAAGCATAAAACTAAGGATGATTGCCACCGTTAACAATACTGGCTTCAGTAGGTATCTTATATGCATCAATGCAAACAAAACACTTGCTGTTAGGTAACCGATATTTTCTTGTAAGACACCCCTGAATAAGATTTCTTCAGAAACCGCAATGACAAAAGCAAGAAAAGCAAGGTGAAAAATGGATATGGTTGAGAAAATCCGCTCATTGATCCCACCGTCATCTACCCAATTAAAAGGTAAATAACTCCAAATTATTAGGTCACAAACAATTACAAGTAGGGCTGCAGGGACAGACCAAACTAATATCATCAAAGGATTAAAGCGTATCATACTCTTCCAGTCATGGTAATCTTGATCAAATACAATTGAAAGTATAAGGGCGATGCCTAAAAAAATGGCTTGAGTTACATAAAGGTTTATATATAATTCCTTTTGTGAGATAGAGGCGATAATCTGTTGCTGCTTTTTCGGATTAAGCATTTTTCTCCACCTGATGAAACGTTTTTCGTAATTCCTCTTCCCATTTATATTCATTGTAAGGTTGTACGAATGGGTCCGACTCGAGGTTATCTGGAATATTCAGACCACATACATCACAGCATTGTTTTGGGCCAGATTGATACTTTTCGTTGAATTCATCTAATATTAACGCTCTTCTGCAAGTGTCTGTGTGAATCCATCGTTTCATCTTATGGATACGCTGTTGTTTCTCCAATTTCCGTGAACGAATTAAATCTTTTACATTCATACCCCACTCCTGCAAGTCTGAGCTACTGTCGAAGTTAATCGACTCTGATTGATAGCGCAGAAAACGTTCAGCTGTATCTGATGAAAGAGGAAGAGATTTCAGTGCTTCTGTAGTTGTGGAATGCTCTTTATAAAGCTGGACAAACCGATCAATTTCAAAATCACTAGGATACTCAGAAGCAACGAGTCGCGCTGGTATAAAATCGTCATCATGATGGTAAAGCAAGAGGGCAACACTTTGTTCTCCATCTCTGCCAGCACGACCAATTTCCTGTAAATATGATTCTATATGAGCTGGAAAATGAAAATGGATGACATAGCGAATGTTTGGTTTATTAATTCCCATACCAAATGCATTCGTACAGCAGATCACATCGAGTTCATCGTAAATAAATTGTTTCTGGATCAGCAGGCGATCACCATTTTCCATGCCACCATGGTAATAGGCTACTCGTCCAATACCTGCTGATTTTAAGGACTCGGTTATGGATTCTGCAACATTTCGACTTGATGTGTAGATAATCCCTGGGCCGTTAAGTTTACGTACACTGGAGATGAGCATGTCGATTTTATCTGTTTGGGTATCAACCTTCTCGACTCTCAACGCAATATTAGGACGATCAACGGAATAAATATGTAATGCCGGTTCTTTGAGCTTCAACTGGTCAATGATATCCTCTCGTACTTGCTTCGTTGCCGTAGCCGTCAACGCAATAATTGGTGGTCTTCCAACTTGTTCACAGACGGATGATAACTTCATATAATCAGTTCGAAACTCATGTCCCCACTGAGAGATACAATGAGCTTCGTCCACAACGAATAATGAAATTTTCGATTTTTTCAATGCCCTCAACAAATAATCAGATTGTAACGTTTCTGGGGATAGGTAGATGAATCGGTATGACGAAAGACTTTGCAGAATGCTTTTACGCATAGGAATAGGAATTCCGCTATGAAATGCACAAACTCTCTTTTCTCCATTACGTTTCAGTTGCTCAACTTGATCTTCCATTAAGGAGATTAAGGGAGAAACAATAATAACAGTTCCCTCTAATATATATCCAGGCAGTTGATAACAAATCGATTTACCGGTACCTGTCGGCAGCATTGCGAATACATCCTTACCGACTAATACGTCTTCAATAATTGGACGTTGTCCAGGTCGGAATGTTCGATGTTTAAATCGATCAAATAGTAGTTGGTCAATTGACAATAGTAACATTCCTCTCTTTAGACTTGCTAGACTGGTCATCTATGCTTGCGAGTGTAAGTCGAATCTGAAAGTAAGAGTAACGTTCTTCTAATCGCTCTTTTATGGCTTTAAGTCGTTTTGTATTCATTGTAGTGGACGTCTCGATTATTGCCTTTTGGTCGGATTCAGAAATAAACGACTCAATCGGAAAATTAGGTACATGAATGACAATTTCGACAATGTGGTCTTCAATCGTACTCGTCTTTAATTCACGACTTGCTGCTATTTCTTCCTTCGCATACCCTTTTTGTAATAGCTTAAAAGTCTTCAAGGTGGAATTGGTTAGTGTATAGGGCTTGTCGAGATCAGTGATAAACAAGTAAAGACCTGGAACACCAATTGGGTCTTTGAGCAGATAAGCCATTAGATTATGGAGTATTCCTTGAAAACGAAAATCACATTCTATTGGATCCATCCTTAATTCTTGAGCGATTTGCAGTGATGTTTTTCCGATTTTCCCATGACGAGTTAGACGGTGAACGATGTTTTCAGCATCTCTTTTATCTAACATACTCAAAAACTCGAAAAGTTCGGTATAAAGGAGTTCGGAGGCACCTACCCGATGACTGTGATCTTTTGGAAAGTATTCTTTGACCCATGATAAGATATCAGGTTCATTCTGAATCGGATAAAAATTGGGTTCCCCTTCTAAAAGGTGAGACAACGTTTGAATGAAAAGTGTAAACCGTCTCCAAAAAGTTCTGCTTATATCCCCATACTTCCAGCCGTTCAAATGAATAGGCAAAGGATGTTTACTCAAAGAATCGTTCATTCTTGATAAACCGGTTTCAGAAATAACAGCTTGGCTTTTATCATTAATTAGCACTAATTCTTGGTGAAATAGTTGATGAATAGTAGATTTAAATTCAGCATAAGTAATATGTGGCATTGTCCCAAAAAGGTTAGACAGACCAAAAAGCTTTCCGTCTTGTATAACCTGTGAAGATTTTTTTCCTTTTAAAAGATGGAACAAACCGAATATTGTTCGTTCTCCGGACAATTGTTTGAGCCCATATAAATAGATCATATCCTGATACTTCACTCTGGTCGCCTTCTTTCGCAGAGTTTCTTTATTTATTGTATCAAAGGTCGTTTAGAAAGTGTTCAATCTAGGGAAATTCTTTATAAGTCCTTGTTTGATAAGGATTCTCATTGAATTTAACTGTTGAAATCTCTATCCAACAGTCTTACAATAGAATCGAGGATTAAAATTGATTTCATTTGGAGAATATGAACTGTTTTGTTTAATGATAATAGGATAGATAACAGGAGAACAGTTTCATCAATTTCTAGGAGGGTTATTTCGAAATGGCAAAGTATACAATTGTGGACAAAGAAACTTGTATCGCATGTGGGGCTTGTGGAGCAGCTGCACCAGATATCTATGATTACGATGATGAAGGAATTGCGTTTGTAACACTCGATGATAATGAAGGGATTGTAGAAATTCCTGATATTCTTCACGAAGATATGACGGATGCGTTTGAAGGATGTCCTACGGATTCCATCAAAATCGCTGATGAACCGTTTGATGGTGACGCTACGAAGTTTGAATAAAGTAAGAGGATAGACCATTGGTTCTTCACTTTAACTTATAAGAACGGCATCTTTTTACAACAAAGATGCCGTTCTTTTTCGATAGTTAAGTATAAAATGTTGTTGCGTTATTGTTTCAGAATTCCAATTAAAGCAGTGGATTTGTCCTTAGCTTGGGAAAGAACAATGAATCTCAATCCATAATCAGGAATGTTACGCCCTGCATCAGGTAATCCATTATTTAAATAATCATCCGAGTCATCAAACATACGATCACCTTTCAACTTTTCTGAAGTTAAAGTGATCCCTAATGTATCACTGTAATCGAGAAACTCTCTATTCGTTTTTTCTAAACCGAATGCAGCATCATTAATTTGATATCTCGTCGCAGCCACTGATCCGTCGCTCCATTTTAATGTTTTTTGATGTGCATCAACTACTCCAAGGAATCCTTCACCAGGATGAATTCCAGTCCAGTTTTCCTGGTAAGAATTATCTACATACCAAACCATTAGACCCTCATCATACTCCATCAATGATTCACCACGGGCGATATGCTTTAATCCAAGATCGACACCTTGGTGGTTTCTCCATTCTAGTAAATAATAATGTTCAGATTTGAATTTACCAGTACTTTTTTCAAATCCTTCTAATGTGAAAGGGCTTTCTCCTTCTGCATCATCCATCAATACTTGTGATCCGTCTATGTTGATTGCGATATCATCTACATAAAAACCTCGTTCAACAGCCGCTACATCTGTCCAATAATTTAGTTTTAACTGAACAGTCTTTCCTGCGTAGGAAGATAAGTCAAACGCTCCATCGACCCATCCACCAGAATGACCCGTAATACCATGGCCAGGATTTTGTTCATACGGATCATCCGTTGTCGTTAGGTTACCCGGAATCGCAACCCAATTTTCAGATCCTTCTTCCTTAACTTGAACGGATGCATAATCCCAGTCTTGTTCAATCTCATACCAAGCCTTAAAGGTAAGCTCAGCGCTCGTTGCTTGTGATAAATCCACTGTCGTTATCATTGAATTATCAAGTTCATTTCCACTTCCACCGTGATATTCATACTCACCACTATATGGTTCATTCACAATCGTTTCTTTATCTGGTAAATTAACTCTTACTGCATCATTTAATGTCCCTTTGTCATTGGCTTGATCCAAAAATACAAAGTCCCCTTTAAAGGATGAGTCCGTTGCATCAATTGATTTACCACTTAACCAATTTCCACCTACATACCCTTGTAAAAACTCTTTTGCATATGGACTGAATCCTGTTGGCTCAGTCCCTGGAATTTTTCCTGCCCAACTGCCACTACTCATAATTGACCAATAAGCAATCGGCTCTCCTGCACCAGAATATTGTGTATCATACTCATCAGGTAATTCTAGATCATGTCCGTATTCATGGGCAAATACACCTGTTGCCCCATCTTCGGGTTCAATTGTATAATCATAAGCGGCCATTTGCCCGCCCCAATAAGGAACATCTGTTTCCGTACCAGGTATAGCAAATACTCCTCCTAAATTCCAACGATGAGACCAGATCGCATCTCCACCAAGTGCTCCCCCGCCAGCTTCTTCTCCAACACCCGCGTGTATGATCATTAAGTGATCGACAATCCCATCTGGTTCACGGAAATCTCCATCACCATCAAGATCATAACGATCCTCTTGATCATACTCACCTAAATCAAGATTTGGATCCTGACCAGCATGTTTCAAGGCTTCAGCAACTAGAGACCTAGGTTTTGCGTCATTCCCATCTGGTGTAGGTACATTACCTCCATAATAAGCCGCTGGATGTTCAGCAGTATACCAGCCGGCAACCTCACCCTCAACTGTATAACTTCCTCCAGACTGCTGTTCATAATATTGTTTCATTGAGATCAGATTTTCCCCACCCGGACCTTGGTAGCCTTCCTCGCCAAAAATCATTTGCTGATAGTGTTCGGTAGGATAATTATCATAATACATGTCCGTTTCGCCTTCTAGAATACTACCATTCTCGTAATTCGGAAAATCGATAAGCAAAACAAGAACATTATCTGTTCTAATATCACCAGTCCATTTTTCTTTATTAATTGATGGGAGATGATAACGATTCTGTTTCCCTTTACCTTTTTCTATATTTTTAAAAGCTTTACCCTTACGTAGTTTTTCTCTAGTATCCTCAAGTTTATCATTTTTATGTTCCTCAAAAACTCCTTTATGCTCTAGTGAATCTTCATGAAGATTTGTCCTCTTTTTCAAATATTGTTTCAATGCCTTTTCTTTACCTGCAGCGCTTAGTCCTTTTGGTATTTGTCCACGTTCAATAAGAGATTCGATCAACTTCTCATCGTTTACAATTCCTGCATCAATAGGACCGGGTTGAGTTAAGTCAGGTTTCAATGGACTTACTTCTGGTGCGGCTGATGCAAGTGGTGCAAACGAACCTAGCATTAAACCAAATGAGAGAGTCGAAACTCCTAACTTCTTTTTCCAATTTTTCAAGTTTCCTAACCTCCTGTTTTTGTTTTATGAATGAGCGAATCTACGAATACCCCCTTTGTCCTATTTTTCTGCTCACGAAAATAGGCCTTATAATTTAGCAGAATATTCTATATTTATCTGCTTTTTAAAAAATTTCTACAAAATACAGGAGTTTCCTTCTATTTTCTTTCGGGACTTTCTTTTATGTTCTAACAATGTTCGACATTCGTATAAATTTTTACTTTAATACGTTAAGTGTTTGTCCAACCACAATCAAATCGGTTTTGAGATGATTCCACTCTTTGATTGTGTCAACAGTAACTCCATATTCATTTGCAATCCCCCAAAGAGTATCACCTTTTTGTACGGTTACTTCACTCTTATTTGATTTCATAGTCGATGCAGTTTCAATGGTTTCAGCCTCCACTGTAACTCTCTCCAATGTTTGATCAAAATAGACGACTGGGTCAACAGCCTTCGTTTTATGTGCGTTCCATTCTCCTTCATGAACTTCAAAATGGAGGTGGTTTCCATGTGAATTACCTGTATTACCGACAGTCCCGATTATTGTCCCTCTTTTCACTTGTTTGCCCTTTGGAACAAGTCGCTCACTCAAATGGGCATACACTGTCTCTAATCCATTTACATGACGAACAAAAACAACATGCCCATATGAGGTCGAATAGTAGGATTTCTTAACTGTTCCATCCTCGACAACACGGACCTCAGAACCGCTGGGAGCAGCTATATCGACACCATAATGATTACCACCACGTGTCCCGAAATGGTCCGTTAGTTCCCCAATCACAGGCCATTCCCAATCTGATTCACTATCACTCCTTGCAGAGCCTTCTGCAGAAACTTCATCTGTCGTATGTATGATCAAGAGAAACATAAATGATACAATCACCAAAAAACCAAGAGCTTTTTTCAATATAAAAATACCTCCATTAAAGTGTATGTTCGGGCTTGGACAAGCACATAACATATCCTATGGAGGTAAGGTCATTTTTATAACTTGTATAATCAATTGTAATTATAGTGTAATATGCACATATTTGCAGTCTATTTCGCCTACTGTTACGCATGAAACAAGATTTGTCGTCATTTTAGGATTTCTTTCTCTTCTTTTCGAGGTAAAAAGAATGTAAATGTCGTGCCCTCATTTACCCTACTATGCACGGAAATCTTTCCACCATGTCCTTCTACAATATTTTTGACAATTGCAAGCCCAAGACCTGTTCCTGATCGCCCTCTCGTTCTTGCTTTATCTATTTTATAGAAACGCTCAAATACAAACGGCAAATCTTCATTCGGGATGCCAGTACCCGTATCAGTTACTTCAACCGTAATACCTGCTTCATTGTTTTTCATCGATACATGGACTGAACCACCTGAGTTGGTATGTCGCAATGCATTATCAATCAGGTTGGTCATTACTTGTTCGATACGATCTGCATCTGCATGGAATTGTACTGACTCTTCCGGTAAACTCAACTCGATTCCAACATTCCGTTCCCTAGACAGACCTTGAAACTTATGAACAATGCGCTTATAAAATTCGTTAAGCTGAATTTCAGCAAAGTTCAGTGAAACAAACCCTGCTTCCATTCGAGCTAGGTCTAATAGTTCATTTACGAGACGTCCCATTCGAAGAGACTCATCATAAATAATTTGTGCGATATCCTTCTTCTCTTCTTCCGTACCTGCAATATCATCTATAATTGCTTCGCTATATCCTTGAAGCATTGCAATCGGTGTCCGTAATTCATGTGAGACATTGGCGATAAAATCTTTGCGAAGTTTATCATGCTGTCGTTCTTCTGTCATGTCCCGAAAGACAGCTACTGCACCACGTACATAGGAGTGGTTATAAAGTGGAGTCATGACAACTACCCAGCTTCTACCTTGAATACTTACTTCCGCCATTTGTTCTTTTTCTAAATTTACAACCTGTAGGAATAATTCATTTATTTGTTCTGGTACTTCCTCACCACTCTCCCTCTGATCCTGCATACCATTTTCATAGTACCAGGCTTGAACAAATCGTTCAGCGGGAGGGTTAGTAACTAGAATCTTTCCTTTTCCATCGAACGTAATAACACCATCCGCCATACTGCTTAGTATACTCGACAATTGTTCTTTTTCCTGACTTAATGCGTTTATATTGTTCTTCAGCTGGCGCCCCATTCTGTTAAACGATAAGGCGAGTTCACCAATCTCATCGTGAGTTAGAATCGGAACCTTCGTATCGAATTTACCTTGAGCTACTTCAACTGCTGCTTCACGCATACGTCGTAATGGGGCGGTAATACGTGTCGAAAGGAAAAATGCGAAAATGGTCGTCAATATGATTGCAATCCCTGCAGATAAATAGATAATCTGCTTTGCTTTTTGATTTGTTTCTTCGATGAGTTCAAGCGACTGATAAATATAGATGGCTCCTTGCTCTGTAGAAGATAATTGAACAGGTACTCCAACAATAAGAATTTCGTTATGTTGAGTTGTCCCATTTCGTTTAATCGGAAAGTCACCTTGGACATCTACAGTCTCCTGGTTCTCAAGCACCTTCGAAAGATCTTCATCTTTTCGGAACATTGAATATGGAATGAGCGGTAGCATCGTCTTATCTGAAGCATGTGAAAATTTCGTATCCTCTCCGACCACAATCACATTACTTGAATGGGCATCGACAATAGTAGAAACCGTATTAATCGATTGTTCAAGTTCCCCTTCTTCTTCAATCATTTCAGACAAAGATTCCGCAAGCTGAGTGAGTTGTACCTTTGCATCTTCTACGATAAAGTTCTCGAAAAATTGAAGCAAAAGGACGGTTAAGATAAAGAGTACGACGGATACAAGAAGGAGTATTGTCCCCCAAAGCTTTCCTACAACACTTCTCCAGATCATTCTTTTTCGTCTACCTCGAACTTATATCCGACTCCCCACACTGTTGTGATCATCAAGGCAGCCTCAGGAGAAACACGGTTTAATTTCTCTCTTAGCCTTTTAACGTGTGTATCTACCGTTCTAAGATCCCCAAAGAACTCATAGTTCCATACATCCTTCAATAGTTGTTCCCTGGAGTAAACTTTATCAGGTGTTTTTGCTAGGTACAGTAAGAGTTCGTATTCTTTAGGGGTGAGATTGATTTCTTTTCCATCAGCGGTAACACGGTGTGCATCATTATCAATCGTTAAACTAGAGAACACGAGCACATCTTTGCTGACTGTATCCGTATGTAAGAATTTCGTTACAGTCGATCGGCGTAAAAGTGCTTTTACACGTAGTATAACTTCACGTGGACTAAATGGCTTAACGACATAATCATCTGCACCTGCTTCAAACCCTTGAACTCGATTTGATTCTTCGCCTTTTGCCGTTAGCATGATAATGGGTGTCGCTTTGTGCAACCTTAATTGTTCACAGACTTCGGTTCCATCCATTTCCGGGAGCATCAAGTCAAGGAGAATGAGATCAAATTCCTCATTATTTGCAATTGTTAATGCTGTTTCTCCATCCTCTGCCTCAACAACTTCAAAGTTTTCTCGTTCTAAATACATTTTCAACAATTTCCGAATGCGTTCCTCATCATCAACAACTAAGATTCGTGCTTCCTTTTCCATGCTTAACACACCCTTCCTTTCGATTCATTCTACATAAATTTATCAAGTGTGACAAAGGGGCTGATCCTGATGTAAGGTATCAGGTCATTTATGAACAAACCAGATACTTATGGATCAACCCCACGATTTAATTATTATGCATATGAGTGTAAACCGGCAATGACCAGATTCACTGCAATTAGGTTAAACATAATGATAAGGAACCCGACAACGCAAAGCCATGCGGATTTTTCCCCATGCCATCCTCTCGATAGACGCAAATGTAAATAAGCTGCATAAAAGAGGAATGTAATCAATGCCCATACTTCCTTTGGATCCCAACCCCAAATTCGCGTCCAGGCGTCGTATGCCCAAATCATTGCGAACACTAATCCACCAAGTGTAAAAATCGGGAAACCAATCGCAACTGCCCTGTAACATATCTCATCTACCAGCTGTAGGTTCACATTTTTAAAGGCAGGTTGAATCGCTGCACCAATCCGTTTTCTGAGACTGAGAAGCAATAGTCCATACAGGAGTAAGCCACTAAACAACGACCAGATAAATGTGTTTAATTTCTTAGGTGCTTCAACACCCTCCATCCAAGCAGGAGCCTCAAACAAAGGACCAAAACGATTGTCGGTTAATTTCTCACCATCATGGGGACCAGCGATTGCAGGCATTTGATACGTTAGTGTAGCTGGTTTTTCTTGTTCATCCACCCACTTGAAGCTTACTTCGTAGTCCATTGTACTAAATGCAATTGAAACAAGAATAAATCCAAGAGCACTTAATAATGAATAGAGAATTACCTCTAGCATTACTGTTTTTAACGATCGTCTTGTTTGGTCGATTTTTGCAATTAAGTATATTAATCCGGCAACAAAGCTTATTGCTAAAATTCCTTCTCCAAGCGCCACAGTCGTCACATGGATTTTCAACCAGTCACTTTGAAGCGCTGGAATGAGCGGCTCAACCTCTTTTGGGAACATACTTGCGTATGCAATGACGAGTAGTGCAATCACCATTGCAAACACGCCGATCGCATTAAGTCGATAGATTGCGTAAATTACAATGAAACCGAATACCATCATCATGCCAAAAAAAGTTGTGAACTCAAACAAGTTACTTACGGGAGCATGTCCTGCAGCAATCCACCGGGTAATAAAGTATCCAAGCTGGGTAAGGAAACCAAGAATGGCAAGGATAAATCCTCCAATTCCCCATTTATTTGTTTTCTGGTCTGCTTGAGTGCTCTTTTTTACTGTAATCGAAATAGTAAATACGACCATTGCGACCATATAAATGAAGAATGCGATATACAATAAAGTACTACTTAACTGAGCCATTTGTTGCCTCCTTTCTAGTTATTTGGTTCTTTACCTTCCTGATAATCAACTAATTGATTGATTCCTAATTTCGTTGTAACATCATCTACTTCACGTTTCACACCATACCAGTTTTTGTTCGTATGAGCGGCCATCCAAACTTCGTCCTCTGTAATTTTGACCCATATTCGTCTATGGTTCCAGTACAATCCTTGAACAACCCCAAGCATGAAAATAATACCTCCAATTAGAAGCATTGGTAGGGTTTTATCCTTCTTAACGGTTAAACCGGTTATAAACTCCGTTTCAATTCCATCGAATGTGATTTTATACTGATTATCATTTGATGGATCAAGGTTTTGACGAATCCCTATGAACGCAATTTCACCTTTTGGTGTCTCAGGTGTAAACATTTTAAAGATAAATGCTGGATTATTCGGTATGTTTGTTTTTGTAGCTGGTTTATTGTTTTCAGCATCAAAATAGAAATCAGGGAAGTAGTTTTGCAATACCACTTTCCTACCATTATCAAGCTTGTACACTTCTTTCGGGTTTAAGAGATCGACCTTGAATTTACCAAGTGCTTTCCCTGTCTCGCTATTCTCAAGCTTAAAGTTCATCTTCCGCATTTCCTGACGATAGTCCACTTGGAATACAGCAAAGTCTTCAAATTTGAGTGGTTTGTTCACTTGAATTGAATATTCCTTTACTTTTTCGAGCTCTGGTTTTGCTCCAGGTAGCTTTTCTCCAGCTTTATAAAGAATGATATCACTTTGATAATTTTTCGGAATAGGTTGTTGAACCCGTTCCAATGCCTCAGAATATTGGTCATTCTCTTCGTCATACACTTCGAATGTGAATTTCTCGTTTTTGAGATAATAGGTGTGATCTGTGCCATCGATCGCTTTTGTTTCTCCTTCACGAACCCACATATCATCATCTAAGTGCATCCCTGGCACACTTCTTAGCATTGCTCCTAATAAAAAGATGATAAGTCCTACATGATTAACATAAGGTCCCCATCGTGAAAATCTTCCTTTTTCAGCAAGAATGCTTCCATTCTCTTTACGTACACGGTACCGCTTTTCCTTCAAGCGAAAAATAATTTCTTCCAAAAGCTGTTCTTCATCATCACCACGCTTTGTAGTGGAAAACATGCGCTGTCGTTTCAAGAAATTGTCGTGTTTAGTTACACGCTGATTTTTTAAAGAACGGTACAGCGGTATACCACGGTCAATACTTGCAACAATTAACGAAACACCTATTAAACCTAATAGTAATACGAACCACCATGAAGTATAGAGGTTATGGAATCCCAGTTGGTAATAAGCGTCACCAAGAAAACCATATTCTTCCTCATAGTATAAAGCTGGATCGGCTGATGTTGGAATATACATCTCTTGCGGGAAAATTGTCCCGACTGCTGAAGCAATCAAGGTAATCACAATCAGCCATACGCCAACCTTAACACTCGAAAAGAAATTCCAAATCTTATCAACAACATTGGTGTTATAGGTTTGCGAGCGTCGAGCACTACCTTCATACCTCATATTTAGTAGCTCTGTAGACTCGTTTTCTTTAATAGGCTTACCACATGATTCACAAATTATTGTACCGTAGGGATTCAGATGGCTGCACTCGCATTTAACCTTGTCCATTTGAACACCCCGTTATGGTTTGATTTTTTCTAAATAATTTCGAATGACTGTGTCAGTTAGTTCTCCTGTTGTCTTCTTAATTACTTTCCCCTCTGGTGAAATAAGATACGTTGCAGGTAAATTTCCTACTCCATAAGCATCTACTACTTCCCGCTGCTCATCTAGGACAATCGGAAAAGTTAGTCCTAAGCGATCGGCAAAGTTTTGCACCGTAAATTGAGATTCTGCAATATTGACAGCAAGAATGACGACACCCTCATCCTTGTATTTTTCATATTGACGTTGCATTGCAGGCATTTCTTTTTCACACGGCGGGCAATATGTACCCCAGAAATTCAAGAATATACCTTGACCTTTATAATCTTCTAGCTCAACTTTATTTCCTTCTAAGTCTTGTAGAGCAAAGTTTGGAGCCGTATCCCCTACTTCGACGAGTCCTTTCTGGTTGCTGAACACCGTTTCGTAGAGGGAGTATCCAAGGGCAAGGGCTATTACAACCAATATGAGTGAACGCATGATTAAACGTTGTCGTTTTTTCATTTGGCAGTCGCTCCAATCTAGTCTTCTTCCTTATCTACTATAACGCTATTTTTCTCTGTGTTAACAGGGTTTTTTTGACGTTTATGTGACAGCTAGAGTCCGTAATTGTTTAATTTCATGCGGAGTAAGTGGACGAAATTCTCCAGGGTTTAATCCTTTCAAATCCAATAAACCATATCGTTCACGCTTTAATTTTTGAACAGGAAATCCGATCGCATCGAACATCCTTCTCACCTGCCGATTTTTACCTTCATGTATGGTAATCTCCACTATTGCTGTTTGCTTTTTCTTCTCTAAACTTTTCAGCCTTACTTTTGCAGGTGCCGTTTTTCCATCTTCAAGACGAACCCCAAGGGCTAGCTGATTTATGTCCTGTTTCGAAGGGATCCCTTTTGTTTTTACAATGTAGTGCTTCTCCACTTTATACTTGGGGTGCATAAGTAAATTAGCAAATTCACCATCGTTAGTCAGTAACAAGAGGCCGGATGTATCATAGTCCAGTCTTCCAATTGGGAACAGGCGTTGCTCAATCTCTGGAAAATAATCGGTAACGACTTTCCTTCCCTTTTCATCCTTTACACTAGAAATAACAGCAGACGGTTTATAAAAAAGGAAGTACACAGGTGCTTCTTTTTCAATTGGTACTCCGTTCACTTCTATTTCATCGGAGGGGCTAACCTTAGTTCCTAGTTCGGTCACGGTTGTCCCATTTACTTTCACTTTTCCATCTTCTATAAGCTTCTCAGCATTTCTGCGAGAAGCAATTCCAGCTTGTGCAATCACTTTTTGTAAGCGGTCCATACTTTCACCTCATTTTCCATCATACTCTTCGATTCTTTAATTCTCAAGTTTCTAATAAGAAAAGCGCAAGCGCCCTGGCTAGCCACGAAGGTCACTGGAAGGCCACTGAGGAGGCTGTTGCCGCCGGAAGGGGACTGAAGTGATCCGAGTGGCTGGGCGCTGGAGCTAGACATTGCCTCTCTGCATCAAAATTTTATACTTTCTTACCTCAATATGAAAAAAGCGGGTGACTCACAAGGAGTCACCCGCTTTTTTACTACCTTCCAATATCAGAACGACTTGTTATGGGATTAGAAATCCTCCTAAAATACAAGAATAACGACGATTACAGCACTAATTATCCCTACCAGATCAGCAAGTAACCCAACTTTTAACGCATCTCCCATCTTACGGATACCAACCGCCCCAAAATAGACGGTTAGTATGTAAAGGGTCGTATCTGTACTACCTTGCATTGTGGAGGCTAAACGTCCGATGAAAGAGTCCGGACCGTGTGTTGCTATTAGATCTGATGTCATTGCGAGCGCACCTGTTCCTGAGATAGGTCGAATAAGGGCAAGCGGCACAACCTCGCTTGGTACCCCAACTGCTGATAAGAATGGCTTTATAATCTGAATCAAAAAGTCCATCGCACCAGATGCACGAAATACTGAAATTGCAACAAGCATTCCTACTAGATAAGGTATGATGGAAATGGCAATTGAAAAACCTTCTTTCCCACCTTCTACAAACTCTTCATAGGTCTGTACACGTTTAAACGTTGCATAAACAAGAACAAAACCAATTAGACAGGGGAGGATCCAGATAGAAATGATTGTAACAATACCCACACTAGAGCCTCCTTTTTCTTACTCTACGTGTATAAAAATACCGATCAATCAAAATCGCTGATATCGTAGAACAGGCAGTTGCAATGATTGTAGTACCAACAATTTCTGTCGGTGAAGCCGATTCATAGTTCATTCGAATCGCAATGACTGTCGTTGGGATTAGCGTTAAGCTTGAGGTATTAATTGCTAAGAACGTAATCATGGAACGCGAAGCCTCTACTCGATCATTATTTAAACGTTTCATTTCCTCCATCGCTTTGATCCCCATTGGTGTAGCAGCATTCCCCAGCCCAAAAAGGTTGGCGACCATATTTGATAAAATATAGCCCATTGCCGGATGGTCTTTCGGAACTTCAGGGAATATCCTACTCACAACTGGGCGAAATAACCCTGTTAATTTATCTAGTAGCCCTGCTGTCTTTGCAATATTCATCAGGCCGAGCCAGAAAACGAGTATACTTATTAACCCGATACAAATCACAACTGCTTCCTGAGCACTCTTAAATAAAACCTTGTTCACTTCATCCATTGTTCCATTGATTGCTGCAAAAAGCAGACCAAAAACGAACATGAACACCCAGATAATATTAACCATAAGGCACCGTAATCACAAAGAATTTTTTAACAACGTTCTTCATTGTCTCCCAGAATGTTTTCTGTTCAAAATTTCTGTGGGTTCCTTCTATAAATAAGGGCATTGTACCTATCGTTTGATCAGCTACATGGATCGTTAACTTACCTATGGGGCTTGGAAGTTTATTCTTCCATTCTCCTTCTTTCGGTGGTGGGATTAATGTAATCTCGTTCTTCACTTGCGACTTTTCCTTTTCTGTCAATGGATACAAAAAGCTCCTTACCGTTTCAACAGAATCTTTGTATATCTCACCCTCTAAACCCTCTATCGTGCCTTTTTCAACAATTGGTACGAGATCATAGGTCTCAAAACCCCATTCAAACAAATTGATATGGTCCTGCCAATCATCTCCATCATTTAAAGTAACAGCGATCAATCCCATGCCTTCCTTTTCAGCAGTAGATACAAGAGTCCGTTTTGCACGTTTTGTGAAACCGGTCTTTCCTCCGGTAGAGTACTCATACATTCTTAATAGTTTATTTTTATTTTTCCATACCCGCCCCCATTTCTCTCCTTCTTGAGGCGCCTTATGGGTCTTTGTACCAGCAATTTTTCTATATTTACCATTATTCATCGCGTATTTGGTAAGAAGTGCCATATCATAGGCTGTTGAAAAATGTTTTTCATGATCATCAAGTCCATGAGGATTTGAAAAATATGTATCTCTCATTCCAATTTCTGTAGCCTTCTGATTCATTAAAAAGACAAAGCCGTCTAAACTTCCTCCAACGTGTTCTGCAATCGCTACCGCTGCATCATTACCTGACCGAAGCATCAACCCATACACAAGATCCTCTAATAGGATTCTTTCTCCCTGCTTTAAATAAATGGATGATCCTTCTGTATAGACAGCTCGTTCGCTTACTTTAACCATTTCATCCATTTTCCCTGATTCGATTGCAAGAACGGCTGTCATAATCTTAGTAATACTTGCGATTCGCATTTTTTCATGCTCGTTCTTACCAAAAAGGACACGACCAGAGTCCTGGTCCATCAACACGGCTGCCTGAGCGGACACACCTGGATTTTGGGCATATACGGTGTTTGCAAGTGGTACGAAAAACAGTAAGAGTAGTAAGGATAAACTTATGATCATTGCCCTTTTTGTTAGTATTGAACCCATAACATCCCGTCCCTTAGCCTTGTTTTGTACAAGTTTATGCCGAAATAGACAGGATATGATTTAAAATAATTGTAGCCGTGTGTGTTTTTGATAATGTAAACGTAATATTTTTATGGTAAACAAATTGATTAACGTTGTCTTTTTGTTGTTTGGGGTAAAAATTTCGGAGTGCTGGCAAATGCATTTGAATAATTGGACTGATCAGATAATGCCTTCTCTTCAAAGGGGATTCGAACAAAAGTAAGTAATAAGGAATTCAGCACTGAGAACAAAATCGCTGTAACGTATGCATTAAAGAGTATGGGGATAATAACAATTTCAAGAGCTACGATTACATAATTCGGGTGTCTTAGAAAGTGGTAAGGCCCACGTTTCACAACATTTGCATCAGGAAGAATGATTACTTTCGTATTCCAAAACATTCCTAAGGAACGAATGGTCCAGATTCTCAGTGCTTGGAGGAAAATAAACATCACAAATAGGATCGATGCTAATGGGGATAGTCGGTATCCAGTTAATACCACTTCTACTATAAAACTAATAAAGAAAAAGGAATGAAGCAATACAATATATACATAATGCTCCTGACCCAGCTCAACCGCTCCTAGTTGTTTCATTTTCATTTCATTTCGCTTTGCTACAATAAGCTCCATCACACGCTGAAGAACCAATAAAGATGTAAAGATTAAAAACAAAACCAACAAGCTCACCCCCTTTTAATCACTGCTCCACTCCAGAAGTAATATTTCAGAACTAAACCCTGGACCAAGAGCCAGCAATATACCTAGTTCTCCCTCTTCGATTGTTTTATTCATGAATCGTTCAAGGACGTAAAGTACAGTTGCGGAAGACATATTTCCAAAGTCACGAAGGACATGCATCGAATCTTCGAACATCTTGTTTGATATTGATAAAGCCTGTGCATATGCATTTAATACTTTTAAACCACCTGGATGTGCAATGTAATGGTGTATTTGATCCAATGAAACATCTTGGTCAAGTAAAAACTTTACCAGATTGGGTTGTAACCAGCTGGAAACAATGTTTGGAATATCTTTTGAAAAAACTACGTATAAACCATTGTCTTTAACATCCCATCCCATAACGTCTTCAGAATCGGGCATTAAAGTAGATTGTGTAGCTCTTATTTTCGGAGACGCCGATTGAGAACTATATTGACTGCGTCGAATCTCATCACCAACCATTAGTGCACAACTGACCCCATCTGCGAACAAAGAGGTTCCAATCAAATTGCTTTTCGAGATATCATTTTTTTGAAAGGTTAAACTGCACAATTCCACACATAAGACGAGTACTTTTGAAGATGGATAAGCAAGGCAATGTTCATACGCTCGCGATAATCCTGCTGCACCTCCAGCACAGCCAAGACCCCAAATCGGGATTCGTTTCGTATGAGGATTAAACGGTAGAATATTCATAATTCGAGCTTCAATACTAGGTGTAGCTAGTCCGGTACTCGAGATGAAGAGGATTGCGTCAATATCATTGATCGGGATAGGGCGTTGTAAGTAGTGGTCATTGGTGACACACTGGCGAATCGCTTCTACACCATATTCAACAGACTTCTCAATGTATTTATCATTCCGTTCTTGTAAAGAGTGTTCCTCCTTATACCATTGCATTCCATTTGCAAAATAACGTGTTTCAATTTGACCATTCTGAAAAACGCGTAATAGTCGATCAATATTAGAGAAATGATCCTCAAATAACTCTTTTGCAAACTCTACTGTTTCATTTTGAAGAAGCGGATATTCCGGATTACACGTACCGACAGATAAAATCGAAGGCATAGGCTTTGTCCTCCTAGAATGATATGTACCTATGATATATGTTCACTAAGTTAACAATTTGAAAACCTTTTTATAAGTTTGTACCTATTTAATACAATTATGTAAAATCGGTATAAACGTCTAGTCCGCCCACTAGACGAATGCATATAGTATGGGTGAGTGCTTATAAGGAAGAGGGGATATTAAATGTCTGAAGGATTAGGAAATGGATTTATTTTAGTTGTGGTCTTGTTCGTATTGTTAGTTGTTATTGGGGTTACTGTTTATTCTGGGTCTCGTGGCTAATTATTATAGGGGATGGTATCGTTCGAACATCCCCTATTCTACATATTACTTTGAAAGGCTGAGCTTACCCTTCTCATAAAGCTCTGTCACCATATGCTTCAATTGATCTGGTTCGATTCCTTCGAACAAGTCAGCGAACTGTTGATTGTCATTTATGTATACGCGATGACGTTTTTCATACTCAGGGTGTTGATATAGGGCAATTAGACCGATCACATCTTTTAAATGAACGCTTTGATTATTAATTTCATAGATTGGGTTTTCATTAAATGGTGTCAATTCACCAATTAAATCGTCAAAATAACGAAGATACAGCAGTGCAAAAGTACGTTCCTTACCGGATTTTACCGTATAAGTTACCTCGGATCGGTTAAAAAAGTCCTCAGGTGAATTGGATTGTGACTTTTCAAGTTCATAGCCGTTACACGACGTTATAATCATTGTTCATCCCCCTTATTATCAGCTGGATCGAGAATCGATTCGAAATTCTCGAAGAAAAGGTCTGCTTCACTTTCATCACCCTCTTCTTCATGCTTTTCAGGTAAAACAGGTAACTCAGCTGTAGACTTGAGTCCGAAGTATTCAAGAAAGTCCTTGGTCGTCCCGTATAATATGGCTCTTCCTGTTCCTTCTGCTCGGCCTACTTCTTTAATCAACAATTTTGCGGATAACGTCTGAAGCGGTTTCTCTGTTTTTACCCCTCTTATTTCCTCAATTTCCGTACGGGTAATCGGTTGTTTATAGGCAATGATTGCGAGGGTTTCTAGCGCTGCCTGAGATAATGAACTTGTAGTCGGTGATTCTAAAAAGCGCTCATAATATGAAATGTGTGCCGCTTTTGTAGTAAATTGATAACCACCTGCGATTTCAACAATTTCAATCCCTCGATCACGTTTCGTATAGACATCTTTCATTTCCTGCATCAGTTCTTCAACCTCGATCGGATCAATTTGTAATACATCCGCAATCTGCTTAGCTTCTAATCCTTCATCTCCTACAACGTAGAGTAATCCTTCAATCACAGCTCTCTGCTCTGCTCTCGTTGTCAACCTGCATCCTCCTTTGTTAGTTGGATCGTAATGTCATTGAAGTTCGTCGTTTGGACACATGAAATTTGTTTTGTTTTCATAAGCTCAAGGATGGCAAGGAACGTAACGACGAGGTGTTCTTTATTCGGGTATGGAAAGAGTGTCTGAAATGTTTGATACCCTTTATTAAATCGTAACTCTGAAACAATTTCAGTCATCCTAGTTTCAATTGGGATTTCCTGACGATCAATTTTAGTTTGAGTGGGTTTAGGTTTCCGTTTCTTAGTTGATATCCGTTGAAAAGCATCGATTAAATCATACACAGTAATATTCGAAACAGGATTAACAGGCTCTTGATGTTTCTCGATATGATCAAGGTTGCTTGGTTGCTTCGTCAACGTTAAACTCCGCTTAATCTCCCTCTCTTTTAAATACGTAGAGGCTTCTTTAAACTTCCTATATTCAATCAAACGCCTGACGAGTTCATCCCGTGGGTCCTCTTCTACTTCCATCTCAAGTTGCTGATCATAATCCTCCTCTTCCCGTTTCGGCAATAACGTCTTGCTTTTAATTACGAGTAGTGTTGCCGCCATGACTAAGTATTCGCTTGCAATATCTAGCTGAAGTTCCTGCATGGTATGTATGTAATCCATATATTGTTCAGTAATCGCTTTAACAGGAATATCATAAATATCAATCTCATATCGATTGATTAAATGCAATAGCAGGTCGAGTGGTCCCTCGAACGCATCGAGTCTAACGTTGTATTCGCTCATAAATTTTCACCATTCTCATAATCTACTACCTGTAGATAAAATCATCCTTTTTAAACAACTTCTCTTAATCAAATAAAACGAGGAAAATATGTCGATATTATAGCATATCACTAATAGGATCACAATTTCATCCTTTTCATTGTAAGTCATTCCTATGATAAACTATATATAGAAATGAAGTGGAGGAATCGTCATGTACCCAAAGCCATATATTGATTTTTTAGTACATTTTCATGGATTACGAGACTACTTCGAATGTCATGAAATACTCGAAGAACATTGGAAATCTGAACCGAGAGGCAGTCGGAAAGATTACTGGGTCGGTTTAATCCAGGTTGCCGTTGCACTATACCATCAGCGCCGATGCAACTTTTCAGGTGCATTGAGAATGATGGAAAGTGCTTTATCCATCATTGAACGAGAACAAGATGCAATCGATCATTTAGGGCTTGATTCTAGTAAGCTCAGAGCTCTATTAAGAGAAAGAACGAATGACCTCAGACAGAACAACCCTTACAAAAGTATTAATCTTCCAATCAATGATAACCATTTACTTTTACTGTGTGAACAAGAATGTAAACATGTAGGTTGTGTATATGGAATGCCTAGCGATTTAGGAAATGAATACTTAATTCATAAGCATACGAAGCGTGATCGATCTGATGTGATCGAAGAACGTATCGAACAAAAGCTACTCCGAGAAAAGGGAAGAACCGATTCTTAGAAATTCTTTAACGAAAAACCACAATAAGAAAAGCGCAAGCGCCCTGCTTAGCCACGAAGGTCACTGGAAGACCGACGAGGAGGCTGTTGCCGCCGCAGGAGGCCTGAAGTGATCCAAGTGGTTGGGCGCTGAAGCTGGACATTACATCCATGCCGCAAACTTTTATACTTTCTTAACATGAAAAAAAGGCTGACCCCAACATCAATGTTTATTGACGTTAAGGTCAGCCCCTCTTCTCACTTATTCTTGTTCACTATCCGTTTCAACCTGATCACATCGTTCAAAAAAAGAACGAGTCTCATCGTTTGCTTTTAGCATGTATTCTTCCTTTAAAATCCGCTTCAATGCCTCGACCATTATACGGCCGATCCCTTGATGTCGGTGAGAAGGATTAACACTTACATGCTGAAGCTCTGCAACACCATCGGACATTTTCAGACCTATAATTCCGATAATATCTTCCTCTTCTTTCCACAAAAACAATTGCTGGTCATCTTCAGTCTCATATTGCTTGATCGTTTGTTGCAACTTCTTCAAATCTTTTTCGTTTGGCATAAACGACAAAAGGCCCATTGCAATTTTTTCATAACTTCGCTTGTAACGAATTAACATAGATTCTCCCTCATTATCTAAATAACTTTCCGACTAGCGATAATAATAACAGGAAAGCAACAATTATACAGATGATGATCAAAACTTTTTCTTGTTTACGATTGTTTGGATTCGGCATTTAATTCAACCTTCTTTAGTAGTATAGCGGATTTAAATAGAAGTTGCGAATCCTACCGTACTTACTTTTGAAAAGAACGGCAAAGATTGCCCATCTCAATAGCAGAGACTGCAGCTTCCCAGCCCTTATTTCCCGCCTTCGTCCCGGCTCGTTCTACAGCCTGTTCGATCGAGTCAGTTGTAAGTACTCCAAAGATAACCGGCACCCCAGAATCGATCGCAAGACTTGAAACACCTTTTGAAACTTCCTTACACACATAGTCAAAGTGAGGAGTGGAACCACGGATTACAGTTCCGAGCGTAATGACTGCGTCGTATTTAGTTGAATCAACCATTTTTTTTGCGATTAGTGGGATTTCAAAAGCACCCGGAACCCAAGCGAGATCAACGTCCTCTTCATTCACACCATGGCGTTTTAATGCATCCTGAGCACCTGAAAGAAGTTTGCTCGTGATGAATTCATTAAATCTCCCGACAACAATTCCTACTTTTAAACCACTACCTACTAAATGTCCTTCATAAATTGTACCCATCATTCATTATCCTCCTGATTATATAAATTCGCAGTTTATCATTCGTTGACTTTTTTAACACCATCTAAAAATGGAGCATATGTCCGAGTTTAGCATGCTTAGTCCGCAAATAATGTTCATTTTCTTTACGGTGAGGCATTTGGATTGGGATGCGCTCAACTACTTCAAGGCCATAACCACTTAATCCTTTAATTTTTCTAGGATTATTCGTGAGTAGCTTCATTTTTGTTATCCCGAGATCTCTTAATATTTGTGCGCCGATCCCGTAATCACGCAGGTCTGGAGCAAAACCCAGCTTTTCGTTTGCTTCAACGGTATCGAGTCCTTCTTCTTGTAGCTTGTATGCTTTCATCTTGTTAATAAGACCAATACCTCGGCCTTCTTGACGCATATATAGCAGGACTCCATTACCTTCTTCCTCAATCTGTGCCAATGCAGCATGAAGTTGTGGTCCACAATCACAACGATACGAACCGAATACGTCACCCGTTAAGCATTCAGAATGGACTCGCACAAGTGTTGGTTCATCTGGTAAAATTTCGCCTTTTACAAGGGCTACATGTTCTTTTTGATCGAGAATATTTGAGTAAGCAACTGCTTTAAAGCCCCCAGTTTCAGTAGGGAGCTCTATTTCAATTTCCTTTTTGACGAGCTTGTCCTTCCGATTCCGGTATTGTATTAGATCCTTTATCGTAATCATCTTCAAGTCGAATTCTTCGGCAATTTTGCGTAGTTCAGGAACTCTTGCCATCGTTCCATCTTCATTCATAATTTCACAAATGACACCTGCTGGATCAGCCCCTGAAAGCCTTGCAAGATCGACGGCTGCTTCTGTATGACCTGCCCTACGTAATACACCACCCTTTTTTGCGATTAGTGGGAATACATGCCCAGGACGTTTAAAATCCGTTGCGATTGCTGTCGGGTCAAGAAGAGCCCTAATTGTAGCCGCTCGTTCCTGAGCAGAAATTCCCGTTGTTGATGTCTTATGGTCAATACTAACAGTAAAAGCAGTACCGTGTGGGTCTGTGTTATGCTGCACCATCGGTTGTAGTTCTAGCTTTGCTGCTAATTCTTCTGTAATCGGTGTACAGACCAGTCCCCGGCCGTGCGTGACCATTAAATTTACTGTATCGGAAGTTATGCGATCCGCTAATGCAATAAAATCACCTTCATTTTCACGATCCTCGTCATCACAAACAATGACTACATTCCCTTGTATCAACTCATAAATTGCATCTTCTATACGATCAAACATACCATTCACCACCTTCAGTTATTAAAATCCATTTTCTTCAAGAAACGTTTTCGAAAGACTCTGTTGTACGGGCTGGTGTTCACGATTGACAAGCAACTGCTCGAGATATTTCGCGAGCATATCACACTCAATATTGACTTGATCCCCCTCCATTTTCCCACCAATGACCGATTCTTGGACAGTGTGTGGGATAAGTGAAATAGTGAAGCCATCTTTATCAACTTCAAAAATGGTTAGACTTGTCCCATCGACTGCAATTGAACCTTTCACCAGTAAAAAACGTCGAAGCTCATCAGAAACTTTGATTTTATAATAAATTGCATTATGTTTCGGTGCTCGTTTAACGATCTGACCTACACCGTCAATATGACCTGATACAAAATGTCCGCCGAACCTTCCTCCCGCAGCCATCGCTCTTTCCAAATTGACAGGTTGATTGGTAGTCAAATGGTTTAGATTTGTTGAGGATAATGTTTCCGGCATCACATCAACGGTAAACGAGGTCGATGTGAAAGAGGTCACTGTAAGACATATCCCGTTTACTGAAATGCTATCGCCTAATTTTACATCCTCTAGCACTTTATTTGCATTGATTTTAACTTCATAGGAAGTACTTGAATGCCGAACTGAGTGGATTGTTCCTACCTCTTCTATGATCCCGGTAAACATGAAAAATCCCCCTTTGGAACTAAAATGATTTTCATATCCTTGCCGATCGTTTCATACGATTGAACCTCTAGTTGCAAGGCATCATCGATGAATTCTACACCTTGGCCACCAATAACTGATCGAGCATCTTCTCCACCGATTAACATAGGTGCAATGTATGACACCACTTGTTGTATGCATCTTTCTGCCATAAAACTTGCATGTACAGTTCCTCCCCCTTCGACAAACACGGAGGTGACCTTTTCATTCCCTAGAAGTTGCAAAACCGTTTTAACGTTAATTTTCTCTTCGTTTAGTTGAATAATACGGGCACCAGTGTTTTCAACTGCCCGAATGGCCGTTTCAGTGGCTAGTGTACTCGTTACAATCCACGTTCGGGCTTCCTCATCGGTCAAAAGCTTACTATTAAGAGGAATTCTTAAATGAGAATCAAGGACAATTCTTATTGGATTGTTCCCACCGATAGGCAGTCGGGTCGTTAATGATGGATCATCTGAAATGACTGTATTTACACCCACTAATATCGCATCGTGCTTATGGCGATAGTGATGCGCATCTTGCCGTGCCTCTTCGGAGGTAATCCACTTACTATGACCTGTTTTCGTAGCAATTTTACCATCAAGGCTGGAGGCAAACTTTAAAGTTACATAAGGGAGTCCGGACCTCATATAATGATTAAAAAATGGATTTAGTTCGAGTGCTTCTGTCTCCAATAAACCTACGTGGACATTGATACCAGCCTTTTGTAACTTTTCCATTCCTCTTCCAGCCACCAATGGATTCGGATCTAATGTAGCAATAAATACCGTTTCAATCCCTCGTTCAATGACAAGATCCGCACATGGGGGTGTTTTTCCATGGTGACTACAAGGCTCAAGTGTTACATAAACCGTAGCCCCTGATGCCTTTTCACCTGCCATCTGAAGTGCGTGAACCTCCGCGTGACCTTCTCCAGCTTTCAAATGAGCACCTAACCCTACAATTCGGCCGTTTTGAACGACAACTGCACCAACTGATGGGTTTGGGGACGTTTGCCCTTTTGTGTTCTTTGCCATCTCGATCGCGAGCCTCATATAATTTTCATGATCCATATTGACCCCCAGAATCTAAGACTTATTATACAAACAAAAAACCCGAAGATGCTTTAAAAGCACTTTCGGGGTATGTATGCATAGGGAACTAAACTAAACTCAACTGATTGATCTGAACAGATACTCAGAAATCGCCATTGAATTGATACGTATGGCAAAGACGCCGTGTATCACTGGTTAAAGTGTATACACAGATACTAAGCGTTATACGCGTTCTCTCCTTCTCCCATCCAGACTATACTGTCGGCTTCGGAATTACACCGAATCCACCGTTACGAATTTCGCGTATCGTACCGGGTCACGGACTGAAAAGCTTTCGCTTTATCACCGCCGGTTGGGAATTTCACCCGACCCCGAAGGACTTGTTATTGAATTGTTTGATTCTTTATCATGTTACTCTTTCTCAGGCTTTGACGCAAGGATAACGCGATTAACTGGTTTTTATCCTTGCCCAAAAAGGACTACGCGCAACTGCGTAGCCCTTTAACCTATTCTTCCCAGACTTTAACTTCTTTCATAACATCACCGTTTTGTGTTCGTAACGCAGAAGCCAAACCATCAGTTACTTGACCAAACACGGTATGTACACCGTCTAAGTGCGGTTGGTTTTCATGAACAATAAAGAATTGACTGCCACCCGTGTTCTTTCCAGCGTGTGCCATTGATAGAGCACCTGGAACGTGTTTATGTGGGTTTCCTTCTGTTTCGCAATCAATCGTGTACCCTGGACCACCTACCCCTGTTCCCTCTGGGCACCCTCCTTGAGATACAAACCCTGGAATTACACGGTGGAATGTTAAGCCATTATAGAAACCTTCATTGGCTAATTTCTCGAAATTCGCAACAGTATTTGGTGCTTCCTCAGGATAAAACTCAATCAATACTTTTTCGCCATTTTCAAACTCGATACTTCCTTTTTTCATGTGAACGCCTCCTCTTAACAAGTAGTTTCATTCTATTTCTTTTTTTTTGAATTGTAAAGTTGGAATGACTAGGATTCGTCGTTCCTAAACATTTGTCACCAATGCTTTCCGCAATGGCAGGTCCAACCGAGTAAGATCTTCATACCGCTCACGTTCTACAACAAGTTGAGCATCCCCATTTTCTACAAATACGACGGCAGGTCTTGGTAATCGATTGTAATTATTGGCCATTGAATAGCCATAAGCACCTGTACAAAACATCGCAAGGAGATCACCTTGTTGAGTCTTTGGAAGTTCAAGGTCCCAGATTAGCATATCACCAGATTCGCAACACTTACCTGCAATGGAGACTGTTTGATTCTTCTCTGCTTGAACACGATTTGCTAGAACTGCATTATATTTTGCCTGGTAAAGTGCTGGTCGTAAATTATCGTTCATCCCACCGTCAACGGACAGGTAATTTCTCACTCCTGGAATACGTTTCTCAGCTCCTATTGTATAGAGAGTAGTTCCCGCTTCGCCTACAATTGATCGTCCAGGTTCCACCCAGATTTCTGGCATTTTGAATCCATTGCTTGCTGTTTGTGCTTTCACTTCTGAAATGAGAGTTCCAATCATTTTTTCAATTGATAACGGTCGATCTTCTTCAGTATACGATATTCCAAAGCCCCCACCGAGATTGATAACTTGTGCCTCAAATCCGAACTCATCGATCCAATGATTGAATAAATCGAATACTTTCTTTACGGCCATTACAAACCCATCTGTTTCAAAGATTTGTGAACCGATATGACAGTGCACACCAAGTAATTTAAGATAAGGGGAAGACAATGCTTCGGATAACGCTTGATCCGCTTGACCGCTTACAAGGTCGAAGCCAAATTTAGAATCCTCCTGACCTGTCAGAATATATTCGTGTGTATGTGCATCTACACCCGGGGATATCCTCAATAAGATTGGAATTGTTTTATTCAATTGTCGACATAGTTCACTTAAACAGTCCAACTCATAAAAGTTGTCGACGACTATACAACCGATTTCCTCTCTTACTGCCATCCGGAGTTCTTCTAGACTTTTATTATTGCCGTGAAAATGAATCTTCTCAGTTGGAAAGTTTGCTTTCAAAGCCGTGTAAAGTTCTCCACCTGACACAACATCTAGCAACAACCCTTCTTCATCAGCCAACTGCAGCATCGCCATACAAGAAAAGGCTTTGCTTGCATAGGCAATCTTTGCTTCTACATGTTGTTCAATAAATGCTTGTTTGAAAGATCTTGCTTGCATCCTGATTTTACTGACATCGTAGACATAAAGTGGTGAGCCAAACTCCTTAACCAAATTGGTCGTATCGACTCCTCCAATTGCCAAATGTCCTTTCGCATTAACCGTTCCTGTACCTAAAAACGTCATAATTAATAGCTCCTCTCTCATCTCTAAAATGTTGGAGAGAACAAACAACCGATACTCCAATCAAAAAACCAGCCAACATATCTAAATAGGTACATTGACTGGTTTCAAACCGAGTACCTCATCAGTTGGAATAGCTCTCCACTACACATGTAGTGACAGTCCGTTGTTTGTTTAACAACGACCCAGCAAACGGATTCGGCTACCGTTCACTTCGGCAAATTGACCTTTCAGAGTTCGTCTTCGCATCCCTGCTCTTAACTCATACTCATTCGTTTTGCGCCTCTACCCCATTTTTTAAAATGAGGCATTTATAAAAATTAAATTAAATGTTAGCATAAATCATTTTTGAATGTCAATACTTTTTTAACCATTATCCCGCGTTGGATTGTTTTTTATTGTCTTTCGGTCTTACAATGCTTGGTCTAACTTTGCTTAATGGCACAGATACACGAATCAATACTTGGTACAACGCTTTTGGATTAAACGGGATAAAAGGCCATAAATAGGGTGTATTTAAATTCTTGATACTAGATAAAAACAGGAATACAAGTGTAACTCCTACCATAAATCCAGGTACACCGAACAAGGCTACAGCAGTTAGTAAAAACAAGCGAACCATTTTATTGGCAACACTTAATTCATAACTTGGTGTGGAAAAAGAACCGATTGCAGCTAGTGCTACATAAAGAATGACTTCGGAAACAAACAATCCAACGTCAATTGCTATTTGCCCTATCAATACTGCGGCAATAAGACCCATTGCGGTAGATAATGCAGAAGGAGTATGGATTGCAGCCATTCTTAACACATCTATCCCGAGTTCAGCAAACACAATTTGAAGAAAGATTGGGATATTTGAATCTTTATTCGGACCGATAAAGTCAATATTCTGTGGAAGTAGCTCTCCGTTTAAAACAAATAGCAACCAAAGCGGCAAAAGAAAGACGGATGCTAACATCCCACCAAATCGGATCCACCTTAGGAAAGCACCAATGCTTGGTGTTTGTCGATATTCCTCTGCATGTTGAACATGGTGAAAAAACGTCGTTGGAGTAATAATTACACTTGGTGAGGTATCTACATAAATAAGCACATGTCCTTCAAGTATGTGTACGGCAGCTACATCGGGACGCTCCGTATATCGCACAAGAGGAAATGGGTTCCAACCTTGCTTCACTAAAAACTCTTCAATTGTCTTATCAGCCATTGGAATTCCATCGATTCGAATTTCACTTAGTTCCTTACGTATGGTTTCGATTAAATCCGGATCTGCAACATCCTGCAAGTAGGCAATACATACATCTGTCTTTGACCGGTCCCCCACTTGCACAATTTCGTGTCGGAGCCGTTCATCTCGAACCCGTCTTCTCGTTAACGCAGTATTTTCTACAATATTTTCAGTATAACCATCCCGCGCCCCACGGACGACCTTTTCAACATCAGGTTCCTCTGGTGAGCGCCCGGGATAGCTCCTCACATCAACTACAAAAGCTTCATCACTTCCATCAATTAATACTCCAATTAATCCCGATAAGACTCTGTCCATGATCTCATCTAAATTTTTTACCGTTGAAACTTGTTGATGGGCGAGATGGTTCTTTATGACTTCCTTAGCATTGTTACTGGAGCCGTACTCATAATCCATATCCATCAATTCTCGGAGTAGTTGAATAATAAAACCACTGTCGCAAAGTCCCGTACAATAGTACACTTGAATTTCTTTGTTTACGATCTTTAACTTTCGTACGCCAACATCGAAGCTTTTTCCGATTCCCATCCTATCCTTTAAAATAGCTTCGTTTTTGGCGATTTTTTTATCAATCGGTGTTTTCTCTACTTTTGGATTCATATAAACCACTCCTTTCCAGGATAAGTTCTACAGCCTGTTTTGTAATTGGCGCACCTTTCTCCACAGTATCCCGACCAGCCATCTTTCCAATATCACCTACCCCAATAATGATGGGGATGTTCAGTTCATCTAAACTATAAACCGTATCCCCATCGATCCGACCAATTTCCATATCAGGGAGACCACCTTTATCCACACCATATTCCGACAGTTCTCCAAACCGATCGATACTGACATCTACTCGAGTCCATTCCGCGAGATGTGTTTTCGACGCAACAGCTATTGCTCCCAATACTTCAACTTCTGGATGGCCAGATACAATTCTCATCGCCTGTTCTCCAGCACCTTCGCCGCAATAACCGCAGTCATCGAACATTACGAGCACTGGATCGTATGGAGTGGAGAGTATCATTGAAGTCAAATCATCTCCTGTTAGTCTGGAAGGATTCCCCCATGACATGGAAATACATCTCGCTCCAATTTCTTTAGCAACGTACTCAACCGCCTTCAGAGCATATAAATCTCCATCTGTAATGATAATGACACGTTTCTTTTTTTTCACTTGGATCATCCTTTTGGTTTAAAAAGAACCGCTACGATAAAACCGAACAAAATTGCCGAGGATATACCAGCTGATGTTAATTGGAAAATCCCCATTGCAATTCCGATGAAGCCGTGCTGCTCGGCCTCCGCCATCGCACCATGCAATAGGGAGTGACCAAAGCTTGTAATTGGAACCGTTGCCCCTGCACCAGCGAACTGAATGAGTTGGTCGTATAAGCCAAATCCATCTAGGAGTGCACCTGCCACTACAAAGCTAGAAGTGACGTGAGCTGGTGTGAGTTTACAGAAGTCCATCAATAACTGACCGACGACACATATCAAACCACCAACAATGAATGCGAGTAAATACTCCATTACTCATGACCCCCTTTACTTGAAGCCTCAAGTACGACACCATGCGCAATCGTCGGAATCGTTTCCTTTTGTTGAATCATCATTGGATTCATCAGTGCCCCTGTCGCCACAACGAGTATTTTCTTTAATTTCCCATTCCGCAATTCTTCTAATAAATGACCATAGGTGACGACTGCCGAACACGCACAGCCACTTCCTCCTGCAAAAACAGGCTGATCTGGTCTATAGACAAGTAAACCGCAATCCTGATGGTTTGAAGAAATATCAAACTTTTTTTCTTGGAGTAATTGCTTCAAAATCGGTGTGCCAACGCTAGATAGGTCCCCCGTTATAATTAGGTCATAATCCGTTGGAGTCCGTCCTGTATCGTTGAAATGGGTTGCAATCGTGTCTGCAGCAGCAGGGGCCATTGCTGAGCCCATATCAAATGGATCTGAGATACCAAGATCCATTACCCTTCCGATCGTTGCACTTGTTATTTTGATTGGTGAGGGCTCTGTTCCAACTAGGGAAGCCCCTGCACCTGTCACAGTATAAGTAGCTGTATCAGGCTTTTGGCCGCCATATTCTGTAGGATAACGGAACTGTCTCTCTGCAGTCGCATTATGGCTGCTAACAGCTGTTAAAACATGATTAGCGAATCCACCATCAATTAGGGCTGCACCTAATGCGAGCGTTTCCATTGATGTAGAGCATGCACCGAACATACCCAAGAACGGTATTTTGTTCTGGCGAGCGGTATAATTGGCGATAACCGTTTGATTGATTAAGTCTCCGGACAGAAACAGATCGACATCTTCGGGTTGTTTTTCAGCTTTTTGCAGGCATATGTTGATCGATTGTTCAAGTAAATGTCGTTCTGCCAATTCCCAATTATCTTGACCACAGTGCAATTCCTTAAATGTTAAATCATACGTTTCACCCAATGGACCAGCCGCTTCCTCTGGACCAACAGCTGTGCCCGTCGAGGCGATATACAACTCTTTTGAAAATGTCCACGTTTGTTTTCCTGTCAGTTTCATGATGTTCTTGCCCTCCTACTTCAAAACCACATTTGAAATAAATACCGTAACATCCCTACAATATAAGCCGAAACAGCTCCAAAAACGATGACAGCTCCTGCAAGCTTAAATAAGTTTGTTGCGACTCCAAGTACTAATCCCTCGCTCTTATGCTCGAGTGCGGCACTGGTTACCGCATTCGCAAACCCTGTGACTGGGACGATTGAACCTGCTCCAGCAAATTGCCCTATCTTATCGTAAACCCCAAAACCAGTTAATAGTGCTGCGATTAAAATAAGTGTAGCAACAGTTGGGTTCCCGACGGTCTGCTCGTTAAAATTAAAAAAGGTAAGGTAGAAATTAGAAATACCTTGTCCTATAGCACATATCAACCCACCCACCAAAAAAGCTTTTGCAACATTTAGCAAATAAGGTGGTTTTGGCTGTAGTGGTTTTATTTTCTCCTTATACTCTTGTTGTTCTGGTGTTAACTTCTGTTTACTCACGGCTGATCACTCCTTACTCATAAGTGTACAAAATAGGTCCAGTGAAAAAGAGATCCTATTAATTTTCCAAACAAGATGGCCATTAATAGAATAAGCAGTTGCTCCTTAAAACCAACCCGTTTCATCAAAATCGGAAGAACATTTAATACTTCTGTTAAAGCGGCTGCCAGCATACCAACAAATGTTCCGCACGCGATTCCAATCGGAATTAATAAGAGCGGGGAACTGTGAATCGTCATATCCCTAAGACCGTACCAACTTGCAAATACTACTCCGGAGATAATCCCAATTTCATAACCCCGTAAATAGTTGTACGTCTTAGAGATTTGCATCAACCTCGGAATAATGCCAAAAACCGTTAATATTGCAACAAAGCCCGCCCCTACAGCCAGTCCGCCACCAATACCAATGAAGAAAATAATCAAAATTTTAATCGTCATTGGTTTTCTTCTCGTTTTCTTTGTTTTCATTCATAATGACGTATAGATCCAAATCTTGTTGATAATTAAACATCTCAACCTCTAAGGGGCTTGGTTCCTCATTAAATCTTTTCTTAAATATGTGATTAAAGAAAAGAACCATACCAAGACCTAGACCGAACGAATATGGAATCTGCAACAATAATGGATAGTCGTTTTGTTTACCGGTTATAAGGTAATAAATTTTTTGATGAACGGATTGCATACTAACATCTTCATGAAAATTCATGATTGCCAACGCTGAACCAATAAATAACAACATCCAAACAAGCACAAAATAAACACCAGTGATCTTTGTCTTCGGGTAGTTTACTTCAATAATCGTTTGTACCGGACCAACTGTTTGCACCTCTAAGCCGGGGTTGAAATTCCGGATTCGTTGTAATACTTTCATTAAGTCAATAACAACGATGGTTTTATCATGGACGGTGATCTTATGGATCGTAAGTTGACCGATAGTTGAGGTAGTGTCATCCGGACCTACAAGCTGAGCAATATCTTTAACCCTGACTGTTTGATCAGGAGATACGACCAGCCTATGTCGCATCCGCAAATAGAGAATTTCGACATCCAAATGAAACACCTCCTTATGCCAAATCATTACGAATAGTATGTTTCTCCCAATGATGTATCATTCTGTTCAAGCAGCCAATCCATTAATTACCTAATCCTTAATAGCACTAAAGAAAACTTGGATAGCGCCAAGCCTTAGCGCGGCGATCATCTTAGTTGCGCTTATACTATAGAAAGTATTTTTATACTTTCTTAACGTGTAAAAAACCAGATAAACGGTGGTTAACCGTCCATCTGGTTTTTCATTTCTTGCAATATTTTCTTTTCAAGTCTTGACACTTGAACTTGGGATATTCCGAGTCGCGATGCGACTTCTGACTGTGTTTGATCTTTGTAATACCTTAAGTAGACAATTAATCGTTCCCGTTCATCTAAGGTTTGAATCGCTTCCTTAAGGGCAATTTGATCAAACCATTTGGATTCTCCTTGGTCTGCTATTTGATCCAACAATGTAATTGGATCGCCGTCGTTTTCGTAAACCGTTTCATGAATGGAGGATGGTGCTCTCACAGCTTCTTGCGCCATAACCACTTCTTCTGGACTTATTTCAAGCCGATTGGCAATTTCAGTCACGGTTGGATTTCGACCGAACTCCTTCGACAATTCGTCCTTAGCTTTACGCACTTTATTTCCAAGTTCTTTTAAAGAACGGCTAACCTTTACCGTTCCATCATCTCGAATGAAACGTTGGATTTCGCCAATGATCATTGGCACTGCGTAAGTTGAAAACTTTACATCATAGCTTAAATCGAACTTATCCACAGATTTCAGTAATCCAATACTTCCAATTTGAAAAAGATCATCTGGTTCATAGCCCCTATTCAGAAAACGCTGAACCACAGACCATACTAATCGCATATTCTTTTCAACAATCGTATCTCTCGCTGCTTGGTCGCCATCTTGACTTTGTTTAATCAACTGTTTCAATTCACGGTCATTTAGATACGTATTTTTTTGGTTTTGTTTTACGTCCAAATCCATGGGCATGACTCCCTTAATTGCATAGCGCTTTATGATTCGTCAAATACTTCGTTAAGCGTATCGTGGTGCCAAAGGATTTTTCTGTTTCAATTTCAACACGGTCCATAAAGTTCTCCATAATGGTAAAGCCCATTCCGGAACGTTCTAACTCGGGCTTAGTTGTAAACAACGGCTGTCGTGCTTCATCCAAATCGTCTATTCCAATTCCATTGTCTCGGATGAGCAGCTCTACAAAACCGTCTTCCAAGCAACATTCGATATACACCATTCCATTTGGATTATTGTCGTATCCGTGAATGATCGAATTTGTCACAGCCTCAGATACAACGGTTTTGATTTCTGTTAGTTCGTCTACGGTTGGATCCAACTGAGCAATAAACGCAGCTACGGTAACCCGAGCAAACGATTCATTATCACTTCTTGCGGAAAACTCTAATTTCATTTCATTTTTCATTACGCCACCCCCAGCGTTTGCAATGCATCTTGTTCACTGTTTTCGAGACGGATGATCTTAAACATCCCTGACATTTCAAACAGTCTTTTTACAGAAGGGGAGATCGAGCATACAACCATTTCTCCTCCCTGACCTTTGATCAACTTATATCGTCCTAGGATCACTCCTAATCCTGAACTATCCATAAAAGACAGAGACTCTAAATTCAAAATAATATCATGGATTTGATGCTTCTCAATTGTTTGATCGACTTCTGTTCGCAGATGCTCCGCGGTATGGTGGTCTAAATCACCTGATAATCGAATACATAAAACACGATCTTTCACTTCTAGTTTTACGTTGAGACTCACTTACCTCTCCTCCTTCATCTCGGTAGTGAGTCATTTCGCTATCGGAATGCGTGATTCCTTCTGGATGACAAAACTAGTGTTGAATCGATACATAATCTAATAATTTGTCAGCAAAAATTATGGGGTATGAGAAAATTGTCCGATTGTGCGCTTAAACAATCCCCACCATGATGCTGCAGGTACCTTTTCAGATGCGATTAGAGGTGAATTGATAACGGTTTTCCCATTCTTTTTTACAACAAGAGTACCAAGTTTATCCCCTTTTTTAATAGGTGTGTTCATATCTTTTTTTACATTGATTTTTGTTGTTATCTTTGATTTTTCTTCCCCTTTTTTCATTAATACGGAAATTGGTTCGGATGTTGCGAGATGCACAGTCTTCGTCACCCCTTTTTGAACTGGAACCTCTTCAATAATCTGATGGCGCTCGTACAATTCGTTTGTTTTATAGTTGGCAAATGCATAATCAAGCATTTGAGAAACCTGTGAATTTCGTTCCTTTGTTGATGGCGCTCCCATCACTACTGCAATGACACGCATATCATTTTTTTCTGCTGTAGCTGTTAAGCAATATTTTGCCTCATGGGTGTATCCTGTCTTTAAACCATCTACACCAGGATAAAACTTTACAAGCTTATTTGTATTGACAAGCCAAAACTTATCATCTGTATTTTCTCGTAAATAATCTTCATATTTTCCGGTGTAATTTGTAATTTGTTCATACTTTAATAACTCTTTTGCCATAAGTGCCATATCACGTGCAGTACTATAATGATTTTCAGCAGGCAGTCCAGTGGCGTTCGCAAAATGTGTGTTTTTCAGTCCAAGCTCTTTCGCTTTCTCGTTCATCATTTTTACAAATGCTTCGTTCGTTCCTGCTATATGTTCTGCTAATGCTACGGATGCGTCGTTCCCTGATGCCATGGCGATACCTTTCAGCATATCTTCAACAGTCATCACTTCCCCAGCTTCTAAAAAGATCTGTGATCCTCCCATCGATGCTGCGTATTCACTCGTCCGAACTTTGTCTTTCAATGTTATTTTCTCTTTATTCAAGGCTTCCATAATCAGAGTCATTGTCATGATTTTGGTCATGCTAGCCGGAGGAAGCTTTTCATCAGCATTTTTATCAAACAATACCGATCCTGTATCGCGCTCCATCAAGATTGCGGAAGAAGAGTCACTTGCTAATGTTTCGATATGGTCGTTGCCCTTTGCAAATGTAGAAGGCGAAATAACTGAACATACAATTGCAACAATCATTACACAAGTTAAAAGGCGTTTCATACACAAAATCCCTCCATTCTTATTATTCATATATTTACCAATAGTGGTCAGATTATACTACTTCGCAAGAAAACTTCTGTACGAAGGATTATGTCAGAACAACCATGTATTCTCACATCAGATTACAAATCTTCAGTGATTATTCAAATAAAAGGGCTGGTTCAACATCTACTACAAAGATGTTGAACCAGCCCTTTACTGTAATTGTTATCTATTTAATTACTTTGTAAATCAATGTGTTTGGTTGTACTTTATCGTTAGAAATTGTATAGGCTTCTTTAACCTTTTTAATTGAATCAGTCGGGTTTTCTATGTCACTGTTCAATACAACGAGCGTTTCTCCAGCTTGAACCTGATCGCCAATTTTCTTTTTCAAGGAAATTCCTACACCGTAATTGATTTGATCATCCTTCGTGGCTCTTCCAGCCCCAAGATACATCGCTGCGATCCCAATAGATTCCGCGTCAATTTCTGAAATGTAGCCATCCGTTTCTGCTTTTACCTCGAAATGGTGTTTTGAATCAGGGAGTTTCGTTAAATCATCAATCATATCCACGTTGCCACCTTGAGCTTTCACTAAATTTCTGAAGCTTTCAAATGCTTTTCCATTCTCAAGGTTTTCTTCTAGCTGTTTGTAAGCATCTTCATAGGAATTAAAGGCGCCTGCTAAGGTCGTCATATGGGCTGCCAACTCCAGTGATAGCTTTCTTAAATCATTTACGTTCTTTCCTTTTAAAATTTCAACAGCTTCTTTAATCTCATTCGCATTTCCAACCTCAAACCCAAGTGGTTGATTCATATCACTGATGATAGCAACCGTGTTTTTTCCTAAGTTTTTACCGATATTAACCATTTCCGTAGCCAAGGCTTCTGAATCTTCTAGGGATTTCATAAATGCACCTGAACCCGTTTTCACATCCAACACAATACTATCTGCTCCTGAAGCTAGTTTTTTACTCATAACTGATGCCGCAATTAAGGGCATTGCATCTACAGTTGCCGTAACATCCCGAAGTGCATATAGCTTTTTATCAGCCGGTGCTAAGTTTCCTGTTTGACCGGCCACAGCAATTTTAAACGTATTCACGTTCTCAATAAATTGTTCCTTAGTCATTTCAATGTTGAATCCTTCAATAGATTCCAGTTTATCAAGGGTTCCCCCTGTATGTCCGAGGCCTCTTCCTGACATTTTGGCAAGTGGGACACCTGCTGAAGCGACTAATGGTCCAACAATGAATGTAACCTTATCACCGACTCCTCCTGTAGAATGTTTATCCACCTTGTGTCCTTCAATCGCTGATAAGTCAATGGTTTCACCAGAATTCACCATTGCCTGCGTTAATGTAGCCGTTTCACTTGGTGTCAGCCCTTGAAAGTAAATCGCCATCATTAATGCGGATAATTGATAGTCGGGTATTTCATCTTTCGTATATCCATTTATGAAAAAATTGATTTCCTCGTCGGTTAACTCTTTCCCATTTCTTTTCTTCTGAATAATGTCAACCATTCTCATTATGATATCAGTCCTTTGATTTAACGTTTATTCTCTTTGTTTATTAAAATGCATGTTCAAAACAACCTCTTAAAAGTTCTTTATTATGCTCGTTACAAGACCCATAAAGTCGGTCTTTACCTTTTCCGTCGTCTCGATTACTTCATCATGTGTAAGAGGTTGATCGAGGATACCCGCAGCCATATTAGAGATACAGGATATCCCTAGAACCTCCATACCTGAGTGACGAGCTACGATTACTTCAGGAACCGTTGACATTCCAACGGCATCCCCTCCTAATATCCGTAACATTCGGATTTCTGCAGGGGTTTCATAGGAAGGACCTGAATTTCCGACGTACACACCTTCGCGAATGGACATCTGAAAATCATTTGCAACTGTTTTCGCAACATCTTGTAAACGGGTTGAATAGGATTCAGACATATCCGGAAAACGGACACCTAAATCGTGGTCATTTGGTCCAATCAGTGGATTATCTCCAAAGTTGTTAATATGATCCGTAATAAGCATAAGATCGCCTGCATTGAATTTTTGATTAATACCACCTGCGGCATTTGTAACAATCAATGTCTCGACACCAATCTCCTTCATCACCCTTACTGGGAATGTCACGACCTGCAATGAATAGCCCTCATAGTAATGAAAGCGTCCTTTCATAGCAACTACTGATTTCCCTTCAAGTGTACCTATAACTAGTTCTCCAGCATGTCCTTCAACTGTTGAAACGGGAAAGGATGGAATTTCGTCATAAGGAATAATGACAGGGTTTTCAATCTTATCTGCCAAAACGCCAAGTCCTGACCCAAGAATTAATCCAATTGAAGGTTTATTATCTATTCTCTTATTAATATATTGTGCTGCATCATGAATGGATGTTGTCATTTAAAAATCCTCCTACAAATATGTGTGTTCAAAAAGTAGACGAATCAGAAAACCTAAAAGAAATTCGACTAAATACGTTACGTCCTGTAACAACGTCGAACTGACTCACATCGTGTGAGCCCAAGGCACAACAGTTTTGAGGACCGGAGCGACGAGCAGTACCTGCATAAAAGGCTACGAGTTGTACCGAGGAAGCTTACTCCAAAGGTGAACTAGTAGACGCAGGTACATATAGAACTTCGACTAAGTACTTCACGTCAATATAGGATCATCAACTAAGTGCGTTACATCCTGTAACAACGTTGATATGACTCACATCGTGTGAGCCTAACGTCGAAGTCAGCATAAGGAAAGCTTCTATGATTACGCATCGCAGACACAAAAATAATTATTTTTGTGTTGAGGTCCCTGTGCAAGTCCGGAAAAACCGAGTAACGCTCACTTGCTAAAAGCGTCACGTCCATGTGACAACGCAAGTACTAACACGTCCTGTGCGTCGGAAATTCGCCGTTTATCAACGAGCGGTACTTGCACGAAGACTACGAGTTGCACCGAGAAAGCCTTCCTCGTTAGCATAATCTAGTAGACGCAGGTGCATGGGCTCTTGGTTACTTTTTGAACATCCTCTATAAATACTTCAGGAAACTGGTCCCGTTTTCTGGTAACTTTATATTGAAATTATCTGCCAGTGTTGCTCCGATGTTTGCAAAGGATTTACCCAATGGAAGTTCTTTCCCTTCCGAAATCCCTTTATGATACGCAATCAACGGTACATATTCTCTTGTATGGTCGGTTCCATGGTGGATTGGATCATTACCATGGTCAGCAGTAATTAATACGAGGTCTCCCTCCTGCATCTTCTCGAGCATTTCGGGCAACCGTTTATCGTATTCTTCTAGGGCCTCTCCGTAACCAATCGGGTCTCTGCGATGACCAAATTTCGCATCAAAGTCAACTAAGTTTAAAAAGCTGATCCCTGTAAATGAACGGTCAAGTGTTTCAATCATACGGTCCATTCCATCCATATTTGAAGTCGTTCGAATGGAATCCGTAACACCTTCCCCATCGTATATATCAGAAATCTTACCAATCGCAATCACATCATAATTGGAATCTTTAAGCTCGTTCATCACCGTTCGTCCAAATGGCTTAAGTGCATAATCGTGACGATTTGATGTCCGTTCAAATTGTCCTGGTTTTCCTATAAAAGGCCTTGCAATTACTCTGCCAACCATATATTTCTCATCTAAGGTGAGTTCACGGGCAATTTTACAAATATCATATAATTCCTTAATCGGCACAATCTCTTCGTGGGCAGCAATTTGAAGAACAGAATCTGCCGATGTATATACGATCAAAGCACCTGTCTTCATATGTTCTTCTCCAAGTTCATCAAGAATGGCCGTTCCCGAAGCAGGTTTGTTTCCAATTATCTTTCGCCCGGTTTTTTCCTCTAGTTCTTGAATTAATTCCTCAGGGAACCCATCTGGAAATGTACGAAAGGGCTTTTCAATATGAAGGCCCATAATTTCCCAATGCCCGGTCATTGTATCCTTACCATTGGAGGCTTCTTGCATTTTTCCATAATGTGCTTTTGGATTCGTTACAGGTGCAATCCCTTCTATTTCTCGGATGTTACTCAGACCAAGTTCACCCATATTAGGCATAGAAAGACCATTCATTTTTTCAGCAATATGCCCAAGCGTGTCTGCACCTTTATCATTAAATTTAGCTGCATCTGGCGCTTCGCCGATCCCGACTGAATCCATTACAATTATAAAAACTCGGTTGAACCTTGGTTCTGTCATTTCTATCTCCTCCCAATACTCACATAATTTTACCATTTCCAGAGTATATGATTATCAAACAACATTTAAGAAAGGTCAGAAGTCTGACATCTCATTTAAAATAGGAAAAAAGGTACTGCTCATTTGTAAAAGTTCACAAAGTAATACAATCTTTTTAGAGTGTACCATTTTTCCATAAACTTCGCACGAATTATTGTAACCGTTTACGCACGAGGGTGATAGGTTGAGTATACATCTTTTAATCTAGTTTTTGTCACATGGGTATAAATCTGAGTCGTTGAAATATCCACATGGCCTAGTAGCTCTTGAACTGCTCGTAAATCAGCTCCATTTTCGAGCAAATGAGTCGCAAAAGAATGCCGTAGCGTGTGTGGAGTTAGTTCTTTATTAATATGAGCTGCACTTGCAAGTTTCTTGAGAATCTTCCAAAACCCTTGTCTCGTAAGCTGGTTTCCGTGATGATTTAGAAATAATGCCTGTGAGGCCTTTTTTTTAAGCAACCTGCCTCTTCCTTGGTCAAGATAATCTGATAATGCATTACTAGCCATCTTTCCAACCGGAATAATTCGCTCTTTATCACCCTTGCCGACACAGCGTACAAATCCCATCGTTAAATGGACATCCTCCAAGTTTAGCTGAATTAGCTCAGACACCCGAATTCCAGTTGCATACAGTAACTCTATCATTGCGCGATCTCTTAATCCAAATGGAGTATTTTTCTCTGGTGCTTCCATTAGGCTCTCTACCTCTGTTGAAGATAATACCTTTGGAAGCTTCCGTTCCGTCTTCGGTGTTTCTATATGTACCGCCGGGTCCTGGTTGGTTCGTTTCTCCCTTAACAAAAACTGATGAAATGAACGTATGGAAGCAATATTTCGTGCAATCGTAGTTGATGCTTTCCCCTCGTCCTTCAAAAAGTAAAGGTATTGGATAATATCATTTCGTCGAACATCATCTAGATCTTTTTGATTTCGTTCCTTAATCATGTGTGTTGTATATTGTTTAAGGTCTCGTTCATAAGATTGTAATGTGTTTGATGATAACCCTCGCTCAACCGTTAGATAATGTAAAAAATCTTGAACTTCATCTTTCATGAAATGGACGCTCCTTATTCTCCCGTCTCGTAAAATAACAATAGCCGCTGTACAAAATTCATCTCATCTTCTTCCTGGAACGTTTCAAATACTTTTACAGCGCGCCCTTCTGGTTCATCATAACGGTGGTAGTCCTGATATTCTGCGTTTAACCATGATAAGCCATAATAAAATAATAACGTGCATCCTATAAAAGCGATGAACACTTTTAATGTATTCCATATTAATTGAATGAAAGCTTTCATGGGATAACCTCCAGTTTGTCCTTTTTACAAGGTATGCCTGTTTCGTCGGAGATTATACTTCAAATAAAAGATCTCTCCTTTTTTATCAGGAAAGATCTATTTATGTGCTACTTCTTCTTGTTCTTTATTGGCTGCCTTATCGTGACATCGGTGGCAAATCCCATGAAATGTAAGACGGTGATCTTTTATCTTAAAGTTCCAATCTTTCTCAACGACCTTTTCTACATCTCCAAGTAGATCTTCCTGAATTTCATCCACTGCTCCACATTCAATACAAACTAGATGATGGTGGAAGTGTGCGGCCCCTTCTTTGCGGAGATCGTAGCGAGAAACACCGTCACCAAAGTTAATTTTGTCTACGATTTTCAGTTCTGTTAATAATTCCAAAGTTCGATACACTGTTGCCAAGCCAATTTCGGGTGCTTTATCTTTAACGAGGAGATAAACATCCTCAGCACTTAAATGATCTTCTTCACGTTCAAGTAATACGCGAACGGTCGCTTCACGCTGGGGAGTTAATTTATAGCTTTGTGAATGAAGCTGTTTCTTAATGCGGTCAATACGGCTTTCTAACAAGATGACCCCTCCCACGCTTTATGTATATTCTCATTATAATCACGTGGAAAAACGGTGTCAAATTATAATTATTTTAAAGTTAACTTTATAGTCATTATTATATAAAAATTAATTTCAGTTAAATAAACCGAGTGTAACCTTTATAAGTACTGGAGAAATAAAGGCTTCAATAAACGATGCACCTGCAACGATAACCATGATCACTATTACGGTTAATGTATACCTAACAAGCAAGGGCATTAAAGGAATGGTGATTCGATTGGAGAATTGCCCTTTAATTAATGTAAGGGAAATCGCGACTGCCAACGTTGTTACAAATACAAATGATGGAATAAGAATCAGATTCTGCGGTAGAACAGATACGAATGATAATAGGAACCCTTCCCAACCCATTTGGTTAACTAAGAATCCAACCGTGAACCCGACAACCATCCCCTTCAAAAAGAGCAAGACGAGGATAACCGGCAAGCCAATAATTGAAAGCCCTAAGATCCAAATCAAACCGATGTATTTTAAGTAATGGAAAAAGCTCTGGGTGAACATAGCTGGAGCACCAGCAACTTCTCCATCTGAAACCTGTCCGAAAAATCGGCCTAAATAATGAAATAGGTCCTCTTTTTGCATTAGACTTAAACTGTTTACTACAATTGCACCAAAAATGATCCCCATCATCATTAACACAATCGTAAATGTATATAAGGTTGAATGCTCCTGTAAATGCTGGGAAAATGTTCGTTTCATTGAATACGTCATCCGATGCTCCATCTCTTGTCCTCCCTCTTGAATCTCTTAATTCCAGTTTATGAGGATTTTCATAGAGTATGACAAGATTGACATTTAGAAGCGAAGAAAAAGCTAGAGCACTAATTGGTTTCTACTTATTGATCGTCCCGTATTTCCCACCACCTCCTGGTTGAACGGAGAGTTGTCCATTTCTTGATGAAAGAATGTGTCTTGCAATTTTTTCCGGAACGATGGTGACCAGATCTTTAAGCGACGTTCTATGAATTACTTGCATATCTGTTCCAAATGCAGTGCGTAACTTTTTTAACGTACCTGGACCTATGCCAGGGATAAATTCAAGGGGTACTTGGTGAATATACTCTGGACGATTCGGCGTTTTTGATTGCGGGTCTACATTGCCGATTTCCTGGATCCGGTCAAACACCCCTTTGATGATCTTCCCTTTACCGCATACCGAGCACCTTTTGCCAACATTCTCAAGTGTTCCGGGTTCACCACATTTTGCACAGCATGTGCTGTAATACTTTCCAAGAAGAGGGTTTAATCCGAAATTACTTTTAACCCTTCGCCCGCTTCTCCCGGCTAAAGCTAATTTGAGTTCAAGAAACGTAGGTTGTTCGAGTTCAAGGACCTGGTATTCACGAGCAATCTTTTCTAAAGAGTGTGCATCTGAATTAGTAAGGAAAGAATATGGATGAAGCTCCGAAATTTGGTCGGCCATCTTACTATCTGAGCTCAATCCAAGTTCAATTGCATCGATTAATTCTGGGTTGAATACTTCTATTAAGCTCGTCTTGACTCCTTTACCATACATACTTTTAAAAGGAGTGAACGCATGAGCAATGACAAAGATCCCACTAAGTTCCTTCGTTTTTTCCTGTAGTTCAAGTGCTGTACCATAAAAGCGTTGAGAAGAAAGGTTAACATTCGTCATACGAGAAGATAGCCAGTTACTAAACTGCTTTAAATGGTATAAATCAGGAAAGTAGACCAAAACGTGGATAGGTCCGTTACATGAACCATCATATATTTCGATTTCTGAACCTGGTAAGAGACAGCCATTCTTATAAATCAAGCCACCATCCTCATGTTCATAAAGTTCATTTCCCTTAATCATATGTTCAAGCTCATCAATTACAGCAGGTACATGACAGTCAATGATTCCGACAATCTGTAACCCTTTTACTAAAAAAGCAGTATCAAGAACGTTTGGGAGGGTCAAATTTGGTGAAGCTGAAATTTTCACAGGCTTACCTTGATAGGTACTACCAAGGTGGATATGAAGGTCTGCAAAGAGTTGATTCATAATTTTACTCTCCCATGTATTTCAATTGTAAATATTGGACCGCAAATGCAGTTTTCGCATCATAAATTTCGTTCGTCATCATAAGTTCGATCGCCTCATCTAACGTAACTTCCATTAACTCTACAAATTCATCCTCATCTAGCTGGACGTTTCCTTTTTCTAATGAATCAGTGAAATATAAATGTACAAGTTCATCGGCAAATCCTGGGGACGTATAGAAGGACTTCACGTGCGTCAAGCGATCACTTCGATACCCTGTTTCTTCCTCTAATTCTCTTCGCGCACATGACTCAGGTGCCTCTCCCTTTTCCAGTTTCCCCGCCGGAATTTCCACGATTGTACGGTTCAAAGGCTTACGATATTGTCGCACAAGCACCATTTTATTTTCCGGGGTCATAGCTATGACTGCAACCGCACCAGGATGTTTAACGACTTCACGTTGACTTTTATTTCCATCTGGGAGTTCTACATCTTCAAGCATGAGATCGATGATTTTTCCATTATATAAAATTTTTGAACCAATTGTTTTTTCCTCTAAGTTCTTCATAAAACAAATCTCCTTTTGAACATCCTTAGTACTATTTCTACTAATAATTACATAAAGTCTACCATACAAGCTTAACCTAATTCTAACTGTTCTAAAGATGAAGGAGGTCAATTTCATGAAAATCTATCTTCAACCAAATCGCATTACCCTAGTCGGGAAAGCCTGGCAAATTAAATATATGCTTAAAAAGTATCAAGACGAATACCGAACTGTTCAAGATTGGATCGACGGACAGCAAAAACGATAAAGAAAACTCGGCGATTATGGAGCCTTTAGGCGGGGTCAGAGCCGTAGTTGCCCTTATACTATAGGTGCGTGTTCAAAAGGAGGACAAAAAGAGCCGAGAAGTTCGAGGCGTGAAAATCTCGAGGACCAGAACGTATGCTATTAATACGTGAGAACCGGAGAGATCGAACAACGAAGAAATTCGACAGCTATTTTTACCGGACTTTTTGAACATCCTCTATAGAAAGTATTTTTATACTTTCTTAACGTGAAATGATAGAGATTGGCTCTAATCGAGTCAGTCTTTTTCTTTTACACCACGTTTCTTCTTACATCATTTCGTGGTATTGTACCTATATTGGAGGTGTTCATGTTGAAAGAAAACCAACTTGGATCATCGAATCTTTATGTTTCAGAAATCGGATTAGGATGTATGTCACTCGGTGAAGACGAACAAACATCGATCAATATCATTCATCGTGCTTTGGAGAAAGGAACTACGTTCGTTGACACAGCAGACCTTTATGAATTTGGAAAGAATGAAGAATTGGTTGGGAAAGCTTTAAAAGGAAAAAGAGATCAGTGTGTGTTAGCTACTAAAGTAGGAAATCGCTGGAGCCCTGATAAAGATGGATGGGAATGGGACCCGTCACGTAACTATATTAAACATGCAGTAAAAAACTCACTCCTTCGTCTGAAAACGGATTATATCGATCTCTATCAACTTCATGGAGGGACAATCGATGATCCGATTGAAGAGATTGTTGATGCATTCGAAGATTTAAAAAAGGAAGGCCTTATCCGAGAATACGGGATATCCTCAATTCGGCCTAATGTCATTAAAGAATACCTCTCAAGATCTAATATCGTCAGTATCATGATGCAGTATAGTTTATTGGATCGTCGACCAGAAGAATGGTTGAATCTTATACGAGAAAATGGCGTTTCTGTAATTGCAAGAGGTCCACTGGCTAAAGGAAACTTATCAGAAAGAATCTTCGCTTCTAGTCCCGATAAAGGGTTTCTTGATTACTCTCATATGGAAATAAAAGAGATCGTGTTGAAAATGAAAGATCTAGCAAATGGTCGTTCATTATCCCACATCGCCATCCGTTACCCGTTACACCACCCTACAGTCGCTTCAACTATTCCTGGTTCAAGTAAAATGGCTCAGGTAACCAGCAATGCCGCGGCGTCAACCATATCTCTATCAAACGATGAAATCCATTTGCTTCAAGAATGGACAAAAAACAGCCAATATAAAAACCATAGGGATTGAGCCTCAATTACGCTCAATCCCTATGGTTAATAACAGTATACCGAATATCCCGGTAAATAAAAAGAAGACTCACTCTTTAAGAGTAGCCTCCATAATTTGATTGTTCGTTTTATTGTTCGATTACCATCGCAATCCCCTGTCCACCACCTATACAAAGACTAGCGATTCCGTATCTTAAATCCCTTTCTCTTAGCTCATATGCTAGAGAAAGTAGTAGTCTTGCACCACTTGCTCCAACGGGATGTCCAAGCGCTATCGCACCACCGTTAACGTTTGTTTTCTCACGGTCGAGTTTTAATTCTTTCTCGACAGCTAGATATTGTGCTGCAAACGCTTCGTTTACCTCAAACAAATCAATCTCTCCAATTGATAATCCAGCTCGTTGAAGAGCGATCTGTATCGCAGGAACTGGACCTATCCCCATAATCGAAGGATCAACACCACATACGGCCCAAGAATGAATCTTTGCTAGTGGTTTCGTTTTAGTCTTAGAAACATAGGATTGGTTAGCAATAATAAGTGAAGCCGCTCCATCATTTATTCCGCTTGAATTTCCTGCTGTAACCGATCCGTCCCTTTTGAAGGTTGGCTTTAAGCCTGCTAATTTTTCTTGAGACGTTGTAGCACGTACATGTTCATCACGGGTAATTAATTTCGATTCTTTTCTATGTTTAACCTCAAACGGCACTATTTCCCTTTGAAACCGACCACTCTCGATTGCCCTTGCCGCTCTCTGGTGACTTAATACGGAATATGAATCCTGTTCTTCCCGAGTAATATGGTATTGTTGAGCAAGATTTTCTGCAGTTATTCCCATTCCATCCCCAATCGCCTCGTCGCGAAGCGTTAAGAGAAGCATATCTTCAAACTCTACATTCCCAAGTTTCGGAGGCTCGAACCGGTTCGTGAACGAAACACCGGACTCATTGACATGTTTTCAACTCCACCAACTAATGCAGTATCCCCTTCACCAAGCTGGATAGATTGTGCAGCAGATATAACAGATTGCAACCCGGAACCACACAACCGATTGACAAGCATTGCAGATGTTGTAATTGGTACCCCTGCTTGAGTTGCGACATGTCTTGCAACGTATGGAGCGTTCTTACTACTGTGTATAACGTTTCCATATACAACTTGATCTATATGGTCGGGTGATACATTTGCTCGTTTCAATGCTTCTTTGGCAGTAGCAACTCCAAGTTCAGTCGAAGAAACTCCGGCAAAAGATTGACCAAATGAAGTAAAAGCAGTCCTTGCTCCATCAAGTAAATAAACGGGTTCCATCCTCTAGCCTCCTTATAAAGACTTAACAATCAAATAAAGACAAGCCCAATCGAAATGAAAATGCCTCCTACAAGCATTGAGATCAAACAAAATCCCATAATATCCTTTGCAGATAATCCAGCAATCGCTAAGGCTGGAAGTGCCCAGAATGGTTGGATCATGTTTGTCCAAGCATCTCCCCATGCTACAGCCATTGCTGTTTTTGCAGGCGAAACACCAAGTTCTTCACCAGCTAGCAACATAATTGGTGCTTGAACTGCCCATTGGCCACCGCCAGATGGTACAAAGAAATTAACAATCCCTGCACTTATAAAGGTAAAGAACGGAAAAGTTACTTCATTAGAAATGTTCACAAACCAAACAGACATTTCCTCTGCGAGCCCCGACGCAACCATCATCCCCATAATTCCTGCATAAAAGGGAAACTGTATAATGATCCCACCCGCACCCTTTACTGCATCTCCTACGCTATTTATAAACCTTCTCGGAGTACCGTGCAAAAGAATACCTAAAAATAAGAATATGAAATTTACGATGTTTAAATTCAAACTAAAACCGTTATTCACAAAGTAATAAAGAATAAAGAAGAGTCCAAGTAATCCGATAATCATTGAAACAATCCAGCTATTTTCAAGACGCTCTGCAGGCGTAGCTGCTTCTACAGTCGCTGCTTCTACTTCTTGTTCATCGAGAACTGATCGATCAATGTAGTACTGATTTTCTTTCTGATTCATCATCAATCGGTTTACAATCGGGATAAAGACGAATAAACAAGCGACAATAAATAGGTTAAAAGGGGCAAAAATAGTTGCTGACGTCGGGATAATACCGATGATATCACTCGTAAAGTGCTCAGGTGTTGCGATTGTTAACGGGATCGAGCCCGATAAACCCCCGTGCCATACCATAAACCCACTATAGGCGCTCGCAATCAGAAGGCGATAATCCACTTTTTCAATCTGTCTTGCAAGCTCCTTAGCAAATAAGGCGCCAATTACGAGGCCAAATCCCCAGTTGATTAGACTAGCAGCAAGAGAGACAAGGGTAACAACAACAATGGCTTGCCCAGGTGTTGACACGAAAGAGGCAAGCGCCCGCAGCCCTTTTTTAAACAAAGGACTGCTTGCAAGAACATACCCCGTTACTAGGATTAACACCATTTGCATCGAAAAGGTTAGCAAACTCCAAAATCCATCGCCCCAAAAACCAACCATTTCAACAGGGGTACTGCCAGTAATAATTAGCCCCATAAGAAAGACAACAAGTGTCAGTATGACTACGAACAAAAAAGGATCCGGAAGATAGCGTTGCATAACCCTATTTGAAACCGATGTCAACCCTTTAATCATTCATATTTCTCCTTTCAACTAACGATCAAAATACGTTTACATCTTCATCAATGATGAGCTTTGGTTCAGTTACATTTTGAATGTCATCCGCCGTGAAACCTTCTGCTACCTCTACAAGCTTTAATCCTTTTTCTGTTACATCAATCACTGCACGATCGGTAATAATTCGATCAACGACCCCACTACCCGTTAATGGAAGAGAACAGCTATTCAGAATTTTGGGTTCACCATTTTTGTTGACATGATCCATAATGACGATAATCCGTTTAGCACCATGTACAAGATCCATCGCACCACCCATTCCTTTAATCATCTTTCCAGGAATCATCCAGTTTGCAAGGTCGCCCTCTTCCGAAACTTCCATACCGCCAAGAATCGCGATATCGATATGTCCGCCCCGAATCATTGCAAACGATTCAGAGCTATCAAAATAGGCTGCCCCTTTCATAGCGGTTACTGTTTCTTTTCCTGCATTGATTAAATCAGGATCGACTTCACTCTCTGTTGGATACCTGCCAATTCCTAATAAGCCATTTTCAGATTGGAGTACAACCTGTTTGTTATCGGAAATGTAGTTTGCGACGAGTGTTGGCATTCCGATTCCAAGATTGACGTAAAATCCATCTTCAATTTCCTTCTCAGCTCTACGTGCGATTCGTTCCCGTACTTGTGCCTTATCTTCTTTAGTCATCGTATTTTCCTCCCCTGACGTTTATTTCGTAACGGTTAAGCGTTCAATTTTTTTCTGTTGTTTACCAACGATTAACTTTTGCACATAAATACTAGGTGTATGAATGAAATCTGGATCCAACTCGCCAATTTCATAAAGTTCTTCAACTTCGGCGATCGTTACCTTACCTGCAGCAGCAATCATCGGACTAAAGTTCCGTGCGGTCTTGTTGTAAATGAGATTCCCCATCTTATCAGCTTTCATTGCACGAACGAGGCTGAAATCCGCCGTCATTCCTCTTTCAAGCATGTAATCCTTACCATTAAAATTTCGAATCTCCCGCCCTTCTGCGAGCGGTGTTCCAACTCCAGCAGGTGTATAAAAAGCTGGAATTCCTGCACCACCCGCACGAATACGCTCAGCAAGCGTTCCTTGTGGAGTAAGCTCAACTTCTAATTCCCCGGATAGAACTTGACGTTCGAATTCTTTGTTTTCTCCAACATAGGAGCCGATCATCTTCTTGATTTGCTTATTTTTCAATAGAAGACCCAGACCCCATTCATCAACACCACAGTTATTAGAAATAACAGTCAAGTCTTTGACACCACTTTCAACTAATGCCAAAATTAAATTTTCCGGGATTCCTACTAAACCGAATCCCCCAACCATAATTGTTGCTCCATCATGTATATTTTTTATTGCTTCCAAAAATGAGGTTTCTACCGGTTTCATTATTGATTCAGCTCCTTTTTACGATTCATTTTCGATAATTGTTGCAACACCCTGGCCGCCACCGATACATAATGTAGCTAGACCATATCGGCCATTTCTACGCTTAAGTTCATGAATAAGAGTAACGAATATTCGTGTACCGCTCGCACCAATTGGATGCCCAAGTGCAATTGCACCACCATTTACATTCAATCGATCACGGTTAAATTCTAATTCTTTGCCTACTGCAATTGATTGTGCAGCAAACGCTTCGTTTGCTTCGATTAAATCGATATTATCTAATGTCAAATCTATTTTCTCGAGTGCCTTTTTCGTCGCTGGTACCGGGCCGATTCCCATGATACTTGGATCCACTCCAGCAGACGCATTCGCACGAATCACGGCTAGCGGCTTTAATCCTAATTCCTCTGCTTTCTTTCGACTCATGACCAGTACTGCAGCTGCTCCATCATTTATCCCAGATGCGTTTCCAGCCGTCACCATACCATCCTTTTTAAACGCTGGTCTTAACTTGGATAACTTATCCGCCGTTGTTCCTTTCTTCGGATATTCATCCGTATCAAATACGACAGGATCCCCTTTGCGCTGTGGAATCGTCACTGGAACAATTTCGTCTTTAAACTTTCCCGATTCAATTGCCGCAGATGCCTTTTCCTGACTCCATGATGAAAATTCATCGAGTTCTTCGCGTGACAATCCATGAGCTTCACATAAATTTTCCGCGGTTACTCCCATGTGATAGTCATTAAATGCACACCAGAGTCCGTCATGAACCATCGAATCGACAACTTTTTGATCACCCATCTTATACCCATCTCGAGCTCCCTGTAAAAGATAAGGAGCTTGACTCATGTTCTCCATGCCTCCTGCAATAACAACATCTGCATCCCCAAGCATGATTGATTGTGCAGCAAGATGGACGGTCTTAAGTCCAGATCCACAAACTTTATTTATAGTCATTGAGGAAACCGATTCAGGCAAGCCCGCTTCCATCGCAGCTTGACGAGCTGGGTTTTGACCGAGCCCAGCCTGAAGCACATTCCCCATGATCACTTCATCAACCTCTTTTACTCCAGCTCGTTCAAGCACCTCTTTTATCACGATTCCACCTAGTTTTGGTGCAGATATCGCCTTTAAACTTCCGCCAAAACCACCAATAGGGGTTCGGACAGCGCTAACTATTACAGCTTCTCTCTCCATCTCTTTCTATGCCTCCTTGAAATATGTAGTTCTATGTCCTACCTTGTCTACTTCTCACTTATTCTGAATTCTCCTTCTTATCAGCCAATTTTTCTTCAAAAGAGAGAAAATACTTGCTTCACTTAATTTTAACACGATACAATAAAAGATAACGTTATTTGAAGCGCTTACATTTTCTTTTACAAATGGAGGTTAGAATGAACATACCTGAAGAAGTGACGATTATTGAAGTTGGACCGAGAGACGGATTACAAAACGAAAAAAATCAAGTTCCTACTGAAGCCAAAGTTGCCTTTATAAAAGCGTTGAAAAATGCCGGTATAAAAGAAATGGAGTTAACGTCCTTTGTATCTCCTAAATGGGTTCCGCAAATGAGTGATGCTAAAGACGTCATTGAGGCGGGTCTTGATAGCGACCGAAATTTTGTTCTTGCACCGAACCGGAAAGGGATCGATCGGATCTACGATACGGATGTAAAACATGTTGCTGTGTTCGTAGGTGTAAGTTCATCCTTTAACAAAAAGAACATTAATAAAACAACGGAAGAGAGCATGAACGAATTACAACCGATAATTAAGGAATTGAAGGAAAAGGGTTATTTTGTCCGAGCTTGCATTTCCACTTCCTTTTACTGTCCATACGAAGGAAAAATTGATCCGGTCGATACGGTAGCATTATGTTCTCAATTTGTCGAATTTGGAGTTGATGAACTAAGCGTAGCTGATACAGTTGGCATGGCAAATCCACTTGAAAGCTATGAATTGTTTGATCGTTTACATAATAATCTCGGAGATAAAGTGCTGCTAACCGGACATTTTCACGATACGCGTGGTATGGCCCTCGCAAATATTTATGCCTGTTTACAAGCCGGCATTACTAGATTCGATAGTTCTAGTGGCGGACTCGGAGGCTGTCCGTTCTCCCCTGGAGCAACCGGAAATGTTGCGACAGAGGATGTTGTATTTATGCTCGAACAAATGGGGATTCGAACAGGGATTTCGTTAACGGGGATTGCTGAGGCAGTTGATATTATTAACCCTCACATTTCACGTCCAATCGGTACTGAATCCTCCCACGACTAAAGCCGTGGGGTTCGAATACGTAAGACCTTCTTCTAAACCGGCAGCCACAGTCCACCCCTTACAGGATGCTCAGCATTTAAGGACTTAGACACTGAATCTCACTTCTATCCGAACGTTCGCAGTCCAAGCAACCTCTGCTGCCATCGCGACTACTTCTTTCTGCTCTCACGAGCTCGGTGGGATCACACCGCTTATTTGATCCTTGACTATGGATGGACTAGAATCCCTGAATTCAAAATCATCTTGTTTTGTATCAGAATCTGACCCACGGCCTCATCATGGTTTCGTTTAAAGAGGGGATAGGTTTCCTGGCATCGTTTTTGAACCGGTCGTGTGCCAGCTTGATTAGAATTCATCAAAAGAAAGGCGGAATACAAATCCCGTTGAACGCGGGAGCCATCTTCGAACGGATGCCAACGTTGAGCTAATGGCTTTTTTATGTAGGTACGACGCTGATGGCAATATTGACTGGCTTTGAAGGTTTGGGTTTGGACATGGATGAACATCCCCCCAAGTCGTTTGACTTTTTGCTCGACGATCTGGACCAACATGGCAGGTGCCCGGTGACCGATACTTTTTCCGAATCGTTTCTTCCGTTTCAGTTTACCGGTCTTCTCCGAAACTTCCGTGTCCTTTTTTCGTTTTTGGAGGGCTTTAAAATGCATCGTCTCGATGTAGAAACAATGACCAAGGCTTACTAAGCGATTGGACAACTGGTTATGGGACTGTTTTCGAACGACCCTTTGTTTTCGATAACATTCTTGTAACCGTGACCGAAGAGTTTGATACCGTTTAGAGTAGCTCCAGGTTTTCTTTCCTGTCTTGATCCTTCCATTTTCGTAATAGTTTTCCGGGTTGGATGACCATTTGGATCGGTCCATCCTGCGTTGAAGCAGACGAATCTCACGAGAGAGGGGTTGAACCTGATCTGCTAAATTCCATAAGCCGGCCTGGGTGATGGAGGAAACGGCAAGGGTTGAGGTTCCAATATCTAACCCCACGGGTCCCTTTCCGAGTGTTTTGGTTTTTGTCGGTGGATACCCACCTATGACGAGATCGGCAAAATAACGGATGTTTCCACGGATCACTCTTTTCACTAGACGTACGTATTTCACACGATACCTTTCGAGAACCGTGATCGATTTGCCTTTTTCCGTTTTCGTGTAGGAGAAGGAGGTTTTGTTTTCAAGTTGAGACAGAATGGTCAAGGCATAATCGTCGTTGGGTTTGATGCGTAAAGGCGTGGATAGCTCCCGGTAGACGAGGTGACGATCGACATATCGCCAGCCTGTCTTGTTCGTTTTTCCTTCTAGGCTCACCATCTCACCTTTTCGAATGAATCGGACCTTGGTTGCTTTCCCGAATAGCTTCTGACGAAAAGCGAGCCACGCACGGGAAGCCATTTTTTGGGCAACCGCCGCATTGATTTGATTCCCAACGTGTTGTCGGATGGGTTTGATCCATTGATGGGCAGCATATTCCGTGAGTTCGTACTTTTCGCGAAGTTGGTTCAACTGAATGGATACGTTCTTTCGTTCTTCTTTTAGCGTAGGATTGTGCTGATCCGAGCAAAGCTTATGACGGATCCCTTTTAATTGACGTATGCATCGTTTATACGCTCTTTCACGTTTGTATTGGTGTTCTCGCTTGAGATACATTCCGAGTACCGTATTATAGATGACACGGCCAACTTCGAGTTCCCTTTCAAGGATGGAAAATAACCGTGGGTTCCGTTTTAATTCAAGGGTGAAAACAAAGCTTGGAGATTTCTCTTTTGCCATTTTTACCCCTCCTGGCGAACAAATGTTCTATATCCATCATACTACAAGAGGGGGATATTAACAATAGTTGGAAGACAATTTATATTTAAAGAGATCGAATTCATCCCATTGCTAAAGCGAATGGGCTTTCTGCGATCAACTTCTGTAATTGGAATAATCCTGGCACCCCCCTTCGATCTGGGGTTGTCTGGCTCTATTATTCTTTCAATATCCGCGGTAAATTTAAAAGCGGAAACTTCCAATGAGATGATGCGGAATAAGTTCTTATAAAATTAATTTAATAATTAATTGAATGATGACATAAACTTTCGGTCGGCATGGTCCTTCATTCTCCATAGAAGATGTCCGGTTATGCAATTAGATCCAAAGCATAATAAAAGTTTCTTGTCCCCTATCGATAACATCGATAAATGACGCTTTGGCGGGGTTAAACGATACCCTTCACCATTTTGCATAAAGCCTTTTATATTATCAAAAAGTACATTACCTTGTTTCATAAGTATTGCTTTGTTCAGAGTCATTTCGGGAAAGTTTCGAACTGTAACGCTTTCCCCTGCCCCGAAAATAAACGGGAACTGTTTTACCTGCAAGGTATCTTCGACGAGGAGATGCCCTTTTTCATCGGTTGGAAGCTTCGAACTCTTATAAAGGTCAGGAGACTTTGAATCTGTCATCCACCACAATGAATCGAAGGTAAGGTTAGAAGATTGCGTAATGATTTTGTTTTCTTCCACACGTTCCACCTTTTCGTCCTCAACACGATGAATACCCGCTTTATCTACCATTCGTTTTAGTCTAGATTGATTCGCTTGATTCATATTATGTAGTGAAGAAGGATTCATAATGATTACCCCACCACTATCTTGATTCTTTGTCTTCCAAGCTTTTATCGAAAAGCTTAATTCAACTCCTGCTATGCCTCCACCCACAATAACAACCCGTCCAGTTTTCCCTTTCTGATCACTTATAGTTTGAATTTCCTTATAATGATCAGGACAAATTATCCTACTAGTATCCTCTATGAATAATAGATCCTTCGAAGCTGATTCCATATCAAAGGAAATAACATCAAATGATAATATCTCCCCTTCATCCGTTAATACTTTCTTTTGTTTTGCATCGATCGATAGTGGCTTCCCTTTAACAACTGTTACTCCTGCATCTGACGCTAACGTAACCAGGTTAACACCCACCTGATCCAATTCGTAGTAGCCTTCTACTAGCCCCGGCAACATATCGCGATTGAAATACGTATTATCTGGAACGAGCAACGTAACATCACTGTCCATCGTTGCCCCTTCTTTTAACCGCTTCAAGAAATAAAGGTGGGCAAATCCACCTCCAATAAGTACAAGTTTATTCGTCATAAAATCTCCTTCAGCCCCTTACTTTGACTAACCCTTATCTACCCTAATTGAGAACATCGATGAAAGTTGTTTTCGAAATAGCAATGGCAAAGTTGTTAATGCAACCAAAAGCACAATCGATAAAATCATAATCTCATTTCCGCCTGAATACGCACTACTTCCAAGTCCGCAATAAATGAACGCACCCGGTACAACACCAAGGAATGTCGCCCATAAATAGGGGGAAAATCGTATATTGGACACGGCACTTAAATATGTGACAATTTCAAAATGCAAAAAAGGAAGCAGGCGCAGTACAAGTAAAATGTAGAAACCTCTTTTGTCGATTTGTTCCCGAATTTTATCATATTTCGGTTTTGAAGGAACCCTCCCTACTTGAATACCCAATTTTCGAATTGCTAAAAACGAGACAATCGCCCCTAGACATGTCCCAACCATTGTTAACACAAAACCATACCAAAACCCAAATGCAAGACCCCCGACAAGGGCTAACAAAGATGATGGAAACAAAACAAACGGTCTAATTGTAAAAATTAATAAATAAACTCCTGGTGCAGTCCATCCGAACGAAAGGACCCAATTGCGAATTTTCTCTGGTGGAATCTTTAAGAAAGCATGATTTAACCAAAGAAATAAAATCAATAAGACTACGGTTATTATTAAATTTCTTATCAGCTTTTTCTTATTCATTGGTTATCCTCTTTTTCTCACTGTGTGTATTCATATGTTTTATACTTACCCCAGTAGTCGAGCTCATTCCCTTTTTCATTTATCACTCAAACATATAGATTTCCATTCACCTTATAAGCTCTACGTTTCTATACTAACAGTGAGAGAAATCCAAACGTGCCTGTTTCGTAAAAATATGGTATTCTACAAATAGGACAACATATACTTTAAAAAAGGGGGAGACCCTAGAGCAAGAACAAGACACTCTTGCAGGTCTTCCCCAAATATAGCACAATAGATTTCCCTCAATGGGGAAGGCTATTCTGATGGATAACCACCCTACTCAGCCGGTAAGCTAAGGGTGGTTATTTCCTTTTGTTCTGAACCGCTAACAACGTGATGATCAACAGCCCAAACGTTAGCATGATACTGATCGATTCATACGCTGTCATGACAACACTCCCTTTCTGTCTCGACATAAATACCGAAACGGGGAATGCCTTCCACCCTAAAGTGTCGTCTATTGTACTGTTTTAATTATAACACAATTCCATGTTTTCCCACATCCTACCTAAGAGACATTTATTATATTCTTCTGGCAGAACGATCATTCCATTTCTGGATTGTAACTTTATCGACAAATTTCAAATAATTTTTTATTAAACACCCCCAAATTGAAATCGATAATACCGAAAAATGTAAGCACAACCCCCTTAAAAGTTATAAATGGAAGGACACTTTTGATATAGTACCCCCTGTATCACTAGTGTCCTTTTTGCGTCATAAATCTTTCCCTTTCTAACACATTAAGAAAGAAAACTTGGTTACATAGATATAAAACACCCCATCAAGATCAAAATCTTGATGGGGGATATCCCGTTACGCACTTATCGTTTCATCATTTGCCTTGTTAATTCCAGTTTTTAATTGTTGTCTTGCCCTATATAGGCGTGATTTAACTGTTCCTTTTGGGAGATGCAGACGTTCGGCAATTTCCTCTTCTTTATAGCCATTTTTATACTTTAGTAGAAATACGGCTTGTAAGTCAGGCTTCAGATGGTTAATTTCTTGTTGAAGCTCTTCCTCGAACCAATGCTGCTCTGCTTCTTTTTCAACATCACAATAGTTTTCCATAGTCGTTTCATCTTGGACATACATAACTTCTTCAACTGGTATAATACCCGATCTTTTCTCTTTTCTGATTAGATCAATCGCTGTACGTGATGCGATGGTCGATAACCAGGCTCCCATTTTATCTAGGTCCATGATCGTATCGATTTTATTGAAGGCTTTCAGAAACGTTTCCTGCATGATGTCTTCAGCAAGGTGGGCATCACGAGTGATTCTTACCGCAACCCTATAAACCTTATCACAAAATTTTTCGTATATGAATGCAAAATCAATTTCAGGAATGTCTAAATTTATACTTGGAACGACGGCTGACACGGTTTCCACCTCACTTTTATTTAAAATGTTGTTTTACGAAGTCTGGAAGGTCTTCTGAATTAAAGCTTCGCACTTCTACTTCATAGAATTTTTGGTTCTTAAATTGTAATCCTACGAGATACTCATCCCTAGGGTTTCGATAGGTGGAACTTTCCCACACTCTTTGAATCTGTTCTTCTGATGTCACTTTCAACGCATTTTCATTTTTGAGCATACTTTCCATTATCCTGTGAGGTGGGCCGTTTCTTATTCCATCGTCTATATCCTCCCGCTTCACAATAACTGCATAATCGATGTCCTTAGCGCTGATTCGCGATTCTTCGAGCTTACCTTGATCCTTCAGGACACTTTCAAACTCTGTATAGGATGGTTTGAATTTCATATGAATCCGTAACCTGCGTTCGTCATCAAGCAATATCGTAATCTCAGATAAATTTTCATCGTATTTATCGGAGAGGCTATACGTGTCATTCTTGATGTCTTCCCTTAATGCCTCGAGTGCATCGGTAATTTCTTTTGGATCGGCAATCACTGCTCGTTTATCAACAGGTCCACTCGGTGAGATCGTGATTTGATCGATCTCATCTGGTACTACATGTAATACTTCATACTCTGCTTCTTTAAATTCTTTGGAATCATAGATCTGTTTTAAATCGTCTTCAAATGGTTTTACATCAGACAGTTGGTATTGGCGTACTACTTTCCCGCCATTTTTCAACTCATATGCGATAAATACACTTTGATCGGAGCGCGCCGGGTCTTCTAGCATGTCTTGATGTTCAATGATTTTATGATGAAGCTCCTGAATCGCATTTATGGTTTCTGGCTTCTTAAAAAATGGTTTATGCTCATCCATCGGTTCGTCGACCATATAGTAATCCGTTGTGTTTTCTTCTTCCATATATCCAAATGAGCTATCTGCAAAATACACGCGTTCAATCTCATCAAGCTCAGGTACTCTCTGCTGGTAACCTGTTATATCGAAATTGATGAGTAATCCGACAAACACCATGACCACTGAATAAATGAGTAATCCTTTTACATGGGTAAAGACACGCCACGTTTTTTGCAGAAGCATCTCAGCGACGAAATAACCGATCAATGAGCCGACAACATAACCGAATATCGCCCATCCGATGCTGTTTTCAGTCTCACCGAAGTACAGACCTCCAAGCAACATCGTACAAAAGGTCACTCCATATTTGAATAAAGGCCTTAGCTGACGGAAAACAATTGCCTGCGAAACGGTTTCGAGGCTACGTCTCTTATACAACCACATCCCTAAACCATAAAAGATTACAGCGATCGCAAGATAAATCAGTATTTCAATCAGACTAAATATATCGTTGGCTCTGGTACGCCCATAGTCAACAAAATTGACGACATTTGTAACTGGCGATAACTTTAAAATATTATACTCAAGGTAGAAGTTGGGTAAAAATCCAAATAGAAACAATTCTAAATTGTATAAAACAAGTGCGGTTATTCCTGCAGGGAACAAAAGCAGAATAAAGGTCAAAACTCCTTGTACTGCAGAAAGTCCCGTCACAGTCCCGACGAACACACCCGCTAGAAAAACAAGTAAGGTTATGACAAATGTCATGCCTGCCCAGGAGAAAATTTCACGAATCGTAAAAAAGTCTTCCAACTCTATGAAACCTTGCATTAACAGTAACGTTATTACAGTAAACAAGATTGGTATTACTAAGTACCAAATACCTAAACTTACATACTGGTTAAAAATAGTTGCTCGTGTAACTGGTAAGCTATGCATAAAATCCGAAGCACTTTTCACTTGTAAAAAACGAAATAAAAAGATCGCAAGCAATAATGGCACCGCAAACATTAGTACGAGTTGGACCGGGAACATAATCGTGAATATGTTCTGATATCCTTCATAAGTATGTCCCATTTCCTGCCAATTCGACCATTCCATCAAGATCCGCAATGGAAGCGCAAATAGCAGCCCCACTAAATAAATAATTCCAACCCAACCTACGTTACGGAAGCTTTGGATCATGATTTCTTTATTAAACAAGGATGTTTTTGATTGCATACCCAACGTCCCCCATTTCGTAAATAAAGATTTCTTCTAGCGTCAGCGGCAGCATATCGAAAATTACCGGATGATATTTTTCGAACTGGGACGTGATTTCTGATGACTGTCCACGAACGATACAGAGCAGGACACTACCACGCTCTTCCTTGTACAACACCCTTACATCCTCAAATAATTTTGCAGGTATGCCTTCTTTAAAAGCGACTTGAACCTTATGAATGTCTGACTTGAGGTCATCGAGATCTTTTTCCAAAAGGAGCTTCCCTTTATGTAAGATTCCGATATGATCGCAAATGTCCTCGATTTCTCTAAGATTGTGTGAAGAGATCAGAACGGTCATTTCTCTCTCTGCTACATCTTGTAAAATTAAATTTTTCACCTTTTTACGTATGACCGGATCAAGTCCGTCAAACGGTTCATCCAATACCAAAATCTCCGGCATCACTGAAAGCGTTAACCAGAACGCTACTTGTCTTTGCATCCCTTTCGAGAACTTTTGGATCTTTTTATTAAGATCAATCTCAAAAACCTCATGAAGCTTTTGAAAACGGTCCTCATTCCAATTCGAATAAATGCTTTTATAGTAACTGGCCATTTGCTTCACCGTATATTGAGAAAAGAAGTAAAGTGTATCTGGTAGAAAAATCATTCTGCTTTTAATTGAGATATTTTCAAACACTGGCTGCTGATCAATAGTAACAGAACCTTTCCCCTCTCTATAAATACCTGTTACATTTTTCAGCAACGTTGTTTTCCCTGCTCCATTTGACCCGAGCAGTCCATAGATAGATCCTTTATTAACTGTAAAAGATACATCTGATAACACGTTTATATCATCGAAGTTTTTGTTTACATTCCGTACTTCAATCATCGTTTCCCCTCCCCCTAACGTTGTTCTATTTCTCTAACTATTCCGCATAGCTCATCGCCTGTCATACCAAGGTATAATGCTTCAGAAATGAGTCTGGTCAATTCGTCTTCTATTTTTACGCGCTTTTCAGAGTGAATCGTGCTTGTCGTTTCACTCACAAAATTTCCTTTGCCCTTAATGGAATAAATATATCCCTGTACCTCTAGTTCCCTGTATGCTTTTTGGATTGTATTCGGGTTGATCGTCAATTGCTGAGCAAGCACCCTTACAGAAGGGAGTTGTTCATCTTTTTTCAGTAGATCATTGATGATTAATTCTTTAATTTTTTCGACCAGTTGTTCGTAGATTGGTTTCCTACTTCTTACATCGAGGTCAAACATAGTCACCCTCCCAACTTTCTCGAGCTGTACTAAGTGTATGAACCGTACTAACTGTACTATTATTATTAATACAGTTGTTATTATATACGAACTTTCTATCGTATGGAAGAATTTTTTTATTTTCCACTGAAATTTTTGGCATGAAGGCGAAGAGCATTTTCTCGGGCCGGAAGCAAAAAGCTATGAATTCATTAGCTCGAAGTGTATATAGTACGTTTTGAGGCAGAATTTGGTCATCCGAAGGTGGAGATTTGCACAGGATTTATTACCTGCATAACCTTTTATTCACTTTAAAAATACTGTAAATTAAAAGTACTGATTATTAGGAGGATTAAAAGCGGGGGTTCTTTGAAATCACTCCAGATCGAATTAATTTTATCTTCAATGCATTACATGAAAATGAATATGATCATGAGGAGTTGTACCGAGATATTATGAACCGTTGGAATAACGGAGATTTTTCTAAAGCTGTTGATGCCCATAACAACATGCGTAATTTCATGAATTTCGAAACGGACATAGATGTGGCGGCGAATAGGTTATTGTCTGCTGAAGAAGAAAATCAATACCTTTTAAAAGTGTTAAGCTCCTCGATTGTCAAATCGGTTGATAAAAAATAAAAATGCCAGGTGTTTCCTGGTACACAAATTAACAATAATTATATCTATGGTACAACGCTATAGCGACGGAACCACTTGATATAGTGAATTTCTTTTCACTTCATGATCTAATTCTGAAAAATACAGGTCTAACTCCGAAAATACAGTCCTAACTCTAAGAATACGAGCGTAACTTCAAATATACGGGCGTAACTTCAAAAATACGAGCGTAACCTCAAAAATACGGGCGTAACTTCAAGAATACGAGCGTAACTTCAAAAATACGGGCATAACTTCAAAAATACGAGCGTAACCTGAAAAATCCGATCTCATCCTGGCAGATTCATCCCTAACTCCACGCATCACTTTTTTGAACTACATCTTTAAAGCTAAAAAACCGCCTCCTTATTCAGAGCGCGGTTAGAATTATTTTTATAGGTATCGGACATCGAGTATGTCTTGGAGCCTCAGGTCGTGTCGGTCGCCGAACTCACTGACGATACGCAATATACTTTGGACAGGATCGGCGTAGTGGATGTTTCCAATGAGAATTTTATATTCGGTATTTTCGAAGTGGATGAATGAAAGGGGGCGGTTCGACGCCATGGCTTCATAAATAATTTCATTCATTTCTTCTAACTTCTGTTCATCGAGTTCAGGCTTTTGCTGGATTCGGTCTTCTTCCTTCCAATCACGAAGAAGTTTGACATGCTCCGGGAGCATCATCGCCGTCCATTTGATATTTCCGCGGTCTCGGATACCCATGATTCACCCTCCTTCCCTAAGCTTTGTGTCCGCCGACAAGACGGCTGCGATGCCGAGCTGTTCCCGCTGGTGTATACGATACCGCACGTAAGAGAGCATCCCCGCCATACCTTTCGCGAATTTGATCCATCGTATAGGCGAGCGTCCGCTTTTTCGGGCGATCCATATCAAACAGAGACAGCTGCATTTCCTCATCGGCACAAACGTTGGAAAGGGTAATTGAGAGCTTTCGAACGGTTTCTCCGGTATAAAATTCGTCAAACAGCTGAAGGCAGACCCGGTAAAGATCCATCGTAATATTCGTTGGTTCCGGAATCGTCCGGGAACGATGAAATCCCCCACTGGCTTCATCTTTACTGTATCCGACACCGAGGCTGATCGTCCGTCCAGCTTTTTGTGCGTTACGGGCTCGGCGTCCAACCTCTTCGCACATTTCGAGAATGACGTACTGGATTTCTTTTCGATCCTTATAATCCCGGAGTAAAATCTGTCCTTTTCCATAGCTGATTTGTCCCTGCATAATCGGGGCACCAATCTCAGACAAATCAACACCGTTCGCATGATAATAGAGCTGATTCCCCATGACACCGAACGTTTTTTCAAGCAACTTCAAAGGATAATTAGCGAGCTGGCCGACAGACATGATCCCCATCCGATTCAAGGTTTTCTCCAGACGCGGTCCGATTCCCCACATGTTACTGAGCGGCGATACCTTCCAGAGCTTTTTCTCGACGTCGTCGTAGGTCCACTCCTTGATGTCGTCCTTTTTCGCTTCAAGATCGAGACAAATTTTTGAAAGAAGCATGTTTGGACCGATACCAATTGCACAGGTAAGACCATACTTTGCAAGGATTTCCTCCCTAATTCGGCGCGCAACTTCCCATCCATCTCCCCATAGTTTTTCTGTTCCATCAACCTGTAGAAAGCTTTCATCGACACTGTACGTGTGGATAGAATCCTTGGGCACATAACGGTTGAACAAACGGGTAATATCCGTCGATCGTCTTAAATAAAGGCGCATTTCAGCGTTAACAACATGGATGCGCGGGTCATTGGGCACCTCGAATAGTCGGCTACCTGTTCGAATTTTAAATTCCTTTTTCATCATTGGTGAAGCTGCGAGTACAACACTTCCTTGACGGTCGGTGTCTCCGACGACGACAAGATAACAGGTAAGTGGATCAAGTCCCATTTCAACCGCACTACAGCTCGCAAAAAAACTTTTCATATCAATACAAAGAATCGTTCGTTTTTCAAAGGTTGAATAATCAATTTCCATCCTCGTCACTCCTGAAAGGAACGTTTGTTCTATATCTTATGTCTCATTATATGAGAATATACGTTCGTTTTCCACTGGTAATTTTCACCGTGATCGATGTTAACTAGGAAAAAGGACCGAGTTGAAGAGAATTAAAGGGGAAAATCCGAGGTGCTTTTTATGATCAAGGATTTGCATCGACATCTCCTGTCATGCCCTTCCTCCTTAAACTGTATGTATAGTAACAAAATACGATTTCATGTAATAATTCTCCGTAATGAAACGAATTGTGTTCAAGGTAAAATCTCGGCTAATAAAAGTTGGAATTATTCATCCCAAGGTAATTTAACAGGCAACGTTCCCAAAGCCTCCTGTTTACCAAAAATCACATCTGCGGTAACTTGAAACGATGCTGTTGCAGCTGAATATTGTGCAATTGCCGCATCAATCTCAGGAAGGACAGTGAGATCATATGGATTCCGAGCCATGACTAAAATCGTTTGCTGTGAATCGTTCATCGCCTTCTTTAAACTAATAAGCTCCCAGGCATTTTTACTATCTCCAACGATAGTGGCAGAATCGGTCACAAAAATGGTCAAATTGGATCGTTTGAGTTTCCGAGTTTGTTCTTCGACGAGCTCTCCATTCTGATTTTTAAATGAATCAATATGAATGAGTTCAAACTGATAATGATGCTCCCACAGAGCGTTTTTCATAGAATCAAGAAGCTTTTTGGAAGAAGAAATGATGGCTATTGAACCTTCGAAGTCTTCTTCTAGCGGAAGAACTTGTTCATTTTTCAACAGGGTAACAGATTGTTCGGCAACCGTTTTTTCAAGTTGAATCGCTTTTTCAATTGTTGTGCTTTTCTGTCCATCCTCGGTCTCAACAGAAACAAATTGCTGCTTTGCTTTTAAAATGCGTACAACTGACTCGTTCAAGCGTTCTTCCGTAATCCGCTCTGATTTGACCGCTTCAAGCAGTGCATCATAAGCTACCTTTAACTGGTCAGGCATCACAATTACATCAGCACCGGCGAGTATTGCACGAACTGCAGCTTCACCTGAGCCAAAATGCTCAGAAATAGCCTTCATGTTCATCGCATCTGTAAATACAAGACCTTTATAGTTCATCTCATCCCGTAAAATATCATTGATCATTCGAGGGGATAACGTTGCGGGAAGATGAACAGGTAAGCCATCTTTTTGGGAGTCCAGCTGAGTCGTTTCAATTTCCGGGAACGTAATATGTGCAGTCATGATCCCTTGTACACCTTCATTAATCATCGTCTGAAATGGCTTTAATTCTGAATTTCGCAACTCTTCAAGCGATTTTGGATGAACCGGCAAAACATAATGGGAATCCGAATCGACACCGCCATGCCCCGGAAAATGCTTGGCTACTGCGATAACACCAGCTTCATTTAATCCTTTCATGAATGCTGTTCCCATCTCGCCAACTTGTTTTGGATCATCGCCAAACGATCGGATACCAATGACAGGGTTGAGCGGATTTATATTCATATCAACGGAAGGAGCAAAATCAATATGAATGCCGAGATTCCGGAGTTCTTCCCCAAGGATCTCACCTGTTTTACTTGCTAGATTGTTATTTCCAGTTGCTCCAAGCGCCATGTTTCCTTGTAAATCCGGAAAATAGGGGAGTCTCGTCACAAGACCCCCTTCTTGATCAATCGATATCATCAATGGAAGCTTGCTCTGTTCCTGTAATTTGGAATTCAAAAGCTTTACTTGCTGTCTTGACTCGACATTCTCACGAAATAAAATGATTCCACCAGGGGTAAAATCATCAATCATCTTTTTAATTTCCGGCTGCATGGTCGTTACCGGTTTGTTATCCACCTTACGAATGGCTGGCATAAGCAATTGGCCGACTTTTTCATTTATCGTCATCCGTTCAACAAATGCTTCAACCTTTGCCCCATTCTCTTGAACGTCATCCCAGGTTACTGTTACTGGTTCCTTATCATTCAACAAAGAAACAACAATACCCACACCCAAAATCAAACACGTGATCAAAAAACCGATTATTAAATTCCTAGACCACCTCATGGAGCACCCCTTTATTCCATTGTGACAAACAATCGATCACGGTAAGACGAGTTTTCCCATTATTGTTTCACGGTTTGCACCGGTTGCGGAAGGCAAGTTATTCGATTTGCCATGAAGAAATTGATTGGCAAGAACAACAAAAGCAATCGCTTCCTTGGCGTCACTTGAAAAAGTTAGATCATCTAATTTCATTACATTACAGGAAAGCTCATTCTGTAAACCTTCCATAATGGAACGATTATGAACACCGCCACCGGAAACGATAACCTCATCGACATCGATTATTGGAGAAACAAACGTGTGAATGCTTCGGACAATGGATTTGATCGTGTAGTGTGTAACTGTTGTAACAAGAGTATCAAAGGGTAAATCTAACTCATCTGCTCGTGTTAAGATTTTCTGTAAAAGTGCGTCGTTATAATGCTCTCGCCCAGTACTTTTCGGTGGTGACCGTGCTAAGAATGCATCGTTTTGCAGAAGTTCATCTAGTAACCTACCATCGACTTGACCCTTTGCTGCAATCAATCCGTCCATATCAAAACTTTGACGATCCTTGGTTACCGTTCGAACGACGCCATCAATCAGTACATTTCCTGGTCCGATATCAAATGCAGTGCAGGCAACAGCATGTGCTCCTCTTTTTGGTACAATCGTTAAATTACTTATCCCACCAATGTTCATAAGGACTCTGTTTCGTTGATCATCAGAAAAAAGCAGTGAATCGACAAATGGGACGAGCGGAGCACCTTGACCTCCATGAGCCATATCATTAGGTCGAAAGTCTCCGACAGTTACGATCCCAGTCCGTGCAGCGATAACTGCTAGTTCACCGATTTGAAAGGTTGCTTCTTTTTCTGGCCAATGAAAGATCGTTTGTCCGTGTGAGCTAATAAAATCAATTTGACCGGGTTTCATTCCGGCCTTTTCTATCACGGTCAACGCAGCTTCTGCAAAATGTTCACCAAGCTCAACATTCATCTGACAGATCTTTTCAACAGTAGAGTTTTCTGGGTTACACAATTCAATGATTCGGTTTCGATCCTCTGCTTGATAAGGAATAGATTCGAATTCAATGAGTCGCACCTGAGTTTCATCGTCAACCCCTTCTATTTCAACTAAGGCGGCATCGATTCCATCAAGCGAGGTTCCAGACATTAGTCCAACCGCAACCTTTTTTTTCTTTTCCAAAATCGAGGAAATAATCCGAAGCATGACTAGCCCTCCTTATTTTCGCTGTTTCTGCTGAATAAATTCGATGGCTTTGCGAGTTTCATCTAAATATTCAATGGACTCATCATACTGGTTTGTTGCAACGCACATAAATAAAATGTCTAGAACGTGTAACTGAGCAAGTCTAGATGAAGTTGCGCCGCTACGGAACGTCGCTTCTTTCGATGCCGATGTAAACAGCTTAATTAACGAACGGTCAGAAATACGAGACGATCCGTACTTTGTTAAACTGATTGTTTTCGCACCTTTTTTATTTGCTAGCTCTACAATATTGGCTACTTCGATTGTTTCCCCTGAAAAAGAGATACCGACAACGACATCATTTGGTTGTACATTTCCGATTAAGGTAGCAACCATATGAACATCTGGAAAGGCCATTGCTTTTTTGTTGATCCTTAAGAACTTTTGTTGGGCATCCTGTGCAATAATTCCCGAGGCACCTACACCAAAGAAGTGAATCGTATCAGCTTCGATTAATGCTTGGACAGCACTTGATAATTCCTCAAGGTTGAGTACTTCGGACGTTTCTTTTAAAGATTGTATGCTGTTGTTTGTCATTTTTTCTAAAACCGATGCATGTGTTTCATTCGGTTGAATATCCCGGTAACCTTCCGTTTTATTCTTCTGCAAATCCCCTGCAACCTTTAACTTTAAATCTTGAAAGCCTTTTAAGCCCAGTGATTTGCAGAGGCGAATAACTGCTGCGCTGCTCGTTTGACTTTGCTGAGCCAGCTCATTTGTCGTCGCTGTTACTGAAGCTTGCGGGTTAGTAAGGATATAAGAAGCTATTTTTTTCTCCGATGGTGGAAGCTTTTCTAACATTTCCTTGATCATGACGATTCCACCTGTTGTAGAAGTCATTGATTTTCACCTTCTCTTTCTTTACTCTAGATCTTATAGAATTGTGACGGGAAACTTTCCGGCAACTTTTACTTTTCCATACAAACATTGTACCGCAATGCGTAATGCCGGTGTTGTAAACTCATAGGTTGCAATGGCTACCGCTGCCTCTGGAAAATGGCCAAGATCATAAGGACTTCTCATCGCGATTACTGCAACGGGTATGTTCAGGTGAAGTAACGCTTCAACAAGTCTTTGCTGAGATTCCGAGCGTGATGCTGTTAACGTTCCAACAATAATCGTGTCTGCCTTATCTGCTTCATGGATAACGTGATCAATTTCTTCTTGGGTTGGGTGTTGGGAAACCGTTAATACCTTTGCTTCAGGATGGATTTCTTGCACGACCGAACCAAGGGCATGAGAGGAAAACCGCTCATCCTCGACCTGAGTTAAATACGTATTTTCCGGATAGACAACAAGTACCTGGTGAGATGCAGCATTTGAAAGGGGTAAAAATCCTTCCTTTTTTTCAACTAATGTAATCCCTTTTTTCATCACATCGTGTACAAGGGTCTCGTAATAGGCATCGCGTAAAAATGTAGTTGAGTTAGGATGCCAGTTTAATGTCTTCTTTTTTAAATTGCTTACTCTCTTGTAGGCAGCATCAATCGTTTCCTCATCCAATTCACCGGTCTGAACAGCAGAGTATACACGTTCAATCGCCTCATATTGTAGTTCAGGAAGATGGGAAATCATGATTAGATCTACACCTGCCTTTATTGCTTCTACCGCACCTTGAGCTGTACCAATCCCGTCAGCAATGGCTTTCATTTCCATACAGTCCGTTGTAATGACTCCGTCGTATCCAAGCTCTTCCCGAAGCAATCCAGTGATCACCGCCTCCGACATAGTAGCCGGTCGGTCAACCTCTGGCTCAATAGATGGGAAATAAACATGGGCAGTCATTACCGTGTCTGCACCGTTTGCGATCCCTGTTTTGAAAGGAACGAGTTCGATTTCATGGAGCCGTGTGAGATCGTGCGAGATAACGGGCAACTCCAAATGAGAATCCAGATTCGTATCCCCATGTCCAGGGAAATGCTTCAGGGTTGTAATCATACCTGCTTCCTTCATCCCCGTTATAAGCTGTGACCCAAATTCCGCTACACTATTAGGATTTTCACCAAATGAGCGGACATCAATAACCGGATTAGTAGGATTGTTATTTACATCAACAACAGGAGAGAGGTTCCAATTGATTCCGAGCTTAAGCAGTTCTGTTCCTGTTGCATATCCAATTTTACGGGCTAGTTCCGGGTCACCGGTAGCGCCAAGCAGCATTGCTCCTGGAAAGACGGTTGTCCCCTCCCCAAGTCTTCGCACAACGCCATTTTCTTGATCAATGCAAATAAATAACGGCTGTTCATGACCCGCTTTCTTTGCACACGTTTGAAGAGATGCTGTCAGTTCCTGTATTTCATCAGGAGTCCCAATGTTGCGACCAAAAAGAATAATCCCTCCTACATGATGGCCATCAATTAACTCTTGAATATCCTTCGACAACTTCGATGGAGATTCTGCTTTAAATCCAAACACCATTAATTGCCCAATCTTTTTCCGTAATGAATCTGTCATCATTGTTTCACCCCACCCATTGATAACCCTTTAACAAAATACCTTTGGAATAGTAAGAAGAAAACGATCATTGGGATCGCTGCTACCGTCGCTCCCGTCATTAACAGCTTAAAGCTTGCTAAATTCGCATCCTGTAATGTTTTCAAGCCGGCTGGAAGTGTCAGCAAGTTCTCATCATTTAAGACAATGATCGGCCATAGAAATGAATTCCACATTAGAACAAACGTAAAGATTCCAAGAACAGCCATCGCTGGTTTCGCCAAAGGAACGATAATTGTCCAAAAGATTTTCCATTCAGAAGCGCCGTCTATTTTCGCTGCTTCAATCAGCTCATTCGGAATCGCTAGTAAGAACTGGCGCATTAAGAAAACGCCAAAAGCTAAAGCGAGACTCGGAAAAATCAATGCCCAATGTGTATTAAATAGCTGGAGTTCTTGCACCATCATAAAGGTCGGTACAAGTGTGACTTGTTCTGGAATCATCATTGTAGAGATAATCGCCCAAAAAATGATCTTTTTTCCAGGGAAATTCTTTTTTGCTAAGACGTATCCGGACATCGTATCAATCAGAACAATCGCTAAGGTTGTAAGAATCGAGATATACAAGCTATTAAACAGCCATTTTAATATTTTTGTTCGTTCAAATAAGACTACGAACCCTTCAAATGTCTTTGTGATGACCTCGTCCATCTTTTCGTCATGGTAGGCAGCATCTTCTTTATCCCCTGAATCTTCTGCTGCTTCTCGCTCCTGCCACTGGTGAATGTATTCTTTAATGCCTACTGGGTAGAGTTTTGGAGGGGCAGATTCTACATAGTTAATCGGTTCCTCCATGGTTTCATTTTGATAGCTTGGTAGTTGAAGTGAAGTTGAAAATACCCAATACAGGGGTAACAGAGATACGAATGCCATAAAGATTAATGTTACATAGATCAAAAGCTTTCCTATTTTTTGATTAACATCATTACTGTTCACTTTTTTCACCTGCCTAATGATGATCGGATCGTAGTGTTCTATATTGGAAAATGGCGAAGATCATAATGATAAAGAATAAAATCACAGATTGCGCAGATGCCAATCCGAATTTAAAATCTCGGAACGCAGTTTTATAAATGACATGTACAATGGTTTCAGTAGCGTTTCCAGGCCCTCCACCGGTCATCATAATAATTTGTGTAAAGACTTGGAACGACCCAATTGTACTTAAAATGAACAGGTATAACGTTGTCGGCTTCAGCATCGGCACAGTGATTCTCCACCAACGCTGAAACGTATTCGCACCATCAATTTTTGCCGCTTCATATAACGTTTGATCAATCTCGTTCATCGCTGCCAAATAAATAATGATTCCAGAACCGGGCGGGATAAGGATTGACATGATCATAAGAGACAATAACGCCGTATCACTCTGCCCAAGCCAATTAACGGGATCCATCCCAAGCAGTCCTACAATATAATTAAAAAGTCCGAACTTATAATTATACATCCAGCGCCATACCATCGCGATAATAACCATCGATGTAACGGTCGGGAGATAGAATGCTGCTCTGAAAAAAGATTGTGAAAGCTTCCCTAGTGGTTGGACGAGGGTAGCGATCAACAAAGCCGTTAAGACAAATGCAGGTACAGTTATAATCGTGTATAAGAGTGTATTCCATAATGAAATACGGAACACTTTACTTTGAAACGCGTCGACATAGTTTTCAATCCCTACCCACGTCGATCCCATAATATTAAACTCCTGAAACGATAGAACAAATGACCAGACGATTGGTATTAACATAAATAGTGCGAAAAAAATAAGTTTGGGCATTAAAAATAAATAAGCCACTTTATTTTTGTTTATCTGGATTAAAAGTACTTTCATTCGGGACTGCTTCTTAACAGGTTTTGGATCGAAATCTGTTTTCAATGCTGGTTTAATCCCCAATGCTGGTTCACTCCCTTTTAGAAAACATCTATGTAGTAAAAGTCGTGAGTTACAGGCAGGAAAGCTCTCTTGTATTGAAAAGCGCAAGCGCCCTGGGGTTAGCCCCGAGGGTCACTGGAAGGCCAACGAGGAGGCTGTCACCGCCGCAGGAGGACTGAAGTGATCCAAGGGGCTGGGTGCTGGAGCTAGACATTGCATCTATCCAACTAAGTTTTTACCCTGCTAGAAAAAGGGAAGAGAGCCCCCTTGAAAAAATGATTATTCGTTTAAGATTGCCTCTACCGTTTCACCGGCTGATTTCAATGCTTCTTTCGGAGTCTTTTCCCCGTTAAGGGCGAGCTGTAATTGCTTTTGAATTGCTTCATCAATTCGAGCCCAACTTGGATGACGTGGAACCATTACTGCATGTTTTGATAGCTCTTGTGCTTTTGCCATTTGCGGATTGTCAGCAAATGGTTCTTGTTCTGCTGCTGATTTACGTGCAGGGAAGATTCCATAGTTTTTCGCCATCGTAACTTGTTCATCTGTACTAGAAATGTGCTTTACAAACTCCGCTGCAACACGCTTCTTCGTTTCATCTTCTGAATTAAACATAACCCATCCACCTACACCACCGATTGTTACCGGCTCTCCTGTTTTACCAGTTGGATATTGAGCTACCATAAAGTTCGTTTTGAATTCTTCACCTTGTGCAGATGCGATTGCCCATGTTGCCCAAGGCTCAACAGCGACTGTACGCTGATCGTTAGCAGCCCATGCTTTCCAAGTTCCGCCGACGTCTTGACCACCCATGCTTTCTGGAGTGACTTCATATTTAAACTTCAGGTCCACCAGCTTCTGCAAGCCACTGATCGCTTCTTCAGAATCAAATGTGTATTCTGATAGGTCTTCGCTCAATGGATATCCACCATCCATTAATAGGAATGGCCATGCTTCATAGTAACCAGGTAAGATATAGGTTGAGAATCCGTCAACCTTATCCCCAGTTAAGGCCTCCATTTTTTCCACGAATTCATCATACGTCCATTTTCCATCCTTTGGAGGCTCTACACCTTTTTCCTCGAAAATATCCAGGTTTAACAGCATTGCATGAACACTGATTGAATTCGGAATTCCATAAAGCTTGCTGTCATACGTGTAGGCTTCTACTGCGTTATCGTAGAAATCAGCTTTCTCATCCTCTGTTAAATATGGATCAAACGGTGCAACAACCCCTTGTTTAATGTGATTGATGTTGACTGATCCACCACTAATATCAACAGGGGCGATATCTGGCCACGCACGTCCAGCGATGGCTACGCTCAGTTTGTCGTTCATTTCAGCCCAAGGGGTTTTAACTAAATCAATTTTCACACCAGGGTATTCTTCTTGGAACTCTGCAATTTTATCTTCAATCCAGTGATACTTGTTGTCTTTTTTATCGGCCCAACGAGGTCCGTCCCACATCGTTATCGTACCTTCCCACTTTTTCCATGCATCCGGATCATCATTTTTGTCATTCGACGCGTCTTTATTCGAACAACCCGCAAAAATCCCCAAAACAAGCACCAATGATAAAATTGTCATCAACCACTTTTTCATTTTCAAGGTAAATCCCCCTCGTATTGTTTTGTAAACGCTTACAATCATTTGTAGCCTTTTGCTCGAAGAAGAGCTTTTCGGACAGATCCTTCTGCTTTTTGGATACATTCCTTTGCGACAACAAGCGGTACTGCAGCCTTTAACATCACGATGGCTGTTTTGACTTCATAATTCGTTTGCTTAAGTATCGTTTCTGCATCCTTGTAAGAAATACCTGTTAGTGTCATAACAATATATTTAGAACGCTCTATTAACTTCTGATTAGATGGATACACATCCACCATCAAATTTTCATAGATCTTTCCGAGCTTGATCATTGTCGCTGTAGTCAGCATATTAAGTACCATTTTCTGAGCAGTTGCTGCCTTTAAACGGGTAGATCCAGTTAGAATTTCAGGACCAACAGTAACCTCTATACTGTTATCTACTCGTGTTGATATTTGTGAATTCGGATTGCAGCTTAGGCTGACTGTAGCTGCACCTGCACCCTTTGCTGCATCGATCGCACCCATAACATAAGGCGTTCTCCCACTGGCGGTAATTCCAACGACGACGTCCATTGAGGTTATGTTCTTTCTTAGTAGGTCAGTACTACCTTGAGCATGGTTGTCTTCAGCGCCTTCAACTGCCTCGAACATCGCCTCTGAACCACCTGCAATAATCGCTTGAACCATCTCTGAGGATGTACTGAAGGTTGGTGGGCATTCAGCAGCATCGATTACCCCGAGACGACCACTTGTTCCAGCACCAATGTAAAATAATCTTCCGTCTTTTTTGAAAGCTCTATAGACCGTGTCTACAGCCGCTGAAATTTGAGGTAATGCCCTCTGAACAGCAAGAGCGACACTCTGATCCTCCTGATTAATAATCCTTAGAATCTCAAGAGTTTCAAAAGTATCGATGCTGTTCGTCTTTATATTTCGTTGCTCGGTCATTAATGACGTTAAATCTAGCTCCATAGCACACCCCAATCAGTCAAATTTGAAATGAAGAACATTCCATCCCCCGTTGGTATGAACATTCAGTTTTATTAATTGTTTTATAAAATTATATTTCGTTAATTTCAGAAGAATTCCTGCTTAAATAAAATAACTTTTCAGAATATTTATTTAATTATTAAAAGGAAATTTTATATTTGTATCGAATTGAAACCGGGTAGTAACTATTTTGAAGGAGGAAAATGAATGAGTAAGCGAATTCTTATTTTCATGCTCACGGTAATTCTTGTAGGCACCTTCACCCTTTCTAGTTTTCAAATTACAGAGGCTTCAGATGGACAAATGATTCGAATTGGAGTTGTTCCCCAAGCAGAAACGATTGACATAGGAAGTGAAGAATCGTTTGTAATCAAGGATAAGGTAACAGATGAGATTTTAGCAGAAGGAATCAACGATTTTGCAACTATTTCACTAGAAAGCTCCGGAACAATCGAAACCAACTACCGACTTCAAGTGGCTTGGACGACAAGCGAGCCGTATATGAATGATTGGCTCGATCGTGCAAGTAACGCTGGATATGAAACCTATATAGAGCCGTACAATAACGGTTATAGACTTTATATTGGTGAATTTCCGGCCGATGCGAGCTGGAGTGTACGAAATGCCTTTCGTGATGAAGTGATTGCTCTCGGCCTAGCTGCTAATGATTCATTCTGGAAACTAATTACGATTTCAACAGGAACATCTTCGATGAAAGTGAGCTACAACGGTGAACACACAGTGACTGAAAACCCTGTTGTGATCTCTTCTGAGGATGGTTTAATTGAGATCAATGGTAAGAAGTACCGTGGGAATGGTGAAGTTGCCTATAATAGTAAAGGAACGTTAGCTGGAATTAATGAACTTCCCGTTGAACAATACTTATATGGTGTCGTTCCAAGAGAACTTCCCCCAGTTCCTTACGGCGAAATGGAAGCACAAAAGGCTCAGGCTGTTGCTGCAAGAACCTATACATTAGCGAATCTTGGGAAACGCAGCAACGATGGTTATGATTTGTTACCAACAACATCTGATCAGGTCTATGCTGGTTATGAAGCAGAGCATCCTATTTCCACACAGGCTATTAAGGAAACGGAAGGAACCGTTGCAACCCATAACGGTAAGCTAATAACAGCCGTTTATCATTCTACTAGTGGCGGGGTTACCGCAAACAATGAAGACGTCTGGGATTCTGAACCTGTTGATTACCTAAGAGGTGTACCTGTGTTTGATCTTGATGGTAAGTCACGAAAGAAAGCCCCTTCGATGGACAGTTTTATTAATGATAAAAATGCTACATCTTTACGCAAAATGGATGGATACGAGGAGGATTGGTCTAAGTACTATCGCTGGCAGTTTGAGTGGACTGCCGAAGAGATTTCAGAAGTATTAAGCGAATACTATAAAACGGATGTAGGAGAAGTTTACGAGATTAATGTGTTAGAGCGAGCGAATTATGGTAGGATTCTTGAAATTGAATATGTCACTGAAAATGGAATATTCTATGAACAAAAAGACCGGGTTAGATGGTCGTTAAAATATATTAACGCAAAAGGTGAACATAGTGTCCTTCTAAGTACCCTTTTCTTTATCTTACCTACACACTCTGGTGGTTTTAAAGCGTATGGGGGAGGATGGGGGCATGGTGTAGGAATGTCTCAAACAGGCGCTGTTGGAATGGCTTATGATGGAGATACATTTGACGAGATTCTTAAACACTTCTATCAAGGAATTGAACTGGAAGTTAGGTATTAATAAGGAAAATAATTCAACCGCCTAGACGAAAGGGGCTGATCATTATGGTCAACCCCTTTCATTTGCATTCAGTTAAGGATTTTTTCATATTGGTGGTATTCCTTCCAAACTTCAAAGCCGAATGACTTATAAAAAGTATCCAATTCGGTCCAATCGATAACCAGGTGTTTGGCTTTTCTTTCAACCGCTAATTGAATCGCAGCCTCGACAATCGCTTTCCCATATCCATTTTTCCGATAGTATCGATCAATACCAAGCGGTCCAATCCCAACCATCTTTTCTGGAAAGACCGCATCCCAGTATACATTTGGGCCGAGAATTGGACTCTCAGTATCATTTACTCGAACAAACCCAATGATCTTTCCTTCTTTTTTTGCCACCAAAAAATGCCTTCCATCTCCTCCTGCACGGAAATAATCGATTGCTTCATACTCCCATCTTCCCGGAAAGGATTGGTGGAGAAATGCAAGCAACGCCCCTTGCTCCACTTCTTTTAACACAGAAATGACAAGGTCCGTTTTTAGCAGCTTTATACCACTTGATACGGAACGATAGTAGTCCTGGACCTTGTTCACGTATTGGTAATCTTGTTTCTCAAACCAAATCAATGTGTCGCTGCAACAACTTGGAATTCCTGGAAAGTAGTGATGAATATCACGGCCGAGTACAATTTTAGAAACACCACAATTACGTAATGATTTTTCTGCCATTTGAAGAAGCTTCATAACGATGCCTTTCCTGCGATGCTCCTTTGCTACCAGAATTACCTGAATCCAGCCGACTTTATTCGGCAGCAAGTCTACTTGTTCTCTTGTTACCTTCGAAATGATGAGTCCCACTACTTTTTCATCGCAGTGAACAATAAAAGATCCTTCTTCTAAAAGATGCAGACATTTGAAGCTGTTTTGGATAAAAAGCCGCTCCGAAATCGGAAACTCGTTACCAAGTTCCTGATTCCATAACGAACAGACATCTCTTATTACTTCTATAGTAGCCTCATTCCAACGGCTAAACTGTATCATATGGACCACCTCCCATTTTAATAGAGAAGGTACGTACTTCTGACTTTATGAATCTTGTTTAACTAGCGCTTTTCTTTAGCGCGCCAGAAATAAGCCCTTTGGAAACGATTGGAGTGTGAAAATGATCGGACACCCTGATTAGTTCAATCTTGAATCATGAACCTTGTAACTTTATGTACTGAAAATTATCCATCGTATCTTCCTATTGATACGTCCTTTGCAATGTTTCAATAAACGTATTCGAAGGATGTACAACGGTCCTTCTATATCCTGCAATAACCGCTCCTGCCACAGGTGGTAGTTTCGGATAAATGAATGCTACATTTGAAGGTAGATGAGCTTCAAGTAGGGGTTGGATCCGATCAAAGTGCTTAAAGACACTCCCCGCTAGTACAACTTTCACTTCATCATCATTCCGAAAATATTGGGTGATCATTCCATTTATACAACGACATATATCATTGAATGCGAGCTTAATAATAGACTCAGCTACTTGATCGCCTGTGAGCCACTCCTCAAAAACATCCTCACAAATGGAAGCAATACGCGCTCGAGAATCTTTCCCATCATAAATACAAGATATGAGCTGTGGTGGTGTATTAATCGAAAAGCGCTCAAGAATTCGTTTCGTTAATGTAGTTTCCATCCTCAAACCATCATGCGCTTCAAACATTTTTTGGATAGCCAGTCGACCAATTCCATAACCGCTGCCATGATGTTCGGTTAGATAACCCCATCCGCCCACACGAACCTCTTTACCTTCATTTGTAATACCAAATGTAATTGAACCAGTCCCAGCGATGTTGACAATTCCAGGATCTCCATTAGTCCCAGAATAAAGTGCGGTTAGCGCATCAGTGTACAGGAGGACATCAACTGCTGAACCAAATTGTGATTGAAGGATGGCCGTTAATTGTTTTCGTGAATGATGACTTTCCGTGCCAGCAATACCAGCAAAAACACCAATTACTTGTTTAAATGATTTTGGGTGTTCGTTTCGAACCGTTTCAATTAAGGATACGAACGTTTTTTCTACCTCTTTTATGCTTGTTGATAACGGATTAGTCGGACCGCCATCATATTTAGTGAGAAAGTTCCCCTTAGGATCAATAAGTACAAGCGTCGTTTTCGTTCCACCACCGTCAATCCCTATAAAACACATCTCAGATTCCTCCTAATCCCTAAATACATCAACTAAAAATGAATATTTTTCACCACGGAATACAGTTTCTACATACTCAAATGGATTACCCGAAGAAAGGTATGTCGTTCTTTTCACGATTAAAATCGGGCTATTTTGCTGAACACCTAAATGTTGACTTTCCAGTTCTGTCGATAGTCCTGCTTCAATCTGCTGAGTAGCACGATGAATCGTTTCTTTAAATTCATTACGAACAAATTCATATAAAGACCCCTGAGCTGAATCCTCCGAAAGGTTTGAAAATAGCTTTACCGGAAGATAAGCTCTCTCAACAGCCATTGGTTCTTTATCTGCATATCGAACTCTATAAAGGCAATAGACAGCTTCATTCTTCGATAGCATCAGTTTGTTTATAATCGGGTCGGGTACGTGATTCATCTTTTCAAACGAAATTAGCTTTGTGGAAGGAACTAGCCCACGTCGTTTCATATCCTCTGTAAAACTAACCAAGCCCTTTAATGCATAGGATAGCGTTTGTTCAGATACGAAGGTACCCTTTCCTTTCTCCCTATACAGCTTTCCCTTAGAAACAAGATTATTAATTGCTTGCCTTACTGTCATTCGGCTGACCTCGAGACTTTCTGACAACTCACGCTCTGATGGAATTGCATCTCCACGCTGATACTTTCCATTCTCGATTTCACTAACAAGTAATTGTTCGATTTGAACGTAAATAGGTATACTTATTTGTTTATTAATCATACGAACCACCCTTTTAGAAAGTAATCTGCACTAGCGATTTTTCGCTGCGTTATCAACAATTAACGTTACATTTGGATGTTCGTTTAAAATAGTAGCAGGCCAAGCTGGATCCACCTTACCGCTTAGCAGTTTATCAACAGCTGCAGCTTTCCCTTCTCCAGATGCGAGCAATACGATCGATTTACTTTTCATGATCGTGGAAATCCCCATAGTGATCGCTCGGGTAGGTACTTCTTTTATATTCGAGAAAAAGCGAGCGTTTGCCTTCCTCGTACTCTCCGTTAACGTAACAATATGTGTTCGTGAGGAAAACGATGTGAACGGTTCATTAAAACCGATATGTCCATTTCGTCCAATTCCGAGTATTTGGAGGTCAATCCCACCAATACGTTCGATCCTTTGTTCATATTTATCACACTCATCCTCTAAGTCTACAGCAGTTCCATCTGGTATAAACGCTTGATCCTTCGAAAGATTTAAAGGTGTATAAAGATTTTCCTGCATGTAGTTCCAATAGCTTTGTGGATGAATTGCATTGAGCCCAACATACTCATCAAGGTTTACTGTGTTAATATTTGAAAGGTTTAGTCCTTCCCTCTTCACTCTGTTTACAAGCTGTTCATACGTTCCTTTAGGCGTGTCGCCAGTTGCAGCTCCTAATACAAGGCGAGGGTTAGATTTTATTTGATTAAAAATCAATATCGCTGCTTTCTCACTCAATGTAGAATAGTTTGTGGTTTCGATGATGTTCACTTCTGATCCTCCCTACAATTCAATAATGCTCCATACTTCTAAATCCTATTGTAATAGTTGATAGGTATAGTTGTCTATACCAGTATATATAAAATAAAGAAAACTTGGCTAGCGCCAAGTTTTCTTTAAAGTTTAACTTAATTATAGTTTCGAAGGCCTGTTACTTTCCAGAATATTAATGCTGCTACAAGTATAATCAAAACTCCTCCACCTAGCATAACTTGTGAAACATCTATTCCTGTTGATAACAATCCTGAAGTAATCGCAAACGACACTGGGACTAAACCGAGCGAAGCCATCGACAATAGACTCATTACACGACCAATCATTTCATCTTTTACAACCGATTGAACAGCCGCAAAAATCGGGATATTTATTAAAGAAAAAGTGGCTCCTAGAAGTGCGATCGCAACAAGACTCTGCCAAAGAATACCGGTTTGACTTAACAAACTAAATAGGAATCCAGAGCAAAGAACAGAGAAAATTACCAATAATCCACGTTTTTTCTGGATGTTAAGAATTCCTACAACAATGGAACCGACTAGCATCCCTCCAGCAAAGGCACCTTCTAAATAGCTGTAGACAAGTGAATCCCCTTGTAACACATTATCAACAAAAAGCGGAAGCCCCATCTGAAGCGGTCCAACCATAAATAGATTGATCAAGACGGCAAAGACTACCAACGCACTTAAGAAAGCGGATTGTCTAACATAAACGATCCCTTCTTTAATCGAACCTAACAAATTGGAATCGGAATGATCGTCATTCTCCTCCGTTTTCTTTTTAACTTTGATCAAAAGAACAGCAATACTAGCAATAACTAACAAACCTGCTGTAATTGAAAAAGTGGTTACATAGTTTCCAAGAGCAATGATCGCTCCTGCAAGCATCGGACCGACTATGAATGATGATTGACTTGTCATTTGAATAATTGAATTCGCTCTCGTTAACTGTTGTTTCTCAATCAATGATGGTAGCAATCCACCGTTCGCTGGCCAGAAAAACGCATCTAAAATTCCGAATACGAATGCAAACAATACAAACGACCAAAGCGTAACATCACCGAATAGCAGCCAGACAACAAGTGCACCAGCAACACCTGCTCTCGTAAAGTCGGAGATAAACATGATCAAGTTTTTGTTAAACCGATCGGCAATTGCTCCACCTATGACCATAAAAACAACCCGCGGGATACTCGAAGCAATAAACACTAACCCAAGTGAAGCCTCGAGTCCCATTACTTCAACGACATACCAAGATTGCGAAAACATGAAAATTGATAGTCCAAAGCTTGAGCATAAATCCGCAATCCATAACAAAAGAAAGTTTCTGTTTTTCCACAAGGCAGGAATTTGTGCTTCCTGCTTCGCATTTACAACCGCTTCCATACGATCCCCTCCATAACGAACATCTGCCTCCATTTTCCAATAAAGAAGGAGATTCACCTACTGTCTTCAGTATGGTTTTTTACTCCGTCTCAAGGCTGATATTGTTACCCGTTTTTAAATAAGCAAACACCATGTATTTAAGTGTTCTTAGCATCGCCTTATGTTTTCTATCTTGTTTGTGAAAGAGAAGATGAAGGACGATTCCATCCGTTAAGGCCCAAAACATCCGGGAAAGATCATCAATGCTAACCTCTGAACTGAATTCACCCGTATCGATCCCTTCATGAACAATTTCTTTGATAAAATCAGTAAATATAATCGCTCGCTCATCAAACAACTTTTGCTTTTCTGGATATTTCGAAATATAGATCCAGAATTCAAAGGAAACGGCTATTCTTTCGAGGTCCCCTTCTTCAAGACTTCCATTAAGAAAATAATCGAACAAATAATGAAATTTTTCAGATGCTGTATCTTTCGTCTCCATCTCTTTTTTTATCGTGAAAAATTTCTCAGTACGTTGTTCATTTAACCGAAAGAAAATCTCCTCTTTACTTTCAAAATAGAGATAAATGGAGCCTTTACTCGTTCCTGATGCTTTTGCGATATCGTCTACAGTTGTATCATTGTATCCTTTTTGAGCAAAGCACTGATTGGCTGCTTCTAGAATCGCTTCCCTTTTTTCTTCTTTATACTTTTTCGATACTTTTGGCATTCGAGTTTCTATTCTCCTTTATGGTTTTCTTCATCCAAACCTGTTCGACAATTGTTGTAAATCCTGCTTCACCGAGCAAATTCATGAGAGGCTGATCATTGATGGAACAATTGATCACTAGACGTTTACAGTTTATTTCTGAACTAAAAACGTTTGAGAGAATCGCACGAATTAAATGGTCCTGATCGTCAAACCCTTGGTCTGTACCAAGTTGATGGAGCACAATCGTTGCAATCGTTCCATTCGAATGAAATATCCTTCGAAACGTGGCATATCCAACTTCTAGGTTGTTCGATCGTACAACGACAGCTTCACCATTCATCGCGCTCTGCCATTGAGTTTGCCAAGGGCGATCTATTCGATAGAACGACAATCGGGATACCCGTTCAGGAACAGTCTGCTCGTATGTATAAAGGTTCGAAGGAGATATATTGAACGGATCTGCTCCTTCTTGCTGAAGGTAGGCAACTTTATCTGAGACCACATACCCTAGAGTTTCATACAAATTTACAGCTGGTTCATTTTGGGAGATCGCTTCCAGTGTGGCAACTGAGACCCCTTTTTTACGGTAAATTTCGATTACCTTTTCCATCATCCGCTTACCTACACCCGTTCTCCGGAATTCTGTCGCTACTCCAGTTCCACCGTTATAGCTGATCACTTCTCCATTCACCGTTCGGAACCCACTTAAAACAATCCCTGCGGGGGTTCCATCACAGAAGGCAATAACGGAATCGGGTGCTGATAATCCTTCCTGAACCATTCTCTTCAAAAATTGATCCACCGTCATTGTCATTTGAGAAAAATAACCTTTAAAACCGTTATTCCATGCATCCAACACATCAGTTAATGAACAATCTGAAAGGCGTTTAATTTCGATCATCTTATTTTGTCTCCTTTTCAAAAAGGTAAGGTATAAAATTTTGTTGCATAGTTGCATTGTCTAAACTGACTGGTTAGTTTTTTATTTATATATATATTCGATTGAATCAAATAGTTTCCTCCTTTTTGCATAAGGAATATTGACGCCACTTCCAAGCTTCTCTATCGTTATGTGAGGAAGGTGATAAAATATGGAGCGATTACTCATACGCAAAATGATTGATCGGTGTTTAACTGATTATTTTGGAGATGCGTCGCTTTCTCCACTTACGGAGGATGACTATAAACAATTAATTAGTATCGTCTCGAATACAATTGAGAAGCAAGAAAATGATCCATCATATGAAATCGTTCATGATGTAGTGTATACATATTTGACCCAAGAAGAAATCTAATGTTTTTAACTTGTGTGTTCAATTAATTTACTTATTCATACGAATAATTTTATAAAGCTAATCCATATTAAAACTAATCTTTAGCATGGAAAGGAGATTCTCTATGGGGCGAGGACATAAGCATTCACACCCTGCAAACGACAAGAACTCAAAAACGTTACCACAAACACCGAAAAAAGATATTGTCCAAAATAATGACGAAATTGAGCTTGCCAAGGAATTAACTGCACATTACAACTTAAAAGCAAAGCCTGGATTTCCTCCAACAGAAGTGGAACGCAATGATGATACTAGGTAAATCAAAGGGGCTGACTCAAAAGTAGCCGTATCCACACGTCTAACGTAGTTTTTGCAATATCTAGATTTAATAACGTCAAAATGTTGTGTTGCAGATGCCTGAATTCTCTGTTTTGAAGTCATTCCCTAAGTTTATTGGGCCCTATTTTATGGAACGATTACAAAACACGTGTAAAACATCCCTAAAACGGTATAAAATCAGTTTTTTCCGGTTCTTCACCAAAGAATGTAGCTGTGAAAAGATAGTTTGCCGCGGAACCGAGGTAACTTGGCGCGATAAAGTGGATTTTGCCGCAGAACTGAGGTGGTTTGCCGCGATAAATAAGATTTTGCCGCGAAACTCGGCTATATGCCGCGGAGATGGTTTTTGCCGCGAAACGTTACCACCCACAGTATGGTGAAGAGTCTTTTTACTTCTTAGTAAGGGCTGCCGTATAATCTAAAAAGCGGCTGATCAAAAGAGTTCTGTTGCGAACTTTTGAGTCAGCCCCTCTTTTCTTTTTAAACTGCTTAACACTTGTTCTGATTTCTATACACTTGGGGTTATAGTTTCAAATGAATCGCGAGTTAAAAAACATGAACTTTCTTTCTCGAAATCTCTAGGCAACGCTTCTTTGAGAACATTCATTGATTTTTTTACACCTGTAAGTGGTTCCATCATCAAATCTTCCATTTCGAGAACGACAGGTCCTTCATATCCAGTCATTTTAACGACCGTAAAGAATTCCTTCCACCAACCGACATTATGTCCATGTCCAAGTGCTACATAATTCCATGAACGAGTAGCAAAGCTCTCCATCGGTTTCACATCAATTAGGCCATGAGCGTCATTAACTCCTCTTTCAATCCGGACATCTTTCGCATGGACATGGTACATCGCACTTCCTAATGCTCTTGCCGCTGCGATAGGATCGCCACCCATCCAAAATAAATGACTTGGATCAAAATTCATGCCAATCAGGTCCCCAACTTCATTTCTTAATTTAAAAAGTGTTTCTGGATTATAAACTAAATTACAACCCAGATTTTCGATGGCAATTTTTCTAACGCCGTGTTCGGTCGCAACTTTTACAGCTTTTTCCCAATATGGGAAGGCAACTTCATTCCATTGCCATTCTAGAGTTTCAAAATGAGGAGGCAAAATAGGATGTGTCAGCCAATTAGGTGTTACATCATTTGGTCCCCCACTAGGACAACCAGACATCATGACCATCGTTTCTACTTCTAAAAGCCCTGCAAGTTGAAATGTTTTTTCTATAACTGCTTTATGGGCTTCTCCCTCTTCCGTCGGTTCGAGTTGATTTCCTGAACAATTTAAAGCAGCAATTTCAAGTCCTCTGCGTTTAAGAGCATCTAAAAAATTCACGCGTTTAACTTTACTCTCAAGCAATCCATCTAAATCAACATGCGGTGCTTTAGACCAATTACCACAACCTAACTCCAGAGCTTCAAATCCCAAATCGACACATGTATCAAGCATCTCTTCAAATGGCAGGTATCCTAAAATATCGGTTACTAGACCAGCCTTCATCACCTTAATTACCTCCTATTCCTGATGCTTTATGGTTTGTATTAAACTCTTTCATTTTGCTTTTGGCCATGGCTGCAATTGCTTCTTTAGCTGGTGTGATGATGGCTCGAGGCTCATATATTCCCTCGTCAGCGGTCAATACTTCGCGAATAGATTGCGCCCAGGCTTGTATGCATTCTGTATTGACATTAATTTTGGCGTGCCCGAGTTCAATCGCCTTCTGGGTTTGATAATCAGGTATTCCAGAACCTCCATGAAGGACGAGCGGTACTCCCGTCAATTCAGAAATTTGTTTCATCTCATCAAATCCCAGTTTGGGTTCACCCTGATATGGTCCATGAACCGAACCCAAGGCAGCTGCCAAAGCATCGATCCCCGCTTCTTCTACAATCCGTAAACATTCATTGGGATCGGCATATTTGATTCCGCCAACCAACCCATCTTCCATACCTCCGACTGTTCCAACTTCCGCTTCCACAGATACTTGTTTTGGATGAGCATAGTCTACAACTTGTTTAGTCATAGCAATGTTCTCATCAATTGGATATTGGGAGCCGTCGAACATAACCGACGTAAACCCGGCATCAATCGCCTTTTTGCAGCGTTCAATACTCATTCCGTGATCCAGATGCAGCACAACGGGAACCGTTACCGACATTTCTTCTATAAGGCCTTTTACCATTGCAACAATCGTCTTAAAGCCTCCCAAATAATCGATAAGTCTGTCAGAAGCCCCCAGTATAACAGGTGCGCGTTCTTCATCAGCTGCCTGTAAAAAAGCTTGTATCGATTCTAGGTTATTAATATTGTATTGGCCGACAGCGTAATTACCTTCCTTAGCTTTAAGCAGCATGTCTTTCATAGATACTAAAGTCACTAACATCGCACATCCCTTTCGTAAAGATAGTAAACTTTCAATTATACTGGTTGTAAGTCGTAATACTTTGATACCACTTTGATTGTTGTTTCTTTTGCCATCTTGATGACTTCTTCAGCATCCAACTTATAGTATTCGGGCCGGAATAATTCAACGGACACAACTTCTGAGAAACCGATTTCCTTCAATGTTAATAAAATGCTGTCCAAATCAATAGCACCACACCCAGGCCATACCCGATCTTCATCGGTCAGGAATCCGATCGGAAAATCTTCCGTATCGTCAATGTGTAAAATGAAAATTTTTGAGCCATCAGCTTTTTTTAGATCTTCTAAATTTGATCCCATCGCATGGAAATGAAAACAATCAAGGACGAATCCAACATTATCACGATTAACAGTTTCAACAATATCGTAAACCTGGCCGAATGTATTGACTGTACATTGTGGATGCCCAACAAATTCGACTGCAATTTTCACTCCGTACGGTTGTGCGATATCTGACAGCTCTTCCAGCACCTTTACACAACTGTTTTTGATATCTTGTTTCAATATCTTTTGTTCCGTTACTAGCGGCACTGCCACGACATATTTCACACCTAATCTCTTTGCTGTTTCCATCTTCTCTTTGAAATCATCGATGATTTCCTTGTATCCGGCTTCATCACGATTATTGAAAAATACTAAAGCGTTCAATGCCAGGGGCTTAATATTGTGTGTATTGAAGAATTCGGCCAATTCATCAAGGGACTTCTCCTTTAAATACTCAGGCAATTTGTCCATTGTCCGAATTTCGATAAAGTCGTAGCCGTGTTTATCACAATACTCCAAATCTTTTGCTAAATTGGAGTTTTCCAGTGTTGTAGCTTGGTTAAAACAAAGCTTCATATTGAATCCCCACTATTTTTGTATTTTATAAAGATCTAGAATATTCTACACCCAGTCCTTTTTTTACTTCATTCAGCATAAACCTACTTGATTCATCTGCCCGATCTTCTTCCCCGAATACAGCAACAGTGGCGATACCATCGAATTTCATCTCGCGTAATTTTGAGAAAAGCATGTCCCAATTGATATCACCTTTGCCGATATCCATATGTTGGTGGACGGTTGCATGAACACCTGGTGGGTTAACGACGTATCGAAGACACGAGGATCCTTTATGATTATAAGTATCCGCAATATTTATATGCGTTAACTTGTCCCCTGCGTATTCCAACATAGAAGCAATATCCCCATTACCATCATCATAGAAGAATGTATGTGGTACCGCATAGAAGTAATTCACCCAATCTTTATCAAGTCCACGGATAAGATCGACAGCTTCATTGTTGCGTTCAATGAAATCAAATGGATGGGCTTGAATATCAAGCTTAATACCTTCCTTCTCGAGAATAGGAAGCAGCTCTTCCATAGAACGTATTAACATCTGTTCACATTTATATGGTTTATCTGAATGGCCAGTAAATTCTGTATTTAAAAGGTTAACGTCCATTTCAACAGCGATTTCAATACACCGCTTCCAGTTTCTAACTGCTGCTTCTCTGTCCTCTTCTTCTGGACCAGCCCAATGTTGCATAGGTAACAAGGATGAAAGTTTCACTCCTGTATCACGTAAAGCGTTTTTAAATTCTTTAATTCTAGCCTTATCTACTCGTGGATATTTATAAAAAGGCATGAAATCATCCCGTGGTGATAATTCAATATACTCATAGCCCAATTCAGCAACCTTTTCAACCATTTTTGGTATCGGAAGGTGTCTATACATATACGGATCCAGTGCGATTTTCATTTTCATTCCTCCATCATTTAGTTGCAGTTTGTTTATATAAGGTTGTTCACAAAAAAATTAAACTGTTTCAGTGATTTCATTGTTATAGAAGTCTGGTTTTTCTGCTAATGTCACAGGTTCTTTCTCTCCTGTTTGTTGGGCATTCACACAAGCATCCGCTGTAACAGATGCAATATAGCCATCCCATGAAGTCGGACCATTTGGCTCACCCGTTTTTTTGATCGAATCCATGAAGTCCTGTAATTCTTTGTCATAAGCATCAATAAAACGCTGTTTCCAATCCATCAATATGTTTGTACCCAGCTTCGCTTCCTTACGGGTAATAATGCTTGCAACTTCTGGCAGACTCACAATTCCTTCTTCACCAATAACCTCACATTGAATGTCATAACCATATTTGCAATTTACAAATACCTCCACATTAATGATAATGCCGGTGTTTGTTTCCAGTATGATCATTTGCGGATCCTGTAAGTGGTCTAATGCATGCTTTGTTTTCTTTGGAAATACTACCTGTACCGATTTATAGTCATCGCCCGCCAGCCAGTGTAGAACATCAATTTCGTGAACCAGCGTATCGGTAACGGCCATTTCTGTAGTATAGGTACCGTCAACCTCCGGGTTCCTGTGCGCGCAGCGGATCATTAATGGTTCACCAATAGAATTGTTATCAATCGCTTCCTTTAATTGTACATAACCACTATCATAGCGGCGCATAAATCCAACCTGTACTAAACGCTTGCCATGTTTCATTTCTGCTTCAACAATTCGCATGCACCCTTCAGCTGTTGTAGCTAAAGGTTTTTCGCAGAATACATACTTTCCAGCCTCAATCGCAACCAATACACTTTGTTCATGGGCAGGACCCCAGCTTGTTACCAGCACAGCATCAACATTATCATCTACCACGAGCGCATTATCATCTGGATATATAACGGCATCCAAACCGAATTGCACAACAACATCTCTTGCCGCATCCTGATTGACATCAGTTACAGCGACAATTTCCCCTCCAGATAGAGTGTTTGTAATTCGTTTAATATGCTCTCTTCCAATCGCACCTGTTCCTACCACACCAATTTTTAAAGTCATGAGAATCTTCCTCCTGATATGTTTATTTGTTGCTGTATGATCCTTAAATTCATTTCACTTGAACATCAACCTTATTTAAAGGATCTTGGGCACCTCGATCGTCATAGGTACGGAAATAATGTTCTAGCTGCTCCAGCGAGCGTCCTTTGGTTTCCGGCAGATACTTTTTTACAAATGCGATTGCAACAAGATTCAGAGCTACGAAGATAAAGAACGTCGTGGTTAAACCGAGATTACTGAGTGCTACCGGAAACGCCAGGCTGACGAGAAAGTTTACTATCCAAAGGCAAAATACGCTGATACCCATACCTAATCCTCTCAATCGCAGCGGGAATATTTCCGCGAGCATTAGCCATGCTACTGGTGCAATGGCACCCTGCATGAAAGCTAAAAACGTGACTGTCAAGGCGAGCACAACAAATGGTAGTGCCGCAGTCCCTTGAAGAATGTATGAGAAAATTGCAATAAGCAGGAGTGCTGTCGTAACTCCTATCTGGCCGGTCAATAGCATCGGACGACGTCCAACTTTACCAAGGAGCCAGATGCCGACAAGCGTTGCCACCACCGATATTACCCCATTGGAAATGTTTGCGATAAGCGCGGCACTCCTGTCGAAACCAGCATCCTGCAGGATTGTAGTACCATAGTACATTATCGAGTTAACACCCGTAATTTGCTGAACGAAGCCAATTCCAATCCCTAGAAATACGATGCGGCGTACCCACGGCACAGCCAGATCCTTAAATGTGGCTTTCTCCATCCCCGACTCTTCGGAGAAAGCTGCCTCAATTTCGTGGAGTTCCAATTTAGCCTGTTTCCCCTCACGTATCTGTCCAAGGACTCTTAGGGCATCTGCATTTCTTCCTTTTGAAATAAGCCAACGCGGACTCTCTGGTACTTTAAGCATTCCAAAGAACAGGAAAACTGCCGGAAGTGCCGCGATAATCAGCATGTACCGCCAAACATGCGAGCTGTCGCCCATTGTAATGCCAAGGATAGCGTTGATCACAAAGGCCAATAGTTGTCCAGTAACGATCATCAATTCGTTCTGGGTAACCATTCGCCCCCGTCTCTCCATAGGTGACATTTCCGCTAAATAGGTCGGAACCGTTACGGACGCGCCTCCTACAGCAAGACCCAGCAGAAAACGAAAGATAATCATAACCGTAGCATTCGGAGCAAATGTACATCCAATTGTGGTAATAAAGAACAATATAGCAAGATAAAGAATGTTCTTTTTCCGCCCAATTAGATCTGATAGTCTCCCACCAAACACCGCACCAAGGGCAGCCCCAAAAATAAGAGAACTCGCAACAAGACCTTTAGTAAAAGCGTTGAGATTTAGCTGATCCGCTTCTGACATAAAAGGTAAAGCACCATTGATGACACCGGTATCATACCCAAAAAGAAGCCCGCCGAAGGTTGAGATGATAATAATGGTACTCAAAAGTGACTTATGGTTTCCCTGTCTGTTCAAATTAATTTCTCCTCCTTGATCTAGAAGATTGGATAAGTAATTTTTCGTCTATATATTTTCGGGTCAATAAAGCGTACTCCAATGGATGTGCCACAGAAGGATCCTGCTCAGCTTCAATCACAATCCATCCTTTATAATTGTGGTTCAACAGCGTCTTGTACGGTTTTGCAAAATCAATACACCCATCTCCTGGCACTGTAAACATTCCACATAAGAAGGATTGCAGGAACGACCTACCTTCTTTCTTGCATTCCTCCAACACTTTTCTTCTAGCATCTTTAAAATGAACATGTTTAATACGGTCAATATGCTTGTTTAATAGTGTCATATAATCTCCGTCGGAAACGTAGATGTGACCTGTATCATAAAGTAAATGTACAAAATTCGGGTCGGTATTATCCATTAGTTGATCGATTTCTGCAAGTGATTGGACACCCGTCCCCATATGATGGTGATAGACTAAATCTAAATCGTATTGTTGGGCAATTTTCCCCAGTTCGTTTAACCCCTTGGATAATTTTTCCCATTCGACATCACTGAAGTATGGTTTTTCTGAGAAGATACTTTTCTTTTTACATTGCACACTGTAAGTCTGCTCCGATACCACTGCCACATCTGCATTGACTTCGTATAAATATTGACAATGTTTGTGGAAATCTTGAATTACTTTTTGAATACCATCCCGGATGAGAAAACCACTAAACCACTGACCTGCTATTTTTAAGTTTCGAAGTTTTAGTTCTTTGTTTAATACGTTTGATTCAGGGAAAAAACCGCCGACTTCAGTCCCTTGAAAACCTGCCACCACAATATCGCTTAAAAGGTGTTGCAATGTATTCTCAGCACCGATTTCTGGTATGTCATCATTGCGCCAGCCAATAGGGGCAATCCCCCATAGGATACCTTGTTCTTCCATCATCTGCCCCTTCTCTTAATATTGTTTCGCAGTCTTTAATTTCTGTTGTTTAGCCTCAAATGCTTTTTGAACACTTTCTTGTTCAGAAACTTCAGCAACACCTACATGCCACCAGGTGTCATAGCCATCTGTCATTGTCTTTGGAAGCACTTTCATTTCTATCAAAGTGGATACACTCTGTTTCTTGGCATCTTCCAAGGCCGCTTTCAGTTCTTCTACCGTATTGGCACGATAAGATTTCGCTCCATATCCTTCAGCCACTTTCGCATAATCAATGTTCATGATTTTATTATCATGCGTTCTAAATTCACAAAAATAGCTGCCGCTGCCGTGTTCCATTTGTAAATTATTAATACAGCCAAATCCTGAATTATCAAATAGAAGGATATTAATCTTCTGATTGTATTGAATCGCGGTGATAAATTCTGAGTGCAACATTAGAAAACTACCGTCGCCTACTATGGAGTAAACCTCTTTGTCTGGATCGGCTAATTTTAACCCCAATGATCCTGACACTTCATATCCCATACATGAAAAGCCGTATTCAAGATGGTAGGTGTTGGGAACAGTGGAATGCCATAGACGCTGCAGGTCTCCAGGTAATGATCCTGCTGAACATATGATGATACTGTCCGGAGCGATTGTGTCATTAATCGTAGTTAATGCTGTCGTTTGCGCAAATTCGGTTTTCAAAGACTCGGCATATTCATTTAGTACTTCTTGGGAGAACTGGCCTTTAATTTCTGGATTGAAGTTCTCGCGGCTAAATGTGACTTTACTTAATCGGTCGCGTTCCGCTAGCCATTCTTCTTTCATTTCAGTGATTGTATCGCCAAATTCACTCTTGTATCCCTCTAACAAAGGGAATAATTGCTCTAAAGTTGTCCTTGCATCTGCTACGACCTGATAGGAATCCAATTTATATGCTTGCAAACGACTGACATTGATGTTTAAGAACTTTGTTGTATCAAAATTGAAGGCGGTTTTTGAAGCAGTGGCAAAATCTGTATACCGTGTGCCAATACCTATAATTAAATCTGCCTGGCGTGCCGATTTGTTCGCTGCCAATGTTCCGGTGATCCCCATGCCACCCAAATTATTTTTAAATGTAGACTCAACCGTTGATTTACCGGCTTGCGTCTCCACCAGCGGGATGTTGTGCTTTTTTGAAAGGGTTATTAAACTATCGCGGGCTTGGGAGTATTTTGCACCTCCACCAACAATGATAAGTGGTTTTTTACTTGCTTTGATCAAGTCTGCTGCACCCATTAATTCACGTTCGGTCGGCAATTTACGATCGAGATAATGGACCCGTTTATCAAAGAATTTCTCATCAAAATCAAATGCTTCCCCTTCAACATCCTGTGAAATACAGATGGTTGCCGGACCTGCTTTTCCTGGATTCGTCATCACTTCAAAGGCACGAATCAAACTGGACATCAACTGTTCAGGGCGGGTTATGCGGTCCCAATATCTCGAAACCGGTTTGAGTGCATCATTTGTCGTTACAGCGTTACTATATTCCTGTTCGACCTGTTGTAAAACCGGATCAGGCTGGCGGGTAGCAAAGGTATCCGCTGGAAGCAGAAGTACAGGAATATTGTTAGAAAGGGCTGTCCCTGCTGCAGCGACCAGGTTAGCTGACCCAGGCCCGACAGAAGTGGTTACAGCATAAATTTTTTGCCGGAGCATTTGTTTGCTAAAAGCAACCGCAGCGTGTGCCATCCCTTGTTCATTTTTCCCCTGGATCACTTTTAGATGCCCCGGCTCCTGTTCAAGGGCTTGGCCAATCCCTACAACATTTCCATGTCCGAATACATTGAAGATTCCTTCGACAAAAGGAAACTCCTTACCGTCAACATGAATATATTGCTGATTCAAAAATTTGATTAAAGCCTGCGCTGTTGTCAATCTGATTGTTCCCACAGTTTCTCACCTCTACCTGGATTATTTCATTTTTGATCTTTCGGCAATTAATTTCTCAATTTCTTCCACTGACGGCATCGCTTCTGAAGAGCTATGCTTGCTAACAACAATAGATGCTGATGCACTGCCGTACCTTAAAGCGCTTTCAATTTCTTTACCTGTTGCCAAAGCAAATAAGAAAGCTGAAGCGTATGAATCACCTGCACCGAAAGTTTTTAATACTTTTGTTGGGTAGGCTTGGCCTTTGAATGTTTCTCCAAGTTTAGTATAGGCATATGAACCTTCTACACCCTGTTTAATGACGATAAGTTCAGGCGAATGATTGAACAAATAACGGATGGTATTGTCGTTTTTTCCCTCATTTATGTTTTCCATCACATCAAATTCATCTCGGGTACCAATAACAACATCTGCCTGCTCTGCAACCAATGAATAATACACAGATGTTTCATCAGAAGAATTCCATGAATACGGGCGGTAATCCAATTCAAAAAGAATTTTAACATCATTTTTCTTAGCTAGGCTGACTGCTTTTAACACGGCTTCACGAGATGGGCTTTTTGACAGGGCTGTCCCTGAAACAAGCAGGATTTTTGATTTTTTTATATAATCTTCATTAACCTCAGAAGGTTCCAGATAAAGGTCTGCCACTTCTTGGCGGTACATTAAGATACTGCACTCTTCTGGACTCTTAATCTCTGTAAATGTTAATCCCGTTTTACGTCCTTCTTTATCTACTACCATATTTGATGTATCTACTCCAACCCCACGCATATACTGCTCGATAAAGCGTCCATGCTGGTCATCTGAAATTTTACCGATAAATCCAGTTTTCAAGCCCAATTTGGAGCTGCCAATTGCAATATTTGCGGGCGAACCTCCCACATATTTTGTAAATGTCATGGTTTCTTCCATTGGACGGTTGTACTCCGTGGCATTTAGATCAATGCATGCACGGCCAATTGCAATAATGTCAAATTCTCTTTCAGCACTTAATTCATAGTTCATCCCCGGTAACAGCTCCTTGCATTTATTATGAACGCGTTAATATCCATTCGTGGTCCGGATCATTGTAAAATTTCCAAACACGTTTCGGTCCTGCCATTACATTTAAATAATAGGACGTATAACCATCTGGCACACCGACTGGATGATATCCTTCCGGAACGATCACTACATCCCCGTTTTCAACCGTCATGGTTTCATCAAGGGAACGATCATCCGTATAGACTCGCTGGAATACAAAGCCTTTCTGTGGATCCATTTCATGATAGTAGGTTTCTTCTAAAAAAGACTCGCCTGGTAAGTTATCTCGATCATGCTTATGTGGAGGATAGCTGGACCAGTTTCCGCTTTCTGTGAACACTTCAACGACCAGAAGACGATCAGCAGATGGATCCGAATCCGGCAAAATATTGTGTACCATGCGCTTATTGTTGAGTATTCCTCTACTTTCGATACCAATTTCTTTAGCTTTAATTAGTTTTGTAGGTAATTTTTTTTCAGAAGGCGAATAGCATAATGCCAGGCGAGCCTGGCTGACTCCCTCTATTTCAAAACGGCGATCACTTGAGACATAGACACTGTCTGTTGGCATCTTCTCGAAAACACTTTCACGAGTACCAAGATTTTTGAAAGTTTCTTCATGATCAGTGACATTTATTTTTCCTGTGAGCGCTACGATACAGCACTCTTTCTTTCCTGATAATTCTGAATATTTTGCACCTGGAGTTAAATCAACGATTTTAAATCCAACATATTCTAATGGAGAATTTTGTGTCGTTATTTCCTGAATGATTGTGACTCCTTGGGAAATTTCGTTTATTTCTGGCTTTCGAAGCAATTTGCTCATATGTACCTCCTTATTGTCACCTGACAACCTTAGCCTCACTTGGAAATTGTGAGTGGAAGGTTGCTTTTACAAGGTTATAATAAAATGGCTCCATCATATTAGTGAACAAATATGATGGGCCGGTTGTTTCCAAATAACGAACTTCATAGATACATTTATTATCTAAACGAAAACCTTGAAGGCATGAGACAAAAATTCCTTACTCAAATGTAGGTGTCTTATATCGAGCTGTAACAACTTTTTTACGGGTATAGAAATCAACACTATCTTTTCCATTAGCGTGTAATGTTCCAAAGAATGACGATTTCCATCCAGAGAACGGGAAGAATGCCATTGGAGCCGGTACACCCAGATTAACCCCTATCATACCTGCATCGATATTTTCACGGAAGTAACGGATGGATTGAGCATTCGTTGTAAAGATACATGCCCCATTGGCAAATTCTGATTGATTGGTAACTTCAATCGCTTCTTTTAAATTCTTCACACGCATGATTGATAAGACTGGAGCGAACATTTCATCTTTCCAGATGGTCATATCCGTCGTGACATTATCGAAAATAGTAGGTCCAATGAAATATCCTTCATCCAATGAACGTTCGCGACCATCACATACAAGGGTTGCCCCTTCTTCAATTCCTTTTTCGATATAATCGATCGTTCGATTTTGATTATCTTCCCTGATGACTGGACCAAGCAATACACCTTCATCCAAGCCATTTCCCATCTTAATAGTTGCCGTTTTTGCTTTCAGATTGGCCAAAAATTCTTCGGCAATTCCCTCTTCCACTGCCACAACTGAGCATGCCATACAACGTTCCCCTGCTGAGCCAAATGCTGAAGAAATGATGTTTGTGGTTGTTTCTTCTAGATCTGCGTCATTTAAGACGACGGTATGGTTTTTAGCGCCTGTTAATGCTTGGACGCGTTTGAGGTTCTCACTCCCTCGTTTAAACACGTATTCACCCACAGGCTTGGAACCGACGAAAGAAATCGCTTTAACTTCAGGATGATCCAATATTCCGTTTACGACGTCATGTGCGCCGTGAACTAGGTTTAACACACCTTCTGGAAGTCCTGCTTCTGTAAATAACTCTACTAATTTTTCTGTTAAGAGCGGTGTTCTTTCGGATGGTTTCAAAATAAACGTATTCCCTAGTGCTATTGCCATTGGGAACATCCAGCACGGCACCATCATTGGGAAATTAAATGGAGTAATTCCACCGACAACTCCAATTGGGTATCGGTAATTCGTCGCCTCGATATCTGTAGCAATCGAAGACAGTGAATCGCCCATCATTAAAGTTGGTGCACCTGCTGCAAATTCAACATTTTCTATTCCACGCTGGACTTCACCTAATGCTTCAGAAAGGCTTTTTCCATTTTCCATTGTGATCAGACGGGCCAATTCTTCCTTATGATTGGTCAGCAATTGCTGATAGTTGAAAAAGATTCTCGCACGCCGTGGAACTGCTATGTTTTTCCATTTTTCAAATGCTTTTTCAGCAACTTCTACTGCGTAGTCAATATCTTCTTTTGTTGATAATGGCACTTTGGCAATGACTTCTTTTGTGGCTGGATTGTAGACATCCTCATAATTTGTTGTTTTACTTTCAACCCACTCACCATTTATGTAATTTTTAAGTTTTACTGTTTTTAACTTTACTGCTTCCGACATGTTTTCTTCCTCCCTAAAATATGTTTCTATCAATCGTTGTTGAAATTTAAGAAAAGCGCAAGCGCCCTGCTTAGCCACGAAGGTCACTGGAAGACCGACGAGGAGGCTGTTGCCGCCGCAGGAGGCCTGAAATGATCCAAGTGGTTGGGCGCTGAAGCTGGACATTACATCCATGCCGCAAACTTTTATACTTTCTTAACGTGTAAAGAAAAACTTGGCTAGCGCTGGCGATCTCCGTCATAAATCTCCCACTGAACAACTTTACTGCACATAAGCTATTTTTTTATTCTTCTCCCCTCCTTTTGATATTTTTGTTACGTTTTGAGTATGTTTTGGGTATGTTTGAATCTAATAATAATATTAAAAACGTTTTCAGTCAATAGAAATTTCAGAAAATTATTTTATCTATGTTGTACGCTAATGGCAAGATCATTGTTAATAAAGGAATAAAGTTTAATTTAGTAGTTTTAATTAAAATATCAAATAAATAACCATACAATAGAAATAAATGGTGAAGTTTTGGGTAATTTTTGCTAAAATATATTCAAAGCATTGATATTATTACAGAAGAACGCTTCTAACTATATAAATGAATACATTAATCGTTATAGCTAAAACTGTATTATATTTTTTGTCACCAGCAGCTAAATTAGAAGTCAAAAATAAAAATAACAAGAGGGATAAACATGTTTAAAACAAAACGGATTGAACAAATACAGGAATATGTTTTTGAGCATCAGACAGTATCTTTAGATGAGCTTGTCACAGTGTTTGACGTATCAAAAAACACCATTCGACGTGATGTTCAGCAGTTGGTTAAACGAGGGAAAATTAAAAAAGTCTATGGCGGAGTAGCTGTAAATGATGTAGCACTTGAATCATTCAACAAAAGGCACATACGTAATCAAAGACAAAAGGAGTCAATTGCTAAAACGGCAGCGAACTTTGTTCAGGATGGGGATATTATCTATGTTGATTCAGGAACGACAACAGTAGAAATGGTGGAGTACATACAGACAAAGCATGTGACGATCATTACTAATAATCTAGATTTTATTAGTAATTCCTTCCCTTATGATAATTTAAATGTACTTTCAACAGGTGGAATATTTGACCGTAAAACAAAATCGTTTATTAACTTTAAAAATATGGATTTATTAAAATCTTATAATATCAACAAGGCTTTCATGGCTTCGACTGGGATTTCTATATCAAATGGTGTGACTCATTCATCCCCTCTTGAAAGTGAAATAAAGCAAACGATCGTTAAAAGGAGTTCAGAAATATATTTACTGGTCGATCATTATAAATTTGATAAAAATACTTTGATGACCTATTGTGGACTGGATGAGATTGATTATATAATTACTGATACTACCCCAAGTGAAAATTATCAAGAATATGCAAAAAGCCACGACATTCATCTTGTAATCTCCGATAAACTGAATTGACATGCAGAAGGTCTTACATGTAAAGAAAAACCAGTCCCTAACTAGATAGAGGACCGGTCTTTTCTTTGTCAACGGATTATTTTTGTTTAAATGCTTTTCCTGCAAACTTCTCAACAAGTTTCGGAAACAGTTGATATGCCCTACTTCCAAGATCCATCCACTTTGGTAAATTAATTTCACGCACAGGTCGATCAATATTGTCGACCACCCTACGGGCAACGAACTCCGGGTGAAGCATGTATTTTTCAACACTTTTTTGATAATGACCTGTTTGATCTGCAATTAAGAAAAAGTTGGTTTGAATCGGCCCTGGATTTACTGCAGTCACATGAATGTTGTCATCTTCTAACTCCATCCGCAAACTGTTCGTAAACCCAAGAACAGCATGCTTCGTTGCGGCATAAACGCTGCTTTTCGCTGTGGCAATTTTACCTGCCTGAGAGGCGATGTTAATGATATGCCCCCCGCTGCTTTTTTTCATGATCGGTAATACAGCCTGTGTACAAGCCATCAGTCCAATCACATTGGTTTCAAACATCCCTTCTATATCGTCGATGTTTGCCTCTTCAAAAAAGTCAAATTTACCATAACCTGCGTTGTTAATCAGTACATCAATTTGTCCGATATCTTCATTTACGTTTTGAAATATTTGCTTGACAGCATTTTGATTACGGACGTCCAACTGATAAACCCTTGCCACTATCCCAGTATTGGTTTCAATCTTTTTTTGAAGAGTATCTAGTTTATCAAGTGAACGTGCCATAAGTATTGGGAGCCAACCTTTAGAAGCGATTTGAATAGCCATTTCTGCCCCAATACCACTTGATGCTCCTGTTATTACAACTACCTTCCTTGATGTCATTGAGAGGCTGCCCCTTTCTTACAATAAAAGAGAACACCATTTTTATTCTCTACATCAATTTTATTTTCACTTTCTAATAGATCCAGGTGTCCTAATGTTTCGGACATGGTAAGACCTAGCTCTTTTAGAAAGATCGAAGGAAATAATCGTTTGCAAATATCAAAGCCGGATAAAGCCTCTGCTTCAATCATTGATAAAATTCGTTCAGCGCGTTCCTCCTGTTTAATCAAACGCTCTTGTACGAGTTCTAAAGGATTGTAAACGACTTCACCATGCCCAGCATAGACTACCTTCACATTGTATTCGATAACCTTTTTCAATGATTCCCGGTATTGTAATAGCGTCTTAGGTCTTTCTTCTACCCCAATTGGTGGGGGTTCGATTAAGGCGTTGGAAGAGATGTGCTTGATTACATGATCGCCGCCGATCAGAATTCCTTCGCTTTTTTTAAATAGAGATAAATGCCCTTGGGCGTGACCCGGGGTTTCAAGTACGATCCATCCGGTTAATCCTGCTATCTCATCCCCCTCTTGTACAACAGTGTCTACTGTGATTGTGCATGAATAGTCCAAATATCGACGGATCTGAGACATCGCCTTTTTGTGGAATTGTTGGATGCCCATTTCCGTGTACACTTTTTCGTAAAACTGATCATGATGAGTCAAAAACTCTTGATCTTTCCTTAACCACGGGAGGTTGTAGGCTAAACTAACAAATGAAACATCTTCGTTTTTTATGTAATCCGCAAGGCCGACGTGATCAGGGTGATGATGTGTAAGAATGACCTGTTCAATATCCTCAACTCTGTAGCCAATATCTTCAATCTGTGAGCGAAACTGGACCCAAGCTTCTTCTGTTTTTGGTCCTATATCAACTAAAGTCAATTTCTCGGCTGCAATTAAATACACATTAACATCCCCTACTGTAAAGGGGGTAGGAAGTGTAAAACAATAAATCTTTTCGCTCAAAACAAAAACGCCTCCAAATTAGAAAACTTGTGTTCGTATCAAGCAACAGTGTATGAACATTTCACTCTCTTTATGTAAAACGTTCACAAATAATAGCTTGACACGTTAGCTTGTTTTCAATAATAATATACTTTAACAATAATCGTAAGCTATGAACGGAAATAGTAAACCGAAGCTCGGCGCCAGAGATTGGAATCCATCGACTGGAAGATTCCATCGCAATGAAACGGTTGAACCTATCCAGGAGCTGTTAGGCCAAAACCTGACCGTCTTTTTCCACGATACGGAAACACGAGAGGGCATCTATTGATGTCAACGAAGGTGGTACCGCGGAATCCCCATCCGTCCTTTTTTCCAAGGACAGTTGGGGATATTTTTTATTCAAGGAGGTATCATCGTGATTATTAATAACCACATTTCTATTATCGGTGCAGGTTCAATGGCTGAATCAATTATTAAGGGCTTGTTACGAAACCATGCTGTCACCAACGAACAAATTAGAATCACAAATCGATCAAATAATCACCGACTCACCTATCTAGAAGATCACTACGGAATTTATGCCTCCCGCAATATTAAGGAGGTCATCTCCGAAGCAGATGTTATTGTAGTCGCCATTAAACCGAAAGATGCTTTAGATGGGTTAGAAGCGATACGCCCTTTCATATCTCAGAACCAGTTACTCATCTCGGTGATGGCTGGAGTTTCAACTCGATTTATAGAAAATGTTCTAAAAAAAGCAATTCCGGTTATTCGATCAATGCCGAACACGTCATCGGAAATAGGCCGATCTGCAACAACACTATGTAAAGGGGCATATGTCACATCAATTCACACCCAAATTACTACCCAGCTTTTTGAATCGATTGGTACTGTTACCTTTGTTGATGAAATGCAAATGGATACAACAACTGCAATCGCTGGGAGTGGACCTGCTTATTTTTATTATATAGCAGAAGCCCTCCATAAGGCTGCCCTCATGCATGGTATTTGCGAGCAAGATTCCAGAAAGCTGATCGCTGAAACATTGATAGGTGCTGGGGAGATGCTCAAACATTCACACCTTGAAATTGAACAGCTTCGTCACAATATTACGAGTCCAGGAGGAACGACGGCCGCCGGTCTACAAGCACTGCATGAGCGAAATGTCGATCAAGCCTTCATCTCCTGTATTTTGGAAGCCGCACAACGTTCACGTGAAATGAAACAAGGCGGATAGTTGCTTGTGTATCGGATGTACCATGAATTTGATTGTCGCCCATATAATTCGGTTTTAGCCCATAATATCAAGATATCACCCATAAACATGCAGCAAGTTTTTATATTTTCTTAACTTATTTTAAAAGGAGTCAGCCAACAAGCTGACTCCCGACTATAACAGTTATTTCAACAATTTCTCAATCGCAACAGGGAGCATTTTATGGAATGGCCCGAATGAATAATCAACGTTCAATCGTTCCGTCCATTTGTGCGCATCCCTTCCTAATGGTCCGAGGTTCATCACAGGAATTTTCAACTGTTGTAACTCATCGAGTGGAAACTGATATCCATTTTGGAACAATGGCATATTTCGAAACAGTGGTTTCAGTCCTTCGACGGGTTGTGTGAGGCTTGTAAAGCTTAAATCTGACAACCCTCCAAAATAATGCTGTTCCTTAAGAGTAACACTGTGCTCTGTTCTTGCATACTCGACCATCTCGGTAACGACCGATTGGATGTGCTTATTTTTCCTTGATGAAACAGCTGGGTAAAATGGAGGACTATAAAACAACACGATCATTGGTCCCTCATCTTTACATAATGACGCAAGATCCGAAACGAGACGAGTGGAAAGGTCACGGTCTCCTAATTCCTTAAAGTTAGCTGAAATATAAGCTTGCCTTCGGATAATCTCAGCTTCTCCGTATTGCTTTATGGCTTTTTCGATTAATTCCTCGAATGTGAGTACTCGAATGTTATGGGAAAGCGGTTCAAATTGTTCCCATTGATTAAATGCTGCTGCCTGATCAAGGAGTTTCTGTTCAATTCTTTTCGCAACATTTCGAGCAATTTCAATTAGTTTTTGATTATAATCATATACAGGCCGCTCCATCGTCATTAGATTAAACATGGTTACCGCTACATGTGGAATCTGTACCGAATATTCTTCCTTCAAATCCTTTTGCATCAAATTAGTAGGTGGAGGTGTAACTTCATCATCTATCAGTTCACAAAAGTCCGTGTTTAACTCTAGTTCACGAGTTAACTCTGAAACCATGTAGTTCGCATTGACACCTGAGAAGGGTTCGCCAACATGAGTCTCCATTCCATAGCACAGGAATCCGGGTAACAGTTTACCTATAGAACCTGTATAGACATACTGATTGGGATCCCCAGGATAACGAGTAAAAACCGGTTCTGAGTTCAAACAAGCTTTATATTGAAGATTATGTGTTTCAGTTAACTCGAGTAACACTTCTACTGCTTCCAACATTCCTGCCGAGTTCGCTTCTTCATCAGGAACTGTCAGTAATAAAATATTCCCATCGAATTCACCGAGTCCAGCTTTCTCAATCATCGACATTTGCAGAGTAAGACCTGCCTTCATATCCATTGAACCTCGGCCAAAAATCCACTCTGCTTTATCAAGATCCTCTTGGATATCATCTGAAAGCTCATTCTTGATCGCAAGAAATTCCTGTGTCAATTCTCTCGGACGAAAGGCAAGGTTCTTCCATTCTCCGAAGTCTTCCACGTCAACAACATCAAAATGACTGATAAGAATTATAGTTTCATCTGATTTCCCATTTTGAACAAGAGCGGTTACAAACTTTCTCCCATCTCTTGTCGGATGTATCTGAAGATCTTCTGGTTTTCCCTTAAAATAATCCAAATCAGCAAGCTTCATATAAATGAATTCACTGATACCAATTTCAGCATCGGAACCAGTGATACTAGGGAATTCTACAAGCTGATAAAGCAATTCTTTTAGACTCTCTTTATCCTGCCATTTCTTCATGGTGAGACCACTCCTGTCTGATGATAAATGCAAATGTATGTCGTTTCATGTAAACATATAGTAAAGTTTCTGCACATAGTAGCGAAATCCTTTATTACTGAATAATATTTTTGTATCATTATAAGCATACCTAGATTGAACATCAATTAATGGTTCCTTTAAAGAAAACTTGGCTAGCGCCAAGCCTTTGCGCTGGCGATCGCCTTAGTTGCACTTATACTATAGAAAGTATTTTTATACTTTCTTAACGTGTTAAAAAGGAGAGATTACATTGACCTACATCTTTGCCCATAGAGGTGCGAGTAAGTATACACCCGAGAATACGATGGCTTCCTTTCAAAAAGCACTGGAACTAAAAGCAGATGGTATCGAACTGGACGTCCAATTATCCAAAGATAAAATTCCAGTGGTTATACACGACGAAACTTTAAAAAGAACGACAAACGGTAAGGGATTTGTTAGTGAACATTCGTATAACGAGCTACGCCGTTTAGATGCTGGCAGTTGGTATTCACATCAATATAAAGAAGAAAAAATCTCTTCACTTGAAGAAATCCTCATATGGTTAAAACCTACTCATTTACAATTAAATATTGAATTTAAAAATACTGTTTTACCTTATTATAATATGGAACGACTCGTGTACGATTTAGTGATGAAATATGACCTCAAGAAACGAGCGATCTATTCATCTTTCAACCACTATAGTTTACGTGAACTTCAAAGAATCGATCGAGGAAATGAAGTTGCACCGTTATACTCGTCAGGCCTCTATGAACCTTGGAATTATGTACGTAAGTTAAATACAAAAAGTGCTCATCCACATTGGCGTACAGTGAATACTAACATATTGAAAAACTTTGCTAAGCATGGGATAAAGATAAGATCGTATACAATCAATGATCCGAAAAAGATGCAATGGTTTTTTGATCAGCATGTGGAGGCAATTATTACCGATGTTCCAGACATTGCGAGATCAGTATTAGAAGGCGTACATCAACCGACACCTTCAAAGCTAATGACAGTGTTCCAAAAGTTAAATCCACTCAAATCGTATAAGTAGGCTCATGTTCTTTTGCTTTGGATGTTGTGAGCATCGTAACCTTCCTCCCTCACCTTCTTATGCTACACTTGTATGGAATCTCCAGAAGGTAACAATGAATAATAGAGGTGAAGGATATGTCTGCAAAGCTTTTTGAATCGATTACGTTCCGGAATGTGACATTGAAAAATAGAATTGTGATGTCACCAATGTGTATGTATTCCTGCCTAGATCAGGATGGTAAAGTAACCAATTGGCACAAAACTCATTATACAAGTCGGGCTGTTGGTCAGGTAGGCTTGATCAATGTGGAATCAACAGCTGTACATCCACAGGGCCGAATTTCGATGGAAGACTTAGGTATTTGGGAGGATGAGCATATTGAAGGACTGACGGAATTGGTTGATCTTGTCCATGAGCAAGATGCGAAGATTGCCGTTCAACTCGGACACGCTGGTCGTAAAGCGATTGTCGAGGGGCCAATTTATTCTGCTTCCCCACTTCCTTTCAAAGAAGATATGAAAAAGCCTGAAGAAATGTCTACTGAACAAATTCATGGGGCCGTAGAGGATTTTAAAAACGCTGCACGTCGCAGCCGCGAAGCTGGATTTGATATTATTGAGATTCATGGAGCCCATGGATATTTGATCAATCAATTTTTATCTCCACTCACGAATCACCGTACAGATGAGTATGGAGGATCGAAGGAAAAACGATTCCGCTTTTTACGTGAAGTGATTACAGCGATTAAATCTGAATTTGAAGGGCCGATATTTGTACGTATTTCAGCAAATGATTATCATCCACAAGGTTATACGGTTGAAGATTACGTTGACTATGCTAAATGGATGAAGGATCTTGGTGTTGATTTAATCGATTGTAGCTCAGGTGCAGTGGTTCCAGCGAAAATCAAACCATACCCGGGTTATCAAGTTCAGTATTCAGATCACCTGCGTGAACAGGCGCATATTGCAACTGGTGCTGTCGGACTAATTACATCACCAATGCATGCTGAAGAAATTCTGCAAAATAATCGTGCAGATTTAATCATTTTAGCCCGTGAACTATTACGTGATCCGTATTGGCCAAGACGAGCTGCAAACGAATTAAACGTAGAGTTGGCTCCACCAAAACAATATACAAGAGGCTGGTAAAAGAAAAGCGGAAGCGTCTTTTCTGGATGAATTAATCTCAGTTCAGATGAATTCCTGGTTTTCCGGATGAATTATACTCAGTTCGGACGAATTCCAGATTTTCTGGATGAATTATTCTCAGTTCGGACGAATTCCAGATTTTCCGAATGAATTATACTCAGTTCAGATGAATTCCAGAATCTTTCGGCTGAATTCAGGAAACTCCGGAAGAATTATTTTGAGAACAGCTGTTAAATCTGGATGTTTTTCATTAAATTTGATCTTTTTATACCCTTGTAGAAGGGTCATTCCCACTTTTAACGGTAAATGGCCCCAGACAGATCTAATATGTACAATCACCAACAGGTTAAGATTTAATAGTAAACATAAGCAAAACCGAGGTTGACAATCGAATGTCAGCCTCGGTTTTTTTGTTCCACGTTAAGAAAGTATAAAGCAAGGGCCTTTAGGTCATCCCTTTAGGGACTAAAGCTAACGCCAGCGCCAAGGCTTTGCGTTAGCCAAGTTTTCTTTATTTTTATAATTAAGTTTCCCCCATGACAACAATTTTTGGATAGCAGCTTCATATTTCGTTGTCTGTTCTTGAGTAACATCAAGCTCCCCATAGCGAACCTGTTGGTAGATGCTCGTAATTTGCTGATGTAGCTCTTCAGGTGGTTCAACACGGCTTAGCCACTCATGTACAGACTCATTGCTGTATCGTCCATAATTGTATTTTGCCATCTTACTCTCCAACTGGAAGAGCCGCTTCCGAATCCTATTTTCCGGTGCACGCCGTTTGTTTCGAAATGATAAGTTTGGCTCTTCATAGCTCAAGTCCTGTGATTCCACCACCGGGGTCAGTGTCATTGGTTTTTGAAGGGTCAATTGCTTATTATAGAACTTCCAAACGATCCAAATAACAAGTAAGAGCGCGACAATAATCAAAAAGGCGTTCAGAAAGTCTACTATTCCACTGTTAGTAAAGTCCTGATCAAGAAACTTTTTATCCGGTTTAGCTTTCCCTTCTTGTTCTCCCGACGATTCTAGTTCTGATGGATCAACTAAACTCATAAACCAATTTAAGATGTATTGGGCAGGATAATATAAAACAAGCCCCACAGCTGTTCCAAGCGCCCTCATTCCAAGCATAAAAATCTGTTTGATCAGAGGGAAGAATAAGGCAACAATTCCGGTTGTACCAACAAACCCTAAAAATATGTAGGCAACCCATTTTTTAATAGTAGGGTGTAGCTGCTGTTCACCTAATGTTCTATTAACTCGTATTGAGCTCATTAACAGTACTTGAATCATTGTAATAGACAGGACAACAAGCAAGTATTCGCTATTATTATACAAAAAGAAGAAAGTGCCGACACTCATAATTGTCAACATAAATAGAAACATCTCTTGCCCTAAATCAGGATCAAGATAATGACTAGTAAACCTCCATAAGCAAAGTACCCCAGCTAGCAAGAAAAGAAGAAGATCCAATCCTAGTAACCATCCCATACCCCACAAGAAGGGTAGGACGAGTACTACTTTCCCTACAGTTATTTTCATTCGAGTAAATAAGAACTCACATATAATCCCCCCAATCACCATAACAGCAAGTAGGGGTAACATTACGCTTTTATTAAAAGGTGCATAGATCCATACAGTCGTTAGGACGATAAAGAATACATCCATCATATATTGGAGCCATCTCATACGGATGCCTGCGATACGCTTCATGAGATGATCCTCCTTTTTTCTAAACGGTCTAACGATGCGGATGACTCGTCTAGAAAAACTTTATATAGATCCATTCCCTGTTTCTGAAAACGATAGTAAAAGTCCATATCCGTCTGGTTATCCCCAACTAAAAGGATGAGTGTTGAACTAAAGTGGCGTCGTTCAAACATGGACAATACACGATGCATCGGAACCTTGATACTATTACTGCTCAGCCTTGCCAATAGCTCCAATGCTTTCGCTAATTGACTTTTTCCTTCACCCTTTTCGAGATGCATATATGGTATTCTGCCTCGTGTCTTAATGTTGATATAAATTTCAAACGGTATATTATGTTGGAAAGCAAATTGGCACAGAAAAGCGGTATAACTAATTTGCCTTTCAAGCAGCCCATTCTCACCAAATTGAGATACTTCATCTGAGTTAAAAATCACGTTCATGAAAATAGTCCATGTTTGGGTCATCGTTTTCTCATAGATTTTCGTTTGTATTTCATCCATTCGGGCTGATGCCTTCCAATGAATACGTTGAAATGAATCACCAGGTTCATAGTCCCGCGTTCCAACGATTAAATTACGATCCTCATGAAGGGATGATGGCACTACACGATTGCCTTGTCGAGTCTGGATTAATTGCTGGACACCACCAACTGTTAATATAGTTGGGTAAACGATTAGTTCCGTTTGGATAAGGCGATCGTTTACAAGTTTGCCGGTTGTGATATTCAATAGATCATAAACCGTAAATCTTAGCGTGCCTATCTTAGCGACTCCTCTACTGGTCCCATTAATCGTAAAGACAAGTCTTTTTTGTTCTTTAGGAAGAAAGGTGAGAGGAACAACATATTCATTAACACTTTTTCTCTCTTCGGTAGGTTGGATGTTTTCAATGACACAATGATTATTTAATGTGAACGATAACTTACTATTGAAAACAGGCAGCTTACTACGATTGGCAACCTGAACAATCATGCGGTCGCTATCACCAGGAAACATCCGAATCGTTTGTCTTTCGTTATTATAAGCGAGCTTTCGGGTAATAGAAATAACATAACGACTCGATAACAATGTGCCGATTAAGGTGAGCGTCCCTATCCAAAATAAGAGATATGACTTTCCATAAAAGCTAAATAGAATCACAATGGCAGCCGTGATTGGTAGATATGTATTAATTGCTCCTGAATCTATTTCTCTTCTCCAAATCATTTTTGGACTGCTCCCGCTTCCACCGGTACGTCCACTTCATCCAATATATCTTGAATGACTTGGTCTTGGCTTTTTCGTAGTTCCCCTTCCATCGATAGTACGAGTCGGTGTGACAATACGTAAGGTGCGATTTTCTTCACATCTTCAGGGTTGACATAGTCTCGCCCTTGTAACCATGCATAGGCTTGAACAGCACGCATGAACGCAAGGGTCCCCCGTGGACTTACTCCAATTTCAATTTGCTTTGATTTACGAGTCTCTGCAACTATTGAAAGTAAATACATCTCTATTTCTTCAGTGAGATGAACAGATTTTATCTCATGTTGCATCTCTATTAGTTCCGCTGCTGTGTAGACCGTTGTGAGACGATCAATCGGTTCTTCCTTTCGATAGGCTTTCATCATTCTATGTTCCTCTTGCAAATTCGGATAGCCTACATTTATTTTCAACAAGAATCGGTCCATTTGTGCTTCTGGTAATGGGAATGTTCCATGAGATTCAATCGGATTTTGCGTCGCTAGTACGATGAAAGGACTTGGTAAGCTGATCGTTTCTCCATCGATAGTAACTTGTCGCTCCTCCATCACTTCAAGTAAACTGGACTGTGTTCGAGGTGTTGCACGGTTAATTTCATCAGCTAGTAAGACATTCGTCATTACAGGACCATGCCGGGTTTCAAACTCTTTTGTCTTTGGGTTTAAATACTGGATTCCTGTAACATCTGACGGTAATACGTCTGGAGTAAATTGGATTCTACGAAACGTTCCCGCAATTGATTTGGCGATACTTTTCGCAAGCATTGTCTTACCTGTCCCTGGAACATCCTCCATTAACACATGCCCTCGGGACAGCAATGCGACCATAAGTAAATCAACAGACTCTTCCTTACCAATTAATACGTTACCAATAGACGTTCTTAATTCTTCAATTTTGATCCTTCTTTCCATTTCTATTATCCCCCTTATTCTCTAACCCTTTTTGAACAGAATTCTTTCCATATTTACGTTGAATTTTGTCTAACGTTTCAACTAGTTGTTCATCTTTGGAATATTGTTGATACGAAAATAAGTCAAGCTGACGCACCGCGTTTTTCTTGTCGATAACCTGAATGGCACTAATTCCTAGTAGACGAACGGGTTCACCATTCCAATGACCTTTGAAAATTCTATTCGCTATTGCAGCAAGATCCGTCTTTTTTTGTACAGGATTTGTTAACGATTCGCTCCTTGTAATTGTTTTACGATCTGCATAACGGATCGTAAGTTGAATGGATATTGCCACTACGTTTTTCCGGTTGAGCCTTGCCTCTAAAGAGTTTGCCAGTTCGTCAAACACGATCTTTGCTTCATTAGAATGTATAAGGTCTTCAGGTAATGTGGTCGATACCCCTACTGTTCTGAAGGAATTTGATGCTTCTGGGTCAACCTTTCGATCATCAATACCTCTCGCTCGATTCCATAGTTTTTCACCGTTTTTCCCAAGTGAGAGTTTGACTTCCAGTTCACTTTTCTTTGCAAGGTCTCCAATTGTAAACACATTGATTTCATGGAATCTACCCATTGTCTTACTACCTACCCCATGCATCTCTTCAATTTTCATAGGCCACAATTTCTCTGGAAGTTCTCTTTTCCTTAGCACAGTGATCCCAAGTGGCTTTTTCATATCGGACGCCATTTTTGCTAAAAACTTATTCGGTGCAATCCCAATACTGCTAGGCAGCTTTAACTCATTCAATAATCTAAACTGGATTTCCTTGGCTATTTCTAAGGGAGAATTCGATGGAGTCTCTGAAATATCAATATACCCTTCATCGATCGACACCGGCTCAACTAGATCACTATATTCAAACAAAAGATCAAAAAGCTGTTTAGACGCTGCTCGGTACCTGTCAAACGATGGGGGTAGGACAATTAATTCTGGACATTTCCTTTTTGCTTCCCATAATGGCATTGTCGTCCGAACGCCTTTCGCTCGTGCTTCGTAACTACTTGTAACAATGATTCCTTTTCGCTCCTCCACGTTTCCAGCTATCGCAAGAGGTTTTCCCTTAAGAGAAGGATTATGTACGCATTCAACCGATGCATAAAAGCTATTCATATCAACGTGAAAAATAATTCTAGATCTGTTCTGATTCTTAACCATAAAGGTCTTCACCAACCGAATGAATAATACAAATTATTATTATTATAGAAAAGAGGATGACCCAAAGTAAACAACCAGCAATCTCGAAAAGCGGAGAATGCCAGCAACTTAAGAGTCACCCTCTTATTAACCTAATTAGTTTTTTGAACCTACTTGCTCAATAATACTAACAACTAATTCAGACGTTTTTATGAGCTCCTCAATCGGCATACGTTCATTCTTCGTATGGATTTCTTCATACCCGACTGCGAGGTTAACTGTTGGAATTCCGAATCCTGCAATAATATTAGCATCACTTCCACCACCACTGTGAAGTAATTCCGGTTTACGGCCGATTTTTTCAACCGATTGTTTGGCGATTTCAACCACTTCATCACCGTGATCAAATTTGAAACCAGGATACATGACGATCACTTCAACGTTTGCCTTAGCACCCATTTCTTCTGCGGTTTTCTCATACGCATCCTTCATCTTCTCCACTTGGGCTTCCATTTTTTCTGGAATTAAGGACCTTGCCTCCGCAAGGATTTCAACATGGTCGATAACGATGTTCGTATTTGTTCCGGCACCACCAGAGAAACGACCAATGTTCGCTGTTGTTTCTTCATCAATTCGTCCTAGCGGCATTTTCGAAATTGCCTTTGCAGCAACTGTAATAGCGGATACACCTTTTTCAGGTGCTACACCAGCGTGGGCAGTCTTCCCTTCGATCGTCGTAATGATCTTTGCTTGAGTTGGTGCGGCTACTATAATCTTTCCCACTTTCCCATCTGAATCAAGCGCAAAACCATACTTTGCATTGATCAAGGATGGATCCAGTTCCTTTGCTCCAACTAAACCAGACTCTTCGCCCACTGTAATAACAAATTGAATTCGACCGTGTGAAATCTCTTTTTCTTTTAAAACACGTATTGCTTCAAACATTGCCGCGAGGCCGGTTTTGTCATCTGCCCCCAAGATGGTTGTCCCATCGGTTTTAATGTATCCATCCTCAATTGATGGATTTACACCGTTCCCTGGTACTACTGTATCCATATGGGAAGTAAAGTAGATCGGGTCCGCATTTTCATTCTTTGCAGGTAATGTACAGATTAAGTTCCCTGCACCGTGACCAGTCTTCTCTTTCGAATCATCTTCAATAACCTCTAGCCCTAAATCGGTAAACTTTTTCTTAAGAACCTTTGAGATTTCTTCTTCATATTTTGTTTCTGAATCAATTTGTACGAGTTCTAGAAATTCTTCAACGATACGATCTTTATTAATCATCATTTTCGCTCCTTCTATAATTACAATGGTATATTACCGTGCTTTTTCGATGGACGATTCACTTTCTTATTCCGTAGCATATGTAATGATTGTGCAAGCTTAATTCGCGTTTCTCGTGGATCGATTACATCGTCCACCATTCCCCTTGAAGCGGCTACGTATGGATTTGCGAATTTCTCCCTATATTCATCAATCTTCGCTTGCCGTGTTTCTTCGGGATTTTCGCTGTTCTGGATTTCACGCGCAAAAATAATATTGGCCGCACCCTCAGGACCCATTACTGCGATTTCCGCATTCGGCCAAGCAAATACAAGATCCGCACCGATTGATTTACTATTTAAGGCAACATAGGCGCCACCGTATGCCTTCCTTGTAATAACGGTGATTTTCGGTACAGTCGCTTCAGAATAAGCATAAAGGATTTTCGCTCCATGCCTTATGATACCGCCATGTTCTTGTTTAATTCCAGGAAAGAAGCCTGTCACGTCTTCGAATGTGATCAGTGGAATGTTAAAGCTGTCACAAAAACGAATGAAGCGTGCTACCTTATCAGATGAGTCGATGTCCAACCCACCGGCCATCACCTTAGGCTGGTTGCAAATAAGCCCGATTGTTTCTCCTTTAATTCTACCAAAGCCGACGACGATGTTGCGAGCAAAATCCTTATGAACTTCCATAAATGAATCTTCATCGACTATTTCCAGGATAACATTTCTTACATCGTAAGGGCGAATGGTATCAAAAGGCACTACATCTGCAAGATTCTCTCTATAATCTGATTGATCCTCTACAGACTTTCGCTCTGGACTCTCTTCATTGTTTTGTGGAAGGTATTCTAATAACTTTCGCACTTGTAACAACGTCTCCTCTTCGGTAGGAGCTGTGAAATGAGCATTTCCACTTTTCGTACTATGAACCTTCGCACCACCCAAGTCCTCTGAGCTGATTTTCTCACGTGTAACCGTTTCAATTACTTTAGGGCCCGTAATGAACATCTGACTGGATTGCTCCACCATAAATACGAAATCGGTTATTGCAGGGGAATATACTGCTCCACCTGCACAAGGTCCTAGAATTACTGAAATTTGTGGGATCACGCCTGAGTAGATGGAGTTACGATAGAAAATTTGTCCGTAACCATCTAAGGATACAACACCTTCTTGAATTCGGGCACCACCGGAGTCATTCAAGCCTATGAAAGGTGCTCCATTTTGTGCAGCAAGATCCATTACCTTCGCGATCTTCTGTGCGTGCATCTCCCCTAATGCACCGCCGAACACGGTGAAGTCCTGGGCAAATAAGTATACCGAACGGCCATGAATGGTACCATAACCGGTTACGACTCCTTCTCCTGGTGCACTACTTTTATCGAGTCCAAAGTCCTGACACCGGTGTTCAATGAACGGATTGATTTCAACAAAACTAGTATCATCCAATAACAGATCAATTCGCTCACGCGCAGTTAGTTTTCCTTTTTCATGTTGCTTCGTTACCTTATCATCTCCACCACCCATTTGTATTTCTCTACGACGGTCATAAAGTTCATTGATTTTATCATAGATGTCCATAGCTATTGACTCTCCTTCGATGATTTGTCGCATAATTCATACAATACACCTTGCGTCGATTTCGGGTGCATGAACGCTATTTCTGCACCCCCCGCCCCTGATTTTGGTGTATTATGAATCATCGTGATTCCTTTTTTCTTCAGTTCTTTAATTCGTTGTTCAATATTAGCAACGCCAAGCGCAACATGGTGAATGCCTGCACCATGCTTTTCAATAAATGTATGAATCGAGCTTTTTTCATTTGTAGGCTCAAGCAGTTCAAGTCGTATATTTCCGGCATTAATGAAAGCGACCTTAACTGATTCTGACGGAACTTCTTCAATTCCCTCAAGCTTTAACTGTAATACCTCAAGATAAAATGGAATAGATTCATCTAATGAATTTACGGCGATACCAATATGATCAATCTTTTTGACTAATTCTAGGTCTTCATCAAGTCCAATACCATCACGTTTATATACAGCCTTTTCAATATATTTTGCTGTTTCAATGGATGGAGTCCCTGGTGTAAAGATTTTTTGGACACCTTGCTCTTCAAGAAAAGGTATATCCTCCCAAGGAATCACCCCGCCGCCGACAACAATAATTTCTTCAGCACCATGCTTTTTCAGGCCTTTTACAACCTCTGGGAACAGATCGTTGTGTGCTCCAGAAAGGCAAGACATTCCAATTGCATCCACATCCTCTTGGATAGCAGATGAAACAATTTGTTCAGGTGTTTGGCGAAGACCTGTATAGATGACTTCCATTCCATAGTCCCGCAACGCCTGAGAAATGATTAATGCACCACGATCATGGCCATCTAAACCTGGTTTTGCTATTAATACACGAATCTTTTTTTTCATTTTCATGTCCCCCAAGTCTCCTATATACCTGTAAATTCACCAAACTCTTCACGTAAAACACCACAAATCTCACCGATTGTACAATACGACCTTACACAGCTAATAATCAAAGGCATTAAGTTGTCTTTCCCTTTAGCACCAACACGCAACGCTTCTAACTGAGCGCTCGCTCGATGTTCATCTCTATGTTCACGTATTTTTCCAAGTTTCTCTATTTGACGTTTCTGTAAACTTGGATCAACACGGTGCAGCTCTGGCTGAGGTTCATCTTCAAGTTGATAGGCGTTCATCCCAACAACAATTTGTTCGCCTTTTTCGATGGCCTTTTGGGTTTCATAAGACGTATGGTGAATTTCACGCTGCATGTATCCTTGTTCTACAGCTGAAACAGCTCCACCGAGTTCATCAATTTTTTCCAGATACTCATTTGCGTATTGTTCGATCTCATTTGTTAGATTCTCAACAAAATAAGAGCCTGCAAGCGGATCCACTGTATCTGCCACACCGCTTTCATTTGCAAGAATTTGTTGCGTCCGAAGGGCAATACGTGCAGAATCCTCTGTTGGTAATGCTAATGCCTCATCACGAGAGTTTGTATGCAAGCTTTGTGTGCCACCAATGATTGCGGAGAGTGCCTGAACAGTTACCCGGACGATATTATTATCGGGCTGTTGAGCAGTCAGGGTTGATCCCCCTGTTTGGGTATGAAACCGTAGTTGCCAACTTTTTCGATTCTGAGCCTTATAGGTTTCTTTCATAATTTTAGCCCACATCCGTCTAGCTGCTCTAAATTTGGCAACCTCTTCAAAAAATTCATTATGGGCATTAAAGAAGAAGGCTAGGCGTGGGGCAAATTCATCAATATCCAATCCTGCTTCGAGTGCAGCCTCGACATAAGCCTTACCATTGGCAATCGTAAATGCTAGCTCTTGTGCCGCTGTTGCACCAGCTTCACGAATGTGATAACCCGATATACTAATCGTATTCCATTTCGGTACCTCTTTCGTACAGTACGCAAATATATCGGTAATTAAACGCATAGACGGTTTCGGTGGAAAAATATAGGTTCCACGCGCAATGTACTCTTTAAGAATATCATTTTGGATTGTGCCAGAGATACAATCTGATGAAACGCCTTGCTTTTCTGCGACAACAATATACATGGCTAAAAGTACTGCTGCCGGAGCATTGATGGTCATGGATGTACTTACTTTGTCCAATGGAATATCCTTAAGCAATGCTTCCATGTCTTCAAGGGAATCGATAGCAACTCCAACCTTGCCTACCTCTCCTCTAGACATAGAGTGATCAGAGTCATATCCGATTTGTGTTGGTAGATCGAAGGCAACTGATAGACCAGTTTGCCCCTGTTTAAGTAGGTATTGGAACCGATTGTTTGTTTCTTCTGCTGAACCAAAACCCGCATATTGTCTCATTGTCCAATAACGCGCTCGGTACATCGTCGGCTGTATTCCCCTTGTAAAAGGGTACTGTCCTGGTAGGCCTAATTGTTCCATATAAGAAGAATCCAATTGATCTGGTAGATATAATCGATCAATATCAATATTTGAAGAAGTCTGAAACGATTCTTTACGCTCAGGAAATCTTTCCATTAATTTATCGGTTGTTTCTTTCCACTCCTGATACAATGTTTCAAAGTCCTTATTTTGTTCCATTCTAGAAGCCTCCTTAAACTCATATGTTTACCACCTAAAAGACTTCTCGATGTAAGCGGTTAACTCCTGCAAATACTTGAAAAAACTCGACAATCTTTGCACTTGTCCCATTTTATTTTTCTTTGTACAATAATAAATGATGAGTAGGAGGTTTTTCAATTGCGTAGAAAATGGATGAAGATTGTCATATACATCATGATTATTACAATGCTCCTTTCTTTATTAACAAGCGTAGCTTTCATGTTTTAATCAATCATGATAGAACAGAAAAATTTACGAGACACACAATTATTAGTATTATAGGTAATAAAGGAAATCCATCAACTCTAATGCGTTTAGATGGTGAAATTATGGGTATTATGTTTAGATATGGAGTATGAAACGTAGGAGTGTGATAAAAATGTCAGACCACTTCCCGGTATTAAAAAACATTTTTGCCAGGACAGAGGAAGCTTTAAATGTTTTCATGGGGGTTCTTGAACCGACTATTGAAAATGCAAAGGATGAGCATGAACGATTGTACTTCCACCATATATACGAAGAAGAGGAACATCGGCAGGATCGTCTAAGTGTTTTGAATCCTAAGTTGGACTATTTTATTGAACATAATTCAGCGGTGGACCGATCTAACCATGAATTCATACGGCTATTGCAGGATATTAGCCTTGAAAAGTTCGGCCTACATAATTTCCTTGAACATCTGGATCTCGCACTCTTTCAATTTAAAGATACCGAACACGAGACTAGCCTACAGAGCCTTCGTGACATGACACATGAGGATTATCAAACCATTAAATCTATACTTAACGAGTTGAACGATCAATTCGAAGGAGCGGCTAACTCAGCAGCTTCGATCCCGACAGATGAAAAAGAAAATGTGGCAAGTCATCTTAAAGTTGATAAATATACAGATACTCCTGCCGCACAATCAAGTTCACATTCAACAACGACTGTTTCTGCTTCACGTCAGAAAAAAGGACTTACTGTCGGAAGTTTAAAAGGAGGAAAATAAGGATGAATAAAACGATTAAATTTGCTGATTCTCCATTGGTCGATCGCGACTGGGAAAGACTCGATGAAACAATCGTGGATAGTATTCGCAGACAACTAATTGGACGTCGGTTTATTGATATTTACGGACCGCTCGGACAGGGTGTTCAAACGGTAACAAATGATGTATATGAAGACAAAGAACTTGGCACGATGGGCTACCATGGTGAAAGCCTCCAGCTTACAGAGCCCACAAAAAGGGTCAACTTGACCATTCCACTGTTGTACAAAGATTTTATTTTGTACTGGCGGGATATTGAACAAGCGAAAACACTAGATATTCCAATTGATTTCTCAGTAGCAGCAAACGCTGCCGCACAGTCTGCTTTACTTGAAGATGATATGATCTTCAATGGAACAAAAGCATTCGATCTCGAAGGGTTAATGAACGTGAAAGGACGCCTAACCCACATACGTGAAGATTGGATGAAGTCAGGGAATGCTTTTATGGATGTTGTTGAGGCACGAAACAAATTGCTGAAAATGGGACACAGTGGACCTTATGCACTCGTCCTTTCACCATCTTTATATGCCTTGATTCACCGTGTTCATGAAGGCACCCATGTCCTTGAAATCGAACATATCCGCGAGCTTGTTACAGATGGAATTTATCAGTCACCTGTCATAAAAGAGGATTCAGGTGTCCTTGTAGCAACCGGACGGGAAAATCTTGATCTAGCTATCGCAGAGGACTTCGATTCTGCGTTCATGGATACGGAAAACATGAACTATTTATTCAGAGTTTATGAAAGCTCTGTATTAAGAATCAAAAGACCTTCTGCTGTATGTACACTTGAATCCCCGAAAAAAAAGTAGAGTCCCTTTAGGATTCTACTTTTTACTCTTTTGATTCTATGCTATCTTTATCGTTTTCGAATTAAATTTGTTATTTAACGGGCTTAGTTCATGTTCACTTTCTATGGCTTCAAACCCAATGTCATCAAGAATCGCTTGAACTTCTTCCAAGAAAATTGAAGTACTGGAGCCTTCGTTCACTTCACAGAGACGTTTTAAATAGTCGATTCGTTGCTCGGTTTTCATTTTCTTACAATAACTATTTTTCAAATCTCGTACCGAACAATGTCGTGTTGACGTCATCATACTAATGTCATGCACGTTGACGATATAATGCTCACCGTCTCCGGTAATGAACCCAATCGAATAAAACGTTGATCCTGAGTAATCGACATTGGTGATGACGGGATATGTAAACTCTTCTCCCGTGCTCAAACGAATTCGAGTCGCTTCAATAGCTCCACCTACTTTTCTCTCATTCGTTATCAGTGTATGCATATCAGTGAAACCATGTACATCGCAATTCATTAGAGTTCCTCCCCATCAATAATCGTTCTCATTGATATTCATTCTCAGTTTATATGAGAATTGTTCTCATGTCAACGAGTAAATTATAATTTCCGGAACATTTCAGGATAAATTTGCGTATGTTTTGGTGTGTAATGAAAGGATGGTTTAAGTGAAAAAGACTTTAACAGTGGGGTCTCTTAAGCAAAGTTCGAGCAATAATGTAAGATCGAAGGAAGTTTCTGTTCCTCCAATAAAATCAAATCCAAGGGTGAATAAAACGACGTCAACCGCTCGCATTTATTTTACTCAAAATCGAAGAAGTTTTTCTGTTCCTTTTAAAAAAGGGCAAACCGTATTAGACACTGCACTCACCCAAGGCCACCAGTTAGATTTCAAATGTAAAAAAGGAACATGTGGAAAGTGTCAAATTCAAGTATTAAAAGACGAAGTGGGACTTACGCCGGCGAACGAAGCCGAACAGAAAAGGCTTAGTTCCAAAGTCCATTCAGGTTACCGACTTTCTTGTCAAGCAAGAATGGTCTGACGCTCATTATTAAATCCTATTCCAGAAAAACATCCCGCATTCGTACAATTTCTTGAAATGACTTTGGAGTATCTACAACCAAAACCCTTGTCCCGAGGGGAACGTGATCAAATAACCATTGAATATCATTTTCTTGAAACCTGACACAGCCTGATGTCGCATATTTACCAATTGATTGAGGATTATTATTTCCATGTAATCCATAAATACGTCCGTCCGTGTTTTTGGCATCAAATCCAATCCAACGAGACCCAAGCGGATTATCAGGGTCTCCTCCAGGAATGTCCTTCTTACGATAATAAGGATCTTTTGCTTTTACAACGACAGTGAATTCTCCTTCAGGTGTAAGGCCCGATGATTTACCTGTAGCAACCTTTCCCTCTTTGGCAATTGTTCCGTCATCAAAGAAAACATATGAGTTGGTTTTCTTATTTACAATGAGATACGGATCCCCCGGTATTGGGTTCTCCCCTAACGGCCAGATTGGAGATGAAATGGCAAACACAAAAGCAAGAACTAGGTTAATGGCTCCCACAATAATCCTTCCTTTCCATTCGGTTATACCTTAGTTTGCCCAATCTTACACAGTCATTCATCCCTCGCTTTAAAATAACGCTTGAGGATTAAATATTGTTCCATTTCAGTTAAAAAATAAAACAAAGAAGAGCGCGTCTCAAATTCAGTTCGATCTCGCGGTAAATCCATTTCTCGGAATGAATTTCTTAATTGGTCAAGTTCATCTAAATATTTTTGTGCTGTATTGCCTGGGTGGATCGCATCTGCAATTTTCTCCAAAAAATCGGCAAGCTGATGGCTTTGTATGTAACTTTTATCCAATGATGAAATGATCGGCAGCACCCGTTCAAGAATCTCAAATTGCTTTTCTCTCATTTTAAAATAATTGTAGTACTCGTTTTCATGTCTCAACAAATGATTCTCTATATCTCTAAACGCCAAACTTTTTCCATCCTTTATTAACCGATCTGCAACAACAATCTCTTTTCCGTCCCAATCATTGTCTCCAATTCGCAAAAAAGATGCATATTCTTGTAAAATCTTATGAAATGACCCTTCTATACCACACTGATATTGTTTAAGCTGTTTCTCCATACTTGGCATATATAAATTCACAATTAATGCAACACCGATCCCGATTGATATGATGGCCAGTTCATTCAAAACAATCGGTATAGTAATCTCCTTCATCGTCAATAAGTGTAAAATAATGACGGAACTCGTAATAACACCCTGTTGAATGCGCAGTACCACAGTTGTTGGAATAAACAGCAGTAAAAGTAAACCAAGTACGAATGGATGATAGGTGATTCCTTCAAAGAAAATAAACCCAAAAAGAATCCCGACAATACACGCGATAAACCGTTCCGCGGAACTTATCATTGAACGTTTTCTTGTTACTTGAATCGATAAAATCGCAAGGATTCCTGCCGATATATAATTGTCCAGTTCAAATGCCTTAGCGATTAATATTGCCACTGGTGCAGCAATCGCTGTTTTCAATGTACGGTATCCAATACGAAACACTCGAAAATCCCTCCCCAGCTAAACGTAAAAAAGGGATGACTCTATGAGAATCATTCCCTATATGAACCCATTCTATGATAGATTTTCGGTCCAAAACATCAATGAATTGAATTGAATTGAATTGAAATTCAAAAACAAATCCCAAACAGATTAGCAGCACTTTATCAGCGGTTCTCTTGTCAGTCTTCTTAAAGTATCTTCTCCAAAAACTGTTTTGCCCTTTCAGACTTTGGTTGTGAGAAAAACGTTGCAGGTTTACTATCTTCAACAAGTTTTCCATCATCTAGAAATAGAATTCGATCGGCGAGTTCTCTTGCAAATCCCATCTCATGAGTTACAATCACCATCGTCATTCCAGTATGTGCTAATGACTTGATAACTTCAAGGACTTCTTTTACCATTTCTGGATCAAGTGCAGATGTAGGTTCATCGAACAACATGACCTCAGGCTCCATCGCCAGTGCACGGGCGATGGCTACTCGCTGTTTTTGACCACCAGAAAGACGGTTCGGATACTCATTTTCCTTTTGCGATAAACCAACCTTTTCAATTAGCAATCGCGCTTTTAGAACTGCCTTATCCTTGTCCATTTTTTTAACAGTCATCGGTGCATACGTTACATTTTCAAGTACAGTCATATGGGGGAAAAGATGAAAATGCTGAAATACCATTCCTATTTTCTCTCGAATTTTAAAAAGCGGTGCACGCTTATTTGTAATGTCTTGACCGTTGATTTTAATCACACCGTCCGTTGGTGATTCCAAGCGGTTGAGACATCGCAAGAACGTTGATTTACCGGATCCTGATGGACCAACAACAGCAATAATCTCACCTTGTTCAATCTCAGTGTTAATTCCATTTAAGACTGCTGTACTTCCGAATGATTTATTAAGATTATTTACACTAATCAACGATACTCAACCTCTTTTCAAGAGCTTTCCCAGTTATTGATAAGCACATCACCATTAGATAATAAATGAGTCCGACAATAAGGAGCGGTTCAAAAAAGTAATACGTATCGGCTCCGACAATTTGTGCACGTCTCATAATATCTGTCACGCCGATCACTGAAACGATGGCGGATTCTTTTGTAAGGGTCGCAAACTCATTAACCATTGCCGGCAGAATATTTTTCAAAGCTTGTGGAAAAATGATTTGTCGCATCATCGGTCGATACGAAACCCCAAGTGCTTGTGCAGCCTCGGTTTGGCCTTTATCCACCGCCTGAATCCCTGCTCGGATAATTTCAGACATATAAGCTCCAGAGTTCAATCCGAACGTAAGAATTCCTGCTAAAAACGGGGTGATCTCATAACCTGTCAACTGTGGTGTAGCAAAATAAATGATCGATAATTGCAAAATAAGCGGTGTTCCTCTAAAAACAGACGTGTAGGCACTCGCAAGCCATTTTAGTATCGAGATCCGTGCAATTTTCGATAGTGCCAATATGATTCCTAAAATAAACCCGATAACTGCCGACACAGCAACAAACTTTAACGTGACCAATATCCCTTCAATGATGAATGGAATAGAAGGCACGACTTGGGCAAAATCCAAATTCATGCCTGTGTACACCCCTTTTCTTAGTTGTATGGTTTTGTGTGATTATTTGGTAGTGAACCACTTTTCGGCTATTTGATCTAGTTCGCCGCTTTCCTTCATTTTGTTCATTTCTTTATTGAAGGCTTCCTTTAAATCACTGTTTTTTTGGAATGCAACTGCAGAGCCTGCCGTTTTCTCAGCTGGTTTCTTGATTTCAAATGTATTCAGGCTTTGATCTTTATCGAGAAATCCAAATGCCACCGCGTCCTCAATAATCATCGCGTCTATTCGACCAGATTTAAGCTCTTGTACGATTTCAGGAATCTTATTCAGTTTGACAATTTCAATATCAACCTGCTGCTGGATCTTTTCAGCTTCTTTTTCCTGAATGGATCCTAGCTGAACGGCAATCTTTTTACCTTTTAGATCTTCGATTGTATTGATGTTCGAATCGTTTGTGGTCATCACAAGCTGCTTAGCCGTGTAATAAACCTCTGAAAAATCCACGCTTTTCTTACGCTTATCTGTAGGTGTCATGCCAGCCATCACGAAGTCTACACGATCGTTTTTCAACGCCTCTATTAAACTGTTAAAATCCATATTTTTGATTTCAAGCTCATAACCAAGATTGTCAGCAACCTGCTTCGCGATATCGATATCAAATCCGATAATTTCGCTTCCCTTCGCTGTATCAATATACTCATAAGGTGGGTAATCCGCAGACGTTCCCATTACGATCGTCTTTTTATCACCTTCAGATGCATTACCTGAACTACAAGCCACGAGACTTGCCACAATTAGTAATAAACACATGAACAAACTTATCTTTTTCATTTCCTTACTCCTCCTACCCCTACTATGTTATTTATTTTTATACATAGTAATTAATATTTATTAGTTGACAAGAAGTATAATAGCACAATATAAGGGGTATGGGAAGTGCTTTTATAAGTTTTTATGTATTATTATAATTAGTTAAGACCTTTCGTTGTGATTTGTTCTAATGAATGGTTAGAATCTATAGCTTCGACCTTTTAGTAAACAATCGATTTGAAAGTAGGCTGTTTTGTTTTGAAGTCTTAAATCGTGTAGGATTAAATAATCTTTTTGGGGAAGGAATTTGAGTGGAAAATTTAACGCGAGTTCACCTTTGTAGCCTGCCTTGTTTATCGCACAACCCTCATCTATAAATGGTCGTCTCGGATGATCACGTGGGATTCTCCGTTGTAGGGCCTCTAGTTTTCTAATACTAGTCGGCTTTGTCCTATGCTTGATAATCATTAAATCGCCCCTTTTGAATGAATTTTCTAGTAAATTCTTTATATGAAGGGGAAATTCCTTCTCGTAAATCAATTTGGGTACCGAATTTTGAACACTTTTTAAGATATCGGCGATTCTTAAATTTTATCGGCGAAAGTGAGATTTAATCGGCGTTTTCTCAATTTTATCGGCGAAAGCGAGATTATATCGGCGTTTTCTCAATTTTATCGGCGAAAGCGAGATTATATCGGCGTTTTCTCAATTTTATCGGCGAAAGCGAGATTATATCGGCGTTTTCTCAATTTTATCGGCGAAAGCGAGATTATATCGGCGTTTTCTCAATTTTATCGGCGAAAGCGAGATTATATCGGCGTTTTCTCAATTTTATCGGCGAAAGCGAGATTATATCGGCGTTTTCTCAATTTTATCGGCGAAAGCGAGATTATATCGGCGTTTTCTCAATTTTATCGGCGAAAGCGAGATTATATCGGCGTTTTCTCAATTTTATCGGCGAAAGCGAGATTATATCGGCGTTTTCTCAATTTTATCGGCGAAAGCGAGATTATATCGGCGTTTTCTCAATTTTATCGGCGAAAGCGAGATTATATCGGCGTTTTCTCAATTTTATCGGCGAAAGCGAGATTATATCGGCGTTTTCTCAATTTTATCGGCGAAAGCGAGATTATATCGGCGTTTTCTCAATTTTATCGGCGAAAGCGAGATTATATCGGCGTTTTCTCAATTTTATCGGCGAAAGCGAGATTATATCGGCGTTTTCTCAATTTTATCGGCGAAAGCGAGATTATATCGGCGTTTTCTCAATTTTATCGGCGAAAGCGAGATTATATCGGCGTTTTCTCAATTTTATCGGCGAAAGCGAGATTATATCGGCGTTTTCTCAATTTTATCGGCGAAAGCGAGATTATATCGGCGCTTTCTCAATTATATCGTCGTATTGTAATTATAGGAACTCATGGATAAAATCTAAAGAAAACTCGGCTAGCGCCAAGCCTTAGCGCAGGTGATCGCCGTAGTTGCGCTTATACTATAGAAAGTATTTTTATACTTTCTTAACGTGTAAACAAAAAAACTCTGCTTAAATGCAGAGTTTTGTTCACTATGTATTGGCGCGCCTACCAGGACTCGAACCCAGAATATGAGAGCCGAAATCTCATGTGATATCCAATTTCACTATAGACGCAATTTCATCTGACAAGTACTTATTTTACGCAAAATAAGCGAATCTGTCAAGAAGTTTTTTCTTTACTTGGTATAAACTTTCCCCTCTTGTACAAAGCAATACTCCCCCGAATCTTAGTCAAAAAACGTAACCATTTCACAAATTCAAAAAAAATTTTAAAAAATCACAAAAATAGGGTAAACATTTCTGAATATCTGTTATATAATAGAATTATTATTTTAAATCTGTATCAATACAGTGTTCGTTCAATATTAAAAGGAGGGAATCTAATTGAATTGTCAGACTTGTAATGGAAATGGCGAATTGGAATGTACATCTTGTTCTGGAGAGGGCTTTTATGAAGAGGAAACGCACTGTGACAAATGTAAAGGAGAAGGTTGTATCAGCTGTCATCGATGTTCAGGAAATGGTTTGATTGATTAGAAACTAGTACTAAAGACCCGGAACCAAGTTGTCATTTAAGGGAGGAATTGAAAAATTGGAAAAGGTAATCGAGCATTATCCGCAAGATGTCAAACTCGTTGGTTCACTTTCCTCGGAACATCAAAAAGTGTTAACACCTGATGCAATGAAATTTTTAAGAGAGTTACATGTTCAATTTAATGAAAAACGAAGGCAATTGTTACAAAACAGAATATCTAGGCAGGAAAGAATCGACCAAGGAGAACTCCCGGATTTTTTACCAGAAACAGCTTCTATTCGAGAGGGAAATTGGACAGTCGACCCTGTTCCTCAAGATCTTCTGGATAGAAGGGTTGAAATCACCGGTCCTGCCAGTGATCGTAAAATGGTCATCAATGCATTTAATTCAGGTGCAAAAGCTTTTATGGCTGACTTTGAAGACTCGAACTCTCCTACATGGGGAAACACATTAAATGGCCAAATTAATTTGAGGGATGCGATTAATCGGACGATCGAATTTACGACATCTAATGGAAAAAACTACATGTTAAATGCAAAAATCGCCACTCTTATTGTCAGACCAAGAGGATGGCATTTACAAGAAAAACATGTACTCATTAACGACACCCCCATTTCAGCTAGCTTGTTTGACTTTGGCCTGTTTATTTATCATAACGGCAAAAATTTACTTAACAATAAATCGGGTCCTTATTTTTACTTACCAAAAATAGAAAGTCATCTAGAAGCTCGTCTTTGGAACGATGTCTTCCTATTTGCCCAAAACTATTTGGAAATTCCACAAGGTACGATTAAGGCAACCGTTCTCATTGAAACGATCCTTGCGACTTTTGAAGCAGACGAAATATTATATGAATTAAAAGAACATAGCGCTGGTCTGAACTGTGGACGTTGGGATTATATTTTTAGTTACATTAAAAAGCTTAGAAACCACGAAGCTTTTATTCTCCCTAACCGGTCTTTGGTAACAATGTCTGTTCCGTTCATGAGAGCTTATACACTTTACATTATCAAAACTTGTCATAAACGAGATGCCCATGCAATCGGCGGGATGGCCGCGCAAATCCCAGTGAAAAATGATATGGAAGCAAACGACAAAGCCATGGATAAAGTACGAGTTGATAAAGAGTTGGAAGCTGAAAACGGGCATGATGGTACTTGGGTTGCACACCCCGGACTCGTACCGATCGCACTTGATGTCTTCGATAAAAGTATGCCAACAAACAATCAGTTTCACAAAAAAAGAGAAGAAGTAAACATAACAGCACAACAATTGTTAGCTGTACCTAAAGGCGAGATAACAGAGGATGGACTTCGCATGAACATTAGTGTCGCCATTCAATATATTGAAGCCTGGTTACGTGGAAAAGGTGCTGTCCCTTTGTACAACTTAATGGAAGATGCTGCTACGGCTGAAATTTCAAGAGCTCAAGTTTGGCAATGGATTCGCCATCCGAAAGGTAGATTGGTAGACGGTGAACCGATTACCTCCGAGCTGGTAGAAGTCTTCATAGACCAAGAGATGGAGAAAATCAAAGGGCAAATTGAAAAGGAACAATACCAATCATCCAAATTTCCTTTAGCAGTAAACCTGTTTAAACAACTTGTTTTTCAAGACAAATTTCGCGATTTCTTAACGTTACCCGGGTATGAGTATCTAATATAAAAATGGGAGGAATGTTGAAAATGAATCGAGTTCAAGAAGCAGACGCATTATCTAAGGAATGGGAAAAGGAACGATGGAATGGAATCGAAAGGCCTTACTCTGTTGAAGATGTTCTGCGACTCCGTGGAACTGTTCTGGTTGAGCACACATTAGCAACTAGAGGAGCAGAACGATTAAGGGAAATGCTCCATACAGATCTTTATATAAATGCTCTCGGAGCACTAACTGGAAATCAAGCCGTTCAACAAGTAAAGGCTGGTCTAAAAGCAATTTACTTAAGTGGTTGGCAAGTCGCCGCGGACGCGAATTTATCTGGTCAGATGTATCCGGATCAAAGCTTGTATCCTGCTAATAGTGTTCCTCAAGTAGTCAAACGAATAAATCAAGCTCTTGGCCGTGCAGATCAAATTGATCATATGGAGGGAAAGAATGAGACAGAGTGGTTTGCTCCGATTGTAGCGGATGCGGAAGCAGGATTTGGTGGTGTATTAAATGTATTTGAATTAATGAAGGGAATGATTGAAGCGGGTGCAGCTGGCGTTCACTTTGAGGACCAACTCTCGTCTGAAAAAAAATGTGGTCACTTAGGTGGCAAGGTTCTGCTCCCTACTCAACAGGCTGTTCGAAACTTAATTTCTGCACGTTTAGCAGCAGATGTAATGGGTGTTCCAACTGTTTTGATTGCAAGAACGGACGCGAATGCTGCTAGTTTAATTACCAGCGATGTCGATCCATATGACCAACCATTTCTTACAGGTGAACGTACGTCTGAAGGTTTTTATAACACGAAGGCTGGGCTGGAACAAGCTATTTCAAGAGGATTAGCTTATGCACCGTATGCAGACCTCATCTGGTGTGAAACCTCAGAACCCAACTTAGAAGAAGCTAAACGCTTTGCAGAGGCGATCCATCATCATTTTCCAAATAAACTTCTTGCTTATAACTGCTCACCCTCGTTCAATTGGAAGAAGAAGCTAGATGAACAAACCATTGCAGAGTTTCAAAAAGAATTGGGTAAAATGGGGTACAAATTCCAGTTTGTTACACTTGCTGGGTTCCACGCGTTAAACCATAGCATGTTTGAACTGGCACACAGTTACAAAGATCGAGGTATGGCTGCTTATTCTGATTTTCAACAAGCTGAATTTGCCAGTGAACCATACGGATATACCGCTACTAGACATCAACGGGAAGTCGGAACTGGCTATTTCGATGAAGTCACACAAATCATATCTGGTGGAACATCCACTACAACTGCCCTTAAAGGGTCTACTGAAGAGGAACAGTTTACAAAATAAGATCTTCTTACCTCATAAGAAAAGCGCAAGCGCCCTGCTTAGCCACGAAGGTCACTGGAAGACCGACGAAGAGGCTCGGTCCAAACAGGTTCGGCCCTGCGTGGGAATACACAGGATGCAAATCAGTGTGTTGCCGCCGCAGGAGGACTGAAGTGATCCAAGTGGCTGGGCGCTGGAGCTAGACATCACTTCTATGCCTACAAAATTTTATACTTTCTTACCTTTATAAAAAGGATGACTCGAAAACAGAGAGTTATCCTTTTTATACATTAAATGGATTATCGTTTTTTGACCTTATTTCACAACATCCTGAGATAAAGCCATCCCAATAAGTGCCTTTTTGGTAATTTTACCAACATCCGTTTTCGGAAGCTCTTTAAGGTTATTTTTTAAAAAACAGAAATAGAGATATAACCATTAATACAACACCAGCAATTCGATCGAAATTAATAGGAAGCGTTTTTCCTCCAAACAGTCCAAAATGGTCGATAATCATCCCGATAACTAGTTGTCCTAATATGGCAGCAATAATTGCTGTAGCAGCCCCCACTCGAGGGATTGTAACCACCATTATAAAGATATATAAGGCACCGAGCACTCCAATAAACCATTTCCAAGTATGAAATGAAAAAAGAGCCCCTAAACTTCCTTTCCCAAAAAATATGGTACCCAAGAGTAAGGCTAGTGTACCTACTGAATAAGCCACAAACGCTGCTTCTATAGTTCCCATTCTTTTTCCTAATTCACCATTCACGCCGGCTTGAAATGCTAAACCGGCACCACCGATGATACTCAACAATAAAAAAAACCAATTCATCTCGCTCACCCTTTAGCATAACAACTTTTCCTTTTGTTTTTGTTAATCCGGTAGAATAACTAACTTTGTAGTGTAAAGGCATGTTAGTTAGAAAAATAGAAAAATTAAATGCCCCCTATATCGACCATTAGCACAGAGTTGTTCGCAAAGAAAATAGAAATATACTTCCAACAAAGATAAAGAAAACTTAGCAAAGCCAAGCCTTTGGTGCCGGCTGAGCTTTAGTTGCGCTTATACTATAGAAAGTATTTTTATACTTTCTTAACGTGTAAAGAAAACTTGGCTAGCGCCAAGCCTTAGCGCTGGCGATCGCCTTAGTTGAACTTATACTATAGATAGTATTTTTATACTTTCTTAACGTGGAAATAACAACACCTAATATGGCGCCTGAAAACCCCAAGACCCTCGAAGGAACATCCATTTTGTCCTCCTCAATTCGACTCGATGATTTCATTACATTGTAATTGTATTATAGTTATGGTATTTATAAAAATGAAGGAATTAGATATATGACATCAATAAAATTGATATCAAAAGAGGGAGAATATAAAGTGGATTTGGATGATTTAAAAATATTTAAAATCATTGCTCAAGAGAATAGTTTTACTCACGCAGCAAAAAGACTTAATTATGTTCAATCTAATGTCACCGCACGAATAAAACGGTTAGAATCTGAACTTAACACAGAATTATTTTATCGTCATTCACGCGGCGTTACAGTAACGCCTACAGGTAAAACGTTATTACAATTTACGGATAGATTGTTTTCTTTAGTGGAAGAAACAAAAAAAGCCCTAAGTAACGATGGGATCCCCCGTGGGCCGTTATCAATAGGCTCCATTGAATCCACCGCCGCTGTATGGTTGCCTCCTTTGTTAACTACCTTTATGAAACAATTTTCTATGGTTGATTTATCTCTAAAGGGCGGTACTACGGAGGAATTAATCAACGAAGTATTAGAGTATCAACTTGACGGAGCTTTTGTTGCAGGTCCTGTAGATCATCCTGAGCTTTTGCAGCATCTATTTATTGAAGAAGAATTAGTTTTAATCACAGATAAAGAACACTCTTATTTAAAATCGTTTCAAGATATTAGTCAAAGAACTCTTCTTACCTTACAGCATGGTTGCATTTATCGACAACAAGTTGAAACTTGGCTTGATGCGGAGGGAATTTATCCTAAAAAGAGGATGAGATTTTCCACACTAGAAGGTCTTTTCGGTTGCGTAAGAGCAGGACTAGGGATTGCCCTTTTATCAAAATCTTATGTTGACCACCTTCCATTAGCGAATGAATTACACTTTTACTCGCTCCCCGATCAATATTCAAAAGTATCTACGGTCTTTATTCATAGAAAAGATGTTTTGCTAACACAAGCTTTCAAAGAATTTGTAAAAGCAGTTGGAATTAAACTAAACTATGAAACTTAACCATAGGTAATAAACCTAAAAGACCATTTCTAAGGTAACGCTGACGTATGTAGAATTTTTCAACTATGTAAGTGGACTGACCCCAAAAGCTCCAGCCCACTTCTGTTCCGGTTCGAAAACAATTAACAGTGCTTTTCAAATGCTTCTTGAAGCTTTTTAACAACCTCAATTGGTTCAGAACCTTCAATTTCATACCGTTCGACCATTGAAACCAATTTTCCGTCCTTTAATAATGCGAAGGAAGGAGACGATGGCGGATATCCTGTAAAATAGGAGCGCGCTTTTTCAGTTGCTTCTTTATCTTGACCGGCAAATACTGTGACTGCATGATCAGGCTTTTGTTCACCTTTGTGCAATGCATAACCTGCTGCAGGCCGTGCAATTCCTCCCGCACATCCACATACAGAATTCACTAACACCAATGTCGTGCCTTCTTTCGCAAATGCTGTATCTACTTCTTCCGGGTTTGTAAGCTCTTGGAACCCTGCTTCCTTTGCTTCATTACGTGCTGTTACCACAACATCGTTCATAAAAAAGTTAAAATTCATATTCATTCCCACACACACTTCCTTCCGTGTTCCATTTATCTCTATTTTAAGGCGAATGGATACCCAGTGCAAATCAATACACTTAGAATCTGTTAATCGTAAACTTGACATAGCGAGATAGGTCTTAAACTTTTCTCAACATCAAATTTCTTCCGGTTGAAGACCTATTCTTAAAGAGCAAAAAAAAAGCAAGCACTCAGCTCACTTTTTAAAGGGGTTTAGGGGGTATAGAGGTGTTGTACTTTTTATATACCCCGTCCACTCTTATATAAAACAAGAATTTCATACTTTTTTCTACAAATTATTGAAGAGCTGTTTTCAACGTTTTAATATTATCCCTCATAATGCTGAGATAATCCTCATTTTGATTGAGTTGCTTTTCTGTCAGGGATTCGAGATTACTTAAGTAAAGAACTTCTGCGTCGATGTCTTTCCCTATCATTTTTGCAATGTCTGAGGAGATGTTTCGTTCAAGTAAAATGTGTGAAATTTTATTTGATCGAGCAAAATCGATAATCTCTTGAACTTCCTTCTGTGTCGGTTCATGCGAAGGTGAAGTCCCGGTAACAGGCACCTGCTCTAGTCCATAGCTTTCTTCCCAACGACCGTATGCACTATGTGCTACAATAAACTTCCTAGTCTTTGCCCCATCGACAACCTTTTGAAATTCTTTATCCAAAGCATGTAACTCTTCTTTTAGTTGTTTATAATTCTTTTCAAACTCATTTTCTAATCCTGGTTTTTCATCGACCATCGCATCTTTAATTGTTTCTGCTAACTCAATTGCAAGCAGCGGATCCAGCCATACATGTGGATCTTCTTCCCCGTGATGTCCATGCGCTTCTTCATGTACGGCACCTTCCTGCTTTTCCTTTTCAGCGTTATGTTCTTCATTCTCTTCATGAGAACCTATTCCGGATGAGGCGTTTACAAACTGCACCTCTTGTTCGTTAAGGGACTTTTTTGCTTTGTCGATAAAACCTTCGAATCCTTCTCCGTTATATATTAGTAGGTCTGCCTCTGCCATTTTAATAAGTTCTTTCGTTGTCGGTTCGTATGTGTGTCCATCTGAACCCGGCGGCACGATCGATTGTACATTAACTGTCTCTCCACCGATTCTCTCGGCAAAATATTGTAAAGGATAGATTGATGTATAGATCATCAACTCGGATTTGTCAGCGTTTTGTTGATCTGATTCTGATGAACCGCATCCTGTAAGTAGTAATGGAACGATAAGTAATAATGCTAAAATTCTCAATGATGCGTCTCCTTTCGTAATGGTTCCGATTTCTCTGACCTTTACTATTATATCGTAGCCATTACGATTTTCAATGATTTTGTTTAGACAATTATTTCATCTGTTTTTTTCGCAAAAAAAAATGGGATGACTCATGAATCGAGTCATCCCTGTTTGTTGCTTTTAATATACAGATGTATTTTCTTTCGATGTGTTTTCGAGAATTTCCTTTACACGAGTAAGGAAACGTCCACAAACTAATCCATCGAGTACACGGTGATCAAGTGACATACACAAATTAACAATGTCTCTTACCGCAATCATACCGTTATCCATTACTACAGGACGCTTTACAATCGATTCTACAGATAGAATCGCTGCCTGAGGATAGTTGATGATCGGTGTTGATTGGATTGAACCGAATGAACCTGTATTGTTCACTGTAAAGGTTCCGCCCTTCATATCATCACCAGAAAGTTTACCATTTCTTACTTTACCAGCAAGATCTTTAATATCCTTAGCGATGCCCTTAAGACTCTTTTCATCTGCATTTTTGATTACAGGAACAAAAAGGGAATCCTCTGTTGCAACTGCAATTGAAATGTTAATATCCTTCTTCTGAACAATTTTGTCCCCAGCCCACATTGAATTGATCATTGGATATTCCTTAAGAGCTTCCACAGTCGCTTTAATAAAGAATGGAAGGAACGTCATGCTGTATCCTTCTTTTTGCTTAAATTCACCTTTAATACTGTTTCTGTATTCAACAAGGTTGGTTACGTCCACTTCCATCATCATCCATGCATGCGGCGCTTCATGCTTGCTGCGAACCATGTTTTCGGCAATTGCCTTACGTACGCCGCTTACAGGAATTTCAACATCACCAGGTTCAACTGGGATATTCGCAGGTTTAGATGCAGGCTTTGATGACATAGCAGCTGCCGGCTTTTCCTCCGGTGCTTCGGTTTGCTCAGGTGTTGACGTTTCCTTAGGCTTGTCTCCTGCTTTAGGAATATCACCTGAGTCAATAAGCTTCTGAAGGTCTTTACGAGTTATACGTCCTTCACGACCAGTACCTTCAACTTGCTCTAGATCAATTTCGTTCTCTTGTGCAAGACGAAGAACCGCTGGAGAATAACGCGCTTTACCATTTTTAGGTTGCGTTGGAGCTTGCTTTTTCGGTGCAGTATCTGATTTTTCTTCAGCCTTAGGCTCCTCAACTGGATCCTCTTTTGCTGGTTCTTCCTTTTCCTCAGATGTTTCTCCACCTTCTGTTTCAATATAACAAACGAGTTCACCAACTTCGATTGTATCTCCTTCATCAGCGACTAACTCCTTAATCGTACCAGTGAATGAAGATGGGACCTCTGCATTTACTTTATCTGTCATAACTTCCGCAATTGGATCGTATTTCTTTACATCGTCACCAACTTGGACGAGCCACTTACTAATTGTTCCCTCTGTTACACTCTCACCAAGCTGAGGCATCGTTATTTTTTCTTTTGCCATTGATTTTCCCTCCTCGCAGATTAAAATTCCGCTAAATCACGCATTGCCTTTTCAACTTTATCCGGGTTGATCATGAAGTATTTTTCCATTGTAGGTGCATATGGCATTGCTGGTACGTCTGGTCCAGCTAGACGTTTAATAGGTGCATCTAAATCAAAGAGACAATGTTCACCGATAATAGCGGCTACATCACTCATGATGCTTCCTTCTTTATTATCTTCAGTGACCAATAGTACTTTGCCTGTTTTTGATGCTGCTTCAACAATCGCTTCTTTATCAAGTGGATACACTGTACGTAAATCTAACACATGTGCGGAAATACCATCTTTTTCAAGCTTTTCAGCAGCTTGAAGAGCAAAGTGCACAGCCAATCCATACGTGATAACAGTGATGTCTTCACCTTTACGCTTTACATCTGCCTTTCCAATCGGCAGAGTATAATCATCTTCAGGAACTTCTCCTTTAATTAGGCGATATGCACGCTTATGCTCGAAAAATAGAACCGGATCCTCATCACGAATCGCAGCTTTCAAAAGCCCTTTTACGTCATAAGGTGTTGATGGCATAACGATTTTAAGACCAGGAGTTCCTGCAAATAACCCTTCGACAGATTGAGAGTGGTAAAGCGCTCCGTGTACACCACCGCCATAAGGTGCCCGAATCGTAATAGGGCAGTTCCAATCATTATTCGAACGGTAACGGATTTTTGCTGCTTCTGAAACGATTTGGTTAACTGCAGGCATGATAAAGTCCGCAAACTGCATCTCTGCTACAGGTCTCATGCCGTACATTGCCGCTCCGATTCCTACTCCTGCAATAGCTGATTCTGCAAGTGGAGTGTCAATTACCCGTTCCTCACCAAATTGAGCATGAAGCCCATCTGTAGCACGGAATACACCGCCGCGTACCCCTACATCCTCACCAAGGACAAAAACTTTATCGTCACGTTCCATTTCTTCACGTAAAGCTTGAGTTACAGCATCAATATAAGAAATTACTGGCATATTGTCTTCCCCCTATTCCGCATACACATATTTGAGTGCACTTTCCGCATCTGCATACGGTGCCTCTTCTGCGTAATCCGTTGCTTCATCAACTTCTTTTTCGATGCGGGCGTTAAGCTCATTTTCTTTTTCTTCAGTTAATATACCGACTTCTTGCAAGTATTTTTTGAAAGTATGGATCGAATCCTTTTGCTTCGCCTCTTCCACCTCTTCACGTTCACGGTATGCACGGTCATCATCATCACTTGAATGTGGAGTCAATCGGTAAGAAACCGTTTCAACTAAAGTAGGGCCTTCGCCGCGGCGTCCGCGATCAGCTGCCGCTTTAACCGCTTCATAAACGGCAAGTGGGTCATTACCATCAACAGTAACTCCCGGCATTCCATATCCTTGCGCACGATCTGAAACGTTTTCGCAAGCAAGCTGTTTCGAAATTGGAACAGAAATCGCATATTTATTGTTTTCACACATAAAGATTACCGGTAACTTATGTACCCCAGCAAAGTTAGCTGATTCGTGGAAATCTCCCTGGTTGGAAGAACCTTCTCCAAACGTCGTTAACGTAACCAAGTCTTTGCCTTCCATTTTTCCAGCAAGTGAAATACCAACTGCATGTCCAACTTGAGTAGTTACAGGGGATGAACCGGTTACAATGTGATTCTCTTTTTGACCAAAATGACCAGGCATTTGACGTCCACCTGAATTTGGATCTTCAGCTTTAGCAAACCCTGAGAGCATAAGGTCACGTGGGGTCATTCCAAACCAAAGCACGACTCCCATATCACGGTAGTATGGCAATACATAGTCTTTTTCCTTATCCAGTGCCATTGCTGCACCGACTTGGGCAGCCTCCTGACCTTGACAAGAGATTACAAATGGAATTTTTCCTGCACGGTTCAAAAGCCACATTCTTTCATCAATTTTTCTAGCCATTAACATTGTTTCGTACATTTTTAACACTTGCTCATCATTTAACCCTAACTTTTCATGACGATTTTCAGCCATCACATTACCCTCCTTTTTTAAATACATGTTCAAAAAGTAGACGAATCAGAAACAAGAAGTTCGAGGCGCGACAGTTTTGAGGACCGGAACGTATGAGAGTAATACGTGAGGACCGGAAAAACCGAGCAACGAAGAAATTCACCGTTTATCATTTGGATACTTTTTGAACTTCAAATTTTAATTGTGGATTGCTTTACCATCTACAGCCAATGCAGCTTCGCCCATTACCTCAGATAAAGATGGGTGTGGGTGGATCGTGTGAGCGACTTCCCAAGGGGTCGCGTCCAACACTTTCGCTAGTCCTGCTTCTGAAATCATATCAGTAACATGCGGACCGATCATATGGACTCCCAAGATATCATTGGTTTCCTTGTCTGAAACAATCTTGACAAAACCATCTGATTGACCATAAACAAGCGCCTTCCCGATCCCTTTAAATGCAAATTTACCAATTTTAACTTCATAGCCTTTTTCTTTCGCTTCATCCTCTGTTATACCTACACTTGCCATTTCAGGGTTTGAATAAATACACTTTGAAATTGCCGTGTAATCGATTGGCTGTGGATTTTGATCTGTCATGTGCTCCACTGCTAGGATCCCTTCGTGAGAAGCAACATGTGCCAATTGCAAACCACCGATAACATCACCGATTGCATAAATGTGATTATCCTTTGTTTGGTAAAATTCGTTCGTTTGAATCGCGCCTTTTTCTACTTGAATTTCGGTGTTTTGTAATCCGATATCTTCGACGTTTGGCTGACGACCAACTGATACAAGAAGTTTATCTGCAGAAAAGGACTTTTCTTCTCCCTTATGTTCCGCTTTAATCGTCACACCTTCACCTTTTTCTATGGTATCTGGTAAAACTTTTGCACCGGTAACAATTTTCACGCCTTTTTTCTTAAGAATACGGGTTGCTTCTTTGGAAACTTCCTTATCTTCAGTCGGTACGATGCGGTCAGCATATTCGAGTACAGTAACTTCTACACCAAAATCAATGAACATTGATGCCCATTCGATACCGATGACTCCGCCACCGACAATTGTGATTGAGGAAGGTAATTCTTGTAGCTGTAAAGCCTCATCAGAAGTAATAACTAAATCACCATCAATATCAAGACCAGGTAAGCTTCGGGGACGTGATCCAGTCGATACCAACAGATTTTTAGGAACTAAAATGACATTTTCGTCGCCGTTATTAAACTCAACGGAAACTGCCCCTGGCATTGGTGAGAAGATTGATGGGCCCAAAATACGTCCATGCCCCTCAAATACATCAACCTTTCCCTTTTTCATGAGATGCTGAACACCTTTATGCAACTGGTCAACAATAGACTGTTTTCGTTCTTGTACACGTTCAAAGTTTAACGCAACATCCTTTGCGATTACTCCGAACTCTTCTCCTTTTCTTGCAGTCGCATAAACTTCTGCACTTCGGAGTAAAGCTTTACTCGGAATACATCCTTTATGTAGACATGTTCCTCCGAGTTTTCCTTTTTCTACGATCGCAACAGTTAATCCGAGCTGGGAAGCGCGAATTGCAGCTACATATCCACCTGTTCCTCCACCGAGGATGACGAGATCATAATTCTCAGCCATGATTCTATCCCCTTTCGTTTATACAGTCTCTTTAATCGCTTCATTCGGGTATATTTTCGATTCCTCTTCACCACGAAGAACACGTAAACCACCTTCAGCAAGAGCCTGAAGTTCGTTCTCACCTGGTTGGACAATGACATCACTAATCCATTCAATTCGCTTGGTAATTTCGTTTACAAAGTCTTTACCATACGCGAGTCCCCCAGTTAATACAATCCCATCAACTTGACCATGTAATACAGCACTAGCTGAACCAATTTCTTTTGCAACTTGATAAGCCATTGCATCATACACGAGTTTTGCCTCGTGATCTCCCTCTTCTATACGTCTTTCAACCTCAACCGCATCGTTCGTTCCAAGGTATCCGACGAAGCCTGCTTGTCCTACAAGTTTTTTCATGATTTCTTCGGCATAATATTCTCCTGAAAAGCACATTGAAACGAGGTCGCCAACAGGTACTGTTCCAGCTCTTTCTGGTGAAAAAGGCCCTTCTCCATGGAGACCATTGTTTACATCGATGACCCTGCCTTCTTGGTGTACGCCAACTGTAATTCCACCGCCCATATGCGTTACAATTAGACGCAAATCTTCATAGGAGCGACCAAGCTGTTTAGCGACTCTACGTGCTACGGCTTTTTGGTTCAACGCATGAAAAATACTTCTACGTTCAATTTCCGGAACGCCGGATACTCTCGCAATTGGCGCCATTTCATCGACAACTACGGGGTCCACAATAAATGACGGGATGTTAAGTCCCTCGGCAATTTCATAGGCAATGATTCCACCGAGATTTGAGGCATGTTCACCTGAAAATCCATTACGAAGGTCTTCTAGCATTTGATCATTGACATTGTAAGTGCCACCTTCAATCGGTCGTAATAATCCACCTCTGCCGACAACCGCACTTAATTTTGAAACATTAATACCTTCATGGTCTAGTGTCTCCAAAATAACATTTTTACGAAATTCATATTGATCGATGATATGTTCAAATGAACGAATTTCTTCCGAATTATGTCTGATTGTTTTTTCAAACACAGAGCGTTCATCGTCAAATATACCGATTTTCGTAGATGTTGAACCTGGATTTATTACGAGTAAGCGATATTCTCTTTGTTGCAAAACGGAACCCTCCATTGATAATGGCCATTTGAAAGAGGAGACTCAAGGCAATGATCTTGACTCATCCCCTTTACAGGCACTGTTCTAATATTGTTATTTCCTTTTAACGATTTGAAAGAATATGACGTTCGTTTAACAAGAATTGACTTCTTGAATTCTTCACACGTTCAATTCGTTCCTCAGCAAGTCGGTCTGCTGCCATATAAGTAGGGATATTGTCGCGACTAGAAATCTCAAACACGCGAGCAATGTTGTCATAAATCAATTCTACCTTCTTCATAGCACGCTCACGATTGTAACCATGTAGTTCATCTGCTACGTTGATTACTCCACCTGCATTGATCACGTAGTCAGGTGCATAGGCAATACCCATTTCATGAATTTGATCACCATGGGTCGTCTCTTTAAGCTGGTTGTTTGCTGCACCAGCAATTACCTTTGCTTTTAATTGTGGAATCGTTTCATCATTTATTGTCGCACCCAAAGCACATGGAGCATAAATGTCGCAGTCGACAGAATAAATATCATTAGTATCTACTGCTTTTGCACCGAAATCTTCAACCGCACGCTGAACAGCTTCCTTGTTAATATCTGTTACAATTAACTGCGCTCCTTCTTCATGAAGGTGCTTACACAGGTTATAAGCCACGTTACCTACACCTTGCACAGCGATCACTTTACCTTCTAATGAGTCTGTTCCAAATGCAGCTTTAGCAGCAGCTTTCATTCCACGGTATACTCCGTAAGCCGTAACTGGTGAAGGGTTACCAGAAGATCCAAATGCTGGTGAAACGCCTGTAACGAATTCCGTTTCTTGACGAATCAAGTCCATATCCGCAACCGTAGTTCCAACATCTTCAGCAGTAATATAACGACCATTCAAACCGTGGATGTAACGACCGAATGCACGGAACATCTCTTCGTTCTTGTCTTTACGTGGATCTCCAATAATAACTGTCTTACCTCCGCCAAGGTTCAATCCAGCAGCAGCGTTTTTATAAGTCATCCCTTTCGCTAGACGAAGGGCATCTTCAATAGCTGCATCCTCAGTTTCGTATGTCCACATTCTAGTTCCACCGAGTGCAGGTCCAAGGGTAGTATCGTGGATACAAATAATTGCTTTTAACCCGGATTGCTTGTCTTGACAAACTACCATTTGCTCATAATCATACGTTTCCATATACTTGAATATCTCCATTTTTTTCATCCTCCTTAGAATATAAACCTTTACCTTTATCTAAAAATGTGCTAAATCTCATCATTAAATAATGGTACTAGCACGTCCAATGGTTACTCTTAAACGTTCTCGTTATGCTGAACTCACAGCAAGTGCAATAGAATAGAGTTTACTCTCTGCTGAATCAGCACGTGACGTAAGTACAATCGGTGCTTTTGCACCAGCAATCACTGCACCAACTCTAGCGCGTGCGAAATAGATTAAGGACTTATATAGTGCATTACCTGTTTCAATGTTTGGCACAAGCAAAATATCAGCTACGCCTGCTACTTCTCCCTTAATTCCTTTATGCGCAGCAGCTTCTATAGACACAGCATTATCAAGGGCAAGTGGACCATCAACGACACAACCTTTGATTTGTCCGCGACGATTCATCTGCGTAAGTGCTGCAGCATCGAGTGTAGCTTCCATTGCAGGGTTTACCACCTCAACAGCTGCAATTGGGGCAACTTTCGGTTCTTTAATACCGATACTAGCTGCAATATTGACCGCATTTAGAATAATATCCGCTTTTTGCTGAAGATCGGGTGCGATATTCATTGCAGCATCTGTAATGAACACAAAACGATCATAGCCAGAAATTTCAAATGCGGCTACATGCGATAGTACTTTGCCTTTTCGTAATCCGTATTCTTTGTTCAACACTTCTTTTAGAATACGGGCAGTGGGTACCATCCCTTTCATTAATACATCAGCATGTCCGCTACTAACTGATTGGACAGCTTTCTTAGCTGCATCTTCTGGAGATGTGCATGGGATGATCTCTAGCTTGTCAGAAGTTTTCAAGTTCAACTCCTGAAGCATTGCTGCGGTTTTGCTTTCGTCTCCAAACAACTGAAAAGAAGCAATGTCTTGTTCCAAAGCCATTTTTACTGCTTCGACCACTTCATGATCCTCAGCTGCTGCGACTGCAACCACCTTATTCGTTCTCTGGGTTGCTTCTTGGATGAGTTTTTCTAATAACATGATCTGACGTCAACCCTTTCTAATCTAAAGGTTCCTTCACAACTAATAAGTTAGTGCAAGTTTCATGCCAACATTAAATTGTTCCTATACGCTGGTTCCTGAGCAAAGTCCTATGCAAATTATTGCACGCCACGCAAAATTTTGCGTGCTGTTTTATTCAAAATTATATTTATCGAGTTTATAATATAAATTCCTTAAGGAAATACCCAATATTTTTGCTGTTTTCGTTTTGTTATGATTACAATGGGTCAACGTTGTTCGAATCACTTCTTTTTCAAATTCATCCATTTGTTTCTGTAGTGTGTGTTCGGGTACCGATTGTTCCCTTGGTTTGCTTGGTTTTGATACACCCGTCCCTAATGGGGGAATCGCCTCAACATTGATCCAGGATTCGTGAAAGGATAAGTGAATAATTGCACGCCCAAGAATATTCTCAAGCTCACGCACATTCCCCGGCCAGTCGTATTCTTTAAGGAACCGTATTGCTGGTTCGGTTATCCCTTCAATGTTTCGACCATAATCTTGATTCAGTTTTTGAATCAGATGCTCACATAATAAAGACAAGTCCTCTTTTCGTTCACGTAAAGGAGGAATGAAAATAGGAAGACGATTTATCCGATAATATAAATCTTCCCGAAAAGAACCATCAATTATTCTTTTTTCGAGGTTAACATTTGTGGCAGCAATCACTCTGACATTAATCGGGACTGATTTTGTGCCTCCAACTCGGATAATTTCATTTTCTTGGAGTACTCGGAGTAGTTTTGCCTGAGTATCCCCTGAAAGCTCACCAATCTCATCAAGAAATATACTGCCTCCGTTCCCTTCTTCAAACAGGCCCCTCTTGCCGCCTTTTTTTGCACCTGAGAAAGCTCCTTCTTCATACCCAAAAAGTTCACTTTCAAGTAAAGATTCGGAAATGGCGGCACAGTTAACACGAACGAATTTGTTATATTTACGATTACTGCCGTTATGGATAGCGTGTGCGAACAATTCTTTGCCCGTTCCAGACTCTCCCCTTAGTAATACTGTTGCTGGAGTTGACGCACCGAGCTTTGCTTGTTCGACAGCGAAGTTCATTTCACTTGATTGGCCAATAATATCCGTGAACGAATACTTGGCTTCTAACGTGCGAATGATTTGTCTTGCTCTGTGTAATTCATCTGTTAAGGATTGAATTTCAGACATGTCGTGAATAACCCCGACACTTCCTTTTATTTTCCCATCTACAATTACGGGTGCGACATTGACGATCACATCTCTGCGATTTGGTCCAACCTTTTGTCTTACCCCACGGACAGGTTTACGAGTTCGTAACACCCTCATGTGCATGCTCTCACCCTCAGATATGTCCGTTGTAGCGGGTTTCCCATAAATGTCTCCAGCCTTCATTCCCGTCAAGCGTGTATAAGCAGGGTTAATCATTAGGCCTTTTCCTTCTTCATCAACCACTGTAATGGCTTCATCAGAAGACTGAATAATCGCCTCAAGCATCGTTTGTACACTTTTTAAACTTGTGACTTCTTCAGCCATTTCAACGACCTCTGTAATATCTTTAAATACAGCAAAAGCACCGACAATATTTCCTGTATCGTCAATCATCGGAATTCTAGTTGTTATTATTTTTCTACCATTATCAAGCACTTGCTCCCTATTCACTTCGGTCACACCACTATCTAAGATTCTAGGCAGTTCACTATTAGGAATAAGTTCTGTAATTTCCCGACCGATTACATCTTTCATTTCAGAGCCAATCATGGATTGAGCACTTTTATTAAAAATAATCACTTGCCGGTTTTGGTCAATTGCAATCATTCCATCGTGAGTTAATCGAAGCACGAGGTCTTGTTTTCTTGATTGTGCGGATAGTTGGTCGATAAGACTTTCTTGTTCTTCCATTAGATCCGAGATTAATGTTGCTACAGTAGCAGGAATTATGACCCATCGACGATCTTTTACTTTCCTGAGTGAAGAAAAAATCTTTTCATTACCGGTCGTTTCAATCACCACATCAATGGGCTGATCACTGAACTCTTGCCACTTGTTATCTGTAGCGATTCCTCTCTTTTGCGCAAGCTGCATTGCAGGAGCATCTTCATTTGGGTCAATCACAGCAGCTAAGTGGAAGGAATCAGATTGATCAATAATATTGACAAGTGCAGCTCCAACTTTACCTGCACCAATAATAATCGTATTCTTCATATTTGCACACCCTAAATTTACCATGCAATTTTTTTCACACTCACTATTTTAAACCTACCTAGACTCTTTAGCAAACTTATGGACATTGCCATCTAAAATCGATACAATGAGTAGCGATAGAAAAGGATGGTTATCATGATACGAATAATAGCACTTCTTATCCTCGTGATCCCTGGGATTGCAGGTGTACTAGGAATTAAGTTAATGCGGGATGCACTGTTTGGAATCATACACCCGCCATTTCCGAATTTCATTGTCGAAATGATTGGCGGGTTACTGTTATTTATTTTAGGTTTTGCATTTATCGGTGGTTTTATTTTTCACCGTGATCGAAAACGAAATAAGGTACAAAAGCGATTTCGAAACAAATAAGGAGGTTTGACGTGGAACAATTCAGCGTTATCTTTTTTGAAGAGAACTTTCTGAAATTCGTTGAACAAAACAATGATGTTTTTTCTAAACAACAGGCCATGAATAATTACTATGTATCGATGGTGTCTACAATCATTAATGATAATATTAATAAGAATTCAGAGCTAGTGAAACGGATTCGGAACTTAGACACCGCATACCAGAACGTAAGATAATTTTTATCGCAACAAAAATGGGAGGACCCACTAACTGGTCTTCCCATTTTTCCTGTAGTAATTAAACTATAGTTATGACATTTTAGAATAACATAATTGAGTTATTATCGGTTACGTTATGCTAACATCCGCTTAACCTTTGATGTACCTACTTTCAGCCTGCTTTATGTTCAATCCTCAACTTATCAGCGACCATCGCGATGAATTCACTATTCGTTGGTTTGGCTTTAGACATACTAACCGTATATCCGAAAAGATTGGAAATTGAATCGATATTTCCGCGACTCCATGCTACTTCAATTGCATGACGTATTGCTCTCTCTACACGACTTGCTGTTGTATTAAATTTCTTTGCAATATCCGGATATAACACTTTTGTGATTGATCCAAGAAGTTCGATATCGTTGTATACCATCGTTATTGCCTCACGAAGATACATATAACCCTTAATATGAGCAGGTACTCCAATTTCGTGAATAATACTTGTAATGCTAGCATCTAAATTTCTTGGTTTGTATTCCTTAGTAAATGATCTTGATGAAGAAGATTTTTGAATGAAAGATTTTTTAGAGCCGCTAATTTGGCGAATTTGATTCGTAAGATTTTCCATATCAAATGGTTTCAGAATAAAATAAGATGCCCCTAGTTCTACAGCTTTCGAAGTAACATCCTCTTGTCCAAATGCGGTTAACATAATGACATTCGGCTTTGAACTTAAATTTAAATCATGCATATTTTCAAGGACTGCAAGACCGTCCAAATGCGGCATAATAATATCTAATACCAACACGTCTGGGGATTTTTCCTGTAACAGTTCTAAACAATCTTTTCCATTGTAAGCTACCCCAACAACTTCCATATCCTCTTGACTTTCTATATACTCCTCAAGAAGGTTCACCAATTCTCTGTTATCATCTGCTAGACACACTTTAATTCTTTGCAATTTTCTATTCCTCCTCATAACATTTTCATGTATGGTGATCTGCTTTTTTGATGCTACGATATGATTTCCACATATGCATCATATTTCCTCTATTTTTTTGTATTTTTTATAAAAAATATATTAATATCTGATTCATGCTCTTATTTTCTCTTTATTTCGACGTAATCCACAAGTTGACAAGTCGTATTTAAGTGTTATTTGTCGAATTTTCTTTAAATCTTAGTTTTTATTTTATCAAAACTATTTTCGATATTCAATTAACTCTTAAAAACGCACAAAAAAAGCGAGCCTTGTTTAGCTCGCTGCTTTTTCACCATTTCGATTTTCTTTATAAATATCTATACCGGCCTCATCTAACATCCATTCAATATGAACGCCATAGCCTGAGGTTGGATCATTTACGAACACGTGAGTTACGGCTCCAACTACTTTCCCATTTTGGATTATCGGACTTCCGCTCATTCCTTGAACGATTCCACCAGTAGCTTTTAGAAGCTCGGGATCGGTTATCTTTATTACTAACCCCTTTGTTGCAGGGAATTTTTGCGGTACTGAACTAACTATTTCGACATCATATTTCCGAACTTTTTCCCCTTTAACTACTGTTAAAATTTCAGCAGGACCTTCTTTTACCTGATGCGATAGCGCGATCGGCATCGGTTTATCTAAAATTCCATTCCGAAGATCCGTATTTAACTCCCCAAAAATTCCAAATTGTGTGTTCTCAGTTATTGAACCTAATATTTTCTCTCCATCACTAAAACGAGCTAATTTTTCTCCAGGATTCCCATTACTCCCTTTTTCGATAGAGGTAACTGTCGATTCAATAATTTGTCCATCGTTTACGACAATTGGTTTTTTCGTATCCATATCTGAAATGACATGTCCTAGTGCTCCATATTTTCCTGATTCAGGGTGGTAGAACGTCATAGTTCCAACCCCAGCCGCTGAATCTCTAATATATAAGCCAATACGATACGTATGATCAGACGCATCTTCTACAGGAGTTAGTTTCTTTTTTATCTTTTCTTTATCCCTTAAGATGGTTACCGTCATTGGATTATGTGAGCCGGCACTTTCTTTTACGATAGGGGCAACATCACTTAACTTTTGAATGGGTTTACCATTGATGGCTGTTATCATATCCCCTACATGAATCCCTGCTTTTTCACCTGGTGAGACTTCGCCTTTGGACGTATCCACTTGGTGATGACCTACAACAAGGACCCCGACTGTGTTCAATTTTACGCCAACCGTTTGGCCACCAGGAATTATTTTAAAATCTGGAAGAACTTTCACGTCGACTTTTTTGACAGGCATATTTGAGACTTTTAATGTAACCTCTGTATCTCCAGGTTTTTCTGTATGAAGAGAAAAAGATTGAGGTTTGTTCTCAGGTTTTGCAATCGAAACAATTGCTTCTTGCTGATCTGATGATTGAATAGTCGCCGAAGATGGCTCGTGGTCTATAGTTAATTCCTCTCCTTGGAAGACGGTTATATCAGTAGGAATACTGAGATAATCCTGAACCGGCTTTAGAAAGCCTAGGCTTATGAGGAAGCCAAGGAGAAGAATGCCAATCACTTTTCTATATGCAATTTTCTTCATTCATTCACTCTCCTCTCTCCTTACCCTGCACCTTTGTTGGCTGCATTTATAATGTAGCCTTTCGACGTTGTTTCTATAACTTTGTTCAGAAGAAAAAGCTATCCTATTTTGGATAGCTTTTCATGAGCTTACTTTAATCCCGTCTGCGAACTGAATCATTTCCTTTGCGTGTTGTTTGGTAAGATCTGTTATTTCGACCCCGGAAATCATTCGACCAACTTCTCTTACTTTTTCATCATAGGATAGTGGATTCACGCTCGTTAACGTACGATCACCTTTTATTTGTTTTTCAATATATAAGTGCTGATCTGCCATTGCTGCAACTTGGGGTAAATGTGTAATACAAAGTACTTGTGACCCTGCAGCAAGCCTTTGTATCTTTTCTGCGATCGCTTGTGCAACCCGACCACTCACCCCTGTATCCACTTCATCGAAGATAATCGAGGACACCTCCTGCTGATTAGAAAATATCGCTTTCATTGCAAGGATAATCCTTGACAACTCACCACCAGAAGCAATTTTAACAAGAGGTTTTAAAGGTTCCCCAGGATTTGTAGATATCAAAAATTCCACTTCATCGATTCCTTGTTTTGTAAAATGAACATATTTACCGTCAAACTCTGGGTCAATTCCTGGCTTTGCATTTGGAATTGAGAACGCAACCTCAAACGTCGTTTTCTCCATATAGAGATCTTTCAGTTCTCGTTGTATTGCTTTTTCTAACTTTGATGCGATATCCTTTCGCAATTGCGTTAAATTTTTGGCCTCAACATAAATATCCCAGCTTATTTCCTTCAATTCTTCATTTAGATTTTGTATTCGGCTATCTTTATTTGTAATGGTATCACGTTCTTCTTCTATTCGTGAGCTATACTCCAAAATTTCTTCAACTGATTGACCATATTTTCTTTTCAGCATATTGATTTCGTGAAGCCTTTCTTCGATTCTGTCAAGGCGATTTGGTTCAAACTCCAATGTATCAACAAAATCTCTAAGTTGGTGTGCAGAATCCTCCACTATGTAATAAGCATTTGTTACGGCTTCCTTTAAAGATTCTAAGGATGGATCGAGCTCTGCTACATCCTCTAAATGACTCATTGCTAATCCTAAATAATCAAGACCCCTTTGTTCACCATATAAGGACTGGTAGGAATCATTAGCAGATTGAAAAATGCGTTCAAAATTGTTTAAACGTTGTTTTTCCTCCTGTAGCTTTTCATCTTCATTCGGTTCCAAGTTGGCCTTTTCGATTTCATCCAATTGATATTGAATTAAATCCATTCTATGGGCAACTTCTTGTTCATTTTCAGTCAAGTGACGCAGTTGGTTTTGTATCGAAGTAAATCGTTCATATAATTGTTGATATTCTCGAATTGAGCGTTTCAGGTCTTTCGAGTTAAATTGATCGAGCATACGTAAATGTTTATCGTTTTGGAGGAGATACTGATGTTCGTGTTGACCATGTATATCAATCAAGGATTGACCAATCTCTCTAAGGATTGCGAGCGTTACAAGTTTACCGTTAACCCTGCAAATACTTTTACCCGACCCAGTTATATCCCTTTTCAAAACGATCATCTCATCGGAAATGTCAATCCCAAGCTGCTCACATTTATCGACAGAAGGATGGTCAGAAGAAATGTGAAATAACCCTTCCAGTTCTGAACGGCTAGTTCCATGTCTTACATATTCAGCTGAACCGCGTCCTCCAATCAAAAGTCCAACAGCATCAATGATTATGGATTTTCCTGCTCCTGTCTCTCCAGTTAAGACTGTAAGACCTTCATCAAATGGAACTGTTATTTCTTCTATAATTGCAAAATTACGTATTGAAAGCTCGGCAAGCATACGATCCCACCTTAACTAAATTTACAGCATATCCAAGAACCTTTGGGTAATCATCGGGCTGGCATCCGCTGATCGACAAATAATTAAAATCGTATCATCTCCGCAAATTGTACCCATAATCTCATCCCAATCGAGATTGTCAATTAGGGCACCTACAGCATTTGCATTACCAGGAAGCGTCTTCATCACAATCAAATGATCAGTTTGTCCAATATTAATAAAACTGTCTGTTAATGTACGCTTTAATTTTTGCAACGGATTAAATCGTTGATCTGCAGGTAAACTGTACTTATAACGTCCATCTTGCATAGGAACTTTTACAAGATGCAATTCTTTAATATCTCTAGAGACAGTTGCTTGTGTGACATTGAATCCTGCATTCTTTAGCCGATCTACTAACTCATCTTGAGTATCTATGTCAAAATTCGTAATAATTTCCCTGATTCTAATATGGCGTTGTCCTTTATTCATCATGTGTAACCTCCAGCCGTTTACTTCCGTTTCTTTGCTAGTTTAATGATAAACCAAGTCGTGTTGAAAGTACAATAATACTGTATAAAGATGTAGTTTTTTGTATAACGCAAGAAAAGCGGAAGCGACCCCGAACACCTGGGTGCTGAACCTAGACAGTGCATTCATGTAGAAAGAAAAGCGCAAGCGCCCTGCTTAGCCACGAAGGTCACTGGAAGACCGACGAGGAGGCTCGAACCAAACTCTGTTTGGTCCTGCGTGGGAATACACATGATGTAAATCAGTGTGTTGCCGCCGCAGGAGGCCTGAAGTGATCCAAGTGGTTGGGCGCTGAAGCTGGACATTACATCNATACACATGATGTAAATCAGTGTGTTGCCGCCGCAGGAGGCCTGAAGTGATCCAAGTGGTTGGGCGCTGAAGCTGGACATTACATCCATGCCGCAAACTTTTATACTTTCTTTACTCACAAAAAAAGACAACGAGTTACTCGTTATCTTTTGTCAATCTCCCTATTTTCATGAGCCTCATTAACAACTTGTTCAATACTACCGTTCCATTTTAGTTCCGCAGGATCATTTGGAGATGGTTTTTCGAGATGTAGTAAAAATTCGATATTGCCTTCCCCTCCTCTAATCGGTGAGGAAGTACAATCCAAAATGTGAAATCCTGTTTCAAGTGTAAATGAGATGATTGAATCCAATACAGATTGATGGACCTTATAATCACGTACAATTCCCTTTTTCCCTACTTCTTCCTTCCCAGCTTCAAATTGTGGTTTTACGAGTGCCACAACTTGACCCTCAGAGAGCAGTATCTCTTTTAATACAGGGAGAATTAATCGTAAACTTATAAATGAAACATCAATCGTAGCAATGTTTGGTAATCCATATTGGAAATCAGCTGGATTACTATAGCGAAAGTTAGTCCGTTCCATCACATGTACCCGATCATCATTACGTAATTTCCATGCCAGCTGATTGTAACCAACATCAAGTGCATAGACCTGACTGGCACCATTTTGGAGTGCGCAGTCAGTAAATCCCCCCGTGGATGCTCCAATATCTAGCATGATTTTATCTGTTACTTCAAATTGAAAAATGTTTAAAGCTTTTTCAAGCTTCAAGCCTCCTCGACCTACATATGGAATCGGATTACCTTTTAGTTCGATAGGTATATCCACATTTACTTTTTGTCCAGGCTTGTCTAAACGTTCCTGGTCAGAATAAACAAGTCCTGCCATGATGGAGCGCTTTGCTTTTTCTCTCGTTTCAATTAAACCTCGCTCCATAAGGAGAACATCGAGCCGTTCTTTCTTTTTCATTCAAAATGCCCTCTGTCTCTGTTTTGGTACCATCGACTTTACACGCTCGACAATGCCCTCAGGCGTCAAATCTATTTCTTCAAGTAACTTGGAAACACTTCCATGTTCAATAAAGCGGTCAGGTATACCCATACGGTCAATTATTGCATTATGAATCCCAATATCATGAACGAATTCTAAAACCGCACTCCCGAATCCGCCTTGTAGGATGCCTTCCTCTATCGTTAGCATTGGGACACGGCTCGTTACAAGTTCTGTTACCATGCCATGATCAATCGGTTTAATCGACCGTGCATTAATTACCTTGGCTGATATCCCTATCGCATTAAGATGCTCAGCAGCTTGTTGAGCAACTGGAATCATTGTACCGACCGCCAATAATGCAACGTCCTTACCTTCTCGTAATACTTCCCACTTACCAATCTCAACCTTGTGTAATTCTTTATCCATTGGAACACCTAGACCAGTTCCTCGGGGATACCGAACGGCAATCGGTCCATCATTATATTGTAAGGCTGTATACATCATATGCTGTAATTCATTCTCATCCTTTGGATTTAACACAACCATATTTGGCAAGTGACGGAGGAACGAAATATCAAATACACCTTGATGTGTTTCACCATCAGAGCCTACTAATCCCGCACGGTCTACTGCAAAGACCACATTTAAATTTTGTCTACATACATCATGGACCAATTGATCATAAGCTCTTTGCAAAAAGGTAGAATAGATTGAGAGAACTGGTTTCATATCCTGAGTAGCAAGACCTGCCGCCATTGTCGTGGCATGCTGTTCAGCAATTCCGACATCAAATAATCGATCCGGAAACTCCTCGCCAAAGGCTTCGAGCTTAGAACCAACAGTCATGGCAGGCGTGAGTACAACCACACGCTCATCCTTTCGTGCAATCGTACGCAATGTTTCACTAACGACTTTACTATAACTTGGTCCCGCTACAGTTGGTTTGATAAAGTCCCCTGATTCAATTTTATAGGGTCCCGGACCGTGCCATGTACCAATCGCATCTGTTTCAGCAGGTGTGTATCCTTTTCCTTTTTGAGTGAGCACATGTACAAGAACAGGCCCTTTTGTTTTCTTTGCATATCGAATATTCTCGGTTAAATCTTCAATACTATGACCATCAACAGGACCTAAATAAGTAAACCCTAATTCTTCAAAAAAGATTCCGGAAACGAGCAAGTATTTCAAACAATCCTTTAACCGCTCTGCTGTAGATGCAAGCCTTCCGCCTGCTGGAACTTTCTTTATTAGTGATTCGAATTCTTCTTTTACCTTTTTATATTTCCCAGCAGTACGCAATCGCCCTAATACATTGTGCAACGCACCTACGTTAGGGGCAATTGACATTTCATTATCGTTTAAGATCACAATCAGATCTTTCTGTTCATGACCGATATGATTTAGTGCTTCTAGTGCCATTCCACCTGTTAACGCACCATCACCGATAATCGCCACAACGCTTTCGTTTGTACCTTTTAAATCACGAGCAGTGGCCATTCCCATTGCTGCGGAAAGCGAAGTAGAGCTATGCCCAGTCTCCCACACGTCATGATCACTCTCTGATCGCTTCGGGAAACCACATAAACCTTGATACTGTTTGAGTGTATCAAATTGGGCAGCTCGTCCTGTTAAAATTTTGTGGACGTAAGCCTGATGTCCTACATCCCAAATGAATTTATCTTTTGGACTTTCAAATAACCGGTGTAATACTAAGGTTAACTCAACAACACCAAGGTTTGGCCCTAGGTGTCCACCGGTTTTTGATATCGTTTCGATTAAAAATGCACGTATGCTTGTAGCTAACTCCTCAAGTTTATCTGTATCGTACATTTGTAAAAATTTTGGGTCTTTGATTGATTCCAAATCCATGGAATATCCTCACTTTCCTTTCGTATTCCGTCTCAGCTTATTTCCGGCAGGCTGTGAGATTAATTGCTTTAGTTTTAATCTTTCCCCAAAGAAATAGATTACTCGTCCAACCTGAAAAATAATGGAAGTAGAGAAATGAATGGCAAATGATTTCCCAAAAGCCTTTCCCCCTACTGTGAGCGCAGCAACTACGCTGGTGAATACGATTGATACAATATATTCGTAAGCGGTTGTGTCAGCACCACCAAATGCATCCGTTAATTGAACAATAACCACTGCTGATGCTGTACCGCTGATTATACCAGATATGTCACCAATGACATCATTGCAAAAGCTCGCTACTCGATCCGCATTTCTACAAATTGTAATAGCTTGACGTGAACCTTTCACTTTCTCAGACGCCATGGCATGAAAAGGAACTTCATCTGATGCAGTTGCAGCCACTCCTATAATATCAAAAACAACCCCCATTAGCACAATCATAAACACAATCATCATCCCGATTGCCCAATTGACACCCTCTAAAGCAAGAGTTGAAACAACTGAAAAAATAGCCGCTAACACTAGTGTGATAACGGCGATCCCTGTACTCCATTTTAGCGATTTATGAAAAATTTTGTTCATGTAATCTCCCTATTTATATATAAATACGTGTTCAAAAAGTAAACGAATCAGAATAACGAAGAAATTCGCAGGTTACCAACGAGCGGTACTTGCATGAACGCTACGAGTTGTACCGAGGAAGCTTACATCAAAGCATACACTTGTAGACGCAGGTACATGGGCTCTTGGATACTTTTTGAACATCCTTATGTATTGTGGAGTGGCCATTCAAAGAGTAAACACTACGGCTTAGGTCCAGTAGGTTTTCCCAGAGAGGTACCAGAGCGTTGCCACACTGGAGGTTTCCCTTTAATCCTCCCTTGACGTTGTCACCAATCGTCAGACTAGATTACCACTTAGTCCGCACTATAATCCCCTTTGAATGTCACTTTTGGAACAGTCTAGGAGTTTTCCTCTACAGCCTTTACCATTTCCTAGCCCCTTTTGCAAAGCTGATTTCATATGGTACAGAACTGAAATCACCGGCGGCCAACCAGTGCAGGTTCCTCATCCATAATCCCCTCAAACTTCACTCAAGGCAGGCTACGCTGTTTACCGATAATTTCTAGCGAGCGAAAAAACCAGCAAAACAGGTTTATAACCTCAGTTCGCAATAAGGTATTAGCACACAAATCGCAAAGTTAAGGTCCTCCGCGGCAAAAGGGTCAACGCCCACATGCCCTTGTGGATCGCCCTTCAGCCTTAACTCCCAATGTAGACCCAAAGCTGGGCGCCTCGAGCCTATACAAGGAACTTCATCGATGTGCCCTTTGGCGGATTTTTAGGCCCGCCCTCAGAAATGGGAGACTGACTAGAATACTGCACCACTCCCCATATGTATTTAATATATCATAAATCCGGTATTTTCTCAATGATTTCTAGTGATCCCGACTCACCATATAGTCAGTAAACTTCTCTAGCCAGGAATGATCAATATTTGCCTTATAAAGATATTCCTTGGCTTGAGCAACCTCTTGTACTAGCTTCTCTTTTGCTCCTTCTAACGTTAAAAGCTGAGGGTAGGTACTCTTTTTATTCTCCAAATCGCTGCCGATTGGCTTCCCAATAACTGATTCGTCCCCTTCAACATCAAGAATATCATCCTGAATCTGAAAAGCGAGACCGAGATGGTGAGCGAATTGTGTTAGTTGCGCAATTTGTTCTTTCGATCCTCCAGCTATTTTCGCACCAGCAACTATTGAATACCCAAGTAATGCTCCAGTTTTATGACGGTGAATATGCTCCAAGTCGTTTAGAGCGATCGTTTTCCCTTCCGCTTCAATATCTGCTGCCTGACCATCTACCATTCCCTCTGGACCTGCAGCTACTGCAAGTTTACCTATGAGCTCAACAATTAGGTCACTAGTTACGGCACTTGATTGAGCAATCGTTTGAAAGGCTAAGGTTAATAAGGCATCTCCAGCTAGAATTGCCATCGCTTCCCCATATACTTTATGATTCGTCAAATTCCCTCGGCGGAAATCATCATTATCCATTGCAGGAAGGTCATCATGAATAAGGGAGTACGTATGGACCATTTCGATTGCACAGCCCACATCTATACTTTGTGTACTGTCCTTCCCAAAGGCTTCGATTGTCATTAAAAATAAAATAGGGCGGAGCCGTTTGCCGCCAGCGAGAATCGAATACAACATCGCTTCTTTTAAGTCTGTCCGTGTCTCTAGACTCTCGACTTTCGCTGGTAGTGCTTCATCAATTTCCTGTTTACTGTTTTGTAAAATTTCCAAGAAGTTATCCGTATTCAACCTAAATCGTCCTCCTGTAGAGTGAAGGGCTCAGTACCACCATCTTCATTTAAAAGTTCGTCCATTTGTTTTTCAACCTTTTGTAACTTATCGTTGCATTGTTTAGAGAGTTTCATACCTTCTTGAAAAAGGCGGATCGATTCCTCAAGAGGTACATCCCCTTCTTCGAGTTTGTTAACAATTACCTCAAGCTCTTCCATGGATTCCTCAAATGTTTGTACTTTTTTCTTATCCATTACGTATCACTCTCCTCTATTCCCCATATCTGACAGTCTAGCTTCCCATCCTTCAGCCTTACAGTAACCTGATCACCAGGCTGCACATGATCAATACTTTTAATAAGTGATTGGTCTTTCCTATAAGCAAGACTGTACCCTCTCTCCATAACCTTTAGCGGGCTTAATGCATTTAGTTTACCTATTTGGTGATTGAACTGCGACTGATTTCTTTCAAGTGTTTTATGCATTTCCTTCCGCAATAGCCTAGTAAGGCCATTAAATGTGGAGCTTGCCTGTTTATGCTTTTCGGCAGGATGGTTTCGTATTAAACTTTTTTCCACATTACGAATTCGTTCGTTCTTGAGTTGCATGCTTCGATTGCTTTCCCGATGTAATCGTTCCACCAATCGGTCAAGTTCCTGCTCTTTTTGTTTGACAAGTTGTGTTGGATATTTAAAGGCATACGATCTTTGCAGTCGATTTAACTCACTTCTATACCCGGATACAACTTCTGTAATAGAATGCGTAAGACGTAACTGTCGTTGCCGAATCCTTTCATGTAATTCTTCAATATGAGGAACAGCAAGCTCAGCTGCAGCAGTTGGTGTAGCCGCTCGCATATCCGCAACAAAATCAGCAATTGTGAAGTCCGTCTCATGCCCCACAGCTGAGATGATTGGAATTTCTGATTGAAAAATACTTCTCGCAACCAGTTCCTCATTAAATGCCCATAATTCTTCGATCGAGCCTCCACCACGACCAACAATTAATACATCCCATTCGGAACGTTGGTTAGCAAGCTCGATTGCTCTAGATATACTTGGTGCTGCATGGGACCCTTGAACAAGTACAGGGATAACCGTTACCTTTGCAATCGGAAACCGACGTTTGATCGTTGTCAACACATCACGGATAGCAGCTCCCGTAGGTGATGTAATGACCCCAATTCTTTCAGGTAAAGAGGGAAGCGAACGTTTCCGATCTTCTGCAAAAAGCCCTTCTCTGCTCAGCTTATCCTTAAGTTCTTCGTATGCAAGAAACAAATTTCCAATTCCATCTGGCTGCATTTCTTTTGCATACAACTGATACTGTCCATAGGGTTCATAAACAGAAACCTCTCCACGAATCAGTACCTTCATGCCTTCTTCTGGCCGGAATTTTAAAAATCGGTTATTCCCAGCAAACATTACTGCTTGAATCCGACTTTTCTCGTCCTTTACTGTAAAATAGATATGACCTCGGCTGTGGAATTTCACATTGGAAAGTTCTCCGCGGATCCATACATCTTGTAGATTTCCATCCTCTTCAAATTTACGCTTTATATATCGGGTTAAAGCTGTAATACTAATATATCGATCACTTGACATTAATTAACACCTTCAGCTTGATGGCTCCATTTCGCAGAAAGAATTGTGTTGTGAAGAAGCATAGTGATTGTCATCGGTCCTACACCTTTTGGAACTGGCGTGATATAAGAAGCGATCTCCATAGCCTCTTCGAACTTGACATCACCTGTTAACTTCCCATCCTCTTTACGATTTACTCCAACATCGATAACGATCGCACCAGGTTTGATAAACTCTTTTCCAATAAAATCAGCTCTTCCAACCGCAACAACGAGTATATCTGCTTGGGTGGTCATTTCTTTCATGTTCGTAGTGCGGGAATGGCAATATGTAACCGTTGCATTTTCGTTAAGAAAGAGCTGTCCGACTGGTTTTCCTACGATATTACTTCGTCCAATAATTACAACATGCTTTCCACCAATCTCAATGCCCTTTGCTTTCACCATTTCGATGATTCCAAAAGGAGTGCATGGTAAAAAAGCACGCTGTCCAGTCATCATTCTCCCAATGTTTATCGGGTGAAATCCATCTACATCCTTATCAGGTGAAATCGCTTCAATGACCGCTTTCTCAGAAATATGATTTGGTAATGGGAGTTGTACGAGTATTCCATGGCATGAATCATCATTATTTAATTGATCGATTAACCCTAGTAAGTCGGATTCAGGGGTTTCTTCAGGCAGTTCAATTAGCTTGCCATCAATCCCGACCTTCTCACATGCCTTTTGCTTCCCTCGTACATATGATTGAGATGCAGGGTCTTCACCAAGAATAATCACGACTAAACCTGGCACGATGCCTTGTTTTGACAACTGTTCAACTTCCATTTTCATCTGTTCTCTTTTCGTGTTCGCGATTTCATGTCCTTTAATTAGTTCAGCAACCATATTTGCGCCCTCCATTATTGAAATGATTTGCTTATTTTGGATAATACAGCATTTACAAAGCGTCCTGATTCATCACCACCAAATGTTTTGGCGAGATCTATAGCTTCATTAAAAGTGACATTAATCGGTATTTCTTCTATGAACAACATTTCAAAAACAGCAAGCCTAAGAACGGATCGGTCTACGTTTCCAATTCGATCAAAGCTCCAACGTTCGAGATGTTGTTTAATCGTTTCATCAATCTCATCCAGATGATCTGTTGTTCCTTCAACAAGCTGAACAAGAAAGTCATCTTTACCTTCATCTTCATTCAAAACGTGGCTGATCGCGTCTTCCCGGTTAACTTCGCTTACATCTATTTGAAATAAAGATTGAATTGCCTTTTCCCTTGCTTGCCTTCTTTTCATATCGTTTCTTCCTTTCAAATTCTTCTCTACAGTATGATAGCATATTAAGGTGGAAAAGCGGAAGCGCCCTGTTCAGGTGTGACAAGCGCTGGAGACTTTTGATCAAACCTCAACAAAAAAGGAGTCAGAAACCTCCTGTCCGGAGACTCTGACCCTTTCTGCAACTTATTTAAAATTCGTCGGCTTCCTCAATTTGATCAAGTTTACCTTCAAATTGAACACCTACTACATGTACATCGATCCGATTAGGTTCGAGAGCTGTCATAGTATGCAAGGTTTGGCGGATGTTTACCTGAATCTTTTCGGCTGTATCTGGTATAGAAACACCAAAACTCATCGTCACATATACATCAATGTTAATGCCGTCTTCAGATAGTTCTACCTTCACACCTTTTCCTAACGTCTTTTTGCCAAGCCTTTCGACAACACCAGAAGCAAAGTTCCCACGCATTGCAGATACACCTTCAACCTCAGTTGCAGCAATACTGGAGATTACTTCAATAACTTCTGGGGAAATTTCAACCTTACCTAAATTTGCATCTTTTTCTTCCATTTCAAACGATTGAAATTCACTCATTACTAACACCTCCACTTACGTAGATTTTGATGTTAAATCGTGTTTTTCTAAAAACTTTGTATTAAATTCACCACTCACAAACTGCTCATGCTCCAAAAGCCGAAGGTGGAATGGAATGGTTGTGTCAACACCGTCGATCACAAACTCACTAAGTGCCCGCTTCATCCTGCGGATAGCCTCATCACGAGTATTCCCATAAGTAATTACCTTAGCGATCATCGAATCATAATAAGGCGGTATAAAGTATCCTGGATAGGCGGCAGAATCGACTCGAACTCCAAGTCCACCTGGAGGGAGATACATATCAATTCTTCCTGGTGACGGCATGAAATTTTTATCAGGATTTTCAGCATTAATTCTACACTCTATCGACCAACCATTAAACTCTATATCCTCCTGAGTAAAGGAAAGACGTTCTCCACTAGCTACTCGAATTTGTTCCTTAATTAAATCGATTCCCGTTACCATTTCTGTTACAGGATGTTCTACCTGAATCCGGGTATTCATTTCCATAAAATAAAAGTCACCAGTGTGATCAAATATAAACTCAACTGTTCCTGCACCTGAATAATTTACGGCTTCAGCTGCTCGTACTGCTGCAGTGCCCATTTCATTTCTCTTTTCAGGGTCAATGGCAGGAGAAGGCGTTTCTTCGAGAAGTTTTTGAAGTCTCCGTTGAATCGAACAATCTCGTTCACCTAAGTGAATGACATTTCCGAAATTGTCACCTAGTACTTGGATTTCAACATGTCTGAAATCCTCGATGTATTTTTCAATATATACACCTGGGTTCCCAAAAGCGGTTGCCGCTTCCTGCTGAGTAATATTAATCCCTTTAATGAGCTCCTGTTCGGTTCTTGCTACTCGTATTCCTTTACCACCACCGCCAGCAGTTGCCTTGATAATAACAGGATAACCCATTTCCTCTGCAAGCTCAGTAGCTTCTTCCTTAGATTTAATTATACCCTCCGAACCGGGTACAATCGGGACGCCAGCCTCTTTCATCGTTGACCTAGCAACATCCTTCGTTCCCATCCTGTTGATTGCTTCTGGGCTTGGCCCGACGAATGTAATATTACATTCAGCACAAATTTCCGCAAAATCAGCGTTTTCTGCTAGAAACCCATACCCTGGGTGAATCGCATCCACTCCGGTCAACGTTGCAACACTCATAATGTTCGTAAAGTTTAAATAACTGTCTTTCGAGGCAATCGGTCCGATGCAATAGGCTTCATCTGCCATACGAACATGTAGGGATTCCTTGTCGCCTTCTGAATAAACAGCAACTGTTTCAATCCCTAACTCTTTGCACGCACGGATAATCCGGACGGCAATCTCTCCTCGGTTTGCTATCAGTACTTTTTTTATCATATTATCACCCTACTGTTTCTTCACAAGGAATAAAGGTTGTCCATACTCTACAAGCTGCCCGTTTTCTACAAGAATTTCGACAATTTCTCCATTTACTTCTGCCTCAATCTCATTAAACAGCTTCATCGCCTCGATAATACATACAATCGAATCATTGGAAACTTTATCTCCTGTGCTAATATATTGAGGATCCTCTGGTGACGGTGATGAATAGAACGTACCAACCATTGGAGATTCAATCTTATGTAAGGACTCGTCAGTTACTTCTTCAACTGGTTTGGGTTCTGACTCTGTCTTCTGCTCCACTGGTTGTGGCACAGGCTGGGGTATGCTTACTTCCTCACCACTTTTTTGTGGGGCTATTTGAGCTACAGGTGCTGCTCCAGCTTTCTTCAAAGTAACCTTTGCACCTTCACCTTCATATTCGAATTCATTAATTGAGGATTGATCGATTAACTTGATCAATTCACGAATTTCTTGAATCTTGAGCATCTTGTCCACTCCTTCAATCTGACTGCTGTTTTGTTTGTTGTTATTATAGCATATATCGTCCTAAAATCACTTAATACCTTCCTATGCAAGCAGGTGCTAAGTTCGTTTTTATCATATCATAAACTAAAAAAAGCACAAGCGTTCTCTAGGTAGACCACGAAATTTGCTGAAAGATCACCGAGAAGGATGTCGTTGCGGAAGACTGAAAATGACCCGAGGGGCTGACATTACACCTATGCAAAGGCGATCGATTACGATACATCGTTTGCCTGACTAGAAGCTGCAATCTCATTTAGAAAATCAGATCCATAAAGTTCTAACTTTCGCTGCCCCACGCCCTTGACCTGCAACAATGCTTCTTCAGAAGCCGGTAATTGCGCACACATTTCACGTAACGTTGCGTCAGAAAAGATGACAAAAGGAGGCACTTTCTCAGCTTCAGCAAGATTTTTACGCAACATTCTTAACCGATCAAACAACTCGCCTCCGACAAACAGTTGCTCCGCTTGTATTTGTTCCTTTTTCAATACATCTTGTTTACCCAGGATCACTTCTGCAGCCTTCTTTGTCAAAGTTAATACCGGGTATGAGCCATTCGTAGGTGACAAATACTCTTCGGCTGTTAAAAAGTCGATCAATTCGATGACATGCTTTTGAGTTTGATCTTTCATAATTCCATAAGTGGAGATTTGGTCAAACCGAAATTGTTTGACTTTACTATCTGATGAACCCGTTAATACTTTCGCGATAACTGTTTTCCCAAAGCGCTCTTTCATCCGTTTAATGCATGAAAAAACCATTTGAGCTTCACGGGTTATATCAACGGACTGTCGGTCATCTGTACAATTACTGCAGCGGCCACACCCATCTGCCTGCTCTCCAAAATATTTCAAAATGTATTGTTGCAAACAGGACTCTGTATGACAGTAACCAACCATTTGCTGCAATTTTTCATACTCATACGTTTTTCGTTCCGGGTCCATATCAGATTCTTCAATAAAAAATTTCGGTAGACGGACATCTTGAGGAGCGTACATCAAAACACATTCACTATCTACACCGTCCCGCCCTGCGCGTCCAGCCTCTTGATAATAAGCTTCAATGTTCTTTGGTAAATGGTAATGAACCACATAACGGACATTCGATTTATTAATTCCCATACCAAATGCAGATGTCGCCACCATTATCGTAACATCATCATAAAGAAATTGTTCTTGATTAAGGTCGCGTTCATCTTCAGACATTCCAGCATGATATTTTCCGACAGGGAGTCCAATCTTTTGTAATCGAGTGAAGATACGTTCGACTTCTTTTCTTGTAGCTGCATAAATAATACCCGATTGTGATTCATTTCTCTTTATGTATGCTTCTAGGAAAGTATCACGGTTTTGACCCTTAATGACGCGAAATGAAAGATTACTGCGTCCGAACCCTGTAGTCACAACACTCTCTTCATCAATTTGTAACATTTCACAAATATCATCCGCTACCTCTGGAGTGGCGGTTGCTGTTAAGGCGATAATGACTGGTCTATTCTCGAGTCGCGTGATCATCTGTTGAATTGAAAGATAACTTGGCCTGAAGTCATGACCCCATTGGGAAATACAATGGGCTTCATCGATAGCAATTAGCGAGATCGGTAACCTATGTAGCAACTGAGAAAAGGAAGGGGACTCCAATCGTTCGGGTGCTACATATATGAGCTTGTATTGACCATTTGCCGCACCTTTCAAACGCTCCCGTACTTCTCCAGTTGAAAGAGAGCTATTAATGAATGTCGCGGACACACCCTCTTGATTAAGTGCATCTACCTGATCTTTCATTAGAGAGATCAGTGGAGATACGACTAGCGTTACACCTGAAAAAATCATTGCAGGTATCTGATAACATAAGGATTTCCCCCCACCTGTAGGCATAATACCAACTGTATCTTTCTTTTGCAGTATACGTTCAAGAATTTCATCCTGTCCCTCACGAAACGAATTATATCCGAATGTATCCTTTAGAATTGTTTGTGCATGGTGAAGCATTTAATTTCTCCTTCTTAAAACATGATAAACACTTATGAAAAGTATATCATTTAGATCCTTTGTTAAACAGAAAAGTAACGTTAAAATAGAATAAATAAAAACCACCCGTGATAACGGGTGGTTTTCTCTGCGGCTGAAAGCCTTTGTTACTGACCAAACCCTAAAGGGCTACTGAATGGTTCGCCAGGTGCACTACTTTTTCTGGCCAGACCTCAAAGGCCACCTGCTCACTTTCGTTTTTTCTTTTTCTTTACTTCTTCACCTGTAAAAGGATCGATGTATTCCATCATACTTATTTGTTCTGCGACTACATCATCTTGTATCTGATTACGTATATATTCTTCGATTGCCTTCTTGTTCTTCCCACTGTATCTACATAATATCCTGTACACCAAAATTTTCGGTTTCCATAACTGTACTTCAAATTGGCGTGACGATCAAATATCATCAAACTACTTTTTCCTTTTAAATACCCTACAAATGCGGATACACTTAATTTAAGTGGAATGCTTACTAACATGGATATGATCTTTACATGCTGTGGCTTCGATTATTTCCACTCCTTTTCTTTCACATAGTGCCCGGAGTATTTCCCCAATGTCCTTTTTGATTTTCCCATAAATAACTTGTCTTCTGTATTTCGGTGCAAACACGATGTGATACTTACAATTCCAGGTTGTGTGTGCTAAACTATTAGTGTCTTTAGACATCTAAGACTCCTCCGTATGCTTTTATTTTGGTTGGCGAACCAAAAATAGTTTAGCATATCAGAGGAGTTTTTTTAATACAACGCTGAAAGCTTTTTTGAACCCTAGGCCAAGCCTAGGGTTTTCTTTTTCATAAAAAAACGGGGACTCAAAGGAGTCACCCGTTTATTTTGCTGCTTGGTATGATACGGCGACTTGCTTATCACCTAGTTGTTTTTGGGCTTTTCTCATAATTTCATTCGCTTCTTTCTTAGATAGCTCCTCATCGACTTTAACGATGATTTGAACTTCTTCTTCCATAGTATTAACTAAGACATCTTCATAACCCATTCCTTTTACCAGGGTCTCAACTGTATCTTCTTTCATTGCCAGCTCTTGTAATGCTGTCAATTGGTCAAGTGCTTGTGACTGAACTTCCGCTGCAACCGATGTTGAAGCGAGTACCTCATTATACTTCTCAGCCATTTTTGCTCTTTTATCTTGAATCTCTAAGCGCAGAGCCGTGAACATTTCATCGCTGTCCACTTGTTGAACGGTAGTATCACCTGATGTTTCTTTCGCTTTATCCTTTGAAGCCTTTTCCTCCTGCTCAAACGCCAGGTCTGTCGGTGATTGTTCTGGAGAAGTGATGTAATAAACGGACAAGACAATAATTAAGCTTAACATTGTTAAAAGCCAAACGGTTTGCTTTTTCAATAACATTGTTATTCCCCCTTGTACTTTTTCGGCATTACACTTACTCTGTGACTCGGAACATCAAATACGCGAGTTACAACATCAATAATCCATTGTTTCACTTGTAAATTTTCTGCTCCACCTGCGAGAACAGCAACCCCTCTCACCTCAGGCATTTCAGTGGTTACGATAATCGGATGCTCCCCCTCCCCGTCTTGAATAATGACAACTTTCTCCTCAGATTGGTTTGAAGTTGATTTCCTTTCCCCTCCATGCTGATCTGTCTCGTCTGTCGTGGAGCTTTGACGATTGACATCTTTTTCATAAATCTTTTTCACGGTGGAGTCCAGAGTTACAACGACTGTTGAATCCTTCACTCCTACCATTTCATCCAAAAGCTCTTTCAATTGATTCTCGTAATGATCTTCCATTGCTCTAACAGAAGATGGGTCCCCTGACTTTTTGAAAGAGAAAGTGGATTCAGCCTTCTTGTCCTTCTTATCCATGCTAGTTACGGGTGAAGTATCTGGGGTATCAAAAAGATTCTGAACGAGCATCATCGCTACTCCAAGTCCCAGAACGATTAATATGTACTGGGATTTCTTACTCTTTTTCGGAGCATCCTTCGGCGGGTTCAGCATCGACTTTAGCCAATCATATTTCTTCTTTTCAGACATCCAGCATTACGAACCCCCTTCCTCTTTTACTACAATGTCATCGATAGGAACTTCCCACTCTTCGGATAGAAATTGCTTGATTTCTCTAAAATCTGTATCGTTCTTCACTTCAGTAGTTTGTTCTTGTGTGTTAATGGTAACTTCCTCGACCGCTTCGATTTCAGTATCTTTGTCATTTGCGTCTGCAAGAGTGACATAGACGATCCATTGCTTCGGTTGTTTCGTTTTAGAGTCTTTTTGAGATTGTTCCTGCACCTCCACATCCTTTACCCTTTTCTCAAAAGTTTCTTCTAGTTTTTTGCTGTCGACCTTCTTTTTTAATAGGACAGCCACTTGATTTAATTTATATGCATCTTGTGAGGCTTGTATTTCACTTTTCTTCTTTTCTATTGAATTTTTCATTTTTTCATTTTCTATAGAGTTGCTCCCAGCTTGTAAAGACGCCAGTTCATCTGTAAAATCAACAGACATTAATTGAATGAGTGGATTTAAAATAGCCATGATCAGTAAGAGGCCGATAACCACCTTTATATACTTTTGGAAAGCTGAAGAAGGGAGGAGTAACTCTAGAACCGTTGCAAGTAATATAATGAGAATAATGTTTGTGATCCATTCGTAAATAAACGACACACAAATCCCCCTCTTCACTTCATCATGAGCGTTAGGTTCCCAGCTGCAATCATCATCGTTACAGCGAGAAAGAACATAAAACATACAATCGACAATGCCGCAAAGATAAAGAAAACATTCTTACTAATGATGTTTAAGCACTGGATGATCGGTCCTCCCCCTAGTGGTTGAAGAACAGCTGCGGCAATTTGATAGATTAACGCAAGTGATAGAATCTTTAAAGCAGGAAAAGCACATATAAGTATTAGAATAACAACACCAGCTATACCGACAGTATTTTTGAGTAAAAGAGATGCACTCAACACTGTATCAGTAGCATCCGTAAACATCCGTCCTATGACTGGAATGAAATTACCTGTGATAAATTTTGCAGTTCGAATTGCGACTCCATCAGCTACTGCTGCTGTTGCACCTTGAACACTGATCACGCCTAGAAATACGGTAAAGAAAATTAGCATTGTTCCAATTCCAATTCCCCTTAAAAGGTTGGCAAGCTGGGTGACTTTGTAATGATCTGTTAACGTGCTGACAATACTTAACAAAGCGGATAGGAATAAGAGAGGTAGTACAAAATGCTGGATCAACAAGCCGCTCGTATTGACCAATAAAATGATGAAGGGATGAAAAAAGGCGACAGAAACGACACTTCCTGTGGATGCCATTAGTGCAAGAAGTAGCGGAATAAGCGCAATGATGAATGCATTCATATTTTGGATCGCTTCAACCGTATAAGAAGCCGCTACATGGAAGCTATTCAATGCAATGATGGAAAGAATCATATACACAATTCCATAAGCGACTTTACTCACTGCCTGGTGTTCAAACGCATTCTGCATCGTCTGCAGTAGCATACTAAACACGGTAAGCAAAATTAACATGCCTAGTAATTTCCCGTTGGTTAAGATTTCATGAAATAAATATTTAAGTAAGCCTTTTCCCCACTCCATTATCGAAAAATCTTTATCACTTTGGATAAATTCCAAAATGCTTCCTTTTTGGCTTTCTGGCAAAAACCCGCCATACTCACTTCGTATATCATCCCAGTAATCTCTTATATCCTGCAACTGTTCATCTTCAAGTGTGAGGGATGGATCTATGTCAGACTTTGTATTTGTTTCGGCCCAAACCATGTTCATGGGTTGTCCAAGGAAGCTGAAAAAAAGAACGAGTACCATTAACCAAACATATCGTTTAGATAGATCCGGACCTGTCATCCTTTCACCCCTAACTTGGCAACAGTGTTATTATCGTTTCAATCAAAACCGTAAGAATCGGAATTGCCATGACGAGAATCAATACTTTCCCTGCTAGTTCAATTTTGGCTGCAATCGCTCCTTGACCAGCATCCCTCGTAATTTGAGCTCCAAATTCAGCAATATAGGCAATTCCGATTATTTTCAAAATCGTTTCGACATAAACCATATTCAAGTTTGCATTCGTGGCTAGACGCTCTAACATAGCGATAACAGCCTGAATTTTTCCAATTAAAAATAAAAAGATTGAGGCACCGGCAAAAAGTATAAGCAGAAATGAAAATGCCGGTTTTTGTTCCTTAATGATGAGCGCTAGGAAAGTTGCGATTAAACAGAAGCCAACAATTTGAATGATCTCGATCGTAAGTCCCTCCTCAGCCCTGGAAGAGAAATACACCCCGTATTTGCTGGAACAAATCCTCAAGCAAGGTAATAACAATAAATAGAACAAGTACAAAACCTATCAAGGTTATCCAGTGAGCAATGTCTTCTTTTCCCATTTGTTTCAAAACTGTGTGCAACATTGCAACCACAATTCCGATACCCGCAATTTGAAAAATGGTATTCACATCGTACGGCATCCTGTTACGCTCCCCTCAGGCTAAATCAACAAAATGACAATTAATAAACCTGTTAAAAAACCCAAACTTTTGATCATCGTTTCATACCTGTGCTGTATATCAATTGCTTCACTTTCTTCACGTTCGAGATGGACGATGGCAAGCTTGATTTGTTTTTGTTGGTGATCCCGATCGTGACGCCCAAGCATCGAACCGAACTGCCTTAATACCTCAATCTCACCTTTTTGTAGTGCAGAATGTTTATGAATAACAACTAAGCTCTCCTCCCAAGCCTCACGGACTGAAGACTTACCTGATATCAGACCTGCTGAAAATTGTTCGAAAAACCAGGATAATGGTGGATCCAATTGTGTAGAAAGACGTGCACATGCTTCATTAAGTGGGGTCAGCCCATATACAATTTCTGCTTCTAATGATTGAAGAGCAACTTTCAATTGTCTTAACTGGCGCGGCCTTGCTTGCAATCGTTTTGCCCACTCAAATCCGATCCAAGTTGTCGCTAAAATAACGAAGATGGCACCGATCATTTTCATTCGAATTGTCGTTCCTGTCGGAAGGATAAAGGTTGAAAATTACTATCCAATACCCGTTGCACCCTGCCTGGTCCATTCGCTCTTGTTAATTCAACAAACCGATCGAAGAGCTTTATATCCACCAATTTTCTTAATGTTGGCCGTTTAAGGACGTTTTCAATACTGTAGCCATGTGCTGTCATTATCATTTGGACACCTGCATTCATTGCCTCAAGGATCGCTTCTGAATCTTCCGTTCTACCTATCTCATCAATAACAATCACATCAGGACTTAGACTTCGAATCATCATCATGACTCCCTCCGCCTTTGGACATGCGTCCAGTACATCAACCCGATTACCAAGATCATGTTGGGGGACTCCCTTAATCGAGCCTGCTATTTCTGAGCGCTCATCCACAATTCCTACCTTACAAGAAGGAATACCCCGTTCAGGTACACCGCAACTTATGGTTCGTGCAACATCTCTCAGCAAAGTTGTTTTCCCTGTTTGTGGTGGTCCAATTATTAATGTATTTAACCATCTTCGTTCAAACAAATAAGGAATGAGCGGATCAGCAATCCCCTTTTTCTGTCTAGCAATTCTTATGTTAAATGAACTTATGTCCCGAATAGCTTTGACTTGTCCTTTTTCCGTTATTACCTTACCCGCAAGGCCAACCCGATGCCCGCCTTGAAGTGTAATGTATCCACGTTTTAATTCTTCTTCAAAGGCATACAACGAGTACTGACTCAGTTTGTTCATTAACTGATTCGCATCCTCTGGTGTAACGATGTACTGCTCCAGTCCACGAGAACCTATATAATCGGGTTGACCGTTTCGGATAATTTCAAATGGTCGCTGAATTCGGATACGTAATTCTTCAACTTCATCTAAGAGTTTGCTTGGATAACTTTCAATTAAATGCTTGATTGATTCAGGCAGTATTTCAATAATTTTTCTCATAGAATCCCTGCTTTTCTAACTGGGCTTGTATTCTCAATGTATGCGCTAGAGCATGTTTTATGACTTCTACACAGTTGCGAAAATTATTTTAAGAATGCTAGTACAATAAAAAATACGCCAAGTCCAATCAACGCGAGTTTTTCGAATGTAATTTCGCCCGCTACCCCTACCAAACCTAGCGCCATCGTAGTCAAAAAAATACAAGGGCCAACAACTGCGAGTGACGCATTAATTACGATTGCTTTTTGAATTGAGTTAAAATAGAGCATTAGAAACGCAGCGGTAAATTCGAGCGTTGCTGATAATATTCTGAGACTAGCCATACCAGCAAGATAAGGGCCAAAATGATCAATAATGAACTTCATAAGATTTCCTCCACATTTTTAGTACAACCTATGTGGAAATGATAAGAAAAAGACTAGGAATAAACTTCTAGGGGAATTTTCATTCACATTGGTTCGAGGATGACCATTTTTTCTTGATGAATTATTCTTGATACGGATGAATTCAGATTTTTCCGGATGAATTATTCTCAACGCGGATGGATTCCAGATTTTCCGGATGAATTATTCTCAACGCGGACGAATTCTGGAAACTTGGGAAGAATTATTCTGAGAACAGCTGTTAAAACTGCATGTTTTCATTTTTATACTTTCTTAACGTGCAATGAAAAAACCCGAGTGGAGTATATTCACCTCCACTCGGGTTCATTTAACTAAAGCTTATAATATTCGTTACGCTCTGGACATATAGTCGCCGGAGCGCGTATCAATAATTAATACGTCTCCTTCATTTACGAAGAACGGCACTTGTACAGACAAGCCTGTTTCGAGGATAGCTGGTTTTGTTCCTCCAGAAGCTGTATCCCCTTTAATACCCGGCTCTGTTTCCGTTACTTTAAGGTTAACAGTATTCGGTAATTCTACCCCGATTGTTTCACTCTGGTACATTTGAACTTGAACCGTCATATTCTCGAGAAGGAATTTAAGTTCATACTCGATTTGTGAAGATTGCAGTTCCAATTGATCATACGTTTCAGTATCCATAAATGTATGAGTGTCACCTGAAGAATAGAGGTATTGCATACGACGGTTGTCGATGTGAGCTTTTGCAACTTTTTCTCCGCCCCGGAACGTCTTTTCCTGGATTGCTCCCGTTCTCAAATTACGTAGCTTAGAGCGAACAAACGCTGCACCTTTACCTGGCTTAACGTGTTGGAAATCGATAACAGACCAAATACCGCCATCAACTTCAATTGTTAGCCCTGTTTTAAAGTCATTTACTGAAATCATTGGATTCCCTCCTGATTTTACTCTCCTATAATGAGCAATTCTTTTGTTGATTTAGTGAGACGTTCATTACCGTTCTCTGTGAGTACGACATCGTCCTCGATCCGCACGCCACCAAGACCAGAAACATAAATTCCCGGCTCAACTGTAACGACCATGCCTGATTCAAGCCTTGTATCAACCTTACCTGATAGACCCGGTCCTTCATGAACATCCAATCCGATTCCGTGTCCTGTTGAGTGACCAAACTGTTCACCATAGCCTTTTTCTTTAATGTAATCTCTTGTAAGGGCATCGGCTTGTTTTCCAGTAATCCCAGGCTTCAATCCTTCAAGACCCTTTAACTGAGCATCGAGAACAATCTGGTAGATGTCTTTAAGTTGTTCTTTTGGCTCACCAATAGCAACGGTTCTCGTAATGTCAGAGCAATACCCGTTATAAAGAGCTCCAAAGTCCAATGTGACCATATCACCCTGTTCGATAATCTTGTTTGATGCTACACCATGTGGTAACGAAGAGCGAATACCTGATGCCACAATAATATCAAATGATGAGGAGGTCGCCCCATTTTTTCTCATGAAAAACTCTAATTCGTTTGAAACATCAATTTCGCGCAATCCAGGTTTGATAAACGATATAATATGTTCAAAGGTTTGATCAGCTAATTGAGCCGCATCTTTTAAAACTTGTAATTCACCTTCATCTTTTATAAGGCGGATCCTTTCAATGATACCTGAGGTTGGAACAAGTATTCCATCAATAGCTTGTTCGTAGGTTTGATGTACTGCATATGTAAGGTTGTCTTGTTCGAATCCAAGCTTACCAATCCCCATTAGTTTTGCTTGTTTGGCAACTTCGGAAGGTATCGAAGCAGTATGTTGAACAATATCAAACTCTTTAGCTTGTTCTGTTGCTTGATCCATATAGCGGAAGTCTGTGATAAGTTTTGCCTCTGTTCCAGAAATCAAAACGACACCAGAAGATCCGGTAAATTGACTTATATAACGACGATTACTCGTACTCGTGATCAAAATCCCATCAATATTTTGTTCATTAAATTCAGATCTAAGACGTTCAATTCGATTCAACATATTTTATTCCCCTCTCAAATAATGTAACAGCCCTTCCAGACCGAGTTCATAACCTTTGCTGCCCAATCCTGTGATCTGCCCGACGGCTACCTCTGCCAATACAGATGTGTGTCGGAATGATTCACGCGCATAAATGTTAGAAAGATGGATTTCAATAGTGGGAACCTGAACACTTGAAATTGCATCTCTAATGGCATAGCTGTAGTGGGTATAAGCACCAGCATTCAACAGCAAACCTGCACAATCGTTTTTAGCATCATGAATCCAGTCAATGATTTCTCCCTCATGATTGGACTGCCGATCGATGATTGTACAATTGAGTTGTTCTGCCTTCTCTTTGAGCGAAGATACAATATCAGCTAATGTTGTCTGTCCGTAAATTTCAGGCTCACGGCCACCAAGAAGATTTAAATTCGGGCCATTTATTACCATGATTTTCATTATGTAACCATCCTCTCAAAACCTATCTCTTACATCACAGATAAAGAGACAGCTATCATATAGTTAACCAAATAGCTTTTTATGCACGTAAAAAAACAGAATGCTCCATGGAACATTCTATCATAGCTCTTATTGTTTGAATAGTTATTGACTCTGGCTCTTATGCTGTTGTGCCTTGTCATTTTCATTGTATTCGAAGGAAATCGAAAACCCAACGAATAGACCATAAAGGACATATAAGCATATGGTCGTTGATAACGTATTTACTCCAAGTTCATGGATAGGCTTTAAACCTGGAAACATCGGTCTTAATAAATAAAATACGATTATCCATAATATAATCCCGAAAACAACGCCAGCTGCCATATGTTTGAACTTTGCAAATAAAATTTTGTAAACAAGGGCTACTCCCATCGATAATATACCAATGACAACAATGCCAATCCAATCTCCTAACGCTTGCTCTTTCCATTCCCCTATGGCCCAAGGCTCTAAGACAAATGACGGACGAATCTCCGTAAAGTTTAATACATAAGCTAAATAACCGATCAAACTCCAAAAAACACCACCTACAAAACCGACTGTCAAAACTCTTCCTGTAAAACTAACTGGCTCTTCTCGTTTATTTTGCTCAAGCTGTGCAGACTGATTATCCGTTTCCATTCTTGCACCTCCTGATTCTAGTATGTCCGACTGTTTAAATTTCTATTTAGTATAATGTCTTATTTTCGCAGCATACTATGTGTAAATAAAGAGGAAAAAGGGAAAGATAAAAACAGTTCATTCCATTGATTTACACGTTAAGAAAGTATAAAAATACTTTCTATAGTATAAGCGCAGCAAGGCTCAGCCAGTGCCAAAGGTTTGGCTGAACCAAGTTTTCTTTATTTGTCAAGTATCTTCTGAAATCTTAATGACAATAAGTCCACACATATAGAGGTTTCCTTCACTATCATGTAGAATAGAAAGTGAACGTAGATTGGTAACGAAGACATATCAATATTTTCTGGACATGTTGGACAGAATATAATTGAAGGCATATTAAAACTAGCTTTACTGCTATCTTACTTATACTTTATCTCTTTAATACCAGTCGTATTAGGAGTATCTTACGAAGTCTTACAGTCTACAAATAAGTTACGTAGCGTCCCGGTTCTTCGCTATCTTGGTTATCCAGGTTTATGGCTCCAGCTTCTTACTACAAAGAACCAGCTGCAGTTCATACGGAGGTCGCTATCTCATCATTTAATGAAATGAAGAGAAGAGATGAGCAATACGAGCAGATAGCTACTGAACAAACGAGTATGAAAGTTGTGTAAAGAAGAAAAAAGTCGCACGCAATCAGCCTTGTTGTACATATTTGTAAATAAAGGAGGTGAGTCTTGTTGTTTCTACGTAGATTTAATGTGATTATCATTTTGTTGTTGGGTCTCGCTGCTTTCGGGTTTGTAACATCCTTGATTACAAATCCAATGAGTATTCTCAAAATGATTGTAGTCTTCTTAGCAGTCGGGGCGATTTTCTACTTTCTCTATCGACGCTTTCTCGCAAAGCGGATGGGAAATATGTCAGGACAATTCCAGCAAGCGGCTCGCTATTCAAAGAAAAAGTATCAAACCCAATCTCGTAATGTCACAAAATCAAAGCCTACAACAAAATCCTCCTTTAAAACGAATCTTAAAAAAACCAAAAAGCGTCGTGATCATCTTACTGTAATTGAAGGTAAAAAGGGCAAGAAAAAAAATCGGGCATTATAAGCTCGATTTTTTTGATTTTATTTTCGTATAGATACCGAATCGATTACTGCGCCAATTTCTTAAAAATTTCTCTGTGTTCTCTTTTCCTATATTCGCGAGTTCATCAATTACTTGTTCTGATAGGTCGAAGTTAACCATCGAAATCTGCTTTACTGGGATAAAAACGATGTCAGTACTATGTGCTTCAGAGATATGCCGATTGTCATGAGCATCCATCATCGTATCAAAAAGCCCATGGAACAGAGAAATAGCATTGTTGATTTTATTCGGTTGTTGGTCAAATTGAGAAGGTCTAAGTTGGAAACCAATTACAGGACGTTTCGAGTTATTCTTTTTATCTTGAAATAACCAAATTGGAAAATTGCTCAATACTCCTCCATCGACGATATAATTTTTTTTACCCATATGATCGTAGATTTTGATCGGATCAAAAAAATAGGGAATACTGGCACTCATCCGAACCGCTTTGGCAATCTTGAACCGTTCAGGTAAAAGTCCATACCGTTCCAAATCATCTGGCAGCACGATCAATCGACCATTTGAAATATCCGAAGCAACAATTTTTAATGAGTCTTCAGGGACATCTGCAAAGGTTTTAATTCCTTTAGCAGCAAGTACTTCTTCAATCCAATCCTCCATTTTCTTCCCTTTATAAAGCCCTAATTTCCGATATAACGATAGCCATTTCATATATGGGAATGGAATTGAAAGACGTCTCGGATCAAGAAATTCTTTTAGATCTACATCATGGATCAATTGTTTTATATCTGTTGAATTATACCCTGCCGATATGAGTGCGGCGAAAATTGCACCCGCGCTCGTTCCCGCTGTTCTTTTAAAGCACATTCCTTGAGCTTCGGCCACTTGCAATGCCCCAACAAACGCAATTGCCTTCACACCACCACCTGAAAAAACACCATCGATTTCCATAACACACCCCCCTTTATATATGTATAAAGGAGGAATGTATTTCAGTATTAGGAATTTACCTTCCCTAGCCCGATCGCTAAATGCTCCCAAAGAATTTCTTCAACTAATTGAGCCTGTTCTTCCTCACAATCAACTATGAGTATGACTTCAGAATGCTTACCACGTCGTAGAAGGTTTTGCTTTTTCTTAACTACTTTTAAAACGAATAACTTTATTCCTAATCCTAAAATAAAACCACTAACAGCACCAATTAAACCCCAAAAGATCGGACCCCAAGCCAAAATAAATCCAACACTTGCACCAATCACTGAAAACCCAGTAGCTAATGCCATGGCCACGTCAACAAGTGAAACTCCATCCGAACGATGAAGTGTATCAAAAAGTTTCCGCTCTTCCCGGCGGTTGTCGAGTGGAACTGCAAATATATTCTCTTTTTTTATTCCCTTTTGTTCTAATAAAGAAATTGCCAATTCTAAATAGCCTGAGTTTTCAAAGGTTGAGAATATCTGCATTGCCTTCACTCCGCTTTTTCTCTATTTAAGATCTTGAAATGTGGGTTTTGATAATTCGCTTCTAAGAAGTTACGTTGATCATTTTCATACAGTTTATTATTTTCAACCGTATTCACATAGGCATCATAAGCCGCAAAACCAAAAACAGATGGAAAGAAGAGAAACCATTCACTATTTAATACAGACGTGGCTTGTTCTACTTTTCCTATAAAAAGTAACGATACGGCTTCGAGACCGTGAGAAAAGTAGAAAAAGATAACAGCCCATACAATCAAATAAGTTGCAGTAACAATTCTATGTACGTAAAGTTGGCCTAAACCAGGCATAAATAGGGACCACATCATTGCTGTTGAGGGCTTCAGCTTATCCAAATAATTAATTTCCATAGCTCCAATACTAAATGTATTAAATCGATGGTTCTCCCGTTCTGCCAAAAGGTACATTCTATTTAAATCAACCGTTGATCGATAACTATCCCATATAGCAAATAAATAAACAGGAATATAAATGAGTAACCATCTTGTATCCAATGCGTCCTTTGCCAATTCAATTTCACCTTGAAAAGAATAGATCATAGCTACGTTTACATTGGCGAACACATTTATAATGACTTCCCATGTAAAAAGGACAAATCCACGAAGATATTTTGATAAGAGCAAGTGGCCAAACCCTGGAAAAGCCGCTGACCACCAACCGACAATATAAGGATTTCTTAAATGCAGTTGAGTGGTTCCGAGTATACTTACATGAGCCTTATAGCGTCTCGCTGTATTGTTGTTTGTATAGTTGTCCACACGAATTCTCCTATATAAAGAAAGTAACGATATGTTTCCCCTCGTTTAAACAAATTATGATGATAGCCGAGACGAAGAGAATTCATGGTAGTATTTGATGGAAGATGAGTTTATTTGATAATGGAGGTCCATGAGGAAACGTTATTTATTAAAAATTGATCAGAAAATACATTGACGGTGGTAGAGTAAAAGTTCTTTTTAATTTGGCACATATTCATTTATTTATCCAAAATAAGACTGGTTCTAAGGAGAATCGATGAATAAAAGATGGGTAATGAAGGTTAATATAAAACATGGAATACTGTGATAAGAGTACGAAAATACAAAGGTAGACAACAACGATAAGGAGGAATCCTTGATGGAAGCCGATCATAACCCCAAACTAACAGCGTCTGAAGTCTCAAGCCTCTGGGCAACTTTCCAGACCAGTACAATGATGAATTGTGGTGTGAAATATTTTTTAGAAACCGTTGAAGATGAAGAAATTCGTTCGGTTTTGGAATTTGCTTCAGATTTTATTGGAGATCGGATTCAAACGATTACTCAACTATTTCATGAAGAACAATATCCGATACCAGTAGGTTTTACCGATGACGATGTCAATACAAATGCCCCTCGCTTATTTTCCGATATAATGATTCTGCAATATATGATGAATATGGGTAAGTTTAGCCACACGGGAGAAAGTATTTTATATTCCTTTTCAACAAGGGATGATATTGCTGCTTTCTATTATCAATGCTTAGCCGATGCGAAAGAACTTGCTAACAGAGCGAGAAAGGTTTCCTTAAAAAAAGGTGTACTCGTCCGAGCTCCATACCTCCCGAGGCCTCACGGCGTTGATTTCGTGAATAAACAGAGCTTCCTCACAGGATGGTTCGGTAATCGCCGCCCATTACTCGGTATTGAAATCTCAAATCTTTTCTATAATGCTGAACGAAATGCACTTGGTCATGCGCTAACTATCGGATTCAGCCAAGTCGTTGGATCAAAAGAGGTTCGAAAATACATGGAGAGGGGTAAAGAAATATCGGCAAAACACTTTGAGGTTTTCAGTTCGGTTTTACAGGAAGAAAACCTATCAACTGCTAATAGTGTAGCATCAGAAGTCACCGATTCGACTGTCTCTCCATTTTCAGATAAGTTAATGATGTTCCATGTTAGTGTTCTTGTCGCTTCAGGAATTGCCCAGTACGGAGCGGGAATATCTGCTAGTCCGAGACGGGATTTGGGAGCTATGTATACACGTTTAATGGCTGAAACGGGTAAGTATTCTGAAGATGGAGCAAATATTATGATTGATAATGGATGGCTTGAGCAGCCACCCCAAGCTGCAGATCGTGAATCATTAGCTAGAAATGAGTAAGACATGGAATCTTATACTTTTTTACGATGTGGGATGCGTTCAAAGACGCTGGAGGAGGGCAAAATCCTTATGCTTTCCTTCCTATTGCAGTTTCGGCCGATTTGGTAACCCTAGGATTAATTTTTTTGGAACACCTTATTCGATGTATTGTTGGGACCCGTTTGGTTACTGATCCTTTTTGTAATACCGGGGATAATTATAGGTTCCTCTGTTCGATTTATTAAATTTCATAAAGAAAACTTGGCGATCGCCTTAGTTACACTTATACTATAGAAAGTATTTTTATACTTTCTTTACGTGAAACTAAAAAACAACCACAACAAAGTTATGATTGCTCTTCTTCTTCTTCATTTTTTCTTTGTACTTCCCGAAGATTACTGACTCGGCTTCCATCTTCCTCGAAATATTGAACAAGGTCTCCGATTCGGTCAATCGCATTCCAGCTTAAATGGTGCTCGATACCCTCTACATCGTCGTAGATTCTTTCATCATCCACTCCAATGACCTGCAGAAATTGTTCAAGTAGTTCGTGGCGGAAAACTAAACGCTTTCCTAATTTTTTACCATTAGGGGTCAGTACGAATCCACGATATTTTTCATAAACAACATATTTCCCTTTGTCTAATTTTTGGACCATTTTTGTTACCGAAGATGGGTGTACTTCTAATGCTTCAGCAATATCAGATACTCTGGCATACCCTTTGTCTTCGATTAGTTGGTAGATCCGTTCAATATAATCCTCCATACTTGGAGTTGGCATTGTTTCCCCTCCAATACTGCAGATCCTGTTTTCAAAGGGTTCACAGAATCAAAACATACTAAAAGGATACAACATTAATCATAAGGTGACAAGAGAACCCATCTTTTAAGAAAAGACTCAATTTATCTTCAAGACATAGTAACTATAGATATAAGTTCGAATGTTTCTTCTATTACTCCTTGCCCCATCATTCAATTAACGTATTTCACATCCAATTAACACACCAATTTTCGTTCTACCTCATACATTTCAAATTTCTCCTCGGGTAACGTCTTATAATCACTCTCTTAGCAGATTTCGTAAACCAACGTTGAATAGTTCATAAGTTATGTTAGAAAAATATTTATGTGGAATTGCTGTGTAGTTCTTGAAAACAAATATTTTACCATTATGGCTTACTGGGAAAGCATATATATAATGAAATCTTCTTTTATATTGGATTTGCTATGTCTCTTTCGGTGGCATGGGTATTCACATAAACTAATAAGATTTGATAACTGATTCGCATTTCTCCAATCACCATTAAAATCTCTAAATGGAATTATATGATGGACTGATAACTCTTGTCCATATAGTTCTTCGGTTATCCCACAATCTTGGCACTTAAAATCATCCCTTTTCCGAGCCTTTTTCCTTTGTTGCCTCCAATTCAATCCGTAATAACCTGGATCCCCTCCTTTCCAAGTACCACTTTTAGGACCAGAAAATGCATCTGTTTTTGAATAATATTCTGCCATACAAAATTGATTACAGAAATTCCACTGTTTAATTATTGATGGTTTTCTTTCTAAACGTTGATTACAGTTTGTACAGTTCACCTTTACTCTTTTGCTATATTGAACACTTCCCCTTTTACCGTTCGCAATTCCAACACATTTTTTTGAACAATACTTTGCGGTCAACTTTCTTGATTCTATAACTTCAAAAGTTGAACTACAGATTTCACAATTGATATGTATTCGTTTTCTTAGATTTTGATTAGGTTTATTCATTCGTAAATATTCATATAAACATACCCTACTACAATAGTTCTTTTCACCAGTAGAGCTCGGTTTTCTTAATATTTTTTTGTTACAGTTTGTACAGTTAACATTCGTCTTTTTAGACAATCTACTCCATGATTCAGGTGGGTGTTTTCTTAAGTACGTTGTTTTACAGACCCGTGAACAATACTTCTTTCTATTATAATGACTAGGCTTAACTCTTATTTCTTTTCCGCATTCAATACAAACTTTTATCATCATTTACCCCCCTCGTATTTAATTACACGAACAAACGTTCCATAAATCAACATTTATGTAGTTAAATGGAGTAAAAAAAAGACCGAGTAATTAAACCCGGCCTGTTAACTATTTTAAATTCCACACTTAAGCTGTGCATTACAGTTTGTACATGTATTACAACCGCCGATTTCTTTTACTTGACCTTTTCGGCAAACTGGACAAGTGTTTCCGACTTCGTTTCCAATTGTAACATCGGTTGAACGTAAATCGGCAATCGTGTCAACGAGTACCACCTTCTGCGGTTCATCGTTATTTGTTTCTTCCTCATCATCAAAGGTGTTGTCCTCTGCCTTCAGAGTAAGAACCTGAGAGTCACGGCTTCCATCTACATAAACGGTTCCGCCTTTAGCCCCACCATTGTACAGACGTTCGTATACGGCTTGAACCTGTTCGACTGTATATCCTTTTGGAGCATTGACTGTCTTACTTATTGAACTGTCAATCCAATTTTGAATAACACATTGTGTATCAGCATGGGCTTCTGGTGCAAGTTCCATAGCGGAAATGAACCATTCAGGAAGATCATTTGCATCTACATCAGGGTTTCGCTTTAGATATTCGTTTACGATGTCTGCCTTTACTTCGATAAACTTTCCAAGACGTCCACTTCGGAAATAAGAAAATGAGAAGTAAGGCTCAAGTCCTGTACTCACACCAACCATCGTCCCTGTACTCACGTTTGTTACTCCCTGCTTTTGCAGGTGGAGGGATTATTAGCACCCTCTCCACATGTCGCCATATGGGTCAGACTATATCATCAACCAGTATTGTTACTGGTGCTCAGCGTGTAGTCGTTGAGGGGTCAGCCACGACTTCCCTGCGGATCGTCTGCACCTTTTACTTTTTACCTTATCGTGTTGGCAAGACACAGGTACAAAAGGATACTCAGAGTTTCCCGCATATAGCTAAGTTTACCTACACTTTTACAAATATAGGGGGCAATCATTTACCCGTAGGAGCAACAGTTAAAAGGTGTGAATTTCTTATTCCATATTCTAAAATTCCTTGACGTACATCTTCCGGCATTTTCTTCATGTAGCCTGTATTAATATAAGCTTCACGGAGTTCTTTCGTTTCGTTATCCGTTTCTCCAACTAAGAAAGGGAAGCTTCCTTTTTCTTTCGCTAATTCTACAGATTCCCGATAAGCTGTTGTAGCAATCGTTTCAAAGATTTCATCTACAAGCTTATTTCCTTCTTCGGAACCATATACAGTATCACAATAAATCAGTAAGTCGTGAAGCCCCATTACGCCAAGGCCAACACGGCGTTCCCCAAGTGCTTGTATACGGTTTTTCTCTAAAAAGTATGGTGTTGCATCAATGACGTTATCTTGTAAACGTACACCGGTTCTTACCGTTTGTTTCAACTTGTCAAAATCAACTTGTTTACTTTCTTTGTCTGCAACATTAGCAAGGTTTACTGCCGCTAAGTTACACACAGAATAGGGTGCAAGTGGCTGTTCCCCACATGGATTCGTTGCTACAACCTTCTGGCCATAGGCTTTGGCGTTTGTCATTTCATTCGCATTATCAATAAAGAAAATCCCAGGTTCAGCTGAGTATGTTGCACATACATTGATCAGGTTCCAAAGTTCACGAGCCTTAATTCTCTTGTAAACACGGATACCATATCCTTGTGCTTCCCATTCGCGAACATCACCAGATTCTTGCCATTTCTTGTTGTATTCAAGCATTTCTTCAAATGTATAGTTTTCAACATCTGGAAAGCGTAGTTCATATTCTGCATCATTTTCTACCGCTTCCATAAATTCTTTCGTTATACACACCGAAATGTTTGCCCCTGTTAGAAACTCTGAGTTGTGGACAGTGTAAGTTCCACCAGTATTGAGCTTTTGCTCAGCTTCTTTAATTCCTTTTTCCGTAAAACCACCCTGGCCTGGAATCGTTTTATAGTTAACGATGCTTTGGTACATATCGCGCTCGGTTTCACTTAGTGGTGTAAACTTCAGCTTATCCTGAGCCAATTGTTTAATGGTTTCGTCCTCTGTATTTTCAACAAGGTAACGTAGTATTCTTGGGTTTTGCATTTTTGAAGTAATGAATTCAATAATATCAGGATGCCACGTTCTCTACCGTCCTTTTCAGGATACTTTAACTCTGCTATTCGCAGACGGCCTAGACTATATCATCACCCTCAGCTTTACCTGTTAGGGGCCGGGTGCTTCGAAGATCTTAAGATCCCCTACTCTACTCCCTTGACAGTATTTTAGTCAGGTTTCGATAGTCGTTGAACCTTCACCATTTAAGGTGCTCGGCTGCTGATTATCCAATTCAATCAATTTTCAGCATTCACGCTCACCGTTTCCAGTCACGTTGTAGCTTGATGACTATAAGGACTTTTCAGCAATTCACCCGATTTCCTAGTCATTCATTGTCTGAACAACGCGGACTAGTATTCTTAATCCGCTAACATTATCATTTGTGCTCCACGCAATATTGTTACTCCTCGGTATGAGGGGCCAGGTCATTTCTGCCTGACTCTTATGCTTTTACATAAGATCGGACTATATCATCAAGAAATTGAATTAATTAATTTAAACACCTTTTCTTTTCGTTCTAATCGTAAATGACCGGTATCTTCGGCATACATTTTTTGATAAAGGGTTTGTAAAGTTTTTATACTAGACATTTCAAAACTTACACAACCTATTTTTTCATATATAGCTTTTTTAGGAGGTAGGATATTTTCAGACTTTAAAAAATTTATGATCTGGACCATCATGGGTTTATTTCCTGTAAGTGTGAACTTTACCTTATCATACCCGTATCTCTTGTACTTTCGAATGTGACCATCTGCATCAAAGAAGCCTCTTAAAAATGCCCATTTGCAATTTGTTGATAGCCAAAAAGGGAATATTTCTTTTCCTGTTTTTTTAGGTACAATTCCATACTTTGAAAGGTCATTACAAATCTTTGTACAACTCACTGTTAAGCAGATTTTGTCTTGTTCACTTTCTACAGAGGCCATTCGAATTTTCAATAATCCTACCATATTCATGTAGATGGCCATATCTTTTAATATTTGCTTATCTGATATTGCAATTGATATAGCTAATCTTTTGGATTTAGATCTATCATGAATACAGCCATCTCCCATTATAAAGCCCACTATATATGCAAGGTTTGGGTCCATTGTATTTTCGAAAATATCCTCGTCATATGCATATATTTTCGACTTTAACTTCCCTGCCTCACCTGGTTGTCGCGGCGAAAAAAAGTTTTGTTCCTTATTCCATCTAAGGATAGTACCACGACTAATTTTCAGAACCTTTGAAATGTCTACCTGACTTAGCCCTTTATCATGAAGGTGTTTAATTTCTTTCATCAACAATTCCTTGTCCCGCGCCTCGAAAGGACATTTTTTGTTCTTTCGATTTACTTGCACCTTATTTTCCATTTAATAACCTCCGAAAAATTATTTCTTGGAAAAGGTAGGTGCTTTCAATAGTCTCTGAACGTTCATCTTAGTTTCCCAAGACACTTCGCTGCTGATTGCCCATTATAATCCTTGAAATTTTTGAGCATTCACGCTCGTTGTCGCCAACCACGTTGTAGCTTTCAAGGCTTTAGGGTGTTCCAGCAATTCACGGGATTAAGTCGCCATGGTGTTAACGACTTCCCCCTTGCTCAACAAGGTGAGTAAGCTTCGCAATATCATCTAGCCATGAAACTGAACCAGATGACTTTCCATTTACGCCTTTTGCTAATGTGTTCCGTGGGCGTAGTGTTGATCCATTTGTTCCAACTCCACCGCCGCGGCTCATAATCTCCATTACTTGCTTCCGATGATCGGATATACCTTCGCGAGAATCCTCAACGAAAGGCATGACGTAACAGTTGAAATAAGTAACCTCTGTCGCTGCTCCCGCTCCGTATAGTACACGTCCAGCAGGTACAAAGTTCAAATTAACCAACTCATGATAGAAACGTTCAAAGGATTCTTGACGCTTTTCTTCTGTCGTTTCAACCGATGCAAGGCCAGTCGCATTCCTTTTAGCAATTTGCTCGTAATAGACTTCCAACGGCTTATCGATGATATCAAGGGAACGTTTTACCACACCCGTTTCTACCTCACCTGGCCTGTCTAAAACACCTCTATACTCCTCGTCCACTTTTACCTCTGCGATATTCTGCTCTCGGTCGATTCTAACGATGTAACCAAGACCCCTTGCAGGGAACTTTGGATCATCTTTTACGGTAAGGACAACAAAATCCCCTTCTCGTAATGTTTTCTTCTCAGTATCCTTGAAAGAATACCGATCCAACATGACCAATCTTGATACCCCTTTGTGTGTCGTATGCATATCCGAGGTAATTGCATGCACCTGTTCGAATTTGTCAATGTCTTCATTTAATTGATCGATGTTAATTGATTGTCTTTCTTCCCCTGTCACAATTGCCATACAGGATCCTCCTCATCAAAAGATCGTTTTTTGTTTTTTATAGTAAGTTGTTTATCTATTAGGTTACCCAAATAGTAGCATAAAAAAACACCAAATATCAATATATAGTGTACATTATTTTAAAATAATACAATATATTGTGTAAGAGAACGAACTATTATAAATTTGTCAAAATCAAAAACAGATAAGAAATGTAGAAAATTGAAGGAAAATGTACAATTTTATCAACTAATCATCTGAAAAGGTTATTTTTCTTCATTGATAAAATGATTAACTTTTGAACCACTTGTCATTCCTCGTCTTTTATTTCACTGTTCGAAAAGGGCTAACTAAAAAAATTAAGAAAACTTGGCGATCGCCATAGTTGCACTGATATGAACGAAACTGTCAAGCCCCGCCAACTTTTGGGCAACCTTAACTAAGAGTGCACTTTTTGGTGTTCTCTTAACGTCTATTTGTACTCCATATGGCTCTTTACGTGAGCAGGATAAGCGCACGGCACGAAGGCAAAGATCTCTACATCGGTCAA
>NZ_JANHJQ010000050.1 GCF_024609785.1 Pseudalkalibacillus decolorationis
AATATTAAAACTAATGGATTAAAAACGAGGTCATTATAGACAATTTTATTCAATAAAAAAGACGACTTTAAATTCAAAAAGTGAATTTAAGTCGTCTTTTTCAATACAGTAATCCATTTTACAGAAAATACGCTAGTTTTTCAGTGGCTTCGTAATGTAGAGGTTGTGCACTTTCACTCACTTCCTTAACTTAGACCACAATTTGTTGGTTTAATGCGAAATAAAATGATAATTACACCATAGGAATTGTGTCGGTACTCCCCCATTCAAACATTGTAACTTTAAGTCATTCTTTACTGTTGGATACCGGTATTAAAAAGTAAAAGGTATGAAAATTATCTTCTGTATAAAATCCAATTTCACCACCTAGTGCTTTAACAATCTCTGAAACTATCGTTAATCCCAAACCGGCTCCTCCTGTTTCGCGGTTACGGGAATTTTCTACCCGAAAAAAACGATCACACAAATGATTTTCCGCTCCTTGAGGAATGGGCAACCCTCGATTTGAAACCGAAATCACATATTTATCATTGAGATGCTTTCCTTCTATCAAAACTTTTTTTCCAACATCATACCGGGCAATGTTATCAAATAAATGAGATAATACTGAACATATCGCATTTTGATCACAATAAATAGAAGAGGTGTCAACATTTTTTTCTACCTGAATGCCTAATTCGTCAAATTTATTTTGAATCGAGGCTAACCCTGAATATATAACATCTTTGATCTGATACCATTGCTTCTTAATGTTTATTTCTTCGTTCTCCCATTGGTGTAGTTCGTGCATATTCTCCACCAGATCGGTTAAATATGTGCATTCTTTCTTTAACAAAGCATAGATCGATTCATCTTGATCAAACACACCTTCTTCAAGGCCTTCCAAATACCCATTTAACGTTGTAAGAGGGGTACGTAACTCGTGGGCGAGATCCGCAATCATTTGATTTCTTTGTTGATGTAAATAGTCAACCCTATTAGATATATGATCAAGCTCACCGGCAATTTGTCCCACTTCATCATTTGAAATAGCATTGACTGATGAATAATCGGATCTCTTAATCAGTCCTTTGGAAATGTTAGATAATCGGTCCAGTGGGGTGAGAATTTTTTTCGCGAAAAATAAATGAACAAATATAGCTATGATAAGCGTTAGAAGGCCAGCATCAAATAGATAACCCTCAATGGTCTGCCGAAATTGTTGGGATTGAAGAGCGGAATCAGCATATTGACTAAACTGGTAACACGCTAATTCCTTAATTGTAAAACCAACCAATACAATGACAAGCATGGTTATACCGATATTTAAAACGATCCATTTTCGAATCATTTTTTCCCGGAATCGATTAATAAGCCACAAACTTATACCCCACTCCCCTCACTGCTTGAATTAGATGAGCTTTATCCGGCCCCATTTTCTCCCTGATCTTTCCGATATGGACATCAACTGTTCTGTCAGTGACGACTTTCTCTTGATTTGGGTACAGCTCATCTAATATTTGTTCACGGGATAGAATTTGATTTGGATGCCTCATCAGATAATATAACAGTTGAAATTCATGATTGGTTAGCTCCATCACGTTTCCACTTACCTTAGCTTCGAGTTTAAGTGGTTTTAAAGTAATGTCATGGTAGCTGATTTTGTTGCATCGATTTTCCGTCCGACGGAGGACGGTTTCCACTCTTGCCACCAGTTCTTTTGGACTGAACGGCTTAATGACATAGTCATCGGCACCCATTTGAAGACCTCGAATCCGATCACTCTCTCCCACTTTTGCAGTCACCATGATTAAGGGAATATTGCTCTTCATATCTTTACGAATCCACCGGCAAACAGATTCTCCACTTACTCCCGGCAGCATTAAATCCAAAAGAACAAAACAAGGGTCTTTTTCTTCAAAAAACCGCTTGGCTTCCTCACCATTTCGTACTCCCCATACATCAAATCCGGAAACCTCCAGATAACGTTTCATTAATTCCAAAATATTTGGATCGTCTTCAACAATAAGAATCGTTTTTCCTGTTGTATTCATAGCGCTCCTTTTGGTCCGCGTAATTTCATCTGAGAGCTGCATTTGCGGATCATACCCTGATTCATCGCTCCCACCACTTTATATTGTATAACACCTTACTTGTCAAAAAAGTAGCTCGTCGGATTAGCCCCTGATTGATAACATAAGCCTGAATTAAAGAAAATTCACCGAGGAGGAAAATGAAAAACATTCCCTCAGCAAAAGCATAAATACTCCATCTGTACAAGAAACCAGTCTTAAAATCCGTACGAAATGGACAAAATGGAGCTCATGAAAACTAAACATGAAATGGCAAGGAAATAAAAAGTTATTTCATTTGTTCGATAATCTTCTGGATCATATCCTGATTAACTGCTCCCATTACTTTATGTCGGATCACGCCTTGCTTGTCAACAAAATAACTTGTTGGATACGCCACTACCTCGTATGTGTTTGTCACTTTGCTCTCTACATCCAAAACAACGGGAAACGACAATCCGAAATCATTCACAAATGACTTTACATCACTTTTACTTTTTTCACTTTCCGTCATATTCACAGCTAAGATGGTGAAATCGTTTTCCTGATTGGCTTGATAGTAGTCCTCCATATGAGGCATCTCGACCCGGCACGGCGGACACCATGTTGCCCAGAAGTTAATGATCACGTTTTTCCCGCGATAATCTGACAGCTTTACTTTTTTTCCCTCTAACGTTTGCAATGTAAAATCGGGAGCTATATTTCCTTGCTCTATCCCTGTTTCCCTATTTTTCGTTGCCGGTTTTTGTTCATTTGATGCAACTGAATTTTGTTCGATTTTTTCTCCATTTTCCGGTTCAGTATGATTGTCTTGAGTATAATCGTAAACACCCCAAATCACTAAACCAACTAAAAATACAATCGGTAATATATTTTTCCACATCAACAGTCGTCCTTTCTCTTACATGTATGTACCTGTAATCGAAGTAAGCCAAGCACTGATCTTTTGCAGTTGGCCTGTAAAAAGTAACAAACCTAGAGCAATGAGCAACCATCCACTAGCTGTAGAGATCTTCGGCATCCACTTGTTGATTCTTTTCATGACTTTAAGAGAGTAAGTAATCAAAAAAGCAATTAATAGAAAGGGAATCGCCAAACCGAGCGAATAGACGATAAGCATAAAAATTCCAGTCATCAACGTACCCGATGATCCGGCTAATATTAAAATCGAAGATAATGCCAGTCCGACACATGGTGACCATCCAGCCGCAAAAACCATCCCCATAATAAGGGATCGCCAAAAATTTTTTTCTTTTTTCGCATCCATTTGAAAACGTTTTTCACTCATCAACAGCTTCATTTGCAACAGGCCTGTCATTTGCATCCCGAACATAATAATAAGTAAGCCTCCGATTCTTGTAATAAGGTCCTGATATTGGGCGAGGAACCCACCTAAAAAGCTTGCCGAAGCTCCGAGAAGAACAAATATGATACTGAAACCGATAATAAATGTAATCGAACGGATAAACACCGCCTTTTTACCGACGACGACCCGATCACCTTCAATTGTTGATCCGGTCAAATTGGCGACATAAGCAGGAATTAGCGGAAACACACAGGGAGAAAAAAACGAGACCAGCCCCGCAGTAAAAGCAATAAAAATCGTTACATTTTCCATCTCTTTATAGATCACCTCCATTTTTCCTAGCATATAAAAAGATTGTTAAGTTTTATTAAAGCTACGTTTTCCCCGGTAAGAGACAACGATCACAATAAAGCTAATGGCAATAAATACCCACTGAGAAAAAGAAAATCCTAACCAAACAGGGATGCGGTCATTGAAATATGAAATTAGCAATTCTCCAAGGCTGAACCATAAAATCATTCCCGGCCATAACGGCTGATGACCGCGACCAACATTTCTAAACCAGTAAACAACAAGGATGACTGACAAGAAAATTTGCAGAAGTGAATATAGTGGAGATGAGTAGTCCATCAGCATCAGCAAAAATAAGTAAGTACCAAGGGCCGCCAACATTGCAATTAAGCCCGGTTCGATATATGTTCTAACTGGCATTTTTTCTTTTTTACTTCGGCGGAGAAAATAAATCAATACCGCACCAAGCGCAAACAAGATCCCTTTATCACCACCAGTAAAATAAAGTTGGCTCATCGGATTCGCCAGTACATTCAGTGGATGTAATACGGTGTAACTCATTTTCCATACGAAGGCAAATAATAATAAGGCATTCCACAACAATTCCAGCACTGAACGTTTGATTGATTTCCTATAAACTCCAAAGCGAATCACAATGTAAGCCACCAGTCCGGCAATGAAGTAGAACGCCCATTTCTCTTTGATCATGATCGGACCAAAAATCCAAGCATCTCCCAATTTAATCCCTCCCTACTCAATAGTAAGCTGGAAGTATAAAGATTTGTTAAAGAAATAAAAAACCACCGGTTAGATAACGGTGATTGGTTTTGTTCAGTTTAATATAGTTATTTACATTCAACGTCTCTATGTTATACCCTAACCCATCTAGCCCCTTAAGTTATTTAATCGGACCGTTATTGATCTGAGTTAATCCTTCATTCACCTGGAATATTTTCCCGTTGACTGGCTCAATACCAAATCCCTTTAATCTTTCTGTATGCATAATTAAATATTTTTGAGCTGACTCTTTTGACTTAAACAGATAAATACCACCAGCTTCCTTTGCCTCACTATCTTCCGTCCAAATCTTCCATAAGAACCCTTCTTCCTCATTAATACCTTTTGCTATATCAGAAAATTCTTGAGCCATCTGGTCACCGAATGGTCCGTCCATTTTGAAATCCACTTGTAAAATATATGCCATTTTTAATACCCCTTTTCAAATTGTAGAACAATCAATCATTAATCCAATTAATTATCGGTAGAGTCAGGAATTCTTGTCTAACTAATCGTTAGTTCAGTGTACCCATCCCAATATCCGATCAACTCGGGATGCTAACTTTTTATCATTTCATTATAACGGCTTGAATAACATGACCTAAACCTACATGTCTTTTTCCTTCATTCCGCTCCACTTCACCGTAATAAAAATGAATACATTTGTAATTTTTAATCCAATTTAGGATATCTACCGGATCATATAACAGATCAACAGACTTTGGACCACCGGTTTGATACTCAAGTTGAGCTTCTGAGTAAATTTCAAAGATGATATACCCACCTGGTTTCACTGAACTAATCATACTCTCCAAAAAAAATGGCTGGTCTTTTTTGGGGACGTGTCCAAACACCATTATTGCGGCATCATATTGATTTGGTTTAACTTTTTCTTTAGTCAAATCAATCGCAACTGTTTCTACGTCAACATTATTTTGACTAGCCAATGTTTTCGTTTTCTCAAGGCCAATCATTGATTGATCATAAGACGTTATATCGTGACCAAGTTTTGCTAAATAAACCGCATTCCGTCCTTCACCTTCAGCAAAACAACCAACCTTTGAATGTTCAGGAATTATATTACTTATATTGTTTATAAATACATTTTCACTTTCACCATAAACAAAATCTTTATCTGAAAAACGGTTATCCCAATGTTCTTTTGACATCATTTTTAATCTCCTTTTCTAAATAGCATTATATTCTTCAAAAATAATGTATCACAACAATTGTAGAAATATATAAGAAAAAACCGTGAGCTAAACAATAAACCAGCCCCATTCCCCTCGATAGAAACGAGGAAAAGGAGGTGGTTATTAATGAAAGGACTTTTTCAGTGGCTTCCTATAATAGAGGAGTTCACCTGTGAAGTGGTCAAAAAATGACTTTGTTAATATATCAGAAAATTGCCGACCTCCCCACCAATCATTGATCAGTGGAGAAATAATATAGTAATCTGAACTTTCAACTAAACGGACCTGCATAGTTCACCTCAAAATTAGGTTTTTAAACAAATCCCGAACCCATTCACCTAAAATTCACTTCTTCCCCAACGCTCTCTCTACTATATTGTTTACAAATTCACTTTTACCGCCCATTAATTACTTTTGGTAATCTTTATTTTTAATTTCTTTTTCAATTTCTCTTGCAAAATATCCAAGGCTACCTTTGCTGTAAGACCTTATAACTTCCGGGAAAAGTGAAGTTAGTGCTCTGTTTTTATATTCAGGTGGGAGGTTATTCTTGGCAAACTCCTTTTCAAGATCAATTGCAGCTTTTACTGCTTGATAAGTAGCCAGTTTGTTCACTTTGATCACAATTTCTTCACTATCTCTTTTCACTTTTCCAAGAAACCGAAATAAGTCTAATATTTCATCAGGAATGGATTGTTCTGTAATAAACAATCCATTTGCATGTTCAAATAAATCGTTGGAATGACCCATAAATTTTAGACCTACAATGTTTAAGTCAGAAAATTCACTGCTAATCTCTTTTGTATTTAGGGTAGTTGCCATATTTATTAAGTATGTATCCTTAAGGGGGATTCGTTGAGAAAGGCATTGAGAAATAAAAGGAACAACATTATCTGCAGGAAGAGCCAAAATAAAAGCACTCAATTTATTTATTTCCTCTTTATTAATCATATAACCGTTTGTAAAGCGTGCTGTGAATTGTTTAGCTTTTGAATTATCAGGGTGATAAATCCCAACAGGTATTTCAAGATCACACCAATGTTTCATCATAGCACTACCTAATTTACCAATTCCCACTAAACCAATTCGAGTTTGTTTCATCATTTACCTCCCATTTTAAAAAGTAATTTATCTCTTTTAAACACTAGTCCCGTTATTAGCTACATTTAACTTAGAAAACCTATTTGGTATACCGAATATGAATTTTTATGATTATTTTCAGTTTTTTATTGCACTTAATACTCTTTTGGTATACAATATTGTTAATTGATAGTGATTATCAATTGAGAAAACCTAATATATTTTACCATTTCGGGGGGAGAAAATGTTTTATTACTTATTTCATTCAAAAAAGGTCCAGATGTTAGCAGAGCGTAAATTTACTAACTTAAAGAAAATATTTAAATATTAATCGGTTATAGTAAAAAACCGCCTAACCAGCGGTTTTTTCTTTATCTAAGTACTTTTAGCAATCTTTAGAGTAATCCATAGCTTTATGTGTATAAAATACATTATAATTAGCTACTTTTGTACAATAATGACAAGGTACTCTAGATGTTACTTTCTTTATATGAGGGAACTTCAATTGATTAATCGCTGTTAGAAAATGAACCCCACATACCATCATGGCGCATCCTTCCCCTTAATTTAAGATTTTATAGTTGTCTTCGGCATAGTAATTTTACGCTTTTTCACCTGACGAGTAATCTCTTCATCCCAAGAGATTGTTACATCTCCATTTACAAATGTTTGGCATCCAAGACGATAACCCATATCCAGGTATTCACCTCCTAATTTCTTTCGTTCAGCATGTTTTACTTTATCTAAATTTTTATATCCGTCTTCAATCTTGCAAACGCATGTACCGCAAGTTCCCCCACCACATCGATTAGGCAATTCCCCATCGTAACGTAAAGACATCCTAAGAATGTTCGAATTTTCAGGAACTTCAATTTTTTTATTGCTAGTGGAATAGTTAATAACCGGCATTTGAAAGACCCTCCTCAATGTTTTATTGGTATACAATATACCATAAATCTAAAATCAAAACAATATAAATTCTGAATTTTATTACTCTTATGACAATATTCTTGACGCTTACCAATAAATAAGAGATAATTAAGGTATACCAAATACCAAATGTTAACGGAGGCTTGTCATGAAAATAGGATTAATTGGTTATGGAGGCATTGGCAAGGAAGTTGCTAACTATTTGATGAGTCAGAGTTCTGAAAGCGCTACCTTATGTGGGATATTAGTACGGGATCCATCTAAAGTTGCTACATATGTGCCAAGTAATGTAATGTTAACTAGCAATCCTGATAGCTTTTTTTGTATGGGGCATGATGTTGTTATTGAGGCTGCTGGTCATGAAGCTGTTCGTCAGTATGGGTATCGAACGTTATCTTGTGGTGCTCACTTAATACTTGTATCAGCTGGAGCCCTCGCAGACGAATCGCTTCATAAAGATCTAGAGTCTGCAGCAAGTAAATCAATGAAGCAAATTATTATTCCTTCTGCAGCTATAGGAGGATTGGATCGAATACGTGCTGCGTCTTATAACGAAATTGAAGAGATCAAATTAATTACGAGAAAACCGCCTGCTGTATGGCGTAATTCATTCGTAGAAGAGAAGGTAAATCTAGATACAATAACTGAACCACAATGTATATTTGAAGGAAGTGCACGGGAAGCTTCGTTACTTTTCCCTGAGAGTGTAAACGTTTCTGCAGCTTTAAGTCTTGCGGGTATTGGATTTGAGAAGACAAAGGTTCAGGTATATGTTGATCCAATGGTTAACCAAAACACTCATGAGATTGTCGCAAAGGGGCTATTTGGGCAAATTAACGTACAGGTACAAAACACCCCTCTGATTGAAAATCCTAAATCAAGCCATATCGTATCAATGAGTATTTTTAAAGCAATTAACAATTTAACCAGCCCTATGGTTCTTGGGGTATAGTAAAAGTAAAAACGGGGCTGACTCTTAGGAGTCAACCTCGTTTTTAAGTATAACTATTTATTTTTTACGTAGTTCACATATGCCTTTTTGGAATTCTCAATATGAATCTTGGTCATATATTCCGCCATTTCAGCCTCTTTGTTACGAACAGCCTTCATGATATCCAAGTGTTCCTTCATTGACTGTTCTTGTCTCCCTGGAGTTTCGTAGCTTGTATTCGCAAAAAGACGAATGTAATCCAATAAACCTGTCAGCATCTCATATAGTTTCGGGCTCTTAGCCGCTTTATACAATACTCGGTTTGTATCTATATGGATATGTGAAATTTCTTCATCAGTCAACTTATCAATATTTTCTAGCTTAAAGATGATCGAGTCGAACTCTTTAGAAGTTTGTTCATCCATCTTCTGGGCAGCAAGCTTTGCAGCCAAAACTTCAAGAGAAGCAAGAATTGTAAAAACCTCAATCACTTCATTTTCAGTAATATTATCTACGATGACACCTTTACGAGGTACAGTCTTGACGAAGCCTTGAGATTCCAACCTGAAAAGGGCTTCTCGAATCGGTGTCCTGCTAATTTTTAGTTTATCAGCCAATTCCCTTTCGATAAGCCGATCTCCTGGCTTAAATTCACCGTTTATAATCAAACTTTTCAAATGTAGATACGCGCGTTCTCGGATTGATAGAAGCTCATCCTGGTGCCAATGTTCATGCATTTGCCCAACCTCCCACAAGTTACATCGAATGGTATACCAATTATATCCTATCATCATTCTTAATGGCAAATGATACTTATACTACACCAGACAAAAATACACCACCATACAGCAGTGAGAAAAGGATAACGAATGCAGGGTGTACTTTAAATTTTTCAAGTGCAACTAAACTTCCTAACGCTAATATCAACAAGTGGATAATTCCACTGTTTTCATAACTTGATAAGAAAAATTGATATGCTAATACGCCTAATAGAACGGCAATTACAGGTTGAACTGATTTTGTCATCCACTTTACTTGTAAAGCATTTTTGAAACGGTTAGCAAATGAAAATAAAATGATCACTGCGATTGCTGATGGTGCAATAGTAGCGACAAGTGCAATCAACATACCTGGGATGCCACCGATCTGATAACCGATATATCCTGCCATCTTTGTTGCAATAGGTCCCGGTAAAATATTCGCAATTGCAAATAAGTCTCCAAATTGTTCAAGAGACATCCAGTGGTAATGGCCAACCACTTCTTTTTGAATGAGTGGTATTGTAGAAGGTCCTCCACCATAGCCAAGTAAATTAGATATGAAAAATGCAGAAAAAATATCCCAATAAATCATGCACCTTCACGCTTCTTTTCAGTTACTTTTTTAACACTGTCCCGATTTGATTTATTTCTATAGGTCGCCATTGTAAATGCCACAAGAAGAAAGAGTACGATGACAATACCCGGATGGACATGCAATGTTTCGATGACAACAAGACACCCAAGAACACTGACTATCATCCATTTCAACCCCATACCTTTTTTCGCTTTATCTAAAAATCGATAAGCGAGTACTCCTAGCAACACTCCTACAACTGGGGTCACACCATTAATCATTCCGCTTATGTAGGGTGAACTACGATAAGAGTATAATACACCCAAAAGCATTAACATCCCGAAAAGTGAGGGGATGATATGAGAAAGGATCGCTACAAGTGAACCAGTAGTACCTTTAACTTTATAGCCGACATATGCAGCCATTTTCGTTGCAATCGGTCCAGGAAGTGTATTGGCTAGAGCTAATGTTTCTCCGAACTCTTCTTCATTCATCCAGCCGTACTTTTTAACCGCTTCATATTCAATTAATGGAATTGTAGCCGGTCCACCGCCGTAACCGAGTACACCCGTCCTTGCAAACCCGATACATAATTCGCCAAGCACTCTCATTGAAACCCCTCTTTCTCCAAAAGAATTAAGAAAAGCGTAAACGCCCTGTTCAGGTACGATAAAGAAAACTTGGTAAACGCTAAGGCGATTACCTTAGTTACCCTTATGCCTGTGGTGCAAGCGCTGGAGATTCTGCAGCACAACACGCTTTTTGTGTTTGTGGAAGAATCGAAGTGACGATCTGCGTACCTGGGCGTTGGAGCTAGACATTGCATCTATGCAGCAAAATTTTAGCTTTCTTAACGTGCAAAAAACAGTGCTGACTCAAAAGCTGAAGATACCTTCGAGAGTCAGCACAGGTACTATTATTCTTTGATATCAGCCTCAACGGTAACAGAATGACCTTCTAAAACATTGTCTAATGCTTGAAGTGCTGCAACTCCTACAGCGGTATCCTGTTCGCCGTTTCCTCCACTTATCCCTATGCCTCCAATTACATCACCATCTACTACGATCGGAAATCCTCCAACAAAGACAGCGAATTTTCCTGGAATCATTTGTTGGATTCCGAATGCTTCATTCCCTGGAAGAACTGGTCCTTTAGGGTACTTATTAAAAAGATGCGTCGAACGTTTGTGTCCAGCTGCTGTAAATCCTTTAGCGATTGCAATATCTGGACCTGTTATTCTCGCTCCATTCATTCGTTCTAACGCGATAACATGACCACCTGCATCGACAACCGCGATCGTTTCCAAGACATTTATTTCCTCAGATTTCTTTTTTGCGGCTTCAATCATGACTTTTGCTTCTTCTAAATCGAGCTTTAATGTTGTTTTCATCTATTATTTTGCCTCCTTTACAATCAATATCCAATATACACAGTTTTTGTCTGGGTAAAGAAATCGAGCCCCGCTCTACCGGATTCTCTAAAAGTTGAAGTACTGGATTTTTTCAGCCCCCCGAACGGAGCATTGATCAGATTCCCTGTTGTTGTACGATTCACTTTCACAGTCCCTGACTGGATATCATTCACAAAGCGCTCAATATATGAATTATTGTTGGTTACGATCGAAGCAGACAGACCATACTCAGTATCGTTCGCGATGGAAATAGCCTCTTCATATGATTGAACCTCAATTACTGACACAACTGGCCCGAAAATTTCTTCTTGTGCAATTCTCATTGTAGGATTTACGTTTGTGAATACTGCTGGTTCGACAAAATAGCCACTGTCGTAAGGTGAAATTGTAAGTTGCTTTCCTCCATAAACAAGGTCAGCACCCTCTTCTTGACCTATTTGGATGTATTGTAAAATTTTCTCCAGTTGCTTCGAATTTGCCAGTGGGCCAATGACCGCTCCACTTTCCATCCCGCTGCCGATTTTTAAATTCTTCACCTGATTAACCAATTCAGTTATGAATGCTTCTTTTACACTTGATAAAACGATGACACGACTTGTCCCTGTACAAGCTTGTCCTGATAATGAAAAGCCACCATTCACTGTTAATTTAGCCGCCTTTTCCAGGTCAGCATCTTCCATTACAATCAGCGGGTTCTTCCCACCAAGTTCCATTTGCGTCCTAGTTGTCAAAGAAACCGAACGATGAATGCTTTCTCCTGCTCCTGTAGAACCGGTAAATGTAACACCTCGAATAGCTGGGTGACGAACGATCGATGCACCAATATAGGAAGAATGTCCAGTTACAAAATTAAGAACTCCTGGGGGAAGTCCTGCTTCATCAAGTGCCTCAACTAAGCGAAGAGCAATAAGTGGGGTTTCACTCGATGGTTTAAATACAACGGTGTTTCCAGTTATTAGAGCGGGAGCAATTTTTCGAGCAGGTATTGAGATTGGAAAGTTCCATGGTGTAATGACTGAAATAACCCCAAGTGGTTCTCTGACAGTAGATACTTTCATTTTAGGATCGTCATTTGGAAAGGTCTCACCTGTTAATGTTTGTCCTTCTACTGCATAAAAGCGAAGCGTATCAGCTGATCGTGAAACTTCCTTTTTACTGGCGCCTAGAGGTTTACCTTCCTCACGTGTCAGTTCTAAAGCCAACTCGTCCGCTCTTTCCTCAAGGATAGCAGCTGCTTTCGTTAAAATAGCGGCTCTTTTGGAGATTGGAGTTTGAACCCAGGTAGCGAAAGCAGTAGAAGCAGAATCAATCGCTTTTTCTACATCCTCTTTATTCGATGCCTGAAACTTTGCTACAGTATCATTTGAATCGGCGGGGTTAACACTTTCAAACGTTTCCCCGGATAAGCTATCTAGCCATACTCCATTGATATAATTTTGATAGATTTTAACATCTGTCTTTAACATTTCTATCATCCTTTCTGTTTATCCGGTTCAAAAATTATGGCAGCTTCCCTAGTAAAAGAGAAACTGCCTTTTAGCAGGAGTTCAAAAAGGAGGACAAAAAGAGCCGTTATAAATGAAGTTCAACTAGATTCGTAACGTCCTGTTACAACGTTGAACTGACTCACATCGTGTGAGCCCGAGGCGCGAAAACCTCGAGGACCAGAACGACGAGCGATACCTGCTTAAAAGCTACGAGTTGTACGAGGAAGCTATCTGCTTAGCCTCAACTAGTAGACGCAGGTACATATGGAACTTCGACTAACTACTTCACGTCCTGTGAAAACGTCGAAGTCAGCACGTCCGTGTGCAAGACAGGAGAGGTCGAGCAACGAAGAAATTCGACAGCTATTTTTCCCGGACTTTTTGAACATCCTCTTTTTATGGAAGAGATCAAGAATGTTTATGCATTTGTTACTGTCTCTAAATCCTTTGCTACATACTCGTTATAAAGACCGTCCATATACATTCTTCTCATTTTTGCCCCAGTTCGCACAATTTCAAGGCATTGCTGCTGTAATTCAGGAGTATCGGCACATTCAAGGACGATCTTATAACCACGCTCGCCATGGATTTCATCAGATACGATGTGAAGGTCAAAGAATTCAATTTCCTCATCATTAAAACCGTATTTTTCCCGAAGAATCGGTGTTTGCTTTCGGTAGATGTCCGGCACTTGCGATTCAAGCCCTACAACTAAAGCTGCTGTAGCAACTACAAAGTTTTGACGGAATGCTGAAGTATAGCACCAGCTTTGAAGTCCTAGTGTAGTAGGTGCCATATTCTTAGGGTTTTCAACCCGTTCTCTTGTCGTTCCACAAGCCTCCGCGAAACGAATCAACAAATCAGTATGGCGGTCTGCAGCAATTTCTTCTTCATACATGTTCTGCAGTGTGAAATCCTTCGCATCCGTGTAATGTTCAGGTGTACTAGCATATATGTATGCCAGATAATCAGCGAATGGTCCTACATAATGGTAGTGATTTTCAGCCCAGCGAGCAAAATGCTCTCTCTTAAGCTTTCCGCTTGCCCACGCTTCTGTGAAAGGTGCTTTCTGGCTATGATTTCCTTTAATCGCTTCCTCTAATTTTTTACGAAACTCATCTTTCGGTAATAATTCTGCCATTACTAATTCCTCCTTTTTAGGTACGACCATTTTAATTGGTCATTTCATAATCGGTATTTTGTATTTGGTATACCATTTGATTCAATCTTAAACGAATGTTCAGCACAGTGTCAACCTATTCGTTTAAATTTTCTTAAAATTCCGATTCTACCAGATCAACAATGCTATCAACGTAGAGAGAATCAGTCCCGACATGACCGGAATAAAGTTCTTTCTTGCAAGATCCATAGCAGAAATTCCACAAAAGCCTGCTATTGCCACAAGGGACGACCAAGCTATTAATGTACCTCCCCCTGTCCAGACTGAGCCCATCTGTCCAATTGCAGCAAGGGTTGAAGGATCGACTCCACTTCCTGGAGCAAGTGCTCCTGATAAAGCACCAGTCAACGGCAAGCCAGAAAATCCAGAACCATCAAGACCGGTTATAATTCCAATGAACAGGATACCAAAGCCTGTTAAAAATCCATTCTGCGGTATCGCGTTTTGGGCCGATTGAACTATATCAAATAGAAACGCTGGTGTTGCAGCATCCTCTGCAAGACCTAGAATGCCAGCTGCAAAATCACCTGAACCTAGAAAGAAGAAACCCGCAATTGGGATAACAGGACCCATGGCACGGAATGCAAAGACAAATCCCTCTGTAATGTGTTCGCTGATTTTGTCGAGTGCATGCATTCTACCAAATGCTGTACTTGCAAGAACCAGCAGTACAATCGCAACTCCACCGATAAATGCGGCACCGTCACCACCTTCAAATCCACCCTGTTTACTACCCACTTTTGTAGAGAACATGTAGATCATCACAGCCAACATCGATAATGGGACCAAAACAGCAAATAGCTTGCTCCAGAACGACAGCTCTTTATCTGTTATGTATTGCTCTGTCGTTGCAGAAAGTTCTGCAGCAGTTTGAGGATTGACCTGTAATGCTTCCATTCCGCTATTAACTTCTTCTTTTTTGTTAGACTTCTGGGTAATACTTTTCCTTATCGAGACATAAGCCATTACAGCAGCTGTTCCTCCAGTAATTAGTGATAATATAAACGCTTTGTTAGCAACGGAAGCCGTATCTATACCTGCAGCAGTGGCACTAAGCATAGGTGCGACTTGGATAATATAATCGGAAGAAAGGGCCATTCCTTGTCCAGCAATTGCAACCGCCATTGCCCCTCCCATCATTGGTAAGCCAGCTTTATGAGCAGCTGGGATCAGAAGAGTACATATAAGCGGAACGGCTGGAGTTGGCCAAAAAAACAGGGAAATCGCATACGTGACCCCAATAATTACAAAGTAAGAGATATGACCGTTCACCATCACCTTTTGGATCGGGGTGATCATTTTTTGATCAGACCCTAAATCCTTTAACGATTGCAACAAAGCAACCATGAACGTAATAATTAGAAAGATGCTAAATAATTCTCTAGCTGCAACAAGATTTGCATTAAATACTGCTTGTAGTCCTTCTACAAGGGAACCGGTGTAAATCATCGCTACCAACAAAGTTCCCAAAAGAGTTGGCAAAACAACGCCCCTTCTAAAAAGCATTGTTAAAATAACAGCTAATGTGACAATCGCATACATCCAGTGAGCTATTGTCAATTGCATCACCTCTTTCCTCTTTTTATGGAGACGACATAGTAGGTGACTTGAGTTTTAACAACTCTGTAAGGGCTTGTTCAAGCTCATCTAGGGCTTCATCTACTATTTCACGTCCTATTTTAACGCTCGAACGTGTAGCATCACCAATACATCCGTTTGCCGTCATCTCTTCATACTGATAAGGTCCTTGAACAGCATTGCCTGGTCGCAGCTTTTTCCAATCGCCTTGCTTCCAATCAGCTTTTACTAATAGGTCAGTTCTTACAAGATGTGGGGCTAGATACAATGCTTCTGAAACCTCTCGTTCACAACTATGACCAAAAATCGGTGATTGAATATGTTTTTCCATTGCCTTTTTTGCAGAGGCAGTCGTCTTTGCATAATACACTTTCACTCCAAGATCGCTTGATAATGTTATACTCGCAACATTAAGTGTCGCCTGATTCCCACCATGGGCATTTAATAACAGGAAATTGGTAATTTCATGCTTTTTAAGTGATTTAACCATATCCCTCAAGATCGCTATTAATGTGGACGGTTCTAAGCTAATGGTACCAGGGAAATTCAAATGATGATGCGAAACCCCCATATTGATGGTCGGCGAAATCAAAGCATAAGGATGCAATCTTTCACCAAGCTTCTTTGCCATCTCGGTAGCTAGTACTGCATCACAGCTTTCTACCATATGTGGCCCATGCTGTTCATGTGCCCCAATCGGGATAATAGCAAGCTTTACCGTTTCAAGTGCATCTCTTACCTCGGAATGGGTCATCTCTGTGAGTAAGTAGGGCTTCATTTCACTCCCTCCTTTCCTTTCAAAACTAAATGTCATTCACTGATTTGGAATATTGTATACCAATTTTAACAACAGACTTTTCCTGTGTCAGTTCAATATCCTCACTGATGGTTAATTGACATGTTAAACGAATTCCTTGATCCAACTTATCACCTAACATTTTCCTTTCCTTCCAATTCGGTTCGTTCAGTGCCTCTCCCCCTTTCAATATTTTTGATGCACATCGTGTGCACTTCCCCATTCCACAACCATATTTCAAATGTGGAAGTTGCTTAATCCCAGCAAGTACTACTAGATTACTGTTAGTGGGGACTTCTTGCTCATGAAATTTGTTATCTTCTAGATGCAATTTAACATTTGGCATACCAGCACTCACCTTCTTTCTAATTTTTATAAATATTCTGAAATATAAGTCTGATTATATCTTAAGTTTTGTAACCATGTAAACCCTTTCAAAAAACTTTTATGATGCGAATAATAAAAGTCCGACCTTTCTACCATCATTGATATTCCTTGATTTTCCATAGTGAAAATTTCCTATCAGAAACTTACTTTAATACCTTTTTTCATAAAATTCTGTTAAATCATTGTCTTCTTCTCAGTATTCATGTAAAATTGAAATAAATCAAATTTGGTATACCATATACCAAAAACTCTTAAGGAGGTGTACAATGAATTAGCGTGGCCGACCGTACGGAAATATTGATTCACTTAATGAAAGGGAGAGAGTTAAATGGAAAAGTATATTATTTTGACCAATAAAGAAACCTACCAAACAACGGTAAAGAGTGATGGTTTACAACCTGTTGAATCCTACGATTTCTACTTTTTTGATAAAGTGAAAGCTACTTATACAATCGCGCAAGTCTTGGATGACAACGTCAAGATTCATTTGTATGAAAATTACGAGGGGAAAGAATTCATTAACGACATACGAGTAAAGTTCTTTGAATCCTTTGGATCAATTGAAGCAGCGCAAGAAGAATTGAATGAAATGGTGAAAGCCTCTGGGTCAGGGCCTGAATCAAAATACTCCAAACTCGTACAAGCGGAAGCGCCCGTTCAGGTGCGATAAAGAAAACTTGGTAAGGCCAAGCCATTGGCGTCCGCTGAACCTTAGTTGCACTGATATGAACGAAACTGTCAAGCCCCGCCAACTTTTGGGCAACCTTAACTAAGAGTGCACTTTTTGGTGTTCTCTTAACGTCTATTTGTACTCCATATGGCTCTTTACGTGAGCAGGATAAGCGCACGGCACGAAGGCAAAGATCTCTACATCGGTCAATACTCTGATATCCGTGGGTTCTCACAT
>NZ_JANHJQ010000051.1 GCF_024609785.1 Pseudalkalibacillus decolorationis
TGTGCTAGAATGAGTTTGAGCCATAGTGTGACCTCCGTGAGTTAATTGTTTTCGTCGACATTAATGATACACGGTCTCACTATGGTTTTTCTATTTATATGTGTTGCACTTCATTTTACAATTAACCAAAAAAATTGCTCGTATTAAAGCTCGACTATAATGGTTCGGTTTTCACCAAGCCTTTATGTGGGGAGCCTTCCCCTCCAGACTGGGTGATTGATGAAGCAATACGCTGAAATATGTTTCAGATTCCTGTAAGCGGTGCTTTTCGTTCGTCACTGGATACTGGGGTAATGTTCTGATCCAGACAAAGTGTTTCATTGATCCAATCATGAATAACGGCTCCATACATTGTCAAAAAATATTGGTCGGTCACTGAAAATTGGTAGATTTCTCGAACGTATTGTGGATAAAGGAACGGCATAAAGAGCATGCTTCTGAGTTGCATTGTAATCATTGTTTTCGTACAGGGCTTAAATTCCTTTTGCTTGATACCATAACCGAGAATCTCAATTAAATAAAATTTCTCTTTCATCAGATACGTTGTCATAATCTCACGGACAAGAGTTGTGTCAATACTAATTTCGCGGTGAACCAAACGAGCAATATGATATCTTTTTTGTTGATAAATAATCACTTCTTCAACCAAATCGAGCAGACACTTTCTTGCTGAATCCTCCTCTAGTTTCTGATGAGCATCTTCAAGTACAGACAAATAACCTTCCAAAAAGGAAGACATTAAATACTCCAATAACCCTTTTTTTCCGCCAAAATAATACGAGATTAATGAAAGGTTAACCCCTGCCTTCTCGGCGATATCCCGGACAGATGTCCCTGAGTAACCATTATTATTAAATAGGTAAGCAGCTGCTTCTGCTACTTTTTCTTTCGTTATCGATGAGACCTTTTGCATAGCAAATCACCTCGGATATTCGATCTATACTACCTTCATTCGTGTTTTACTACTGAATTCCTTTGACTTATCCTCGACATTTCACATGAAAGTTTCTACAATTTTTGATATGATAAGACTAATTTTCAGAATGGCGAGGGGGAAACCACATGTTTCACGTCGATTCATACAAAGGTACAAGGGAAGAAAACTATCAAATAGTCATTAAACAGCTTCAGGCACTACTTGAAGGTGAAACGGATCGGATTGCAAACCTAGCAAATGCATCTGCATTACTCAATAGCTTTCTTGAAAATGTGAATTGGGTAGGTTTTTACTTACTCCAAGAGGATGAGCTTGTCCTCGGACCATTTCAAGGATTACCCGCCTGCGTCAGAATTAAAGTTGGAAGAGGAGTTTGTGGAACTGCTGTTCAAGAATTAAAAACAATGCGTATTGAGGATGTCCACCAATTCCCTGGGCATATCGCTTGTGATGCAGCATCTCGTTCCGAAATTGTTATTCCAATTCATAAAGACGGTGTTACAATTGGCGTACTCGATATCGATAGTCCTGATACGGCCCGCTTTGACGAAGTCGATCAAAATTATCTTGAGCAATTTACGGATACACTGAGGAACTACTTATAAGAAAAGCGTAAACGCCCTGTTCAGGTATGATAAAGAAAACTAGGTCAGCGCCAAGCATAGCGAAGGCGATTGCCTAAGTTGCGCTTATGCTTGCGAGTGCAAGCGCTGGAGATTCTGCAGCACAACACGCTTTTTGTGTTTGTGGAAGAATCGAAGCGACGATCTGCGTACCTGGGCGTTGGAGCTGGACATTACATCTATGCAGCAAAATTTTATACTTTCTTAACGTGTAAATTGAAGGCCGATTCATTTAGAAGACCTGAGCGGAGATTGAACTCTACTCAGGTCTTTTTTCCAATACTATATGAATCAATTACACGTACTTGATCACTTCTAAAGCTTGCTTAATATCGACCCAAATGTCTTCTTTTGCTTCAAGTCCCACAGACAGACGAACCAAGTTATCCGTAATTCCCATTTGTTTTCTAATTTCTTTTGGTACTACTGCGTGGGTCATCGTTGCAGGATGTTGGATTAATGTTTCGGCATCTCCGAGGCTAACCGCAATTTTTATAAGGTGTAAAGAATTGATAAGCTTTTGTGATGCTTCTTTATCTCCTTTAATTGTGAAACTGATTAACCCACCAGATCGGCTCATTTGTTTGGTGGCAATAGGATAATCTGCAAACTCATCGTCACCTGGATAAAAGACCTGATCTATCGATGGATGCTCTTTCAGCGCTTTTGAAATAAACATCGCATTATCACAATGTCGATCCATACGAACTGGTAAAGTTTTTAATCCTCTTAGTAACAACCATGCATCAAATGGAGACATAATTCCCCCGATATCTTTTTGGGTGGTTGCAGCGAGTAGATCAATCGTTTCACTATCACTGACTACAAGTCCTGCAACGACATCCCCATGGCCTCCTATATATTTTGTTGCACTATGAATAACAATCTGACACCCAAGTTCTAGAGGACGCTGGATGTATGGGGTACAAAATGTATTATCTACGACTACTGTAATGTTATGACGAGCAGCTATCTGACTCACCATTTCAAGATCTACAAGAGTCATAGTAGGATTGATCGGCGTTTCAATAAAAATCACTTTCGTGTTCGGTTGAATATGCTGTTCAATTACACTTGAATCAGACATGTCGATTAGATCGTGATCCACACGAAATTTATCTTTCATCATTTGTAGAAGTCCAAATGTACAACCATATACCCCTTGAGAACATAGAATATGGTCTTCTGTTCGGGTTAAACCAATCAATACTGCAGATACAGCCGCCATTCCTGACCCAAACGCAAGCCCCTTCTCTCCTCCTTCTAATGCAGCAATACGTTCTTCTAACATCTTTACAGTTGGGTTTCCAAGCCTTGAATAGATGTACCCTTCCTGTTCCCCTGCAAATCGTTGTTCCCCCGTTTCAGCATCTGGAAAAACAAAAGTTGATGTTTGGTACACAGGCGGGGCAAGTGAGCCATGATGTTGGTCTGAATTATATCCTGTATGAATCACTTTTGTTTCAAATTTATTGTCTCTCTGCATCTTAACCACTCCCTCATACATGTAAGCGTTTTCTATTCTATCCTAACATAATTCATTTAAAAGTTGTGCTACCTTTGTGTGAGATGAATACTAAATGAGTATGTGCCCATAATTACTTGACTTTCATTTGTCTACGTTATACACTATTCTTTGTGTAAATGAAGACAGCCATGTGAATTCATGTGAACCCTCCCATTATGTTCCTTATCATTGCGGCTGAACATAAGGTGCATCACGTAGCTTCCTGCTGTCGAAGTGAAGATGTATGAAAACATAATGGACACGTGAACGATCACACCGGCACTGTTTTTTGACACAATCAAAAATAGTGAAGGAGGAGCTATTATGGCTCGTTATACTGGACCAAAATGGAAAATATCTCGTCGTTTAGGAATCTCCCTTAGTGGAACTGGAAAGGAACTAGAGAAGCGTCCTTACGCTCCCGGACAACACGGTCCTAACCAACGTAAAAAGATTTCTGAATACGGATTACAACTTCAAGAGAAGCAAAAGCTTCGTCACATGTATGGAATCAATGAGCGTCAATTCCGCCGTATGTTTGATGATGCAGGTAAGATGGATGGAATTCACGGTGAAAACTTCATGATTCTTCTTGAATCACGTCTTGATAACATCGTATACCGTTTAGGACTTACTCGTACTCGTCGTCAAGCACGTCAATTGGTTGGACACGGTCATGTTACTGTAGATGGCAAGCGTGTAGATATTCCTTCTTATCGCCTTGCTCCTGGTCAAGTTGTTGGCCTACGCGAAAAGTCTCTTAACCTTGATATTGTTAAGGAAGCAATTGAAGCAAACAACTTTATACCTGATTACGTAACATTCGATGAAAAGAAGCTTGAAGGAACTTATACTCGTTTACCTGAGCGTTCTGAACTTCCAGCAGAGATTACAGAAGCACTTATCGTCGAGTACTACTCTCGTTAAGAACATCAATTCATAAGCAAGAGACTGACCGTTGTCAGTCTCTTTTTTACACGTTAAGAAAGTATAAAAAATACTTTCTATAGTATAAGCGCAACTAAGGCGATCGCCTGCGCTAAGGCTTGGTGCTAGCCAAGTTTTCTTTATTACATTTTTCCTTCCCAGATACAAGGGTAGCCACAAAATTCCGATTTACGTCTTTGTGTCACCCTTATCCTTTAACGAATTTAGTTTACAATCTTCATAAATTTACGTTTGCCGACTTGAATAATCATTTCATTTTCAACATTTACTTGAAGTTGTACATCCGATACCTTTTCCTGGTTGATCTTCACGCCACCGTTTTGAATCATTCGTCGCGCTTCACCCTTGGAGTTCAATAATCCAAGTTCAACAATTAAGTCAACAATCCATATTTCCTTTTCGCCAGCCCATTTATGCTCAGGCATGTCATCAGGTAGGTTTCCTTTTTGGAAAACGGTTTTAAAATGTTGCTCAGCAGCGTTTGCTTCTTCCTGTCCGTGATACATTTCGACAAACGTTTTTGCTAGCTTTATTTTCAAATCACGTGGATGGAGTTTGCCGTTCTTAAACCCTTCTTCCATCTGACGGATTTCATCGATTGGCAATGGGGTAGCAAGCTCAAAGTACTTAAACATTAAGTCATCCGGTATCGACATTGACTTACCAAAGATTTCATTAGGATGTTCGTCAATTCCGATATAGTTATCTAGTGATTTAGACATTTTCCGAATACCATCGAGCCCTTCAATTAGCGGGAGCATTAGAGCAACTTGCTTCTCTTTGCCATATTCGTCCTGTAATTGTCGACCCATCAATAAGTTGAACTTCTGGTCTGTTCCTCCAAGCTCAATATCACATTCCAATGCTACTGAATCATAGCCCTGCATCAAAGGATAGAAAAATTCATGGATGGAGATCCCTTGATTGGCTTTGTAACGTTTATTAAAGTCATCACGCTCGAGCATACGCGCGACCGTTACCTTCCCTGCTAACTCTAGAACTTCCTCGAAATTTAATGACGATAGCCACTTCGAATTGTAATGCACACTCGCCTTGTTCATATCAATAATTTTTCCAAACTGCTCAAAGTACGTCTTAGCATTCTCTTTTATCTCGTAATCCGTTAATTGCTTCCTTGTTTCCGATTTTCCTGTAGGGTCACCGATTCTCCCTGTAAAATCCCCAATCAATAACTGGATTTCGTGACCGAGCTCCTGGAACTGACGTAATTTGTGTAGCACTACGGTATGACCAACATGTACATCGGGTGCAGATGGATCAAGCCCGAGCTTAACTTTTAACGGTGTGTTTGTAGCAATTGACTTTTCAAGTTTTTGTTTCAAAACTTCTTCTGGAACAACCTCAATTACACCACGTCTTAATAAGGCTAATTGTCGTTCCACCTCTTCCTTTTGGGTTGCAGTTAACGTATGTTCAGTTGTCATCCTTACCTTCTCCCTTCAATGCTGAAAATTAAAATTTGTGCAAACAAAAAACGCTCCTCTCTCTTTAATAGAAAGGAACGTTATAAACGCGGTACCATCCTTTTTGAGGCAATAAAAACTGCCCCCAACTCGCTTTTCATAACGGCTATATAACCGCCTCTTGCATAAATGAACGTGCAAAAGGTGCTCCAGGGGTGTAATTCACAGATATCCTTTGTACTGGTTCCCACCTTCCACCAGCTCTCTATTAACAGGGAGGATTCTATTACTTCGCTCCTATCAAAGCATCCAATATTTTAAAGAAAGTCTAACCTTTATGTACCATATCTATTGATATAATGTCAACTTACCTACGACGTGTTACATACTAAAAATTTTTAAAACCTATGCCACTAGTAATGATTATGCTATAATGATAGTTGGAAAATTAGGGGGGTATGATCATGAACTACATATCCGCTTTCATGGAAAAGGCAAAACATTTCATGAAGGTTTTAGACGAAAAAAACGTCTTTAAAATAAGCCGGATTACTGGAAAGGTCATGTGGAATCTGTTTTTGATCTTTATCGTATTGGCTGTAGCAGGTGGATTTTTTGCAACAGGAGTCGGTGCAGGTTATTTCGCGTCACTTGTAAAAGATGAACCAATCCGTACATATGATGAGATGAAAGGCGACATATATAATTATACTGAAACAAGTAAAATCTACTTTAACGATGGAAATTTACTTGGAAACCTTCAATCGGATGTAATTCGCCAAGAGGTTGAATTGAAAGAAGTTTCTGAGCACGTCATTCATGCCGTCATCGCAACGGAGGACCAGTATTTTAATGAACACGAAGGTCTTGTCCCAAAGGCAATTGCACGAGCTGTTTTTCAGGAAGTAACTGGTGCGGCAGTACAAACAGGTGGAAGTACACTTACTCAACAGCTTGTAAAAAACCAAATATTAACGAGAGAAGTATCCTTTGATCGAAAGGCGAAAGAAATGTTACTCGCCTTACGTGTCGAACGCTATTTCGATAAAAACGAAATCCTTGAGGCCTATTTAAACGTTGTCCCTTTCGGCCGTAATGCTTCTGGTCGAAACATTGCAGGGATTCAAGCTGCAGCCAAAGGAATTTTCAATGTTGATGCCAAAAAGTTAAATTTACCTCAAGCTGCGTTTATTGCTGGACTCCCACAAAGTCCTTTCGGTTATACTCCGTTCACAAATGTGGGTAAGGTTAAAGAAAACCTTGAGCCCGGACTCGAACGGATGAAAACCGTTTTATCGCGGATGAACAGTGGGGGTTACATTACAGACGAAGAATATAAGAAAGCCTTAGCTTATGATGTTACAAAGGACTTTGCGAAAAATACACCAAGTCCTTTTGAAAAGTATCCATACTTAACAATGGAGATTGAACGTAGAGCAGTTGACATCATGAAGGTTCAGCTGGCAAAACAAGACGGAAAGAAATATTCTGAGCTGACGCCGACCGAAAAAAAAGGTTATAGGAAAGCCGCCGACCTCGTATTACGTAAGGAAGGCTTTCAAATCCATACAACAATTAACCAACAGATTTACGATGCTATGCAAGCAGCCAAAAAAGAAGTTCCTTATGGACCAAACAAAACGGAACCAACAACTGGCGAAGAAGAGATTGAAGACATCGGCGCGATCCTAATTGATAACAATACTGGGGCAATTGTCAGCTTTGTCGGCGGTCGGGATTATCAACAGGAAAATATAAACCATGCAACGCAGGCAGTACGTCAAAATGGATCAACAATGAAACCTCTTCTAGTTTATGCACCCGCGATGGAAGCAGGTGTTATTCAGCCAGGGTCGATTATTCCGGATACGCCATTTACGTATTCAAACACAGGTAGTGATCCTTGGACGGTAACCAACTATGCTGGAGGCTACCATGGACTCGTTACTGCACGTAAGGCGCTCCAATACTCTTACAACGTTCCTGCAGCAAGAACGTACGTAAAATTGGATCCCCTTAAAGCAACAGAAAATCTTTTTGAAATGGGCTTTACTACTATTCTTGAAGAAGAAAGATACAATCGCGCACTCGCCCTTGGTGGAGCTACCCATGGGGTGACCGTAGAAGAGACGACAAATGCCTTTGCAACGTTTGCAAACAACGGGAAGTTTATCGATGGTTACATGATTAATAAGATCGTGAACAAAGAAGGCAAGGTATTGTATGAGCATAAGGCGAAGGCTGTAGAGGCGTTTAGCCCACAAACCGCTTATCTAACATACGATATGCTGCGTACTGTGTTTAACAATGGTACAGGTGCAAGCGCTAATTCCTTCCTTAAATTCAATTCTGACTGGGCTGGAAAAACCGGTACCTCACAGGAAACAAGAGATGCATGGTTTGTTGCTACGAATCCGAATGTTACCCTTGGTTTATGGATGGGTTACGATACACCTAAGACACTTTCAGATAATTCACATGGGACTCATACAAGAAGAAGCATTCGCGTCTGGGCAGCACTTGCTAATGCTGCGTACGATATCAATCCAAAGTTGATGGATCCGGGAAAAAAACAACCCCGTCCAAGTGGTATTACGACTGCATCCTTCTGTGCAATCTCGGGTAAATTGCCATCTGAATTGTGTAAAGCTGCTGGGCTTGTAAGAACAGACCTATTTAACGTAAAGTATCTACCTAAACAGGAAGATGATAGTCTCCAACGTGGTAAATACGTCATAAACCCAGATGGAAAGAAGTATAAAGCGTTAGCAAGTACACCTGAAGCATTTACCACTGCCGGAGTTATGGTTAAGGAAGATTACTTTAAAAACATCAATCTTGAAGACATAATACAAGACAATTGGACCAATATAATCGGTGAAGGTGAGTTAAAAGATAATGGAAAAGCACCAGGTGCTATATCCATTAAGAAAAGCGGTTCAGCATTAACATGGGGCGCTTCTGGAGATAAAGATGTCGTTGGATACCGCATTTATCGTGCTCCGAATGGAACAAGCGACTATAAAGCTGTAGCCCAGGTAAATGGTGGTAATACAACAAGCTTTGACATTTCAGGAGGTAATTTCACGTATATCGTACGTGCTGTTGATGTTGCAGGGAAGGAGTCTGCAAATAGCAATCCTGTAAAAGTAGGTGAAGAACCACAGCCACCAGATGAAGGAAAGCCCAAAAAACCTGATGACCCAACCGTTCCACCTCCAAAAAAAGATAAGCCTAAACCGCCGCCACCAAATGAAACGGATAAGAAACCAAAAGATAATTAAATTCATAACAAAAGGCCTGCAGTGGAGATAATCCACCAGGCCTTTTACTATAGAAACTATTTTTATACTTTCCTAACGTGAACAGAAAACAGGGATAACCATCAAAATGGGGTCATCTAATTTTTACCTACTTTCAATACGTTATTATTAATCTTCCATGGTTGATAAATCTCCGGTTGGAAGGTCAAGCTCCCAAGCTTTCAACACTCGGCGCATAATTTTCCCGCTTCTTGTTTTTGGTAGCTTATCCTTAAACTCAATTTCTCTTGGTGCTGCATGTGCGGCCAGGCCTTTTTTCACGAAGGTACGAATCTCCTCTTTTAATTCATCACTTGTCTCATACCCCGACCGTAAGGAAATAAATGCTTTGATGATTTCACCGCGAACTGGGTCTGGTTTCCCGATTACCCCTGCCTCTGCTATTGCAGGGTGTTCCACAAGCTTACTCTCAACCTCAAATGGACCAACGCGTTCACCAGAGGTCATAATAACATCATCTATCCTTCCTTGGAACCAGTAATAGCCCTCATCGTCCATATATGCTGAATCACCTGAGATATACCAATTATCGATTGAAAAGTAAGACTCATACTTTTCAGGTCGATTCCAGATTGCCCTCATCATGGATGGCCAACCTTTTTTAATAGCCAAATTACCCATACGGTATGGTGGCAGTTCATTGCCTTGATCATCAATAATCGCGGCTGTGATCCCCGGTAGTGGTTTCCCCATAGACCCAGGTTTAATTTCCATAGATGGATAATTACTGATGATTTGTGCACCAGTCTCAGTCATCCACCAGTTGTCATGAATACGAAGGTTAAATACACGTGACCCCCAACGTACGACTTCTGGGTTTAACGGTTCACCAACACTGAGGACATGGCGAAGGCTCGAAAGATCGAACTTCTTCACAACCTCTTCTCCTGCTCCCATCAACATACGGAATGCGGTAGGGGCACTATACCATACAGTTACACCGTACTTCTCTATCGTTGAATACCAATCTTCTGGGCTAAAGCGGCCACCACGTATTACATTCGAAGCACCGTTTAACCATGGTGAAAATATACCGTAAGAAGTTCCCGTAACCCATCCAGGGTCGGCCGTACACCAGTAGACATCGTCTTCCTTCAAATCCAGGACCCATTTTCCTGTCTGATAATGTTGAAGCATCGCGTTATGCACATGGAGGACACCTTTTGGTTTTCCAGTAGACCCGGAAGTATAGTGAAGAATCATTCCGTCTTCTCGATCAACCCATTCTATATCGAGGTCTTTACTTGCATTGGCCATGCGGCTGTAATAATCCGTATACCCGTCGTCCTCTTTTATATCTTCACCTACAAGAACAACATGCTTGAGAGCAGGTAAATCATCGACAGGAATACGATCAAGGAGTGCAGGTGTTGTAACAATAACCTCTGCTTCACTATCCTCTAATCGATCGCGAACAGCCCCTTCCATAAATGCTTCAAAGAGCGGTCCTACGATTGCCCCAATTTTGAGAGCTCCTAAAAGTACAAAATATAGTTCAGGGGAACGTGGCATAAAAATAAACACACGATCTCCTTTTTCAACATCAAGGTCCTTTAGTACATTTCCCGCCTGGTTCGAATAATCTTTCATTTCTTTAAAGGTATACTTCTCATCACGTACTGCATCTGAGAAATAAAGAGCAACCTGATTCTTTTTGGCATTTTCTGCAAAGCGGTCAATAGCTTCATAAGCGATGTTAACCCGCCCTGTCTTAGACCAAGTAAACTCTTTCTCTACCTCCAGCCAATCAAACGATCGGTACGTAGCCTCATAATCGTCTAAGTTAAAATCTCCTTTAATTACTGGAAGCGCTTCGATTTTCATGGTTGGCATCTCCCCTTTATGTAAAATTATTAATCACTATTAGTATATCACAAATTTGATTATTCTCAATTTTAGAACAGTTAGTATGACTTTAAAGTGAAATGTAAATTGAAAGCACTTACATTTCGTCTAATTCATGTATAATAAGGATAGAGAATTAGCATAGGTGGTGAATACAAAATTTGAAACATCCGAAAATTTATAATGCGAAAACACTGAACACACCAAAAGGGAAGTTAATACTCGAAGGTCCAATTAAACCGACCGCACTTGCAGGATACGAGTTTCATGAACACTTGACGGCATTCCGTCCCCCAGTAGAACAACATAAAGCATTAATTGAAATTGCAGGATTACCAGAAGGACGGATTATTATAGCAAGAAACCAGTCTACAATAGTAGGCTATGTTACCTATGTATACCCCGACCCACTGGAGCGGTGGTCACAAGGGAATATGGAAAACCTTCTTGAACTGGGAGCCATCGAAATAATTCCTGAGTACAGAAATTATAAAGTGGGCAAGAATTTGTTAAACGTTTCAATGATGGACGATGCGATGGAAGATTACATTACCATTACAACAGAATATTATTGGCACTGGGATTTAAAAGGTACACGTCTATCCGTATGGGATTATCGGAAAGTTATGGAGAAAATGATGAATGCAGGCGGCCTAGAATGGTATGCAACCGATGACCCTGAAATTAGTTCACATCCCGCAAACTGTTTAATGGCTAGGATAGGGAAACGGGTAGATCGGGAATCGATTCAAAGATTTGATCAGCTGCGTTTTCAAAACCGCTTTATGTATTAGGAGGTGTTATGGGATGAAAGTTGAAGCTGTAATGAATCGTGAAGTCATCACTATTTCAGAAAAAGCAACAATCGAAAATGGTTTGAAATGTATGAAGGAACACCGGATTCGTCACCTTCCAGTTGTTACTGAAAAAGACAAGCTTGTTGGTATCGTATCTGATCGTGACCTGATTGATTGGAAGAGCTCTAACGGTGACACAACCATTGCCCAAATCGGATCAGTGATGACCGAAGATGTAATAACTGCTCATCCTCGTGAATTTATTGAGGAGCTGTTATCGATTTTTTACGATGAACGAATCGGCAGTATACCTGTGGTTGAAAACGAGCAAGTGGTTGGAATCATGACAGAAAGGGATATGCTTTATACGTTGATTCAACTAACTGGAGCCCACCAGCCTAGTTCACAAATCGAGGTTCAGGTTGAAAATGTTTCTGGGCAATTGGCAGAGGTAACCGCGGTAATTAAGAAACACAAGGTAAATATTACAAGCGTTCTCGTATATCCTGAGCAAACAGATCAGAAAAAGGTGCTCGTATTACGTGTTCAAACGATGAATCCACAAACGATTATTGAGAGTCTGAGAGCAGAAGGTTATAATGTCATTTGGCCTGCAATACCAGGAGAAAAGGTATGACACAACCAGTTTTTGTTTATTCAGATGACTTGTTGAACTATAAATTCAGCAACAATCATCCCTTTAATCCTTTGCGACTAAAATTAACATATGAGCTCCTAAAGACCTCCGGGATACTTTCTGATGATCAAATTGTCAAGCCAAGAAAAGCTACAGACGAGGAGATTGCTCTTGTTCACAGTGAGGAATACATTCATGCTGTTAAACAAGCTGGCGAAGGAACTCTCCCAGAAACCCAAGCTGCAAATTATGGATTAGGCACGGAGGATACACCAATATTTAGCAACATGCATGATTCCAGTGCATGGCTTGCAGGAGCTACTCTTACTGCTGTTGAGAATGTGTTCGAAGGAAATGCAAAGCAAGCACTTAGTCTTGGCGGAGGGCTCCATCATGGCTTTCGGGGTAAAGCATCTGGATTCTGTATTTATAATGACAGTTCGATTGCTATTGAATATATGAAGCAAAAATACAATGCACGTGTCCTATACATTGATACAGATGCACATCATGGAGATGGGGTCCAGTGGGCCTTTTACGATGATCCAAATGTCTGTACTTTCTCCATCCATGAAACAGGAAGGTATTTGTTCCCCGGAACAGGTAATGTATCTGAGAAGGGTGCTGGGAGAGGATACGGACTTTCTTTTAATATACCTGTGGACGCATTTACTGAGGATGACTCCTGGATTCCGATCTTAGAAAAAGCCATTGACGAAATTGCTCGCTTCTTTAAGCCCGATGTGATTATCAGTCAGAACGGAGTAGATGCCCACTACTGGGATCCACTCACACATTTATCTGTAACGATGAAATCGTATAAGAAAATACCTCAATTGGTGAAAAATGCGGCACATAAGCATGCCGAAGGTCGATGGATTGCTGTCGGTGGTGGGGGATATGATATTTGGCGTGTCGTCCCTCGCGCATGGTCTTTAATCTGGGCAGAAATGAATGGTATTGATCTAAAGGGGCCGTTGCCAAAGGAATGGCTTGTTAAATGGCAGTCACGCTCACCAGTTGATCTTGCAAAAAAGTGGGAAGACAGCGAGGATCTATATACACCCATACCAAGAAAACAAGAAATCTGTGATAAGAATCAACTCATGTTGACCCGAGCCCTTCAACATATACGAAACGAACAACGATCTGTATAAAGTACCAAAAATGAGGATGACTCACTAATAATAGTAGTCATCCTCATCCTTTTTTTATACGTTAGGAAAGTATAACTTTTCAGCAAGAAGAATTACCGACGTTGAAGAAAAGTTTAGGTCCCAAGTATAAGTGCAACTAAGGCTCAGCCTGCACCAAAGGATTAGCCTTGCCAAGTTTTCATTATGAGTAAAGAAAGTATAAAAGTTTGCGGCATGGATGTAATGTCCAGCTTCAGCGCCCAACCACTTGGATCACTTCAGGCCTCCTGCGGCGGCAACACACTGATTTGCATCCTGTGTATTCCCACGCAGGGCCGAACTTGTTTGGACCGAGCCTCCTCGTCGGTCTTCCAGTGACCTTCGTGGCTAAGCAGGGCGCTTGCGCTTTTCTTATTTCGTTGAATCTCTGAGCTGGATACGATGTGGTAACACAACTGTCCGTTCATCAACCGTTTCATTGTTCATAAANTTTCGTTGAATCTCTGAGCTGGATACGATGTGGTAACACAACTGTCCGTTCATCAACCGTTTCATTGTTCATAAACTTCGTCAACAACCGCATTGCTACCGCTCCAATATCATACATGGGCTGTACCACTGTTGTAAGTGTTGGACGAACCATCGAAGCTAACCTCGTATTATCAAATCCGATTACTTCAATATCACTAGGGATATTTAACCCGTTATCTTGCATTCCATGAATAACTCCAAGTGCCATCTCATCAGTACCAACAAAGATGGCAGAGGGCTTGTCCTTAAGCTTCAAAAATTTCTCCGCTGCTTCGAGCCCCGAATCATACGTGTAATCACCAATGAAGACATGCTCATCGTTTATTGCTAAATTTGCTTCTTCAAGAGCATTTCGATATCCTGAAAATTTATGATATCCATTTATCGGGTCTTCAAGCGGCCCTGAAACTAATCCGATAGAGCTATGACCACGTTCAATTAACAATTCAATTGCGTCATGTACAGCCTCCTGATAATTAATATTCACCGTTGGAATCTCTTCATCAGAAGATACAGTAGCAGCTAGTACAATCGGCACTGGAGATCGTTTGAATTCTTCTGCATGCTCTTCAGTTATCATTCCACCCATAAATACAATTCCATCTACTTGTTTGCCTAATAGAGTATTGAGTAAATGTATTTCTTTCTCTTTATTTTGATCGGAATTACAAAGAATAATATTATACTTATACATCGTTGCAATATCTTCAATACCTCTAGCAAGCTCGGCAAAAAAGATACTCGATATGTCGGGAATAATAACTCCCACAGTAGTTGTTTTCTTGCTGGCGAGGCCCCTAGCGACCGCATTAGGACGGTATCCTAGACGTTCGATCGCATCAAGTACCTTTTTTCGTGTAGTTGGTTTCACATTGGGGTTCCCATTAACAACACGTGAAACGGTTGCCATTGATACTCCGGCTTCACGTGCGACATCATAAATAGTTGTATTACTGATCATAACGACTTCCCTTTCCACGTTTGGTATAATAATTTCAATTTGCATTGCTATGTTTTATTCTATCCTATATTTCATAATTCCTACTACATTTCTAAATATCAACAAAATTTGAACCAAGTGGCTCGTTCTGTGTATATCAGATAAGGTTTGCATTCGTCTCTCGAAGCTTTTCTATAAAGTCATTGAATTGATTGATGTCCATCTGCTGAGCGGCATCAGACAATGCAACAGCAGGATCAGGATGAACCTCCGCCATCACTCCATCAGCACCAATTGCAAGAGCAGCTTTCGCCGTCGGTATTAATAAGTCTCTACGTCCAGTAGAATGTGTAACATCAACAAAGACTGGTAAATGTGTTTCTTGCTTCAAGATAGGAACAGCTGAAATATCAAGAGTGTTTCGAGTTGCCTTTTCATAAGTTCGGATTCCGCGTTCACAGAGAATAATTTGTCCGTTCCCTTGCGACATAATATATTCTGCGGCATTTATAAATTCAGCAATCGTTGCCGCTAATCCTCTTTTTAATAAGACGGGCTTGTGGCCTCTGCCCGCTTCTTTCAAAAGTTCAAAATTATGCATATTACGTGCTCCAATTTGGATTACGTCCAAATATTCAGAAGCAGCCTCAATATCTGCAGGATTGATAATTTCACTTATGACTGCAAGATCATGTTTTTTACCAACCTCTTTCAAAATTTTCAAACCTTCCATACCCAATCCTTGAAAATCATATGGAGAAGTACGTGGCTTAAATGCTCCTCCCCTTAAAAGTCCCACGCCTTGTTTTTTTACCGCATCCGCCACAGCATCCACCTGTTCAAAATATTCAACGGCACAAGGACCAGCAATAATTCTTTGCTTTCCATCTCCAATTGTTTCACCTTTCACCTCAACAATGGAGTCTTCGGGTTGATTTTTTCTAGAAACAAGCAAGGTTCTGCTATGGTCATCCTCTTGCAGCTCAAGCCCTGCTTTGAAAATTTGCTTAAATAAATATTGTAAGGTTGGTGTTTCGAAAGGACCTTCGTTGTGGTCTGCAATCCTATCTAACATAAAACGTTCTCGTACAGGATCAAAACGATTAGTACCCTGTTTCTTTTTGACGTAACCGATATCTTGAACAATCTCTGCACGTTTATTTAAAAGTTCGACCAATTCTAGATTAATGTGATCGATTTGTTGACGCAACCGGTCTAATTCTTGATTGCTCATAATTTCACTTCCCAGTACAAAAAAATAGTTTATTTACTAGTTTAGTGTATCAGACTTACTAAGTCTACTGTAGATACTTCGTGTAATTATTAGTGAACATTGTAAGAAAAGCGCAAGCGCCCTGCTTAGCCACGAAGGTCACTGGAAGACCGACGAGGAGGCTCGGTCCAAACAAGTTCGGCCCTGCGTGGGAATACACAGGATGCAAATCAGTGTGTTGCCGCCGCAGGAGGACTGAAGTGATCCAAGTGGCTGGGCGCTGGAGCTAGACATCACTTCTA
>NZ_JANHJQ010000052.1 GCF_024609785.1 Pseudalkalibacillus decolorationis
AAATCATTTGATTGGGATAAGTTCAATCTATTTCTTAGAAAATATCCATTGTCGAAGCTACGAGTAAAAGTGAACATATACGATCTTAGAAGCGAATTAAGCTATATTCTGTAAATGATGATGGAGAAGAGCCGTGTGCGGGAGTACCGCTCGCACGGTTCTGTGAGGGGGGCGGAGCACAATCCATAATGGAAAGGCTCCCTCCTACTCGACAAAATACTTTCTATAGCATTAAAAGTAGCAATGAGTTTTTCTACAAGGACATAAAAAACATATTTGATGAAAAACATGCCGATTTAACAGCTGTTCTCAAGATAATTCATCCCGAAATTCCGGAATTCAGCCGACCAGAGAATAATTCATCCGTAAAATCCAGAATTCGTCCGAACTGAGAATAATTCATCCGTAAAACCTGGAATTCATCCGGAGTTTCCGGAATTCAGCCAGTATTGGGAATAATTAACCCGAAGTTTCCAGAATTCGGCCGACCAGAGAAAATTCATACAAAGATTTGAGACTCCAGGGCAATAAGGCAAAATTATAGCTTTAAGAATTACAGTACATCCTTTGTTCCGCTTAAAGAAAGAATAAAATTTAGAATCCTCAAGGCCGGTTTATCATTTTTTAACCTAAATTGTAATATACATAGACAAGCGTCCTTTTTGTAAGAATTAATTAGCAATTCTGAACATTTACCGCATAGGATAGAGTAATCCCCGTATAGTTCGTAATAAAAAAGGATGTTTGAAAAAAATTGAAATTTGCTATTTATTAGCAAAACATCTTCTTTACAGTTTCAGGTTTATCGCTTTTGCACTGTACGAGGACACGGAAATATTAATTAAGGAGGGGAATCATTTGACCGCCAACAACAAAAATAATTTCGTCGTGTCACAGGAGAATTGGTCCCTCCATCGTAAAGGCTATCAAGATCAACAACGCCATATGGAGAAAGTACAAGATGCCCTCAAGAATAATTTACCCGATTTGATCAGTGAAGAAAGTATCATCTTATCCAATGGACATGATGTTATCAAAATCCCGATTCGTTCCCTCGATGAATATAAAATTCGGTACAATTACGATAAAGCAAAGCATGCCGGACAGGGAGACGGGGATAGTCAGGTCGGTGATGTCATTGCCCGAGATGGAAAGCCGAGCGATAATAATGGGCCTGGCAAAGGAAAAGGTGCAGGAGATAAAGCTGGCCAGGATTACTATGAGGCAGAAGTATCATTGCTTGAGCTAGAGGAATTACTTTTCAAAGAGCTAGAGCTTCCAAATTTAAAGCAGAAAGAACAAGATAACATTATCAGAGAGAAGGTTGAATTTAACGACATTCGTAAAACGGGTCTTATGGGCAATATTGATAAGAAAAAGACAATTTTAACAGCGTATAAAAGAAATGCATTAAAAGGTGAAGCTGCTATCATGCCGATTATTCCAGAGGACCTTCGCTTCAAAACGTGGAATCAGGTCGAAAAACCTGAATCGAAAGCAGTTGTACTCGCTATGATGGACACTTCAGGTTCAATGGGAATTTGGGAAAAATATATGGCAAGAAGCTTTTTCTTCTGGATGACTCGCTTCCTTCGCTCAAAATATGAAACCGTAGAAATTGAATTTATTGCGCATCATACTGAAGCAAAGGTTGTCACAGAAGAGGACTTTTTTTCAAAAGGTGAGAGTGGTGGTACGATTTGTTCCTCCGTATATCGAAAAGCGTTAGAGCTTATCGATGATCGTTATGCGCCAAGCCGTTACAACATTTATCCGTTCCATTTTTCTGATGGAGATAACTTAACAAGTGATAATGCAAGATGCATCAAGCTCGTTCAGCAGCTAATGGAACTTTCAAATATGTTTGGGTATGGTGAGGTTAACCCATATAATCGGCACTCGACCTTGATGAGTGTATACAAAAACATTAACGATCCTAAATTCAATTATTATATTTTAAAGGAAAAACGGGATGTGTACCATTCAATGCGAAGCTTTTTCAGTAAAGGTGAGCTAAACCCAGCGTAATGCATCACCCTTCATCAAAGGATGGAGGGATTTTTATGGAAAAATAATCTCCCCTAACCTACATACACTAAAGAAAAGCGCAAGCGCCCTGTTAGCCACGAAGGTCACTGGAAGGCCATCGAGGAGGCTGTTGCCGCCACAGAGGGACTGAAGTGATCCGAGAGGCTGGGCGCTGGAGCTAGACATAAAGAAAAGCGCAAGCGCCCCGGTAGCCACGCAGGTCACTGGAAGGCCATTATCTTATTAAAGAAAACTCGGCTAGTGCTAAGCTTAAACGCAGGCGATCGCCTTAGTTGCGCTGATACCTTAAATCAAACGAACAGGGGGCGGTTACATTTCGAAGCCTATCTATTTTGATCATTCTGATATTATTTGTGCTCTTTCCGCAACCTGCTGAAGCACTATGGAAAACCAATCTGGAGTTGCATTTCATAGATGTAGGACAAGCGGACTCCATTTATATGGTTACTTCAAATGGAAAGCATGTGCTAATTGATTCAGGGGATGAGCATGACGGCGAAAAAGTTGTTTCTTATTTGCAGGAAAAAGGCGTCGAGCATCTTGATTTAGTTATTGCGACGCATCCTCATCATGATCACATTGGAAGCATGGATATGATTCTTAATTCCTTTGATGTGGATGCACTCTATATGCCAACTGTTTCTTACCATACATCGTATTACAAAAGGTTGATTAACTCAATTGAGCGTTACGGTATTGTTGTTCATGAGGCAAAGGCTGGCGTTAAGGTAAAGCTAGCTAGGAATATTACAATCGAGTTTGTTGCACCTGCAAAAAAACGGTATAAAATCTTAAATGATTACTCATCCGTGATTCGGGTTCATCATAATAAAAATACGTTTTTGCTTATGGCAGACGCTGGGGTAGTAACCGAGCGCGAGCTGTTAAAACGTGTTGATGATAAACCAGTGGACCTTATAAAGGTCGCACATCATGGCGCCAATACTGGGACAACAAATGAACTGCTTAAACGGACAGACCCGAAGTACGCCATTATTTCTGTGGGAAGAAAAAATAAGTATGGTTATCCTTCTAAAGAGGTGCTTAGCCGATTGAAAAAGCATGATATTCAAATTTATCGGACAGACCAACTTGGAACAATCATTACAAAAAGTGACGGTAAAACTTTGAAGTTTATCACAGAATTTACTCAGTCATGATTTGAATTTTTCCGAACAACATAGATCGCAATGAGATTTAAAGCAGAAAAAAGAGGAAAAATAATCTGTGGGAGCCGAGGCTACAATATAGGGGAAAGGAGGATTTGCCCAATGAGAGAACAATTACGAAACATAATGTCCAACAACGTCGCTTCAGTTTCATCACAACAATCACTTCGGGAAGCTGCGGCTTTAATGAGCCAGTATAACGTAGGTTCATTACCTGTAGTTGAGAACGGTCAGATCCGCGGTATAATTACCGACAGAGATATTACCCTCCGTTCAACAGCTCAAGGATTAGATGGGAACACACCTGTATCCCAGTGTATGTCATCCCAACTAGTTTCCGGTAACCCGGACATGGACGCGCATGAGGCTGCACAACTTATGTCCCAAAACCAAATTCGCCGTTTACCTGTTGTGGAAAATAATCAAATCGTTGGTATGGTTTCACTAGGTGACCTAGCTACGAAAAATGTTTATCAAAATGAGGCAGGACAAGCACTTTCCAGCATTTCTACTCCTTCTCAAACACAACAATAACCGTAAGATTGTAATAACATGAATAGGGAGCAGATTTTTGAAGATGACACAAATGAGGTCTAGGCGATTTCCAATAACAGCATTTCAAATGTTGTTGGAAACGGACTAAGTTAAGGCCTTTATAAAGTCATCTAAAGTCTGCTTCCCTTTTTGTATGAATTTGTACGAAAAAAATTCAAGTTGGGACACGGGGAAAACTACCTCCAATGCACATACCTGAGTTTCGCCGCAACCAAGTTAAACAATTATTAAATACTCTTCATTATTTGATAAAATAGGATTAGGAAACAAAAAGGAAAGTGGGGAAATTATGATTAAAGCTGTCGTTTTTGATTTTGATGGAACGATTTTGGATACAGAAGCGTGTGAATACGAAGGATTACAAACGGTGTATAAAGAATACGGAGCGGAATTGCCAATAGAAGTTTGGGGAGAGTGTATCGGAACACACGCGAATTTTTTCGATGCGCATGAGTACTTGGAAAAACAAATCGGTCAGCAACTGGATCGAGAGATGATCAAACAAAAGCGGAAAGACCTTTTTGCAGAACGGATTGAAAATGAAACTACACTTCCAGGTGTTATTGAATATCTTGAGGCCGCAAAGCGTCTCGGATTAAAAATTGGGCTTGCATCAAGTTCTAAATATGAATGGGTTTCTTCTCATTTGCAAAACCTTGGAATACGTGATTATTTTGAATGCATAAAAACGTCTGATGATGTTGAAGTCGTAAAGCCTGATCCGACCCTGTATCTTGAAGCGGTCAAATGTCTCGGGATAGAACCTGAAGAAGCGATTGCATTTGAAGATTCGTCTAATGGTGCTAAAGCAGCTAAGAAAGCAGGTCTGTACTGTGTTGTTATCCCGAATTTGGTGACCCGTCACTTAACCTTTGAAGACTTGGATTTAAAGCTTGAATCTCTAGCTGAATTGAAATTAGAGGATATGATAAATCGGTTTTCAACCAGGTAAGGAGAGGGAAATGAAGGTAAAGGGGTTTAACCACATTACATTGATTGTTGGGGATTTACCCACATCACTGGGGTATTACGAAAGAATACTTGGTTTGAAAAAAATTCACCATGGTAATACCGATGCCTACCTTGAATGGGGAAACGCGTGGATCTGCCTCATGGAACGAAAAGAATATTTACAAAAGGACCAGCGACAAACACGAGGTGTGGACCACATTGCCTTTTCAATTGCAGAGGCGGATTTTGACGAAGCGGTCACTAAGCTGATTGAACATCAAGTCCAGATTGTCCGAGGACCTGTCGAAAGAGGCGGTGGACGTGTGGTGAATTTTCTAGATCCTGATGGAGTCCAACTTGAGCTAAATACATCTAATTTAGAAAAGCGGATGAAAGATTGGGGTTAAGCGCACCTCTAAGCACATTACCATCACCTGGGATAGCATTCCCTTGTTGTCGTTCTTAATGTGGAATTTGAGAAAGGAAGTTACATATGACATCAATAGATGAATCAAGGTTTGAGAAGAAGATGATGTTACGGACAATCCGAGAATTAGATATTCCTGAAATTCTTCAGCTTCAAAAGCTATGTTTCCCGAATATGGATCCATGGAAGCCAGACCATTTAGAAAGTCATCTCGACATTTTTCCTGAAGGACAGTTTTGTGTCGAATACGACGGGCAAATAATAGGGACTTGTTCGAGCTTAATCGTGAATTTCGATGAATATGATGAAAAGCATACATGGGATGAAATTACAGATGAAGGATATATAACGAATCACGATCCTGAAGGCTATAATCTTTATGGAATCGAGGTTATGGTTCATCCTGATTTTCGAAGAATGAAAATTGGCAGACGACTTTATGAGGCTAGGAAAGAGCTTGCAGAAAAACTGAACCTCAAAAGTATTATCATTGGAGGTAGAATTCCAAATTATCATAAACATGCAGATGAAGTTTCACCAAGGGAATATGTTAAACAGGTTGTACTTCATAATATTTATGATCCCGTCCTTACCTTCCAGTTGATGAACGGGTTTACTGTAATGCGAATTAATCCATCGTACCTCCCTGACGATAAAGCGTCCAATTCGTACGCGACTCTGATGGAGTGGAATAACATTGATTATCGTCCAACGTCTAAACGTCATTTTAAGACATCATTTCCTGTCCGGATTACAACAATCCAGTATATGATGAAGCAAATTCATTCTTTTGAAGAATTTGCGAATCAGGTGGAGTACTACACAGACGTTGCATCCGATTATGGTTCGGATTTTGCCGTTTTTCCTGAGATTTTCACGACACAGTTAATGTCATTTCTCGATGAAAAAAGTCCGAGTCAAGCCGTCCGTCGATTAACGGAGTACACGGAGGATTACATCGAATTATTCAGTGAGCTTGCTGTTCGATACAATGTCAACATTATCGGTGGATCACACTTTGTTGAGGAAAATAACAAAATTTATAATATTGCCTTTTTGTTCCGTCGTGATGGGACAATTGAAAAGCAGTATAAACTCCACATTACGCCGAATGAGCGAAAATGGTGGGGAATTAGTCCCGGTGACAAAGTAAATGTATTTGATACAGACTGCGGGAAAATTTCAATCTTGATTTGCTATGATATCGAGTTTCCTGAACTTGCTCGTTATGTAACCGATCAAGGGGCTCGAATTATTTTCACCCCGTTTTGTACAGATGACCGTCAAGGATATTTACGTGTTCGTTATTGTTCACAGGCCCGGGCTATTGAAAACCAAGTGTACACGGTGTTAGCAGGGACTGTTGGTAACTTAACACAAACAGAAAATATGGATATTCAATATGCCCAGTCTGGAATCTTTACTCCATCAGACTTTACCTTCCCACGTGACGGGATAGTCGGCGAGTGTAATGCAAACATTGAAACCGTTGTTGTTGGCGACGTCGACCTTGAGATTTTACGACGCCACCGCCGTTCCGGTAGTGTGATGCATTTACGGGACCGCAGGAAAGACTTATATGAAGTGACCATGAAAAAACAAGATAATGAATGAGTGTTTGTCTAAGAAAAGCGCAAGCGCCCTGTCTAGCCACGAAGGTCACTGGAAGACTGACGAGGAGGCTGTCGCCGCCGCAGGAGGTCTGAAGTGATCCAAGTGGCTAGGCGCTGCAACTAGACAGTACATCTATGCATCAAAAAGTTATACTTTCTTTACTTATAAAAAAAGATAATCTGTCAGTTCTCCGTTTTTCGAGATTATTTTCCGGGAAATGTTGTCAAATGCTGTCCGCGCTTTTTGGTATAAGTTGTTTTCGACAAGTTAAAAGTCTGGAGTGGTTGAGCTTGAGATTTTTCGATACAATGAAAAGGAACTGTATTGGATGATTAGGAGGAAAACATGGGCTGGAAATTAAACTATGAACGGTGGAGACATTTTTCGCAATTAGATACTGATTTACAACGGAAGTTGGATAGTATTGGGGAACAACAAGAACAATTAGAAGAGTGTTTTTATAAAAATTTAGAATTCGGTACTGGTGGTATGCGCGGGGAAATCGGTCCTGGCACAAATCGAATGAATAGATATACAATCCGGAAAGCATCTGAGGGACTTGCACGATATATAGAGAAGCACGGAGATGTAGCAAAAGTGCAAGGGGTTGTCATTGCTTATGATTCCCGTCACAAATCCCCTGAATTTGCAATGGAGGCAGCACGTACGTTAGGATATCACGGAATTCAAACGTATATTTTCGATGAACTGCGCCCTACACCAGAATTATCGTTTGCTGTTCGATATTTAAATGCCTTTTCTGGGATTGTGATCACAGCAAGTCATAATCCACCTGAATATAACGGTTATAAAGTGTATGGTGAAGATGGCGGTCAGCTTCCACCAGAGGCGGCAAATGACGTCATTCATCACGTCAATGAGGTCGAAAATGAGCTTGAAGTAAAGATAGCTAGTGAAGAGGAATTAAAGTCTACTGGTCTCTTAAAGATCCTTGGTAAGGAGATCGACAAGGTCTATTTAGATAAGCTTGCTAGTATTTCAGTAAATCCGGGCGTAATCGAAAAGGAAAGTGACTTGAAGATTGTTTTCACACCGTTACATGGCACGGCAAACAAACCAGTAAGAGAGGGTTTAAATGCCTTGGGGTTTAAGAATGTAACGGTTGTAAGTGAACAAGAGTTGCCAGACCCTGAATTTTCGACGGTTGCTTCCCCTAATCCGGAGGAGCATGCTGCATTTGAATTGGCCATGCAATATGGAGAACGAGAAGATGCTGATATCCTGCTGGCAACAGACCCAGATGCTGATAGGGTTGGAGTTGCAGTAAAGAATCAACAGGGCAAATATATCGTTCTAACAGGGAATCAAACAGGTGCATTACTCTTAAATTATTTACTAAGCCAAAAGAAGAAGCAAGGTGTACTGCCTGAAAACGGAGTCATCCTGAAAACGATTGTCACTTCAGGGATGGGTGGGACAATTGCATACAAATATGGCGTAACAACAGTGGATACACTAACTGGTTTTAAGTTTATCGGTGAAAAGATCGAAGAATACGAAAAGTCGGGCGAATATTCATTCTTGTTTGGATATGAGGAGAGCTATGGCTACTTAATCGGTGACTTTGTTCGGGACAAAGATGCAGTGCAGACGTGCTTAATGGCGGCAGAAGTGGCAGCCTACTATAAGTCAAAAGGAATGACCCTTTATGAAGGTCTACTTGAAGTATTTGAAGAATTCGGCTTTTATCAAGAAGGCCTTGAGTCTTTGACGTTAAAAGGGAAGCAAGGAGCAGAGCAAATTCAAAGTATTCTTGCCACGTTCCGCAACCAGCCGCCTTCAGAATTTGGTGGTATTCCGATTTCAGTCATTGAGGATTATCAGAGCAAGGAGCGCCGTTTCATAAAACAGACACGTATGGAATCGATTTCGCTCCCGCCATCGAATGTGATCAAATATTTACTTGAAGATGGCTCATGGGTTTGCTTAAGGCCATCAGGTACAGAGCCTAAGATAAAGTTCTATTTTGGTGTACAGACTTCATCGTTAGAGGAGAGTCAAGAACTTCTCACAAGGTTGAAAGAAGATGTCATGAGAAAGGTAAAGGCATTCGTAGCAAAATAGAAAAGGAAAAAAGGGCTGACTAAATGTTCGCCCTTTTTCTCAGAAAGTATAAAATTTACTGCATAGATGCGATGTCTAGCTCTAGCACCCAGGTGCGCAGATCGTCGCTTCGATTCCTCCACAAACACAAAAAGCGTGTTGTGTTGCAGAATCTCCAGCGCTTTCACTCTCAAGCATAAGGGCAACTAAGGCAACCGCTTTCGCACTGCTCGGCGCTGGCCAAGTTTTCTTTATCGCACCTGAACAGGGCGCTTCCGCTTTTCTTGATAATTTCACACCTTGTTCTTAAATCCCATACTGTTAATTCTGCCAGAACCTTTACATACATAACACGTCTTCCTTTTTGTAAAGAAGGATGTTACTTGACCTGACCCTATGCACCTCGGACAAATGACACGGATCGCCATTAGTTTTCAGCACCTGCAGAATAGTTATTAATCACGAACACATTCATGGGCTCCTTTCTGTTTGATTAGGACGAAAACAACGAGCCAAAAAACATTTCTTCTATTATTCTATGTATTTTTCCAAAAGTTAAACATTGTCTCATTAAATGGAGTGAAGATATGCTGCAATCAATTATCTTGTTCATTATTGCGGGAATAGCTGAAATCGGTGGCGGTTACTTAATCTGGCTATGGTTAAGAGAGGGTAGCCCATCCTGGTACGGATTACTCGGAGGTCTTATTTTAGTTGGGTATGGAGTGATCCCGACATTACAAATGTTTCCGACGTTTGGAAGGGTTTACGCAGCATACGGTGGCGTTTTTGTCGCGATGGCGCTGCTTTGGGGTTGGGTTGTCGATGGGAATATGCCTGATCGATTCGATTGGCTTGGCGGTTTTATTTGCCTTATTGGAGTTGCCATCATCTTATGGGCTCCAAGGTCTTGATCAATGGGAAGGGGCAGCGGTCTTTGTCATCGTTATGAAGGTTGTTGTTAAACCAACTGCGATAATGGTAATCACGGAATATAGAAACGATTCACCTCCAAGAAGGATTCCTCCACAAATAATGACCACAGCATCAAGCAGGAATATAATAACCCCAACGTTAATTTGAGTGACGTTCGATATCATCTGTGCGAGCAAATCTGTTCCACCCGTGCTTGTCTCTTGTTGAAGCATGATTCCAATCCCCGTACCTACAAGAAATCCTCCGATCAAGGCACAAAGTAATAAGGGTGGATGAGACCAATGGCGAATTGGAGCGAGCATGTCGATGAAAAAAGATGAGATTAACATACCATGTAAGCTATTATAAAAGTAAGAACGATGGTAAAACCAAGCCAGTCCATATAAAGGCAAGCTTAATAGGATGATTACCATGCCAGGCTGAAGTCCCCATGTGTAATTGGCGATTAAACTAATCCCGATAATACCCCCATCAAGAAGGTGGTGTGGGGCAAGCAACCCATTAATTCCAACGCCGACAAACATACTACCAATTATGATTGCACATATTCTTTTCACGTTACGTCTCTCCCCACATCGATCCTTTATAAATGAATATGTACAAGTCTAATGATATATGAGAGAGGAAAAGAAAAATCAACTATTCGGGAAGCTAGCATTAATGATTTACCTGAAATCCTTGATGGCATGATATGTATTTTTATTTTAAGTAAAGAAAGTATAACTTTTTGATGCATAGATGTACTGTCTAGCTCCAGCACCCAGCCACTTGGATCACTTCAGACCTCCTGCGGCGGCGACAGCCTCCTCGTCGGTCTTCCAGTGACCTTCGTGGCTAGACAGGGCGCTTGCGCTTTTCTTATAAAATTGAGAGAAATTCGTTAGAGGAGGAATTGAATTGGTACAACTAGCGCAAAGCATACCTATTATCGTAATCGATGTTCAAGTAGCGTTTAATGATCCGAGTTGGGGTAGAAGGAATAACTATGATGCAGAAAATAAAATTTCGAAACTTATACATTCCTGGAGGGAAAATAAGAGACCCGTAATTTTTGTTCAACATGTCTCTGAGAAAGAAGAGTCAGTATTCTATAAACAAGGGGACATGGTTCAGTTCAAAGAGGAAGCGCAACCTGAGGATGGTGAGGTTGTCATTAGAAAATCTGTAAACAGTGCTTTCATTGGGACAGACTTGTTGGATAGATTGAAAGCCATGAATTGTGAACGTGTTGTAATTGTGGGACTCACAACGAATCACTGTGTAGAAACGACAACACGAATGGCTGGTAATTATGGCTTTAGTCCAATCCTTGTTGAAGATGCATGTGCGACATTCGATAGACACGGCCTCGATGGAACAAATTTCACTGCAGAACAGATCCACGAGATGACTTTGGTTAATTTGAATGAGGAATTCGCAGAGATCGTTACGACAGAGCAACTTTTACGACAATTTTCAACTCCTTAATAATTGCATAACGGTTCTTTCGTTTGAGGTTCATGTTTCGCTATTTATGACATACATTGTCTTAAACGGATGTTCAAAAAGTATCCAAGAGCTCATGTACCTGCATCTACAAGTATACCCTTGGATGTAAGCTTCCTCGGTACAACTCGTAGCATACATGCATGTACCGCTCGTTGATAAACTGCGAATTTCTTCGTTTTCGATTATCTGATTCGTCTACTTTTTGAACTCAATCTTTAAAGGGGGAGCAGGAATGAGCCTCGATGAACATAAGGAACTGGTGAGAGCGATTGATGAAATAACGGAAATTGCAGAGGGCTTTGGACTGGACTATTATCCGATGCGTTATGAAATTTGTCCTTCAGATATTATTTATACATTCGGTGCTTACGGTATGCCAACTCGATTTTCCCATTGGAGCTTTGGAAAACAATTTAATAAGATGAAGCTACAATATGACCTTGGCTTAAGTAAAATTTATGAGCTCGTCATTAACTCAGATCCTTGCTATGCCTTTTTGTTGGATAGTAACACACTGATTCAGAACAAGCTGATCATTGCTCATGTTCTAGCACACTGTGATTTCTTTAAAAATAATGTCCGTTTCTCAAATACGAGAAGGGACATGGTTGAAAGTATGACGTCGACTGCTGAACGAGTCGCAGCTTATGAACATGAACATGGAAAAAAAGACGTCGAGAGTTTCTTGGATGCCATTTTATCAATACAAGAACATATTGATCCTTCAATCATGCGTCCGAAGCTCAGTTACGATATGAACGAAGAAGAAGAGGTACTTGAAAAGAAGGGAACTCCTTATGATGACCTTTGGAACATCGACGACTCTAAAGCAAAAAAGGAACAACCGAAAAAATCAAGGCGAAAGATTCCACCACACCCTGAAAAGGATTTGCTCCTATTTATTGAGGAGTACAGCAGTGAACTGGATGATTGGCAGCGTGACATACTCTCGATGATGCGTGAAGAAATGCTATATTTTTGGCCACAGCTTGAAACAAAAATCATGAATGAAGGTTGGGCTTCATTTTGGCATTCAAGGATTTTACGAGAGATGGACCTTGGCAGTGACGAGGTTATTGAATTTGCGAAACTGAATGCAGGTGTTGTCCAACCTTCTCGGACATCGATTAACCCTTATTACCTTGGCCTCAAAATATTTGAAGATATTGAAGAAAGGTACAACAATCCTTCAGAAGAGTTGATTAAGCAAGGGGTCGAGTCTGGTAGTGGCCGAGAAAAGATGTTCGAGGTTAGAGAAATCGAATCGGATATTTCCTTTATACGAAACTATTTAACGAAGGACCTATGTGATCGTGAAGATTTATATTTGTTTCAAAAGCAGGGGAAGGATTATCGGGTTACGACAAAAATGTGGGAAGAGGTTCGCGATCAACTCGTCAGCAGTCGCGTAAATGGTGGCTTTCCGTATATTACTGTAACCGACGGAGATTACTTGAGAAATGGTGAGCTTTATCTGGTGCACCATTATGAAGACATGGAATTGGATGTAAGGTACCTTGAAAAGGTTCTTCCATACGTGCATCAGCTTTGGGGAAGATCGGTACACCTTGAAACCAAGGTTGAAAATAAAACAGTTGTCTTCACGTATGACGGCAAAGGTGTGCATAAACGAAATCTTTAAGTACAAATTAGGGAGGGCCATTTCGGTTCTCCCTTTTTACATGTATAGGGACTGGCTTTTCTGTATCGGTTTATTTGCTCTAGTTTATGTTTATTTATTTTACAATTCAAGTGACCTCGTAGTAAAAATGATCCATAACCCATAACTAATCGTTTACTTAACAACAGTGAATGAGAGGATGTTACAAATGGGGATATGGAAAAACGCATTAATCATACTAACGATGGTATTGCTGACTAGTGCTTGTAGTTCAATGGATTCGGAAAAGCCGGCAAACGAAACTACTAATACATCGGAAGACCAGGGGCAGGAAAATATGGATAACGCTGAAAAGAGTAATATGGAAAACGGGAACGAAGAAAATGACAGCATGGAAAAAAGCAATGAAGAAGGTACTCAAGAGGAAAGTAGTAGTGAGGGAGGAGATAAGAAGAAAGAAGAGAATGACAAGTCAGAACCTGCCAAGGAAGGTGAAGAAGTTACATCTGATATTGCGTCACCTCTATTGAAAGAAGGGGAAACCGTCACATATAGTTTTCCGGAAAAGGGAGTTTATAACGTTCATTGTGACCCACACCCAATCATGAAAATGAAGATTACTGTTGAAGAAGGTGCAGAGACTTCTGAACATCTAGAGTTAGAAATTAAAGACTATGCATACAGTGAAAAGGAAGTCGTTATTGCTCCAGGTACTTCTATCACATGGACCAATAAGGATTTTGCAGAACATAATGTTGCGATTGTAGTTGAATAGGTTTTAATATTATTTAAAGGCAGTGTTCCTCGATCGGGGGAACACTGCCTTTTTCGCACGTATTCTAACTCCGACAGTTGTCTATTAAAGGAGGGATCTTGCACATGTAAAAGTAACTCAAGTTTGGCTGATAAAACTTGAGTCTTAATAATTTCCATTCTGTTAAGTTGCTTATTTCCGGACCCATGCATCTGTATCATAGCCTCTAAGTTGCCAGTAGCCGAGGTGCGAGTTATCAATTAGTTCCATTCGAACTAGCCATTTCACTGCCTTATATCCATACATTTTTGGAACAATCAGCCGAACAGGACCACCATAATCTGATGGAATTAACTCACCATCCATCAGCATTGCAACCATCACATCATCCATATTTCGAACTTGATCAAGACTTAGCGAATCTGTGTACACACCATCTCCGGAATAAAATTTCACGTATTTCGCTTTTGATTTTATCCCAGCCTTTTTCAATAATTCGGATAAAGGAATCCCCTCATAGGTTACCTTCCTAACCGACCAGCCTGTGACACAATGGAAATCACTAACTTGAACTTTTCGAGAAAGCTTTACAAATTCATTCCATTTAAATTTAACGGGTCGATCAACTAGACCATCGATTGTAAAGGACCAATTTTCCTCAGTATAGGATGGGATCTCCGTTACAGTATAGACTCTGAAATTGCCATCATATCCACCGCCTCTAGGAGGATTTGATCCAGGTAAGGGTTGGGGTGGTGGATTCATATTGTTTCGATCATTTGCGATAACCTTTTTTAGTGATTGCCCCCCGTCATCAAGCACTTGTTTTAGCCATTTGAAAAAGGATGGTCCAATAAAAATGACGAAAGCGGTACCTGCAACCATTTGGACAAAGCCCCTTCGCGAAAGTGGAATCCTCGAACCTTTATCCGAGTCAGAGGCAGCTGGGAATTTAGATCGACGTTGCTTCTGAACCCAGCGAAGACGGGTAACAGAATGGTAAAGGATTATTGGAATTCCAACCCATGTAAAAATATCATGAATAAATAGGGCTGATTGTGCCGTTGGTGCTGAAACATTTTCCTCGAAAACGAGTACAATGCCACTCACTGACCAAACAAATATAAACAATAAAATCGTCATCAAGTTAATGCGCTTTCCTTGTTGTTTTCGTATCCGTTTCCAATGCTTTTGAAAGTATGGAATATAGAGGATCAGCACAAGAATCGAAACGATCCCGACTCCAATGTGAACCTGTTTAAGCCCAACACGTATAGGTGCAAGGAGCCCACGCAAGGAAGGGAGGAATAAAAGAATGCCGCTTATCATTAGAAAAACGACAATCCATCCGTTATAAGTATGTATTCGTTTAAGCCTTTTCCACATAATTCTCACCTCTTATACAAGTTGAACTTATAAAGTAATCGTATAAAAAGACAATTTGGATCATATTTGAAAATGTTTTTCTTTATTATAACGTAATTGAATCAATTTCATAATTCCATAATTTAAATAGACACAGACTTACAGAAATCAATTTTTTCATAATTTTTTTCAGTTTATGCTGCTGCTTGTTGTTGATTTAAACTGGCATTGATACGGTCTACAGCTAGTTTTGAAGCATTATAAACTAAAGTCACCAGGTCAAAATGGACTTTCGCACGTT
>NZ_JANHJQ010000053.1:0-2907 GCF_024609785.1 Pseudalkalibacillus decolorationis
TGAATATTTCGTTTAAATAGAACCACTTTCTCGGACAAAATGAGCACTTATCACGGAAAGATAGAACCACTTTAACGGTAGGGGAACCAGTATTTTTAAACATAAACACATCTACAGTGTGGATAATGCCTCCACACTGTAGACGTAATTGATCGTTATACAAACTTAGTATTTAAAGAATAACTCGATAAAACTTCGATGCTTTTCATAAGCTTGATAATCATCGAAGTTTTCATAAATATCACTATGGAGTTCAGCATAGGGAATCGTCTGTCCTTCAGGGGTTAATTCATTTACTTCTTTTCTAAGTTCAATAATCATTTCTTCCAATTTTTTTGAGTAAATGAGTAGATCAACGATGAGCTGTGCATGATCCATCTCATCGCCTAATTTAATTGTATCATCGTCATACATAGGCTCCTTCATAAACTCAACGACCTCCTTTTGGCGTGTTTATATCCAATTAGATTAGCTATCTATTTGTTTATCCCATGACGCTCTCGCATGGATACTTGTCCGTCTACAAAAATAGTGTAAGAATCATGAACGATTCGATCCATTATGGCATCTGCAATGGTGGATTCACCAATACGCTCATACCATCCTTCTGGTGCAAACTGGGAACAGAAAATAGTCGAAGCTGTTTGATGTCTGCTTTCAACAATTTCTAATAAGTCCCTCTCTTGCGTGTTTTCTAGAGGAGATAATAACCATTCATCTAGAATAAGCAAATCTACTTTTTTATATTGTTTAATTGTTTTTTGAAAGATACCTTGACCACGAGCTACGGCTAGTTCTTCTAGCAAGTCTGGTAATCTAACATATTTCACCTTATAGAATTTCCGACAAGCAGAAATTCCTAGAGCACTAGCTAAATAAGATTTGCCATTTCCAGATGCCCCTAATATCATGACGTTATGGTTGTCTTGAATATACTGGCCCTCCGCAAGACGAAGAATTAATGTCTTATCTAGCTTTCTGTCAGGAAGATACTCAATGTCTTCCACACAAGCGTTACGATAGCGAAAATTCGCACTCTTCACTAATCGATCTAATTTATTGTTTTTTCTTTTGGAATATTCAATGTCTACCAATAAACTAAAGCGGTCGTCAAAGGACAATTCCTGATAATCGGCATTGGATAATTGATTGAGGTAGGTTTCAGCCATAGCAGTTAACCTCATATCATTTAATTTCATGATTGTATTTTCATTAGTCATTTCGTTTTCCTCCAAAATAATCCGCACCTCTTGTGAAACTAAACGAGCCAGATTGTTTATTCACTGATTTTGTCGTTGTGCTACTTTTATCTGTTCCTTGTTTTAAAATGGTTTTAATACTATTTAATTTAGGGGAGGGTGAATAAAGCAATGCCTGCCGACACGCTTCTTCCAATCGCTCCAAAGAAAAACGATCGGCAAGCTTAATAACCCCCATACACATTTTTTGAGCCTGTCGCTCTGCTTTATAAGCCGTAAAAATGGCATCTATTACGGTTCTTGTATGTTCTCCGACCTTATCTGCCCAATCGAAAATATGATCTTTATCCCATTCCATATACATTCGATGGTTTTCTGGCATATGTTCAGGAATAGTAGAAAACCCTTCCTTCGTCCCTGTTAATCTCATGTGAGAAGCAATTCGAATATGATTAAAGAATAGTTCCAGAACCTTGGAAGTGATCCGAATTTCCACTTCGTGTTTGACATATTCGTAAGGAACAGAGTAATGCATTTTATCTACAACTATGTGATAATCAAGGGGTACGATAGCTGTTTTCCAGGTAGCTAATTCGTACGGCTTAAATGGTATCGGTAGTAGGGCAAACTTTTCTTCTTCACGAAAAGCTGTCTGCCTACTACCTGTTTTTTTCTGGAATGGCTTTTGATTAAACTCCTCTAATTTGATTTGAATCGCTTCGTTTAATTCTCTAAGAGAGAAAAACGTTTGGTTCCTCAAAGCAGCAATAATCCAAGTAGAAACAATGCCAACATTTCCTTCCACACTAGGCTTGTCCTTAGGACGACGAACTCTGGCGGGAACTACTGCAGCACCATAATATTCAGCCATTTCGTAATAGGATCGATTTATTTTTGGATCCCAATAATTAGATTTATCCACTCCTGTTTTTAAATTATCCGGTACAATGATATTTGCCACACCTTCATAAAAGTGAAACGCATGAATGTGTGCGGTTATCCAGTTTTCTAGATTCTGCGATAGGAAAGCTTCTACATAGGTGTATTGGCTACAAGGAAGCGTAGCGACAAATATATAAGCTGGTAGTTTATCTCCTGTAATATTGTCCTTCAGAAAAGCTGTTTGACCAGCCCAGTCGACTTCCATTAATTCGCCTGGTTTTCGTTTAATTCTTAGCGTAGCTTTTGTCGTATTCGCATATTTCCGGTAATGAAAGCAGAATTGCGTATACATATATGGCGTTTCCCCAGTTTGATAACACGTTCTACAATACTCCTCCCACAAGAGAGTCAAGGTCACTCCTTTCTTCGCAAGCTCTTTATGGATGTATTCATAATCAGGCATGCGATGGTTTTGAACGTTAGACCTTTCAGGAAATAGATAGCCCTGTAAGTCACCATCTGTCACATCCTCTGATAGAGGCCAAGAAATAACACATTCTGTAGCACGTTCTAAGACAGAAGTGATGGTATTCCTGGAACATCCACAACTAGCTGCAATACTTCTTTTACTCATTCCCTGACTGTGCAGCCTCAAAATTTCACGATACTTAACCAAAAAAATTACCCCCTATAATGATAGATACACTGAATAATCAGTGCATCTATATTATAGAGGGTGGTTCTCCTCCCGAGAAGCTGGTTCTATTCGTCCGAGACAATGGTTCAAAATGTCCGAGAAGTTGGTTCTATTCGAGTGAAATATTCA
>NZ_JANHJQ010000053.1:2912-14654 GCF_024609785.1 Pseudalkalibacillus decolorationis
TGATAGATACACTGAATAATCAGTGCATCTATATTATAGAGGGTGGTTCTCCTCCCGAGAAGCTGGTTCTATTCGTCCGAGACAATGGTTCAAAATGTCCGAGAAGTTGGTTCTATTCGAGTGAAATATTCACCCCATACCGTGAAGAGAAAATTTTGAAACTTGCAGAGCTTGCCGGCATTAAAGGTAGTGATAATCAAGATACGATCAGTAACTTTATTCAAGCGATTGTAGATCTGCAGAAGAAAATCGAGTTACCAACGACGCTTAAAGAAGTGAATGTACCGATTGATTTGCTTTCGGAGCTTGCCAACAGTTCGGAAGGCATGGAACGGCTCCAAAGCAATTCTCCGAAGCGCTTAACTCAAGAAGAGATACTGGCGGTCTTCAAGCGAGCTATGAATGGTGAATTCGTGAACAAAGGGGTGACACTATGAGCACCGTCACAAATGTCATCAATTTGGACAAAATAGCTCCAATCTTCATTGATTCAAAATGGACTGTTACTGAGACAACATACACATTAACGTTTCCGTATACTGGCGAAGCGATAACGGAAGTTAGTTTAGCGACAAGAAAAGAGGCTGAAAAGGCTGTGCAGTCTGCTGTTTCAGCTAAGAAAGACGTGGCCGAGTTGCCATTATGGAAGCGAGCGGCGATTTTAAATAAAGCGGCAGAGTTAGTATCACAGCGTCAGGAAGAACTGGCAACATTAATTGTTTATGAAACAGGAAAAACGCTGCGTGATGCGAAAGGGGAAGTTAATAGGGCAGTTTCAACGCTACGCTTTTCGGCAGAAGCAGCCCGTTCATTACACGGTGACATGATTCCGATTGATGCAATGGAGGGCGGTGAAGGTAGGATTTCTTATACGATACGAGAACCTATTGGTGTTGTAGCCGCGATAACCGGTTTTAACTTTCCGTTGTTACTTGCTGCCCATAAATTAGGGCCAGCAATTGCAGGTGGAAATCCTGTTATCTTAAAACCTGCTCCACAGACACCATTATCCAGCCTGGAACTTGCCAAAATTTTTGAGCAATCTGGGCTGCCTCAAAATGGACTTCAGGTATTAACTGGAGATGCAGAGGTAGGTGAGTATTTAGTCGTTCACCCAGAGACAGCACTTATCACTTTCACAGGGAGCTCAAAGGTTGGGAAGCAAATTAGGCAAATAGCAGGCTATAAAAAAGTATTATTGGAATTAGGTTCAAACGCTGCAACGGTCATTGACTGCGGTGCGAATCTGGATTTGGCGGTAGAGCGTTGCGTGATGGGCAGTATGAGTTCGGTTGGCCAGTCTTGTATTTCTGTTCAACGTGTTTTTGTCCACGAAACACTATATGAAGAATTTATCGATCGTGTAAAAGATGTAGTCACAGGGCTTAAAACAGGTGATCCTTTTTCGGAAAATACTGATGTTCCATCGTTAATTTCATTAGAAGCAAGTGAACGTATTTCTGACTGGATTCAGGAAGCAGTTGAATCAGGAGCCCGTCTACTTGCAGGAGGTAATCTAAAGGACCGTATCTTGGAACCAACCTTGTTAGCTGATGTCAAACCGGATATGAAAGTAAGCTGTGAGGAAATTTTTGGTCCTGTTATTACTGTGGCACCTTTTATATCATTTGTAGATGCCGTGAATGAGGTAAACAATTCGAAGTATGGCCTACAAGCAGGTGTTTTCACTAACAATATGAGTCATGCATTTTATTCGATCAAACATATTCAAGCTGGCGGTGTCCAAATTAATGAGGTGTCCAACTTCCGTGCAGATCATATGCCATATGGGGGTGTCAAAGATAGCGGTATGGGAAAAGAAGGCCCGAAATATGCTCTTGATGAAATGACGGTTCCTAAACTTGTCGGATTCCGGATGATCTAATGTCTTAGAAGCTTTTAATCTAGTAGTAAAAAGCAATAAACTAGGGAGGTGTCTACTTTGAAGGAAAAAGCATTAAACGGCTTGAAAGTCTTGGAAATGGGGTCGCTGATTGCGGGTCCATTTGCCGGTAGGTTGTTCGCAGATTTTGGAGCAGAAGTGATTAAAGTCGAGAGCGCCGACAAGGGGGATCCACTTCGAACGTGGCGAATTGTTGAAAACGGCACAAGTTTATGGTGGTATGTGCAATCTCGTAATAAAAAGTCCTTGACACTTGATTTAAGGAAACCTGAAGGGCAAGAGATCATCCGTCAGCTGGCGAGAGAGGTAGATATCATTATCGAAAACTTCCGCCCTGGTACATTAGAAAAATGGGGAATTGGCTACGACCAATTAAAAGAGATCAATCCAGGAATCATATTAGTTCGTGTATCTGGTTATGGTCAAAATGGTCCTTATCGTGACAAGCCAGGATTTGGATCGATTGGCGAGGCGATGGGCGGGCTCCGTTATTTAACAGGAAACCCCGATCAACCGCCAACTAGGGTCGGTGTGAGCATCGGGGATTCAATTGCTGCCCTTTATGCGGTAATAGGTTCGTTTATGGCTGTGTACCATCGTGATGTGAAGGGAACGGGGGAAGGTCAATACATCGATGTCGCCCTTTACGAAGCTATTTTCAGCTTAATGGAAAGTATGCTTCCCGAGTATGATCATGCGGAAGTCATTAGGAAAAGAACGGGTAGTGTCCTGCCAGGAATTACACCCTCGAACACATATCTTTGCAAGGATGACAAGTTTGTCGTCATAGGTGCTAACGGCGATTCGATTTTTAAACGATTGATGATTGCAATCGGTTACCCGGAATACGCTGAGGACCTTCGATTTCAAAGCAACGCTACTCGCTCGGAACATGCTGAGTTTCTGGATGAAACCATTGAAAACTGGACGAAAAGCCTTCACATTGATGAAGTTTTGAAAAAATTAGACGAGGCTAAGGTTCCAGGTGGTCGGATTTATTCGATTTCGGATATAACTGTCGATCCTCACTATCTAGCACGAGAAATGATCCGTGAGATAGATGTTGATCAACTCGGGAAATTGAAAATGCCAGGAATTATTCCAAAATTAAGTAAAACACCAGGTGAAATTGAGTGGGCTGGACCAAAGCTAGGTCAGCATAACATAGATGTCTTAAAATATACTCTCAACCTTTCAGATGATGAAATCGAAAAACTGAAAAGTAATGGAGTGGTTTAAATGGCATGTTTGGCACATTATTAAAAAGGAGTGAGTAAAGCATGGATCTTGTAATTCTTATTACTGTCGTTATTTATTTTCTGATCATGCTGCTGGTTGGCTTTTGGGCAAATAGGCGCACCAAGTCATCAAAGGATTTTTTAGTTGCCGGACAATCACTTGGATTTTTTGTCATGGCGATTGCAACCTTTTCTTCTATCCAAAGCGGATGGGGGATGTTTGGAACAACGGGAACGGTTTACGGTTGGGGCATTCAAGCCGTTATTGCTACAGGGATTATTACACCGATCGGCTTTTTCCTTTCATGGACTTTGTTAGGAACGAAACTACGTCGAATTGCTCAATACCACGAGGTTTATTCCGTACCGGATATCATAAGAGTTCGTTATGGCAGCCGTGCAGCTCATATCACCATGTCAGTAGCAATGTTCATCGGTTCAATTGGTTACATGACTTCACAAATTACGGCGATGGGTTTTATCATGTCGCTGTTATTCGATACGTCGTTTATCACTGGTGCCTGGATCGGCTCAATAATCGTGGCTATTTACACAATTGCCGGAGGTATGCTTGCGGCGGTTTGGACTGACTTAATTCAGGGTGTGTTAATGGTTGGTATGTCACTAGCAGTATTCATTGTCGCAACAGCTAATGCCGGTGGCTGGGGAGGCATGCTCAACAGCATAGCAGCTGAAAATCCTGAGTTTACGTCCCTTATGGGTATCATGCCAATCACATGGATATTCAGCGCAGCGATTATGATTATCTTTGGTTCCGCGGGTCAGCCGCAGCTCATTACTAAGTTTCTCATGTTGCGAGATGAAAAGGAATTACGTTGGGGGGCATTGACTGCAAGTGTCGCATACGCGATCACTACCCTGTTTAGTATTGGTGTTGGGTTAGCTGTCCGAGCTCTAGTCATCGAAGGATCCGTTCCTGCCCTCGACAATATTGATAACGTGACAACTCAGTTTTTAGGGTCCGAGGATCTGATCAATCCAGTACTTGGTGGATTAGCGCTAACAGCATTGCTTGCTGCAATTATGTCGAGTGCCAGCAGTTTCATTACGATAGGTGCTTCGTCAATCATGCGTGATTTAGCTTCGGCGTTCAACATTCAAGTGAAGCGTGACCTATTGTGGGGACGTATCTATTCTGCTGTAATTGTTCTTCTTTCGTTACTTTTTGGACTGTATCTCGATCAAATTATCTATTTGTTAGGGGCAATCGGATGGTCGGCTTTCGGTGCAGCGACGTTCGGTCCAATTGTGTTAGGAATCTATTGGAAAAGAGCAACAGGTATAGCTACGACGATTTCAATCATTCTCGGTTTAGTCTTTAACTTAGTTGCAACAATTTTAACGGCAAACGGTATAATTACGGTTCCTGAGTATTTCCATATAGGCGGAATCACCTTGATTGCCGGCATGCTGATTTTCATCGTCCTTTCTTATGTCACAAGTTCTGCAGATGATCAAGAAAAGTTTGAAAATATGTATCTTGATAACCATTTAAAACATAAAACGGAGGTGGCAGTAGGTGAAGTCAAATAGAGTTGATAAAATCATCATGGCTTGTGGATTTTTGCTCCTTCTAATGTTAGTCGGGATGACTTTTAACATTTGGCCACTCGTCTTTTTCACGATTCCTCTGCTGACGATTGTATTATTAGCTCTTGGAGCACTTAATAAAGAAAACGAATGGGGCCCGCTCGTTCCGTGGATCATTGGTTTTGGCATCGTCTTCACCGCACTGTTTATATGGGCCGGGATCGGAATGACTAGTCAGGAAACGACATTTGGCGGTTTTTCGTTGGGAGCGGGCGTGATCATTTATTTCATTTGGCCATTTATCACATTTGTGCTTGGATTGCTTTACGCCATGATGTTCAAACGGTGGCTGAAATGGGATATAAAACGTGATTAATTCAAAGCGATAAATAGGAATGAGGTGGAAAGGTGAACGAGCAAATCTGTTTTTATCGTCAGATGCTTAGAATTCGTCAGTTTGAACAGAAGGCAATTTCCCTTTTCGAAAAAGGGGAATTGCCAGGATTTCTTCATTCTTGTATTGGGCAGGAGGCCGTTGCGGTCGGTGTCTGTTCAGCCCTTGAAAAGAAAGATTACTTGTTTACCACGCACAGAGGGCATGGTCATGTACTGGCAAAAGGTATGGATATGAAACGGATGGTTTCCGAATTATATGCCAAGTCAACAGGCTCAAATAGGGGTAAAGGAGGGTCCATGCATATCATGGATGTTTCTGTTGGAGTTCTTGGAGCAAATGGTGTTGTAGGTGCGGGTATTCCAATGGCATCAGGAACAGCCCTTTCTTCCAAAATGAAAAAGGATGGCCGTGTGACCGTAGCCTTTTTTGGTGATGGTGCCTCGAATACAGGTGCATTTCATGAAGGCATTAATTTAGCTGCTGTTTGGGGCTTGCCAACTATCTTCCTCTGTGAAAACAACAAGTTTTCCGAGTCAACATCAGTTAAAAATCATCAGAGGGTTGAGAGGATTTCCGAGCGAGCTAAAGCCTTTGGAATACCTGGCATTCATGTCGATGGCATGGATGTCGAAGCAGTAGCAAAAGCAGCTGCTAACTCGGTAGTACGTGCCCGAAACGGTGAAGGCCCTACTTTAATTGAGGCTGATACGTATAGATTTTTGGGCCACTATCTAGGTGATCAAGTCGAGTATCGAAATGAAGATGAACATGCTGAATGGGTATTGAAAGATCCGATTGTGCAAATTGAGAAGCACCTGGAACAAGCAGGTCTCCTTAATGAAGAATTAAAAAAGAATCTTATCCAAGAAATTGATGCTGAGATTGATAACGCTGTCGATTATGCTGTGAATAGTGCAGATCCGCATCCAAATGAAGCTATGGATCATATTTTTGTTTAGAGAGGAGGATGAACAAAAGTGAGGACGATAAGATATCGGGATGCGCTACGCGAAGCAATTCGTGAAGAAATGACCCGGGATACCAGCGTGTTCATCATGGGTGAGGACATTGAAGATCCATTTGGCGGTTCCTACAAAGTAACAAAGGGGCTCTCTACAGAGTTTGGAAAAGAAAGGGTACGTAATACACCAATCTCTGAACTGGCGATTGCAGGTGCGGCACTTGGCGCTGCAATTACAGGCATGCGACCAATTGCTGAAATCATGTATTTGGATTTTACGACACTAAGCATTGATCAAATTGTAAACCAGGCTGCAAAAATCCGCTATATGTCCGGTGGTCAGGTTCAAGTTCCGCTAGTTATCCGGACCCAAGAAGGCTCTGGAAATTCGTCAGGAGCTCAACACGGACAATGCCTAGAAGCATGGTATGCGCATATACCAGGGTTAAAGGTCGTTATGCCGGCAACGCCAGCTGATGCCAAAGGGCTTTTGAAAGCATCCATACGTGAAGATAATCCTGTTGTTTTTATCGAGAATAAGATGCTTTACAACATAAAAGGTGAAGTGAGCGATAAGGATGAAGTCTTGGGGATTGGAAAGGCGAACATCATTCGGGAAGGGCAGGATGTGACAATCGTTTCGTATTCCAGAATGGTACACGAGTCTATTAAAGCAGCCGATTCATTACTTGAGGAAGGCATATCTGCTGAAATAATAGATTTACGGACAATAGCCCCCCTTGATATCGATACGATTTTGCGATCAGTCGCTAAAACCCACCGGTTAGTAATTGCACACGAAGCGGTTGTCAATGGTGGAATAGGGGGCGAAGTTGCTGCAAGGGTTATTAAAGAAGGTTTCGATGAGCTTGACGCCCCTATTGAACGTGTCGGCTCAAAGGCGTCTCCACTTCCTTTTTCACCACTTTTGGAGAAGGAGATTGTTTGTGATTTCAATGATATCGTGACAGCTGTCCAATCTATCATTCCAAATGCCAAGGAAGTGACAATATGACTACACCAGTCATCATTCAAAAGATGGGGCAACAGATGGAAAGTGGAACAATAACGGAATGGTTCGTTAACGATGGTGAACAAGTCATTATGGATGATCCTCTATTTTCAATGGAAACAGATAAACTGGAAGTGGAAGTAACAGCACCTGCAAGTGGACATATCAAGGTACTGCATGCTGAGAAAGTAGAGGAGTTACCAGTAGGGGAAGTTGTAGCTTATATTTATGATGAAGAGGAAAGTGAAGAGGAGACGCATCAAGTTAATCAGGTAGCTGTAACATCGGGGGAAGAAAGTAAACCCATTAAAAACGAAAATACATCTATAACTAAGGAAATTGTAACGGGCGCTAGTAAGGTGAATTCTCCTGAGCGAAGGATTATAGCTTCACCCTATGCGCGAAAGCTAGCTCGGCAATATCAGCTAGATTTGTCGGAAATGAATGGAAGCGCGTCTAATGGGCGAATCATCGCGCAAGACATCCTTGCTTTTATTGAAAAACAAGAAAAAAAGAAAAAATCTTCGGTCTCTGTGTCTGACCAAGCAGCCTCCAAGGATGTAAATGATGGAACTAACGCATTCCCATTGTCTCCTATGCGTAAAGCGATCACAAAAACGGTGGAACAAAGTGCCCGTACAATAGTACCAGTCACCATCACAAAATCCGTCCAAGTTGATAAGCTTGTTAGCCTTCGAGAGGAATTAAAGGAAGAGGGTTACGCAATCTCTCCGAATGATTTTATCATTTATGCGGTTTCAAGGTCATTGAAGAAATTTATGACGTTCAACTCGGTTTTTTCTCAAGATCAGGTCAGACAGTATCAGGATATTCATATCGGGTTTGCGGTTGCAGTTGATGACGGTTTGATGATTCCTGTGATTCGTCATGCTGACAAAAAGTCACTGAGTGAAATAGCTGATGGCCGAAAATGGTTGGTAGAAGGTGTACGAGATCAGAAGCTTACAAATGAATACTTTGAAGGTGGAACTTTTTCGATTAGTAGCCTCGGAAACTACGATATAGACTCCTTTTCACCAGTCGTGTATCCTACGCAGGCAGCTATTCTTGGAATTGGATCCATTCAAAAGCAGCCAGTTGTTAACAAAAACGGAAATTTAGAAGTTGGACATGTGCTATCGCTTTCACTCGTATTTGACCACCGGGTTAACGATGGAAAACCTGGCGCTGAATTATTGAATGATATCGGCAGTAAATTGGAGAACCCGATTAAATTAATTATTTAACTTTTTAGGTACACTTAGATATGGTTAGGAGGAATTGGAAATTGTGAATACGTTAAAAAGTGGAAAAATCGATTTGTCAGGACAGGTTGCCATTGTGACTGGGGCATCACGGGGAATCGGAAAAGCCGTAGCCATATCTCTTGCCCGTGAAGGGGCAGAAGTAATTGCAAGTGACATCCTACCCGTTGACGATACGATTGAAAGTATTCGTACACTAGGCAGTAAAGCAATTGGTGTTACCTGTGATATCACCAACCAAGAAGAGGTCGACAATATGGTTGGACTCGCAGAAAAAGAGTTCGGCAAAATTGATATACTAGTTACTTGTGCTGGCTTGTGTGAGAGAACGAGTAGTGATGATATCTCACATATGGAATGGGATAAAGTCATGGATGTTAATTTAAAGGGAACTTTTCTTTGCTGTCAAGCTGTCTATCCAAAAATGAAAGCAAACAATTACGGTAAGATCGTTACGATAGGCTCAATCGCTGGCAAAGTTGGAGGCGTCATCTCAGGGCCCCATTATGTAGCTTCTAAAGGTGGAGTCCATGCCATGGTTAAGTGGTTTGCAAAAGATGGAGCTACTCATAATGTGTTTGTAAACTCTGTAGCACCTGGACCGGTTTATACAGATATGACATCGGGTTTCCCTTACAGTGACAGCATGGCACCGTTACAACGATTAGGTGAGCCGGAAGACATTGCTGAAGCTGTATTGTTTCTATCATCACAAGCATCTAACTGGATAACTGGTATAACACTGGATGTTAACGGCGGTATGCTGATGTCTTGATTATAAAGCGTTCTTTCACGGGAATTAAACGCGGGAGGACGCTTTTAACTATTGAATCCTTTTTATATGAGGTTAGTCGAAAATAAGTTACTATTTTAATAGGTACAATCCATACGGGGAAAACGCCTCATATCCTTTGAAGTCTTTCATTTTAATGGTGAGTTGATATACCTGATGATTTTCTATTTAATGGGAAGGAAAGCCTTGTGGCTAAAGGTGCGTTAACAAAAAATGGATGTTGGAGTGTAACACACATTTCGTATGTGAATATTAAAAATTAATAATTATACGTAAAAGGATTTCCTTTCTCGGTTGTTGAAAAGTTAAGAGAAGACAACGTTTCATCAGGAGGATATCAATCAATGATCAAATTCTTACACTCGATGGAAAGTCCATCCTAATTACTTTCTAAACTTTGTGATAAGGTCCAGCTTGAAGGATTCATATTAATAAACAAGTACCCTGGGATGAAGTCCGTTGCGGCCTATCACCCGGAATACGAATAAAAGCGATGATCCTCAATATACTATGCCAAGTGGTGGAGTAGCCATAACTAAGAGAACAATAACTTTTGATGTAGGAAATGTATGTGCTCTGATAGATCTTAAAAAATAGTAGTGGTAAAAAATATTTCCTCTTTCCTACACCGGTCTTCAATCAAAAAAAGGAGGTATTCTTTGAATCGATTTAAAATTCTATTATCTTTGCTATTTAAAATAGTTCCGTTAAGGATAGTTGGAAATAAAATCATTGATTCACTATTATCGATTTTAATGTCCTCTGTTTTTGTATATCTAGCAGGATATTTATTTTTATGGGGGTACTATTTTGGCGGAATTGAAGACCGTTCTTTGCTTACGGTTGCAGTGAACTTTATCCCTATTAATCGAGGGAGTTCGATTGCAATCGGGCTATTTTATTTACTGTCAATCCTTATAGCAGGTTTATTTGTTCTTTCAATATTTAAAGAAAAAATTTCTGTTTTAACTGTTTTCTCAATGTTTATTTCTTTAATATTTGCACATATTGGAACAGTACTATTTTTCTTTGGTGAAGTCACCTTTTCTTTATTTGTAAAAATGCTTACCATCTGGGTCTTTCCTGTGACTATCGTTATTGTTATAGGAATGTTTTATGTAGGTGGTAAATATCCTGTTAAAGCTACTCTGTCTATGTTATATCTTATTATTCTATATATGAATTTAGTCATTCTAAATGAAAAATTGCAATCCGGCGTCTTATCACAATTTTTAATACCAGAACTTTTTACCCTTCTAATTTTCATTGCTATACCATTATTAATCGTAACCTTTAAAAAGGTAAAAAAGGGTATTTATTTATTCATAATAAAGTTCATTGTTTACTTAACTTCGATAGTACCATTATCTATTCTTATTCCACTAGCTTTTTTCAGAAATAAGTATATAGTAGTAATTGGTTCTGCTCTAATTATAACGATATTATCAATCATTTTAATAGAGAAAATAGTTAAGTATGAATCAAAAAGGAAAATTTTCACAAATACAAAAGGTCAGAATAACATTAAACCTCTTTCTAAAAATCCATATGTTTCATTTCTATTTCTGTTTACCATCGGTTTCGCAGCCCTTTCTTTCACCCCAAATTTCCTAATTGACGGTGGAGATTATTTTTATCAGATGATAAATGCGGATAATTATCAAGAAATTACATACATTTGGGACAAGAAAAAAGTCACAGTAGAAGGAATGATTGTTTCTTATAGTGATAACACATATTACATATCAACTAAAGAACAAAAACTGCTGATGATTAACAGTAAAGATATTAAGATGGAAACAAAATGAATATGTTTGTTGTTTTCCAATCTTATAAACAATAAATCCATATATCTAAACATTCCAGCATAGGAAACCATTATTTATCATTCTTATAACCGAGGGAATCGCCTGCAGCAAACATTAGCGATCCTCGTCATGAATTAGGAAAGCTTAACAAGGCGTATTCATATATTTGTTGCACAGTCGCGCCATTTAATATTCCAAGTTTAAAAGATAAATTCACCCAAGGAATGGAAATTGCTGCATTGAAGGAAAAATATAGCGGTCGATTACGCTATGTTTTTGTAAAGGAAATAGCAGAAGAATGAAATAGAGATTGGACAGAAATAGCCACGGCTCGAATGGACAACATGGCCGGTCAGCAAGCTCTTCTCGCGGAAGGTTGGCGAGGATTCCAAATGGAAAACCGCGAAGGCGAGATTGGGTTTATTTTGGTAAAAAAGCGAAGTGATAAAGGTTTTTAGTATTAACCTTCGAAATGCCTGGTTTCCTAAGAGGAATCAGGCGTTTTTTGGTTTTAAACAAACATTTCATCAAGATGTGATGTGGAATAGAATGCCTTAATCAGTATGGACAAAAAGAAAAAACCGGGGTGACACATTTTGAACTGTACCCTTAAAAAAAGACAGTTTAATAAAAGTCCTAAGCAGCTAAGAGGTGAACTGTACCCTTAAAAAAAGACAGTTTAATAAAAGTCCTAAGCAGCTAAGAGGTGACCTCGGAATTGTTCCGGGGTCATCTTTTCTAATCCCCATTGATACCTGGAGGAATTGTAGTAATCCATGTAATCGTCTACTTTCTTACGTAATTCCTCTACAGT
>NZ_JANHJQ010000054.1:0-620 GCF_024609785.1 Pseudalkalibacillus decolorationis
AAGGCAAGATTCACAATCGTATGGCTCGCTTTATGAAACAAATCTTTGAGTTTTCGGTATCGGATTTGGTGTAAGCGTTCCAATCGTCTTGAGGTGTGGGCTCCTTCTTTCGGGGCTTTTCCATGGCGAAGAATGGCTCTGTAATGAGCTACTCGCTTATTATAATAGTGGTTGATCGATTTGATCCGATTCCCCTTTATGAGGAAGGGTGATGCACCTGTATTGGTCACCCCGGAAACGAGATTGGTGATCCCCAGGTCAAGGGCCATGATGTTACCAGTTGGGGATGGCTTGGACTGGTTCACTTCTTCTCTTCTGAACACGAGTTCCACAACATACCGACCATATTTCGGGATCACCCGAACCTGCATCAGTTTTCCAGATCCACCTAGCTTCCCGATGTTTAATCGGTCTTTGGTTTTCGGGAACTTTAGGTATTTGGACGCTTTAATGACACAATCTTGGTTGGTAAAAAGGACTTCTTTTTCTGAAGAACGACAGTAGTTGGGAATGCGTGGTCTCGCCTTGTACTTTTCAGGATGAAGTTTGTAGTCTTTCAAACTGGCATAAAAACTTTTCCAGTTTTGAAACACCGTTTTCATGACCCATTGACTGCTTTG
>NZ_JANHJQ010000054.1:626-14625 GCF_024609785.1 Pseudalkalibacillus decolorationis
GTGGTCTCGCCTTGTACTTTTCAGGATGAAGTTTGTAGTCTTTCAAACTGGCATAAAAACTTTTCCAGTTTTGAAACACCGTTTTCATGACCCATTGACTGCTTTGGGTGGGCAAAGCAAGATAATCGGGCTGTTTAATGACAAGAAATAGGCAATTTAAGAAGTTATAGTTGACATAGGGGCATTCCCTAGTAGGAGCTTGAAACAGATGACAGGTTACCTTTTTCTGCTGATCAACAGGTTTTGTCTTTTCTTTTACGAGTCTTCCCTGATAGGCCTTCCGTTGTTGGTTATTCATCTTGTCCAAATTTCGATGAATGGTTTCCAGTACTTCTGTTTGGAGTGGATGCAACGCTTTTTCACTTGTTAGGCCGGTATACACCTGGCGGATAAAAAAATGTACCACATTATGCATGTTCTTGGCGTTTTGGCAGGACGCTTGAAAGTAGCGATACAACCGATGCCCTGGCTTTATCCAGATTTGTTGCGTAGTGTATGCCACTGTGGGACATTGTATTGCCATTTGAATCACCTCCTTTTTGAATAAGAACATTTGTTCCCTTTAATTGTATCACAGAATCGAGAACAGTGGAAGTCGGATGTAAGGATGGTATACACCAACTCGGGTCGAAGTCGATTCACCCCCACCCTACTCATTGGGCACTGTCTTTTCATTCCTTGAGGATGGGGTACTCTCGACATTATTGATAGATAGAACCACCTAATGATTTTGTACCAACCATGCCTCCACTTGCCCAGTAAAAACTCATTACAGCAAAAAGAAAACACCAAAGAGAACCAGCATAAACATAACTTTTTCTGCTTTGAAACATAAAAAACCCCCTATCCATGTATCTGAACAGGAGGCAATGAGTGTATACAGGCAAAAGAAATTTACAAAAAGAGTTGCAAATTTCTTGTCGTCCATATAGTACATTACTAATCCTATTCAGAAAAGGCATCGTTAAAAAACGTCGATTCTCTGAATAGGAAAGTTGGTACTACACTATCCTTATTTAGGGCTTAACATAAAAAAGTACAGATCAATCCCATTCAGAAAACCTTTCGTAACGTATAACGAATGTTTTTTCTTAGAAGTGCGTGTTCAAAAAGGAGGATAAAAAGAGCCGAGAAGTTCGAGGCGCGAAAAGTCTCGAGGACCGGAACGTATGCTATTAATACGTGAGAACCGAAGAGACCGAGCAACGAAGAAATTCGACAGCTATTTTTACCGGACTTTTTGAACAACCTCTAGAAATAGGATTAATAAATCATTGTACCTTTTCACCCTTCCGATCTTTGATATCTATAATAATATGCGCTTAATCCAGAAAAAGTCAACCAGACTTTCTTCCCTTCTTACAAAACTTAGGGATTAATGATCAAAAAATGTAGGCTTTTTAACCTTTTTTTGTTTCCCACCCTTACTCTTCTTATTGGACAAAACTGCAAAAGCTACTTTCGGGTGGAACAGATGCAAGGGCGATCGTATTAAATTCATCACTCTAACCAACCGAAGATAAACTTCCGGATCAAAAGCCGAAAGCTGAAATACTCTCTTGCTGTACCACTGTTTGATTGGTTGTAAGAAGGGTTTGTCTCCCTTTATATCAGGGTGGCGAAATGCTTCTGTGATTGTCATGTCCCAAGGGGTTGCAATCAGTTTTGAAACTTTTTTATGAAATGTTTTGGTAAACTCTTTGTCGAGATTTGTAGATTGCTCAAGACTTCTCTGTAACTCTAAAGCTTCCATAGCAGCTACTGATATTCCTTGTCCAAAGACCGGATCAAAGCGGCAATGAGCGTCTCCAATCACTAAGAAACCTTCCGGGATATCTGCTAGGTCAAATCGCCGATGGACTTGATAGGGGATTTTATGTATTTTAATATCCGATATGGGTTCCGCTTGCTCCAGAAAACGAAGAACATCAGGGACCGGTAACTTTTGTGCATATGCAAAAAATTCTTCATTTGTTGTCGGTGCAGGCTCGTTCGCGTAACCACTAAAGGTAACAGAGAAACGATTCCCTTCAACCGTTTGTATAAATGCACCGTACGGGCTTTCAGGATAACTAGGAGAAATAAGGAGGTTACACCAATCTAGTTGTGCTTGATCTTGTAGACGGAAGTATCTAGTGGCATAGAATAATTGGATCCATACCTTTTCTTCTTTTACCTCTATACCATATGAGCTTAACCAACTTATACTCTTAGAACCGAATCCGCTCGCATCAACAACTAAGTCAGCAAGAAGTTCTTCTTCTTTCCCTGTATGGAGGGATCTTACTTTCAAACCGTATACTTTATTACTTCCTAGATTTGATAACAACAGTTGCTCAGCCACTGTTTCGTATTTAGTCGTAATATTAGAGACTTCATCTAGACGTCTCTGTAAATGCCATTCAAGCATGGGACGGCTTTGTTGAACCATAACCAAATCCCCAATAAACCGTTGTTTCCAGAAACCGAAATGATGCCATTTTAAATCCTTCGTAAAATTGTTCACAATACTACCATCTTCAATCAACTGATCAAGGATGTTTGGAAACAACTTCTCAATGGCTTCCTCTCCACCTTTTAAGATGGCATGGGGGTGATAGCTTTGCGGTACCTTTTTTCTGGGGATTTTTTCATTCCTTTGTGGACCCGCCTCCAAGATGATCACCTGTTGGAAGGAATCGGACAAGGCTTTAGCAACTAGTTTTCCAGCAATGCTTCCTCCGATAACAATTGCTTTCTGCATCATTATTTTTCCCCCATTCACTGTGCAAGTTGGATCGTTGTTATATCATCTATCCCCACTATTATAGCGTTTCTCCATGTTACCTTACAGTTGCAAAAAATATTTATTTCTTCCAATTATAATACAGCCTTATAACCCTGGTGTTCCGAACCTTTTAGTTGCATTATTATTCTCAGTACGGACGAATTCCAGGTTTTCCGGATGAATTATTCTCTATTTGGATGAATCCCAGATTTTCTGGATGAATTATTCTCTGTTAGGATGAATTCCAGATTTTCAGGATGAATTATTCTGAATACAGCTCTTATTTCAGCATTTTTTCATTAAATATGATCTTCTTATACTCTTGAAGAAGATTCATTGCTACTTTTAACGCTAAATTGGCCTCAGACAGGTCTCTAATATGTAAAATCAATACAAATGTCACCAATACATTCCACAATGAGTATCTATTAACTGATCCTTTAATTAAAACTTCCATAGCACTCTTACTCATACTTGCTGGATTTATAGAATCTATATACGAAAACTAGTAAAAATCATTAAAGATGTACCTTTTTCACTTGTCGAATTAAAGCTTAAAGACGAAGATTTTACAAAGTTCCAAAATGAATTAAATGAGTTGATGATTAAATATTACAATGCTACTGACAATAGTAATGAACCAGGGGCTCTGATTCGAACAATTGCCGTTACAATTATTCCAGAATCCTGAACAACTTGTAACCTCAAAATATTAAAAAACAGAGATATTTCTGATCTTTTTTAGAAAACGGAAAGATAAAATAGTGTAGTAAAAAAGAGGCTGCTTTTATAACAGTCTCTTAAATCATTAACTTAGTATTATGGAATGGGAAGTTCGATTCTCATATTTTGTTAAAGATTACTACAATACTTACACCGACCTCGTCTGCGTATATAATAAGCTAACGTTGCTACACCTAATGAAACCCCCCATGGCAGCCAGAACAATGTTGGCCCAAATTCTCCCCAATTGTCACTAGTGATGGTTACGGAGCCATTTACAAGACCGGAGATAATTTGGATACTGATCTTAAGCCCTGCAATCGTTATTATTGCGGAGGCTAAGGTTGCAGGAGCGACCACGAACCAGATGGGAATCCGCTTCCCAGCAAGAAATAGGAACCAACGTGGAAAAACTTCTCCCCAGCTCTGAATGAGACCAAGAGTTAGAATCGCACCGCCAATATGCAGTGCACCAAGAATGAACTCCACCATACGACCATCCAGTGTCGTGTTCATATTCCATGTCGCTTCACTTACCCCCAATGGAATCCCTACAGCCCACATCCAGCGAACAACTCCATAGGGGAGAGCCATCACGACTGCAATATAGGCGAACCACTTCCCCCACCGAGCAGCAGATATGGCAGCCGTCCCCTGAGGCGCCTCAGTTCGACCACAGTTTCCACATGCTCCCCGTGTACTACGAAGGTAGGCCAAGGTAGCTGCACCCCATATGAACCCACCGACTATGCACCACACTTGATTCAGCACCGGCCAGTCAATAAGATCGAAGTGCAATGCGAACAAATAAGCGAAGTTCTGAACAATTCGAGTATCAGGGATTACTAAAACTAGTGTCACACACATAATAAAGGAGAAGGAGAGCAGCATCATCCGTGGAATCCACCGCCCCCAAGTTCGAACAGTCGCCAATGCAACCACTACCCCGACCAAGCCTGCTATGGCGATTACAAATCCACCAACATCTGCTTTAAGATCAGATAAAAACGATCCCATCATCTCCCCCCGGACGTCATTCTCACCGAAAGGAAACCCTACTCCCCCAAACGCCCAATAAAGTCCAAGTAAACTGTACAAAAGGGACCAAGCCGCTGCTGCATATCCTGACCATTTCGGCCAACGTGATAGGGAAGAGTGTGACTTTGTTGAGAATTTTAAAGGTGCACCCGCTTTATCAATCTTGATATCCACTATAGCTTCAACTCCATATTAGTTTATCAATAACTGTATTTATTAAAGATTTATACCATGATGAATTTCCCCCACTCACCTTTTGAAATATAAATCACGATTACACTATAAATATATATAGCTATAAATTATTTATCAATGCAGTGTTCCTTATAATTATGATAAGTTTTAATTATGAGAATATTTGAATGGAGAAGATAACATGGAATTGAGGCAATTGGAATATTTTATGGTCATATACGAAGTCCTCCATTTTTCAAAAGCAGCTGAGAAAATTGGTGTATCCCAACCTAACTTAAGTCAGCAAATAAAGTTACTTGAGAATGAATTGGGAGTTCCGCTGTTTAATCGCATAGGTAAACGAATCACCATAACTGATGCAGGAAAATTATTATATGAGCAAAGTATGCATATGTTTTCTCATTTAAAGCATGCTCAAGAAAGCATTTCAGAACTGAAGCAGGTAAAAGGAGGTTCTTTGACCATTGGTGTGTTGCCTGGAGATTGTTTAATTAAACACCTTTTGGAGTTTCATAGGGTATATCCCAAAATATCTTTATCATTAGTAGAAACCATTAAGGTCACAGAACAAATCATTGAAGGAATTATCGATATTGGAGTAACCACCTCTCCTGTTCAAGATAATAGAATTATACAAACACCTCTTTTTCACGAAGAGTTTGCTTTAGCTGTCGCGAGGGAAACTCCACTTGCAAATGAAATGTTTGTTCAACTCAAAGATTTGCAAGATATGAAGACCGTGATGTTTACTTCTGATCATCATTGCCGCAAGTTGGTTGATAAACATTGTCTAGACCTAGGATTTCAAATTAATCCCCAAATTGAAACAACGACTCTTTCATCACTGATTACCATGATTGAGGAGGGAATTGGGGTGAGTGTTCTGCCGATTATGTTCCTTGAAAATCTTCATGATAAGAATATCGAAACGGTTAATATAAAGAATCCAACCCCAAGTCAGGATATTAGTCTTATTTATAGGGCTGACAAATACTTAGGATTTGCTGAACGATCTTTCATAAAGGCAATCAAGGATCACATTCAACTAGCTAAAAATGATGCTTTGTCTTTTTAACTACCGTCCTTTATCTATGTCTAAGTCAAGACATATCATGGTGTTCAGTAAACCAAGCATGAACAAGCGAGCTATTTTTAGGTTTCCTATTTGAATGATCGCAAGTGTACTTTTGCCAATTGCCTGAGAGGAAATACGGGCTGTAAAACCCTGAACGACCCCATTTTCTTGCAATCGACGTAATCGTTCATTTACACTCAGACGACTAAGATTCAACTTTTTTGAAAACTCAATAATTGTTATTCGAGCATCCCTCTGTTAGTGTATTGATTTTTTTACAGCTGAATAAAAGGGCAGATTCGGAGGTCTAAAGTTTTGCTCGTTCTTTTTGTAAGCGGCGTTGCATATCGTTCAAGATTCGTTGGGTATAGCCTGTGTGGCCCCCTTTTATAAGCCAAAATGCCCCCATGCTCAATAATAAACCACCCGTGATCCAATACAGGACAGATATATTGAAAAACTCACTTAACAAGTAGCCAAGAACAGGTCCGATCGCTGCCCCGACATCGACTACAACTGTATACATTGTCATAACCGCTACTTTATTGGATGATGAAGCAACATCAGTCGTAAGGGAATCTGTTACGGTAATAATCATCGTTGAGGTTAGCTGTAGGCAAAGTAGAACAACAATCCATACAAGGAGTGGTAAATCTAAAGATAGAATAATAAATAGTCCTCCTCCAAGGAAAAGGGCCGTAATCAAAAACGGTGTTCTTCCAGATTTTCCGTCAGAAAGTCGACCGAAGCGTGGTGCTAGAAAAGGATCCAAACCCCATCGGATGGCCTGAATGATTCCTGCAAGCGTTGCGGCCCCAAAGGCGATTCCGAATAAACTAAGGGAATCAGAATAAAAGACTTCTATCATCCTGCTCAGTGTGGACATGAAAATACCGAAAAACACGGCAGCAATCAACATTCCGGTGATCATCACCGCAATTACATTTTTCTTCTTCCAAATTTGTCTGAACGCTTCTTTTTCTTTGGTTGTTTTTTCATTGTAACCAACGTTTGAAGGGACGTAACGGAAAACAAATAAAATGCTGATGAGAGCGGCAGCGGCAAAAACTAGTGTAACCACCTCGATACCGATTAAATCGGCAAGAATACCGCCAGCAAGCATTCCCGCTAATCCACCCAACCCACACAATCCGTTGTACTTTCCAATAAGGAATCCACGGTTGTGTTCATCGGAAGCATCCAATACCGTCAAATACCCTCCCAGACGTAAAAACGCCCAGGCTACACCCCATAAACAGCGCATGATAAGTAATACCCAAAAACCGTTTAATACACCGTACGAGAAGGTTGTCAAAACGGCTAAAGATACTGCGATCAGTACGCCAGTCCTTTTGCTAATACGGTGGTAGAGCCAACCGACGAATGGAGTGAGCGGCAACCGTACGAAACGATTGACCGATAACAATACCCCTACTTGCCAAATTGAGGTCAATCCAAAATCTTTCCAATAGACAGGCAGAACGATATAAAGCATGGCATCACCAAGCATACAAATAGCCGTAATTAGAGCAATGACAGTGATCCCTTTTTCCGCTTCTGTTTTCATAAAGTTCCTCCCATCTTTTAACCCATTTTACATCATCCATACTGCAGTACGGGTGAAAATTTTAACTTTTGAGATATCGTATTAACTTACGGATCACAAATTTAGCATCTGGCCCGACTCCTCTCAATGTTGCCGACCGAAATGATCGTTGACCTTCCAGACCAACATAGTAGATTCCGGGAACTGAAGTACTAATTCCCGCTGAATGTAAGGGCAGTCCTTCCGAATCCAGTGCTCCACTGCTTTTTAAGTAATCCAGGTTAGGCTGATATCCTGTTGCAAAGATCACCGTATCCACCAACTCCTTGCTGCCGTCTTCCCAAATCACACCGGCTGAACAAAATGAAGTGAACATCGGTTGTTGATTCGGCTTTCCTGCGGTTAACATTTCCCGGTAATGACCTGGGTTATTGACTCCACTTGGGCTTGGAGCTGTTTTCCCAAGCCTCCAGAACGGGAAACCATCTAAACCGGTTACCTTCACCCAAAAGTGCAAATCTTTACCCAACACTCTTTGATTGATTAACTGAACCGGCTGTCGAACAGCTAAAGTGACCTCACTGACCTCCGATAACTCGACCGCTATTTGAACGGCTGAATTCCTACGCCCAACAACCACCACTCGTTGATTGCTAAAAGGTTCAGGGTTCTGGTACTCAGCGGAATGAATGATTCGACCCTTGAACACTTCTTCGTTTTGTATCACGGGTTTAAAAGGACTGTGAAAGGACCCAGTCGCATTGATTATCGTTTTGGTTTGATAGCAGTCACCAGATTTTGTATGAACTGCAAACACCTTACCTTCTTTCTTAACAGACTCCACCCTCTGATTGGTAAGGACCGAAAGTTGAAAGTGCTTGGCGTAATCCTCGAGGTAACGAATGACTTCATCTCTAATGGGATATTTATCAGGGTCTGCAGGAATCTTCATACCAGGCAATGATGAAAAACGGGCTGGAGAGAACAATTTCAAACTGTCATAATAGTGACCCCACGAGCCGATCGTTCGGTCGTTCGCTTCCAAAATCAAATACCTTAGCCCCTTTTTTTGCAAATGATATCCCGAAGCAAGACCTGCCTGACCTCCGCCAATTACGATTACATCTAACACATCTACATCTTTCATGATCCTATTCCTCCTTTGGATTTTAATTGCATTTTGCAAGTATATTATTTAAAAAAGCGAAAACAGTCATCAGACCCAAACATTTATCTAGTATAGGATCACCTCCATCAATTTCTGTTTATTTGATTTTTAATTGCATTTTGCAAGTATTTGTTACATTTGATAAGCAAATAGGTCTACCTGCCTATCGAATGGGATTACAACACATTGTACTTTTTGCCATTGAATCATTAAGTATGGATAAAGAGCGGATCACCGTTTCTTTTTCCTCTTCACTCATATGAGAAAAAACTTCCTTCATATATTCGTTCATTTGTGTGTTGATTGAAGTAGCAACTACTTTCCCTATAGTCGTTAAATGTAGCTCATACACCCGTTTGTCTTGTATAGATTGTCTTTTTTCCACTAGTTCCTTTTTGATTAAACTCTGTATCTGCCTGCTGAAAGTGGTGATATCAATCGCTAATACGTCCGCTATTTCCTGCATGGACGGGTGATGCCTTTTATCAATTTCATATAAAATATGACTTTGGACAAGCGATATATCGATCCCATTTATAGAACAACAATTTTTATCCACTAAACCAAATCGAATCATAGTCGTCTGTAAAAGCTCACGAATATTTTCCATTATAACTACCTCGTTTCACTTCATAGCTCCCTGTAGTAATAAATCCTGTTACATCCTTAGTATATGATTATATTTGCAAAATGCAAGTATATGCATCGATTATAGTTTTGCAATAGAAAAAGCCGACACTACTAACTGTCTCTAAGTCATTGGGCTTCCCTCGTTTCTGAACGAGAACGGGAAACGATGCATGGTGGTTCTATAGGAGTAAAGAGCCTAACACACAGCACGGTATAATTAAAACGTTTGAATGGTGGTGGAGGGTTACGAAAACTACCCACCTCCACCCTTGACTTTAAACAAACAATTTCTATATTAAAACAATTTGAGTTTTCCCTTTTTAACGACAAGGTGTATGCCGCCAAGTAGGAACAAGTAACGGTTGTCGATGATCTTCTTTGTTGCCGCGGCCGAGGCGCCAAAAAGCTTCTTATTACCGACTTTTCCAATCGCTTCTCCTTTACCAAGAGAAGCAACCGTACCTTTAATTTCTGGAACGAATTCTTCTAATTTGCCGCCAGACAGCAATGCCTTCATGTTTCTTCCAAGGGTGTATGCTTGTTGGATCGCGATTTGTGCTGTGGGAGGAAATGGACGATTAATTTCTTCATTAATAATTAACGCACAGTCCCCAACAAATTAACTGCCTCTACTTTTTGGGTCTTAACTGCCAAACAATACCCCATTCTCCGCCCATTCCTAAATGCCTGTTTTCTTGGCACAAAAAAATTATACATTTTTTCTGAAAAAACAGTTTACGATCAATCTAAATTTGTTATATAATAGAAAACAAATTACACCACTGTTATAAAACAGACTTGCGTATAGTAAATAAAATCATAGTAGTTAAGGAAAGGAAAGTGATGGAAGTGATTCGTGAAAAGCAAATTACACAGTTAGAAGAGAGTTGGGAAAACGAAAAACGTTGGAAAGGAGTAACTCGTAGTTATTCCGCTGAGGATGTTGTCCGTCTTCGAGGCTCCATACAAATTGAACACACTCTTGCTAAATACGGGGCAGAACGACTTTGGAACCTCTTAAATAAACAAGATTTTGTCAATGCTTTGGGAGCGTTAACTGGGAATCAAGCGGTTCAACAAGTTAAAGCTGGATTAAAAGCAATTTATTTAAGTGGCTGGCAAGTCGCGGCTGATGCTAATCTATCCGGTCATATGTATCCAGATCAAAGTTTATACCCAGCTAATAGTGTTCCTTCGGTCGTCAAACGGATCAATCAAGCCCTTCAACGTGCCGATCAGATTCAACAGATGGAGGGAGAAGGAGACATTAACTTCTTTGCTCCTATCGTCGCCGATGCTGAAGCGGGATTCGGTGGACAACTAAACGTTTTTGAGTTAATGAAAGGTATGATTGAAGCAGGAGCTGCCGGGGTTCACTTTGAAGATCAATTGGCTTCAGAGAAAAAATGTGGTCATTTGGGTGGGAAAGTTTTGATACCAACCCAAAATGCTGTACGTAATCTAATTTCCGCTCGTCTAGCAGCAGATGTTATGGGTACTTCTACCATTATTGTTGCCAGAACTGATGCAAATGCAGCAGAACTCATTACAAGTGATGTTGATCCTTATGATCATGAATTCATTACAGGTGAACGAACGCCAGAAGGATTTTTCCGAACAAAAGCAGGCCTTGATCAAGCCATTGCTCGCGGTCTTGCTTACGCCCCGTACGCTGACCTGATCTGGTGTGAAACATCAGAACCAGATTTAGAAGAGGCCCAGCGCTTCGCTGCAGAGATCCATGAACAGTTCCCTGGTAAATTACTCGCTTACAACTGCTCGCCGTCTTTCAACTGGAAGGCCAAACTTGATGATGAAACGATTGAAAAATTCCAACGAGAACTCGGAAAAATGGGCTACAAATTCCAATTCGTCACCCTTGCCGGATTCCATGCACTGAATCACAGTATGTTTGAACTGGCTTTGGGCTACAAAGATCATGGAATGGCAGCTTATTCAAAGTTACAGCAATCAGAATTCGCAAGTGAAAAGGACGGTTATACGGCGACAAGACATCAGCGTGAAGTCGGAACGGGTTACTTTGATGAAGTAACGCAAGTGATTACGGGTGGAACATCATCAACTACTGCACTATCAGGATCTACTGAAACCGAACAGTTTGCTAGATAATTTTTCCAACAACAATTACAAATACGGAGGGATGTAAAAATGGGTACAAAAGGAGAAACAAGAGCAACATCAACTTCGTTCAATATCGAATTTTATCGGAATCTACCTTCAAAAATTTGTGTAGATTGCGGTGAAAAAATTGAAGAACAACATGAGTCCTATTTATATACATGTGAAAAGTGCTTAAGACACGAGAACTAAAAACGATTACTTGTATAACAAATATAATAAATCTACTATAAATAAAAACTTTTTTGCCGTTATCTGTCACGTGTTAAACAGATAACGGTTGCCATTTTTAATTTATAAGAAAATGGGTACTTACAAGGTGCTCCAATAAACCAGTTCAACAATCCTCATTACATCTTAAACTTTCTTTTTTTGCAGTCTTATTGAAACTTTGTTTATTAATAGGAAGCAAAGTTTAAAAGGAGAGAAAAATAAGCATGAAAACAGAAACTTTACCAGAAGGAATAGAAATCAAAGGAGAAATGACGCCGATCTTTGCCGATATCTTAACATATGAGGCGCTGACGTTTGTGAGAGATTTGGCAAGAGCATTTGACAACCGCCGGATAGAGTTGCTGCAAAAGCGTACCGAAAGACAAAGCGAAATTGATGCCGGTCAACTTCCAGACTTTCTACCGGAAACTGAACATATTAGAAACGGAGACTGGACGGTTGCACCAATACCTGATGACTTAAAAGATCGTCGTGTCGAAATCACAGGGCCGGTAGACCGAAAAATGATTATAAATGCCTTGAATTCTGGTGCGAAAGTATTTATGGCTGATTTTGAAGATGCGACGTCACCAACCTGGGAAAATATAATTAACGGCCAAATTAACCTGCGAGACGCGAACAAAAACAAGATCGAATTCACCAATGAAAAGGGAAAACAATATACATTAAATGACACAATAGCGACGCTTGTTGTCAGACCGAGGGGATGGCACTTACAAGAAAAACATGTACTGGTTGATGGAAAACCGATCTGTGGAAGTTTATTTGATTTCGGACTTTATTTTTTCCATAATGCGAAACAACTGATTAATAATGGTTCAGGTCCATATTTTTACCTTCCAAAAATGGAGAGTCATCTTGAAGCAAGATTATGGAACGATGTTTTTGTCAAGGCTCAACAAGAATTGAATATCGCTCAAGGTACAATACGAGCGACCGTGTTAATCGAAACTATCATGGCGGCATTTGAAATGGATGAGATTTTGTATGAGTTAAAAGATCATTCCGCAGGATTAAATTGTGGACGCTGGGACTACATTTTTAACTACTTAAAGAAATTCAGAAATTTGCCTGATTACATTTTGCCTGTTCGTTCACAGGTTACAATGGAAACCCCGTTTATGCATGCCTATTCACTACTTGCGATCAAAACATGCCATAAACGTAACATCCATGCGATGGGCGGAATGGCTGCCCAAATTCCGGTGAAAAACAATCCGCAAGCGAATGAAGAAGCGACGAAAAAGGTGCGAGCCGACAAATTACGTGAAGCGACAGACGGACATGACGGTACGTGGGTCGCCCATCCAGCACTCGTTCCAATCGCAATGGAAATCTTTGATGATAAAATGCCTAACAAGAACCAAATCGACAAACAATTGTCAGCTATAGATATTACCACGAAGGATTTGCTCGAAATTCCTAAAGGTACCATAACAGAAGAAGGATTACGCACAAACATTAGTGTTGGCCTTCAATATATCGAGGCGTGGCTTCGCGGACATGGTGCTGTTCCTATTAACAATTTGATGGAGGATGCGGCCACCGCAGAAATTTCTCGAGCTCAAATATGGCAGTGGGTCCGCCATTCAGAAGGAAAACTGGATAACGGTACGAAAATTACAATCAAACTGTTTGAACTGATTATGCAGGAGGAATTACAGAAAATCAAACAAACAATTGGCGAGGAAACGTTTGAATTAGGGGAATTTGACAAGGCAAGCAAATTGTTCAATAAGTTGACCCAAGATGATGAATTTATCGATTTTCTAACATTGCCGGGTTATGAATATTTGATTTAACATTAAGTTACTTATAACCTATATTAATAGAAAGAATTGTGGATGGTAATTTCGTAAAGAAGTAAATAGTCAAAATGTATTAGAATAACCTGTTTTATAAATAGGAAGAGTTTATATCCGCTACACCTGCCACCATTTGACGAATAAATCGCTCATGTCCGGGTACATCAATAATAGAAACCTCAAAATCTTCATTTAATTTCAACGGCGCATATCGTAATTCAATAGAGATATTCCGTTCCTTCTCTTCTTTTAAGCGGTCCGTGTCGATATTTGTTAACGCCTTTGTTAAGGATGTTTTACCATGATCAATATGTCCTGCCATCCCAATCGTAAAAAATCTCTCTGCCATAGAATCCCTCACCTTTTTGTATACTTATAGCTTGTACCAAATATTTTAAACAGCTACTTTCATTTAGAGTAGCTGTTTTTTAGTTGGATTGATTTAACATTATTCTAATTAATAGGAAAGAAACTAGTTTTTTAAAATAATTGAATCAATTTCATAAATTAACTCCTTAGAGCTTCAAGGGGTTTAAGACACATAAAAAGGAGTACCTCCCTAACAAGTCGAAATGAGTAAGTGACCAAACAAACTCTAAGACTGGAGGAAGACTCCCTATGACTATTATACGACAAGAAAGCCTGTTTGACCTGCATGAATTATATCAATTGGAACCTA
>NZ_JANHJQ010000055.1 GCF_024609785.1 Pseudalkalibacillus decolorationis
AACGTGCGAAAGTCCATTTTGACCTGGTGACTTTAGTTTATAATGCTTCAAAACTAGCTGTAGACCGTATCAATGCCAGTTTAAATCAACAACAAGCAGCAGCATAAACTGAAAAAAATTATGAAAAAATTGATTTCTGTAAGTCTGTGTCTATTTAAATTATGGAATTATGAAATTGATTCAATTATTTATTAAAATTATCTCTAGTTCTTCATAGCATTACAAGTTTGGCCTCATTCCTTTCTTTGTATTAATAGATTCCCAGTGCTTCCTTGACGATAAAACAGCGTACCCCTTGGGATTCCATAAGCAAACAGCAAATTACTTTCTTACCTGGATCAGCATGTTACCCTACAGAACAAGAAAATCATCATTTACGACTCAGCTACTCTTATATGAATGAGCAACAATTAAAACAAGGCATTACAACAATATGTAATATCCTTCAATCAGTTATTAACTCAAAAATGAACCAAGAAAGTTCACCAAATTTTTGAGTTAATTAAAATGATTAAATTTGGTGAATAAAGTAACCCCCATTTCTTATAAAGTAAATGGGGGTTATTATTGAATATTATCTTTTTTATAATATGTTCCTAAATTCTTGATGGACTATGTCTAACTCTTCTTCCACCGTTACTTTAACTATATTTCTTCACAACCTCAACCTCTATTATACTTCAACTAAGATCTTCAACAATCTGGGCCCGATTGTTGAAGAGCATGACTGGCGTTTTTTAAACAACTTTATTGTTACTTAACAATTTAACTAATTTCCTTATTCAACAGTAACGCTTTTTGCAAGGTTACGCGGCTTATCGACATCGCAGTCACGGTGCAGTGCTGCATAGTAGGCGATGAGTTGCATTGGAATCACACTGACGAGTGGTGTAAGGTACTCATGTACGTCAGGGATTACGATTCGATCGTCTTCATCCTGCAGTGACTCTGAGCTGATCACGCATGTGTAAGCGCCACGTGCAGCGACTTCTTTTACATTGCCGCGAATACTTAAGTTGACGTGCTTCTGTGTTGCAAGTGCAATTACCGGTGTTCCCTCTTCAATCAAAGCGATTGTACCGTGCTTGAGCTCACCGCCAGCAAATCCTTCTGCCTGGATGTAAGAGATTTCTTTAAGCTTGAGAGCCGCTTCTAAGCATACATAGTAGTCGATTCCGCGTCCTATAAAGAAACAATTACGGGTGACTGCAAGATATTCACGGGCGATTTTCTCAAGCTCCTCCTTCTGATCACAGAGGGATTCCATTGCATTTGCTACAATACTAAGCTCTTTGATCGGATCAAATTCAAGCTCGATCCCTTTTGCTCGAGCAGTATCGACTGCAAGGATTGCAAGTACAGCCATTTGTGCTGTATATGCTTTAGTTGATGCTACTGCAATTTCAGGTCCAGCATGCAGCACCAACGTATAATCTGCTTCACGCGAAAGTGTTGAACCAGGTACATTGGTAAGCGTTAGTGCTTTGTGACCGAGCTTCTTCACATGCACGAGTACTGCACGACTATCTGCTGTTTCACCGCTTTGTGAGATGAATAAGAATAACGGCTTTTCAGAAAGGAGTGGCATGTTGTACGAAAATTCGCTGGCGATGTGTACCTCAACAGGGACCTCAGCTATTTTTTCGATCAATTGCTTGCCGACAAGCCCTGCATGATAAGACGTACCGCAAGCTACAATATAAATGCGATCCGTGTTTCTCATCGCTTTTCGAATATCATCATTAAGCTTTAAATTACCTTTTTCGTCTTGGTATTTGTTAATGATATTTCGGACAACCAAAGGCTGCTCGTCGGTTTCCTTTAACATATAGTGTGGGTACGTGCCCTTCTCGATATCACTTGCATCGAGCTCTGCTGTAAACGGATCACGTTCCATCTTTTCACCGTCAAGGTTCTTAATCGTTACATTATCACGGGTTACGATGACAACTTCTTCATCCATCAACTCAACGAATTGATCCGTTTTTTGAAGCATAGCCATTGCATCACTTGCAACAACGTTATATCCATCACCAATTCCAACTAAAAGTGGACTTTTGTTTTTACCTACATAAATCGTTTCTGGATTTTCGTTATCAAGTAATGCCAACGCATAAGAACCTCTTACTAGAGATAAAGTCTCGCTAAAAGCCGCTTCAACTTCATTTCCCTCTTTTACAAAGTGCTCAATTAATTGAACGATTACTTCTGTATCTGTTTCACTCGTAAGTTCAACATCCTTCAAAAATTCTTTGCGTACTTGTGTAAAATTTTCGATGACTCCGTTGTGTACGAGTGTAAAGCGCTTCGATGTACTTTGATGTGGATGCGCGTTTGTTTTGCTTGGTACACCATGAGTTGCCCAACGTGTATGTCCGATTCCAATGTTTGCTGGTACCTTCTCATCGACATTTTCACGGAGTGTCGCAATTCGTCCTTTTTCTTTAAAAACATGAACACCATCTTCGTTCATTACTGCAATACCAGCAGAGTCGTATCCGCGGTATTCAAGCTTTTCTAATCCTTTTAATAAAATTTCCTTCGTATCTTCTTTCCCTATATAACCTACAATTCCACACATTATAAATAAACCTCCCTGTTGGGGGCAACAGCCAATAAGGGGCTTCCGTTGCCCCCCAATCATGATTTAGTTCGTTTCTCATCACAATCATTACCATTGTTCACAGAGTCGCCTCTATGGTTTGGGTAATGATTCCCCGGTTGTGATGAATCACCGAGAGGTATCCGCCGATTGTTCGATAAACCTCTTCCTCGTCAACTATTTCATGCACTACCGTAGTGTCGGTATTAAAACCGAAAGAAATAGTTCAGGCGCTTTTATAAATGCTTTGACTTTAATGCTCCTTTCCATTTTTGAATAAAAGGTTTGCTTTTAGAACTTAATACATTCTAAAACATGCAAGATGAATCATACAACAGATTCTTACATCGGTCAATAAATTTATCCGTAGCGATATTTTAACAATATGCATAAGCAGCACGTTCCGTGTGTGTGGTTTGCTGCCTATGCATAGTATTCGCCATTATCATGATTTTTTGACCCTTTAAAAAGTAAGTTTAAATTATTATTCGATATACCCTAACTGTTCTTGAACAACACTAGCGATTTGATCTGCATACTGTTCACACAACTCTTCGGTAGGTGCTTCTACCATAACGCGGACTAGTGGCTCTGTTCCAGATGGACGAACGAGAACCCGGCCATTTCCTTGTGTTTCAGTCTCTACTTGTTGGATTGCCTCTTGCACTGCTGGGTTTTCCATAACATGATGCTTATCGGTTACTTTCACATTTTTCAAGCATTGCGGGAACTTTTTCATTTCTCCTGCTAGTTCTGACAAAGGCTTCTTCGTAAGTTTCATAATGTTTACAAGTTGCAATGCTGAAAGTAAACCATCCCCAGTCGTACTGTGGTCAAGGAAAATAATGTGTCCGGATTGTTCCCCGCCAAGGTTGAAATTGCCATTACGCATCCGCTCCATCACGTAGCGGTCACCAACAGCAGTCTGTTCAGACGAGATTCCTGATCCTTCGAGTCCCTTATAAAAGCCAAGATTACTCATAACCGTTGAAACAATCGTGTCTTGTTTCAATCGTCCCTCGTTATAGAAATGTTTGGCGCATATGAACATAATTTGATCGCCGTCCACGATCGTCCCATTTTCATCAATTGCGATTAATCGGTCACCATCCCCATCAAATGCTAAACCAACATCCGCTTCTTTCTCCCTAACAAGCTCTGCAAGTTTTTCTGGATGTGTTGAACCTACACCATCATTTATGTTAAGACCATTGGGAGAAGATCCAATCGTTGTAATATCAGCATCAAGGTCTGCAAATAGATGCGGTGCGAGAGATGATACTGCCCCGTGTGCGCAATCAAGTGCAATTCGAAGGCCAGCAAAGTCTTCATCAACCGTTTGCTTCAAGAATTGGAGGTATTTCTGACCACCTTCGAAATAATCACTTACCAATCCAAGTTCCTTTCCGGTTGGACGTGGGAGTGTATCCTCATCTTGGTCAAGTAATCCTTCAATCTCCTGCTCTTGTTCGTCTAATAACTTAAACCCGTCAGAACCGAAGAATTTAATCCCATTATCTCCAACTGGATTGTGTGATGCTGAAATCATAACACCGGCTTGGGCACCAAGTGCTTTTGTTAAGTACGCTACCCCTGGTGTTGAGATTACGCCAAGTCGCATGACTTCTGCACCGATTGATAGTAAACCTGCAACGAGGGCACCCTCAAGCATATGCCCAGAAATTCGTGTATCTCGTCCAATTATGATTTTCGGTTTTTGGGTTTCTTTCGTCAGAACATACCCGCCCAAACGTCCGAGTTTAAATGCCAACTCAGGTGTGAGCTCTGTATTTGCTACTCCTCTGACTCCATCTGTTCCAAAATATTTACCCATATTAAAATTCGCTCCTTCTTACCTTTTCACATTATGCGGATCTGTTGCTGATGGTTAAGGTTGCTTCTGACAGATTAGGTTCAAACGTGAATTTTTGTGGTACTTCGACATTAATTGCCACATCATGTTGCCCTTCTTCAAGGCTCTTAACATCAACAAATGCAACGATATCTTCTTCTGTAAGTTCTTGCAGATCCTCTTCATTTCCTTTTACCGTTAATTCAAATGCCCCTTGTTCTGGTTTAATAAAAGAGGCTTCTTCATTTTCCGATAATCCCTTCACCTGAATGGGAAAATTACTGAATGTCCGGGTACTAGCAGTTGGTTCAGGTGTTTCCTCCTCAGAAGAAGAGGTTTCTTCTACCGTTTCAACATCGATTTTTACGCTAACCTTTCCTGGTGTCGAGTAGAAGGCATCTTCTTGAAGAGGCACTTCTACTTCGATTGTCTCGTCTTCAGTAATTTTGCTTAAATCGATCGGAATACGCACCCCATTAATCTCACTTAGAAGATCCTTAGGTGCATGTATTGTGACTTCCTTTTCATTAGCGGTAGCTGATTTAAGCTCTATACCTTCTGGTAGGGATCCTTTTTGCTCAATGGAAACAGGTACAGTCTTGCTTGGATTCTCAATGGGTACAGTTACGTTAATTGTTGCAGGGTCAAGATTAATATCTATTGGGTCAAAGTTACTGTCATACGCCTGCAACTTAACTTCTTGTGTGATTGTTTCTTCTGCACCTTCCACATTGACAAAGCCTCGAATATACTCAATATCGTCTATTACTTCTTTCGCACCGGTAATTTCCATTTTCTCCATTTCAAGCTCTGGTGTGCCTGGGATATACCCTTCAGCCAACTTGTCTTCGTTTATTAACTGTACTGAGATATTGAACTCCTCTGTTTTCTTTTCATGCAACGTCACTGTGACTGTTTTTTGTTGAAAAATAGGGTCAATATTACCTGGGATATTTGGCACCTGAATGTTCATTGTATACTGACCAGGGCCCTTCCCAGATAAATCAATATAGGCGGTTTGTTCACGTTGTAGTCTTAGTTTTGTTAAATCCGCCTGAGGGCCTTTGAATTCTACTCTTACTGTCTCAGGTAGTCCCGTTAGAAAATACTTGTCCTCATCATACCTAGCTTCAAGATCGAGTGTTTCGTAAATAGATTCGTCATTACTAATGCCTTCATCTCCATTATTATCCACCTGCTGGTCGCCGGTAATAATGACATTCGTATACATCATTAGAGCAATGAGGAATGCTATGATCTTGACTACCCAATGGCTGTTAAGTAATCTATCCATCTTTCTTCCCCCTCCAGTTCCACTTTGACGATGAGGGAGTCGGCTTCGACTTTGCTAATAATTCAGCATCTAATAGTTTTCGTAGCATATCTTCATCTAAATTACGGTAGAGCTCTCCATTTTTCGTAAGAGAGACGTTGCCTGTTTCTTCTGATACCACAAGTGTAACACTGTCCGTTACCTCAGAGATCCCGAGCGCAGCCCTATGACGGGTTCCGAGCTCTTTAGAAATAAATGGACTCTCTGAAAGTGGCAAATAACTTGCTGCTGCTAAAATCTGATTGCCATTTATAATTACAGCACCATCGTGGAGCGGTGTATTCGGGATAAATATATTAATCAAAAGCTCTGAACTTAGGTTCGCATTAATCGAAATCCCTGTCTCCACATAATCATGCAGCCCGGTCTCACGCTCTATCGTGATAAGAGCACCGATTCGGCGCTTGGCCATATAGTTCGTTGCCTTTATCATCGCTTCGACTGTATTTTTCTTTTCTTCTTCCTCTGCAATCATTCCACGTGAGAAAAAGCGCCCACGCCCAAGCTGTTCAAGTGCACGGCGAAGTTCAGGCTGAAAGATAATAGCAATTACAAGGAAACCGTAAAGTAGCGTCTGATCCATCAGCCAGTTTAGCGTGTTAAGCTTAAAGATACCACTAAAAAACCAGACTGCGATAATAACGCTAATTCCTTTTAACAGCTGAATGGCCTTTGTTCCCTTGACCAGCATGATTAACTTATAAATCACGTAGGTGACTAAGAGGATATCAATTATATCATTCAAGTAATTTAAAATATTTAAATCTTCGATCGGAAACATACGCATCCTCCAAACTGATCGACTAAGTTCCATTGTTTCCAACAAAGGTCAGTTTGTTACTATGTAACTTAATTATTATATCACAAATTGGTTTGTAACTTCCTTTTTAACGATAACATATCATTCGACACGGATTTGAACTTCTGTCCTATAGGATTAACATGTTAGAAAAGCGCAAGCGCCCTGGGAAGCCACGAAGGTCACTGGAAGGCCACTGAGGAGGCGCTGTTGCCGCCGGAAGGGGACTGAAGTGATCCGAGTGGCTGGGCGCTGGAGCTAGACATTGCCTCTCTGCATCAAAATTTTATACTTTTTTACCTCTCAAGAAAGGGATGACCGTCATTAGGTCACCCCCATCAATAACCTGAATAAACTTGCTAGAATGGGCTAATCTGAAGTAAATAAGCCCCCCATTGTGTTAACACCTTCTTTAATCTTGTACCACACCCATTCGGTAACCTGGTGAATTTCCTCACTATCTCCTGCAATATGACCTGCAGACGCAAGGTAATGAGAACCGTTAATGACGGTCACACTCCCTTCTACTTTTCCAGCAATCTCAACATCCCCATTACGAACAACAAGATCACCTTTAACCACTTCACCTTCAGGGACAATCACTTTATCCTGTTCTTCATCTATCTGAACCTTTGCTCCATTCGCTGTAACCGAAATCGGGTTATTTTGATTGTTACCCCATTCACTGAATATCGCACTCGACATCAAAACCAAGAACACAACCGCTGCTGTTAAAAGCGGATGAGATTTAAACCAACGACGGGCTTTGGTCGACGACTTTTCCTGTGGAAGTCGATCCATCACTTTTGAGGTAAAACCATTAGGTGCCTTGATCGCACGATGGGTGTCCAAAAGTTGATCGGTCTTTTTGATCTCCTCAAATTGCTTTTGACACCCCGCGCACTTTTTTACATGTTGCAGCAGCTCTATTTTTTCAATAGGTTCAATTGTTTCATCAACCCAATTGTACATATATAATATATATTTTTGATCGCAATTCATGAAAGATCCTCCTAACAATCCAAGTCATTTAGCCGTTTCCGTAGTGCTTCTCGACCGCGATGGATACGGGTTTTAACTGTGGAAACCGGAATTTGTAATATGTTGCTGATCTCTTTAAGCGATAGCTCTTCCAAATATTTTAGTGTAATTGCTGAACGATATTTGGGCGGTAATTGCAAGATCTCTACTTGTATACGATCTTGAAGCTCAAAGGTTTCAATTTTTTCTTCAGGAAGTTGTTCTGCAACCGCAACCTGTGAATATAAGGTTAAACCGTCACTGCCTGCAACCTCTGCATCAAGATAATAATCCGGTTTTTTCTTTCGAAGCCGATCGATCGTTAGGTTCGTTGCGATACGATAAAGCCACGTTGAAAATTTATGTTCCTCATTAAATCGCTCAATATGCATGTAAGCACGCAAGAAAGCCTCCTGAGCCATATCCTCAGCTTCATGGCTGTTCCCGAGCATACGATAACAAATATGATAAACTTTATCTTTATATATATCTACCAGTTCCTCAAAGGCTTTTTGATCGCCTTTTTTGACCAGTCGGACTAAACGTTTTATTGTTATATCCATACTGAACCTCCGCCCATGCAAAAATGTCTCCCCAATACCCGTAAATTCTATCTATTCAAAGAGACTCAACCCCAACTGAGCTACTCCTGCAAAAAATGCTCCATCGATTATTTTAACACGAATAACTTCCAATTGCCGAATAATTTTGTTAGAATAAGGTTTAATTTTACGAACATCGGGTATAGTGGTTAAAAAGAAAGCACACGAACGAAGGCAGGTGATCGGCATGTCGAAGGAAGAGCGTTTTTTACTGGATGAAATTGAACTGTCTCGCAAGAAAATGTTTCATCTTGCAAAGGAAAAGTCCTTGTTTTCAAATGAGGTAGTTGAAATCAGCCAATACTTAGATGATCTACTAAACCGATATGACGATGTTAAAGATAGCTTGGCGGGTCCTAGCCTTAGCGCAGGCTGAATCTAAAGCCCTACCTTCTTATTTTTAAAGAAAACTTGGCAAGGCCAAGTCTATGGCGCAGGCTGAGCCTTAGTTGCGCTTATACTATAGAAAGTATTTTTATACTTTCTTAACGTGTAAGAAAAGCGAAAAAGACCTGTTTAGGTGGGATAAAGAAAACTAGGTCAGCGCCAAGCATAGCGAAGGCGATTCCCTAAGTTGCGCTTATGCTTGGGAGTGCAAGCGCTGGAGATTCTGCAACACAACACGCTTTTTGTGTTTGTGGAAGAATCGAAGCGACCTTGAGCACCTGGGCGCTGGAGCTAGACATTGCATCTATGCAGCAAAATTTCATACTTTCTTTACATGTTAAAAAGGGAATGACCGGTGAGTCATTCCCTTTTCTTTGTCTATATAGAATTTGTTCAAGCTATTTAACTAATTTCCTGTCATACAAATTTTTTTGAAAAAACTTTTATATTAGCTTCTCTCCAAATAACGATCCTACAAGGCCTACGGCTACAGTTGCGGTTTTATTTTTATCATCCAAAATTGGATTTACTTCTACAAACTCTGCTGAAGTAAGGATATCTGCTTCTGCAAGCATTTCCATTGCAAGATGACTTTCACGATAGCTGATTCCACCAAGGACAGGAGTTCCAACGCCTGGTGCCTCAGCAGGATCCAATCCATCAAGGTCCAGACTCAAGTGAACTCCATCTGTCCCGTTTGAAGCGTATTCAATGGCTTCCTGCATTACTTTTGTCATTCCCATTTTATCAATTTCATGCATTGTGAAGACTTTAATACCCTTTTCTCGAATCAGTTCACGTTCCCCCTCATCAAGAGATCGTGCCCCAATAATAACGATGTTTTCTGGTTTGATTTTTGGACCATATCCACTGATTTGCGTTAACTGCTCATCACCTATACCAAGGCTAATAGCAAGTGGCATACCATGGATATTTCCACTTGGAGAAGTATCCCCTGTATTTAAGTCGCCGTGAGCATCATACCAAATAACCCCGAGGTTATCATGATGACGAGCAATCCCAGCAAGGGACCCAATAGCCATACTATGGTCCCCGCCCAAAATAAGCGGAAAATGATCGTCTTCAATAAGTTGATGAACACCGTCCGAAAGACGAGTACTTGCCTCAATTACACCTTTCAAGTTTTTGAGATTCGTTTCTTTACTCGCCACTTTTTCTCGTTGCGGAATCTCAATATCCCCACGATCTTCAACATCATATCCAAGATTTTCCAACCGTTCCAAAATTCCTGCGTACCTCATTGCACTTGGTCCCATATCGACACCTCGGCGCATTTGCCCGAGATCCATTGGAACTCCTAGAATACCGATTTTTTTCTTCATATTGTGCCTCCTCTTTAATTTTGCTCTATTTCTATTGTAGAGCCTTGGATCCGAGTGGTTCAACTGGACACAATTTTGTATAGTTATGCGCCTAAACAGCGATTTCTGAAAGGAAACTGGATAAATATTAAGCGTTTACATCATTTGGTTCTTAGTTTGTACAGAAAAGCCATGGAATATTGAGCCAAGTAGTTAAAACAGGCATCAATTATTCTCATTGATCCGAGTGGATGGAGCTGGAGCTAGACATCATAGAAAAGCGGAAGCGCCCTGTTCAGGTGTGATAAAAAAACTTGGTAAATGCCAAGTTTTTAGGCGATTAACTTAGCTACACTTATGCTTTAGTGCAAGCGCTGGAGATTCTGTAACACAACACGTTCTTTGTGTTTGTGGAAGAATCGAAGCGACCTCGAACACCTGCGCGCTGGAGCTAGACATTACAACTTTGCATCAAAATCTTATACTTTCTTTATTCTTATTAAAAAACTCTCTTAACCAGTTTGGTTAAGAGAGTTAAAGTTATATGTATGGTGGAGCCTAGCGGGATCGAACCGCTGACCTCCTGCGTGCAAGGCAGGCGCTCTCCCAGCTGAGCTAAGGCCCCGTAATGGAGCGGGTGATGAGAATCGAACTCACGACCAGAGCTTGGAAGGCTCTTGTTTTACCACTAAACTACACCCGCATATTTCATTGTTTTTCGAGTCAAAATGGTGAGCCATGAAGGACTCGAACCTTCGACCCTCTGATTAAAAGTCAGATGCTCTACCAACTGAGCTAATGGCTCGTATTAAGGTGATACTCACCTAATTTGTCCCTTCCTACATTGGGATAACTATTAGCTATCCTAGTAGAAAAGATTTTTTTCAAGATGGTGGAGGGGGACGGATTTGAACCGCCGAACCCGGAGGGAGCGGATTTACAGTCCGCCGCGTTTAGCCACTTCGCTACCCCTCCAACAAAAAAAGACCTATAAGTCATACTATATAAATGGTGCCGGCCAGAGGACTTGAACCCCCAACCTACTGATTACAAGTCAGTTGCTCTACCAATTGAGCTAGGCCGGCAGAGAATTTCAAAAACATTTATTTGAAGTAAATGGTGGAGGATGACGGGATCGAACCGCCGACCCCCTGCTTGTAAGGCAGGTGCTCTCCCAGCTGAGCTAATCCTCCGAAATGGTGACCCCTACGGGATTCGAACCCGTGTTACCGCCGTGAAAGGGCGGTGTCTTAACCACTTGACCAAGGGGCCTTTATATATTTAGTGGAGCTTCCAATCGGATTCGAACCGATGACCTCTTCCTTACCATGGAAGTGCTCTACCTGCTGAGCTATGGAAGCAATGGCTCCACAGGCAGGACTCGAACCTGCGACCGATCGGTTAACAGCCGATAGCTCTACCACTGAGCTACTGTGGAATAATGATAAGAAAGAAAAAAGTTGGCCCGGCGATGTCCTACTCTCACAGGGGGAAGCCCCCAATTACCATTGGCGCTGAAGAGCTTAACTTCCGTGTTCGGCATGGGAACGGGTGTGACCTCTTCGCCATCATCACCAGACCTTATATTTCAAGATCCACAATTTTTGTCTTTGTAAGACAAGATATATTCTACTAAAAATAGCTCGTATTTTCAAGGGGTTTTTGTTTAAAATATTCCCTCAAAACTAGATAACGGATTCTTGAAAACATCGAAGTGGTGTCTAGCTGCGACTCCTTGAAACTCGGGGTCACTTCGTCATTCCTGCGGCGGCAACAGCCTCCTCGTCATGACTCCAGTGCCTGTCGTTTCAGGACAGTCGTCTCGCTTTTCTTTTTAGGTTAAGTCCTCGATCGATTAGTATCTGTCAGCTCCACGTGTTGCCACGCTTCCACACCAGACCTATCAACCTCATCATCTCTGAGGGATCTTACTCGCTTACGCGATGGGAAATCTCATCTTGAGGGGGGCTTCATGCTTAGATGCTTTCAGCACTTATCCCGTCCACACGTAGCTACCCAGCGATGCTCCTGGCGGA
>NZ_JANHJQ010000056.1 GCF_024609785.1 Pseudalkalibacillus decolorationis
TCCCGTATATAAGTTTTCGGGGCTCCATCCCTTCAGCCATTTGGTTTTCGGCCCACTGTCTTGCTGTCTACGCTTAAAGATAGGAGTTACCTCCAACCCTCCAAGACTCGCTACAGGTGAATGGCTAGTTCTTACCTGATGGGGTTCCCACCCATTATGGAATATCACCTATGCTCGGACGCTCTATACTTTCTTATCTTTTAAAGAAAACTTGGCTAGCGCCAAGCCTTAGCGCTGGCGATCGCCTTAGTTGCGCTTATACTTAGGGGACTTAAACTTTTCCTCAACGTCGATTTACTTCCAGCTGAAAAGTTATACTTTCTTAACGCGCAAAAAAACTTGTAGAGAAAAATAACCCTTTCTCTACAAGCCGGGGGAAGACACGTCAAATTTTATTAGTTTGAAAACCAGCCAACTGGTTCTACAGCTAGATTGATATTGATTTGTTTAATTTCCTGGAAGTCGTCAAGACCGTAAGTTCCAAGGCTACGTCCAATTCCGCTCTGTTTGTATCCACCCCAAGGGGCTTCGACGTAAGTTGGGTGATAAGCATTGACCCAAGTAATACCAGAACGTACTTTTTTAATGACACGTAGTGCTTTTGCTCCATCTTGCGAGAATACCGCTCCCGCAAGGCCGAAGTCGGTATCGTTGGCTAGTTTTACGGCTTCCGCTTCATCTTTGAATTTTTGAATAACGGCTACAGGGCCGAAGATTTCTTCTTGAACAATGCGCATTTTAGGAGTAACGTTCGTAAAAATGGTCGGTTCGATAAAATAGCCATTTTCTAGGCCGTTTTCCGTCAGGCGATTTCCGCCGAGTGCCAGTGTAGCCCCTTCTTTTTTGCCGATTTCAATATATTCAAGAATGCTTTCAAGCTGGTCCTGGCTGACGATCGCGCCCACTTCCACTCCTTCTTGCATTCCAGGTCCCACCTTGATTTGCTTCGCCCGTTCTACAAATCTTTCAACAAATTTTTCATGGATGCTTTCCTCAACAAGAATACGGCTTCCGGCAGAGCAGACTTGTCCCGCTCCAAAGAAAATCCCAAATAATGCGTAATCAACCGCTGTTTCAAAATCAGCATCGGCAAAAATAATGTTCGGGGATTTCCCGCCTAGTTCAAGGGAAATTTTCTTCAAATTTCCTGAGGAAGCCTGCATAATGCGCCTACCTACCTCTGTACTGCCTGTAAAAGAAACGATATCTACATCTTTGCTTTCTGCAATTGTCTGGCCGACGACCGATCCTTTGCCCATTACCATATTGGCAACCCCTTTTGGAATTCCCACTTCTTCAAGAATTTCAAATAACTTCATTGCAGTCACCGGTGTGATTTCAGCAGGCTTAAAGACAATGGTATTTCCGGCAGCAAGCGCTGGGGCGATTTTCCAAACGCTCATCAATAGTGGAAAATTCCAGGGAACAATCAAGCCTGCGACTCCAACCGGCTCCCGTACAACCATTGCCTGAACCGGTTCTGGCACATGATATGTTTCACCATCCGGTTTTGTAATGAGCCCTGCATAATAGCGGAAGCATGTCGCGGCGTCACTGACATCAAATCCTGCTTCTGCTTTTGTCTTTCCATTATCCTTCACTTCAAGCTCCACTAGCTCGTCTTGTTTTTCATCGATTTTATCGGCAATTTTAAAGAGAAACTGCGCGCGTTCCTGTGCACTTAGTCCTGACCATACGCCGCTTTCAAAAGCATCTTTTGCCACTTGAATGGTTTCTTCAGTCTCTTCTTTTGTTGCTCTTGGTGCTGTGGCGATCACTTCTTTCGTTGCCGGGTTGATGACTTCATTGATGTCAGCATTGCTGGAATTTCTCCACTCACCATTAATGTACATCTTTAATTTCATTACGTTGGTTGTTACAGTCATTTTATTTTTCCTCCTGCCGGTCGTTTATTTATTTTATAAATTGATAACAAGCTTTCCTTCTTTTGCTCTTGAGCAGCACGTTAATATAGAACTTCTCGCTTTTCTTTCCTCCTCTTTGAAGAATAGATCGCGATGATCCACCTCCCCATCCACCACTTCTATTTCACAGCTGCCGCAGCCCCCGACTGTACAGGAATAGGGGGCATCAATCCCCGCTTTTAACAGTGCGTCCAAAAGCGACTGATCAGAAGAGATTTCAAGACGTTTATCACTTTTGGCGAGCTCCACTACAAATGGATTTTGTGGTCCTTCCACAGCCGCTGCAAACAATTCAAAATGAATCGATTTTTCCGGATAACCGTACGACCTTGCCGCGTCCCTGTATTCGGAAACCATTGATACTGGTCCACAGAAATAAACATGGGAGCCTATCCGGTGATTCATCATCGTCTCCGGAGTCATCCTAGCCGGTTCCTCTCCTCTAGAAAAATAGAACGTGCACTGCCCAGGATACTTCTCATTTAAGTCATCATAAAAGGCACAAAGCTCTTTCGTTCTTGCCGCATAATGTAATTCAAATGTTTTCCCTTCCGCCTTAAGATCAGCCATCATCGTTAAAAATGGAGTAATACCGATTCCCGCGGCGTAAAAAACATGATGCTTCGCCTGATAACTTAGCGGAAAATGATTTTTGGGAAAGCTGATTTCCAGGCGATCCCCTTCATTTACATGATCATGCCAAAACACGGAACCTCCTCTTGAGTTATCATCCCGGCGAATGGAAATCGCGTATTGGGACCGGTCAACAGGATGGCTGACAAGTGAATATGGTCTTTTGATGACATAGTTTCGATTTTTTATTAACGTAGTAATATGCGATCCGCCTGTAAATGCCGGCAGCAGCTTTTGATCGAACGGATATAGATAAAATCGTTTAATGGTTTCTGTTTCCTGCTCAATTTTTCCAACATACACATCGATGTTTCCTGCAACTCTCATACGAATCACTCCTGTCCTTGTGTGAATTTCCACCCATTCTTTGTTTAAAAAGATTTAACTGGGATAAAGGGATAGCCGATATACCCTTTGCGAACTTTTGAAAAGAATGGGCCGACTTCCATCATGGCATCACAGTGAGAGCACTGGGCTTCTTTTTCCTTGTTGATTTCGTTTAAGCGATAACATTTCATACAGTAGACATACCGCCTTTTAGGTCCGTAAATGACCGTCTGGATGTCTTCTTCTGTAAAACCTGCTTCAACGGCTGCTGTAAAAATATCGACCGCATTGTCCCAGTCAGCGGCAATGTAGAGCTGCGTTCCCATCTTTTGGAGTATTAGCACTTCATTAACCTTCTCGAGATCGGCTTCACCATTGATTTCATAAGATTCATATTGGACTTGCTGTTCGATATCATTCATAAAGTGTTTGACTACGTCCGTTTTTTTCTGATCTGAAATGATGAGATACTTTCTTCTTTCCGGCTGCATGGTGAATTTCTCGACAATCGTGTCTGATTGGTCAAATAATACAGGGCTGTTATACAACGTTTTTCACCTCCCTTTACGCATGCTTTCTTATTTTACTTTTACTTCCTTAACCAGGTTTTTCAAATACGCTACTGATGGCGCTAAGAAGGGGGCAATCCCTTTATATTCAGCCATCGGCTTCGGAATATCCTGAAGGACGCTGTACGTCAATTCGAGCCATTCCGGTCTTTTTGGCAGATCTTCCAGTGGAAGGAACTGCGTATTTAACACAAACAGAACGGCATTGCTGCGCGGCATGCGATAGAATTTCTGCTCTTCCACACGAAGATGGACAAGTTTACCCGCATTTTCTTCATTTACTTTCGATCGCTCCGGTCCCCAAACATCCATCGTTTCATAATTGACATCCCAGCGATCGGCCATTAAGTTCCAGTTAATTCTTGTCCACGGACTACCCGGCTCTATGCGGAGCAAGAAATCGCGTACTCTCGCCATAAGATCCACTCCAGTCCGTGAAACAAAAGGGACGGGAGCATGGATTTCATCAAACGACATCCCCTTATTCCAGTTCGCTGAAAACAAGGCGGCGTAAGAAATCTGGCCCACTTCTAAATAGAAATTATCATCTCTATGCACCATTAAAATAAAGTCATTGTGAAAATGGCGCCCGATAAAATCAAGCGGCTCATGCGGAATACTCGTTTCATCACCGAAAATAAATGTTTCTTTTTCTTCTAAAATTAAATTTTGGAAGGTCCAATGATTTTCGTTCTTTTCCACTTTGAAATATTCAGGATATCTATCAACAGCCATATCCACGAGCATCTCAAGCACTTCCCACTGCATTTCCATCGTGTAGGGAAAAGATTGGAAACGAATATCAGGCTGTTCTTCCAGTAGTTCACGTTTTTTCTGAATTTGCACTTTATATTCCGGTGTAATCTCAATGCAATTTACATCCTGTAACTGTTTCAGGTCATTCGAATAACGGTAATTCCCGTCTGTAAAAGGAAATGGAAATTGATCTAGATTCGTAGATTTAAACATTGTGTATTCCTCCTTTTATTTAAGAAGCAGTTTTCATAAAAACTTCCGAAGCTCAGCTGCCTGTTTCTTGATAGATTTCCTTCAACTTTTAAATTTTCTTTACTCTTCCAACCGCTTCTATAAATTCGTTTGAATCATTCTTCTTAAATGATCGATTCATTCAAGAAAACGTTTTCAATAAAGGCTATATCTGAACTTGTCCGTTTTTACTTTTAGATTGTATCTTCATATTGTATGGCTTCTTTAGACGCGGTTGGTCTGGATTTAGCAGCATCCTTGTCCACACGATAGGAAAAAACGTATTTAGCCGAAACATAGTAACAAATACCGGCAGCAAAATAGGCAGGGATTCCAGCCGTCATATAGTGGAACATTCCACTTGCTGTATCAAGAAGCGGGTTATAAAGACCCCAATAAGCAATCGTACCGACAATAAAGCTTGTAATGGCGGAAGGGTTGATCCCACGCCAGTAATAATAGCTTCCTTTCGTGTCATACAGATCACGAATCGATACTCGTTGTTTTTTCACAAAGAAAAAGTCAGAAATCACAATTCCACCGACCACAGCCATGATGTAGGAAATGACGGTGATAAAAGAATTGAAAGCATCATAAAATCCGGGGCTTAGAAGTAATAGTACAGTCGGGATAGCAGTAGCTAAAGCGAAAATCCACCGTTTTTTCGGAAAAACCGTTTTAAAACTGATGGCCTGTGAGTACATCAAGAAAATCGTTGCCGTCAGATTGCCAAGTGTCAGCAAAATGAGCCCGATCAATCCCACCCATGTTCCCCCAATTGCTATCATCCAGTCTGTCGGATCCAGCGAAGCAACTACCAACGCCGTCAAGGCACCGAGTATCGCTGCTACATTAACAAAAACCCCGTAGCTTAGAAAGCCGGCATTGAATGCAGATTTTTCGCTTTTGGCGAGACGGCTGTATTGCCCAAAATAAGGGAGCCATGAAAAGCCTATACCAATATTTAACTCAAGGGCGGTAGCAATAGAGCGGGAGTGATCCTCATATGGTTCGGCAGGACGTAACGCAAAAATCTGATCTAACCCTTGTCCTAGTAATAAAATCGAAATCAACCCAAACATCACTAATAAAATCGCGGGAACACCAATTAAATTAAATTTACGAATGACTAGCGGTCCTTTAAAAGTCACTAGAAACGCGAAGGCGAACAACACAATAGAAAAGAATGGTGCCCCTGTACTTCTCGTTGTAAAAAACTCCGGGAAGCTTAATAAGCTTGCGATTTTAACAACCGCCTGACCTGACATAAAAAGGGCTATGGACATATAGCCAATCGTAAGAATCATAAAAATAAAATAAAAGATATTCGATCCTAAGTATCCGAGCGAACTGCGAAAACCAATAAAGGTATCAATCCCGTAGCGAGCAAAATAGATGGCGATCGGTACGATTAACAAAACCGGAATTGCATTTCCGAATAAGATGGTCGCAATCGCTTCTTTCGCACTGACAATCATGCCGGTATATCCACCTACAAGTAAACAAAAACAGGAAACACCAATACCGACTTGGATGAGGATCAGATCCCACAAGCCAAATACTCGGTCATTTTTCTTTGCTGGGAGAAAGCCAAAGGCGACATCTTTTGAAATAGACGATTGATCTTTACTCATCTCCAACCTCCTTCAGGTGTAAAATTTATACGCATATAGCCATTTCCCAAGAATCGGATGAAACTTAGTTTAAATAATGACGGCAGCCAGAAAGATAACAATCGCCCCGACAATAAACAAGGAACCACCCGCGTCGGCCATCTTCATTTTCTCAATCCGAGAGCTCTCTTTTTCAAATTCTTGTATCCGGCCATGAAGATCCGTGTACAGTTTTTTAATGAACACGTCTTTTGAATCCATGTTTTCTTGAATAAAGCTTTTCTTATTCAAACCATTCACCCCCCTAATAATCGTTACTTTTACTTAGTGCAAGTCTTGTACCAATCGAATATTCCAGTAAAATAAGGAATAGAGCTGCACTTAAAATTCATTTTCGGAATCTTTATTCAATTTTGAAATTTGCAACTTAATCTTTGATCACTATTTTTCAATAAGGATGTGTATGTAATGAAGAAAAATGACTCTATATCTTCCTCCGCAATGATGCCGTTTCAACAGACCGTCCATGCTTTTCAATCAATGCTTCTGTCCATTTATGATGAAGTGATGATCACTGACATCAACGGAATGATTAGAGAAAGAGCGGGAGAAATGAAAGGGTTATGGGAAGTTAACGAAGATACGATCATCGGAAGCAATCTGTTTGAACTTGAAAAAAACACGTTTTTCGGTGAACCCTCCATACAAAACCTATTGAATCAACAGAAGACATCCATTATCCAAACTTCCTGGCACGATAAGAAAATTCTCGTGACAGGTTACCCATTGAGTTCCATTAATACCGATGATTTATTAGCGTGGGGATTCAGAAACATTACAGAAGATCCCTCCCATAATGAGGGAGATCCATATGCTGAAGACATGAATCATGTCATGACGAAATACCTCTCAACCCCCCTAGTCGTTCGTAGTCAAAAAATGCTGGATGTGTTCGACACAGCTGAAATGGTTTCTAAAGTTCCATCAACCGTTCTTTTGTTAGGAGAGTCTGGAGTAGGAAAAGAAATGATCGCCAAATCCATTCATGAGATGGGACATCGGAAAGCGCAGCCATTTATAGCGGTCAACTGTGGAGCGATCCCCGAAAATTTATTAGAAAGTGAATTGTTCGGCTATGAGGAAGGAGCATTTAGCGGGGCGAGAAAGAACGGGGCTTCTGGCAAATTTGAACTCGCTAATCACGGTGTCCTCTTTCTGGATGAAGTGGCCGAGCTGCCTCTCAACCTGCAAGTTAAATTACTGCGGGTTCTCCAGGAAAGAGAAGTCACTCCTTTAGGAGGTTCCAAACCGATAAAAATTAATATTCAAGTAATTGCTGCTACGAATACGTCACTTGAACAAATGGTTGAAGATGGAACGTTTAGAGAAGATCTTTATTACCGTTTAAATGTCGTGCCTATCGAAATTCCTTCGTTAAGGGAGAGAATAGAAGAAATTCCTTACTTCATTTATCATTTCGTTCAAAAATATAATCAATTATATAATCGTAATATTCAAATCTTGCCTGACGCCATTGATCTCCTGTCCATCTATAAATGGCCCGGAAATGTCAGACAACTGGAGAATATTATTGAGCGTATCGTTGTAACGAGCAGAAAGACAGAGGTAGATGCCCCTTCCGTACAAAACATAATTCCATGGAAGAAAGATATCATAAAGGCACCGCCTATTTTTGAGCATATTATGCCCTTACAGGAAGCGATGGATCTTGTTGAAGAGCAGCTAATCAATATGGCCATGGAGCAATATAAATCAGTCAAACTTGCGGCTAAAGTGCTGGATGTAAGCCAGCCAACAATGAGCAGAAAATATAAAAAAATACGTAAAAAAATGCAACAGGCAAATCTTTCACCCTCTAATAAGAGAAAAATTCTAGAAGAACAGTTGGATATACGATTACGATCCATCGCTATTGTCACAGCCGCCATTATTCAGCCTGAGGAAGTGATTCAATTAAAAACAAATACCGCACCAACAAACCCTGACTATCAAAAGTTACAGAAAAAACTCACAATGATCCGGGAACAAGAAGGAATTATAGAATGGGTGTACATCTTTTATTATCTGGACAACAAAAGAATGCTCACCCTTGTAGCCGATGAAGGTTTCATTATAAAACCTGGCGAAACCTATGAAGGTCCACCTGAAATAATGGACGTCGCGTCTGCAGCAATGAATGGAAAAGTGGGGGTGACACCAATGTATAAAGATATTTACGGAGAATGGAAGACTAGCTTCGCCCCCATATTTGATCACTCTGGACAGGTCATTGCCCTGATCGGATATGACTACAGCCAATCTTATATCAACTCTGAATTAAAGAAACTAGCGAAGATTTTAAATATTAATATTTGATCATTATATATTTTGTAATAATTAAAAAGAATCCATTTTAATAAAAGATTGATCAAAATGGATTCTTTTTTAGCAGATTTTAGTTTGGTTATTAGAAAAGTTCTGATCATTTTCAACCTATGTTATTCAATAATCGTCCTAGCATTTTAAAAATTTTAAGTAGGAAGAGCAATATCCATTGATACAGATAGTCGTTATGTACCTGTTGACGTTTGCCAAAGGCGTGTTACGAAGGCAATATCCCAATTGAATAATCGATACTACTGTTTATTGGAGTTGTTTTTAATAATTCAATTCTAATCAAACATAAACTACTTCTTAGTCAAATTGTTTAAATAATACAAGCATCAAAATCAAACTAACCAGTAGTGAAAGAGCTGCTATTGAAATATCTGTAAGGATAAAGGAGATTCCACCCAAAAATGAAAAGATACATGCAAGTAATCCTAAGCAATATTTCAGTATTTCCTTCATGGTTCACTTCCTTTATATACCGTCCCAAATACGGTTGTATTGAATCAAGGTTACCTTTAGATGTACCCCATCTTAATTTTTTGATACCATAAATTGGAGTCAGTGAGTAAGGTAGGACATATTGGATCCATACGCAAGTAGCAATGTTGAATGTGTTATCCGGATAACTCTTCTTAATATAATTGAAATTCACAGTGAAAGAACGATGGAAACGTAAAATAATCCTTACATGTATTCGAACTCTTGTAGCGAGTCTTTATGGGTGGCTTCATATTTTCCGGTGCATACATGTGTCTTTTTATCCCCTTACCTCTATATACCCAACCTGTGAAAATGGAATCATACATGTAGAGATTTATCGCTCACAACTGATTTTCCACCCGTAAAACCCGTTACAATTAAATTAAAGAGTACCAACCTATATAAAAAGTTGGTACTCTTTTCAAGTTATTATATTTCCAGATGAAAATGGATATAAACAACAACTGTTTGTTCAAGTTGAAAGTTTGTTTTTATGACACCAATTTTATCAATACCGGTATTAGTTACTTTTCTTCTCTAACAAAAGCTTTGTAGCTTTGTAGCTTTCAATATCCCTTGGAATATGCGTACCACATTGCAACGTTTCTTCTTATTGTCTGATTCTATTTAAAATCGTAAACACTCTTGATCCATCTATTGAACTGTACCCTTAAAAAAAGACAGTTTAATAAAAGTCCTAAGCAGCTAAGAGGTGACCTCGGAATTGTTCCGGGGTCATCTTTTCTAATCCCCATTGATACCTGGAGGAATTGTAGTAATCCATGTAATCGTCTACTTTCTTACGTAATTCCTCTACAGT
>NZ_JANHJQ010000057.1 GCF_024609785.1 Pseudalkalibacillus decolorationis
TCCCGTATCATGTGGTTCGGGAGTTTGATTTGATGGATGGTGGCGATCCGACGATTCCACCTAAGTTTTCATGTGAGACATGCGGAGGAGAGATGTATCCTGAGTATTACAAAGGGGTACACGGCGTAGAATACAAGCTATCGGATGTTCTCTGACAAAAAAGGACCTGAGTGGAGTGCTTTTCTCCACTCAGGTTTTTCTTAATAACTTTTTTATCACAAATTCGGTCCGTAACGAAGAATTGAACATGAAAATTTAACAACTATTTTTTAATACAGCCGCATTTTTGGACGGAAAATGCGGCTTTCGGTCGTCAAAATTAAAGAACTTTATTTTAACTCAACACTTTTTTTCTTTTTTAGCCTGTGATTGTGGCTCCATGATTTCCATGTGAATTTCCACTGTATAATACTCTAGCAACTACGCCTTAAAGGGACCGGAGGAATTCCGAACTAAGGAAAGTTACATTGTTCCTGAAACAGCCCCTACTGGAAGTTCTTCGGAAATACGTTTGAATTTACCAATACTTTCTTTTCCTTCCCCATCACATTCTAGTGGACGATTTTTCTCTAAATCTTTTTTTAAATAGTAAACATAGTTACTCAATATTTGATAAAATGAGTTCAACAGTTCAAACAACGACACAGAGTATTGTTCTTTGTATATAAGTACTCTCTGTTAGAAATTGGAGTTGATTTTTTTGTCCATTGATAAAGGTGATCGTATAACAGCATCCTATAAGAGCGGAAGGTATATTGGTAAAGTAATTGATTTGAAACCGTCATTGCAAAAAGCTGTTGTTGAAATTCATGCCATTCTTGTCCATCCAAAACAAGGGGATCTTCATGCACCAAACCAAGCTGATGTCCCATTTTTTCATGAACGACCAGCGTTAGCATTTAGGGAAAAAGCTCTTGTACCAATCTCAAGTATAAAAAAGTATGATGGTGAAGTTCTGGATTACTATGAATCACTAATCGATTCATTACAAAAACAAATCTCAACTCTAGCAAAAGATGAGAGCGATTATGCACAACTGGCGTATAAACGCTTAAGCACTTTGAAAGCTGAATACGAAAAGAAAAGAATGGATATATAAGTATCTTTTTACACTACTATTTTTTGTTGATTTCCCTTCTATTTTTTCAAAGCTACTCATACTCATAGAGTATAGAATGGGTTGAAAAGGAAGGGTTCAGATGAAGAAAAGACGATTGCTATATAACCTACAGCACAATAAGAAAGAATCATTCGTAAAGAAATCCGGATTTTTATTGTTGATTATATTATTATTTTTTGCTACTGTTTCTGTTCTAGCATCTTCTTATTTCGAAAAGCGTTTCCAATCAAGTTCAATAAAAGGCACGTTGAATATTTTACCCACAGAACAGCTTGTAACTTTTATGGGAACAGTAAATCCATACTTTACACAAGGACTCCCAAACTCATACACGCCCCCGTCACTACAAAGTCTATCATTTGAACTTGCGACAAGTATTAAACCCGGAGATATTCGTTCTTTGTTAGGGAGAGAATTGCCGGGATTTGCAATTTTTGATACTAAAATAATTGTTGCAGGTGAAGGAACGGATTATTCTACATTGCCCATCGAATCTGCCCCACCGTTTGATGTTCTTTTGAAAGAACGAGAGGTGGCTGAAGAAAAGCTTCATGTGGAAAATGATGTTGGTGAAGAGGAAACCCCAGACTTGACTACAAATGGACGCGATGTAGTATACATTTATCAGTCTCATTCAACCGAATCTTTTCTCCCACTGCTAAAAAATGCAAATATTCCAGATGAAGCTCGTACAACCAACCCTGAAGCAAATATGATCCGCGTTGGAGAACTACTTACAAAAGAATTGGAATCACGGGGAATCGGAACTTTACAAGACAGGACGAATATGGCAAAGAAATTAAATGAGCGAAAAATGAGTTACGGAAGTTCCTATCAATTATCAAGAGAAATTGTTAAGGCGGCAGTGACTTCGAATAAAGAAATAAACTTTTCTTTTGACCTTCACAGGGATTCCAGAAGAAAGGGAGATACAACGAAAACGATTAATGGAAAAAGCTATGCACGACTAGCTTTTGTTATTGGTGAAGCTAATCCAGAATACGAAAAAAATTTAAAACTCGCAAAAACGTTGCATGATCAACTAAATGAAAAGTACCCAGGTATTAGCAGAGCGGTTTTACTTAAGAGCAAAAGTGATGGGAACGGCCTTTATAATCAAGACCTGTCAGAACATGCGATTTTGATTGAAGTCGGTGGAGTGGATAACAATTTAGATGAACTACATCGATCGATGGAAGCTTTTGCAGAAGTGTTTGCGGATTATTATTGGGAAGCTGAAAAAGTCAATGCAGGAAATTAATAGCAGGTGGCGAATCTATTCTGTAGACAAATGACACAAGATGCTCACTTTATATTCTCCGAAAGTTTTGTAATTATGAGATAATTGATGCAGATAAAGCACTGAAAAGTAGGTGTAGAGAATATGCCCAATTGGTTACGCAAAACACTCGTCGTTTTAATTACAGTTTTCACTTTAGGTACAGTTTCGCCACCACCACATCTTTTAGCGGATAGTAATGAAGATGAAACAAATAAAGCAGCAAGTGATTACATACAGTCTACTCCTAATACGGAAGTGGTCGTAAGAGATAAAATTGATCCATTTTCCGGTACTTGGGATGAGGTTGCCGCAGCGATTGACAGCACTGAACAATTACAGGGTGCATTCGTAGCCCATACTGTCTATCAGGCGAAAGAGCAAACGAAACAAAAATTCGGTGAAAAAATCGATCAAAAACGTGGAGAAGAATTCCGTTCCATCATCCTACCTAAAATTGAAGAAACAATTTCACAATTGAGTAATCAATTTAATGAAGAAACACTGCGTAATTTACAAATCAGTGACCGGCCAACTAGGGGAAGGGGAGAGAAAATCTTTCATATTGTTAATCGGGACTCAAGGAAGGATGTATTCCGCCTCCATGTACGAAGGGAACATCCCCCAGGACAAGGCTACTGGTTTTCGTTTCATTACCATGATGCTAGGGATCAATTCGCTGAACATCATGAATTAGGAAGTATTTATTGGGATAGGAACACCCCGCCAAATTGGATGAGTTAAAGTAAACTTGGCTCAGCCAAGCCTTTGGCGCCGGCTGAGCCTTAGTTGCGCTTATACTATTGAAAGTATTTTTATACTTTCTTAACGTGTAAGTAAATCGGAGCTGACGAAATAAAAGTCAGCTCCGACTTTTGCGTTTTCAGAGAGAAAGTGGTCATGCTATAATTGACTTTAGTAACATATTTTCATGAAAGAGAGGGGTAACATGCAGCAATATCAAAATTTATGCCGACATATTTTAGATAATGGTACAAAAAAAGAAGATAGAACGGGGACAGGAACGATCAGTGTCTTCGGATACCAAATGCGTTTTGATCTGCAAAAGGGTTTTCCGATGTTGACAACGAAAAAGCTTCATTTGAAATCTATTATTCATGAGTTACTCTGGTTTTTAAAAGGGGATACGAACATCAAGTATCTTCAGGAGAACGGGGTGCGAATTTGGAATGAGTGGGCAGACGAAAACGGCGATCTCGGACCAGTGTATGGTAAACAGTGGAGGTCCTGGTCAAAACCAGATGGTGGTACTGTAGATCAGATTACGAGAGTCGTAGAAGAAATTAAGAAGAATCCTGATTCAAGACGTCTTGTAGTAAATGCATGGAACGCAGGCGAGTTAGATGACATGGCATTAACGCCGTGCCATTGCTTATTCCAGTTTTATGTTTCAGACGGAAAATTATCGTGTCAGCTTTACCAGCGTTAACAGTGAGCGCCTTTACAGAGTAATCTGTATTGAAAAACTCTACTAAACGGGGAAACTCTGCCTTAGCAGACAATCCCGTGCTAAGCTTTCGAATAAGGCATAAAAAAACTTATTTTTAAGAGGGAATTTTATGTCAATTAGTGGTATTTATAAAATTGTAAATAAAAAAAACAAAATGTTCTATCTTGGTCGATCAATTGATATTGAAAAAAGATTTACACGTCACATTTATGAGCTAAGGAAAAATAGTCATCATTGTGATTTTTTGCAAATGGCTTGGAATAAATATGGTGAGAACTATTTTGAGTTTGTAATAATAAAACAAGGTCTTACCAAAGCGGAAGCAACATTACTTGAAGCAGCTTATCTAAAAAAAATTTAAAGGATTATTGTACAATACAAGCTGGGTTGCAAGTGGTGGTGATTTAATTTCTTATCACCCTAACAATCAAGGTATAAGACTTAAAATAATTAAAAGTCTCCATGTAATTGTCGACCAGTATTAATAAATCAAATTGAATATGAAAGTGTAACTGAGGCAGCACGAAAATTAAGTGTTGCCCCTCCACAATTATATTTAGAATTAGATCTAAGAATCCTAAATATGCACAATACCACTACAAAGATTCGATTAAGTAATGCCGAACGACTAGAGCATTAGCTCGTAGGGTGTAAGCGATTGACATCCGAAACGTAGAGCATCCTCATAAAAGGATGATGATATAGTCTAATCTGTATGGTGACATACAGCAGTTCATGGTTGAACGGGCTGTGCGTAGCGAGCACGGTTGAATATCTTGTCAGCTGACACATTTTTAGGAGTACCGTTTAACATAGCATCCTATGCGTTGCTTACGATGATGATGGCTCAAGAATGCGATCTTGAGCCAGGAGAGTTTGTCCATACGTTTGGAGATGCACATATTTACTTGAACCATCTTGAACAGGTTGATCTGCAGCTTTCTAGAGAACCGAGACAGCTACCTACTTTGAAAATCAATCCAGAGGTGAAGTCGATTTTTGATTTTAAGTTCGACGATTTTACACTCGAAAATTATGATCCACACCCGCATATTAAAGGAGCTGTTTCCGTATGATCTCACTTTTAGTTGCCGTAGCTAAAAATCGTGTTATGGGAAAAGATAATGATCTTCCGTGGCACTTACCAGAGGATTTAAAGTGGTTTAAGAATGTTTCAATGGGACATACGATTATCATGGGTCGTAATACTTATGAATCTATTGGTAAACCACTACCAGGTCGGAAAAACGTGATTATTACAACTGATAAAAGCTATATAGCGGAAGGGTGTATTGTAACCCATTCGATTGAAGAAGCACTCGAGCAGAATGGTGAGGAGCAAATCGTCATCGGTGGTGCACAAGTTTTTAAACAGGTTCTACCGATTACTGATCGGATTTATTTAACGCAAATTGATGAAGAGTTTGAGGGAGATACATTCTTTCCTGAACTAGATGAAAGTGAATGGGAAGTCACTTCAAAGGAAAAAGGAATCAAAAACGAAAAGAACCCATACGATTATTATTTCACCATCTATGATCGGAAAACTACGTAGAAGGACGCCACTTATGGTGTTCTTCTTTTTTACATAAAGGATAAAGAAAAGTCGAAAGGAGACATATTGAAGTAATATTAAACAGATTTTTATGTCAAGCCATAACAATGTTCATTTTCAAGATCTTAGCAAAATCACATGGAATTAGCATAAATATTAACAGTGTGCTTTTAGTTAGGAGGAAATTATGAAATATCCACTCTACTCTTTTGTAAGACCCTATTTAATGACACGTAGTTTGCAGCCTGAAAATCAGGAAACACCCATTCAGTTTATAAAAACTGACACAATGGACAATCGATTATTTTATAGGAGAAACCACTTTTCATATCCAACAATATCCCATTCAAACTATTGGCTACCTATAAATGGGTTAGTTACAACACCAAAATGGTTTTCCATGAACGAAATTGTGAGATTACCATCGAAAACAATTAAAGTAGTCCTAGAATGTTCAGGAGACAAACGTGATTTGTTTGAACCAAAAGTATTTGGAGAGCAATGGGGAAAAGGAGCTATTAGTCAAGGAAATTGGAAGGGCGTTTCTTTACGAACTCTCCTTAAGCAAGTTGGAATGAAGGATGATGCAAAGCAGGTTGTAGTAGAAGGATATGATAATGGTAAAAGAACGGATCTAGATACCATTCATACTTATGCTAGAGGTTTACCTATAGACAAGGCCCTCCATCCCGATACAATCATTGCGTACGAATATAATAACCAACCAATTCCATTTAAACATGGTTATCCATTGAGATTAATTGTACCAGAGTGGTATGCAATGGCTTCAGTAAAATGGATTAAGCAAATTAGTATTATTGATTCTAATTTTAGTGGGCCTTTTCAATCCATTGATTACGTTTATTATCCGAATAAAGAGAATGACAAAAATGCTTTTCCTGTTACAACAATCAATATAAATTCCACTATACAAAAACCATTAAATATGGAAGTACTAAACACCGGTAATCATTTAATTGAAGGAATTGCCTGGACTGGTAAAGGGTATATAACTAAAGTTGAGATAAGTACAGATAATGGCGAAACCTGGTTAAAGACCAACTTATGTCAGCAGCCTAAAGAGGACTATGGTTGGTCATCTTGGGTATTTGAATGGTCTGTGTCAGCAAAAGGAGAATATTCTATAATGACGAAAGCTACAGATTCGTATAATCGAATTCAACCAACAACCCCATTTTGGAACAGAAAAGGTTATGGTTATAATGGGATAGAAATAATCAAGGTGAAAATTGAATAATGAGCAAATAAATTTGGTATGTATTAAGAGAAATAGCAGTAAAATTCCTGCTTATGTCACAGGAAATATACGTATGAAAATGAGGTTGATCACCATTAATAAAAGAATACTTGCCATTAGTGATATACACGGTTGTTTAGTTGAATTTAAAGAATTACTAGCATTGGTGAATTATGATTCTGCGAAAGATGACTTAATTTTACTAGGTGACTATATGGATAGAGGGAAATATAGTAAGGACGTCATCTATTTCGTCAAAGAATTGGTAGAGGATCAAAAGGCGATAGCACTAAAGGGGAATCATGACCAGCTATTTTATGATTGGTTAAAAGATCCGATCGGTAAACAACATGCTTATTTCAGGAATGGTGGATTGGAAACCATTAATTCTTTCCTCGGTAAAATTAATACAGATAACCCTGTTGACACGACTTATGAGAAGTGGGCAGAGGAGATTTTAGAATCAAACGAAGAGGTCGTTAGCTTTATTGAAGATCTTCCATATTATTTTGAAACCGAGGAATTTATTTTTGTTCACGCAGGGATTAATCCAGAGTACGAAGATTGGAAGACGACGAGTGAACATGATCTAGTTTGGATAAGGGAACCGTTTTTGACTGTGAATCACAAGTTTGATAAAACGATTATTCATGGTCATACACCAGCAATTTATTTACATGAAAAGGCTGATATATATTATGGAAATAAGAAAATCGGCATAGATGGGGCTTGTGTATATGGGCATCAGTTAAATTGCCTTGAAATCAAAGACGGCGAATTCAATCAGTTCGTTGTAGTTAAGGAACCACAGAATCAGTAAAAGTTTAAAATTTCACGTACCGTACTCAAAGTAAAAATTAAAGTTAAAAGAAAATTCTTTTGATAAGGTTTAAGGAGCTGAATATCCAAGTGCATTTTTTGAATAAGGTAATACCTAAAGTTGCCATCCTTTCTCTATAAGAATAAAAGGATGGCTTTTTTGTTTACACGTTAAGAAAGTATAAAAATACTTTCTATAGTATAAGTTATCATGAACGAAACTAGCCCCTGTTCGTAACAACGTAGGTTAATTTGGTAATACTGTGTTTAAGGCAACAACATACCAAATCAGAGCTATAATTACGAAAGGAGCTAGTTAG
>NZ_JANHJQ010000058.1:0-534 GCF_024609785.1 Pseudalkalibacillus decolorationis
ATTGAAGAAAGATGGACAGGGTGTTCTCTGCGAAGAGAAATCTGAAAGGTCTGCAAGCAAAGTCCAGCCCGGAACAATGTGTGAACCAGAGGTGGCGTCGGTGTTGGGTGACCCGCCGAAAAACCGGGGAAACCGATGCCTTGGCATATCCTGTAGGAAAACAGAAAAGGGGAACGACCTATAGGACTCACTGACGTGATTAGGGTCGGGATGGATGGAAGAGAACGTGTGATGACCGGGGGAAGCCCTGTAGGCTCCTGACGATAAACATCGTTGGGTAGAGGAGGTATAACCCAAGTGGGAAAGCCGAATCGATGGCACTGCAGGTGACGGATGGTTCGTAGTAGTGAGGAAATCCGAGCCAATGAAGGCTGGCAACAGTGTAGAGGGGAAAACTCGGATGAGTGAACACATGGTGTTGTTCACCCTGTTCATCGCCAAAAGCGATGGAATGGAGGCGAAGGTAACCTGACTGTGTCAACGTTGTGAATGGAAGTGAGTGGGAGTCGTAAACGCCTTAATGAAATGAGGTGC
>NZ_JANHJQ010000058.1:615-1039 GCF_024609785.1 Pseudalkalibacillus decolorationis
AAAACACTCGAGGATGGAGGACACCGGCGACCTGAGTATATCTAAGGGAGGAGAAGCGATTGGTTTTGCCTAAGCACGCACCTCTCGTGGGTGGAACGAGAAAGGAATCGACTTCTGTAGCGACCAGTAAACCAACGTGGTGAGTAGCGTGAAGGGTGGTGAACACCATGAAACCTAAACGTAAACTATACTCGATCATTGATAAAGTGTATCAAATGAGAAACCTTCTGGAAGCCTGGAAAGCCGTAAAGGCGAATAAAGGCAGTGCGGGAATAGACGGAGAAACGATTCTATGGTTTGAAGTAAATCTTCATCAGAATCTCCGAGAGATTCAACGAAAGCTCAAAGAGAAACGTTATCAGCCTCAACCTGCACGCCGACATTACATTCAGAAAGATAATGGGAAGTTAAGACCACTGGGGAT
>NZ_JANHJQ010000058.1:1096-2892 GCF_024609785.1 Pseudalkalibacillus decolorationis
CCAACGATTCGTGACCGAATTATCCAACAAGCTATGCGACAGGTGATTGAGCCTCATTTCGATAGAGACTTTTACCAACACAGTTACGGATTTCGAAAAGAGCGCTCGCAACACGATGCGTTGGATGTCGTAAGAAGAGCGAAACAAGCTGGATATCAATATGTCGTAGATTTAGACATCCAGTCCTTCTTTGACAACGTCTCCCATGATATCGTGATGACGAAAGTGAGAGAGAAAATCGCCGACGGACGGGTACTAGACCTCATTGAGATGTGGTTAAAAGCTGGGTTCATGGAAGATGGCCAGTTCTATGAAACCGAAATCGGCTCACCACAGGGGAGACCTCCGAAAAAGTCGTCCCAATTTTATGAATATATGGTGTATAATAGAATTATATAAATATTCTGGATATACTGGAGGGTTTAAGATGCTCAGGAAAGTAAATTCTAAACAAATCACGGCATTCGACCAGTATTATTATGACAAAACAGNGGAGACCTCCGAAAAAGTCGTCCCAATTTTATGAATATATGGTGTATAATAGAATTATATAAATATTCTGGATATACTGGAGGGTTTAAGATGCTCAGGAAAGTAAATTCTAAACAAATCACGGCATTCGACCAGTATTATTATGACAAAACAGTTCCTCAGGATCATTTGTTAAGACAAATCGATGAAAATGTGGATTTGTCTTTCATTCGCCAAATGCTTTCTGATCGATATTCTGAACACCGAGGACGCACGGCGGAAGAACCCGAGTTCATGTTTAAAATTTGTCTGTTAGAGTATCTTTATAACCTCTCCGATGTTCAGGTCATTGAACACATTCGTGTTAATTTAGCTTACCGTTGGTTTCTTGGGCTGAACCTTGATGATAACTTGCCTGATGATACAACCATCAGTTATTTTCGTGTAAATCGTGTAGGACTTGAGAAGTTTAATGAAATCTTTCAGCGTCTTGTCAAACAATGTATCGAAAAGGGGCTTATTGATGCCGAACCCAAACGGGCGATCATTGATTCAACCCATGTCATTGCGGATGTAGCCATTCCGACATGGCTTACTTTGGTACGTGAAGCCTTCAAGAAAGTAATCGTTGAGTTGAAGGTAATCGATGAAGTAAAAGCCGATGATTTTCAGCAACGTTATGAACAACTATGGGAAGAACTCAAAGGAAAAACCCGTGACCAAAAGTTACCTCACGTATTAGAGCTTGCCTCAGAGCTCGTTGAGTTTACCGAACCTTTATTTACACACGATGAAAATCAATATTCAGCTATAGCGATGTTACAGAAAGTGATTGCGGATCGCCAAGCTACCGCCAAAGACCGAATGATAAGTGTTATCGATCCAGAAGCAAGAACAGGACACAAATCAGACATGCGTACGATACAAGGATATAAAGATCACATCATGATTGATGAAGAAAGTGAAATTATTACGGCGGTGAAGGTCACCCCGGCCAATGCAGAAGACGGAGATCAGCTCGTTGATTTGGTCACTCAGTTTCATGAAAATCATCATGTGCTGCCTGCCGAATTATCCGCAGATAAAGGTTATTGGTTTGGAAAAAATCTTCGTTTTTTACATGAAAACAACATACAGGCCCATATTAGTTGGATGAAAACGAAACAACATAAGTCTGGTCTTTTCAGCCCCGAAGACTTTGAATTTGACGGAAATAAAATGCAGGTAACCTGCCCTAATGGAATAGTCAGTATCAAGTATAGAAAACGTACAAAAAATAGAAAAGGACACGAATTTACGTTTACGAAAGCGCAGTGCCAAGACTG
>NZ_JANHJQ010000058.1:2944-6960 GCF_024609785.1 Pseudalkalibacillus decolorationis
CCATTACGCTCGCAATGTACAACGAGTAAAAGCGTACGCAATGTATTTATCAGTGATTACTTTTTTGATTTGAAAAGAGGACGAGAACATTATCGGACCGATCAATATAAAGAAGCAAGGCAAAAACGTTGGTTAATCGAGCGCCGTCACGCGGACAAGGTAAGAAATCATGGACTACGGCGTAGTCGGTATCGTGGGACAGAAAGAACTGGGATCCATTCACTCATGAGTACAATAGCCTCCAACATAAAAAGGATGAGTAAGCTAATTGGTCAAAAACAATCACGGGAGAAGTCTGTCCATTTGATGGTTACATAAACAAAAAGATCGAAAGGCAGAGGTGTACTTGCCTTAATAACGCTCAATCAGGGCATCATTTAGTCCCCATGCGCTCCAAATCCCCCATATTATGTAAAATGCCATTTTTTCANAATCACGGGAGAAGTCTGTCCATTTGATGGTTACATAAACAAAAAGATCGAAAGGCAGAGGTGTACTTGCCTTAATAACGCTCAATCAGGGCATCATTTAGTCCCCATGCGCTCCAAATCCCCCATATTATGTAAAATGCCATTTTTTCAGCCTCGTTTTTCGGAGGTCTCCCTTGAGGAGCACCGGTGATCGGATTCCTTACTTTTCCTTCTTCCATAATGCCTGATTTTAGCCATTTACGAATTAGCTTCAGGACTCTACGGTCATTGACTCGTTGCTCGACGAGTTTCATCAACTTCTCTTGGTTGATGTTGTCAAAGTACCCTTGGATATCGACGTCGACTACCCAAAAACACTTCTTACTCGCTTTCCTTATCTTTGCCGTGGCTTGTTTGGCATTCCGTTTCGGTCGGAATCCAAATGAGCTCTCTTGAAAGTCAGCTTCAAAAATGGGTTCGATCACCATTTTCGTTGCCATTTGGGCGACTCGGTCTTTAATCGTAGGAATCCCCAGTGGGCGTTTCTTTCCATTTTCTTTTGGAATATACGTTCTTAGGACAGGACTCGGGTTATATTCCTTCTCTTTTAACTCCTCAAAGAGTTCATTCATGAATTTCTTTTCCCCATATTCGGATACGATCTTCTCAATCGTCTGTCCGTCTACACCGCCACTGCCTTTCTTACGCTTTACCCGTTCCCAAGCTTCCCACAAAAGATCAGGTCGGTAGATTTTGTCATATAACGCATGAAACCTGCGAGTTGGACTTTCCTTGGCACAAAGGTATAATGTTTTCCAGAGTTCTTGAGCGTTTCCTTTATTGGTGTCGTTAGCCATTTTCTTGGCATTCACTGACTCGTACCTCCTTCTAACGTATAAACAAAGTAGGGTATTGGCCTTTTGCCGCCCTTCCCTAGACAACGTTGTGTTGTCGTTGTCATCCTTGGTACTATGGCCCCCTCCGACTCCCTCTCATCCATCTGCCATTTCGTTGATCACTTATAGGCTTCTGCTTTACTTTCCCATGAAAGTGATGAGGAGGGTATCCCCAGTTCCGTTATCTACTTTCTCAACATACCGCTCCCTATACCCCGATGGATTCTTAAGTGTTGTCTCCAAGTTCTTCACACCGTCCATGGTCTTCGCCTCCACGCTCTAGGCTCGACTTCCATTTGTCCTCTTTTAAGGGGCATAATTGACGAGGCGGCAGGATTCACTTGATGTTACGGTCTGTTGATTTGCTCGCATTTCATTAAGAAACGCTTTGTCACNAAGGGGCATAATTGACGAGGCGGCAGGATTCACTTGATGTTACGGTCTGTTGATTTGCTCGCATTTCATTAAGAAACGCTTTGTCACAGAGCTTCAACCTTAGGATTTCTCCACCAGCTGTCTGTCAGCTACTGAGCGTCTTGGCACTTACTCAGGTTGGACTTTCACCAACGAGCAATTAACGGCTTGCTGGGCACGCAACGTGTAAAATAAAAACCACCCGTTATCACGGGTGGTTTATTTTGAAAAAGGGACTGACATTACAAAATGCCAGTCCCTCCCCTTGCTATTGTTTACACACGTACTTTACTTTGGAAGCTTTCTTCAAATTCCTTTAAAATACCAGGTTCAATCGATTCTAATGCTTCTGCGGCGTGTTCCATTGCTTCTTCGTATTGATACGACCGGAAGGCTTGTTCAGCTTCAGAAAGCTTCACTGCAGCTGAAATATATCTGCTGCGGTAGCGATTGCCATACTGGATTAATCGTTCTGCCCAAATTGCGCGGTCAACTAATTGAATGGTTGCTGAATGTACTTCATCTACTGCTTCCTCCGCACCAATTAATTGATTCAAGACATCGGCCATTTGAAGCGGTTTGTCATTCAATTTCGAGGAAACCGATTGAAGCTTGTATTCTGCATCCCGAAGTGATTCAAAATAGCTTTCAGGAAGCCCTGGCAAATTGTTACGGTGTACCTCCTTATTTGCATCATTCAACTTTCTGCGGAACTCTTGGATTTTCTCAACTGCATCAAGTTCATCTTTACGCAGGTTTTGTAATTTCTCTTTATAAATTTCAGTCATTTCTTTTAGCTCTTCTAACTGTTTGATCACGGTTGTAAACATCTCTTTAATAGCGGTAAAAGACTGATTTTCTTCTTCGATCGAGTGATAACAGGTAGAAACACGTTTTTGAATCTTATCGAACGATTCTTCGAGGAGTTCTTGTAAGTCAAGGTTCTCTTGTTCAATTTGATAACTTAATCGAACTACATTTGTTTCTTCCTTTATTTCCTGAAGCTCAATATTAAGATCTTCAACATCCTTCTTAACTTCAGCGCCTTCAGTTACAACATATTGCTTCGCCAGGACTTCGGATTCTAGCATATCGTACAGTTCTTCAATTTTGTTATTCAACTGTTCAATCTCTTCTGTAGCTTCTTCTATTTCTATTCCATTTACCTTTTCACTAATAAGAGTATAGGCATAATCAACAACATCTAATTCCTTTTCAATACCAAGTTGATCAATCCGATAGCCTTGCTCTGACATGTCGGTTAAGCCTTGTTTTAATTCTTTAATCATAGCAGGAATTTCTGATTGTAGCTGATAGAGGAGATCTGGAATAACATCAAGTTTGTATTGCAAATCTCTTAACTTTTCATCAAGCTGTACAATGTATGTACGTGCAGCAATATGATTACCATTCTCCGTCTCTTCATTGTAATTGGTAAAATCAGTAGAGATATCTTCCAGATTAGCTTCAAAAGTTTCCGCTAAGGAGCCAAGTGCACGTTGTTGTGTCAACAAGTGCTTTCGTAATTCCTTATATGTCTCTCTCATTTCGGCAATTTCCTTACGATTTAACTCTTCACTTTTTACAAGCTCATCTATCTCACTGGAAATTACGCCGATTTTTTCTTCTATATTGAAGATCGTGCGTCTTGTTTCTGCCAATATTCCGCGGGCCTTTTTAAACCGGTATTTATCTGCCGCTTCCTCAGCATCGAAAAGGTTTTCTTCAAGATCAGGTAATTGAGAAGCTACAATATCATCCCAGTCGGCCCGCCAGCTCTCGAACTTCTTCTCTGTTTCCCCAATCATTTCAAGCGTTTTGACCTTAGCAATCTCTTCCGACAATGGCTTGTTCATTAGATTCATTTTCTCTGTTTCAAGATGGTCGATTTGATCATAAACCTTTTTTCTAGAATATGTACCAAAACCGATTAAGACCGACACAACAACAATCAGTGCAATAAAAAAATATATCATAGGGACCATCCTTTCTTCCCTTTTCTAATATGTATAATAAACTTAATTTTAATATCGACAAACTTTATCATTTTTCGCCAAAATCCATGTAGTTTCGGCGTTCGTCATAACTACTATAATACCATGTATAACAATTTTTTTAACTACATTTTTTCAAAAAAATGATAAAAAAATTGCTTCGTGAATTGCAATATTAAATGCAACACCCTATAAGGCCATAGGGAGAACCTCCGTTGTGTAGCTTTGGTGGCCTAGGCCACCAAAGCTACACAACTTTCGAAAAATTCATCCGGTGTCTGGTAGTCTAAAATTTTCCGCGG
>NZ_JANHJQ010000059.1 GCF_024609785.1 Pseudalkalibacillus decolorationis
CTGGGTAGCTACGTGTGGACGGGATAAGTGCTGAAAGCATCTAAGCATGAAGCCCCCCTCAAGATGAGATTTCCCATCGCGTAAGCGAGTAAGATCCCTCAGAGATGATGAGGTTGATAGGTCTGGTGTGGAAGCGTGGCAACACGTGGAGCTGACAGATACTAATCGATCGAGGACTTAACCATATTTTTAACATCTTCGATGTGAATACATTCAAGAATGAACGTTATCTAGTTTTGAAGGAATGTGGTTTTTCCACAACTTCATATGTCTGGTGACGACGGCGAAGAGGTCACACCCGTTCCCATGCCGAACACGGAAGTTAAGCTCTTCAGCGCCAATGGTAATTGGGGGCTTCCCCCTGTGAGAGTAGGACGTCGCCGGGCCTCAAAGAGGTGAAACGAATANATGCCGAACACGGAAGTTAAGCTCTTCAGCGCCAATGGTAATTGGGGGCTTCCCCCTGTGAGAGTAGGACGTCGCCGGGCCTCAAAGAGGTGAAACGAACATCAATCGTTTCATCTCTTTTTTATTGGAAGAAAAGATCCGACTACCTAGTATGCGATGGCTGAGAGGAACGAAGAGGTCACTGTGCGAAGGCTGATTCTACTACCGGTTAAACATCGAAAGACATTCCGTTCCATATTCGATTAGGAAGAAACAAGCCTGGATAAATAAATTCAAAAAAGTAACCGTTTTTCATTGAGAAAGCCCAACAGTAGGACAGGTATTTTTGTTTGAGAAATGGTTAGGAAGCGTGAGATAAATGGATAGTCATCACTTGAATACGTATGGAAGAGCTCTCCCCACCATTCTGTTTCATAACGGCAAATCATACTTAGGTTATAGAGAACTAAATAATGGTTCATGACCTCATGTAAGGAGCTGAAACGATCACGGGATGTTGGAATATACCATCGTCCATCCATTGTTTGCTTAAATAGTGTATTGTTTGCACTAAAGCTCTGAAAATCCGCAAAAATAACTTCCATTTTCTTATGTTTTAAAGTGGTATGAATAACGGCCGGCCTCAGTTGTTGTGCAAGGAATGTACTAAAACGCTCAAAGGTCATATGAAGGCGATCCAAAATAGCATCAGGAATAGAAAAGCCATTACCTTCCTCTAATAACATCACCTCTAGCAAAGGGGATCTCCGATAAATGCTAGAAAATAACCCACTCATTTCGGGAATTTGCCCAAGTAATTCATTCATTTGCACTTTATCGCCTTCAAGTTGTTTCATGTGGAACATTTGATCAGAAAAGTATGGAAAAAGTCCATTTCGTTGAATTTTAATTTCATCCTCTAAAAACAGATAATTTTGTTTCTTCCGTTTCCTTGTTGTTACCCCATGTGCTAATAAGGAAGTTGACTCGGGATAAAAGGGATCCACGGTGAGTAGGCACGACTTGATTAACTGTACCATTCCATAGTATTGAAGAACGGGTTGAAGTTCCAAGGGCGCAATTTCTGCCAAATCATAATGGCGTTTTCCATGTTCAAGGTAATAGATAAAGCTATAACAATTCCGATAGCTTAATTCATCGATATTCTTATCCAAATTGAGTTGTTTATAACACCTTTTTAAATATCGCTGGCTCATTGGAGCACTTAAGAATTGATCATAATGATTCCATCTTTCTGTTGCTTTCATCCACTCACACCTATATTCACCAAATTTTGTGAAAAAATAGACTTATCCCTATGTTCTTGACAGTAGTTTGCCCTATTGTTACTCTACTAATAATATTTTAACGACTAAAAGGAGAGTGGGATTTGTGTGGGAAGAGAAGTTCACGCGTGAGGGTCTAACATTTGATGATGTTTTACTGGTGCCGGATAAATCATCTGTACTGCCTAGAGATGTATCAGTGAAAACGAAATTGTCCGATGAGGTACAGCTTAACATTCCGATTATTAGTGCTGGAATGGATACGGTAACGGAATCTAAAATGGCGATTGCTGTGGCGCGTCAAGGCGGCCTAGGAATTATCCATAAAAACATGTCGATCGAAGAGCAAGCAGAGCATGTAGATCGAGTAAAGCGTTCAGAATCAGGTGTTATTACAAATCCTTTTTATCTCACTCCTGACCATCAGGTATTTGATGCAGAGCATTTAATGGGAAAATATCGCATTTCAGGTGTACCGATTGTTGATGAAGATCGTAAGCTTGTAGGGATTATTACGAACCGAGATATGCGTTTCATCCAGGATTTCTCGATTCAAATTAAAGAGGTCATGACCCAAGACAACCTAGTTACAGCTCCTGTTGGGACAACATTGAAGGAAGCAGAGTCTATTTTACAGAAACATCGCATCGAAAAACTTCCACTACTTGACGATAAAGGTATTTTAAAAGGGCTTATTACAATTAAGGATATTGAAAAAGTAATTGAGTTCCCAAACTCTGCAAAGGACAAGCAAGGGCGTTTATTAGCAGGCGCTGCAGTCGGAGTTACAGCAGATGCGTTATTACGTGTCGGTAAACTTGTTGAAGCTGGTGTGGATGCAATCGTAATTGATACTGCACATGGACATTCAGAAGGTGTTCTTGCGAAGGTTCGTGAAGTGAAGGAATCCTACCCTGATGTAACAATTATTGCAGGGAATGTAGCGACTGCAGAAGCAACACGAGACTTGATTGAAGCTGGTGTAAACGTTGTGAAGGTTGGAATCGGACCAGGCTCGATTTGTACAACTCGAGTAGTTGCCGGCGTAGGTGTACCGCAAATCACAGCAATCTATGAATGTGCAACAGAGGCACGTAAGCATGGTGTTCCGATTATTGCAGATGGTGGAATTAAATATTCAGGTGATATCGTCAAGGCACTTGCAGCAGGTGGTCACGCAGTTATGCTTGGCAGCTTGTTAGCAGGGGTTGATGAAAGTCCAGGAGAGCGTGAAATCTATCAAGGACGCCAATTTAAGGTTTATCGTGGAATGGGCTCAATTGGGGCAATGGAGCGAGGAAGCCGCGATCGCTATTTCCAGGAAAATAACCAAAAGCTTGTCCCAGAAGGAATTGAGGGACGTGTGCCGTACAAAGGCCCACTATCAGATTCAATTCATCAACTTGTAGGCGGGTTGCGATCTGGGATGGGGTATTGTGGCACACCATCCATCGACGAACTACGTGAAAATGCACGATTCACTAGAATTACTAATGCAGGGCTTCGTGAAAGTCATCCCCACGATGTTCAAATTACGAAGGAGTCTCCAAATTACTCGGTCTAAACGACTAAAAAGTACAATTTTGTGTACGAGTAATGTACCATTTTCACCTTTTTTAGACAGAGGTTCATCCTCTGTCTATTTTTTTATTAATCGATATGGTACAATTAGCGATGTTGTATTTAGGGTTGGAGGTGCAAAGGTTGATTAACCGAATGAAACAATCAGTCATCTTTGTTTTAACGATGGCACTAGTAATAACGAGTTTTGTAACAACGACATCAAAGGTTCACGCTGCTGCTCCAGATTTACAATTGAAAGCAGAAGCAGCAATTTTAGTCGATGCAGAAACAGGGCGTATTCTTTTTGAGAAAAATGCGGATTTATTGTTACCACCTGCAAGTATGACGAAAATGATGACCGAATACTTACTTTTAGAAGCAATTGAAGAGGGAAAAATAAAGTGGGACACGCCTGTAAAGATAAGCGATCGTGCTTTTAAGATTTCCCACGACTCAAGTCTGTCCAATGTATGGTTGCGGAAAGATGCAGATCCAGCGTATACCGTTAAGGAATTATTTGAGGCAGCTGCGATTTATTCAGCAAACGGTGCTACGATGGCACTAGCAGAAACGATTGCAGGTTCTGAGGCGAACTTTGTAAAAATGATGAATGATAAGGCGAAAGAATTAGGCCTGAAGAAATATACATTTGTGAATAGTACCGGTTTAAATAATCGTGACTTAAAAGGGATGCATGCAGCTGGCGGGCCGGAAGAGATGAACATGATGTCCGCACGTGCGACAGCAAAACTTGCGTATCATCTCTTGAAGGACTACCCTGAAGTTTTAGAAACAGCTAAAATTCCCGTAAAGTTATTCCGGAAAGGCACCGACGATGAAAACCGAATGATTAACTGGAACTGGATGCTTGAAGGAAACCCAAGGCAAGGGTATGAATATGAAGGCGTCGATGGGTTGAAGACTGGATCAACGGACATTGCTGGATACTCCTTCACAGGGACTGCAAAGCGTAATGGAACACGTCTAATATCTGTTGTTATGAAAACAGGTTCCAATCCCGAACGTTTTGAGGAGACTACAAAGTTACTTGATTATGGCTTTAACAATTTTACGAAAAAAGAAGTAGTTAAAGCAGGTTATACGGTTAAAGATAAATCAACACTCCCTGTCGTTAAAGGGAAAGAGAAAACAGTTGATGTGCAAACAACAAAACCGTTAACAGTCGTAATGTTGAATGGGGAAGAAGAGAAGTATAAACCAAAAGCAACATGGAATAACAAAGTGTTAAATAAAAATGGCGAACTGACTGCACCAGTTAAAAAAGGTGATCAGGTGGGTACCCTCACACTCGCTTACTCTGGTGAAGGCAAAGATCTAGGTTATATTACAGAGAAGGCCAAACAAAAATCTATGGTTGAGATAGTAGCACAGGACGATGTGGAGAAAGCGAACTGGTTCGTTCTTATGATGAGAGGAATTGGCGGCTTCTTCAGTGATATTTGGACGAATGTGGTCGACACAGTTAAGGGCTGGTTTTAAATAATAATGAGGATGGCTCCAAATGGGTCATTCTCTTTTGTGCAACACATTTACTACTCCAGCTCCTCTACGGCAGCAACAGCCTCCTCAGTGGCTTTCCAGTGACCTTCGGAGCTACCTAGGGCGCATGCGCTTTTCTTACACGTTAAGAAAGTATAAAAATACTTTCTATAGTATAAGCGCAACTACGGCGATCACCTGCGCTAAAGCTTGGATCTAGCCGAGTTTTCTTTATATTCCACGATTTACTTGTTTCACCTTATAGGCAACGGTTTTGAAAAATGATACAATAATGAAGGATTTATGTCTTTATCAAAACATTAATGGACGGGGGATTTATACATGGTACAAACAGGTACAGATCGCGTTAAGCGTGGCATGGCAGAAATGCAAAAAGGTGGCGTCATCATGGACGTTGTCAATGCAGAACAAGCAAAAATTGCTGAGGAATCTGGTGCTGTAGCAGTTATGGCATTAGAACGTGTCCCTGCAGACATTCGTGCAGCAGGTGGGGTGGCTCGTATGGCTGATCCTACAATCGTGGAGGAAGTAATTAATGCGGTTTCAATTCCCGTTATGGCTAAAGCACGTATCGGACATATTGTTGAAGCGCGTATTCTTGAATCACTTGGAGCAGATTATATTGATGAGAGTGAAGTATTGACTCCAGCAGATGNGAGGAAGTAATTAATGCGGTTTCAATTCCCGTTATGGCTAAAGCACGTATCGGACATATTGTTGAAGCGCGTATTCTTGAATCACTTGGAGCAGATTATATTGATGAGAGTGAAGTATTGACTCCAGCAGATGAAGTGTTCCATTTGAACAAGCGTGACTTTACTGTACCATTTGTCTGTGGAGCACGTGACCTTGGTGAAGCAACTCGTCGTATTGGTGAAGGGGCTTCCATGCTTCGTACGAAGGGTGAACCCGGAACAGGAAATATTGTTGAAGCTGTCCGCCATATGCGTTTAATCCAGTCACAAGTACGTACAGTTGTTGGTATGAGTGAAGATGAGTTGATGACCGAAGCGAAGAACCTTGGTGCGCCATATGAAGTTCTCCTTCAAATTAAAAAAGAAGGACGTCTTCCTGTCGTAAACTTTGCAGCAGGTGGAGTAGCTTCTCCAGCAGATGCAGCATTGATGATGGAATTGGGTGCTGACGGAGTATTCGTTGGTTCAGGAATTTTCAAATCCGATAATCCAGAAAAATTCGCACGTGCAATCGTTGAAGCGACAAC
>NZ_JANHJQ010000006.1 GCF_024609785.1 Pseudalkalibacillus decolorationis
TAGAAGTGATGTCTAGCTCCAGCGCCCAGCCACTTGGATCACTTCAGTCCTCCTGCGGCGGCAACAGCCTCCTCGTCGGTCTTCCAGTGACCTTCGTGGCTAAGCAGGGCGCTTGCGCTTTTCTTATAAAAAGATAGATTGATAGTATAGATTATTCGTTTCCCGTCCACACTGTTTACCAGGAAGGGTGTGGAGGAAAAATGAAACGAAATGGACTTATCTTATTTTTATTAACATTGATTGTAATGGTTGTATTCTATGAAACTCAAATTAAAGTAGCGAATGCTTCTTTCAATAATATCCCAGCTACAGAGCAGAAAATTCCTGAAGACTCGATTCGCTTACGAATTCTTGCCAACAGTGATTCTAACGAGGATCAAAAAGTGAAAAGGTTGATCCGTGATAAGGTAAATAAACAGATTACCGAATGGGTATATGGTATTGAATCGCTTGAGGAAGCAAGGGCAATCATTAAACGTGAGCTACCACAGATCAAAACGATTGTTGATTCTTCTTTAATAGAGCTTGGCTTACATGAAACGTTTGAGGTTGACTTTGGACCAGTTGCATTTCCAACAAAGATGTACGGAGAATATGTGTACCCTGCTGGGGAGTATGAAGCCGTACTTATTACGCTAGGAGAGGGAACTGGGGAAAATTGGTGGTGTGTACTATTTCCACCGCTCTGCTTCTTAGACTTTGAAAATGGCGATGCGGTCCAAACCGACGATGAAAAAGTTCCTCAAGATGGAACGCAACAAAATAAAGTAACAGATAAAGAAGAACCTGAAGTGAAATTCTTTGTCTTCGAATTCTTTCAATCACTTCTGGATAACGTAGGGAATCTATTTACATAATACTAGATTCCCTTTTTAACACGTTAAGAAAGTATATAAATTGGGCTGCATCGATGCAATGTCTAGCTGCAGCGCCTAGGTGCTCGAGGTCCGAAGAAAAAGATGTAATTGTTTTTTCGAGGAACTTAGGCAATCGCCTTCGCAAAGCTTGGCACTGACCTAGTTTTCTTTATCGCACCTAAGCAGGGCGCTTCCGCTTTTCTTACACGTTAAGAAAGTATAAAAATACTTTCTATAGTATAAGTGCAACTACGGCGATCACCTGCGCTAAGGCTTGGCGCTAGCCAAGTTTTCTTTATGGCTAGGTTATAACTATAGAATTCTAGAAAAATGGGATATTCTCTTCTTTCCGCTCATAGAATAGAGTAGAATTGCTAGAAAGGAGAGGATGAGATGCTGTCGTTTCGTGTAGCCGAACCGACCGATGCGCCGTCCATTAAACAGTTCGTAACACAAGCGGGATTATCTAGTGAAGGTATTGATGAATGCATTCGTTCCTTTGTCATTCTCGAAACTGACAAAAAGAAGATGGCAGGGACAGTAGGGTTAGAGCGCTATGGGAAAAATGGCTTAATTCGCTCACTCGTATTGGATAAAGATTATTCATCGGAAGAATTATTGCTACGTTTATTGACCTCTGTGCTTCGGCATGCGGAACAGCAAGGAATCGAGAAGGCTTACTTACTGACAAGAGTTACTACGATTTTTCATACATTAGGATTTACCGAAACCGCACATGAACATGTTCCGCAAATCCTATTAGCGAGCCCGCATATCCAACAATACGATAAGGATCAGATTGCAATAATGAAACGAAGCTTAGTACCTGCTCCTTAGCTATCCACAAAGTTATCCACATTTTTCTTTGAATTGTGGGTAAATAGTGGAAATAGTGCAATAATACGCAATAAAAAGGAGTCTTTACCCACATGGAACAGTTGATAACTCGAAAATGGAATGTACACAATGTGGATAACTTAACAGGGCATCAGGATATAGTAGAAGCTGCTATGTGGATAAAAGACGGTGAAGTCGTCGCATTTCCGACAGAAACGGTGTATGGCCTTGGGGCTAATGCGTGTTCGAACGAGGCGATTGAGAAAATTTTTGAGGCGAAAGGCCGACCGAGTGATAATCCGTTGATTGTTCACATTTCCAGTCGTGAACAATTACCGTTAGCTGCTTCCGATTGGAACGAGATCGCTGAGAAATTGATGGATGCTTTCTGGCCTGGTCCGTTAACGATTGTATTACCGAAAAGTAAGTATATTGCTGAAAAAACGACAGCGGGACTAGATACGGTTGGGGTACGGATGCCTGATCACCCAGTTGCCCTCGCATTAATTGAGTTAGCCGGGACACCGTTGGCTGCTCCAAGTGCAAATCGATCAGGAAAGCCAAGCCCGACAAATGCTGAGCACGTTTTTTACGATTTGAACGGCCGAATAAAAGGCATCATTGACGGAGGGGCAACAGGTGTCGGTTTGGAATCGACCGTTGTTGAAGCATCTGGTGGGAAGGTGACGATCTTAAGACCTGGGGGAATAACAAAGTCACAGCTGGAAACCGTTGTGGAGAATGTGGAGTTGGACCGGGCTTTGCTTGAAGAGAATCTTGTACCGAAATCGCCAGGGATGAAGTACACTCACTATGCACCAAATGCACCGCTTTATTTAATCAATGGTGACCGGACCTTTTTTCAGGATAAAATTAATCAGTATCAAAACGATGGGCAAACCGTCGGGATTCTTGTAAGTGATGAACTAGCTGGTCAACTAACGGCTGATGAAGTGCGCATGGTCGGTCCAAGTGACCAGATCGAGAAGGTCGCGCAACAGCTTTATAACCAATTACGATCGTTTGATGATTCATCAGTCGGAGTCATATTGGCAGAAATGTACCCTGTTGAAGGAATTGGGGAGGCATTGATGAACCGTTTGCTTAAAGCAGCCGGAAATAAGGTGCTCTCAAAGAATCGGCAAGAATAATTAAGGATATGGAGCATGACGATTTTCAGGAGCGGGACAGCAATAAGTGTCTCGCTTTTTTTACAAGTAAAGAAAGTATAAACATACTTTCTTTAGTATAAGCGCAACTAAGGCGATCGCCAGCGCCAAGGCTTGGTGCTAGCCAAGTTTTCTTTATTGGTTTGGAAACTATAAAATTTTTAAGCTGTGGATAACTTTTGATTCAAAATGGCCTTTAGCTTAGCGATGGTACATGTCAGAGATCTATCTGAAGCTAATTTCGCGTTAAAAATAGCAATAATTCTTCTTCAAAAGTACAAGAAGATCATATTTAATGAAAAAATGCAGAAATAAGAGCTGTATTCAGAATAATTCATCCGGAAAATCAGGAATTCATCCGAACTGAGAATTATTCATCCAGAAAAGCTGGAATTGGTCCGAACTGGGGATAATTCATCCGGAAAATCTGGAATTCATCCGAACTGGGGGATTATTCATCCAGAGAATCCAGAATTCATCCGAACTGGGAATAATTCAACTAAATGGATCCGGGACACCAGGATAATAGGCAAAATGTAGTTTTTTTATTATTAATGGGAAGATAGAAGGAACTACAGTATTTTGTTCTTTGGGATTGCCGCGTAAAAACCATTTTTTTCGCGGCAAAACACTAAGCATTTTTGAGTCATAATGGTTAATACCCGGTTTTAACTTACATACCCCTTTTGCACTGGCAGCAGGATGGTTACAGTTGTACCCTCATTGAGCGTACTTTTGACTTCAATTTTGCCTCTATGGTTTTCAACAATCTTATAACAGATCATCATACCGAGTCCTGTTCCTTTTTCTTTAGTCGTATAAAAGGGTTCTCCAATCTGGGTGAGCATTTCTTCAGAAATCCCACATCCTTCATCACGAAAATGAATAGATATCCATTCGTCAGTTCGTTTGGTTTCGACTGAAAGTGTTCCTCCTGCTTCTTCCATTGACTCGATTGCATTTTTCATCACATTAATGAACACTTGCTTCAGCTGATCAGATTCACATTGCAGAGTTGGCAATGGGACGGAATCGAACGCAATCTGCACACTATGAAGATTTGCCTGAGCCATAAGCAATGCAACAACCTCAGCGAGTAGCTGATTGACATCGTTTAATTTCACATCTCTAGGCTGCGGTTTTGCTAGCATCATAAATTCACCGACGATCGTATTAATTCGATCCAGCTCTGACAGCATAATTTCATAGTATTCAATGTCTTCCTCCTCTGCCTTTGCCCTTAGGATATGGGTGAATCCTTTTAGGGAGGTGAGTGGATTTCGGATCTCATGAGCGATCCCTGCTGCAAGCTGACCAAGAACCGTTAGCTTTTCAGATTTTCGTAAAAAGTCCTCCGTCTGTCTTCGGTCGGTAATATCACGTGAAATCGTTACGAAGGACTCGACCTCCCCTTCACTGTTTAATACAGGCATTCCATGACACTCTAAATAAACCCAATGACCATCAGCGTGTCGAAACATGTAATCTTTCTTGAAGGAATCTTTTGATTCGAGCATTTTTTGAAACATTTCAAACATAGAATTACTATCATCTGGGTGAATGATTTTTTTAATATCTGACTTTGTGTAAGGCTGAACCTCATATCCAAGAATCGTTTTCAGTGACGGTGAGGCATAGAGCAGGGCTCCATCACAGTCGAATACATTAATCAAATCAAGTGTATTTTCAGTTATAATGCGATAATGTTCATTGCTTTCATGGAGAGCTTCTTGGGCACGTTTTTGGGCAGTAATGTCACGTATAACCGTTGAATAGCCGCAAATTGTTCCGTTTTCGTCTTTGAGAGGAGACATCGTAACATTTACATAAAAGCGTGAACCATCCTTTTTGATTCGAACAGTTTCGATTCCCGAATATTTCATCCCTTTTTTAACATTTTCGACCATGCTGTAATAGGATTCTTTCAGTTCGGCTGGAATGTGGCGAACGAAAAATCCGATCAACTCTCTTCTTTTCCATCCATAAATGTTTTCGTAAGTCGGATTGGCATCTATTAAACGATCATTCATGTCAAAGATGGCAATCGCATCCGCTGAATGTTGAATCATGCCAGATAGCCGATCCTTTACAAAATTTAATTCCTTTTCGTATTCTTTGCTTTGGGTCAAATCCTTTACAATGCCGTAGATACTATGTACTTTCCCATCGATTGTAATCGGGATATTGGTTACTTCAACTGGAACCTTCATTCCATTTTTATGGTATATTTTGATCTCGTACTTTAAGACATGGCCTTCGCGTGCTCTATGAAAATAGATTTTTGCATTTTCCCTCTCTTCAGGAACAATTAGTGGAAAAGACTGTTTGCCCACAAGTTCGTGGCTTTCATATCCAGCTATTAATGCCCCGGCTGGATTTACATATAAAAACTGCCCGTCTGTATCAAGCGTATAAACCCCATCTGGATGATATTTAACCAATGTTCGGAAATATTGTTCTCTTTCCTTAAGCCTTTGTTCAGATTGCTTCCATGAACTGATATCGACACAAAATCCCTGTAGCTGCTGAACATGACCTTCACTATTATAAACTGGAGAGACTGCACCGAGGTAAGGGATCCCATTTATTTCATCCTCATATGCTACAGAATTTCCTTCCCATGCTTGCATGAAGGACCCAGCTCTGCGTTTGGCAAATTCAAACGTATAGCATTCTTCTAAGGTTTTTCCTTCTAATTCATCTCTAGTAAAACCAAACTTCTCCAATAAACTGCCCTGACAGCTAACATATTTAAAGAACGATTCGCACTTTTCGATTAAAAACATAAGGCTATCTTGAACATGATCCGCCTGTACGTGTGAGTCATTCTTAACGGTTTTTGATAATTCATTATTATCAGCTGTTAGGACGGAAAATAACGAAGAAGTATTTTCGTTAACATTCATATTAACCCTCCGACTCATAAAGGAAACTTGGCAAATGCCACCGGTCGCCTTGGTTGAACTTATACTTTAGAAAAGTATTTTATATTACGTGAAAAAATTTCCTATCTGAATTAAATTCACTACAATCTCGGGATTTCCTTTTATGTGTAACTACTTTCTTTTTAAAATGCTACGAAATGTCCAATTTAGGTTCATAAAGTAGACCAATTTCACTGCCTTTGTCAAAAAGACGAACTTCCTGTTAACACGGCTGTTTGTGCACAACTTCTAAAGTCTAAACCGGAGGAGACATGCATAGGTTGTATTATCGGTTAAAAAGGGAGGCGCGCGATGGACACAGCTATGCTTGGGGAATTTGTCACGCTTATGATTATGGCAATCGCGTTAGGTATGGATGCATTTTCGATGGGTCTAGGAATGGGGATGATCTCACTCCGTTTGCGGCAGATTTTAAAAGTCGGTATTTTAATTGGGTTGTTCCATATGATTATGCCTCTACTTGGTATGGCAATAGGACAACAACTTTCTATACATTTCGGAAATATAGCGACATGGATTGGCGGAGGATTACTCATTGTACTAGGAATTCAAATGATTATTTCTTCGTTTCGATCCGGCGAGGAACCGTTTATTACGCCTAAGGGGATAGGCGTATGGCTTTTTTCGATTAGTGTTAGCCTAGACAGCTTTTCTGTTGGGCTTAGCCTTGGAATATTTGGTGCAAAAGTGATTGTGACAGTTCTTTTGTTTGGCGTATTCAGTGCGGTATTAACATGGGCTGGTTTAATAATTGGACGAAAAGCACAAAACTGGTTCGGTTCCTATAGCGAAGCATTTGGAGGATGTATACTTTTATCCTTTGGTTTAAAACTATTAGCGTAATGGAGTGGAGTATCGTTAGCAAACGATCACGCTCCTTTTTTCGCACGTTAAGAAAGTATAAAAATACTTTCTATAGTATAAGTTCAACTACGGCTCTGACTTCGCCTAAAGGCTCGGCAATCGCCGAGTTTTCTTTATTTGTAAAATAATTTAGGCCCATATATGGTAAAATTATAAGATGTAGACGTATAGGAGGAGTACCCATGTCTCGAATCTTATTTGTTTGTACTGGAAATACTTGCCGGAGTCCGATGGCAGAGGCGATATTGAATCATCGTTCAAAAGGAACATTTGAAGCAAAGTCAGCTGGTTTATTTGCTGCACCAGGTAATCCTGCAAGCGAACAAACCGTTGAAGTTTTGTATCAAGAAGGGATTCCTATTGATCATACTTCTAAACCGCTAACAAAGGATTTAATTGATTGGTCCGATTTTATTTTAACGATGACAGAACAGCATAAGCAGTCAATTGTCATGCAAGCACCAGGTCTTGGCAAACGCGTTTATACTGTAAAAGAATTCGTAGAACGAGAAACAACCAATGAAACGGTCTCTGAAAATAACGGATTGTCACTTGATGTTTCCGATCCATATGGAGGTCACGCAGACATCTACCGCCAAACATTCAAAGAATTAGACGCACTCATTTCTAAACTAGTGAAGGAAACAAAAAAACATAGTTGAAAAAACGAACAAATATAAAATAAAGAAATAGAGCAGTTGATTAGACCGTTTAAAACGATTTACAATAAAGATAAATACTCGATACTTATTTTTAACTCAAATTGGAGGAATTATAGATGAAAGTCGCAATTGGCAGTGACCATGCTGGTTACAAAATTAAAGATGATATTAAAGAGGTTATGGATGAGCTAAATATTCAATATGAAGATGTGGGTTGTAATTGCTCTGATTCAGTCGATTATCCGGACTACGCGTTGCCTGTTGCGGAAAAGGTGGCCAATGGCGAAGTAGACCGGGGGATATTGATTTGTGGTACAGGCATTGGAATGTCTATTACAGCAAACAAGGTCCAAGGCGTACGGTGCGCACTTGTTCATGATTTATTTACTGCAAAAGTAACGAGACTTCATAATGATTCCAACGTTCTAGCGATGGGTGAGCGCATCATTGGACCAGGACTCGCAAAAGAAATCGCAAAGGTTTGGCTCGAAACGGAATTTGAAGGCGGGCGTCATGAACGTCGAGTCGGCAAAATCAAGGAGTATGAAAGTAAAGCTTAACTGAGTAACAGAACACCACACGTTACAGGTGAACTTCCTAATCTAAAAAGGCGAAAATGAAAGGAAGAAATGGATATGGACGACTCACTACAACAAATCCAGAACCAGGTTTTACAAGTACTCGAGGACCTGGATAGTGCAATGCCTTTATCCTCCAATCATTTACTTGTTGTAGGAGCTAGTACAAGTGAAGTATTGGGTGAGGCAATTGGAACATCTGGGACAATGGATGTCGCACATCAGATTTTTGAAGGAATCCAACAATTTCAAGTAAAGACAGAAGTATGTGTTGCCTTTCAATGTTGTGAGCATCTGAACCGCGCTCTAGTAATGGAGCGTGATGTCGCCCTTGAGCGTGGATTCGAAATTGTTTCTGTAGTGCCTGTTCGGTCAGCAGGTGGAGCGATGTCGACCTATGTTTACCATCACATGAAGAATCCTGTCGTGGTTGAGTTTATAAAAGCAGATGCCGGAATCGATATCGGGGATACATTTATTGGGATGCATCTAAAGCATGTTGCGGTTCCGGTTCGAAGTGAAGTGAAGTCAATTGGAGACGCGCATGTGACGCTCGCTAGGACACGCCCGAAACTAATCGGTGGAGAGCGGGCGGTATATCCGACCAAAGAAGAATATACGTGCACCTAAAGGGGACCACCCGAATGCTACTTTTTAAATTATATACCGGTTTAGCATTACGTTAGCTTAACAATAATGATAAAATATAAACATTGTTGAGAGACTACGATAATAGATAGATACGGAAGAGGAGTGGAACCATGCATAACGTTCAGAATCAAGATCCAGAATTGTACGAGTCGATTCAAAATGAACTACAGCGTCAACGAGAAAAGATTGAATTAATCGCTTCTGAAAATTTTGTCAGTGAAGCGGTAATGGAGGCACAAGGATCCGTTTTAACGAACAAATACGCAGAAGGCTACCCAGGACGACGATATTACGGGGGCTGCGAGCATGTCGATGTAGTTGAAAACCTTGCTCGTGACCGTGCCAAAAAACTATTTGGTGCTGAACACGTAAACGTTCAAGCCCATTCCGGCGCACAGGCTAACATGGGTGTTTATTTTACAGTGTTAGAGCATGGTGATACGGTCCTCGGGATGAACCTGTCGCATGGTGGACACCTAACACACGGAAGTCCTGTAAACTTTAGTGGCGTCCAATATAACTTCGTAGAGTACGGGGTCGACAAAGAGGATCACACCATTCAATATGACGATGTACTTGAAAAGGCAAAGGAACATAAGCCAAAGATGATCGTTGCAGGTGCAAGTGCATATCCACGTACAATTGACTTCAAGAGGTTCCGTGAAATTGCCGATGAGGTCGGTGCTTATTTGATGGTAGATATGGCTCACATCGCAGGTCTGGTTGCAGCTGGACTACACCCAAATCCAGTGCCGTATGCAGATTTCGTTACTTCAACTACTCATAAAACGTTAAGAGGACCACGCGGAGGTTTGATTATATGTAAAGAAGAGTTTGCGAAGAAAATCGACAAATCGATTTTCCCTGGGATTCAGGGTGGACCATTAATGCATGTAATCGCTGCAAAGGCCGTTGCATTTGGTGAAGCATTAGATGAAGGCTTTAAGGAATACTCAGAGAACGTGATCAGTAATGCAAAAGCACTTGGTGAAGCATTGATATCAGAAGGCTTGTCCCTCGTTTCAGGCGGTACCGACAATCATCTATTGCTAGTGGATGTTCGAAACATGAACATTACAGGGAAAGTGGCTGAACATGCCCTTGATGAAATTGGAATTACTGTAAATAAAAACACAATTCCATTCGATCCAGAAAGTCCGTTTGTAACGAGTGGTGTCCGTATTGGAACAGCCGCTGTTACAACAAGGGGATTCGGTCATGAGGAAATGAAAGAAATTGCTTCGATCATGGCTCTAGTACTTGGAAACCCAGAAGATGAGAAGACAAAGGAAGAAGCAGGCAAGCGAGTAACCGCATTGACCGCGCGATTTCCTCTATATAAGTAGTTCCAATTGTTAAAAAGGTAAGTACAGATGTTGAACATTAGCTGAACAGTTCACCTAATGAGAAAAAGTGATTTAAACGGGGGCAAACTCCTCAGTTTAACAACATTTTAGAACGAAATGTTGTTGTAGAGGCTGTTTGCCCTTTAAATTTGCCATAAAAACGATTCATTGTAGGAATGATGGAGGTGGATTTGGGCTAATCTGTCCAGAATCGAAATAATCTGTCCACAATGACCAACAATTGATCCGAAATCAAGGTAATCTGTCCAGAATGACCACCAATTCATCCAAAATGGTGATAATCTGTCCACTCGAAACAATAATCAGGCCAGAATGCAAATTTCGACACTTGAACCCGGTTATGAACCTATTTTATGTGATTAGAACTTTCCAGTTTTATCGTGTTGAACTTACCTCTGTTTTTCTGTACAATTTTCGAGAGGTTAACACAATTAATCAGATCATAAACAGATTTGTTAAAACCCGTATTTAGACAACCAACTATCTTCATAAAAATAATAAAGAGGAGAGATGATGAATGAGTAAGGTACACGTACTGGACCACCCATTAATCCAACACAAAATCACATACATTCGTGATGTGTCTACAGGAACAAAGGAGTTTCGCGAGCTTGTCGATGAGGTTGCTGCTCTAATGGCCTTCGAGATCACTCGTGAATTACCCTTGCAGGAGGTAACTGTGAAAACGCCTGTTGCGGAAGCAAAAGCATACACCATTGCTGGGAAAAAACTCGGGCTCGTTCCTATACTTCGTGCAGGGCTTGGAATGGTTGATGGAATCTTGAAGCTTATTCCTACAGCAAAGGTTGGTCATGTCGGCTTGTACCGCGATCCTGAAACATTGAAGCCGATCGAATATTACGTGAAGCTTCCGACGGATGTTGAGGAACGGGAACTCATCGTTATCGATCCGATGCTTGCTACGGGTGGTTCTGCGATTGCGGCAATTACTTCACTTAAAAACCGCGGTGCCAAAAACATTAAGCTAATGTGCCTGATTGCAGCTCCTGAAGGAGTAGCAACTGTGCAAGAAGAACATCCTGATGTCGATATTTACCTAGGAGCACTTGACGAAATGCTTAATGAAAAGGGATACATCGTCCCAGGATTAGGCGATGCAGGTGACAGACTTTACGGTACAAAATGAACATATTCTCCACTTCATTTTAATGTTCAAAAAGTTTTCAAAACTTACCAAAGATTTTGCCTTGAACGCAATTGACATGGGTAGGTCGCTATAGTATTCTTACAAAGGATGTATGAGAAGGTTTTCATGCCCATTAAATAAACAATCTAGCAAATTTGAAGACCCCGTTTTTTACTACCGTATTTACGTCGGAAAATAACCCTTTATAATAAGGAAGGTTTTCCGTTTTGTATGAAAAGACCGATGGTTACTAATAGTGAATGAAAGACAAAGATATGTCTCAGGCAACTTTGTCAAGATTCACCCAAAAGGAGTGCGATAGCATGCGCACTGGAAAACGTTCTCCCTTCCATTCGATGGCCTTAATGTCTGGCATTCTCTCACAGCTTGTCGGTTCAATATTAGTAGGCATTTTCGGCGGAATGTGGTTGGATCGTACAATTGGAACAGCTCCACTTTTTCTCATTATCGGACTGTTTATCGGACTTGCTGCGGGTGTATACGGGATGATCAAGTTAATCCAGCGCTATTTTGGAGAAGAGGAACAATGACCGAACACCTCTCAGACTATAAAAATGCGTTTCGACGGTACATAAAATACGGACTTTACCTTTTAGCGATCAGTGTTGCCGGCTGGGGATTCACAGAGTATCAAGCGGTATTTCTAGGATTGTGTCTAGGAATTGCTGTCAGCCTACTGAACGTTTGGTCAATGCACCGTAAAGTGGGCCGTTTAGGACAAGCTGTTGTCGAAGGGAGAAAGGTCAAAACCTTAGGTTCTCTGACAAGGTTAATGACCGCAGGACTCGCTGTCCTTGTAGCGGTGCGTTACCCAGAAATGCTGAACTTGATTGCAGTCGTTGTTGGTTTACTCATGATGTACTTTATCATGTTGATAGATTTTTATTTTGCTTCTAAATGAACTACGGGGAAGAGAGGTGAAAGATTTGGAACATGGAGCAGTAACCGCGGAGTTTTTGGGGTTGTCTTTCAACCTATCTAATATCTTAATGATAACAATTGCTTCTTTGATTGTGTTCTTACTTGCAATAGCAGGGTCACGTAGTTTGCAAATGCGTCCCGGTGGAGTACAGAATTTCATGGAGTGGGTCATCGATTTTGTTAAAGGCATTATTAACAGCACGATGGACTGGAAGACTGGAGGGCGTTTTCTGACGCTTGGGCTAACGCTGATTATGTACATTTTTGTAGCGAACATGCTCGGCATTCCGCTTGCAGTCGTCATTGATCACAATCTTTGGTGGAAATCACCGACTGCTGATCCGGCTATCACAATGACTTTGGCCATGATGGTTCTGGTATTAACACATTTTTATGCAATTAAGCTAAAAGGTGCCAAGGAATACGGTGGAGACTTTTTAAAACCAATGAAGTTTTTGTTTCCGCTGAAGATTATCGAGGAGTTTGCAAACACCTTGACACTCGGTCTCCGACTTTACGGAAACATTTATGCGGGTGAAGTACTCTTGACATTACTTGCAGGAGCTGGAACCGCAGGTATCTTTGCAGGGGTTCTATCCTTTATCCCAATGCTGGTATGGCAAGGCTTCAGTATTTTCGTAGGCGCTATTCAAGCGTTCATCTTTACGATGTTGACGATGGTGTACATGGCTCATAAAGTGGGCGACGAACATTGATATGATGTTCAAAAAGGTCCAAGGGTCTCATTCATGTACCTGCGTCTACTAGTTTATCGTTGGAGTAAGCTTTCTCGGTACAACTCGTAGTAATCATGCAAGTACCGCTCGTTGATAAACGTCGAATTTCGTCGACTTTTGAACTAAGATTCAATTAACTTTAGGAACAAACCCCACTGGGGAGTAATTATATAATACATTCTCAAGGAGGAAATTAAAATGAATTTAATCGCAGCTGCACTTGCAGTAGGTCTAGCGGCAATTGGTGCCGGTATAGGTAATGGTCTAATCGTAGGACGTACAGTTGAAGGAATTGCTCGTCAACCAGAATTGCGTGGCACTCTTCAAACAACAATGTTTATTGGTATCGCACTAGTAGAAGCACTTCCAATTATCGGTGTCGTTATCGCGTTTATCGTACTTGGAAGCTAATTTACGACAATTTGTGACAGTTACAAAACACACAATTGGTTGGTCATAACCTTTGAATGAAGTGTTTCATAGTGGCGAAGATCTAAGTGAGACCTTCGCCATTCCTTATGTATGACCTATGAAGGGAGGAACCGCTGTGCATATCTTTAATCCAGATAGTTTGATTTTGGGTGCGGCTGGTTTTAATGCCGGCGATATGTTGTATCAGTTATTAGCGTTCTTAGTTTTGTTGTTCTTACTTCGTAAATATGCGTTCGGTCCATTAATGGGCATCATGAAAGAACGGGAACAACACATCGGAAATGAAATAACTGAAGCAGAAACCAGACGTAAAGAAGCAGAAACATATTTAACACAACAAACAGAAGCGTTAAGAGAAGCACGTAAAGAAGCACAAGCTTTAATAGAAGCTGCTAAAAAGCAAGGTGAACAACAGGGTGAGGCCATTCTTCAAGCAGCTCGTGAAGAATCGAACCGCATGAAAGAAGCTGCCCTTTCTGAAATTGGACGTGAAAAAGAACAAGCCGTTCAAACATTACGCAATGAAGTTGCAGCATTGTCTGTACAAATTGCGTCTAAGGTAATTGCCAAGGAACTGGACGAAAAGAGCCAGGAAAAGCTTGTCGACGATTATCTTAAAGAGGTAGGCGAAGCTCGATGAGTAAGGACAGAGAAGTTATAGCAAAACGCTATGCCGCTGCTCTATTCGAGGTTGTTCGTGAGAAGGGTTCTCTTGACCAGGTGGAAAAGGAACTTCTCTTGGTAGCAACAGTTATTCAAGATAATGAGCGCTTATTAACAGTTTTGAACCATCCGAAAATTTCAGGTGATGATAAAAAAGCATTGCTATCTAAGCTTTTTAGCAAGGAGATATCAAAGCCCGTTCACAATACGCTTTTATTGATGGTTGATCGTAAGCGTGAGGCGATGATTCCAAGCATGGTCGATCAGTATATCGAGCTTGCAAACGAAGAACGCAGCATTGCAAATGCGACTGTATATTCTGTACGAATCTTAACAGAAGAAGAACAAAACGCTATTTCTGAAACGTTTGCGAAGCAGTTAAACGTTAAGCATCTTCGCGTCAAAAATGTAATCGATCAAGACTTGGTCGGCGGCATTAAAGTAAAGGTCGGAAATCGAATCTTTGACGGAAGTGTAAGTGGTAAATTAAACCGAATTCAACGTCAACTAGTCTCCAAGTGAGACAAGTAAGATAGGGGTGAAATTCATGAGCATTAAGGCGGAAGAAATTAGTTCGCTTATCAAACAACAAATCGAAAATTACTCTTCTGAAATAGAAGTTAGTGATGTAGGTACTGTAATCCAAGTCGGTGACGGTATCGCACGTGTCCATGGATTAGACAATGTCATGGCTGGGGAGCTCGTTGAATTTTCCAACGGTGTAATGGGTATGGCCCAAAACCTTGAGGAAAACAACGTCGGTATCATCATCCTCGGACCATATGTCGATATTCGTGAAGGTGACGAAGTAAAGCGTACAGGCCGTATTATGGAGGTTCCTGTAGGTGAAGAACTACTAGGGCGTGTAGTAAACTCTTTGGGCCAACCGGTAGATGGTAAAGGTGCAATTGAAACAAGCAAGACTCGTCCAATCGAAAGCCCAGCTCCTGGTGTAATGGATCGTAAATCTGTACACGAACCGCTTCAAACGGGTATGAAAGCAATCGACTCTTTGATCCCGATCGGACGCGGCCAGCGTGAATTGGTAATCGGAGACCGTCAGACTGGTAAGACAGCTATTGCAATCGATGCGATCATTAACCAAAAAGATGAAGACATGATTTGTATTTATGTAGCAATTGGCCAAAAAGAATCTACCGTTGCAGGCGTTGTTGAAACACTTCGCGAACACGGTGCACTAGATTATACGATTGTAGTTACAGCAAGTGCATCTCAACCGGCTCCACTTCTTTACCTTGCAGCTTATGCAGGAGTAACAATGGGTGAGGAATTCATGTATAACGGGAAGCACGTACTCGTTATTTATGATGACCTTTCTAAGCAAGCAGCTGCATACCGTGAACTTTCGCTATTGCTTCGTCGTCCTCCAGGTCGGGAAGCATTCCCAGGGGATGTCTTCTACTTGCACTCACGCCTATTAGAGCGTGCAGCTAAGTTAAGTGATGCGAAAGGCGGAGGATCTCTTACAGCCCTTCCGTTTATCGAAACACAAGCAGGTGACGTATCTGCATATATTCCAACAAACGTTATCTCGATCACTGACGGACAGATCTTCTTACAATCAGATCTCTTCTTCTCAGGTGTACGTCCAGCGGTTAACGCAGGTCTATCCGTATCTCGTGTTGGTGGATCTGCACAGGTTAAGGCAATGAGAAAGGTATCAGGTACACTTCGTCTAGACCTTGCCTCTTACCGTGAGCTAGAAGCGTTTGCTCAGTTTGGTTCAGATCTCGATAAAGCAACTAAAGCGAAGCTGAACCGTGGTGAACGTACGGTTGAAGTCTTAAAGCAAGGGTTGCACAAGCCACTTGCCGTTGAAAAGCAAGTTGCCATCCTTTATGCACTAACTCGTGGATTCCTTGATGATATTCCAGTGGAAGATATTCAGCGTTTTGAAGAAGATTACTATACTTGGTTGGATCACAACCGTAAGGAACTTCTGGCTGGTATCCGTGAAACAGGAAACCTTCCTGCCGACGAAGATATGCAAGGCGCGATCAATGAATTTAAGAAAACATTTGTTGTATCTGAATAAGAACACATATACGGATTCTTAAACTCGGGAAAAAATGAGATGGACTAAAACACAAGCCGGGAATGATCTTTGACTATTCGTCACGTCCTGTGACAACGTCGAAGCCAGCACGTCCTGTGCAAGTAAGGTGGTGAAATGAGTGGCATCTTTACGTGATATAAAGTCACGAATTACGTCGACTAAAAAGATGAAGCAAATTACGAAAGCGATGGAGATGGTTTCAGCTGCGAAATTAAATCGGGCTGAAAACAATGCCAAGTCTTTCGTTCCATATATGGACAAAATCCAAGAGGTTGTCGCAAGCATTGCGAGCGGCAGTACAAATGCTCGTCATCCTATGCTCCAAAGTCGGCCGGTCAAAAAAACAGCGTACCTTGTGATCACAGCTGATAAAGGACTAGCAGGTCCTTATAACAGCAGCATCCTACGCCATGTCTACCGAACGATTCAGGAGCGACACAAATCAACGGATGAATATACGGTCATCGTAGTCGGCAAGGTCGGGCTTCAATTTTTCAAAAACCGAAAAATGCCGATTGAAGACAGTATTGTTGGTTTAAACGATCAACCAGAATTCGCTGATATCAAAGCAATCGCTAGTGATGCTGTTCAAAAGTATGCGGATGGTGTATACGACGAACTTTATATGTATTACAACCACTTTGTCAGTGTGATCCAGCAGAATCTCACTGAAAAGAAGCTGTTACCACTCACTGACATCGGTGGAACTTCAGCAAAGAGCTCATACGAGTATGAGCCCTCTGAAGAAGAGATTCTTGAAGAATTGTTACCTCAGTACGCTGAGAGCTTGATTTATGGCGCTTTGCTCGATGCAAAAGCAAGTGAACATGCTTCTCGTATGACTGCTATGAAGAGTGCAACAGATAATGCGGACGAGATTATCGGTAGCCTATCTCTATCATATAACCGTGCTCGACAGGCAGCAATTACTCAAGAAATTACCGAAATTGTCGGTGGAGCAGCTGCACTCGAATAGACGAAACAGCCAACAGGCTAAAGCATAAAGCATCCTCAAAAGGACGTTAGGAGGGAATAACATGAACAAAGGACGCATCACTCAAATCATGGGTCCGGTTGTCGACGTACAATTCGACAGCGGGAGCCTACCTGAGATCTATAATGCACTTAAAGTCCAAAGCAATAAAGGTGAAAAGTCGATTGACTTAACCCTTGAAGTATCACTTCACCTTGGTGATGACACTGTTCGTACGGTTGCAATGGCTTCCACCGACGGACTAGTACGAGGAACAGAAGTAGATGATACAGGAGCACCAATCTCCGTTCCAGTTGGTGACGTAACATTAGGTCGTGTTTTCAACGTATTAGGTGAAAAGATTGACCTTGATGAGGAACTTGCTACTAATATTCAGCGAGATCCGATTCACCGTGAAGCACCAAAGTTTGACGAACTAACAACAAAGACGGAAATCCTTGAAACAGGAATTAAAGTCGTAGACCTTCTTGCACCGTACGTAAAGGGTGGTAAGATCGGTTTGTTCGGTGGAGCAGGAGTAGGTAAGACAGTATTGATCCAGGAACTAATCAACAACATCGCACAAGAACACGGTGGTATTTCCGTATTCGCAGGTGTTGGAGAACGTACTCGTGAAGGTAACGACCTTTACTACGAAATGAAAGATTCTGGAGTTATTAACAAAACAGCGATGGTATTCGGTCAGATGAATGAACCACCAGGAGCACGTCAACGTGTTGCCCTAACTGGTCTTACAATGGCAGAATACTTCCGTGATGAGCAAGGACAAGACGTATTGTTCTTCATCGACAATATTTTCCGTTTCACACAAGCAGGTTCAGAGGTATCCGCACTACTTGGCCGTATGCCATCTGCAGTAGGTTACCAGCCAACGCTTGCTACAGAAATGGGTCAACTTCAAGAACGTATCACATCTACGAAAAAGGGATCTGTTACATCGATTCAGGCGATTTATGTTCCTGCCGATGACTACACTGACCCGGCACCAGCAACAACATTCGCCCACTTAGATGCGACTACAAACCTTGAGCGTAAGCTTTCTGAAATGGGTATCTACCCGGCGGTAGACCCACTTGCTTCAACATCTCGTGCATTAGCACCTGAAATTGTTGGAGAAGAGCACTACAATGTCGCTCGTCAAGTTCAGCAAACACTGCAACGTTATAAAGAACTTCAAGATATCATTGCAATCCTAGGTATGGATGAGCTTAGTGAAGAAGATAAGATGACCGTTTCACGTGCACGTCGTATTCAGTTCTTCCTATCTCAAAACTTCCACGTTGCTGAACAGTTTACTGGACAAAAAGGTTCTTATGTACCGGTAAAAGAAACAATCAGCGGATTCAGAGAAATTCTTGATGGTAAGCACGATGATCTTCCAGAAGACGCATTCCGTCTTGTAGGTAGAATCGAAGAAGTGATCGAAAAAGCTAAGCAAATGGCATAAAAATAGACGTACAAAAAGGAGGATGAAAAGAGCCGAGAAGTTCGAGGCGCGAAAGTCTCGAGGAAGGCCACTCACTTGAAGGCATCTTAGCTGCCGTGCACCGAGGAAACTTTCATCGATAGCATTGACTAGTTAGACGCAGGTGCACAATGAATGTACATCGATGAACTCAACGCTTTCTTGTAATACGTGGGGACCGAAGAGACCAAGTAACGAAGAAATTCGACAGCTATTTTTACCGGACTTTTTGTACAACTTTACATGATTAAGGCCCGAGGAGGGGTTTCATGAAGACATTCACAGTAAGTGTCGTCACCCCTGATGGCCCTGTGTACGAAGCAGCAGACGCAGAAATGGTCAGCACGAAAGCCACAAGCGGTGAGCTTGGAATCCTACCTGGCCACGTTCCGCTTGTTGCTCCGCTAACGATTAATGCAGTTCGCGTTAAAAAAGGCGGCAATACACAGATCCTGGCTGTTAGTGGTGGGTTTCTCGAAGTACGACCAGATAAAGTAACGATCCTTGCACAAGCAGCAGAGCTTCCGGTTGATATTAACGTTGATCGAGCTCGAGCAGCAAAGGAACGTGCAGAGCGTCGTCTTCAAGGTTCAAAACAAGATGACATCGATTTTAAACGTGCAGATCTTGCGCTAAACCGCGCCATCAACCGTATTGATGTCAGTGGAAAATAGTAGGAAAAAAGGCACCTGAGATAGTTTTCTCAGGTGCCTTTTTACATTTATGTGACAAAATGGAACTACAACTAGGAATTCGCCACCCATATCAGTTCCATCACAACTTGGAAGTTCAGGTTTTACGGATAGGGGGAATGAAACACACTTAATCGTTCCCTATAGCTGCAGTTATTGTACAGAAAAAGCACGAATGGCCCTTATTCGTGCCCACCAGCTGCAGTTATTGCTCGGAAAGGGAACAAATCACGCCTATTCATGCCCTATAGCTGCAGTTATTGCACGGAAAGAGCACGAATGGCCCTCTGGCTACAGTTAGGGACCAAATACGAAAAGGGAACGAATCTACTTCAAATTACCCCCAAATGCACATCTTTAGAATTTGGTGACTTTTTGCTGATAATCAACTTTAGGCTAGTAAAATTAGGTGAAAGTTCCTAAAATGAATATAATACAGTATTAAAAATTATACGTTAAGGATGTGGGATATGAATTTTCATAAAGCTCGTTATGAAATGAAGGAATTAATAATTCTCAGATCGCTGAATACACGAATAGCCCTGACGGAAAAGGAATCGAGTTATTATTGGAACCTTGAAAAAGGATTTCAAGGCGAACAGAAATTTGACGGATTGCTAGAGACCCTCTCCGGTAATTACCTGATTCTAAATGATCTCTTGCTGGAAATAAACAACAGTACCTTTCAGATTGATTCGACACTGATTTTTAAAGACACAATTTACCTTGTAGAGGTCAAAAACTATGAGGGTGATAGTTATTTAGAGGGTGATCGGTGGATTAACAAAAACACGAAAAAAGAAAGGAAAAATCCAATTCTCCAACTGAAACGAAGTGAATCGTTATTTCGTCAATTAATGAAAGAGCTTAACTATAACTCTCCAATTGAATCGTACCTCGTCTTCATTAACCCGAATTTTTACTTATATCACGCACCCATGGATCCATCTATTATTCTTCCACCACACATCAATCGTTTTATAGACAAAATCTCCTTGAAACCTCCGAATTTAACAGACAAACATTTAAAATTCGCACAAAAATTACGATCCCTTCATTTAAACAACTCTTCCTTCATGCAATTACCAACTTATAACTATGATCACCTTGAAAAAGGGATTACTTGTCCGGGGTGTCACACATTAATTTCTGAAGTGAAAAACTCCAAGCTGATCTGCGAATCATGTGGCTGTAGTGAAGATGTCACCTCGGCTGTTTTACGAAGTGCAAAGGAATTAAGTATTCTTTTTCCAGAAAAAAGTATAACCGTAAACACATTGCACGAATGGTGTAAAATCATCAAATCCAAAAAAACAATCCGTAGAATCCTAGTAAAAAACTACAAACTCATTAAGCTAGGGAAGTCCTCTCATTATGTTTGTCCTCAAAAGGAAAGCTGATTAGTTGCAATAAATAGCCCTCATCCTCAACGCTAAAGTAGTTATACACTAAAACTTCCTATGTTACTAAATAATCAAAAATTGCCAATACAACTAGTTTACATATATAATTAGCTTAAAACTTTACATTTGTGTGGTGATGGGCGTGAAAATTGATCAGATTGATAAGAAGATATTAGAATTACTAACACTTGATGGCAGGATGTCATATGTGGATATTGGAAAAGAGCTTAATTTATCGAGGGTATCCGTAAGAGAAAGAATTAACCAACTGATAAAATACGGTGTTATAGAAAAGTTCAGTGTAATGATCAATTCTGAAAAAGTCGGAAAAACGGTATCTGCATTTTTTGAAGTAGATTGCGAACCAAGTTTTCTAGTAGAAGTAGCAGAGGCATTAGCAAGTAACCCAAGTGTTGCAAGTTGTTATCAAATGACCGGTCCAAGTACGTTACATATGCATGTATTAGTTAGCGACTTTGCTGCATTGGAATCCTTTACGAACAATGAATTATATGCACTTGAAGGGATTACCCGTGTAGAAAGTCATATCCTTTTGAGAAGGTTTAAGAGCAGAGCAGGATTAAAGTTGTAAGACAACAAAGAGAGCGATGAACACGTGAGTATAAAATAAAAAGTCAGGAATAAATACGCGTCTGGACTTACATTACAAAATGATTGAAAAATAGGATTATTTAAACAAGCCGGAAGGGAAAACCCTTAACCGGCTTGTTTATTTTACCGAAATGAAGGAGTTCTCTGAAATAATAAATTTTTTTGTTCGATTTGTGGATTTTTCAGAAAAATTACTTTATAATCAAAAACAATTCACTTAATATACAATAGTAAATTAAAAAATCATATACAGTTAACAAACGGATGTTAAAATACATATTTATTTCGAAAAGGAGGTAATGGTTCTTACTATTATATTTCAAAATAGTCGCAATAGTTATCAAATAATTAACATTTGTTTATTACAACTAGGAGGTGAAAAGGATAAATGGTCGGACTTATTATTAGACGTATGCTCCAATTAGTCGTGTTGCTTATTGGTATCTCTTTTATTGTATTTATGAGCATGCATTTGTCCCCGGGAGACCCAGCGAGTATTATCGGAGGCCCGACTGCCACGGAATCAGATATTGAAGCGATTAGAAACAACCTGGGACTTAATGATCCTGTTCTAGTCCAATACGCAAATTATATGACAGGTGTTGTACAGGGGGATTTAGGATTTTCCTATCAGACCAAACAATCTGTAAGTGAAGCAATTATTACACGTTTTCCGAATACGTTAAACCTTGCGATTGCAAGTATGATTGTTGCGGTGGTCATAGGTGTAACGGCAGGTATTATTTCCGCCTTAAAGCAAAACTCTTGGATTGATGTTTCTAGTACGGTGGTTTCACTTGCCGGAATTTCCATCCCGAATTTCTGGCTCGGGACAGTGTTAATTCTAGTGTTTTCCGTAGGTCTACAGTGGCTTCCGGTTGGAGGGTTGAGTGAACCATTTTGGACAATTGAGGGTATGAAACAGCTCATTTTACCTGCGATTACACTTGGAACAGGATCAGCGGCAATGATTGCCCGTATGAGTCGTTCAACCATGTTAGAAGTGATTCGAGCTGACTTTGTTCGAACAGCTCGAGCAAAGGGTGTAAAGGAAAAGACAGTGATATGGGTGCACGCCTTGAGAAATGCTATGATCCCTGTCATAACCGTTATCGGATTGAATTTTGGTTTTCTTCTCGGTGGAACCATTATTACGGAGCAAGTCTTTGCCATTAACGGTGTTGGTCGCTTAATGATCGAAGCCATAGCGGCAAGGGACTTCCCAATGGTACAAGGTTCAGTTCTTCTCGTTGCTGCGTTATTCGTCTTAGTGAATCTAATAGTAGATCTCATTTATTCCGTAATTGATCCAAGGATAAGTTACGACTAATGATGGGAAGGGGAAAATGAAATGCCTGCTAGTGAAGCAGTTGCTACACAGTCAAAGCTAGGGAAGCAAACCGAAGGAAAGCAAAAGGTTATTGTTGTGACCCTTAAAAAATTACTGAAAAATCGCTTAGCTGTTTTTGGTTTATTTATTATTTTTATTCAAATTCTAATGGCTGTATTTGCTCCATGGATTACACACTATAGTCCGGTCACTCAATCTCTAGTAAATAGTGAATTACCTGTAGGCTCAGAAAATCACTGGCTAGGGACTGACAACTATGGGCGAGACATGTGGAGCCGAATTGTATTTGGAGCCAGAATATCGTTAGTAGTAGGATTAGTTTCTGTCATTTTAGGGCTTACCGGGGGAATTGCTTTAGGACTTATATCTGGATATTTTCGAAAGTTAGATGGATGGATTATGAGATTTGTAGATTTATTGTTCGCTTTCCCTGGAATTTTGTTAGCGATGTTAATCATTGCAATGCTCGGAACAAGTCTAGTTAATGTCATGATTGCGATTAGTATATGGTCAATACCGACTTGTGCTCGTATTGTAAGGGGCAGTGTATTGTCTGTCAAAAAGCAAGAATATATTGTCGCCATGAAATCACTAGGTGCCGGGAATAGTCGAATTCTTATAAAGCATATTTTGCCAAACTGTATGGCACCAATTATCGTTTTTGCAACCATGAGAATGGCAACTGCAATTCTTTCAACATCTGCACTTAGCTTCTTAGGGTTGGGAGCACAACCGCCAACGCCTGAATGGGGAGCAATGATCGCTGCGGGCCAGGATTATATGTGGACATCGCCTCACATGACCATCGTACCTGGAATTGCGATCATGCTTGTTGTATTTGCCTTTAATGTCCTAGGTGATGGTCTGCGGGATGCATTGGATCCTAATATGGATTTGGGCTAACCGGGCTCCTATAGGATGTACTGACTTAGGCTCAGGTTCAACGTAGTAAACAGGACGTCATGCCTAATTGAAAGGGGCTTAATCCAGCGAATTTCTGTGAATTTTACTCAATCGAAATTTCAAAACGATACGAAATCGAGGGGGAAGAGGTTATGAAACGAAAACGGTATTTAACGAGTTTAGTAGCAGCATTTTTAATTATATCTTTAGCTTTAGCAGGTTGCAGCAGTAACGCAGGGAATAGTTCATCTGGTGGTGATGATGTTCCTCAGGAGTTGACGTACGCTTCTACAACAAAAGCGGTCGGGTTGTCTCCGATTGAAACGAATGACTCTGTTTCATCTCGTGTTATTGAACAAATCTATGAAACCTTATTCGTTCGAGACCCAAAGACAATGGAGATTGTTCCAAAGCTTGCTAAATCATATGAAACGCCCGATTCGAAAACCTGGGTGATCAAGTTAAAAGAAGGAATCAAGTTCCATGACGGCACAGATTTTAATGCAGAAGCCGTAAAGTACACTTTTGATAAATTTAGAGATCCGGAAACAGCCGCTCCTCGTGCCTCTTTATTAGAACCGATTGAATCAGTCGAAGTAAAAGACCAGTATACGGTTGTCATTAAAACAAAAGAGCCTTATGGACCGATGCTTGCGGCACTTTCTCATACGAATGCCTCTATTGTCAGTCCAACTGCAGACAAGAAAGGTAGTTTAAATAAAGAACCAGTTGGAACAGGTCCATTTAAATTTGTCGAATGGGCAACAGGTGACCACATTACGTTAGAAGCAAACCAGGAGTACTGGAAAGACGCACCTAAGCTTCAAAAGGTAACCTTTAAGGTCGTTCCAGAAGTGAATACGGCAGTTTCAATGCTTCAAACGGGTGAAGTTCAATTTATCGACGGTCTTACTCCACAACAGTTGCCTCGTCTTGAAAAGTTGAAAAACGTAGAAATCATGAAGGAGGAAGGGACACCTGTCTCTTATCTTGGATTCAACATGAAAAAGGAACCGACGAGTGACCTTAAATTTAGGCAGGCAGTAGCACACGCGATTAATCGCGAAGCTTATGTTAAGAAATTAAAGGGTCTAGGCGTACAATCAAATAGCATAATTGGCCCTAAAGTTTTTGGTTATGATAAAGCTGCGGAAAAGCTAGGATATAACTACGATCCTGAAAAATCCAAACAGCTTCTTAAAGAAAATGGATACGAGGGAACAACGCTAAAAATACTAGCTGCAAATACGGGTAACTACATGATGATGGCTGAAATTGTTCAAGCACAGCTTAAAAAAGTAGGGATAAACGCTCAAATTGAGTCGATGGAATGGGGAACATTCCTTGATGTAAGCAAAAAGGGTGATTTCGATATTACCTTCCTCGGTTGGACCAACAGCACAGCGGATGGTAGTGAGCTTCTCTATCCGAACTTACACAGTGATAATGCGGGTTCTTCAAACCGTACACAGTATTCAAGTCCAGAGTTCGACAAATTAGTTGATGAGTCACGCACCATTGTTGACCAAGAAAAGCGTAAACAGAAACTAATGGAAGCAAATGAACTAGCTGTGAAGGATGCAGCATGGGTGGTTATGAATCATGGTGTTGTAACGGCAGCTTATGATAAGTCAGTTAAAGGTTTAGAGATGGATCCTACTGGTCAATGGTCACTATATAATGTACACAGAGAGTAGGGCTAACATGGCAGAGTTATTACTTGATGTTAATAACCTCGTTACCAAATTTAAAACGGCTGATGGGAAACTGTCAGCTGTCCGTGGGGTATCATTTTCAGTTAATAAAGGTGAAACAGTATGCATTGTTGGGGAATCTGGCTGTGGAAAAAGTATTACCTCATTATCGATTATGAATCTACTTCCGAATAATGGAGAAATTAGTGAAGGGTCGGTTCGGTTTCTTGGTCAAGAATTAACTAAGATGCGACAAGATGAGCTACGCAAACTTCGAGGCAACAAGATGGCGATGATTTTTCAGGAACCAATGACAGCACTAAACCCTGTATTCACCGTCGGATTTCAAATTAGAGAACCATTAAAGATTCACAAGAGGTTATCACAACGTGAAGCACACCGTAAAGGGATCGAATTATTGAAACAAGTCGGTATCCCTTATCCAGAGAAAAGAATGTCGCAGTATTCGCATGAGCTAAGCGGTGGAATGAGACAGCGTGTTATGATTGCGATTGCCTTAGCATGCCGCCCTTCTTTATTGATTGCCGATGAACCCACGACAGCACTTGATGTGACGATACAGGCACAAATATTAGATTTGATCGATGATTTAAAGGAAGAATTAGGGATGGGCGTCATTATGGTCACGCACGATATGGGCGTTGTCGCTGAGGTTGCAGACCGGGTGATGGTCATGTACGCAGGAGAAAAGATAGAGGAAGCTGATGTTGAAAGCTTATTCTCTAATCCGCAGCATCCATATACGAAAGGTTTGTTGAAATCTGTACCGAATGTCGATGACCGGAATCATCAATTGGAAGCTATTCCCGGTACATTACCCAATCTAAATGAGGTAATTACTGGTTGCCGCTTCCACAATCGTTGTGAATTTGCAACGGAAAAATGCAGGACGCAATCACCAAAAACATTTACTGTTAATGATGAGCACACCGTTCGATGCTGGTTACAGGAGGTGGAGCAACATGATGAATCTGCAGCAACCGCTTCTTCAAATCAATAACGTAAAGAAATATTATCCGATAAAAGGCGGTATCCTTCAGCGTGTCCAGGGACATGTAAAGGCGGTTGAGGATGTGACGATTGACGTTTATGAAGGAGAAACACTTGGTATTGTCGGTGAGTCCGGCTGTGGCAAGTCAACATTTGGGCGAGCCGTTCTTCGCCTTGAACCGTTGACGGAGGGTTCGATCGTTTTTAAGGGGCAAGAAATTGGAACGCTTTCTGATCGAAAGCTTAAAGCATTTAAACGAGAAATGCAGATGATTTTCCAAGATCCTTATGCTTCATTAAATCCAAGACAGCGAGTTGGAGATGCCCTTGAAGAAGCCTTCATCATTCACACCTCCCTATCGAAAAAAGAGCGAAAGGAAAAGGTTTTGAATTTGCTTGACGAGGTCGGTTTAAAGGCTGAGCATTATGATCGTTATCCTCATGAGTTCAGCGGTGGACAACGGCAACGGATTGGGATTGCTCGTGCAATTTCTTTGAATCCTTCCTTCATTGTCTGCGATGAGGCAGTTTCTGCACTGGATGTTTCCGTTCAGGCGCAAGTTATTAAACTATTGAAAGATCTTCAGGAAAAGCATCAATTAACTTATATGTTTATTTCTCATGACCTGGGTGTTGTTCGTCATATTAGTGACCGTGTCCTTGTCATGTACCTTGGTAATACGGCAGAATTGGCACCAGCTGACCGAATTTACGATAATCCATTACATCCTTATACAAAGGCATTGTTGTCAGCAATCCCGCGTCCGGTACCAGGAAGAAAAAGAAATCGAGTTAAATTAGAGGGAGATCTTCCAAATCCGGCGAATCCACCTAAAGGGTGTTCCTTTCATACGCGTTGTCCATTGGCAACAGTACGTTGTAAAGAAGAGAGACCGATATGGCGTGAAGTTGAAGAGAATCACTTTGTTGCCTGTCACGAAGTATAGCAGCCAAAGAGAGAAAGAGGGGATTATCATATGAAATTTGACTCACTGTATTACCCATATTCATCCCAACGAATGACCGCCTATGCCAGGAAGGGGATGGTTGCAACGTCCCAACCGTTGGCATCACAGGCAGGGCTAGATATTTTAAAAAGGGGTGGCAATGCAATTGATGCTGCGATTGCAACCGCAGCATGCTTAACGGTTGTGGAACCGACATCAAACGGAATTGGCGGAGATGCCTTTGCCCTTGTTTGGACAAAAGGGAAGCTCCACGGCCTTAATGCAAGCGGCCCGGCACCAAAACAGATCTCAATTGATGCAGTGAAAAATAGAGGACATGACGAGATCCCAACGTATGGTTGGATTCCAGTTACCGTCCCTGGGGCACCTGGCGCATGGGCAGAATTGTCGAAGCGTTTTGGGAAGCTTCCATTAACAGAGGTTCTCAAGTCTGCGGTTGACTATGCCGAAAACGGCTATCCGATTTCGCCGATCCTCGGGAAGTTCTGGCAAAGTGCAGCTAACAAATTTAAAGAAACTCTGACTGGTGAGGAATTTACCCATTGGTTTGATACATTCGCCCCTGATGGTCGTGCACCAGAAATCGGGGAAATTTGGCGGTCGGAAGGTCATGCGAATACGTTACGGGAAATCGCAGAAACGAATGGAGAATCATTTTATCGTGGAAGTCTCGCTGAACAAATCGATGCTTTTTCTAGACAGTATGATGGGTTTCTACGAAAAGAGGATTTGAAAGCTTTTAAACCGGAATGGGTTGATCCGATAGGTGTCGAATATCGAGGCTACAAGGTTTGGGAAATTCCACCGAACGGTCAAGGGATCGTCGCCTTAATGGCGTTAAACATGATGAAAGGTTACGAGTTTTCTGGCAGAGAAGAAGTTGAGACCTACCATAAACAGATTGAAGCATTAAAACTGGCTTTTACAGATGCTCATAAATATGTAACTGAGGATCGTTCGATGTCTACTACAGCAGAAGCCCTATTATCGGAAGAGTATGCTGAAGAACGGCGACGGTTAATCGGAGATCAAGCGATAATACCTGAACCAGGGACTCCGCCAAAAGGTGGGACTGTATACTTAGCTACCGCAGATGAAGAAGGGAACATGGTCTCCTTTATTCAAAGTAACTATATGGGCTTCGGTTCAGGTCTCGTTGTTCCAGGAACAGGGATCGCTCTACAGAACCGTGGACATAACTTCTCGATGGATCCAGATCATGACAATGCTCTTGCAGGGGGGAAAAGGACGTTCCACACAATCATTCCTGGATTTTTAACAAAGGATAATGAAGCGGTCGGCCCTTTCGGAGTCATGGGCGGATTCATGCAACCGCAGGGGCATATGCAGGTAGTGATGAATACAATCGACTTTCATTTAAACCCCCAGGCAGCCCTTGATGCCCCAAGGTGGCAATGGATGGAGAACAAAAAGGTCATGGTAGAGCCGGATTTTCCCAATCACATCGCTCAAGCCCTTACTAGAAAAGGACACCAGATCCAGGTCGCGTTGGACGGAGGACCGTTTGGGCGCGGACAAATTATTTGGCGTAATCCGAAGACGGGCGTGCTGATGGGCGGAACTGAGTCAAGAACCGATGGAAGTGTTGCCGCGTGGTAGCACCTGAAGAGGCGAAAACACTCCCAGCACCAAAGGGGGAAACGTACAAGAAGAAAAAGGTGAGGGGCAAGCATCATTTATCTTTATTTGCGGCATTTTTCCGTGTTGGAATTTTCGGATATGGCGGAGGACCGTCTTCGATTCCCCTCGTTCATAAAGAGGTTGTCGATCATTACGGTTGGTTCACAGAAGATGAATTCGGTGATCTGTTAGCGCTCGGGAATACGCTCCCAGGGCCAATTGCTACAAAGCTCGCAGGTTATATTGGCTATAAGGTTGCTGGGTTATTTGGGCTGTTAAATGCGGTGGTTGCGACGATTTTCCCATCTGTGGTAGCGATGATTGCCCTTTTGACGACACTAAGTGCCTATAAAGATGAGCCATGGGTGCAAGGCATGACAAATGCAGTTATCCCTGTTGTCGGATTTATGCTAGCGCAATTAACATGGCAATTTGTGAAAAAGAGCAGTGAAGGACTCGGATGGATGAGAGCGTTATTGTTAATCGGTTTATCAGTCGTATTGATGGAAGTGTTACACGTACACCCAGGACTATTGATCGGTTTACTTCTTCTTTATGCTGTGTTTGGTCGATGGGGTCTACAACAGAAAAAAGGTGATACGGAATGATCTACTGGCATATATTTTTAGCCTTTTTCATCCCTGGAATCCTCGGTTATGGAGGCGGACCTGCTTCGATTCCACTTGTTGAAAATGAGGTAGTCGACCGCTATAGCTGGATGTCCACAGAGGAATTTAGTGAAGTACTTGCGCTAGGGAATGCTCTACCGGGACCAATCGCAACGAAAATGGCAGGCTATATTGGCTTTGACCAAGGCGGATGGCTAGGAGCTGCAGTCGGCATATTCGCTACAGCGGCTCCATCACTCCTGCTGATGGTTCTTATGTTAAAGCTTCTATTGAAGTACAGGGAATCTGAAAATGTAAAATGGATGACAATTTTGGTGAGGCCAACCATCGCCGTTCTCTTAGGCATTATGGCTTATCAATTTTTCTTTAGTTCGTATGAAAATACCGGGGCGGTGCAAACAATCCTGTTACTCGGAGCAAGTTATTTATTCTTGGAACGATGGCGGATCCATCCAGCATTTGTCATAGTCGGCGCTTTGACATACGGAGGGCTATTTTTATAAATGGAAGCGAAGAATTTATGAATTTTCCAATTTTCAAGATAATAGGAAGGTCATATGTGAGTAAGACGAGAATAGTATAGTGTAGTGTAGTAAAAGATTTATATAAGAAGGGTGACTCAAAAGGGCAGACACTTTAGGTACGGTGCGGGACGGATCCCCGGCTGGTTACCTTTGAAAAAGTGTCTGACATCCCTGATTTGAGTTGCCCTCTCTTTGTTGCTCTGAAAAAGGGGCTGGGTAAGCGTTGTTTCGCTGCTTGGAATGTGATTGAGGAGAGTGGGAAAGTTGCTGGGGGCATTTTAAATTTAAATAGGACGATTTACGGCCGCAAATCCAACCTTTTAAACTAAGTTATTTTTGATAGAAAGATTTACGATTCGTAAATCATAGTTCAAACTAACGATTTAAATTGATTTCCAAAGCTGGGAAGTCATGTCGACACAAAAATTGGTATTTGGTATAATTGATAGCGATTACAATTTTGTCAACTTTCTAATAATATAGATGGATAGATGGGGAGGGTAGCATATGGAGCTCTATGACTTGTATCAGAACAACTACCTGGTCGTTTTAATGTTCTTACTGTTGGGCATTCTGTTACCGATGGTCGCCTTGACTGCCGGTAAAATTTTACGACCAAATCAACCGTCAAAAGAAAAACAAACAACCTATGAAAGTGGTATAGAGCCCTTTCATCAAAGTTGGGTCCAGTACAATGTACGGTACTACATCTTTGCGTTATTGTTTGTCATTTTTGATGTAGAGACCGTTTTCTTATATCCGTGGGCCGTAGCCTATGAAAAGCTCGGTATTTTCGCACTGATTGAAATGGGAATCTTTATTGTTATGTTGTTGATCGGACTCATCTATGCGTGGAAGAAGAAGGTGTTAAAATGGATGTAAGACTAGACGAAATTTCACCAGAAGAACAACAAGAGCTTCAAAAGAACGTATTTTTTGTGACGCTTGAACAAGTGAAGGCTTGGGCGCGCAGTAATTCGATCTGGCCGCTTACATTCGGTCTAGCTTGTTGCGCTATAGAAATGATGGGGACTGGTGCGTCTCACTATGACCTTGATCGATTCGGGTCCTTTTTCCGAACATCACCGCGTCAATCGGATTGCATGATCGTATCCGGTACTGTAACGAAAAAGATGGCACCAGTATTAAAGCGTTTATATGATCAAATGCCAGAGCCAAAATGGGTTATCGCGATGGGTTCCTGTGCAACAGCAGGTGGACCATACATAAAATCCTACGCCGTTGTAAAAGGAGTCGACCAGATCGTTCCAGTCGATGTTTATATTCCTGGATGCCCTCCGAACCCGGCCGCATTAATCTATGGAATTAATAAACTACAAGAAAAAATCCGCTATGAAGCTAAGACTGGGAAGCGGGTGACTGATAAATGAGTAACGATCAGGAAAAACCATTCAGTGAGATGACTGAGGCGGAAAAAGCGGAAGCGAAGCGAAAAGCGATTGAAGAAGCGAAACGTAAGGCTGCTGAGAAGAAGGCTGCGAAGGAAGCAGGAGATTCAGGTGAAGTCGAAGCAACTGGAGGACAACCGCAAAACGAAATGACGGAAGAGGAAAAATCGGAAGCAAAGCGAAAAGCTGTGGAAGAGGCAAAGCGTAAAGCAGCTGAAAGAAAATCCGCAAAGGAAGCGGAAGACTCCAACGCTGCAAGTGAAGCATCCGGAGAAGATGAGAAGGCAAAAGCGAAGGCTGCCGCAGTAGCCAAGGCGAAAGCCGCTGCAGCTGCGAAGAAAAAGGCAGCAGGCGGGGAAACCAGTGAAGCATCCGGAGAAGATGAGAAGGCAAAAGCGAAGGCCGCCGCAGTAGCCAAGGCAAAAGCCGCTACAGCAGCGAAGAAAAAGGCAGCAAGCGGGGAAACCAGTGAAGCATCTGGAGAAGATGAAAAGGCAAAGGCGAAGGCCGCCGCAGTAGCCAAGGCGAAAGCCGCAGCAGCTGCGAAGAAAAAGGCAGCAGGCGGAGGAGCCACTGGTTCCGGAGACGATGAAAAATCTAAAGCAATCGCAGCAGCAAAAGCAAAGGCAAAAGCTGCAGCCGCAGCAAAATCGAAAACAGCAACCGGTGGACCCGCTGCAAACGACTCTGAGGCCTTTGAGGAAAAGCCATCACCAAATCAACCTATACTCGATAAATACGTAAAGGTCATCAAGGACAATCTCGGGGAAGAAATTTTAGAAGATTCGTATATTAATCGACTAGGGAAGGATGTTCCAACGCTTGTTGCAAAACGCGAAAGCTATTATAAACTTGCTGAATTTTTACGGTACAATGAGCAGCTATATTTTGAATATTTAAGCGAGCTGCATGGTACAGACTTTGAAACACATATGGAAATTTATAGCCATCTTTATTCTTATAAAAATCAACAATCTGTAGCGTTAAAGGTTAAAGTGGATCGAGACCAGCCAGAAGTTGCATCGTTAACCCCACTGTGGGCAGGAGCAAACTGGCCGGAGCGAGAGGCTTATGATTTACTCGGCATTCGTTTTACAGGCCATCCAAATTTAACACGAATCTTAATGTCGGATGATTGGGTTGGGCACCCGATGCGCAAAGACTATGAACCATACGACGTGGAGGTGTAACCGATGATTCGTACTGAAGAAATGCTCTTAAACGTCGGCCCGCAGCACCCAAGTACACATGGGGTGTTCCGGATTGTCTTGAAGATCGACGGAGAAATTATTACTGACGCAACGCCTGTAATTGGTTACCTTCATCGGGGGACCGAAAAGCTCGCAGAAGACCTGCAATATACACAGATCATTCCCTACACAGACCGAATGGATTACCTGTCCGCGATGACGAACAATTACGTGATCTGTCACGCTGTTGAGACGATGATGGACATGGAGATTCCAGATCGAGCGGAGTACTTACGAGTTTTGGTTATGGAGCTTGGTAGAGTTGCCAGCCACCTCGTATGGTTTGGTACATATTTGCTTGATATCGGAGCACTTAGCCCGTTTTTATACGCATTTCGAGAGCGGGAAATGATCATTAATTTACTGAACGAAATTTCTGGAGCCCGACTAACGTTTAACTACATGCGCGTTGGTGGGGTGAAATGGGATGCCCCAGATGGTTGGATTGAAAAGGTTCGTGAATTTGTTCCGCATATGCGAAAAGAACTTGCAGGTTACCATGACCTTGTATCTGGGAATGAAATCTTTTTAAATCGTGTCCATGATGTCGGCACCTATTCGAAGGAAGATGCATTAGCTTATTCACTAAGTGGTGCGAACCTCCGGTGTACTGGAGTGGATTGGGATCTGCGTAAACAAGAACCGTATTCGATATATGATCGTTTTAATTTCAATGTACCTGTTACAGAAAAAGGTGACGCTTGGTCGCGCTATCAATGTCGTATGGCTGAAATCGAGGAATCGTTAAAAATCGTTGAGCAAGCAGTGGAGCAATTTCCTTCTGAAGGGGCAATCATGGCGAAAGTTCCACGGATCATCAAGCCTCCAGCTGGAGAGACATACGTAAGAATCGAGTCGCCACGTGGGGAAATCGGTTGCTACATTGCGTCTAAAGGTAAAAAGGAGCCATACCGCCTGAAGTTCCGACGTCCATCTTTTTATAACCTGCAAATTTTATCAAAGCTATTAAAAGGAGAAAATATCGCAAACCTAATTACGATACTCGGCGGAATAGACATTGTACTCGGGGAGGTGGACGGTTAATGATGAATGATCTCCTTCATTCCGCACCTTCGCTATCGAATACGCTGATCTTCTTCGCACTCGGAGCAAGCTTACTCATGATCGTTCTCGGATTTGTAACGTATGCAATTCTTGCTGAACGTAAAGTAATGGGATTCATGCAGCTACGTTCGGGTCCGAATAAAGTCGGGGGACGCTTCGGATTGTTACAGACCGTTGCCGATGTCCTGAAGCTTTTACTGAAAGAGGACACGATTCCAAAGGCCGCAGACCGGCCACTGTTTATAATTGCCCCAGTATTGGCGTTTGCTCCAGCATTCATGGTATTGGCTGTTATTCCATTTTCGGATTCACTTAGGTTTTCAGACATCGGAATTGGCTTGCTTTATTATATTGCGATCTCAGGCATTTCCACGATTGGGATTTTAATGGGGGGCTGGGCCTCGAACAATAAGTATGCATTACTTGGTGGTATGCGTTCTGCTGCCCAAATGATCTCTTATGAAGTCCCGCTCGTCATGTCCGTAATCGGGATCATTTTAATCACAGGAAGCTTGAATCTAATTGAGATTGTTGATGCGCAAAAGAATCTTGCGTTTATCTTTGTTCAACCGCTTGCGTTCATCATATTTTTAATTGCATCAACCGCGGAATTGAATCGTACACCATTTGATTTACCTGAGGCGGAGTCAGAGCTTGTAGCGGGGTACCATGTCGAATATTCCGGCTTTCGCTGGGCGTTTTTTATGCTTACGGAATATGTGTACTTGTTCGCGATGGCCTCTCTAACAACAGTATTGTTTCTCGGTGGATGGCACCCGGTTCCATTTCTCGGATTTATCCCTGGGGTCGTCTGGTTTGCAATCAAATTCAGTCTTGTTGTGTTTATCATGATCTGGTTCCGTGCCACACTTCCAAGGCTGCGTGCCGATCAGCTCATGTCGTTTGGCTGGAAAGTATTGTTGCCGTTAGCCCTGCTTAATATTTTCATCAGTGCCGTGATCAAGGAAATCTGGTTCTAACGGAGGGAATGTAATCATGAAGGGACTTATGAAAGGGTTAAAATACACCCTCAAAAATTTATCAAAAGAAAGAGTCACGTACGCATATCCGGATGAGCCACTCGAAATGCCTGATCGCTTTCGAGGCATTCAGAAATTTTACCCGGAAAAATGTATCGTATGTAATCAGTGTGCCAATGTCTGTCCGACAGATTGTATCGATTTAACAGGTAAAAAGCATCCGGACCCGAACAAGAAGGGGAAAATCATCGATACGTACGACATCAACTTTGAAATTTGTATTTTGTGCGATCTTTGTACAGAGGTTTGTCCAACAGAAGCCATCGTAATGACCAACAACTTCGAACTCGCTGAGTACAGCCGTGATGAACTATTCAAAAATCTTGAATGGTTGGATGAAAATGATACGAACGTGCGAAAGGAGAATAAGGCATGAATGGAGAACTGATCGTCTTCTTCATCCTCGCACTCGTGGCGATCGGGAGCGGCATTTTAATGCTGAACCTGACCAAAGTCGTCCACATGGTCATTGCGCTAGTCTTCACATTTTTATCGATTGCAGGGCTTTATGTAATGCTGTCGGCTGAATTCCTCGCATTCGTACAAATCTTGATTTACTCGGGTGCGATTACGATCATCATGCTGTTTGGGATTATGCTTACCCGACATAGTGACCGTACTGAATCAAAAATTGGTGTACCACGGACCGTGCTTGTTCTCGGTGGCATTGTCGCCTTTTTTCTCGTTATGTTCTTCCAAATCAATGACTTAAGCTTTGGAGAACAGGCAACCGTGCTTCATGTCGATAACACGGAGAAAATTGGTGTCGAGCTTTATTCGAAATTTGTGATTCCATTTGAACTGACATCTGTTCTGTTACTAGTTGCTCTTGTCGGGGCGATTGTGTTAGCCAAACGGGATGATGAGGAGGAGGCGAAGGACAATGAGTAGTGTACCTTTATCCGTCTATCTTGTCCTTGCGTTAATTTTATTTTGTATAGGCCTGTTCGGTGCATTAACGAAACGGAATGCCGTAATCGTGTTGATTTCAATCGAATTGATGTTGAACGCGGTGAACATTAACCTTGTTGCCTTTGCGAAATATGGCATCAATCCAGGGATTACCGGGCAAATCTTTTCATTATTTACTATAACCGTTGCGGCTGCTGAAGCTGCGGTAGGCCTTGCGATTTTGATCGCCCTTTACCGTAACCGAAAGACCGTTAACGTTGATGAAATGGACATTATGAAACATTAAGAAGGAGGTCGAACAATATGAACCCACTTATCTGGATTATTCCAGTGCTACCACTCTTATCCTTCGTCCTTCTCTTACTGTTTGGTCGTAGGTTAAAGGAAGCCTCCGCACATGTTGGGGCACTCTTAACACTCGGGTCTCTCGTATTATCCATTGTTGTGTTACTGAATCAATGGGGCGGGGAACCGGTGAAGGAAACGCTGAGCTGGTTAACATTCGGTGAAACGACTTTGTCAGCTGGATATTTAGTGAATCCATTGAATGCATTAATGCTTGTGATCGTTTCTCTTGTCAGCTTTTTAGTTCAGGTCTACTCAGGCGGTTACATGCATGACGATGATCGCTTTCCTATCTTTTTTGCTTATCTTGGTCTTTTTACATTCGCGATGCTCGGACTTGTCCTATCGCCGAACTTGCTTCAGCTTTACGTGTTCTGGGAGCTTGTCGGAGTCGGATCGTTTCTACTGATTGGCTATTATTTTTATAAAAGGGAAGCCCGATCTGCTGCGAAAAAGGCCTTTATAATGACACGTATCGGAGACGTCGGCTTGTTTATCGGAATGATTTTGTTGTTCTGGCAGGTTGGTAGTTTTGAGTTTGATGAAATCTTTGCCGCGGTTGAAGCGGGTGAAATTTCAGAAGGCTGGATCACATTAACGGCGATTCTCATTTTCGTTGGTGCAATCGGAAAATCGGGTCAATTTCCGCTACATACATGGTTGCCGGACGCGATGGAAGGTCCAACGCCAGTATCTGCATTGATTCACGCAGCAACCATGGTCGCAGCAGGGGTTTACCTCGTCGCAGCAATGTTCCCATTATTTCAGGCATCAGAAGCCGCATTAACGACCGTAGCTGTTGTCGGTGGTTTTACAGCGATTTTTGCAGCAACAATCGGATTGGCACAAGCTGACATCAAACGTGTTCTTGCCTATTCGACTGTAAGTCAGCTCGGCTATATGATGCTCGCACTTGGCTCTTCGGGTTACGTCGCAGGTGTTTTCCACTTAACGACACACGCCTTTTTTAAAGCGTTATTATTCCTTGCCGCAGGATCAGTCATTCATGCTGTACATACACAAAACATTCATGAAATGGGCGGTCTTTGGAAGAAGATGAAGTGGACGGCACCTCTGTTTTTAATCGGAGCAATGGCGATATCCGGTGTTCCGGGACTTTCAGGTTTTTTTAGTAAAGATGAAATTTTGGCAGCAACCTATGCGGATGGTCGATTCGGACTGTTTTGGATAGCCGTTATTGCCGCCTTTTTAACAGCATTTTATATGTTCCGCTTATTCTTTCTTGTGTTTACAGGTGAGTCAAGAGGCATACAGGAAAAGGTTAAGGAATCACCTGTTTCCATGACGTTCCCGATGATTGTTCTCGGGATTTTAGCGTTAATCGGAGGATTAATCAATACACCATTTGCTACGTATTTGAGTGACTTTCTTGCACAAAATGAAGCACTTGAGATTCATCACCATGAAACACGTTGGTGGATACCAGTTGTTGCAACAGGTGTATCGTTGCTCGGAATCTTAATGGCATGGCTCGTTTATGTGAAGAAAAAGGTAACGAGATTTTCAGAGTCCGCACCAGATCTTCATTATATATTGTTGAACAAATATTTTATCGATGAAACATATGACTATAGCTTTGTAAAAGGAACAAGAGCGTTAAGCTATTTCTGGTATTATATTGACCGATTCGTCGTCGAAGGGCTTGTTGGACTTGTAACAGGCATTGTGGGCTGGTTCAGTAAAATTGGATCACGCTTCCAAAACGGCCAGGTACAGCTGTATAGTTCGGTTGCATTTGCTGGAATGGCGATCCTGCTTCTTGTTGTGGCATGGATAGGGGGGTACTTAACATAATGGAATCAATACTGTTATCTGCACTTGTATTCTCCCCATTAGTCGGAATTTTAGTGTTAGCTTTTATGCCGAATACGGAAGAAAGACTATTGAAGACAGTTGGCCTTCTAGCAACGTTACTGCCACTCGCTTTTGCGATCATTACTTATGTTGGTTTTACTCCGGGGAATGTGAATATCCAGTTTGTTGAGCAATACCGTTGGATTGACTTTCAGATTAAAGGGTTGCCCAATGGGGGAGATTTTACAATTAACTATGACCTTGGGGTGAACGGGTTAACCGTCGTGTTGTTGCTTTTGACAGCTATCGTATCGACACTTGCAGCAGCAGCTTCCGTATGGATTAAGGAGCATTGGAAAGGCTATTTCATGCTGTTCCTATTGTTGGAGATTGGTATGCTTGGGGTATTTGCTTCCCAAAACCTTCTATTGTTCTTCATCTTTTTTGAAATAACCTTGATCCCTACCTTTTTCTTAATTGGAAAGTGGGGCTATATTGACAAGGAAAAAGCAGCATACAGCTTCTTAGTATACAACGGACTTGGTTCAGCAATCTTGCTAATTGTGTTTATCATCCTTTATATGAAAACTGGAACGATGAACTATACTGGTTTGTCTTCATTCTTACACCAGCCTCCGGAAGTCTTGGAGCAGATGTACATCGGCGATGAATTCCGCTTCGGACTGCTAATTGCACTGCTAGTGGCGCTTGGAGTTAAGCTTCCGATTGTCCCGCTTCATACATGGATGCTTAAAGTACACGTGCAAGCACCACCTTCAATCGTAATGATTCACTCAGGAATCCTTTTAAAAATTGGCGCCTACGGGGTGTATCAGTTCGGGATCGGATTTTTTCCTGAAGAATTTAGGCAGATTGCATTTTGGATCGCGTTACTCGGGGTTATCAACCTATTGTATGGGGCCTTTATTGCTTTTGTACAAGTCGACTTTAAGCGAGTTTTAGCCTATTCCAGTGTCTCACATATGGGAATCGTCTTAATTGGTCTAGCAAGCTTGAACGGAGCTGGAATGCAGGGTGCGATGTTCCAGGTTGTCTCTCATGGGTTAATTTCAGCACTCCTGTTCTTCTTAGTCGGATTGATTTATGAGCGAACAGGAACGTCGTTGATTACCCACTTAGGCGGGATGGCTAAGGTGATGCCGATTACAGCAGGATTTTTATTAGTTGGAGGGTTAGCGTCCCTCGGCTTGCCAGGGATGTCAGGCTTCGTCAGTGAATTCATGGCATTCTTAGGATTATTCAAGGAAATGCCAGTTCTTGCTGCAGTTGGTACATTGGGAATTATTTTAACGGCTGTCTATATCCTTCGTGCTGTGTTGGGAATGACGTTCGGGGAAACAAAGGAGTCCTTATTACAACTCAAGGAACCACGTTTTGTGGAATGGCTCCCAGCATTGATATTAACAGCATTGATCGTATTAATTGGAGTTTATCCTGCAGTGCTTTCCGATATACTTCAGCTAACGATTAATGCCATGATGGCAGGCAAGGGGGCTGTTGTATGACACTAGATAAACTATTGAGCTTCGACTGGGGAATGATGGCACCTGAATTTTCAATCGTAATTACAGCGATTCTCTTGTCACTGATCGACCTGTTTATGCCAAACAAAGTAAGCCGAAAGCCACTAGCTTTATTGGGGCTTGCTGGAATCATCGTCGCGATTGTCTTTGCTGTATTACAGGTTGGCGACCCAGTAGGAAGTATTCTATTTGATACGTATCGCTTTGATTCTTTTGCCCTTGCATTTAAGTTGCTTTTCTTAGTGGCAACCGCAATGATATTCTTACTTGCCCTTGATTTTGAAGGGGAAAGTAAGTGGGCCTACCGCGGAGAATTTTATTACTTATTGATGACTGCACTCTTAGGCGCGATGATGATGGCATCGAGTGCGGATCTCATTACATTATTTGTAGGGTTAGAGCTGTTATCGATTTCTTCTTATATTTTAGCAGGAATTCGAAAACGGAATTTCCACTCGAACGAGGCAGCATTCAAGTATGTCGTAAACGGTGGAATTGCAACTGCGATCACGTTGTTTGGAATGAGCTATATATATGGCTTAACCGGGCAAACCAACCTGTACGCAATAAGTGAAATGCTTGTCGATCCGCGTGTTCAGGAAAATAGCTTCTTAGTCATAATGGCCTTTGTGATGATGTTTGTTGGTCTATCCTTTAAAATTTCTGCTGCTCCGTTTCACATGTGGGCACCGGATGTGTATCAAGGCTCACCAACGCCCGTTACCACATTTTTGAGTGTTGTATCGAAAATGGCTGGTTTCACGTTGATTTTACGATTATTCTTTGTGATTTTCCTTGGTACACAAGGCTGGCACAACCAGATCTTATTGGATGCACAACCATTTATCGCATTTGTTGCAGGGGCAACGATGGTTATCGGAAATGTCGTTGCACTAAGACAACGGAACATTAAGCGTATGTTTGCCTATTCCAGCATTGCTCATGCTGGTTATGTGTTGGTTCCGTTTGTATCCTTATCACTTATTGTCTTTAAAACGACGTGGTTCTATTTGCTAGCGTATTTGTTAATGAACATTGGTGCATTTGCCGTTATCCAATTTGTGACGAGTCGCGAGAAATCTGAAGACTTTACCGCATTTTCAGGCTTAAATAAACGTGCGCCTTTAACTGCATTTATGATGGCGATCTTTATCATTTCGCTTGCGGGTCTTCCATTCACAGCAGGATTTATCGGGAAATTCGGAATTTTTATGAGTTCACTTGGAACGGGTCATTACATTCTCGCTTCAGTGATGATTGCAACGACAGTCGTCTCTTACGTGTACTACTTTAATGTAATGGTTCAGATATATTTCCGAAAAGGGGCAGGGAATCGCATTCGACCAACCGCTGGACTTGCGGTTGTCATGGTGATTTGTACAATCGGTACCTTATTGTTCGGAATTTATCCATCGCTTGCTCTCGACTTCTTCCAATCAGGGTTTGACATAAACGACTTATTCACCCCATCTGAATAAACAATTAACGCTTTAAAAGGAAAATGAAAGACACTCGAGCCGCTCTTAAACGGCTCCGGGTGTCTTTTTTTTACACGTAAGAAAGTGGGGGCGGAAATATGGGCCCAAGCAAAACTCTTACTTCAAGCTGTTTTCGAACATAAAATCATCTGAAAATAGGTGAAATAATCTGATCAAAGCGGAAAACATTCCGCTTTGTACATTTTTAAGCTCTAAACCAAAAAAATATAACAAAATTCGGGAATATATTGTCCGGATTTCCATTTTATCATCCGGAACCACAATATATCGTCCGGATTTATTTTTGTATCAGCGAGTTCATAAATATTTCAACCGGATTTATAATTTTTCAGTCGTTATCAGTATTTATCAAGTTTTTACCCTCAATTGTCGAAGAAAGAGTGTCGAATATTTCTCGGGAAATGATGAAAAAATAGAACTTTAGAAATGTTTTGTTGAAATCCAGTATTCTGTTACAATAATTGGAGGGTAAAGAAAGTATTTGTCGAATAATCTCTAAATATTGAATTTTCAAAGATCTGTTCATATCGTCACCTTGTAAGTAACCTCTAAGGTATACATATGAGTGTTATTAAACTGGAGGTCTTTAAATGGTTCCATTTGGACAACAGGCTTTATTAAATATCATCGTGAACATTGTTTTTGTTGCGATTACTTGGTGGGCTATCCAAGGCGTTCAATTTGAAAAGATGATCAAGAAGGGAAGAGTGCAACAAGCACGTCTCCTCATGATCCTGCTAACCATTGCTATTTCATCTTTGGTAAGTACGTTCTTTTTAAATTACCTATCATGGTCTTTGCAACTCAAGCATTTACTATAGCGAACGAATTCAATTATTGAAAATACTGTCGTAACTTGACTACATCTTCCATGTATGAACAAACCTCTCCTGGCAAAAATGGTAATGAGGAGAGGAGTTGACAGAATAATGGGGAAAAGAATTATTGTTACCGGTATAACATTGACGATTTTGCTTGCATGTTTTACAGGTGCCGAGGCAAAACAAAAGGATTGGGATGATCAGGCTTTAATACAAATCACCAGCGTAATGGAGAAGCCAGATCTCGAAATTACGAATTGGTCTTTGTACGGAAAATCCACAACTGGTTTTGTTTCTGATTTTACTGGGTATGTAAAAGTAGTAGAAAGCCTGCAGGCAAAATCGTCAAACTTCCAGTGGGAGGAGATTGTCGAGTCAGACAAACATTGGAGTGTTACTGGTTCTAACATCCATTCATCAGGGATCAAGGAACGGGTTTCCGTGTTTGCTTACCCCCACAAAAGTCATTATAAAACGTACATTATTTATGAAGTTGAAGGTCAGGACTGGTTAAATCATAAATGGAACTCATTCAAATCAATATTTAGGGACAAAGTCCAGTTATTTTTAGGCGAATCCCCTTCGATTTATACTTGTGTACAAGGTGAACAATCTGATACAATGGGTATTGTTTTGCAAAAAAGGGCGGAGCAACTCGTTCAGTCATTTAACGCAACTACGATCGAAGCATTACATGAAGAGACATTTCTGTCCCTATCAGCATATACTGACCAGTGGAAGCATTCAATTTTAACTGATCAACAAGAGATGAACTTACAAATTGGTATACGAACTCATGGAATAGGCGGAAAAACAACCATTACAATTGGAACACCGATTATTACGACTGAATATTAATATAGAAATTGGACGCGGAGGGGAAATACGTTGGAAAAAATCATCGTCCGTGGTGGTAGGCGGTTAGAAGGCTCTGTTAAAGTTGAAGGAGCAAAGAATGCCGTACTGCCTGTCATCGCAGCATCAATCTTAGCACGTCAAGGCACTAGTATCATTTCGGAGGTGCCAGCCCTTGCTGATGTATACACGATTAAAGAAGTATTAAGTCATTTAAATGTAAATAATGAGTATTCGAATAATCAGATAAAGGTCGACGCAAGTCAACCATTGAAAACTGAAGCACCATTTGAATACGTTCGTAAAATGAGAGCATCATTCCTAGTGATGGGGCCATTATTAGCCCGCGTTGGGATTGCTCGGATTGCACTGCCTGGTGGGTGTGCAATTGGATCACGACCAATTGACCAACATTTAAAAGGCTTTGAAGCAATGGGTGCAGAAGTGAAAATCGGAAACGGTTTTATCGAAGCACGCGTTGATGGTCGTCTTCAAGGAGCAAAGATTTATCTGGACTTCCCAAGTGTTGGGGCTACAGAAAACATCATGATGGCGGCTACTCTTGCTAAGGGTACAACCATACTTGAAAATGTAGCAAAAGAGCCCGAAATTGTTTGTCTTGCAAACTATTTGAATGCGATGGGAGCTAAGGTTCGCGGCGCTGGAACAGGTACAATCCGAATCCAAGGCGTTGAGGAATTGCACGGGGCAAACCATTCAGTGATTGCTGACCGTATTGAAGCAGGTACTTTTATGGTAGCAGCAGCAATTACGGGTGGCGACATTACAATTACAAATGCGATCCAAGAACATTTAACACCATTGGTTGCTAAGCTTGAGGAAACCGGTGTGAAAATTCAAGAAACGGATGAAGGCCTACGTATCATTGGTCCTGAATCATTAAAGCCTGTTGATATTAAAACAATGCCTCATCCAGGGTTCCCTACGGATCTTCAATCACAGATGATGGCACTGCTATTAGCTGCAAACGGTACAAGTGTTATTACAGAGACCGTATTTGAAAACCGGTTCATGCATGTAGAGGAATTCCGTCGTATGAATGGTGATATTAAGATTGAAGGTCGCTCTGCTGTCATTAACGGCCCTGCGAAAATGCAAGGAGCAGAAGTTGCTGCAACAGACCTTCGTGCAGGGGCTTCGCTTATTTTAGCTGGTCTGATTGCAGAAGGATATACACGTGTCACAGAACTTCATCATTTGGATCGAGGGTACGTTGATTTTACTGGAAAGTTATCGGCCCTAGGTGCAGATGTCGAACGTGTTAAAGAAGAAACAGAAGCAGCTGCAAAAGAAGCTGCCAAAGCTCAACTTAATGCGAAGCCGAATATGGCATAATAGAATAGTTGGAACATGAGTCGTTCTCTTTGTGGAGAGCGGCTTTTTTGCACGTTAAGAAAGTATAAAAATACTTTCTAATGTTCTAAAAGGTTGTCCAAACCCATAAGATATACTATAAAACACAGATAATTGGGGGAATTTAATGAAGCCTAGTCGTAACCGGAAACCTTTTTATTTTGTCGTATTTGGATTAATGACGTTAATATTGTTAATTCCGAGCTTTCTTGTCTTGCCTTTTAATGGAAAGTCAGACTCAACCACAGTGCCTGCAGTAAAGAAGACTACGGATAATCAACCAATTGTCTTCCAATCCTCCGTTGATGTATCTGTTTATAAAACCGCAGCAAATCAGGTTAAGTCGGTACCGCTCGAGCAATATGTAAAAGGGGTTGTAGCAGCTGAGATGCCTGCTGATTTCAAAATGGAAGCTCTGAAAGCTCAAGCGCTGACAGCTCGTACGTACATTATTAAAATGCTTTTGAATGAAACGGACCTGAACTTGCCGGAAGGTGCCGATATAACCGACTCGAAAATGCATCAAGTATATAGAAGCGATGATGAACTAAAGCGGGATTGGGGAAAAGATTATGATTGGAAAATGAAAAAGATTAAGAAGGCCGTCAAGGAAACAGAGGGACAAATCATCACCTATGACAATAAGCCGATTGACGCACTCTTCTTTTCAACAAGTAACGGCCACACTCAGAATTCCGAGGATTACTGGCCGAGTGCATTCCCATATTTAAAAAGTGTAGAAAGTCCTTGGGATAAGCAATCGCCAAAATTCACTTATAAACAGGCCCTACCAGTTTCGTTCGTTGAAAAGAAGCTTGGCGTTGAATTAAAAGAGGATGGAGAGGTCGGGAAGGTGTTGTCACGCACCTCTGGTAATTACGTAGATACTATTCAAATCAATGGAAAGAAGTTAAACGGAAAAGATGTCCGTGATAGCCTCGATTTAAGATCATCCGACTTTACCATGGTCAAACAGGACGACAAGGTAATCGTGCAAACACAGGGATTCGGTCATGGAGTTGGTATGAGTCAGTATGGAGCAAACGGTATGGCCAAAGAAGGTAAATCGTACAAAGATATTCTGAAGCATTATTATAACGGCATTACGATCACGAACAACAAAGCCTATACCGCAAAACTGAAATAAATGAAAATGAAAGACACCGCGGAAGCGCTCAACCATAGCGCTATCCGCGGTGTCTTTTTTTGATACGTCTGGTTTTAGCCGTCTAACTCAGACTTTCCCTCCAAATTTAATAATCGCGATGTATAGTTAGACCTTAACAGTAGCTCCGAGCTCTATTCTGCCTTGTTCGGAGCCTTATTTTGCCTCATATCCCCCATTTGTCGAAAAAATATTCAGGAAAATGTTTCTAGAATGTATATAAACTGAAAAATCTGCCCACAATGTTGCTGAGGTGATGACAAATGAAAGAAGAAAATCAAAAATCAGTTCGTCCTCTAAAATCAAAGTGGTACAAAAGGAAGCGTTGGGTCTATCCGGCAGTATATCTTGGGTTTGCAGCAGTAATCTTAGCATCAGTACTCTGGTATCAAAACAGTATTGGAGATGAGCTTGATGAAGAAGCCAGTCCAACAGGTTTTGAAAATCAGGATGCCGTACCAGTAAATTCTAACTCTGAAGTGTTCAAAGCACCAGTAGACAAATCAGCTGTCGAAGTAACAAAGAAATTTTATGACAGTGATGCAAATGCTGAAGAACAAGAAGCAGCTCTCGTATTCTATAATAATACCTACTTCCAGAACAAGGGAATCAACTATGCGACTGAGAGCGGGGAACCTTTCGATGTGAAAGCTAGCTTAAGCGGTAAAGTTGTTAAAGCTGATCAGGATCCACTTCTTGGCTACGTCGTCCATATCGAACATGAAGACGGTGTGGTGACACATTATTCTAGTCTTGCAGATGTACAGGTAGAAGAAGGTGACACTGTCAAGCAAGGTGAAGTACTTGGTACTGCAGGTATGAACTTACTTGATAAGGAAGCGAAAATTCACGCTCATTTTGAAGTACGTAAAGATGGAGTCGCAGTGAATCCATTAGATTACTTCAATAAGATGGTTTCCGATATTCCTGATCAAAAGCAAGCAACTGAAGAAAAAGCAGGCGCAGATGCGGATGCTAAATCTGAAGAAAATGCCAATACAGACCCAGCTCAAGGTGATCAAGGTGCATCAACCGACCCAGCAGATGCTGCTGAAGAAGATGCAACAACAGAACCCGATCAAGGGGCTGCAACTGATCCCGCTAAAGCTGATGATGCAAGCAAAACGGATGAAACCCAAACTGAAGGTACCGATGAGGAATCTTCAACAGACTCAGCTGGTGAAACGGATGACGCTCAACCACAGGAAAACTCAACCGAGGATGAAGATCAACAAACAGACGCTTCCCGACAATCGGAAAGTGCCTAACCAACGCTAAATCAATAGACAAGCCCTGGAGAATCTAAACTCCAGGGCTTTTTCTCACGTTAAGAAAGTATAAAAATACTTTTCTAAGTTCAGCAGGCCCCCTCTATCTGTCAGCTCTTACAAAAAAGGAATTTGTGGTTTGGTGCAAGAATTAATTAGGGTAGAGTATTCATAAAGTGCGTGTTCAAAAAGTAGACGAATCAGAAACAAGAAGTTCAAGGCACGACAGTTTTGAGGAAGGCTACTACTCGAGAGACATCCTCGCTGCCTTGTACCGAGGAAGCTTACATCCTAGAGAACACTTGAAGACGCAGGTACAGGAGCCCTTGGATACTTTTTGAACAACCTCATAAAGGTAGTTTTGAAGGGAGAGAGTTAATGTATACAGGGAAGATTCCTAAGGATGTTGTTGCAACGTTCTCGATTGTTGGTTATGATTCGGAAACAGAAGAGCTTGGGATCGCAGTTCAATCGAAATTTATCGGTGTTGGATCAGTTGTGCCGTGGGCGAAGGCTGGAGTAGGGGCAGTTGCAACACAATCCTATGCGAACACGTCATATGGTCCAGCCGGGCTTGGCTACATGGAATCAGGAAAAACAGCTGAGGAAACAATTAAACTTTTAACAGAGGCCGACAGTGAGCGAGAGCTTCGACAGGTTGGGATTGTCGATGCGACTGGGAAAGCTGCAACGTTCACGGGTAAAGCCTGTTATGACTGGGCGGGTGGATGTACTGGGCGTCATTATGCCGCACAAGGAAACATTCTAGTCGGCGAGGAAACTGTAAATGCAATGGGCAAAACGTTTGAAGAAACTCATGGGACCCTTTCCGAACGTCTTTTACAAGCATTGGATGCTGGCCAACAAGCTGGCGGTGACAGCAGAGGAAAGCAATCGGCTGCACTTCTAATCGTAAAAGAAGAAGGTGGTTACGGTGGGTTTAACGACCGTGCAATCGATCTTCGTGTAGATGACCATCCTGAACCGATTAAAGAATTGATACGGATTTATGACTTGCATCAGCTGTATTTCGCACCTTCCAAACAAGAAAACATTGTGGAGATTAAAGGGAATGTGTACGAGGAGCTTGTTAAGGAGCTCGAGCGGTTAAACCTCCTGGAGAGGACTCCAATTCATACAGAAGAGGCTGTAACAGATGCTCTTAGAGTCTTTGTTCACCGAGAAAACTTTGAGGAACGTGAGCAAAAACGAGGCTGGATTGACCTCGATATTCTTACTTATATGAAAAATTTCAACTAACTATTTAAAAGAGCAAAATGAGTCAATATTCCAGGAATGTCTTTGTTATAATAGTATTGAATAAAGTTTTTCATAAATAGGGAAAGGGTTTGATTGAATGTTTGGAAAAGTAGCATCTGATGTGCTTGGAATTAGTGATGTCGGTAAGGTTATCCAACCCCAGGATTACGATAAGGTCGATGCAGATGATTATGTCATGCATGAAGATAATGAGAAAATCTTCTTCTTGATCAAGTCGAAGTCAGATGAATATTGCTTCACAAACAAAGCGCTAATCCATGTCGACGGAACAAGTGCAGCAAGCAAAAAACGTACACTTCGTCGTTTTGATTACCGTAACAACAAATTTTCACTTGTTGAGCTTGAAACAGCGGGTACCATGGATAGAGATGTTGAAATCAAGTTCAAAATGGGTGAGAATATCCATAGCATCGATGTACATAAACAGCATCTAGAAGAATTGAAAGATTTATATAAAGCGTTACTAAAGATTGCGGAAATCACGCGAGATAATGATACGTACATCGGCTATGCACGCCAGAGCCTCGAAACTGCTTGCTCAACACTTAATAACAGCCGAAGCAATGAACGCAAGCTATCCGATGAGTTTAAAGAAATTAACGAAGCTGCTTATACATGGCTCGTCGAAACGAAGGATAAATACAGCGTCAAAGATTTCGGTTATGTTTTTGAACGTTATATCAACAATTAATATCAAAAAACCCGCCAACTTCGGCGGGTTTTCTCTAATACGTTAAGAAAGTATAAAAATACTTTCTATAGTATAAGTGTAACTAAGGCGATCGCCAGCGCTAAGGCTTGGCGCTAGCCAAGTTTTCTTTATCTAAAGCCCACTTACTTCATGCTTTTGACGTTTTCCTCAATCGCGTGAACGCTCACTTTTACATCAAGGTGTTGGATTCCGCCGTGATAGATTCCTTTTAGTGGGACGATGTCGGCATAATCGCGACCAACCGCAACACGGATGTGCTGATCTTGTGCAAGTACATTATTCGTCGGATCAAACCCGATCCATCCCGCTGTCGGCATTTTCACCTCAACCCAAGCATGTGTTGCTGAATCACCACGCATAGCTGAGTTTTCACCTACATATAAATAGCCGCTCACATAACGGGCTGGAATCCCTCGGTAACGACATAACGCCAGCATTAAGTTCGTATAGTCCTGACAAACACCTTCCTTTTTGGCGAGCGCTTCAGCAGCTGTTGTTTGAACGGTAGTACTTCCAGGCTGATAGGTAAACGTGTCGTATATGTACTTGTTTACCAGTTTTACATACTCAAAAGGATTAGGCGACTGATTCCAAAAATCCACTGTCAGCTGTTCACAAATCTCATCATCAAGTGTTGTATAATAGGTTTTCATCAAAAATTCCGCATACTGCTGCTGAAAAGAGGTTGAGCGGAACGCATCATGCATTTGCGGGCTAAACGATAGAGTATTGATAAATGCATACGGGTCAATGATTACCTCTGACGTAGTAACAAGAAGCAATTCATTATGATCTTCCCAGGCATAGAACGTCTCAACATGGTTTCCCCAGTAATCATAATACGTGTAAGAAGGGACATCTGGAGAAAACTCCTTTTTAAACGAGAGACATTCTTGTTTAACATCATCAATCGGCTTTAATCGGATTTGATTGATGCTCTGGCTTACTGAATGTTCGTACCTGTAGTGTGTGTTCTGGGTGACCTTATATTTCATACGTAAACCTCTCCTAGATAGTACGTTTTATTAATGAGACGGCCTAGCTTGAAGCAGTCCTGTTGAAAACGTTGTAAAAATTGATGCAAATCCTCAGTTAACGCATCAACCACGGTCATTTCGTGGAATCGATTTCTCATCAAGGCAATCAACTGATGTAAGTCCTCTGAGTAATGTTCAATTTTCCCATTTTCAAGCTCCTGAAATACACTATAAACTTGATCAATACAGTATTGTATCGAGCGAGGAAAGGCATCGTCAAATAGTAAAAATTCAATCACTCGTTCCCCGCTGATAAAAGGCCGGTGCCTTTTCAAGTAGGCTTCGTGACCACTTACAGACTGCAGAACAGCAAACCAGTGCCGGTACAAGGAAGGGTCATTGTGATCAGGGTCCTCCGAACGATAATAATAAATATTTAGAATCCGAGATGTTTTTTCCGCGCGCTCAATGAACTTGGCCATCTTAATAAATAAGTACGCTTCATCGAAAGATAGAGTCGCCTCAACCATCCCTTGGAACAAAGCCGATTGCCGAATGATCATCTGGTAAAAATGGTCAATCGTATCGATGCTCCAATTTTCCTGCTTAAACTGTCTAACATCCCAGTAAAAGCTATTTATCATTTCCCAAAGCTCTTGCGGGATGATTTCGCGGATGGCTCGTGCGTCTTCCCTGGCCAATTTTATACAATGAAGAATTGAATTCGGATTACTGCTCGAAAATGACATGAAATCCATTACGGACTTTGCATCATACCGGTCAAATTTTTTCTCGAAGGCTTCGTTACCTCCAATAATTGAAATAAGTTCATCCCAGTGATTTTCCTCGTGTTCAATGCTGCCGATCAGGCGAACCGAGATCAGCCGGGCTGTATTTTCAGCTCTCTCAATATTCCGTGACATCCAGTAAAGTGAATTCGAAACACGACTTAACATGTAGAACCCTCCTCCTAATTAATCCTGTGTAACCCACGTGTCCTTAGCACCGCCGCCTTGCGATGAATTGACGATGAGTGAGCCCTCCTTAAGTGCAACTCTTGTAAGCCCTCCTGGGAACACATGAGGGTGCTCACCATTAAACACGAATGCACGTAAATCAATATGACATCCGGAAAAATTCTCGCCGCGAAAAACGGGAAGGCGCGATAGTTTAATAACAGGCTGAGCAATAAAGTTAGCTGGATTTTGTTGAATCTTTTTTCGGAAAATTTCCCGTATCTCTGAGGTTGATTGTGGACCAATCAGCATATTGTAACCGCCTGAAGCATTCGTTTGTTTAACGACAAGCTTGTCCAAATTTGCAAGAACATATTGCCTTTGCTCAGGGTCACGTAAGAAGTAGGTTTCCACATTTTTGATGAGTGGTTCTTCACCAAGATAATAACGAATCATACTTGGGACATAATGATAGATGGCCTTGTCGTCAGCGACCCCATTCCCGACGCCGTTGGAAATCGTGACGTTCCCTGCTCTGTACGCATCCATTAAACCGGCAACACCAAGCATTGAATCAGGAAGAAATTCAAGTGGGTCAAGATAGTCGTCATCAATTCTTCTATAAATGACATCGACACGCCTTAATCCTCTTGTTGTCTTCATATAAACGGTACGATCGCGGACGAGGAGATCTCGCCCCTCAACGAGTTCGATCCCGAGCTGCTGAGCGATGAAACTATGGTCGAAATAAGCAGAATTATAGACACCAGGAGTCAGCAGGACAATGTTTGGATTTGATACCCCGTTTGGTGCAATAGAGGAAAGGGCTTCATGAATATGAGAAAACTGGTTTTCAAGAGAATTAATATCATAGTCTTGGAAAAAGTCCGGGAAAATCTGCCTCATTACATAGCGGTTTTGAAAAACGTAAGAGAGTCCGGATGGGTTACGTAAATTATCTTCGAGCACGCGAAATTCACCCTGGTCGTCTTTGATTAGATCCACACCAGCCATAAAGATGTGATTTCTGCGTGGAACCTTTATTTTAGTGACCTGTGGGTAGAAATGGCTACATGTTACAACAAGGTCACGGGGAATTAAACCATCCTTTAAAATTTGTTGGCTATTATAAATGTCATCAAGAAATAGGTTCAATGCTTTTACCCTCTGAATTAAACCTTTTTCGAGGTTCTGCCATTCGTCTTTCGGAATAATATTGGGAATAAAATCAAACGGAATGGTTCGCTCAGAGTCCTGATTTTCATGGTAGACAGTAAACGTAATTCCTTGCCTTAGAAAGTTTTGCTGTGCAGCTTCGTGCCGATTTTGGAGCTCATCGTGAGGTAGTGAGGCTAACCGATTATAAAGCACCTGATAGTGTGATCTCGGTTGACCTTGCTGCTGAAGCATTTCATCAAAAAACGATTCAGTTTTATACGTCTTAAACATTTCATCTCCCCTTCTCTCTGTAATGTGGTATGCAACTTGGCTTGTTGATCTGGAATGCATGAGCTGATAGAACGGTAGGATGACGGGTTGTATTCTGTATTGGACTGGGTGGGAATCATGTGATGTGATTTGATAGAATGATCGGAATGGTAGATAGTAGTGATAACAACTAGACGACTGATGCGATGCATTACAAGAATATAAGGGATTACAAGGCTGAGGGTCCGTTGAGTGGTTGGGAATCCGATGGCAACAGACCGATTTCAGAAAATTCCAATTTTACATGAATATACTATATAGATTCCCCGTAATCAAGTCTTCTCAAACCACTAATCCTGTCGAATTTCCGAGGGGGAGTTATAATCTGAAGAACTGATAGGTAGATAGGTCACTGAAATACCAATGAAAATCGTGACACGAACCAAGGTGTATTATGCTTTGCTAGTATTTACAAAGACAAACTCACAACAAATAATTCGGGCTCACCCGATGTGAGTCAGTTGGGTTCACAGGATGTAACGTTTGTAATTGATCTTCCTTAATTGTCACAGGACGTGATGATTTTAGTTGAACTTCATTAATTTCGGATCTTTTTGTCCTCCTTTTTGATCAAACACTATATGAGAAGCATTTTTGAATGAAATAGTCGTCTTTTAGCCCTCTTTTAATCGTAAAAATTTTAAAATACAGGCATGATTCAAGTTATTTCAGCCGAAATACTGGGATACCAGCTGAACTCAGGTTATTTCATCTGGAATTTTGATATACCAGCCGAACTCAGGTTATTTCATCCGGAATTGTGGGATATCAGCCGAGTTCAAGTTATTTCAGCCGAAATTCTGATATATCAGCTAAATTTAGATTATTTCAGCCGCAATTCTGAAAATACAGTCCGAACTCAGAATTTCCGTCTTAACATTAGATTTACCTTTCTTAACTCAGCCTTAGCGGTCCAAAACCCCGACACAACACCAGCTATAGTACTTACGATCACTTCGAAAATAACTGCTTTGTTCGCACCTTTAACGGATTTATTGAGAAAGAAGAAACAATTTCCCTTGTCCCACTTGACTTTTAGGTATATAACCTCTTCCTGTCTAATAAAATGTTACAAAACGATCATTAGGGGACCGCGATGAGAAGTCTAAGTAAAGCTGCGTGCGCGCTTAGCAGTCATTTTATTTGTAGGGGGATGACAATTTAACATTTCGCAGCCTAGATATTGAAGTCTCATATCGCACCTCTTACATCCAATTTGGGGAGGCGAGTGGTGTGCACGATTACATCAAAGAACGAACCATCAAGATAGGCAGGTATATCGTGGAGACTAAGAAAACCGTTCGAGTGATTGCAAAAGAATTCGGTGTTTCTAAAAGTACCGTCCACAAAGATTTAACGGAACGATTGCCTGAAATCAACCCGGAGCTGGCCAATACTGTAAAGGAGATCCTGGAGTACCATAAGTCGGTACGACACCTGCGTGGCGGTGAAGCTACCCGGGAGAAATACAAGAAATCTGAAACTGTCGTCAATTAATTTTTTTGGGTAGTGAAATAGTCGGATTTTTTGACAAATTTAGCCCCTATTCAACAAAAAACTATGGTAAACTTATAAAATGGATGAACTACATAAATTTGACAAAATATATACTAATATAACTAGCAAGGAATAGGGAGGATTCACCGCATGTTTTCGAGGGATGTCGGAATTGATCTGGGTACTGCGAACGTACTCATTTATGTAAAAGGACGGGGAATTGTGCTTGACGAACCATCTGTTGTAGCGATTGATAAGCATAGCAATCGAGTTTTAGAAGTCGGTGAGGCTGCCCGTCAAATGGTAGGACGAACGCCTGGAAATATTATTGCGACTCGACCATTGAAGGATGGCGTCATCGCCGATTTTGAAGTCACCGAGGCAATGCTGAAGTACTTTTTAAATAAGATCGATGTGAGGGGGCTTATCGGAAAACCACGAATCCTGATCTGTACACCAACTAATATTACAACCGTAGAACAGAAGGCAATCCGTGAGGCAGCGCAAAAGAGTGGTGCAAAGCAAGTTTTCCTTGAAGAAGAGCCGAAAGTGGCAGCGATCGGAGCGGGTATGGATATCTTTCAGCCCAGTGGTAACATGGTCGTAGACATAGGCGGTGGAACAACTGATGTTGCCGTATTGTCAATGGGCGATATCGTCACCGCCTCTTCGATTAAGATGGCGGGGGACAAGTTCGATCAAGAAATTCTCCACTACATAAAAAGAGAGTACAAACTCTTGATTGGCGAACGTACATCCGAAAACATAAAAACAAATGTCGCAACCGTCTTCCCGGGCTCGCGGGACGAAGAAATGGACATCCGTGGCCGTGACATGGTAAGTGGACTCCCTCGCAATATAAAGATCCGTACTACGGAAATTGAAGAGGCGTTAAGAGAACCGATTCAAACTGTTGTACAAACAGCGAAAAGCGTGCTCGAAAAAACACCGCCAGAACTTTCTGCAGATATTATCGACCGTGGCATTATCCTTACAGGTGGCGGAGCTTTACTGCATGGTATAGATCGGTTGCTTTCAGATGAATTGAAAGTCCCAGTTCATGTTGCAGAAGAACCAATGAGCTGTGTTGCGCGTGGGACAGGCATCATGCTTGAACATATGGACAGATTACCTAAACGGAAGCTTTCTTAATATTAAGGACAAGCCTTGTAACCACGAACGATCGGCTGCACACTTTACTGTAACAATAGAGGGGGAGAGTTAATGTTTCGAGGATTTTATACTGCCGCTTCAGGAATGATTAGTCAGCAAAGACGACAGGACTTACTGACTAATAATCTTGCGAACGCCAATACGCCAGGATACAAAGCAGACCGTGCATCACTTCGAGCTTTTCCAAATATGCTGCTCAGCCGTATGGGCGAGACGAATGTAGGCACTCAAGGCATCCCGATGAATGATCGTGTTGGACCTATCGCAACAGGGGTCTATATGCAAGAGGCATTGCCAAACTATCGTCAAGGAGACCTTCGTGAAACTGGCAATAATCTAGACATTGCTCTTCTCCAAGGAACCGTTCCGATCAACGAAGATACAGGTACAGCAGGCGCCTTATTTTTTACAGTTGAAAATGAAGCGGGTGAACTCCGGCTTACACGTAATGGGAACTTTACCGTTGATGCGAACAGCAATCTTGTAACATCAACAGGGGACTATGTTCTTGATACTGCCGGAAACCGAATTATGGTGGAAGGTACTAATTTTAAACTTGGTGAAAATGGGGTTATCAATGAAACCGAGGCCCAAATTGGAATCTCACTTATCGAAAATCCGAATGATCTTGAAAAAGAAGGAAACGGCCTATTTAGCTTGGAAAATGAAGCAGACATCATTGCCGTAAACGGAAATACAGACGTTACATATCAACTAAAGCAAGGATTTGTTGAGAGGTCCAATGTGGATGTCGAACAAACGATGGTCCAAATGATGAGTGCATATCGAACGTTTGAGGCGAACCAAAAAGTCATTCAAGCGTATGACCGAACGATGGAAAAAGCATCCAATGAAATCGGAAGACTCGGCTAGGAAAAGCGGAAGCGACCTGTTTAGGTGTGATAAAGAAAACTTGGCCAGCGCCGAGCAGTGCGAAAGTGGTTGCCTTAGTTGCCCTTATACTCGAGAGTGCAAGCGCTGGAGATTCTGGAGCACAACACATGCTTTTTGTGTTTGTGGAAGAATCGAAGCGACCTCGAGCACCTGGTCGCTGGAGCTAGACATTGATGGAAAAGTGGAAGCGACCTGTTTAGGTGCGACAAGCGCTGGAGATTCTGGAGCACAACACATGCTTTTTGTGTTTGTGGAAGAATCGAAGCGACCTCGAGCACCTGGTCGCTGGAGCTAGACATTGATGGAAAAGCGGAAGCGCACTGTTTAGGTGCGACAAGCGCTGGAGATTTCTGGACGAGAACGCGTTTTCCAGCGTGATGCCAGAAATCGAAGCGACCTCGAGTACCTGTGCGCTGGAGCTAGACATTACATCCATGCAGCAAAATTTTTATACTTCCTTGTAACAAAAAGGGTAAAGGGGTAGGATGATGAACCGTTCAATGATTACAGCTTCTGTGACAATGGGGCAACTTCAAAGACAACTGGACACGATTTCAAACAACCTTTCGAATACTAATACATACGGGTACAAGCGTCGTGATGTACAATTTTCAAGTCTTTTAGCACAAAAAATGAACAACCAGCCAAACCAGAATGTCGAAATTGGTCGTCAATCACCAGAAGGAATTCGGCTTGGTAATGGCGCAAGGGTATCTGGGACAGTCCTAAGACTTGAACAAGGTGGTATAATGGAGACTGGGCGATCGTTAGATTTTGCGCTTCTGGATCCAAATGTCATGTTCCAAATGGGGAAAACACTTGAAAATGGTGGCGAAATCGTTGAATATACAAGGGAAGGGTCCTTTTATTTGACACCAATCAACGGGAATCCCCAAATTTTGCAACTAACTGCTTCAAATGGGGATGCTGTTCTAGGAGTGAACGGTCCAATTGAAATACCTGCCAATTTTGAATCGATTTCTGTTACAGGTGAAGGCTTGATAAAGGTTACCTTAACAGATCAAACGACTGTCAACGCTGGACGGCTTTCGCTTGTTGAAGTGAATCGACCGCAACTGTTACAATCGGTAGGCGAAAATCGATATCAAGTCAGTGCGACAGCTGATTTGAATGATGTGATTGAGCAGATTGAAATGAATGGTAACTATATTCAGCAAGGCTCCCTGGAACAATCGAACGTGGATGTCGCTCAGGAAATGGCCCAACTTATGGCGACACAGCGCTCTTATCAAATGAATGCCAGATCGATTACGATGGCCGATCAAATGATGGGGCTCGTAAATTCAATTCGTTAAGTAAGTAATGAGGAGTTATTATGGTCCATAATGATATAGAAGCTAATAAGAAACATTCGGCGGTGACGTCTGATTCGTCGCAAAAGAATGGAAATACAACAAAAGAAAACGTGCCAATCGAAGAGCAAGCTCAGGTTAATAAGGAAGCTTCCACCAGGGAAGACAGTAAGCAGGAGAAGCTGACAAAGCCACGAGTTCGCTTAATCCCAATTTGGCTGCGGCTTATTCTCGTGCTCTTTTTGTTTGTTGCATGTCTCGCAATGGGACTAGCTGTTGGGTACGGAGTAATCGGCGACGGTAACATGATGGATGTCTTCGATAAGGAAACGTGGACGCACATTATCGACCTCGTAAAAAAAGATATAAAGTAGAAAAAAAAGCACGTAAATATCAAATTGTATTCCCAAAGTAACCAAGCAAAAGATGGGTGTCCTCTGTCTAAACCGATTTCTTTTTCCGTGAAAAATTATGCTATGATATAGGGAGACTGGTTAAAAACAGGAGGATTATCATGCTAAATATCGAAGAAATCAAAGAAATTATTGCACACCGCTACCCAATTCTAATGATTGATAAAATACTTGAAGTAGAAGAAGGAAAGCATGCAATAGGTATTAAAAACGTTTCTGCTAATGAAGAGTTTTTCAATGGGCATTTCCCGGAATATCCAGTCATGCCAGGTGTTTTAATCGTTGAAGCACTTGCTCAGGTTGGAGCGGTTGCATTACTTAAAAAAGAAGAAAATCGTGGACGTCTTGCCTTTTTTGCCGGGATCGACAACTGTCGATTTAAACGTCAGGTTCGCCCAGGGGATCAGCTTCGGTTAGAAGTCGAGCTTACTCGTGTTCGCGGATCGATGGGTAAAGGCGTGGCAACGGCAACTGTCGATGGAGAAATAGCCTGCAAAACGGAAATTATGTTTGCTTTAGGTGAGAAAAAAGAATAACATCACGGAGGGGGCGTAACTATGAAAATTTGGGACATCTCTCAACCTCTGAAGAAAGGTGTACCAACCTGGCCTGGCGACACACCATTTACGTTCAAGTTGAATTGGACGAAAGAGGAGACAGGCTCTGTGAACGTCGGAAGTGTTACCTTTAGCACTCATACTGGAACCCATGTGGATGCACCCTTCCACTTTGATGAAAATGGGGACAAAATGCTGGATTTGAAGCCTGATCTGTATGTCGGTGATGCCTTGGTCGTTCACTTGGAAGGACGCCAATCGATTCAGCCCGAAGATTTGAAAGGATACGAGCTGGCAGGTATTGAACGCTTACTTATTAAAACAAGCTCATGGAAGGACCGCACTGTTTTTCCGGATCAGATTACGTATTTGTCACCAGAGCTTGCCCCATTTTTAAAAGAAAAAGGGGTTCGGTTAATTGGGGTGGATGTACCGTCTGTTGATCAGGTTGATTCAAAGGACTTGCCCGCACACCACAGTTTACTTGAAAATGACATACATATATTAGAGAGTGTCTTATTGGATGAAGTGGACGAGGGAGTTTACGAGTTAATCGCCTTGCCATTGCCCCTTGCTGAAGCGGATGCCAGCCCGGTTCGTGCGATTTTGAGAAAAAGAATGTAAAGCGAGTATTGAGTAAGTGTATAGGTTTTATTATAAAACTGTAAAATGACCCCATTTCTGTTTCCACCGCGTTATAGTAAGGGTAGCCGGGGATCAAAACGGCAAACCTGACAAACGAGGGGTGGATGAAAACATGAATAAAGGTTTTTTCCTCAAGCTCGGCACGTCACTTTTCACCATTGCACTATATTTTGCATGAACTCGGTACACTAGAAGTTTATTAGTTTTTTAAACACACACGTAACTGAACGATTTAGATAAATGAAAAGAAACATCGACTGAGTGAGAGTTGCTAACGCAGCTCTTTTTTCTTTGTTAAGGAAACTAAGAAATTCTTAAGCTGTGGATCACTTTTGATTCAAAATGGTCTTTAGCTTGGTGATTGTACATATTAGAGATCTGTCAGACGCCAATTTAGCGTTAAAAGGAGCAATAAATCTTCTTCAAGAGTACAAGAAGATTATATTTAATGAAAAACATTCAGAATTACCAGCTGTATTCAGAATAATTCATCCGTATCAAGAATAATTCAGCTGGAAAAACTGGAATTCATCCGTACTGAAAATAATTCATCCGGAAAATCTGGAAATCATCCGAACAGGGAATAATTCATCCGGAAAATCTGGAAATCATCCGAACAGAGAATAATCCATCCGGAAAACCTGGAACTCGTGTTTTGTACAGAATTTGAGGCATAGTTCTTTAAGAATTTTACGATTGTAAGAGTTGTTTGTAGGTTCTGTAAATTCGGCCTTTTTTTGGCTTGTTTGCAGTATAGTTATGTGTAGCCGGACTGACCGGTAAATTTCATCATACAAGGAGTGTAGTATCCATGAAAAAGAAATTGTTTGCAAAACTAGGAACATCCCTTTTGGCAGTAATGTTGATCACTGCATGTAACGCAAACGAAGAAGAACCTGCTAATGATGAATCAACTGAAGAAGAAACAACAACAGAGGAAGACACAAAAACTGAAGAAGAAACAACAACAGAAGAAGGAACTGAAGAAGAGGCAAACACTGAAGAAGGCGGAACTGAGGAAGAAACAACAACTGATGAGGAAAAGCCTGAATAATACATTGTTACATCGTTATAGCTGAAACAATTCGGGTCTAAATGAGCCGAATCCTACCACGACGAATCAACAATTTCAATTCACTACCTCCCCTCACTTTTTAAGAGCTGTACCATCCACAGCTCTTTTTTTCACGTTAAGAAAGTATAAAAATACTTTCTATAGTATAAGCGCAACTAAAGCTCAGCCGGCGCCAAAGGCTTGGCTTTGCCAAGTTTTCTTTATGAGTAAAGAAAGTATAAAAGTTTGCGGCATGGATGTAATGTCCAGCTTCAGCGCCCAACCACTTGGATCACTTCAGGCCTCCTGCGGCGGCAACAGCCTCCTCGTCGGTCTTCCAGTGACCTTCGTGGCTAAGCAGGGCGCTTGCGCTTTTCTTATATGCAATGATCGCTCTGGACCCATATGCATGATCTATTTTTTCCTAAAGATTTAAAGAGCCGTTCCGAAAAGGGAACGGCTCTTTCTTAGGATATTGGACTAGTTAAGCTTTATGATTTTGTTCAATTTTAGCCTCGATTTTTTCTAAAGCCTGCTGGTCCTTTGAAATTTCTAATCTATTTTTATTAACAAGTTCTTTTAAAGAAACTTTTTTCCTCATAATCACATTCCACCTTTCTTAATTACTATTATACAATACATTGGTCCTATTTTATTATAAAAGTGTGAAAATTCAATGAACATAATACTCAAAAGTGATGTACTCAAAAAAGTTATTTGTGGGTAAGCAATATAATTTTCGTAGTTTCTTCATCGACTAAGTCCGGTTCATAGAACGATAAGTAAAAAATTGTTTGATTATAGGTACGTATTTAGTGGTTTTTTGTCTATATCTAAGAACCTTTGTCGATGTTACAGGACTGTGGAAGAGTACTGTTGAATTATTGTTGTATTAAAAGCATGCAATAAAATAATAATTTATTGCGCGAAAACTTTGAAGGGAGTAGGTAGGATGAAGTTTAATTTTAAAAGGGGTCTCAAGAGAGCTGGAATGGTCACCCTAACCATGGGTTTACTTATGGGTATGTCAAACCACCCAGCTGATGCAACAACAGATGAGTATACAAAAGTGACCGTTCCGGAAAGTGATGGGAAAATTGCGCCTGATTTGGTTCCACGCGGAGCAAACATGGATGAGGTTGTCGAAGTAATTGTCCAGTTTGAAGGTGAGCCAGTGCTTAAAGAATATGTTGATGCTAAAGAGAATGGACAAAAGCTTGATAAACAGTCGCAAAAGGAACATGCGCAAAAACTAAAAAATGCTAAGAAACCGGCGAAAAACAAAATTTCTAAAAATGACGGAGAAGTAATTGCTAGTTTTGAAAAGATATATAACGGTATGTATGTTCAAGTAAAAAGAGGAACGCTGGGCGAATTGGCAAACCTTAGTGAAGTAAAAGATATTTATGCTGTAAATCCAGTTGAGTTGCACAATGACAGTAGTGTCGATTTTATTGGGGCACCAAAGGTATGGGAGAAAGTAGTGGATGGTGTTAATGTTACTGGTGAAGGCGTTACTGTAGCTGTCATTGATACCGGTATTGATTATACACATGCTTCCTTCGGTGGGAAAGGTACAGCTGAAGCTTATTCGTCAAACAACCCAAATGTGATCGAAGCTGGGACATTTCCTACAGCAAAGGTTGTTGGTGGGTATGATTTCGTAGGGACGAATTATGATGCTGGTTCGGAAAATCCTGATTTACGTGTTCCTCACCCAGATGCCGATCCATTAGACGAGCAAGGACATGGTTCTCACGTGGCAGCAACCGTTGCAGGTGAAGAGGTAGAAGGGAAGGTTGGACAAGGTGTCGCACCAGATGCCCTTCTTTATGCCTACAAAGTGTTCGGTAAGACTGGTTCAACCGGTGTTACCACCCAAGCATTGGAAATGGCAGCAGATCCAAATGGTGATGGAGATGTATCTGATCATGTGGATGTTATAAACATGTCACTAGGTTCACCATATGGTCATCCGAATGATCCTACTGCTGTAGCCTCAAATTTAGCTGTTGATGCAGGAATTGTTGTCGTTGCATCGGCAGGTAACTCCGGTGATATTCCATACATTACAGGGTCACCAGGCGTGGCAGACAAAGCAATTAGTGTTGCAGCCTCTGTTGATGACGGTATTGTCGTAGGTGGAATTGTCATTAATTCACCGGAAAACATTGCAGGTCAATATGAGGCAGTTGAGGGAGCGATTACAACACCACTCTCTGAATCTGGTGAAATTACAGATGAAGTCGTGTATGTCGGACAAGCATGTAATGGTGAAGCATTCCAAGGTGACCCGGCAGGACAAATTGCTCTAATTGACCGTGGTACATGTTCTTTTACAGAAAAATTGGCAAATGCTCTAGACGCTGGTGCAGTAGCTGCCGTTGTAGCAAATAATGTAGCAGGAGCTCCAATTACAATGGGCGGGGATGCTGTTGACATTCCTGGTGTCATGATTAGTCAAGCGAATGGTGATCTTATCAAACAAGAACTAAATGGCGGAGAATCGGTCAATATTACGCTCTCTGATTCTATCAAAATACCAAAACCTCATTTAGCTGACACGATTGCTTCCTTTAGTTCAAAAGGACCTGGCCGAGCGATCAGTGGTTTTAAACCAGAAATATCAGCCCCTGGATTTGATATAAATTCAGCAGATTTCGGTACAGGAGATGAAGGTACATTAAAGAGTGGTACGTCAATGGCAGCACCACATATTGCTGGAGTCGCTGCATTATTAAGACAGCTTCATCCTAACTGGAACTCAGAAGAGATCAAGTCTCTAATCATGAATACCTCAACACCAATTCAAGACTTGAATGATAAAGTTTACCCACTTTCTCGTCAAGGAGCTGGGCGTGTACAGGCAGACGTTGCAGCTGATACGACAAGTGTAGCTTACCCCCAAGCCATCTCTTTAGGGTATGTTGCTGTAAGTGATGACATCGAAATACAACGAAATAAAACGGTAACGGTTACAAATAAAGGTACGGAAACTAAAGAATATAGTATAACCTGGGAAAATCGACATGGAAATACGACCGGACCAGTTCATTTATCGGTACCGAAAAAAGGAATAAAAGTAAAGGCTGGTAAAAGTAAAAAGCTTAAAGTTGACTTTGAAATCGATTCATCTGCTCTAAGTGGGGATCCTGGTTTTCATGAATTTGACGGGTATGTTGTATTAACGGATAACAGTGGTACTGGCGAAATGCTAAGAATTCCTTATCAAGCCGTTATTGAAAAAGTAAGTGAAATAAAATCCAAAGCTTTAAAGGATTCAATCAAGCTGACGAACAAAGGGGCGACAGAGTCGGAAACAGACTTATTTGTATTAGGCGATCAAGATAAAGATGAGACAAACATTGCGGATCATCAAGACCTTAAAGCGGTTGGGGCACGAGTAGATGATGAAGTGGCCGAGTTTGTTATAGCGACAGAAGAAGCATGGGATACGCCAAACCTAATAGAGTTTAATATTTTCATTGATAATAACATGGATGGACAACCAGAATACATTGTTTATAATCAAGACTACTATACGTTCTTTGGATTAGAGCCGATTGGCCAACAGATTAGTGTCCTTTATGATGTAGCTACACAAGAATCGACTCCATTGTATTTAGTAAATGTAGGGGGTTCTTGGAATAATGGCTTTATGGGATTACCTGTTCCAAAAAGTCTTGCTGGAGAAAATGGCGAGCTTCAATACCAAGTGCTATCATGGGGGGCCGATTCGGAACAACCTGATATGAATGATGGTGGTTGGATTCCATTCAATGTAGAACAACCTTCTATGAGCTTTGAAATGAATAGCTTGAAAGTACCTGCAGATGAATCACTGAAAGTAGAAGTGACATTAAATGCAAAGAGGGAAGAAGTTATGGTAGTGAACAATTCGGATGCAACTGAAACTCCTTATTCTATTATTGAATTTAACACTCTGAAAAATGGTAAAGTAATAGGTAATAACGGTAAAGGGAAGTAGATAGTAGAACATAATAGGTAGAAATGAAAGAACCAGAACGATGCTTTCAAAATCGTTCTGGTTCATTTTTTTATTCTCTTAAAACTATTCTTTCGTGTAAACCTGATAGATTCCGATTTCTTCAAACCCGAGCTTCCGTAAGATCGGTTCTGATGTACCTTCCCGGGCTTGGGTTGCCAACCATTCACATCCATACTCTTTAGCGAGTTGGGTTCTTGCCGTTAACAATGCTCGATAAATTCCTTGGCCACGATATTCCTCCAACACCCCGGTCCCAGCAAGATACATCGCCTGGCCATCCGAGCTAAACCGGTAACCGGCATAACCGACGGGGCTTCCGCTATCTAGTACAATCAAAAGCCCACTCCGCCGCTCCTCGTGATTTAAATAGGCGAGCCTCTGTTGGATTAATGCTTCTTGGGTTGATTTGTCATAACCCCAGATGTTAGAGCTTACATTGATATAGGCTCTCACATCTTGTTCATTTACCACTTCACGCATCTCATAACGTAAATCGTTGGCTTCAGTCGAAGTAACGAGCTTTATAAGTCCAAAGTACGAATCATGGTGCTTAAACCCATAACCCTTTACCCTTTGGTGTAAATCTTCAGGTAAGGAGTCCGGCCCAATCCACCATGAGAACGGCTGCGATCCGAAAAAATCATAAATTTTAGCCACAGCGTCCTCTATTTTCCAATCCGGATTGACAGCAACTCTCGCTATTTTGTTGGAAAGGATGCTCGTCGTTCCTTTCGTTTTATACATTAATACGTTAGGTTGTTCGACTGCAGTTACGCTCGCCGGAATGGATTCATAGTCCCACATCACACCGTGTACATACTTCCATCTAAAGTCTTTCATTGTAAAAAAACACCGCCTAGCTCCGAAAAGTATTTAATCCCTCAATCATTTTGTTGCTTCCTGTTCTTTTTTATTCATTTATTCTATCAATTGTCCACAAATGTCGAAACTTTTCCCTCGATCAATCGTCTTTATAGTAGATAAATATTATTACGAAAATTGATATTACAAGAAATAAGAGTAATATTATGGTAAAATAATAGCAGAAGTAGCCTATTTGAGAGTAAGAAACTATTTCTACAACTTCTTGAAAACAAACACCGAAGAAACCTATTTAGAGCTCAAAAGAATAACACATTACCACATACATAATGACATAGAAGGAGGTCACCAACCGAATGGTGCTAAAAAAGTTACTCGCAGCGATCACGGTGCTGATGGTTTTCATGATAGCCGGATGTTCGGAGCAGCCAAAGCCCGAAACATCCTTCAAAAAATATATGGAAGCCTGGGAAAAGCAAGACTTTGATCAAATGTACAGCTTGTTGTCTGAGAAATCGCAAAAACAAATCGACAAAAAGAAGTTCGTTAAGCGCTATAAAGACATTTATAAGGGCATACAGATGAGCAATTTCAAAGTTTCCTACAAGCTGCCGAAAGAAGAAGAAGATTATGAAGAGAAGGATACACCTGCGTTTAAATTCAATGTAACCATGGACACACTTGCGGGTCCGCTCGAATTCAGCCATGACGCAAAGCTTGTTTTTGAGAAATCTGAGGATAGCGAACAGTGGGCAATGACTTGGAATCCATCAATGATTTTCCCTGGAATGAAGGAAGGGGATACGATCTGGGCAGACACGATCCCACCTGAACGTGGTGAAGTTTTTGACGTAAATGGGAATGGATTAGCGATTAACGGTGAAATCATCGAAGTCGGTCTCGTTCCTGGTTGGATGAAGGGCGATCGTGAACAAATGAAAAAGGATCTCTCCAAGCTGATCGGTCTTCCGATTGAAGAAATTAATGCCGTGCTTGATCAGGATTGGGTGAAGGACGATTCATACATTCCATTAAAAAGTATGTCAGCTACCGATACAGCAAAAGTTGAAGCTGTAAAAGCGCTCAATGGGACGAAACTCGTTCGAAAGCAGGGCCGCGTCTATCCAATGGGACCGGCTGCCGCTCATCTAACCGGTTATCTTGGGCCAATTACTGAAAAGCAGCTTGAAAACTGGAAGGATAAAGGCTATACGAAGAATTCAACCGTCGGGAGAGCAGGTCTCGAACTAGTATATGAAGAAAAGCTCAGAGGAAAAGCGGGCGGTGAAATTTTTATAGATGATCCTGAAGGAAACCACCGCGACATCCTTGCTGAAAATAAACCGGTTCCAGGTGAGGAACTGACACTAACAATTGACTCAACCTTGCAAGCATCACTATACAATCAGCTTCGGAAAGATGCCGGTACAGCCGCGGCAATCAATCCGACAACTGGGGAAGTGAAAGCACTTGTTAGCACCCCATCCTATGATCCGAACCAATTTATTTATGGGGTTTCGGGTACACAGTATAACAAGTGGGTGAATGATCCGTTGAAGCCGCTCACGAACCGGTTCAGCAAGACGTATGCACCAGGCTCGACCTTCAAGCCTATAACAGCTGCGATTGGACTGGAAACAGGAGCAATTGATCCAGCTGCAGAAAAGTCAATCAAGGGAAGCACTTGGAAAAAGGACTCCTCCTGGGGGGATTACGCAGTAAAACGTGTAAGTACGGCCGACTCTTCGGTGAATTTGCAGGACGCTTTGGTACGATCGGATAACATTTATTTTGCACAAGCGATTTTGGATATCGGTAAGGAAACGTTTTTGAAAGAGTCCAAGGATTACGGATTCTCTGAGGATATTCCGTTCGGTTATCCAATCACACCTTCACAAATCACTGGTAAAAAAGGATTCGAAAGCGAAATCCAGTTAGCAAATACCGGATACGGTCAAGGACAGGTTGAAATGAGTGCCTTGCATCTCGGCTTAACCTATACCCCTTTTATCACAAAAGGGACTATGTTAAAACCAGTATTGTTCAAGGAAGAGGAGAAGAGTAAGCCTTGGAAGGAAAACGTCATTAGCGAAGAAATTGCCTCAATGATCACAAAAGATCTTATTCAAGTCGTCGAAAGCCCTGTAGGAACTGCGAATAAGCCAAAGGTGAAAGGCTTAAAATTAGCGGGCAAAACTGGAACAGCTGAACTGAAGCTTAAGCAAGGTGAGAAAGGGAAGGAAAACGGCTGGTTCGTCGCATGGAACACCGATGACCCGAGGCTCCTGATCTCGATGATGGTACAAAACGTTCAAGATAAAGGCGGCAGCCACTACATCGTACCAAAAGTAAAAAATGTAATTAAAGAAAACTTGGCAAGTACCAAGCCATAGGCGCAGGTGATTGCCTTAGTTGCGCTTATACTTGGGCCCTAAACTTTTCAACTACGTCGAATGATCACCCGGTTGAAAAGTTATAATCCAATGTGTAAAGAAAACTTGGCAAGTACCAAGCCGTAGGCGCAGGTGATTGCCTTAGCTGCCCTTATACTTGGGCCTTAAACTTTTCGACCACGCCGAAGTTTCATCCGGTTGAAAAGTTAAATTGAAACCGCAAAAATAAACAAAAAGATTACCACGACCTGTGAAAAGAACCAGGGTGGTAATCTTTTTTAAAAGTAAGAGAATCTAAAAATTTACTGCATAGATACAACGTCTATCTTTAAGCAGTAGGTAAGGCTTGCTTTTTCAGCTCATTGACAAGCATTTCTGCCCCTTCCGGACTCAGAACAAGCTTTCCGTCGAACAAATTCAAGTTATGATCAGAAACCTCACCAGTAACTGCGCACGTCATACGAGATTCATACTTCTTAATAATAATCTTTTCTCCATCAACGAAAATTTCCATTGGATCTCTTTCGTTAATGTTCATCGTTCTCCGTAACTCTTTCGGGATAACAATTCTTCCAAGTTCATCAACTTTTCGAACCACACCGGTAGACTTCATAATAACCTCCAATATTGGAAAATATTTTAATAGTTTAATAGTACCTTCATTTCCAACAAACAACAAGTACTATTACCCTTAAAATGTGAATATTTTGAGAGTTTTGACAGTTTATGCACGTAACTCTTTTAAAAGAGAAAAGCTAAAGCTTGTTGTGATACTCTCGTATATAACATTCGTAGCATATAGGTGAAACATGTCGCCCTCGCTGAAAATTAACCTTATTTTTAAATAAAAAGAAAAAATGAGGCGGTTTCGGTGACACGTATGAAATTTCAGGGGGGTACATTGAAGTGATTTACAAAATTAACATAGATTCATAATTTATTAAAAACAATTTAATCTGAAATTAACAACCTTCTGATAGAGTGATAGATGAATTAATTACTTTATCAGGAGGTTTTTCTTTTGAGGCCCAAATTCAAGAAAATCGGAGCCGTTGCACTAGCAGGGGCTTTGACCACAACTGCACTTCTGTCATCAGGAATTACCAAGGCGGAAGAAGACATAAAAGCTTCATATAAGACTAATAACCGGACACCGGAAAATGTAATTCTTTTAATAGGTGATGGAATGGGATCCAATCAGGTTTCAGCGGCCTCCTATATAAAAGGAGAAGGTTACGGGTCAGGGCAACTGACAATGAACCAATTTGAGAACGTTGGACTTGCTAAAACATTTTCCCACGATAATACTGTAACTGATTCCGCTGCAGCTGCAACAGCTTTTTCCGCGGGACACAAAACAGACAATGGTGTATTGGGTCAAGCTCCTAAGCAAAAAGAACATACGGAGCATGAACAACATTTTGATGTAAAAACCGTTTTAGAATCTGCTGAAGATAAAGATAAATCAACTGGGCTTGTAACAACAGCTCGAATTACACACGCAACACCAGCAGCATTCGCATCTCATATTGACGATCGTAATAAAGAAAATGAAATTGCTGTACAGATGTTAAATCACGGTGTGGAAGTACTACTTGGCGGTGGGAAGCGTCAATTCATCTCGAAAGCAGAAGGTGGGAAACGTACCGATAGTAAAGACCTTTTACAAGTGGCTAAAGAAAAAGGATACACATATGTTGATGACAAAAGCTCCCTCGAAAAAACAAAAGGTGACAAGCTTTTAGGACTCTTTAATAACAGCCATATGACATGGGAACTGGATAGAGAGCTAACGGATGAACCTGCTCTTTCTAAAATGACCTCAAAGGCAATTGATACCTTAGAAGATGATAAAGATGGATTTTTCTTAATGGTAGAAGGAGGGCGAATTGATCACGCCGGTCATGCCAATCTTCCTGCTGCTAATATTCATGAAACTCTTGCATTCGATGCTGCGGTAAAAGAAGCGTTGGAATTTGCGAAGAAAGACAAAAATACATTAGTCATTGTAACAGCGGATCATGAAACGGGTGGAATGTCCATCGGTGCTAACGGAACGTACGGATTTAACAAAGATGTTATCCGTAACGTAACACGTTCTGCAGAATTCATCGGTGCTAAAATTAACGTAGAAAAGAGCAATATTCAAGAAGTAATGTCCCAGTTTACAGGGATCAAAGACCTTACTGAAAAGGAAATTCAAGCGATTAAAAATGCTGAAAATTCAGCCTCAGGTGTGGCAAAAGTGATTAGTGATCGCGCACTAATTGGATGGACAACAACTGGTCACACTGCTGTTGATGTTCCAGTGTATTCGTACGGACCACAATCTGAAAAGTTTACCGGAACAATCAATAACACACTCATTGCTGAGGTGATCCACGATACAATTGTTAAGGGCAATGACGAAGAAAATGAAGATAATAATGAACGTGATTAAATAGTAAGGTTGAAGAGAGGGGTTCAGACCAATGAGGCCGCCCCTCTCTTTTTCCGTTAAGCGGTTATAGATACACCTTAGCCAAGTTTTCTTTTTGTTGACGTCAATTATAATCCTTAAGGATGTGCTTCAATTTATCCTGCCATTTATTGTCGTCAAGGATGATCTGGAAACTAATGCGTCGGTTTTTTTGCAACGCTTCATCCGATGACCCTTTGGCGATCGGCTTGTATTCCGAGTAACCAGTAGCGGCAATATACTGTGCGTACTTAGGATTCTGGAACTTCGGATTCACCTTAGCCATATATTTGACAACGGATACAGCCCGTTCGGTTGAAAGCGTCCAGTTGTCGTACGGAACCGAATCGGTATGCCCCTCAACAAGAATAATATAGAGATATTGGCTCAGGTCTTGTTCATCAATAATTTGCACTAGTGCATCGGCAAGATGTTCCAGCACAACCTTCCCTTTGTCGCTAATCTCTGAACTGCCGGTATCAAAAAGGATGCTTCCTTCGACAGAAATCGTATTGTTCGGTCCGCGAATGATTTTATCCTTCCCAACGTTTTCCTCAAGCCTTTTTTCAATGAGGTCAGAAATGTGCTTTTTCACATTCGCAACCTTAGCAAGTTCATTCCGCACCTCTGTCTGCTCGTAGGCGTTGTAGATGCTTTGGATATAAGCAATGATCGCAATAAACAGCATCACGAGTACCATCATTGCCATCATATCGGTAAAAGAAGGCCAAAAGAAATTTTGCATGTCATCTTCTGAGTTGTTCCATCTACGTCTCCTCATAGCATCACCGCTGCTGGGAGTCGTGAATGGTAATCCGACGTGGTTCATATTGATCGCGCTCGTGCCTCACGTTCGCTGATTGGACCGTCGCATCAAGCAATCTCTGCAGCACATGATAGACATCACCAAAATATTGATGCGTCTGTTTAAATTCGCGAGAAAGGTTTTGATAGACGGCATCAAGTGCACGAATCAACTCCCGCGTCTCCTGTTCACGACCGCCGTTATCATATTTCGATTGTCGTTCGCGTTCAAACATATGGCCGAGTTGGTCGATAAAATCCCGCTTAAATGTCTCGATTGTGCCGTACCATGCTTTTTCAAGATGTTGCACCGAGCTGGCAAAGGATTCCGAAGCACGGCCATACTGCTCGTTTTTATCCTGATACCGGTAAAACCATTCATCATTCTGCTGAGCCATCCGCCGTTCGAAATCCTCGTTTTTCGTTTCATAGCGGGAGAGGACCGAATCGACGCCAGAGATGAGGCCACGGCCAAGTTCTTCGGTTTTCTTTTGGGCTTCCTCTAGCGTCCGGTCCGAACGTTGATGAACCTGTTCTACCCCAGTAATAAGAGATCGGGCAATCTCCTCGGTTTTTTTGTGTGCTTCTTCCATTGTTCGGTCTGAGCGCTGTAAAACCTGTTCCATTCGCTTTTGACCTTGATCAAGCTGTTCACTCGTACGCTTGTATTGTTTTTCAAAGCCTGATACGTGTTCACCGAGCTTGGCAAGACTTTTATCGACCGAATGCTGAACAGATTCCAGCTTGGTAATTGTATCTGAAAAGCGATCACCGAAAGCGACTAGGGTGTCGGTGCTGTGCTTGAATTGCTCTGTGTGTTCCCGTTGTGCGTGAAGAATTCCCTTCACATCGGTCATCGCTTCCTCTAACCCTGCGGTAAAACCAACCATCTTTTCGCTAAAATCACCGATACTAGCCTGAAAGCTTTCCTGGACCTTCGTAATCAGTCTGTCGAGAAGTCGCTCTAATGAATCCTTTGGCTTTTCGTTTTGGAGCTGTTCCTGAAGAACATGGTCGAGAAAGCTCTCTGCCTCGGTGATAAGCCGATCCTGTAGATAACTGAGTGACGTTCCTCCTGTTAAAAAGCCGGTTTGGACAACTACGAGACAAAGTGAGCTTCCGATCCCTGCGATACTTGTGACGAAAGCAATACTCATCCCTTTAAAAGGCTCGGAAATCGCAGTGACAATCGATGAAACGGATAAGGTCGATTCCCCCGGCTGATTACCGATTCCGACAAGCGTTTCCTGCATTGCCATAATTGCGAGGGTGAGGCCGATAAATGTTCCGAGTACACCAACGACGATTGAGAGTGAAGGCAGTCCGTGCAAAAGCCGGATTACATTTCCGGTCGGGACGCGAAAAATACCGAGTACCCGGATCGGCTGCTTCATTAAATGCTTTTCAATGAGTACAGGGCTATTGACGTTGGTAACCCCTGCGAGATGATAGGAGCGGTAATCCTCCATCGCGTCAACCATCCACTGAGGTCGTCTACTCTGGGACGTTGCGTCCATCTGTTTCAATTCTTTCAGCCAGTCGGCAAGCTTGATTCGAGCTTGAAAATTGCCGATTATGCCGAATATGGTAATAAATCCAATGATCCCAACTACGATGAGCGTAAGATTTTCCAAGCTACATTCCCCCTTGACTACTAACTAGTCTATGAACGGTCTAGGGGAACTTGCCCATTTTTTTGGACGTTAAGAAAGTATAAAATTCGGATGCATAGATGCAATGTCTAGCTCCAGCGCCCAACCCCTTGATCACTTCAGTCCTCCTGCGGCGGCGACAGCCTCCTCGTTGGCCTTCCAGTGACCTTCGGGGCTAACCAGGGCGCTTACGCTTTTCTTAGACGAGAATATTTTGAATCGGAGGGCTGGCCCATATAGGCAAGTTCCTATTCATCATATGCGGTCCATTGATTGCCCTACTCATCGTTATTGAATCATTATAAAGGGAACGAGTGTTTGTATTCTGTTTCTGAAGATGGTATAATGAGGACAGTAGAAACGAAGATGGAAAAAATGTTGGTGACAAAGAAAGAATTCGTATGGTTACAAGAGATCGATAACATGCTGTTCAATCCTCTTTGATACATCTTGCAGATTCTCCCGCGCTTTTCGCACCTATCAGGGCGCTTCCGCTTTTCTTGTAGGTTTGGAGTTGGTTAAGCTTTGTATCCAGTAGTTGGCTGATTCGTACAATGGTAGGATCGGAATAGGTATCGATCAATTTACTATATTCATACAATAATTGCTGCAGTAAATAAATTTCATCGGTTACATGTAAATTGGTACGTTTCGTATCGTTCATTTACGCCTCCGCCTAGAACTTAGTTGAAATCAATTCCATTTATATACATTAACTTACAATAAAATCAATCGGTTGTAAACTATAAACTAGTTTGATAGCCCTATTTACTCTTTTCTGTTAAAACATGCCATTTAGCTCGGTTGTCAGACCTATTTATAGTTACTAGGAACGATTTATCGGTAATTTTACAAAAAATTCATACAATGTCAATGAAAGTCTAGTAGAGTTAGAAAGAAAGGTTTTAATCCAAAACTAGGAGGTCTTTTTATGTATAAACCTACTATAAAAAGATGGACGAGTCTTCTGGCGATTTTTGCTATGCTCTTAACGCTTTTGCCAGCAGGATTAGTCCAGGCTGAAGAAACGGCTGTTACCCCGATTTCAGATGCAAAAACAATGAACGGTCAAACGGTTACGGTTGAAGGGATCGTTACCGCTGACTTTACCGGCAGCAATCTGTCCGCATACATACAAGATGATACAGCGGGAATTAACGTTTTTTCATTTAATGAGAATCTAGCGGTTTTAGAGGAAGGTCAAAAGATTGAAGTTACGGGAGAAATTACTTCCTATCGTGGCCTGACTGAAATCGAACCTACCAGTGTAACTGTTGTATCGGAAGGGAATGAACTTCCGGCAGCACAATCTATTGATCTAGCAACACTTTACAACAATGAAGCGGAGCCGCTCGAAGGTTCGCGCGTTACTGTTACTGGATTCATTCAGTCTATCCCGTCTAGTCCAGCTGGCGGAGGCTATAACATTTCGTTTATTGATGATTCGATGCAGGGCACTATTCTGCGTGTAGAAGAGTCTACTGGTATTGACGTTTCCACGCTTCAAGAAGGAAAGTGGTACAGCGTCACTGCAATCGTAGGTCAGTACAATGACTATCAGCTTTTACCGACAAAAGCATCTGACTTCAGTTTGCTAGAGGATCAGCCTCCAGCACCAGAACCGAAGGAAACCTACACAAGCACAATTGAAAGTGTTGTAGATGGTGACACTGTTCATCTTACAGATCCGGTCATTGGTACGACTAAGGTTCGTATGCTTTCTATTGATACACCTGAAACGAACTACAATGGACAATCTCAAGGAGAGCATGCGGTTGCAGCAAAAGAAGAGCTTCAACGTTTGCTACCACCAGGAACTGAAGTAACGATCGAGGTTGGCGAAGAACCATTAGATAATTATGGACGTTTGCTTGCCCACATCCACAAAGGCGATATGGACGTAAACGAAGAAATGGTACGCCTTGGACGTGCAGTTCCTTATTTTATCTATCCAAATCTAGAACACTTTGAATCTTATAGTGCAGCAGCGAAAGAAGCAGTTGATAACGGACGTGGAATGTGGAATCCAGAGAACCCGATTGAGGAACTTCCATATGAATTCCGCTTTAACCTGCGTGGCGGTCCTGACAAGTATGTCGGCGACTATTTTACAAAACAATACGTTGCTCCTGAAAAGTGGGAGGACATCCCTGTAGAAAACCGTGTCTTTTTCTTTGAAGAACAGGATGCAATTGATGCAGGCTATACGGCAGTAGGTGGCGGCACGAGTGATAACATCAAGGTGCAGCTGCTAGGTGTCAACGACCTCCACGGAAAAGTGGATGTAACCGGTACAGTTGATGGCGTGAAATACGGCCGCATGGACTATCTTGCAGCTTATTTGAATGAGCGCGAAGCAACAAACCCGAACACATTGACTGTACATTCAGGAGATATGGTCGGAGCAAGTTCACCGGTTTCTGCCCTTTTACAGGATGAGCCGACCGTTGAAATGATGGAGGCCATGGGCTTTGACGTAGGAACACTTGGAAACCATGAATTCGACGAAGGTGTCGATGAAATGCTTCGTCTCATTGAGGGCGGCGATCATCCAGAAGGTACTGAGAATTACGACGGTATTAATTTTCCAATGGTCGCAGCGAACGTAGAATATAAGGATACTAGTGAACTCGTCCTCGATCCTTACACCATTCTTGAAGTCGGTGGAACAAAAGTCGGGTTCATCGGTATCGTCACAACAGAAACACCATCAATGGTTATCCCAGACGGCATTCAGAACATTCGTTTTACAGATGAAGCAGAAGCTGTAAATAAATACGTGACAGAGCTTCGCGAACAAGGTGTCGAGGCGATTGTCGTTCTTGCGCATGAGCCAGGCACCCAATCAGGCGACACAGCAACAGGTGAAGTCGCTGACCTAGCTACAAACATTAACGACGCAGTCGATGTCATTTTTGCCGCACATAACCATGTAAAAGTAAACGCAGTAGTCGATAACAAGTTGATCGTACAAGCTTGGGAATATGGAAAAGCGTTCGCAGACGTTGACCTCGAAATCGACCCTGCAACGAATGACATTGTAAAAAAATCAGCAGAAGTCGTCGATGTCGTCCAAAGCGGGATCACACCAGATGCTGAAATTACAGCGATTTTAGACAAGTACCTTGAAATGGTCGGACCGAAGTTGAATGAAGTCGTTGGAGAAGCAGCGATCTCTCTTGAAGGTGGCTATGCGACGAAAGGGCTTTACGGAGACAATGCACTTGGAAACTTGATCGCAGAGGGCATGCGTTGGGAGATGGAAGCTGATTTTGCCTTGATGAATGGCGGCGGAATTCGAGATGATCTCGATGCAGGACCGATCACATGGGGCGAGCTGTACAATATCCAGCCATTCGGAAACATGTTGGTCAAGCTTGATGTGACTGGTGATGACCTTCGTAAGGTCTTAAATACCCAATTTAATCCAAAATATGGACCGGATGTAAGCATTTCAGGATTCCGTTATACGTGGAATGAAGCAACGAATGAAGTTGTCAGCCTTTACTTGCCAGATGGAAGTGAAGTCCAACCAGATGAAACATATACAGTAGTCGTGAACAACTACATGTACCCGCACGGAACGGATGACTATCGTTTAGATGAGTTAGCCGAAAACCCTGTTCAAGGACCGAATGATCTTGAAGCAACGATCAACTATATTGAAAGCTTTGACGAGCCGATTGAAGTTCATCCAGACGCCCGGATCAGTAGCGACTATATGGCTCCGACAACAACAGTAACGGTTGATGGGAATGTCGGTGAAGATCAAGTGAATGAAGCAGACGTAACGTTTACTGTTGAAGCTACGGACGGCGAAGGCATCGGCGTCATGAAGACCGAATACCGCGTCAATGACGGTGAGTGGACGACGTTTGATGGTAACACATTGACGTTGTCAGAAGAAGGAACACATACCATTGAAATCCGTTCTATCGACAACAACTTTAATAAAGAAGAAGTACAGTCTTTTACAATTGTCATTGATGGGCCAGCAATAATCGATGAACTCGATGAGATGGTTGATGAAGCTTATGAAAACGGCTTAATCACAAATCGAGGAACGTACCGATCTCTCCAAGTACGGATTCTTGTTGCTCAACACGCTCGAAATGAACACGTCCAGAACGCTATGTTATCGTCAATCAAGCGTTATACGGAAAGAAAGAGCGGTAAAACGATAGACGAAACGTTTGCAAACGAATTAATTAAAGCAATCAATCAAATTCTAGAACAAAAATCGGGGAAGCAATAGCAGAATAGACGAAAGCAGGTGGCCAAGCTTGAAGGTTTGAGCCCCTGCTTTTTATTTTGCACGTTAAGAAAGTATAAAAATACTAAGTTTTCTTTATCACACCTGAACAGGGCGCTTCCGCTTTTCTAACTCTAATGTGTAAGGACTACTTGTCTTTTCTACTATCGAACCCTACAATCAGATTAGAGAGATGGGGGAATGAACAAGTTGAAAAAGTCACATATTAAACGAAAGAAGACGATTATTTGGACAGTTGTCTCAGCACTACTTCTAATTTATATTGGTACGATGATTTACCATACATATAAACCAATTCCAAAAGATATTAATTACGAGAGTGAAGTTTACAGGGTTGATGACATCAAGTTTTACTATGATCTCACCTATCCAAAGGACGGGGAGGTTATGCATGAACATGTCATTTTTGATCGGATTAACGAAATGATTACCGATGCGGATGATTATATCGTGCTCGACCTGTTTCTCTTCAACGGGTACTATGAGCCAAATACATCCTTTCCTCCAATTAGCAAAAACCTCGCTGATACGATCATCAAAAAGAAAAAGGATAACCCTGATATCGAGGTTGTTTTTATCACTGACCGCGTCAATACTGGCTACGGTTCTTATCCTTCAAAGCTTTTAGATGAGCTTAAGGGCCACGGTGTAGAAGTAGTCTATACGAACTTGAATAAGCTTCGGGATCCGACACCGCTTTATTCAGGATTCTGGCGGATGTTCGTCCAGTGGTTTGGGACAGAAGGCGATGGCTGGATCCGGAATCCGTTCGCAAGCACCGCACCAGACTTTACAGCACGTTCTTATTTGAAGCTTTTAAACGTAAAAGCGAACCACCGTAAAGTCGTCGTCACAGACAATAGTGCGTTAATCACATCAGGAAATCCGCACGATGCTTCAGCTTACCACGGGAACATCGCATTCGAAGTGAAGGGTCCGATTATCAAAGAGATCCTGAAATCTGAACAGGCGGTTGCGAATATGGCAGGGGATGTTAAGCTTCCTGATTTTAAAAAGACAAACAGCAGTAAATCAACTGGACCATATGAAATTCAATTTTTAACCGAGGGTAAAATTCAGGAGCATGTCGTAGCGGCCATTGAGCAAACCGAACAAGGGGACGAGATTTGGCTTGGGATGTTTTATATCGCCGACCGATCTGTCATCACACCGCTTATAGATGCTGCCAATCGTGGAGTCGACGTCAAGCTTGTCCTTGACCCGAACGAAAACGCATTCGGGAATCAGAAAACCGGACTTCCAAACCGACCTGTCGCGATGGAGATGATTGAGGATTCGAAAGGGAAAATCGAAATACGTTGGTACAACACGACCCAAGAGCAATATCATACGAAAATGATGTTTGTAAAAGGGAAGGATAATGCGACAATCATTGGAGGGTCGGCAAACTTCACGAAGCGAAATCTTGAACCTTTTAACTTAGAGGCAGATTTAAGAATGAAAGCTCCGACTGATTCGAAGTTAGCTATAGAGGTGGATCAGTACTTCGATCGGATTTGGAACAATAAAGATGGAAAATACACCGTCGATTATGAAAAACACGAAAGCAAGCTCACCTATCTGCAACGAGGAGTCTATGCGATTCAAAAGTTCCTAAGACTGACGACGTATTGAGGACAAATGGGGAAACAAACATCCTATGAATTCAATTAGGTCCTCATTTGTTTTCAAGCTTAAAAGTAAAAATAGGAATTAAAAAGGTTAATCTAAAAGGAGATAAGAAACGTGAATGTTCTTACTCCTTTTTACTTTTACTATTAAGGAACATAAATATCCAGATGTCTTGGCAAGACTTCGATTTTCAGTGGTAGCTTTTCGCCTTTCTCGCCATCGATGTTTGAGATAAGTTCTTTTTCTGTAGAGGAGATCTCAAGCTTTGATGTACTAATGTACTCAACATCTGGATCATTCACAAGCTCACCACGCAACAATTCAGTTGTAAGCTTTATGAATTTTGGCAATGCGACATCCTTTACTACAATACACTTCAGCTTCCCATCATCGATTTCCGCATCAGGGGCAATTTTTTCAAAACCGCCAACCGAATTGGTTAATGCGGCAAGAACGAGCATTGCCTCGCCATTCCATATTCCTTGGTCATGTTTAAGTGTAACCTCTATTGCCTTTTTCGAACTAAGACTTTTAATGCCCTCGATCATATAAGCCAGTGGACCGAGTATTGTTTTTTGCTTAGGAGATACAGAAAAGGAAGCTTCGGCGATTGCGCCAACCGCGATAATGTTCATAAAATAGCGATCATTCACTTTGCCGATGTCTACTGGTCGAGTCTTATCATTTTGAATAACATCAATCGCAGCTTCACAATCGAGCGGAATATCAAGCGCCCTAGCAAAGTCGTTCACCGTGCCCATCGGAATGATCCCAAAGTTCGGACAATGCTTTTGATCGGCAAGGCCGTTTATCGTTTCGTTCAGCGTCCCGTCACCACCCATTGAAACGACAACATCGAATGCCTCTTCGCATGAAGACCGCGCAAATCCGAGAGCATCAAGTTCTTTCTTAGTAACCTTAATGATCACATCATAGCCTTTGTTTCGCAAAACGTCCTCAACCTTTGACTGATTATCTTGAGCTTCTTCTTTCCCAGAAGAAGGATTAAGTATGATCATCGCCTTTTTCATGATATCGCCTCCTAATAACAATTTATGTACACTTTTTTGAATTTTCCCTTCTAACCATATTTACCCTGTAAACAAACAACCTAACCCTCAAATATTTGTATGTTTTTATTACCGATGTTACTCATCACTCCACTCGAAAAAAATAAAACCTTCTAGGACTATTTCGCCCAGAAGATTCATTCCATAAGGTAAGAAGGTAAAAAATTGAATGCATAGAAGATGTACTGTCTAGGTCCACCGGTCCAACCCCTTGGAGCAATTTCGGTCTCACTAAGGCAGCGACAGTAGCGATAATTCTTCTATAAGGGTATAAAAATAACATATTATATGAAAAACCGATAGATTTATAGAACTTCTCAAAATAATTCATCCATAATTTCCGGAATTCATCCGTACCAAGGATAATTCATCCAGAAAACCTGGAATTCGTCCGTATTGAGGATAATTCATCCAGAAAACCTGGAATTCGTCCGTATCGAGGATAATTCATCCGGAAAACATGGAATTCATCCATATCAAGAATAATTCAACTTAAAGAGTCGGGACACGAGGATAATAATAAGGAAAGAGATGATTTTTTCCTATTGGAGTCCTTCCTGATTTAATAGGTACTGTTCCGCCTGCTTTAGGAAGTTGTGTAGCGATTAGCCCAAATTATACATATTCACTTTCTCACGGCCTTCCAGCGAAAATCGCCTCCGATTATGTTATTTTGTTGAGTTTGGTTGCTTACCTTATAACGAAAGAGGCGATTTTTTTGTGAAGTAAAGAAAGTATAAAATTTTGCTGCATAGATGCAATGTCTAGCTTCAGCGCCTAGGTGCTCGAGGTCGCTTCGATTCTTCCACAAACACAAAAAGCGTGTTATGTTACAGAATCTCCAGCGCTTGTCGCACCTGGTCAAGGCGCTTCCGCTTTTCTTAATACATAAAGAGAGCTGCCCCAAAAACAAAAAGTCTTTTTTGTAGACCTTTGGGACAGCTCCTTTGTTTCAAGTCGCCCAACTCCTTGATTCACTTCAGTCCCCATGCAACGGCAACATACTGATTTACATCATGTATATATTCCCATGCAGAGCCGAACTTGTTAGAACCGAGCCTCCTCGTTGGCTTTCCAGCGGACCCTCGCAGCTGAACAGGGTACTTAAGCTTTTCTTACTCACTAGTTTGTAGTTGTTTGGTCCGATCCAGTCTCCATCCCCAAATGCTCTTTCAACTTTTGAGTAATTTCATTGCGCTCCTCTTCAGGAACAAGGAAATAGAAGATGCCATCAATGTTGGTTGGCGTTGCATCAACTTCAAACGTCTTCAGTGTCTTCCTCGCACCTTTGTAATGCGCCTGGATATCCTTCATCTCATCAAACGTCATGTTCGTCTTTACATTTTCACTTATCACATCAAGCACATCATCGAATTTCGTAATGGACGAGAAGCTTGCCCCTTTATCAATAACCGCCTTAATGACCTGACGCTGACGCTCGTTTCGACCTAGATCACCGTCCGGATCCTTCTTCCGCATTCGTACATAAGCGAGCGCCTCTTCACTAGACAGATGAATCTCACCTTCTTCAAATGAGTAACCGCCATCACTAAAAGCAAATTCATTCGTGACCGTTACACCACCAACCGCATTGACAATGTCCTTAAAGCCTTGCATGTTCACTTTTATATAGTAATCAAGCGGAATATCAAGAAAATGTTCTACCGTTTCAACCGCCATCTTCGTACCGCCAAACGCGTAAGCATGATTGATTTTATCCTGCTCACCACGCCCAACAATCAACGTGCGCGTATCCCTCGGAATGTTGAACATGTACATCGATTCCTTTTTCGGATTTACCGTAATAACAATCATCGTATCCGACCGACCACGATCACCAGGACGCTCATCCACCCCCATTAACAAAATCGAAATCGGTTCAAGATCCTCCTTGTTCACTTTCGGCTTCGGCTTAGTCGCTTCCCGATCTGGGTCAATCGGCTCATGGATTTGCTGTGCTGTATCCTTCACAGAATCATACAAATAATAAGCATAGGCCCCAGCACCAATCACAACGACCCCTATAAGACTAGCAAATATAATTAGTAGTTTTTTTATCATAAAAAAGTTCCCTTTCCTCTGTACCGCAATTTTACCGCTAGAATTGATTATACAGGAACGTGCAACCCAATCCAATAGCAGAATAACACCCTGTTTTTTTATAAAATAGATCCAAGCAGGTGCTATTTTCAGAAAAGAAACATCTGACTTTGCGTAGGAAGGGAGACCTAGATAAAGAAAAATCATTCGTCTATACAAAACAGTCGTGATAAACTATAGACATAAATTTTGTGATTTGAGAAGTAGGAGGATCCGAACATGGGAAAAAAGAGCAAAATCCATGAAGACCGTCGCTTTCGAATATCCAACAGGGAAGCATTGATGGGTATCGGACTTGCAATGATCAACTTCATCTGGTGGTACGCCTTCGCCTACGGCCTTGGTGGAAAGCCAGTCAAGGATTACACGTTCATATTAGGATTTCCATCCTGGTTTTTCTATAGCTGTGTGCTCGGTTTTGTTGTGTTCTCGATTCTCGTCTATATAATGGTAAAGGTATTTTTTGTCGAGGTGCCTTTTGATGACAATGAGGAGGAGGAATCGCGATGAATTGGGATGTGGTTTTACCGCTAATCGGATTTCTTATCCTTGTTTTCATTGTCGGTACATACGCGTCAAAACATATAAGAAACGCACCCGATTTTCTACAGGAATACTTTTTAGGGAGCCGTCAGCTCGGTGGTTTTGTTTTAGCGTTGACGATGGTTGCGACATTCGGAAGTGCAAGCAGTTTTATCGGTGGGCCAGGTGTCGCCTATAACCTAGGCCTCGGTTGGGTTTTACTTGCGATGTCACAGTTAGTTACGGGCTATTTTACATTAGCAGTCTTAGGGAAAAAGTTTGCGATTGTCGCTCGGAAAATCAACGCAGTTACACTAATTGACTTTTTGAAAGAACGTTATCAAAGCAAGTGGGTCGTACTGATGTCAGCGTTCAGCATCGTCGTTTTCCTATTCAGTGCAATGGCTGCCCAGTGGGTCGGGGGAGGTCGCTTGATCCAGTCGTTCACAGGAATTTCTTATACAGCTTCGCTGTTTATTTTTGCCGTATCCGTGCTTGTTTATGTTGTGATTGGCGGGTTTCGTGCAGTTGCAATCACCGACAGTATCCAAGGGATAGTGATGCTGATCGGGACATTACTATTGCTGATTGGAACGATCGTAGCCGGTGGCGGAATCCCGAACATTATTTCTGAGCTCGCGGCTGAAAACCCGAAGCTTATCTCACCGTTCGGAGCGGATGGATCATTGACGCCAGCATTCGTGTCCTCGTTCTGGATTTTAGTCGGAATCGGGGTTGTTGGATTGCCGCAGGTTTCCGTACGTGCGATGTCATACCGAGATTCGAAGGCGATGCACCGAGCAATGATCATCGGAACCATCGTGGTAGGTTTTATCATGCTCGGTATGCATTTGATTGGCGTATTTGCACGTGTTGTCATTCCGGGAGTTGAGGTAGGGGATAAAGTGATGCCGCTCTTGGCGCTTGAAGTGTTACCGGGATGGCTTGCAGGAGTTGTACTCGCAGCCCCGATGGCCGCGGTAATGTCGACGGTCGATTCGTTACTCTTGCTCGTCAGCTCCGCGGTTATTAAGGATGTCTATATCAATTACGTCCGCCCGGATGCATCTGAACGCCGGGTGAAAACATTGAGTATCGGGGTGACAGCAGTCATCGGCGTCCTCGTATTTTTGATGGCGATCAATCCGCCTGACCTGCTAATTTGGTTGAATCTATTTGCCTTCGGCGGCTTGGAAGCGGCATTCATATGGCCAATTGTACTCGGACTTTACTGGAAGAAGGGGAATGCTCAAGGTGCACTCGCCTCTATGGCAGTTGGTGTTGGCTCGTACATCGTGCTACATACCTATTCACCGAATTTGTTCGGCATGCACACTGTAGTTGTTCCGGTCATCTTATCCCTGTTCGGATACGTCTTGTTCAGCCTGCTAACCCAACACCGCCACAACAGCGCCAATCAACTCATCTGAGAGGGGCACTTTTCGACGGTTTTCCACGGTGCCTAGACCTAGAAACTTCTACAATGGTGATTTGCTGACCGCAAATCTATTCAATAGTGACTTTTTCCGCTTTTTTCTAGTCAAGGAACCATAAATCTAATAAAATATGATCAGAACAAAGCGGAATTATCCGCTTTGTAACACGTATAGCGCTGCTGCGAAGATATATGAGCTGCAATGATATCCGATTATCCCCTATGTATTTAGGAGATTCCGCATTCTTTCAGCAGTAACATCCCTAAAAAATTAAATAAATGATCTGAACAAAGCGGAAACCCTTCCGCTTTGCGCCCTTTAAGGCAATTGATGCATTTTTGAGGTCCGTTGTGAAGGTTTGAAGGGCGGATCTCCAGATTTATTAGACGAATTTCAGGTATATCAGCTAAATTTCAATTTTTCCATCCGGGACTTCCTTATTTCATCCGCATTTCAATTTTATCATCCGCGATTTCTGCATTTCATCCACATTTCGATTTTTCCAGCTAGGAATTCCACAATTCAGCCTCATTCAACTTTTATCATCCAAACCCCAGTTTGATAGAATGACCACCAAGATACGCCCTCTGAATTTATGCCTTACTCGATGATAGTGAATCAAACGTTTGATCGAGTTAACTTACCGGCGCTTCTTCTTCTTTCGCCGCTTTTGTTCAAGTTTCCGCTTTCGTTGCCGTGCGATGCTAATGACTGGTGTATAGGTCCTTTCATCGGCCCGTAGCTCTTTTTGTCTTTTTCCCATAAAGATCTCAGCTATAGGGTAAAACGACATCGGATCATCCAGATTTGGTTCAAAGTCCAGGTTGAAGTAATCCCCAAATTCACTAGCCTCAGAATCGCTTAATTTTAGATCTTCTCTTGTTGGAAGGGCCTGGATCGTTCCTTCAGATTGAGCAGTAATGGAAAAGAGGTCGAGCAGTCCGTTCGCTAATAACTCCCTAAACTCTGTTGCATCCAAATTCTTATAATGGCGCGCTCCGACTAACATTTTCCGATAATGGAAAGCAGCTTTCTCCAATTCATCTGCCCGGTTCAAAATTTGCCCAAGTGAAAATTGTGATTCGCTGTGACCCGCACCCAACTCAATTGAGCGTTCAAATGCTGCTACTGCCAAGTCAGGCCGGTTCCCCTTCCAATACACATTCCCAAGTTTATTCCAAATCAATGCTCTGTCATCAGCATCGTCATCTGAAAGCATCTTTTTTAAAAGGTACTCCTCGCTATCTGTTGCAAATTGATGCGTAGTTCCATCGAATAATTGGTACTCTCCAACGGCAAAACGATCATCCTTGACCGGACCATCCGTCATTTGTAAAGCAGTGGTCACACGAATAAGATGGTCTCGAGTAATCTCCCAATTGCCAGCGCTATTACAGGATTCACATCGAAAGTAACCCGTAAATTGTAGAGCATCCTCCGTTTCACCTTCACCTTGAAGCTTCTCTTTGTTGACGAGTACTGTTCCCACGTCATATGTTCCTATCTCGCTACAATCCCCGCATTTCATTGACATTTCATTCTTACTCATCAGCATTGGGAAGTCATCCATCTTTTCAACAATCAGCTGAGTGTAATTTCCAGAAACCGCTGCCACAGACGGTTTATTCACTGCTTCCCCTGTCAAAAATTTAACGAGCAATGGACTTACACCTAGATCTTTCATCAAAACGCCCCCTCTGAATAATCGCATTTTTACCATTGTATCATTCATATGTATGAGTAGAAGGTGGTTTCGAATGTCTATTGAATAGCTGTACTTGGTCCGACTTAAAGGCCAACTTGGGAAAACCCACCCCAAAACACCTTGAATATTCACTCTAATTTGACTGAATTTTCCCAATATCCACAAATTACCACGTGTGCTATTATAATAGTAATACACCGTTGGAGGGTTATCATGGGACAAGCCGCATTAATTTCTCAAGATTTAAACACTCAACTAAATAGCTGGAACGCTTATATACTTGAAAATGATATCCAGAATGCAACGAAAATGAAAGAAAACATAACAAAGCAGTTAGATTATTTAACAGTTAAGGACTCGTCTTTATTCTTACAAGCAAAATTAATAGAATTGAATTTTTATCTATTAATAAAAGATAATGAGAAAGCTGAAGAAAGTATGAATATTATAGAGCCATATGAAGAGGTTCTTACAGAAGAGTTGAAATTTTACTATCATTTCTACATGGGGCATTATGCTTATTTACAAGGTAATTATGAGTTGTCAATAACTAAGTATGAGCATGCTGTTAAGTACATTGATCACATCGAAGATAATTTTTTACATGCAGAATATCATTATAAGATTATGGCAACTTACTATTTTAACAGTCAGATGATTTTTTCACTGACTCATTTAGAGCAGGCGAATGACCTGTTCAACCTTTCGGATAAAAAGAATATTATACGTAGTGCAGATTGTCAAATGGCGTATGGATTAATTTACATCGACATGAAGCAATACGACTTAGCCGAAGAAAAATTCCATACAGCTTATATGTACTCGAAAAAAATAAATGATGTACAACTAGTTAATCGGGTACTACATAATTTAGGTTTTTTTTATGCAGAACAAAGACTTTCAGAGGCTGCGATTCGATATTTGAAACCAGTCATCAATAGAGAAAATGAACGATCTTATGAGCATTATATTAGGGCACTTTTCTTAATGTATAGAGAATATTGCCGTAACAGAATGAAGGAAGAAGCATTAGAATGCTTAAATAATGCCTTATCTTACCTTGAAAAAAATGTAAACAAAGAGTACATGTACAAGTTTCAATTGGTTAAGGTTTTATACCTTAATGATATAAATATTGATAATGAGCTTTTTGAGGAAAGTATTACCTATTTTAGGCAGAAAAAACTATGGGATTCAGTGGAGTCATATTCTAAATTAATTGCTCAAGCATATAGCAAGGCTAGTTACCTTGAGCAAGCAGTTTATTATTATGAATTAGCCCAAACGGCTAGTCATACAATTTTTGAAATGGAGGCGTTAAAATGAGAAAAAAAACTTTACTTACAACCTTTACTGCAACCGCTTTATTATTTGGAGCGGGTACATTAGGAGTAGATACAAATCCGGTGGCTGTAGATGATGAAAAAGGTGCATTAGGGAACAAAAAAACATATGTGGTAGATGATGAAAAGGGTGCGTTAGGGAGTAAAAAAACATATGTGGTAGATGATGAAAAAGGTGCATTAGGGAACAAAAAAACATATGTGGTAGATGATGAAAAAGGTGCGTTAGGGAATAAAAAAACATATGTGGTAGATGATGAAAAAGGTGCATTAGGGAACAAAAAAACATATGTGGTAGATGATGAAAAAGGCGCATTAGGGAATAAAAGAACATATGCGATGGATGATGAAAAGGGAGCTTTTGGAGTTAAAAAGTCATTGGTATAATCAAGCCGTGTAATTAAATATTAGTTGTAAACCAAAAAGACCCTATTGTATAGGGTTTTTTTGAATCCTTTCAATAGTGTTATCCTTATATTCCCCCCATTACCACCATTCTTACTAAAAGTAGTAAACAAATCTAGTGCAAAAATCACATGTAAAAATACTCATTTTTCGAATTTATTAATAAGATGATAGAACTCCTTCCTTAGTATAGGTAATATAAGGTTAGGTTAAATTTGGAAAGCGATGGTTTGTGAGGAGCAAAACACTATTCACATGAATCATAATGAGGTGAAATCATGGGTTTCTTTGATGAACTGAATGACCTTAAGAACGTAATTTCTTCAAGGTCCAGTGATGTACAAGAAAAAATTGACCGCTTACGGCAAGCAAAGTCAGACATTAGAAACGAACAAAGTTATCTTCTCGGCGAAATTAATCAAATTCAACGACCAGAACTAGCGAGAAGCTGGATGGGTACTAGATCTGGTGATTTTGAAAATGATCGAGGAGAAGCTTTTAAAACAATGATGCGAATTGGAAATGACCGCTATGAAGATTATGAAAGAATAATAGAGATGCAGATTAATTCCTTAGAAATGCAAAAAGGCTTTATAGACGGGGCTTTCGCTCTTGCTAATGAAGCTGACCAATTGTTGTCTAAGGGAGAAGAGGCTTTTGATGATATTCAAGCGAAAATCGATAGCATAAATTGGAGGTTATTCTAATGCACGTCAGATCAATAGGTGGAGGAACCTCCAGTCAACAGATCAAATTAAACCATGCTGTGGTAATGGCGAAGCTTGGGGAGGTTAAGAGCGCACTTGAAAGCTTGCAGCTTGCCCCGCCTCCCTCAGAACAGCTTGGACAGAACAAATTAAGCTATACGGATTTTTGGCAAGAAAGAGAACAAGGTATTCATAAAATGATAAAGGAATATATTTCCGTTGTTGAAAAGAATATAGATGACACCAAAGCGAATGTAGATTCATTGAAAGAGCAGGACGAGGCCATTACAAGAACATAATGAAGGGTAGACGGGGACTGTGAAAGTATATGAAGCTCCAACCTTATTAGATACAATGTCATCCCGAAAAAAGGATTATGAAACCTTAAGAGAACAGTTGCACACTTTAAAAAAATCGTTTCAAAGCATCGTCGAACTTGATGACGAATTTCAAGGAAAAGGTGCAGACGCAATCAAAGGATTCTATCGAGCACAGACCGATGTGGCGGAATCATGGCTTCGACTTGTGGATCAGCAAATCGCATTTTTTAACGGAATGGAGGGGGATGCGGGGGACAAAGAACTTTCCGGTGATACCACTGTTGAAGTTCCTTTTCTTGAATCAGACCTCTCCCAAAGTGCTATGCGAGCGGATGAAATGGTTACAGACCAACAATCAGAACTCCGGACAATTTTTGGCCGTATCAATGATATTGTTTCCCTTGATGTTTTCCCACGGGACCATTTTGACGAGCAAATGGCTAAGGCAGAAAAGAAACGTCGAAATACGATTGATGCCGTTGAGCAGCTTGATACTCATTGGAAATCAGAATATGAAACAACTGTAGATGACCAGCAACTTGTCTTTGGTTTATTTCAGGAAATGATGAATGCCACTCGTCAAGGAAATCAAATTTCCCCAATCCACTTCAATGCGACTGCTTACCACACGAGTGAGATCTATCAATTAAAAAGGCAAGCGGAACAACAGTCAAAGGACTATCTTAAGTTCAAGGAAGAGCAGGCAATAGCACGGGAACGAATCAAGGAACTCGAGGAACTAGAAAACCGACCTTGGTATGAAAAATTGTGGGACGGAACGAAAACCTTTGTTGGGGAATTCAGCGGGTATTATGACTACCTGAGAGCAACAGAAGGTGTCGATCCAATTACTGGCGAAAAACTAACTACTGCCCAACGAACAGCAGCTGGAGCTATGGCCGCAGCTGGATTTATTCCCGTGGTAGGTTGGGCTGGACGGGCTTTTAAAGGCGGAAACGCTATTTATAAGACCACCAAAGGTATCAATGCCGCTGATAATGCACTAGATGCGTACCAAAACGCGAAAGCATTCAAGAACTTAGAGAAAGCAGAGTTCGGGATTTACGGACTAGTTTCTGCAAATGGCTTTGGTGAATACTTTACCGGGAAAGATATGTTTGGAAATGAATTAACGGATGAACAACGCCAAGCGAGCCTTTTTCAGTCATTGGGTATCGTAGGCGTTGCTGGAGCCGCTCGTTGCGTTGATCATTTACAAGCTAAAACCCCTAAGTTTAAAGCTCCAAAAAGTACGGTAAAAAGCTTTGATGGTCAATTAGATGGTGTACTAAAAAATCATGGTCTATCAAGAGCAGAGTTTAATAATTTAAAATTAAAACCAATGAATTCGTTAACAGATACTGAGCTAGAAAAACTAAAAGCTATTAGAGGTGCTGTACCACCTATAACAAAAGATACACTTATTCAGAAAACAATCCCAGTGAGTGATATTAGTAAGTATTTAGATGGTTCTTATACCAAACTCGGGGGTTATGTTGCTAAAGCAGTTGATGTAGAAGAAATAAAGTCATACGATGATTTTATTGAGAGTCTAAGATTGGACTATGTTGATAAGAACGGTAATAGACCATATCCAGAAGGAGGAGGGCCATATGGGGTTGTGAAGTTTAAAACCGAATTCACTGATAATGTGGAAATTCCATATGGAGGTAGATTTGGAGGCTCCAACACCGATGACCCACCTTGTACTCTAAACGGTTTTACGGGTTCTAGAAATGGTAAAACTATACCAGAGTTTAGATTTGATAGATACTATGCTCCTACACACGGATCCGAATTGTACAAAGTGGTTGATGGAGAAGAATTTCTTGAAGGTATTTATAATGAAGATTTAGGGAAATTTGTAAATGCAAGGACAAAGTAGTTCTGGAGGTAATGATGATTAGAACAGGAACTTACGCATTGTATAACGGAAATGAATATAGATTTAGGCGTATTGACGATCAAACGATAAGACTAATTAGCAACAATAAAAGCGATACATCAAAGGGATTTGTACATCTTGCTGAGAACGTTTATACAATGGATGTTCGTGTAAGTAAAATTGATGATCTATATTATATATATTCCGATGGAATATATAAAGGTAATAAGTTTGGAGCCACAGAGGGAAGCAAAGGAAAAGTGTTACTGTCTACACCGGATGCCCAACTTGCTGAACAATACGACTTTGACCGTACAGATAAGTACTTATACTCAAAGTACGTTGATTATAGTGAGGTAGAGATTGTAGAGGAAACAAAGCCATATTCGTTAGACTAGTAGCGTTGTTAACCCTTCCAGAAAGGTGCTGTGAAGTTCGAATAGGGCTTGATTTGAAGTCGAATCTAGCATTTTCTAATAATGGGACCGATGGTTCTATTCAATTTGAACTGGTAATTCCAGGTATAAGAAGGATAGATTTATGTTTAAAAAAGGGATGTATGCAATTTATGGGGGAAAAGAATATCGTTGTAGTAAAACTAGCGACGGCAAAATAGAATTAATTAGTAGAGACCATGCAGATTTAAACTTAGGATTCGAACACTCTAAAACAAACAATAGTGTATATATAAAGGTAGTTTCAGTTCAAGAAACTGATGATGTGTTTCGTATAAATCCATTGGCAAAGTATAAAGGTGAACTATTCCCAGTTTCAGACGGGGGTAAGGACAATGTGTTATTAGACACAACAAATACGAGCCTTGCAAATAAATATGGATTTGAACGCACTGATAAGTATATGTACTCTAAGTACGTCGATATAAGTGAAGTAGAAATTATAGAGGAAAAGAAACCTTATCCAAAAGAATTATTAACATAAAGTGTCACTTCCGTTTTTTTTTCTTATGTTTTTGTTAATAATAATTTGAGCTGTAAATTGCAATAATAACTGCACCACTCTTACCCCGGTCTTTTAGGATATCTCCCTAAATATATTAATTCACGAAAAGTTAATCAAAAACGATAATTGTAAAATGAAATACAACGGGTAAGAATTATAAAAGAACCATCCGTGAGACCTTCGTGTAAATTGTTTTCGTCGACATTTTTATCGGTCTCACGATGGTTTTTTTGATGCCGTTAAGCTCCTTGATGTGTCTACTGGAAAGAAGAGTACCAGAACTCAGTAGATGCTGAACGAATGACACAGGGGTTATTCCAAGAGATGAGAAATGCCTCTCGACAGGGTAATCAAATCTCACCTATCCATTTTGATGCGTCTGCGTACCAAACAAGTGAGATCTACCGCTGAAGGGAAAAGCAGAGCAACAATCAATGGACTATCTGAAGTTTAAAGAAGAGCAGGCGATAGCACGTGCCCGAATAAAAGAACTTGAAGAATTAGAAAAAAAGGAAGAAGAGAATCCGTTCTTAGAGACACTAAATAGCTTTAAAGAATTTGGAGACGGTTTCATGAACGGATTAGAGGAACGGATCGATAAAGCAACAAATTCCTGGTATGACTTTGGCAATTATATGACGCTTGGTGCATTTGATGGAGTAAATTCTTTTGCGGATGGATTAGATGAGCGAGCAGATGTTGCTACAAACTCTACATATGATTTTATCTTTACCCGAGAGAAGACTCCCTCTTCAATCGCGTAAATGCTGAAACCCAGCGATAAGAGGGAGATGAATTTTGGTTGGTGATAGCCAAAACTTTCCTCCTTATGATATAATAAGAACAAATGTTCCTGTTAAATTGTAGGGGTGAAATCATGTTGATTCATAAAGCCTATCAATTTCGGATATATCCCAATCACACACAGATCGAACTTATTAATAAAACCATTGGCTGTTCAAGATTTGTATTCAACTTCTTTCTTAGTAAACAAAAAGAAAAGGACGCTTATTGGTATATCGTCGAAGAAATGGTTCAAAATGGTCAGCTTCCAGCGAATAACTGGAAAGGAAAATGGTTTAACAAATACGATACAGTAAAAGTGCTCCCCGAACTAAAGAAGCATTATCCTTTTTTGAAGGAAGTCGATCGTATTGCTTTGCAAAAATCAGTAGAAAATTTAGCTGATTCCTATAACCGCCATTACAAAAAGCAAACGAAACAGCCACGTTTGAAGTCTAAAAAGAATCCTGTTCAATCCTATACCACGAAATTTACTAACGGAAATATTGCTGTCCTAAACAACTCTATTAAAATGCCCAAACTTGGCCTTGTCCGCTTTGCAAAAAGCCGTGAAGTCCAAGGACGAATTTTGAGTGTTACCGTCAGACGAAAGCCCTCTGGTAAATATTTTGTTTCTCTAATGACAGAAACGGAAATCATTCCATTACCGAAAACCAACACGTCGATTGGAGTGGACGTTGGTCTAAAAAATGTTGCTATTCTTTCGGATGGAACCGTCTACCCCAATCCAAGGTTTTTCCGTTCACTAGAGGAAAAGTTAGCGAAAGCACAAAAAGTGATGAACAGACGAACGATAGGCGGTGAAAACTGGTACAAAGCGAAAAGGAAAGTGACACGTATCCACGAAAAGATTGCAAATGCAAGAAAAGACTATCTGGACAAAATCTCCACTGACATTGTCAAAAACCACGACATAATCGGGATGGAAGATTTGACCGTTTCCAATATGATGAAAAACCATCATCTTGCAAAAGCAATCAGTGAGGTATCCTGGTCACACTTCAAAAAAATGATTGAATACAAGTCCAAATGGTACGGTAAACAAGTCGTGACCGTTTCAAAAAACTTTGCCAGCAGTCAACTGTGTTCTTGTTGCAGCTACCAAAACAAAGACGTTAAAAATCTAGGATTACGTGAATGGAACTGTCCGCAGTGCCATACTCATCATGATCGAGATCTTAACGCAAGTATAAATCTCAAAAATGAAGCTATAAGGCTTCTAACCGCAGGGACTGCGGGGATCGCCTAATCCATAACTAGTGGGTACACTAGTGTTCTTAGGAATCTCCCACTTCAAACAGACCGTAAGGTTGTTAAGTGGTGAGTAGTTCAAGAACTATATCACAATGGGTGGAGCAGACCTTGTGAACGGAGCGGTAAATCAAGAAGACAATTTCTCGTCAGACCATTGGTTAAATAGCTTTGGGCTTGCTGCACTTGTAGCTGGAAGACCGTCAACAGCAGTAAGGTCTACACCAGGTAAATTAAGCTCCAATCCCAGTACACCAACATGGACAAAACGTCCTGCACTGACCCTGCCAGAAAAGTGGAACGAAATAAGACTAGGACTTAATTTGAATGAACCAAAGTTAGCATTTGCAGGTGATGGGAATGTGTCCTATAAAGGGGAGATTGATCAGAATCCAGTAAAAGAGGAGACTTTGGCGAAGTACTCAGTATCTTCAGAAGCGAAGGTAAATAAACCGGATCAAAATATTAAATCTGTTAAGTCTATTACTCATGGTATCGATGCTGAATTTGTTAGTAATAAGCTACCAAAAGGAAAAGGGTTTGCAGCTGAAATCGATCATGTGTTAGATGAAGTAGGGCTAACCAAGGATGAATTCTATGACATGCAAGCAAAACTACATACACAACTTACACCAAGTGAGCTTGAGAAAATGAGACAAGTTCGTGAGACTGTGCCACCGCTAGATGAAACTAGTATAATGCAAAAGGTACTGCCTCTTAATAGAGTAGACAAGTATCTTTCTGGGGATTATGTAACAGTGGGGGGTTGCTTGGCTAGGATAGAAGATGTATCTGATGTTATTAGTTCTAAGGATGTTATTGATTCATTACGTTTAGACTACGACAAGACTCCATTTTCACCATCTGAAGGATATGCAGTTATTCGGTTTAAAACAAACCAATATGAAAAATTCGGTATTCCATATGCTGAGGAGCTTAACAGTTCTAAGGCTATAAAGGAGAATGAATATATTGTAGACCCTCAAACTGGACATGGATTTACAGCCGCAGAAAATGGTCGTATTATTCCTGAATTCGAAACGAAGTATCTGGATGGTGCACTTCCAACAGATGGTGAAATATATATTGTTAAAGGCGGTACCGAGGAACTTGTAGGACATTATGATGTATTTGATGGAAGATTTAAACCTCTAAAGGAGCATTAAGATTATGATTAGAAAAGGTGAATACGGAGTATTTTCTGGAAAAAAATTTGAATTATTTTACTATAACCAAAGTTATTATTTACGTTCCAGGGATCAACAAGATACAGAAATAGGTTTCTCTTCTGTAGAAGGTAGGGATTCACTATATATAAAAAAAGTTGATAAAAGTGACCTTGAAGATGCCTATGAAATAGTGCCATATGCTTTTTATAAGGGTTATAAATTCGGTATAGCAGGTTTTAGTAATGAAAGAAAAACAGTTTCAATTGTAACAAATGACCCAAAGGTAAGAGATTTATTAAAGTTGGAAGCTCCAGGAGTAGCAGAATTTACAAAAGACGTCCCTATTCACGAGTTGGATGTCAAAGAAGAAAAAAGACCAATTATGGGATTTAGCGATAAATAAGTAGCAAGATATGAAGGAGTGGTCCTGTTCTCTTCTTTTTTTTATAAATTAATGTGGTGCTTTTGTTGAATTTGTTTAGTTTGTTGATTATATAGTGATTTGTTGGATATAATAGGGGTAGGAGGTGGGTTACATTGACACACATCTTAGACCAGGAACAAGATAAAATGTGGGAAAGTGTTCAAACGTTAGCCGAAATTGATGTAGATCAAGCCAAAGCGGTCTTCAAAGCCGTTATTGAAAGGTCACTACAACAGTTGGACTTATTAACTCCTATGGTGTCTAGCATGCGTTTGTCGCTGCCTAGTGCAGATGATCTTCTCCAACTTCAAAGCATTGAAAAAAGCATGCGGGATGCCCTAGCTCATCAAGACGAAGAGAAAACCTATGAGATCTTGGTGGATTACATTGAGTATGTGAGTAAGATGGTAGAAGATGATCCGCATAAAATTCAAAAAAAACTGTTAGCTTCTTTTTTGTCAGAAGGCCATAAACGAAAAATGAAATTAAAACAAGTAGATGGTATATATGCTATAACAACACCGGTCGCTCCACTATCTAAGGAAATAGATGTTGCTTACTACACTCCAAAAGAAGTGGCTAAAAAATTAGGATTAAGTGACCAAACCATTCGTAGAATGTGTGAAAAAGGGAAGTTTGAAGGTGCATATAAAACAGATGGAGGACATTGGAAGATTCCACAAGGTGCCTTCATTACAACAACAAAACAAGATAAACGTGCTGAAGACGTTTTAAGAAGGATTGACGCAAATAATAAGGAAGCAGGGGATGTTGATGAATTTGATCTATGATTTCCCATCCCCACCAAAGATTTTCATTGACACAACGGTACTATGTGGAGCGTTGCGGGTCGATGGTGTAAACCGGAACATCCTTAAAGCGGCCCGCCTTCCTAAATTGTTTCAGCCTGTTGTTTCAAGGGTTTGTTTGTTTGAATTTGTTCGAAATGCCTCACAAGGACTCGGAAAGGGTAATAATAGTGTAATTTATAAATCAGAAGAAATTGAAGCGTTTCTACAGGAATTCCTAAGACCTATTTTCGATCATTATTCACATCTGCCGGTTAATAGTTTAATAGGACGTTATAGTGTAAAAACCATCATGCAAGAGCATCGTCCAATTGGTGATGTATTGGTGGAATTAAGCGGTTGCAATCATCAAATGGTACAAGAAATCGCATCGACACAAGAAATGTCTGAGCCACTACATCGTTTTGATCAAGATGACTTTCATGTTTGGATCACTGCGATTCAAGAAGCATGTAATTACATACTAACCACTAATCATCGTCGTTTTCCATCTGAAATTGGCAAAATTAAACGAATTCATCCGAGTAACTTTTACGAGCACCTAGTAAATCCTTAACTCGTTTCCTACACTTTGAACACCTCAACAAATTAAACATTAGAAGGATAATCCCTCGGTTAAATTATTGTTTAACACAATACATGCATGTTACACAGATGAAGAATACAGAAAAGTAAAAGCTTCACACATTATAGGTGCGGTTTGATTTTTGTATATTTTTGGTTATAAAAAAGGTAGTGATCACAAAGCACAAAGCTATATAATCGGAAACAAGCCTCTTAGGATTTCCATAAAACTACTCTAGTAGAATAATAAAAAGTATGGAGTACAAGGAGTCTAAAAGCGGTGGGGGAGGTAAAATACAAAAGGGATCTTCCATAATAGGGAGGCCCCAATTCTTATTTGTATCAATTGTGATCTTTTATACAATCAAAACGTAACCGGTAAATTTTTCAATCCTCGAATAAGAAAGCTTGAGCGCCATTCCAATGAATCTGGATTGCCTTTTATCTTCAGGTTCGGCATTTTTTGCAATAATGAACGAACGGCAATTACTCCTTCAAGTCTTGCAAGCGGAGCACCGACACAGTGGTGGATCCCTGTTCCAAATGCAATATGGCGGTTCTTTTCACGTGTAATATCAAACAGGTCAGGTTCAGCAAATTGCTCCTCATCCCGATTAGCGGAGGCAAGCGAAACAATCACCCAATCGCCTTTAGACATTGAGTGTCCTTTCCATTCGAAACTTTCACCCGCCCACCTGTCTGTCGAAACCTCAACAGGACTGTAATAGCGCAGCATTTCTTCAACCGCTGAATGGATGAGGGCCGGGTCCTCTTTTAGCTTCTCGAATTGATGCGGGTTTTCGAGTAATGCAAGCACACCATTCCCGATCATATTTACGGTCGTTTCGTGACCAGCAATAATCAGTAGGACAATCATCCCATATAGCTCTTGTTCGTTCAGTTTATCGCCTTCTTCTTCGGCCAAAAGCAAGCCGCTGATCAGGTCGTCTTCAGGATTGTTCCGACGTTTCTCGAGCAGTTCATGTAAGTATTGAATAAACGCCTGTGTGGCTGGTAATACGACTTCCTGGTACTCCTCAGCATCACTCGCTCCGTCAATGAGAATATCCGACCATTCCCGAAATTTGTTCCGATCTTCGGTTGGAATACCGAGCATTTCAGAAATGACGATAATCGGCAGCGGGAAGGCAAAGTCATCGATTAAATCCATCTCCCCATTCCCTTGTACCTCATCCAACAGCTCGTCCGCAATTTGCTGCACCCGTCCTTGTAACTGGTTGATCATTTTCGGTGTAAAAGCCTTCTGGACAAGCTTTCGCAAACGTGTGTGGTCAGGCGGATCAGCAAACAACATCATTTCCAATCCATTATCCAATTCCGGTGGCGGGGATATAGGGTTTTCCTCGCCACCCATTAGCTTTCGGGCATCCTTTATAAACCGTTGATCCTTCAATACCTCACTTGCATCCTGATAACGTGTTATGAGCCACATCACCTGGCCCTCTGGGGAAACCATCCGGTGAACGGGATCCTCTTTTCGTAATTTTTCATAAAGGGAATGAGCATTATCTTTAAATTCTGATGTAAACAAATCTGCTGGTTTAACGGTAAAATCAAGCTGATTAGTCATCTAAATCCTCCTTTTCCACAATGGTTTGAAAAACTTCGTCGTAACAAGATGATCAGAGCCTTTTTCGTTGGGTCTTTACAAAGTAGCTTCATGAAAAACGAACTGCACCTCTTCTATAGATTTCCAGAACTGGAGGCGATATTCCTTCTGCCAATAGAACTGTTCATTAATTAGTCATAAGGACATTAAGGATGGTAGTGCCAAGTATGTTCAAATGGGCTTATTTTCGCTAAACATATTCATTTAGTCAATAATGAATATGTTTAGTACATTTAAGTACAATTGTAAGAATTTTCTCTAAAAAAACCCTTGATTCGTGAAAGCACTTACACTATAATGTCATAAAAGGTAGTAATGTTTATTTAAAGGTAATCATGAAAGTGTGATTTTAATTTTTGGAGGTTTGATATGATAGACATTTTGAAAAGGCTTAATCCTTCCCTTGATCTTGCTGATGTAAGGGATCATTCATTTTTACGGTATGGGAAAGTACTGGAGGATTTTCCTATAGCTAAAATGGAAGAACTAATGAAAGAAACTAAAGTTCCCAAGACGGGAAATGACTATGTCCATTCTGTCTCTTCATGGGAAGAGGGTGACTTCAAGCTCTTAGTCGAATCCGAACATTATGGGGGAATGGATATTCAAATAGGGTATTGTAATGGGAAAAACTCTAGCTTAAACGCATTGGAATACCACAAAGGAAGCGAGATCAATGTTTCCATTACAGATTTTGTTCTACTTGTAGGACATGTTAATGACCTAGTAAACGGAACATTTGCAGTGGAGAATATTGTGGGTTTCTTTGTCCCGAAAGGAACCGCTATTGAGATGTATCAAACCACCCTCCACCTCGCCCCTTGTAAGGTATCAGCTGAGGGATTTAAATGCGCTGTTATATTACCGCGTGGAACAAACACACCACTATTGGAGGGAGAGCAGGGTTTGGACTCTTTATTATTTATGAGGAACAAGTGGTTGATTACCCACCCTGATGCAGAACGTTTTGTTTCAAATGGAGCCCATGTAGGCATTGATGGCCCTAATATTTCGGTGATCTATCCAGATTAATTATAAACACTAAATTTAAAAAAGGAGGAATTGCAACTATGTGGTTTACGTTACTATCGTGTGTGTTTTTTATGGGAATAGTAGGTTGGTATTCGTATCAAAAGTCGAAGGGGTCCGTAAATGATTCAGATGGTTACTTTCTTGCTGGGCGTGGTTTATCAGGCGGATTTATCGCTGGGTCACTTTTATTAACAAATCTTTCAGCTGAACAGTTAATAGGGTTAAATGGACAAGCGTATCGTACGAACTTGTCAAATATGGCATGGGAAGTCACTGCTGCATTTGCGATCGTGATCATGGCCTTAATCCTTTTGCCAAGGTATCTTGGTGGTGCTTTCACAACGCTTCCACATTTTTTAAGTACACGTTACGATGAAGGGGTACGCCGCTATACGGTGATGTTATTTATGCTAGGATATGTATTTGTAACTATTCCCTCCGTATTGTATTCAGGAGCTCTTGCGGTATTAAAATTGTTTGATGTTCCTGGGCTGCTAGGTATTTCATTTAATCAATCTGTATGGGTTACCATTTGGGTGATTGGAATTATCGGAGCCGTATATGCAGTATTCGGAGGTTTGAAAGCGGTTGCGATTTCGGATACGTTAAATGGAATTGGGTTAATGGTAATCGGCCTCATTGTTCCAATACTAGGCTTTATCGCACTTGGTAATGGTAGTGTGATGGAAGGGATGAAAACGATTACTACCGAGCATGCAGAAAAATTAAATGCTGTGGGATCAAGCACAGACTCAGTACCCTTTGGCGCAATCTTTACTGGAATGATCTTTATGAACATGTTCTATTGGGGTACAAATCAGTATGTGATCCAGCGTACATTAGGAGCAAAAAGCCTTGCTGAAGGTCAAAAAGGTGTTCTTTACTCAGGATTCTATAAACTGGCTGTTCCATTTTTAATGATGATTCCAGGTGTCATTGCGTTTCATTTATACGGAAGTACTTTGGATCCTGTTGATCTAGCATATCCGGCTATCGTATCAAATCTATTACCAACTTTTATGTCCGGATTATTCCTTGCTGTCTTATTGGGTGCCGTTTTCTCTAGTTTCAATTCTCTCTTAAATAGTGCCGCCACGATGTTTGCCCTTGATATTTATAAAGCAGGAATCAATAAAGACGCGACTGATAAACAGGTTATCACTATTAGTAAGTATTTTGGAAGCATTCTCGCGCTAGTGTCCTTCTTTATTGCACCAATGCTAATGAATGCGCCTGATGGACTTTGGGATTTAATTCGTCGTTTTACCGGATTCTTTAATATCCCGATTATTGCCATTGTGTTAGTCGGTATCGTTTCCAAGCGTATCCCGGCAATTGGTGCAAAAATTGCCATTATTTTTCATGTCATTACGTATTATATGCTGGTTTGGGGAGTAAATCAGCTGTTTGGTATTGACATAACAATGAACTTTATCCATATTTCAGCCATTCTATTCGTTATTGAAGTAGCGATAATGATGGCTGTCGGTAAAATTCGTCCACTACAACAACCGTATACGTTTAAAGCGAATCCAAAAGTGGACATGGTCCCATGGAAATATACGATGCCAGTTACGGTCATTCTTTTAAGTTTAGTTGTCGGCATGTATCTATTATTCTCACCAATTGGTGTTGCTTATACAGAAGGAATCGTATCGAAATGGTTCTGGCCTTCAGTTGTAGCTCTTACAATCGTTACCGCGATTTGTTTTTGGTTCGCTTTAAAGAGCTGGAACAAGAAATATACTGGGTATCTTGAAAAGAAACACGAAGAAGCTGTTCGAATCACGAAAAATAAAACTGCATAACTATTATAAGGGAGAGGACGCTTATGTCAGCAACTACATCCGTTACCGCTTTTAACGTAATTGAAAAGAAAGAAGGCTTTGAGGTACGACTTGATGGTCGCCTTGTTTTCGAACATTCCATGAACCGACCGTTTATATTTGTTGGAAGTGGAGAAGAAACGATTGATATGTATCGTGGTAACTTTAAATTTGAGGATTATTTGATTGAACGTGTTCCCCTACGATATGCCGCGATTACAAATCTAGGAGATTCATATGAAATTTCTTTCCGTCGCTTTTCTGATGACAAAGATGTATTATCAATTCATTTAGGCCAAGATGGTGATGCTCTTAAAACTGCATTTCATTTGAAGGACAAGTCTCTTAATCGTTTTTGGATACGAGTAACTTCAGATAAAGAGGAAAAAGTTTACGGATGCGGAGAGCAATTATCTTATTTTAATATGCGTGGGAAGAATTTTCCCCTCTGGACATCTGAGCCAGGTGTTGGAAGAAATAAGAATACTTACACAACCTGGCAGGCTGATGTGAAAGATCAAGCCGGAGGGGACTATTATAATACCAATTTCCCTCAGCCAACATTTATCTCTACAAACAAATATTTCTGCCACGTAGAAACAACAGCTTATGCAGATTTTGATTTCAGACATGAGGATTTTCATGAATTACAAATATGGGGAATTCCTTCCTATATCCTTTTTGAAGGAGCACCAACGTATAAAAAACTTGTGAATCGTTTAACAGCACGATTAGGCCGACAGCCAGAATTGCCTGATTGGACGTATAACGGCATATGGCTTGGAATTCAGGGCGGAACAGATCTCGTAGAAGAAAAGCTTGAACGTTCACTTAAGAAAGGTTTAAAAGTAGGTGCTGTTTGGTGTCAAGATTGGCAGGGGAAGCGGGTTACTTCTTTTGGTAAGAGGTTGATGTGGAACTGGCAATGGAATCCGGAAGAATATCCGAATCTAGATAAAAAGATCCATGAATGGAAAGAACAAGGGATTCGCTTTTTGGGTTACATTAACCCGTATGTCGTAAAAGAGGGACATTTATATAAAGAAGCCAAACAAAATGGTTTTCTAGCAATGGCTGAAGATGGGGGAGATTACCTCGTAGACTTTGGGGAGTTTTATTGTGGAGTCGTAGACTTTACGAATGAAGAAGCCTATAGATGGTATAAATCTGTGATAAAAGATAACTTAATTGATTTTGGTCTTGACGGCTGGATGGCCGATTTCGGTGAATATTTACCAACCGATTTAAAACTCTCCAATGGAAAACCAGCAACAATCATGCACAATGCATGGCCAGCGTTGTGGGCCAAAGTCAATCATGATGCTGTAAAGGAAGCGGGAAGATGGGGAGATATTGTTTATTTTATGCGTGCAGGATATACCGGAATTCAGGCAACGTGTCCGTTACTCTGGGCAGGCGATCAAAGTGTGAACTGGAGTTTGGATGATGGGTTAGCTTCCGTTATACCAGCTGCATTATCTGCGGGTATGACAGGTTGTGGAATCCATCATAGTGACATTGGTGGTTACACCAGTCTTCATGGCAACAAACGCACCAAGGAACTGTTGCTTCGTTGGGTGGATATGGCTGCGTTCACACCAGTCATGAGAACTCATGAAGGCAACCGTCCAGATGACTGTTTTCAATACGATGGAGATGATGAAACATTAGACCATTTTGTAAAAATGACAAATGTTTATGTAACACTTGCGCCATATATGAAAATGCTCGTTAAACAAAATGCTGAAGAAGGTATTCCTGTTCAAAGACCATTATTCATGGAATATGAGAAAGACGTTAGGTCGTATGACATTCAATATCAATATTTGTTAGGGACAGATATTCTCGTGGCTCCAGTGCACGAGGAAGGGAAAACCACGTGGAAAGTGTATCTTCCAGAGGATGATTGGGTTCATTTCTGGAGTGGGGAAGCGTATAAAGGCGGAGATATAGAGGTGGATGCTCCGATCGGACAACCACCGGTCTTTTACAGGAAAACCTCTTCTTATAGGGAGTTGTTTGTAAAAGCCGCTCAAGAAAGTGTCGGAAAATAAAACATACCTACCTATTTTAAAAGGTAATTATCTATGTTATAGTAGAGTTGGAAATAAGGAAAGGTGTAGAAGGGTTGTGACCAACGATGTTAAATAAGGTACTTTATATACCGATTGGAAGAAAGACTTTCGATTTGGAAGCTGCTGAAGAACAGCGTAATAAGAGCTCGGAATTCTTGAGGCAAATAGCTGAAGATTTAATAGAGCCAGGGGAAATTATTACTTCACCCGAAGAATTAGAACTGTTTTTAGCAAAAATAGATGAAAAAAACGAGATTGTTAATACAATCTATCAAAGTGTTACATTTGCAGATGGCGAATTTGTTCAATCACTCATTGAAAAGGTGAAAGCACCAGTTATTGTCTGGTCTGTACGTGAACCCAGTGTGGGGGGGAGACTCCGGTTAAATTCCCTAACAGGGGGTAACAGTACGAGTCACGTTCTCCGTTGTGCGAATCATCCGTTTTCGTTTGTATTTGGAAATGCAGATGAAGCTCAGGTTCAACAGAAAATAAAAAAGCAACTTCGGGTACAACAAGTAATTGAGGAACTTAAACAATTAAAAATCGGAGTCGTTGGGGAACACCCGCCAGGTTTTTTCTTCTCTGCAACCGATGAAGATAAATTGCATCAACAGATGGGGGTTACGGTTACCCATTTTGATCTTAATCAGGCATTTGAGGAGTGTGTTAAGCTTCCTCGAGAAAAATGGGAAGGGGCCATTGAGCGCGCCGAACAACAAGTGATTGGCTTGAACCGAAATGATGATACGGTAGAGCGTTTTGCGCAGTTTTCAACTTATGTGAAAGAAAAGATTGAAAAGGAAAATGTTTCGGCACTTGCGGTTCGGTGTTGGCCAGACTTTTTTAATGAGTTGGGAGCGGCTGCATGTTCAACCCTTTCACAATTTACAGAAGACGGAGTCGTTTCGTCATGTGAGTCCGATATTCATGGCTCTATCTCAATGTTTATATTACAACAACTGTCCGGTGGGAGTGCCCCTTACCTAGGAGATATGGTTCATATGAATGAAGCTAGTAACTCCGTTGTATTCTGGCACTGTGGGGCTGGTGCCTATTCTTTAGCCCATCCGTCACAGGGGGCAAAGTCTGGCGTCCATCCGAACCGTAAATTGGGCTTTACAATGGAATTCGGCCTAAAACCAGGCCGTGTTACCCTATTCCGTGTCGGCTACACTCCAGAGGGATACCGGTTGCTTGTGATGCGTGGCAATGCACTTGATACCCCGCAACGATTTAACGGTACTTCCGTAGAAGTTAAACTGGAAACGGATGTAAATGACACGCTTTATCAAATTATGGAAGAAGGCTTTGAACCTCATTATGCGCTCGTTTATGACGATGTTGCAGAGGAGTTGGTTGAGCTTGGCCGGCAGCTAGGATTAGAGACTACTGTGTTTACGACGGACTGAAGGGAGTCGGATTAATGAAGAAGATTGCCATAGGGCAGGCCGGCGGACCTACAACTGTTATAAATGCGACACTTGCCGGTTTTGTAAAAGAAATGACACCTGATTTTTCCTTATTCTTTATTCAAAATGGGTATCAGGGACTTGTTCGTGGTGATTTACTGGAAGGAAATGAGGAGAATATAAACTGGGTCTTAGAACATCAAAATGTTCCTGGAGCCTGTCTTGGTTCAGGGAGGTATCCTTTCACCGATGAAAAATTAGAAAAAGCTGTTCAGAATCTTCGTCAAAATTCGATTGAGGTTCTTGTATTCATCGGTGGTAATGGAACAATGGAGGCATTAAACAAGGTTGAGAAAGCAGCTAAGGATCAGGGATATGACCTTCAGGTTATTGGACTTCCAAAGACAGTGGATAATGACCTCGGTTGTACGGATCATGCCCCAGGGTTTGGCAGCTCAGCAAGGTATGTGGCCCAAGCAACAAGAGACATAAGTCGTGACCTTCATGCGATGCGGAATTTTGAACAAGTGCGTATTCTGGAAACGATGGGAAGAAATGCAGGGTGGCTTGCCGCAGCATCCGGCTTATTAAAAACTTTTGAAGAAGAGGGTCCTCAGTTTATTGGACTTCCAGAGCGTCCAATGAAGCAACTTGATTTGTTAAGTACAGTAGAAGATGCAATTCGCAAATATGGATGTGCCACAGTTGTAATAAGTGAAGGAGTTAAATGGAGTGAGGGAGTCCAAATTCAGCGGGAAGAAGTGAATGGTCGGGCTGTCCTAGGAGGCATTTCAGGAGAAGTAGAACTGTTCTTGAAGAAAGAATTGAATATAATGGCCCGTTCAGAACTTTTAGGTATTAATCAACGGAGTAGTTCACAATCTGTATCAAATTTAGACCGTTATGAGTCTTTTCTAACAGGAATCACAGGAGGTAAATGGATTAAAGAAGGCTGGTCCGGAATCATGGTTTCCATGCAAAGAGATGACGATATTCGTTATAATGTAGATATGAAACCAGTCCAATTGGAGGATGTGGTAAAAGCAGGAGAAAGATTGATGCCTGCGCACTTTATTGATAACCGTGATCGTTACTACGAATGGTTACTCCCTCTAGTGGGCGATGAATTGCCAACTTATCCTCCAATGATCCAAAGGAGAGACTTATATGTCAACCAACAAAATTAACCCAAAAAAAGGTGAGGCGCTCTATCTACAAATAAAGGATGTTCTGATTAATCGTATTCAAAATGGGGCCTGGAAACCAAACACCCTTATTCCTACTGAGCAAGAACTGATTAAAGAGTTTAACGTGAGCCGTACAACAATTCGGCAGGCCATTTCAATTCTTGTACAAAATGGACTGCTTGAAAAAAAGCAGGGTCGCGGAACAATTGTGAAATCACAGCGTCTAGTTGGAAATTTAGGTAAACTTAGGGGGTTTGCTGAGGAAGTGGTCGAAAGAGGCCAAACCCCTCATTCCAAACTTTTAAGAGCTGAATTTAAAGAGGACCTTTATCATGAAATGGATATGCTCGGAGTGAAAGAGGGGGAAGCTATTCTTTTAGTGGAACGAATTCGTTTTGCTGACGAGATTCCAATTGCTCTGGAGCGTACATGCTGGCCCAAGGAAGTAGGAGAACTGTTAATTGAGTGTGATTTAAACCAGGCAAGATATTATGAAGTACTTGAACAATACAATTACTATCTGAAAAGCGCGAACGAAAGGATTACAGCCATCAATGCAACGATCAATGAAGCTGATTCTTTAGGTATTCGCCCAGGTGAAGCTTTGTTAGAAATGACACGTTTAAGCTTTGGGGTAAATGATCATCCCATTGAATATACAAAAACCAAATACCGAAGTGACAAGTATCACTATAATATTGAACTGGAAAGGTAGAAAGGGGAAAGATATGCCATTTGTAAATGGGAGTCAAATGTTGGAGCATGCGCGTCAAAACGGGTATGGAGTAGGAGCATTCAGTGCCCATAACGCCGAATCCATTCAGGCGATTTTGGAGGCTGCTGAACAAGAACAATCACCAATCATGATTCAGGTGGGGCAAAAAGTAATTCAAAGTATCGGTCTTGAGCCAATGAAAGTTCTCATTGATAGTTTTGCAAAAGATTATTCTATTCCTGTCGCCATTCACCTCGATCATAGCCGCCAATTCGATCAAACCATGCAAGCCATTCAATTAGGTTTTCAATCGGTTATGTTTGATGGCTCAGCACTTTCATTTGAGGAGAACGTTTCAACAACAAAAAAAGTTGTTGATGTGGCAAGATCGCTTGGTATTGGAAGTGAAGGGGAAATTGGGAAAATTGGTGGTACCGAGGACGACATTACCGTAGATGAAAAAGATGCTTTAATTACAACAACCGAGGAAGCTGTAGCATTTGCTGAAGCAACAGGGGTCGATTACCTTGCTGTTTCAATTGGTACTGCCCATGGTATTTATAAAGAAACGCCAAAACTGCGATTTGAGAGACTTCAGAAAATCTCAGAAGCCGTTCAGCGTCCCATTGTCCTTCATGGAGGTTCGGATGTGCCGGATGTGCAGGTTCAGCAGGCAATATCTTTAGGCGTTGCAAAAATTAATGTGGATACCGAACTTCGCCAGGCATTTACGAGAGGTGTTCAGGAAATCTTTGATGAAAATAGAGAAGAATTTGTACTTGCCAATTCGTTAGGAAATGGAAGACAACGGATGAAGGAAAAAGTTCAGGAGAAAATCCGTGTGTTCGGTAGTTCAGGAATGGCCAAAGATCTTTTAACAGATAAAAAGGATGTAACGTTATAACCTTTAGGGAGTGATGTTTTGTATGAGTACAGCAGTATCAATTGAAAATTTCGGTTTATTTATCAAGGGGCAATGGCGAGAAAAACGTACAACTACGGATGTATTAAACAAATACACACAGAAAGTAATAGCTAAGACAGCTGTTTCAGAAGAGCAAGATGTTCAAGATGCAGTAAAAGCAGCAAAAGAAGCACTTACTAAACCATTTCATCCATATGAACGGTACGCCGTATTAAAAAAGGCGGCTGAAGGACTAAGAGAACGTCAGGAAGAGTTAGCTACCATTCTCGCAGAAGAAGTGGGAAAGCCTATTGCCGATTCCAGAGGTGAGGTGGAACGTGCAGCCTTAACATTAGAAATCTCAGCTGAAGAGGCAAAGCGCATCCATGGAGAAGGGATCCCTGTTGAAGCTGCACCTGGATCGGAGAATCGCCAGGCATATACAAAACGAGTACCAGTTGGCGTAGTTGCAGCCATTACTCCTTTTAACGTCCCATTAAATCTAGTGTGCCATAAAGTTGGTCCTGCGTTAGCCGCTGGAAATAGCGTTGTATTAAAGCCTGCAGAAGTTACTCCTGTTTCAGCTATTGTGTTAACGGAGGTATTCGAAAAATCAGGATTGCCAGTAGGTCGTTTAAATGTGGTAACCGGGGCAGGTTCAAAAATTGGGGAATGGTTGCTTCAGAATAACGATGTTGATATGTTTACCTTTACTGGAAGTCCAAAAGTAGGCCAACTGATTAGAGAAAAAGCGGGACTTCGAAAGGTAGTTTTAGAATTAGGGAATAACTCGGCAACCATTGTTCACAAGGATGCTGATATTGAACAATCGGCAACACTGGTAGCACAGAAAAGTTTTAACAACGCCGGCCAGGTATGTATTTCTGTTCAACGTGTATATGTCCATGAGGATATTTACGAATCTTTCCTGAATAAAATGAAAGATGTGACAAATGCACTTGTAGTTGGTGATCCTAAAGATCCGGCTACAAATATTGGGCCGATGATTGCTGAAAAAGAAGCAATGAGAGTAGAAAAATGGGTCAACGAAGCTATTCAAGAAGGAGCAAGTGTTGAAACAGGCGGAAAACGCGATGGAGTATTCTATGAACCTACTATTCTTACACATATTAACGATAATATGAGGGTCTGCAGAGAAGAAGTATTTGGACCGGTCGTTGCCGTTACTACTTATAATGATGTGGATGATGTAATTTCACGGGTTAATGATTCAGAATATGGACTTCAAGCTGGATTGTTTACGAATGACCTCGCATTTGCAATGAAAGCTGCAGATCAAATTGAAGTCGGCGGTCTCATTATTAATGATACTTCTGGTTATCGTGTCGACCATATGCCATATGGTGGTGTGAAGAAAAGCGGGAGTGGTAAAGAGGGACCTAAGTATGTCATTGAAGAAATGACAGAAGAACGGATCGTGGTCTTTAATTTGTAAAACATGGGGGCCTTAATAGGTCCCCATGTTTCAATTGGTGTTAATAGATCAAAAGTAAGAGTGTTACCTTTTAGTTCGTTTATAATATAAGGAGAATGAACCATGTCCATAACAAGTATTTTGCTGCCCATATTTTTCGTATTCGGAGTCGGATATTTTGCTCAACGTTTGTTGAATTTAGAAACAAAAGAGCTATCTAAACTTGCAATCTATGTAATGGTTCCTTTTCTAGTTTTCCGCACCTTTTACGAGCAGCCAATAAATACTTCTTATGGATATTTGGTACTTTATTTGCTTGGATTGTGTACTGTTATCATTGTGATTGTAAGTGTGTTATCGAAGGTGTACGGCTATAATGAACCGGAACGGTGTGGTTTGATTCTTGCTTCAGCATTCATGAATAATGGAAATTACGGAACTCCCCTTACTTTCTTTTTGTTCGGAGCAGCGGGAATGGAAACAGCTATTATTTTAATGGTTATCCAACAATTATTGATGAGTACCCTTGGGGTATATTATGCTGCAAAAGGAAGTTCAGTGGATAGCGGTGTAAAAGCTGCTCTAAACGCTGTAAAAAGAATGCCAATGGTCTATGGAGCCATAATCGGACTTGCTTTTCAATGGCTTCATATCCCACTAGAAAAAGGGTTACTGGATGGAGTTAATTTTATCGCTGATGCTGCTATTCCCGTCATCATGATTACGTTAGGTATGCAGCTGGCTAATATTAGTGTGAAAGCGGTGGACTGGAGAAAGCTGTCTACGGCCTTAACCTTAAAACTTATTGCTGCCCCAGTTATTGCAGCTCTAATTGTATGGCAGATGCCTTTAGATGAGATGACAAAGCAAATCATGATTATTATGGCGGCCACACCTACCGCAGCAAATACAACAATGATCGCGATCCAGTTCCAGACCGAACCACAAAATGTTTCTAGTGCAACCCTTGTAACAACAGTCATGAGCGTCATTACGATTCCAATTGTTATACTGTTAACGTTGTAAGATTTTATGACAAAACCAATTTATGTCTAAGCAGACACTTTGCAGGTGCCTGCTATTTTAATATAGGAACATTTTTGAAACATGAAATAAAATCAAATTATTTGAAATGCTCATTCATAGATTGACAGATGTATTATCAATTATTATGAGCATAAATTTGTGGATTGCTGGAACCATATCGAGACGGGGAGTTTGTCCGATCGTGATCAAACTTATTGGCCGCATGTTCTTTCGCTCTCTTTCTCATAAACAGCATGACCGTTAATATAAGTAGCTATCACATTTGCCTGTGTATCAAATGGACCGTGTGACCAAATAACAAAGTCTGCGTCTTTTTCTGTTTCGATAGATCCAACCCTATTGTGAATACCGGCTAACTTGGCAGCTTCGCTCGTAATACTTCTTAATGCTACGGTTTCATCCAGACCGTATTTAACGGCTTCTACCGCGCAAATAATTAAGTAGTGGATTGGAATAAACGGGTGGTCTGTCATAATCGCAAATGGGATTCCCGCTTCATAAAAAAGCTTGGGAGCCTCGGGTGTTGAATGGCGTGTTTCATATTTGGATGACGGTAGCATATATGGTCCAAGAGTCACACTTGCACCGCTTTCTTTGATGGCTTCCAACATCATGTGTCCTTCCGTACAGTGTTCCAAACATAGTTTTACTTGGAACTCCTTTGCAATTCGAATCGCTGTGGCAATATCATCAGCCCTGTGGCAATGCAGGTGCAGGGGCATTTTCCCCTCGAGGACATCAATAAACGGGGCGAGATCCGTTCGATTCGCAATCTCAGCCTCCCGCTCTAAATCGGATAAAGCCAGTGCATCCTGAAAGCCTTTCCGAATCAGACGGGCAACGCCCATTCTCGTAACCGGTGTTTTTTTGTATTGCTGCCCGAATACATTTTTCGGATTTTCACCAAGCGCTCCTTTTAAACCGCTCTTTTCCGTTAAGATCATTTCTTTTAATGAACTTCCGCCCGTTTTTAAAATGCTCCAAATTCCGCCAATCGGATTGGCGCTGCCTGCCCCCGTCTGAATCGTCGTAACTCCTCCCCGGCGCGCCATCTCAAACGAAAAGTGGTGAATATCAATCCCATCGATAGCGGCCATTTGAGGAGTAAAAGGGTCTGCGTATTCATTAGCATCATTAATCTGTTCATGAACTTCTCGCCAAATGCCAACGTGGGTATGAATATCTATAAGGCCCGGCGTGATGACACACCCATCTACATTTTCGACATCTGCATCAGATGGAACATTGGTTTCACAGCCAACCTTGACGATTTTTCTGTCCTTAACCCAAATGTCAGCATTTCTAATGATGGTATTGGTTTCATCCATTGTATAGACTGTTGCTCCTCGAAATACTTTTAGCATTATTCTTACTCCCATCTATAAACTTCTTTTCCTTTTATAAAGGTCCTGACTGCACGTGCCGTTAATTGAAGTGGATGCTTATTCCAAAGGACTAAATCAGCAAACAGCCCTGGTTGTATGGTTCCAGTAAGATGATCGATCCGCAGCAGCTTGGCTCCATACTGTGTTAACCCATTCAATACAACCTGCTCCGAAACGCCTGCCTTTATAGCTAAGCAACCTTCCAACTGCAAATGTTTAACCGAACTGACAGGGTGGTCTGTGGTAAAAGCGAACTGGCCATGTTGTTCTTTAAGTACGCGATATAAGGATGACCGTAAATTTATTTGCTCTTCCCTTTCGATGGGCTGGAAGCAAGGGCCAGCAATAATTGAAAAATCAAATTTTGTTTCATGACTGGATATTTTTGAATAATCGGTAGCGTGAACCAAGATCATTTGGAGACCAAACTCTTTTGCAATTCTTAATGCAGTGGCAATATCATCTGCCCTGTGACAGCGAATAAAAATAGGAGTTTCCTGCAGTTGTTCTTGTTTCTGCAATTCCTTTATTGATGACCGAATCTTATGGGCAACCCCCATGCGGGTAAGGGGGGTATGGGTTTTCTCCCAAAAGGCCTTTTTAGGTACATCCCCCATCGAAAAAGAATAACCAAGTTTATGACGTATTATCATTTCATCTGCCGTTTTTCCATGGGTATGGATAACAGCTGTTTCCGCTCCCGTGACAGAATTGGCAGAGGATACGATATGTGCTGCGGTCACCCCGAAAGCAACGGCATCTTGAAAAGCCTGGTCAAAAGGGTAGATTCCATCGATAACTTGAAGACCATTCATATTTTCTTCGTGGGGTTCGTACCCATCATTTCCTTCCCAGCGCACACCGATTTCCTTTAACCCAATCTGTGAGCAAGCATCGATAAAGCCTGGTGTTAAATAGCAGCCTGTGGCATCAATGATGGTCCAATCGTGAGGAGGTTCATCAGGCGGTACTACTGCTTGAATTTTTGCTTCCTTTACCAGTACGGTTTTCGGAGAGAATTCGCCAGTTTCGTGGTTATAGACGTTCGCGTTTGTAATTGCGATTGTAGACACTTTTTAAATCCCTTCTTTTCCTTTAAGTATGAAAGAAAAGTAGAGATGGATGTCTCTACTTTTCGAAAATCTTTATCGTGATATATACCATGCTGAGGATATTCGTAGGTTATTGCTTTATCCAGACGTTTGTTCCGTTAGGGTGAACAATCTGAATCGAGAAGTCGGCAGAAACATCGTAGCCTTGTACCTTTTTGTTAATGCCTGCTGTAGATTCAAGATTATCTATCTCAATACGTGGAACTTCTTTCATAATAATTTTAAGTGCTTTTTGATATAATTTTGCCCGTTCTTTCTGGTCAACTGTTTCGGAAACGGCTTTTTCTAAGAGTGAATCCACTTCAGGGTTTGAATAGCCTTTTCCATTTCCGAGTGCGCCGATTTGGTCGCTATGGAACAATTGATATAGGAAGAAGTATGGGTCCGGATACCAAGTCCAGCCGCCGATCGACATAGGAGCATTCCCTTTGGCAACTGTATCGCTGTAAGTACCCCATTCGACGACTTTAATTTCGACATCAATGTTAAGATTTTTTTTCATTTGATTTTGGAAAATGGTTGCGTATGGAACCCGAGCTTCAGATAGGTAAATCTCTGTTTTAAATCCATCAGGGTAACCGGCTTCAGCTAAAAGCTTTTTCGCTGCCTCTGGATCATAGGTTGGTTTAAGCTTTTCGAGTTCTTCGCTGTATCCCCATGATTCCTTAGGCAGAGGCATATATGAGACTTCAGCTCCACCCCACTGGTTGACTCCCTTTACAATTTTCTCGACGTTTGTCGCTTTATATATCGCTTCACGGACTTTAGGGTCTGCCGTAGGACCTTTTTGGTTGTTCAGATCAAGGTAAGTTAAAGAAAGAGCTGGTTTTGAGATCAACTCCAGCTGATCATCCTGTTTAATAAGTTCACGATTTTGTCCTTTAACATCAGTGGCGATATCAATGTCTCCGGAACGTAGAGCGTTTGTCATCATATTTGGATCGGAAATAATTTTAAAAGTAACGCCATCTAGATGAGGTTTTTCGCCCCAATATTTATTATGGCGGACGAGTTCGACCTGCTGATCCTTTTGCCAATTTTTAATTTGGAAAGGGCCTGTACCTACAAGGTGGCTTCCGAATTTGTCACCCCAGCCTTCAACTTCTTCTTTGGGTACAATCATATTACCTGCATCCGTGAGCATTGCTAATAATGCGGCGTTCGGTGCGTCTAGATGAACGGCAACTTCGAACTCTCCTGTTACCTCAACCTTTTTCACACCCCGCAAACGGTTCATTGCAGATTCTTTTGCAGAGCGTTCTAGGCTGAACTTCACATCTTCGGCAGTCATTTGTCTGCCATCCTGATATTTGCCCGGCTGGAAAAAAACATCATCTCGTAGCTTAAAGGTATATACTTTCATGTCTTCGGAAACTTCCCATTCGGTTGCAAGGGAAGGTACAAATTCACTTAAATCCTTGTTGTATACAACGAGAGTGTCTGCAACTGAACGCATCACCTGAGATTCATAGACACCCGTATATTGAATCGGATCCAACGTTTTTGGGTTTGCGGATAGACCGACATTTAAATTACCGCCGTCCTGGGGTTCGCCGACATTAGCCCCGGATTCCTTTTTAGCAGTACTAGATTCGCCTCCTTGAGAACAGGCGCTTAAAACTAAAATGATAGAGACAACTAACAAAAACCAGTGTTTAAATAACTTACTTCTCATAAAATCCCCCTCTTTGATTCACATTGTGAAACAGTATTTCAAATACTGAATTTAATATTTAAACTACCATAACAAAAGAGAAGAGTAAATATATTTTTTGAATATTACTAAAACATAAATTTTTTGCACTATTTTATATTTACAAGTTATAAAGAGGGTGCTACACTTGTTTTTAATTCACATAATGAATCACTGGTTCAAATAATGGATAAATGTAAAAGGAGGTATTTTTATGGGAACGTACATTATTAGAAGAACTTTTGATCTCTTGCCAACGATATTTGTCGTCGCAGTCATTGTCTTTATCATTACACGATTGATACCGGGCGATCCCGCAGCCGTTATGCTTGGACCTCAGGCTAGCGTTGAGGATATTGAAGCTTTGAGGGAAAACCTTGGTTTGAACGATCCTTTGTATATTCAGTTCCTTCAATATATGGGCAATCTGGCAACAGGGGATTTTGGAACATCGCTTACTTATAATCAACCAATCGTTAATTTAATTATGGACCGGTTTCCAAATACGCTTATTTTGGCAGTAAGTGCTTTGATTATCGCCTTTATGGTCGGCGTACCGGCTGGCATTATTTCTGCTTCAAAACAAAATTCACTGCTGGACTATTCAGTCATGCTCGTATCACTGATTGGGGTCTCTATGCCGATCTTTTGGCTCGGAGTGATGCTAGTCCTTTACTTTAGTGTTAATCTCGGCTGGTTTCCTGCAACAGGGATGGGAACACTTGATGACGGGCTTATTCCTTTTATAAAGCATCTAATTCTCCCAAGTATTACACTGGCAACGATTCCAATGGCGACTTTTGCACGGATCACCCGCTCGAGTATGCTCGAGGTTATTTCACAGGACTACATAAAAACAGCGCGTTCTAAAGGGCTAAATGAGTTTTGGGTTATTTGCAAACATGCCTTTAAAAATGCACTCACACCATTATTGACGGTCCTTGGTATGCAGATCTCGATGATGCTCGGAGGGGCAGTCCTTACAGAAACTATTTTTAGTTGGCCGGGAATGGGCCGCTTAATAGTGGATGCCATTGATAAGAGGGATTTTGTTGTCGTTCAAGGTACAGTTCTATTTATTGCAGTTATTTTTGTTGTCGTTAATCTGCTTGTCGATATTATGTACAAAGTCGTAAATCCAAGAGTAAATTACACTACCAGCAAGGGAGGGACGAAATAATGTCTTTACAAAGTACCGTTGCTGCTGCAGAAAAGAAGATGGCTAAGCCAAAAAAGGAAACAAGCTTATTCAAGAAATTGATTCGAAACCGGCTTGCCGCCATCGGTTTGGCAGTAACCTTGTTTATGTCAATCATCGCTGTGTTTGCACCGTGGATTGCAACTCATCCGCCTAACGAGATGGATGTTGTAAGTTCTCTGAAAATACCCGGAACGGACGGTCATCTATTGGGAACCGATAACTATGGAAGAGATTTGTTCAGTCGTCTTGTTTATGGAGCGAGAATTTCTTTAATCGTCGGGGTTTCAGCTGTTGTTTTTGGAGCATTCTTTGGCACCTTCCTTGGTTTAGTTTCCGGCTATTTTGGCGGAAAGCTTGATTCCATCATCATGCGCACAATGGATGGCTTATTCGCATTCCCTTTTATCCTTCTGGCTATAACACTTATGACGGTTCTTGGACAGGGTCTTGTAAATGTGATTATTGCAATAGGGGTAGCGAATATCCCTGGCTTTGCGAGAATTGTCCGCGGACAAGTACTCAGTGTAAAAGAAGAAGAATTTATCGAAGTAACGAGGTCGTTGGGCGCAACGGACGGACGTATCCTTTTTCAACATGTATTGCCTAACTGCTTGGCCCCATTAATTGTATATGGAACGATGAGTATTGCCGGCGCGATTATTTCTGAAGCCGCATTAAGTTTCTTAGGATTAGGTGTTCAGCCTCCAACTGCTTCGTGGGGGAGTATTTTGAAGGATGGGAAAGACTTTTTGGTGTTAAGCCCTCACATGGCTACTTTCTCTGGGTTAGCCATTTTAATTACCGTACTTGGCATTAATTTGTTCGGAGATGGCCTTCGAGATGCTTTGGATCCAAAAATGAAAATTTAATTGATAGAGGTGATACGTATGTCGGATCTTCTTTTGAAGGTTGAGGATTTGGAAGTGCATTTTCGCTCTTCCTCTTCGATTGTCAAGGCAGTAAACGGTGTTAGTTTTACATTAAATAAAAAGGAGACCCTTGGCATTGTAGGAGAATCGGGCTCCGGGAAAAGTGTTACGGCAACCGCATTGCTTCGGCTTATCCCGAATCCACCTGGAAATATAACTGGTGGAATGATGCTGTTTGAAGGAACGGATCTACTTTCTTTATCGGATAAAGATATGCGGTCTGTAAGGGGAAATGAAATTTCGATGATTTTTCAAGACCCGATGACCAGTCTGAATCCTGTATTCAAAGTCGGCGACCAGATCATGGAATCTATACGTGCCCACCGAAAGGTTTCGAAAAAGGAAGCGAAGGCAGCAGCTGTCGATATGCTTAAGCTGGTAGGAATACCAGAAGCGGAAAAACGGATTAATATGTATCCGCACGAGTTTTCAGGCGGAATGAGACAGCGGGTTATGGTTGCTATTGCGTTAGCCTGCAAACCGAAATTATTAATCGCGGACGAACCAACAACTGCGCTGGATGTGACGGTACAGGCTCAAATCCTTGATTTAATGAGGCATCTACAGGACACCATTGATACGTCCATTATTATGATTACCCACGATTTGGGGGTTGTCTGGGAGATTTGCGATAAGGTGATTGTCATGTATGCCGGAAACACCGTCGAATCCGGAAGTGTAAAAACGATTTATGAAAATCCTCTTCATCCTTATACATGGGGGTTGCTGGATTCCCAGATTACAAGTGAAATATCAAATGAAGAAGGGCTATCTGCTATTCCCGGGAGCCCGCCTGATCTGCGTGAGGAAATGCCAGGCTGCCACTTTGCAGACCGCTGCCCATACGCACAGGAGATATGTTTTTCAGCAAAACCCGAAATGGTTGAAGTGGAGGAAGGTCATTCTGTCTCCTGCCATTTTCAAACAAAGAATACGCGGCTACAGCGAAAGGAGCGGGTCTATCATGGCTGAAGTCATTATCAAAGTAGATAACTTAAAGAAGCACTTTCCTATCGATGATCCACTGCCTTTTAAAAAATCGACCCAAAGTGTTAAAGCAGTTGACGGTGTCAGCTTTGACGTTTTTCGCGGTGAAACGCTTGGGGTTGTTGGGGAATCCGGCTGCGGCAAATCGACCATGGCAAGATTAATCAATCAATTAATCCTGCCGACAGAAGGAAGGGTTGAATTTAAGGGAAAGGATTTAGCTTCACTCGGAACCAAAGAAATCCGTTCCGCTAGAAAGTCAATCCAAATGGTTTTTCAAAACCCATATGCCTCATTGGATCCGAGAAAAACTATTGAGCAATTAATCATAGAGCCTCTGGTGATTCATAATATCGGTGATAAATCATTGCGCAAAAATCGTGTCCAGGAATTGCTTGATGTGGTCGGCTTAAGCAGTTATCACGGGGAAAGATACCCTCACGAATTTTCTGGAGGACAGCGTCAACGGATCAATATTGCCCGTGCACTGGCGCTTAATCCTGATGTCATCATTTGTGATGAACCCGTTTCCGCGTTGGATGTATCGGTTCAGGCCCAGGTTATTAATTTGTTAAAAGACCTGCAAAAAAAATTTGATTTAACGTACTTGTTTATTTCACACGATTTAAACGTTGTGAGGTATATGTGTGATCGTATTGCTGTTATGTATCTCGGAAAAATTGTTGAAATGGGGACATACAATGAAATCTATCAAAACCCCAGCCATCCTTACACAAAAGCATTGCTTTCCGCTATTCCAAAAGAAGGACCATTTGAAAAGAAAGAACGAATTCTTTTAAAAGGGGATGTGCCAAGTCCGGTCAACCCGCCGTCAGGATGCCATTTTCATCAAAGATGCCCTTATGCAATAGAGATTTGCAAAACTCAGGCTCCTGAATTGAAAAAAACGGCAACAAGGCATCAAGTAGCCTGTCATATTGTTGAATAAAACAGAGGAGGAATTTTACTATGTCTTTAAAATATGTTATGGATGTGTATGAGCTTTTAGATAATATAGATGTATCGGGAAAGGATGTTAAAGGTTACTTAGATTCCATTTCTAGTCTGGGGGATATTACGGTCCAGACTGTTGAAGGAAATGAAGGCTATACAGATTTTATTAAAGTGACTATACCGGGAGAAAAAGGAAAGGCAAACGGCGGAGAGGCCCCTACTTTAGGGATTATCGGACGTTTAGGCGGAATTGGCGCGCGTCCGCAGGTAAAAGGATTTGTTTCAGATGGCGATGGCGCTCTATCATGTATTGCCTCAGCTGCAAAATTGCTTGATATGACTGGAAAGGGAGATTGTCTTCAGGGTGATGTAATTCTGACAACGCATATTTGTCCGACAGCTCCAACACTGCCGCATGATCCTGTTCCTTTTATGAACTCTCCGGTTGATATTTTAACCATGAATATGCATGAAGTGACAGAAGAGATGGATGCGATTTTGTCTATTGATACGACAAAAGGAAACATGATTACAAATCATCGGGGATTTGCTATCACTCCAACGGTAAAAGAAGGGTACATTTTAAAAGTAAGTAATGACTTACTGCATGTTTATACCCAATCTGCCGGAAGGCTCCCTGTAACTCTACCTATTACAACACAGGATATCACACCTTACGGAAACGGAGTGTACCATGTTAACAGTATCCTCCAGCCTGCTGTGGCAACAAAAAGCCCAGTAGTAGGTGTAGCAATTACAACTGAAACAGCGGTTGCCGGCTGCGGAACAGGAGCTACCCATCCAGCGGATGTTGAACAAGTAGTGCGTTATGTCATTGAAGTTGCCAAGCTTTTTGGAGAAAATAAATGTGCTTTCTTCGATCCAAGTGAATTTGACCGCCTTGAAGAACTATATGGAAAAATGACGCATTTCCAAACACAAGGAAATCAGGTGACTGCAGGATGAAAGATTTAACAGCTCTCAAGCAAACATTAATAGATGAAGTTGAATCCCGCAAGGACGAATTAATTGAACTCTGCAGCTCCCTAATCAGGATTCCCAGTGAAAACCCACCGGGAGACTCAACCGAGGTTAGTCAGTTCATTGCAAATTACCTTAACCAATATGGTCTTGAGGCTGATTGGCATGAGCCAGCTGATAAAATGTATAATCTGGTATCGAACATTGGGCAAGAAGATGGAAAGCATTTGATTTATTGCGGGCACACAGATGTAGTACCGGCCGGAGATTTATCAAAATGGGATTTTGATCCCTTCTCCGGGGAAGTAAAGGACGGCTGGATTCTTGGCAGAGGAGCCAGTGATATGAAAGCTGGCCTTGCCGGTATAATGTTTGCCTTTGCTTTACTTAAAGAGTTAAAAGTAGATTTACCGGGAAAATTGACGCTGGCGATTGTTCCTGACGAAGAGACGGGTGGGGAGTACGGTGTCCCATGGCTGTTGGAAAATGGTATTATTACTGGAAACGGATGCTTGATTGCCGAACCTTCCTCACCATTAAATCCAACACTTGGCCAAAAAGGATCATATTGGTTCGAACTTGAGGTATTTGGGGAACCGGGACATGGCAGCCTTTCGCCTATTGCTGGCAATAACGCAATTACGGATGCTCTTGCCGCGATTGAAAAAATAAGAAAGCTATGGGATCTTCAAATTTCCATTCCTGAAGAGGTACAGCCGCTTATTGAAGTTTCAAAGCGTTATATGCGGGAAGTGGAGAAGGACAGAGAGAAATTTCAACCGGTATTGGAACGAGTCACTGTTAATATCGGAACGATTCACGGAGGAACGAAGTCTAATATCATTCCTGAAAGCTGCAAAGTGCAAATCGACTGTCGCCTTCCTTTTGGTATTACCCGGGATGAAATAAGTGCCTATTTACAGAAGGAATTGGATGAATTGGGAATCCGCTATGAAATCCGTCCGTTCGGTTTTAGAAGCCACGCTAATTACACAGCTGCAGAAGATCCTGTCTGTAAGGCGATTGTAGATAATGTTTCCCTTGTCACTGGAAAGGAATCATATGGAGTTATGCAATGGGCAAGCAGCGACGCGCGCCACTTCAGGGATCATCAAATCCCGGTTCTTCAGTACGGACCTGCATACTTACCAAGTATTCATGGATACAATGAAAAGGTTCAGGTTGATGATGTGGTAAGGTGTGCTAAAGTGTACGTAGCAGCAGTGGTTGATTTTCTGAATTCAAAATAATTGAATTATTTTTGGGATTTTCCTTCCTTTGCAGGTCAATAGGAAACATAAACGAAATAGACGCTTTTAAGCAAGTCTGACGCTTACACGTTAAGAAAGTATAAAAATACTTTCTTATAGTATAAAGCAAGGGCCTTTAGGTCATCCCTTTAGGGACTAAGGCAATCGACAACGCTAAGGATTGGCGCTAGCCAAGTTTTCTTTATTGGCCTGTGAAAATGGGGATTTACGAGCAGTCATTCCCTTTAAGGTTTTAACCCCGTATACTTAAAGGGATAACTGCCGATTTTTGCGGAATAGCCCATTATAAGCATTCGATTTTACATAATAGCAGATGATCAATTATAACTATTAGCCATTGGAGAAGGGGTTTATTATGTTAAAAACGTTAGATTCAGCACTAAAGGTTCTTAAAATGTTTACAAGGGAAAAGCCGGTATGGGGTGGAAGGGAACTGGCAAATGAACTTGGGATGAATCATACAAATATATACCGGATTCTTGAAACATTTGAGAAAAATAGATTTATAACAAAAGACGAGGTTACAAAGAAATATTCACTTGGTTATGCTACATGGGAACTGGGGATTATCATGTATGAAAGCCTAAATATTCAAAAATTGATTCGACCGATCCTTGAACAGTTAATGGAAAAAACGGGAGAGTCGATTTTCCTTACCATTTTAGACCGCGACGAAGCGGTAACGCTCGAAGTGCTTGAACCAGAAAATAAAGTGAAATTTTCGGTGTCAGCCGGAAGCAGAGCGCCTCTATATGTCGGTGCTTCCTATCGTTCTATACTCGCCTTCCTGCCCGAAGAATTTGTGGAATCAGTTATTGAAATTGGTTTGGTAAAATACACAAAAACGACGATGACTGATCCAGATATATTAAGAGCAGAATTGGAAAAAATTCGCGAACAAGGGTGGGCGGAAAGCCAAAGTGAATATACGGAAGATGTAATTGCCCTAGCCGTCCCTTTGTTTGATGATAAGGAAATTATTGGGTCCCTTACCGTTTCAGGACCAGTATATCGGATGTCGGATGAAAACATCCAGAAGTATCTGCCGCAATTAAAAGAAGCGAGAGATGAAGTAGCTCAAGTGATCCAACGTTATCAACTGAAATTCAAAGCTTGATATTTAAGGAGGATAAACATGCACCAATTGACTGAAGTTACAAAATCAGTTTTAAGGAATAACTTGCACATTAGAGAAAATGACCATATTTTAATCATCACGGATTCAGAATTAGCTGAAATCGCAAATGTGTTTTTTCAATCTGGAATTGCTGCAGGCAATGAAACCATGCTTATGCAAATGACACCAAGATATAAATCGGGGGAAGAGCCTCCGGTGCCTGTATCCGAAGCAATGAAATATGCCGAGGTCGTCCTTTGTATTACGAAGCACTCGCTTACCCATACAAATGCAAGAAAAGAAGCGTCCGCAGCTGGAGTACGAGTTGCCACCATGCCAGGAATTACCTTGGATATGCTACATGAAGGCGCCATTACAGCAGACTACCTGGAAGTAGAAGAACTTACTAAATACTATTGCGGTTTGCTGGATGCAGGGGAGGAGGTTGATATAAAAAAGGAAGATACTCACTTGTCTTTTTCTATAAAAGGAAGAAAAAGCATCCCAAGTACAGGCGTCTTTCGGGAAAAAGGAGAGTCCGGAAACCTTCCTTCAGGTGAAAGTTATCTTGCTCCGCTGGAGGACACTGCTAATGGTACCATTCTTATCGATGGCGCCATTGCCGGAATCGGTGTACTCAGCGAGCCGATTGAATTAACCATTAAAAATGGGAGATTAACAGATGCGAGCGGCAAGGATGGTAAACACTTGCTCGAACTGCTGGGAGACGGAAAAGGAAGAATCATAGCTGAATTTGGAATCGGCACCAATAAGAAAGCGAGATTAACAGGCAATGTCCTCGAGGACGAAAAAGTTTATGGCACCGTACATATTGCGTTTGGTAGCAATAAATCCTTCGGAGGAGAGAATGAAGCCGGTGTTCATATTGATTGTGTCATCAAGGAACCGGTTGTTTGGATCGATGACAAGGTCATTTCGTTTAAATAAAAGTAGCTTCATGGAACAAGGTGGAATAGAAAAAGAGAGAAGACTGCCCTCCCTCCTTCAAGTAGACAATTTAAAAGAGTATATTAATCTGTGGCCTTTTCTCGATGTTCAATCGAGGAAAGGTTATAAAAACGTATAAATCAAAATCGATTTATACGTTTTCTTCCTCTATAATTTCCCCAACACTGTATCAATTTTTGCATGATCATCCGGAGAAGAATCGACATGCTTCCAAAACAGTTTTCCATCCTCTGAATAGAGATAGGTACCGCCTTGAATGAAGACGTCCGCTTTTTTCATTGATTGGAGAACGACCGCTTTTTGGCGCTCATCACTTGGGATGAAATTTTTCGTTTTACGTAAGACAAATCCCAACGCAGCCTTCGACAACAGCTTCCATTTTGGCATTGTTTTATGTCCCATTTGACGATACCCTTCTTTTTCCGGGTCCCCGAGAATTGGAAAAGGGAAGGGACCGAATGCGTCAAGAAACTGACTAATAAACTTCGCGTTCGATGGGGCTACCGCATAGACAGCCACACCACGATCATTAAATTCATTTATGCGCTCACGCAACTGCGTAAGATATTCACGACAGATCGGTCAGCCAAGATGGCGAACATATACGACCATTGTCTTCTGCCCGCTATTTTTCGTGATTTCTTCAAGTGTAATTGAACGATCATTTTGGGTTTCAAATTCAATATTCATGAAAAGTCCTCCTTGATTCGCTTATCGTAACGTTATTTCAAACAGGAAGATGAGTCTATCTAAGTTATATATCTATTATAACTGTACCAACAAATGCAAGCCAAATAATAGAATTCAGAAGTGTAATAAACCTAGACAGTACTTCTTATTCGTCTGTCTAGGTTCTATATAGAAATCTGCATTTAAATTTTGTAGGTTTGCAGGATGGCGTTATACAAAATTTGAACGCCATTCATTAATGCATCTTTATTAAATGTCATGTGTGGATGATGTAACCCTGGTTTAAGATCACAACCTAATCCGATCATTGTAGCTTTAAGTTGTGGCTTTTTTATCGTATAGAAATGGAAGTCATCTCCACCGGGAGTCACTAATGGCGGGTCTACTTTATCTTCGCCTAACGTATCACTTATTGCTTTTTCCATAATCTTTATTGCTTCCGAATTTGTTTCTGCAGCAGCAATTCCTTCGATATTTTCAACCTCAATAGCCACATCATATAAATCACTTATCGCCGTGAAGATACCATTTACCTTTCTCTCTAACTCATCCATTAATTCATTATTTTGTGCACGCATATCTAGTGAAAAGGTTCCGCTCCCAGGTATGATATTCGTGTTCTTTCCCCCGGCATGAAAGTTTGTCATTTTCACAGAGTAAGGGACTCGTGGATCCAAATAGATTTTATTGATCATATTAACGATCTGAGCACCAATCTCTATAGCATTTTGGTTGAGGTGTGGTCGAGCCCCATGTGCATCGTAACCTTTGATTCTTCCATTAACCTGTAGTGCTGCACCGTGCACGATAACCGGTGTCGCATGTCCGATCTTTGTCTCTTGTTCAGGTCGTAAGTGAATACCATATAAGTAATCCACATCATCGACAACACCTTTATCCACCATCTTCAGTGCACCAGAACCCTTTTCTTCAGCAGGTTGGAAAATGAATTTGATGGCGATTTTGTCCTTGATTGCTTTGTTTTGTTCCAACATCCATAGAACTCCCAAAACCATTGACATGTGTGCATCGTGGCCACATGAATGATTGGCTCTGAATTCCCCGTTGACTTCTTGCCACAATGCATCAATATCTGCTCGAATGGCTATCACGGGTAAATTATTTTCAAAATTACCAAATTCCCCGATAACGCCAGGACAATCATCAAATGTTGTAACCTTACATCCGCTTTCTTTAAGTCGTTTTGCTATATATTTCGTAGTTTCAGTCTCTTCCCAACTAATCTCCGCGTGCTCATGTAAATAGTGAAACGTATCTAACACACGTTCATTAAGGATATTCACGTCCATTATTCTTCCCCGTCCTTTATGAAGTATTTATATGTCGTATGGATCTTGCCCCGTTTTTCAACTCTGTGAATAATCTCATTTAAGATCGAATTTATAATCGATAGGGTTACAGGACCTTTGCTAAATAGCGAACTATGGGCCATATTGATCGGAAGTACGATATCTGCAAATTCGGAAACAGGTGCCACTCGTGAGTCAGTAATTGTAATCACTTTAATTCCTTTACTTTTTGCTTCTTCTGCAAGCCTAATCGTGTCTAGTGCATATCTGTAAAAGGAAAACACGATAATGCAGGAATTTTTAGGTAGTAAGTCAAGTAAACCTGCATCCGTTTCTGGGCGGTAAAGGGAAGCATTACCTAAAGTATACGTCAGATTAAAGTAGAACCAATGTGCGAAAGTGAATGAATGGTAATAACCTACTACGATTACCTTTTCGCTATTGATGATGGATTCAACGATTTTATCCATGTTTTCAAAATCGACCTGACTCGACGCACTACTTAGATTACTTATATCGTTTTTTAAACTCTCAATATAGTTATTAGATGCGGGTTCATTTTCAAGTATGTGTTCATTCGTTGACTCTTGTTTTAGATCTAACAAATGGTTACGAACATCCTTTTGTAATTCGCTGAACCCACTATACCCGATTGATGTGCAAAAACGTATAATCATCGTTTCACTGACCCCAATCGTTTCTCCTACTTTTTTAGCAGGGTGGATCGCGAAAATCATTGGATCGGATAGTAAATAGTCACCAACCTTCTTTAACCCCTTTGTTAAATGCGGAAAATTCTCTTTTGTCATTTCAATAAAATTTCTCGACATAAACTCACCTTTTTGAAGTGTTTACAATATTTTATCTTGAAATAAATTATATACTTTATTATAATCGAGTGCAAGTTGTTAATATTCAGAAAAATCATTCGACGGGGAGTATGGACTAAATGAGAATAAAAGAAGTTGTTCTATATAAAATGAAAATGAAAATGAGACATCCTTTTACAACAAGCTTTGGGACCGAACATGAACGGTTGTTTTTATTAGTCGAGGTAAAAGATGAAGACGGTTTGTCAGGCTGGGGTGAATGTGTAACGTCTGAAAAACCATTGTACAGTGAGGAATTTACACAATCAAGTTGGTATATGCTTAATCATCTTCTTGTTCCCATGGTATTGAATAAAGAAATAGAACATCCAGATCATTTACAGTCACTATTCGATGTATTTAAAAGAAACAATATGGCCAAGTCGGCGCTTGACGGGGCATTTTGGGATTTATATGCAAAAACAAAAGGACTGCCACTGTCAAACGCATTAGGAGGCACTAAGTCTCAAATTGAGGTTGGGATCAGTTTAGGGATCGAGGAAAATATAGAAAACTTGTATGAATCAATTAAGAGAAAAGTAGATGAAGGGTATAAGAGGATTAAAATTAAGATTAAACCTGGGAAAGATTTAGATGTTATAGAGAAAGTGCGGAGTCGTTTTCCGAATATCCCTCTGATGGCCGATGCAAATTCAGCTTATACATTGGATGATGTTGAAACGTTAAAAGCGATGGATCAATATAACTTAATGATGATTGAACAGCCGTTAACATCTGGGGATTTGATCGATCATGCTAAATTACAAAAAGAAATACAAACGCCAATTTGCCTTGATGAAAGTATTCATTCGTATGAAGATGCACGGCAGGCGATCGAATTAGGAAGTGGAAAGATCATTAATATGAAAATAGGGCGAGTTGGCGGTTTGTCACAAGCTAGGAAAATCCACGACTTATGTAAACATGAAAACATTCCACTATGGTGTGGCGGCATGCTGGAATCTGGAGTAGGGCGAGCACATAATATCGCGATTACAACATTATCAAACTTCACTCTCCCAGGTGATACGGCTTCCTCATCGAGATATTGGCATAAAGATATCATAGAGCCAGAAGTTGTAGTAAACAATGGAGTGTTAGACGTCCCTGAGGCACCAGGGATCGGATATGAAGTAAACCGAAAAGAAGTTGAGAAAAATACCGTTGAACGTAGCGTACTTAAGTGAACTACCCACCACTAATAAAAGAAAACCACTTTTTCTTGTACGTTAGGAAAGTATAACTTTTCAACAAGAAGTATAAGCGACGTTGAGTAAAAGTTTACTTACGTCCCAAGTATAAGCGCAACTAAAGCTCAGCCTACGCCAAGGCTTGGCTTTGCCAAGTTTTCTTTAAAGTGGAAGTCGCAATAGTATGATAGGCCACTCACCTTGATAAACAAAAGAGCTTGGATATCATACGGATAAATACAGAAGTGTAAAATTCGGATTTGAACAAAGAAAAAGAAAGCCGAATTCTGTAATTAGCTTTCTTTTTCTAACCGTTCACCTTGGAATCCGTACTTATACCCATTGCATCAATAAGAGACCTGTCAAATTCCAATTTAGCGTTAAAAGTAGTAATGACTCTTCTTCAAGAGTATAAAAAGACCCTATTTAATGAAAAACATGCAGATTTGACAGCTGTTCTCATAAAAATTCATCCGGAAAATCTGGAATTCGTCCGTATTGGGAATAATTCATCCGGAAAACCTGGAATTCGTCCGTATTGAGAATAATTCATCCAGGAAATCTGGAATTCATCCGTATTGAGAATAATTCATCCGGAAAACCTGGAATTCGTCCGTATTGGGAATAATTCATCTGGGAAACCTTGAATTCATCCGTATTGGGAATAATTCATCTGGGAAACCTGGAATTCATCCGTACTGAGAATAATTCATCCGAAAAACCTGGAATTCGTCCGAACTGAGAATAATTCAACTAAAAAGTTCGAGGGCCGGGATAATAAGGAAAAATATAGATTCTTTAGTTGTCATATAATTAAAGTCATCTTTTCGATTCGTCATATATCCTACGTGTTTTATATATGATTTTACGGATGCTTTCCACAGACAAGTTGTACTTCTGCTCTAACGAGTCAAAAGACAAGCCTTCCATGTATGATTGATAGATCTCATCGTTCCGTTGTTTGATTAACTGACGTGATCCGTTGACTTCCCCCCACCGCGCTCGCTGATCCTTTTTCTTGGGGATATAGATGAGCTCACCTTCGATGTATTTCTGCAGCTCATTCAGCAAACTAAGGGGAAACACCTCTTTTCCGTTTTTGTATTGCAACATTTACGTCCTCCTTATTAAGGTCAAGGTGTACGTGTATATACGCTTTCTTATCATTCATCGGTTTAATTCTCCTTTCGCTTTTTATTTTTTAAAAAAGAAAAGTCTTACAACCAGTGTGTAAGAAGTACTCATATATTTTAGTATAAGTGGATTTACTGGATTTGGAAAGAAGGAATATTCAGAAAATTACATGAGGTCGTTCCCGACCTCATGTTTTGAGATTCCCGCTTATGCGGAAACCACCTCATATTGCTTGATCAAAATAATCAGCCTCCTTCCGCAAAATACTATCGGTCCGACACCCTTATTAACTCACAGAATCTGCCAAGCGAACAAGTGAAAAAACAATTATAATTATTCTTTACCAGAAGTTGATCGAAGAAAGCCCATTCGCTTTAGTGATAGGATGAATTCGATCTCTCTAAAAAGAAATTGCGGTCAGAACCTTGTCATTTCTTCTTTCTTGTAGTATTCTTACTACAGAACAAATGTTCGTTTTGGGAGGGGTAGAGGTGGCGAAAGGTCAATCTCCAAGCTTTGTTTTCACACTTGAATTGGAAAAGAACCCACGATTGTTTTCCAACCTTGAAAAGGAACTAGAAGTGTGCCGTGTCATCTACAACACGGTACTCGGAATGTATCTCAAGCGAGAATACCAATACAAACGTGAAAAAGCGTATAAACGATGCATACGTCAATTAAAGGGAATCCGTCAAAAGCTTTGCTTGGATAAGGACAATCCTACTCTAAAAGAAGAACGAAAGAACGTACACATTCAGTTGGACCAACTTCGTGAAAAGTACCAACTCACGGAATATGCCTCTCATCAATGGATCAAACCCATCCGACAACACTTTGCCAATCAAGTCAATGCCGCAGTTGCCCAAAAAATGGCTTCCCGTGCGTGGCTCGCTTTTCGTCAGAAACTATTCGGGAAAGCCGCCAAGGTCAGGTTTATTCGAAAAGGAGAGATGGTGAGTCTAGAAGGGAAAACGAATACGACAGGCTGGCGATATGTGGATCGTCACCTCGTCTACAAAGATCGATCAACGCCTTTACGTATCAAACCCAACGACGAGTATGCCTTGACCATTCTGTCTCTACTTGAAAACCAAACCTCCTTCTCCTACACGAAAACGGAAAAAGGCAAATCAATCAAGGTTCTCGAAAGATATCGTGTGAAATACGTACGGTTAGTTAAAAAAGTAATCCGTGGAAACATCCGTTGTTTTGCCGATCTCGTCATTGGGGGGNAATCAAGGTTCTCGAAAGATATCGTGTGAAATACGTACGGTTAGTTAAAAAAGTAATCCGTGGAAACATCCGTTGTTTTGCCGATCTCGTCATTGGGGGGTATCCACCGACAAAAACAAAAACACTCGGAAAGGGACCAGTGGGGTTAGATATTGGAACCTCAACCCTTGCCGTTTCCTCCATCACCCAGGCTGGCTTATGGAATTTAGCGGATCAGGTTCAACCCCTCTCTCGTGAGATTCGTCTTCTTCAACGCAGGATGGACCGATCCAAACGGTCCTCCAACCCAGAAAACTATCATGAAAATGGTACGATCAAGAAAGGACAGAAAACCTGGAGCTATTCCAAAAGCTATCAAACTCTTCGGTCACGGTTACAAGAATGTTATCGAAAACAAAGGGTAGTCCGAAAACAGTCTCATAACCAGTTGTCCAATCTCTTAGTAAGCCTTGGCCATTGTTTCTACATCGAGACGATGCATTTCAAAGCACTCCAAAAACGGAAAAAAGACACGGAAGTTTCAGAGAAGACCGGCAAGATGAAACGGAAGAAGCGATTTGGAAAAAGTATCGGCCACCGCGCACCTGCCATGTTGGTCCAGATCGTAGAGCAAAAAGTAAAACGACTTGGGGGGATGTTCGTCCATGTCCAAACCCAAACCTTCAAAGCCAGTCAATACTGCCATCAGCGTCGTACTTACATAAAAAAGCCATTATCTCAACGTTGGCATCCGTTCGAAGATGGTTCCCGCGTTCAACGGGATTTGTATTCTGCTTTTCTCTTGATGAATTCCAATAAGGCTGGAACCAAACCGATTCAAAAACGATGCCAAGAAACGTATCCCCTATTTAAAAGAAACCATGATGAAGCTGTGGGTCACATTCTGATACAAAACAAGATGATTTTGAATTCAGGGATTCTGGTCAATCAATAGCCAAGGATAAAAGGAGCGGTGTGGCCCCACCGAGCTTGTGAGAGCAGAAAGAAGCAGTCGTTAATGGCAACAGAGGTTGCTTGGACTGCGAACGTTCGGATAGAAGTGAGATTCAGTGTCTAAGTCCCTAAATGCCGAGCATTCTGAAAGGGGTGGACTGTGGCTGCCGGTTTAGAAGAAGGTCTTACGTATTCGAACCCCACGGCTTTAGTCGTGGGAGGATTCAGCAGTAGAAAAGGTCTGTTTTTGTAAAAAGCATCATTTATTAATAAAATTTCGGAAAGCAACGGTGGAGATTTGATTTCAGTATTAGTTAAAGATACTTATTATGTGCTCCTAAAATAAAACAGCCTGTTTCCCCAATAAAACGATTTAATTCTCGATTAACTTTATTAAATCCGCCAAAAACACGAACATTAAATGATTTTTTTGAATTAAAGTTCACCTTTTCATTGATTATCTATTATAAATTTGCTATATTGGCAAAGTAATCTTATATATCATTTCTCGTATATCCTCGGTAATATGGTCTGAGTGTTTCTACCCGGTTCCCATTGAAAGAACTGGACTACGAGTTGAAGTATACTGGTGGTTCGGCTTTTTTGCTGTTGCCATTCAATGATTTAGCATTCTCTCTATTTTTGCTAAATTATTATACTTTGACTTCGTAGGTCTAGAAGGTAGATATCATTCTACATTTTCTGGACCTTTTTCTTATGACCAAAACTACGAGTATCAAACAACAGGGAGGAAAACAGAATGGAAGCAGCATTTTTCAAAGCAAAGAAACAAGGATTAAAACTATTAAAAAACTACGTATCATTAGCATTCATTGCTGTACTGTTAGTATCGGTGATTGCTGGATGTAGTTCTTCTGCACAATCTGAAGCTGAACAAGAAAACGCTCAACGGCCTATCATCGTCCAAGGTCCAATGCCGATAGAAGCTGAAAAATTCGCAGATAAGTTAGAAAATGTGAAAAAAGAAAAATCAGGAACTTTTGAATTTTATATAGGTACTGTAGACAATTATCCTGTAATAGTTGCAAAAACAGGTAAGGGAATGGAAAATACAGCTGCTGCTACAGCAGTGGCTATTGAAAGATACAACCCTATAGCAATAATCAATCAAGGAACATCAGGCGGGCATGATCCTAATTTACACGTATTTGATATTGTTTTAGGAAAAAGAACGGTAAACATAGGCTCATTAAAAACAGGAAATAGGGCTGAAAACGAAGGAATTGCTCCAACGGAATGGAAGCCGATGGACTTAATGGCTTCTGAAGGAAGTGCAGGTGAAGATCCTAATGCCGAAAATATCCGTTATTACGAAGGAGATAAAGACTTACTCGCAGCTGCAAATGCGGTAAAAGATAAGTACACTAAAGGTAAGGTTGTCGAGGGTACTATCGGTTCTGCAGACGTTTGGAACAATGAAGTTGATAGAATCAAATGGTTCCATAAAAAGTATGGTACCTCTGTAGAAGAAATGGAAGGTGCTGCAGGAGCGCAAATCGCCAAAGCGTATGATGTACCATTCCTAGGTATCCGGATACTTTCGAATAATAAAACGAATGGTGGCGAATACAACCCAGATACGGCAGCAGCAAATCAAGAATATGTTTATGAAGTAGTTAGAAAATATATATCTACGTTGCCAAGCGAATAATAAAGTAAAATCATTTCAATTTCAACTAAAGCAACAATTCAATACCATTTAAGAATTGTCGAACATGTTGAAGACAAAACAGAAGTATAAACAAAAGAGTCTATATAGTAAAATCAGAAATTGAGACAGTAATGGAAATGGACATTCCTTACTGTCTTTTTTGATGAACGATCAAAATACACAATTAATGCAGTTAAACAACATGACGAGGTGTTCACTTGTGTACAAATCACTTGTATACAAATCACCTATGCGTATGTTATATTCGGATTAATCAGAAAATTGAACGAGTGAGGGTGTTAGTTAATGGAGAAATCCGATATATGTATACATTTTCTTCTAGGAAAAGCTTTGCAAAGAGTAAATCAAGTGAGTAAATCCAAACTATCCTCGTATGGTGTGACACCTGTTCAATATGCGCTACTCCGCCTTCTTTGGAAAAAGGATGGACAATTCGGTTATGTATTAGGTGAAAGACTTCTACTAGACAGTGCTACCATAACAGGTATAATCGACCGACTGGAACAAAATGAATTTATTGAACGACGAGTTGATCCCAATGATCGCCGCAACAAGCTAGTTTTTCTGACTGGAAAAGGGAGATCTATGGAGGGTCCTTTATGTCAGAAGATGGATGAAATGAATGAAGAAGTGATGTCTGATTTTGATGATGAGGAGATTCAGCGATTTAAGAAAATACTTTTCGACATTGGAATAAGGAACAAGAATAGAGGAGGCTGAATGGAATGATCGTTTCGCAAGAAGTGTTAGACCTATACAATGTTGAGGATAAGGATGAATTTGCTGAACAGATGCGGTCCCGGAGCAAACATACTCTTATTGAAGCACTTGAAATTGAATATGTCGAACTCACGCCAGACCGTGTGGTAATGACGATGCCAGTAGGTCCTAAAACGAGGCAGCCAGCAGGCATTTTACATGGGGGTGCCTCTGTTGCATTGGCGGAAACGGTTGCTTCCATTGCAACTGTTATCAATATAGACCCCGAAAAATTCAACCCAGTTGGGATGGAAATCAATGCAAACCATATTCGAAGTAAAACAGATGGCGTTGTCAATGCAACCGCTACCCCTTTTCATAAAGGACGCACAACAATGGTCTGGGATATTAAAATTACTGATGAAGATGGACAGTTAATTTGTATATCCCGTTGTACGATGGCAGTTATTGCTAAAAGGTAAACCGTGAAAAAAGGTGTAAGGAGAGTGAACGAAAGACCATGATACAAGTGTATGGAAGAGAGGACGTTACTTGTGTAGAGGGGAAAGTTGTAAGGTCTGGTCGCAAAGAAGGTACGGTTTATGCATTTTTGGTAGACGGCATGTTAATTGATACCGGACCCAAATGCCTTGAAGCTGATCTAATTCCTTTCTACGAAGATAATTTGATTGACCTAGTCACATTAACCCATAGCCATGAGGATCATACGGGAACAGCTTCATGGATTCAAGAAAACCGAAATGTTCCAATTTATATGCATGATAAAGGAATTAGCATATGTGCTCAACCATGTTCGTATCCAAAGTATCGCCAGATTTCCTGGGGGGTACGAAATGCGTTCAAAGCTTTACCGCTTGGAGATACGATCCAATCTCGAAGTCAAGAGTGGAAAGTGATTTATACACCAGGTCATGCAGATGACCATATCTCACTTATTCATGAAGAAACAGGCAGATTATTTACAGGTGATTTATTTTTAGCTCCGAAGACAAAGGTCATTATGAATAGTGAATCGATCCCATTAATTATGAACTCAATTCGAATGCTGCTCTCCTATGATTTCGGATCGATATTTTGCAGCCATGCCGGGTACATACAGGATGGAAAAGGGATGATGAAGCAAAAGTTGAATTATCTTGAGAATCTTTGCGGTGAAGTGAAAAATCTACATCAGGAAGGACTCTCAATTGCTGAAATCAATAAAAAGCTATTCCAGAAAAAGTACCCAATTATAGCAGTTTCCGAAGGAGAATGGGACTCTTTGCATATCGTCACTTCAATTATTTCTGATGAAAAGCTTACCATTGCTAAGAGGTGAACATCATGACAAAAAGTAGCAGGTGTACATATTATGGGTGGTACATCGTTGCTTCGGCATCCGTGATCGTCCTACTCACCATGGGGTTGCGGATGGGGATCGGTCCTTTTGTTAAGCCGATTATGTTAGATTTAGAGTTGTCTCGAACGGAGTTTTCAGTCATCGTCGCAATTGGGATGATTGTTTATGGATTAGGAATGCCTCTAGCTGGATATCTTTTAAAACGCTACAGCACCCGTTCCGTCTTGTTAACCGGCTTAATTACTGTTTGTGCATCGATATTATGGACGATAAGCTCAAAAGAGTTGGTTTCGTTTCTTCTTTCTTTCGGTATTTTTCTATCACTAGGTCTTGCCTTTTTAAGCAATATTACTTTGGCACCGATCGTTAGTAAGTGGTTTGTTCGACAAAGGGGAAAGGCGCTCTTTTATTTGTCCACAGGTGGGATGGCAGGAATGGCTGTTATGACACCGGTTGAAACCCTGTTAATTCAGTTGGTCGGATGGCAGTGGACACTTCTAATTTTTGGAGGGGTGTTCATTTGCATCGTACTTCCCTCAGCTATCTTTGTCATGCGGGAAGTCGTACCGGAGGGGGCAGATGCTGCTGCAGTTTACGAAGGTAAAATTAAACAGGACAACCAACCGGAAATCACATGGAAAGACGCTGTTAAGACACGGCCTTACTGGCAAATCGTCACAGGAATGTTTGCCTGCGGTTTTAGCATGAATCTCATGGGATCCCACGCGGTCCCTATGTTGATGGATCATCATTTTAAGCCTATGAATGCTTCATTTGGCGTTGGGATAATTGGAGTTGTAGCAATTTTTAGCACTTTATTCTTGGGATCGATTGCAGATCGGTATCCCCGAAAAAACATTCTCTTTTGGGTCTATTTCGTTAGAGGTATGGGGATTCTCGGCTTAGTTTACGTGGTAACCCCATTGCAACTCTATTTCGTAGCAGCTACCGGAGGATTGGTATGGGCAGGATCAATTGCCATGTCCTCTGCGATTATGAGCGATTTATATGGGGTTCGTTTACTTGGGATTTTGAATGGGTGGGCTTTTTTCGGGCATCAGATCGGAGGAGCAATAGGCTCATTCATAGGTGGGTGGGGATATGAGACGTTTGGAACTCATGTATTAGCATTTGGAACAGCAGCTTTTATTTCTCTTATTGCTAGTGGGGCGTCCTATTATTTGCCTGAAAGTATTACATTTCCCAAGTATATTAAAATAGGTCATGGGCGTTCCCTTTAAAAGTAAAGGGATCGTTTTTACAATAAGAAGCTGACATGAAGAAGGCCGGAATTCCTTTTAACGCAATACCAAAATATAGCAATTGGGCAAATGACCTATTCTTTTGTCCCTAATAATTTCTTCTTAGATTGACAATAAAGTCGTTTAAATACAATAAAGTTGTTACATTTACAATAAAGTTATTTAAAAATCCTAGCATGTTTATTAAAGAATTATTGGCCCACCCTGTAAAATATTTAAACATCCGTTCAATAATTATCTTTTAATTATGGTGTATCAACAATTAGTGTCAATTAATCTTTGAGAAAATTCGAGTATTCTGAAGAATTTCAAAACCTTATGGAGGGATTGGTGGAGCATCTCAGGTAAGAAGTTTATAATCAATAGTAAAAACTAATACAATGTAATAGAAAGGTGTAGATAGAAGTGAGTGTTGCATCTTTTTTTCCTGAAAATATCAAAGTAGCCCTTAAGAATATTCCACCTGGGGAGTGGATTCCGGAGCTTCCGGAAGATTGTATTCGTCTGCATTCCGGCTATCCAGCACCTGCCCTTGTTCCGGATGAGGAGCTAAAGGTAGCTGTTACCAGTCTATTAGAAGAGGAACAGGATTTACCACTCCATTATCTTGGAAGTCCAAAAATTTTAAAACTAAAGGAACAGATTAAAGTAAGATTGGAAGAGAGAGGTATTTCTGTTTCGGGAGAAGAGCTTTTGATAACCTCTGGCGCTTGTCAGGCGATCGATTTGATTGCTCGCATTCTCCTAGATGAGGAGACAATCGTGGCAATAGAGTCTCCCACCTATATGGAGGCTTTAGAAATTTTTCAAAATTATACGAAGCGTATTATCAGTATTCCTGTAGATAAGCATGGACTTCAAACCGATGTTTTGGAAGAAATTTTAGCCGAAAGGAAGCGAAATGGGCTAGCCAATCCACGTTTTCTATATACTATTCCAACTTTTCAAAATCCAACAGGGACGACTATGACAGCAGAGCGCAGGCAGCATGTATTGGAGCTAGCCGACAGCTATAATTTCTTTATAGTAGAGGATGATGCGTACGGGGAATTATCATTTTATAAGAATCTACCAACACTGAAAGCAATGGATAAAAAGTCCAGAGTTTTGCATGTCGGTTCATTATCCAAGATAGTGGCACCAGGAATGCGTATTGGATGGATAACTGGAGCAAGTGAAATCATTCATGCATCCGCATGGTTTAAAAAAGATCTGAACCATCCGTTTGCTCAAGCGACCATGGCTGTATTCTTAGCAAACACCGATTTTGAGGTAAAACTCCTAACCTTGAGAGACACATACTGGGCTAAATGTGCCGTTCTACTCTCGGCACTAGAACAGTATCTTCCTGAATCAGCTTCCTGGTATGTGCCAGAAGGCGGTTACTTCGTGTGGATGAAAATTCCTGATGTCGAAACATCGGAAATGTTGACACAGGCGCTATCGGAGGGGGTATCTTTTATTCCTGGTAAATACTTTTTCATGGATCAAACAGATGGAACGGAATTTCTTCGCCTTTCCTTCAGTTATGAGGATGAAAAAGAAATAGTAGAGGGAATTCGGAGACTGGGAAGAGTCGTAGAAGCTAATCTTTGAATTCGGGTACAGCCAACATTTTATAAAAATCCTACGCTAAGGGAATACATAGCGTCATAACAACAAATTTTGCTGCGTTAATCATCTTTCATGAAGTGAATTTTAAATAAAAATCGGGTGTTTTCGGATTGCCTCTAAGGCTAAATACCTTCATACACTTCACGGAAGGTCTGTTCTGTGAAGTGTATTGATAGTAAATTCAGTATTTATTCTTTGTTTCACTAACGATGTGCAATTAATTAACTAACGCTGCAAGCCAAGAAAAATACGTTATCCTCTTTTTATAAAAAAAGAGGATAAAGAAGGAATTCATATTAGAAGAATTCCTTCTTTTCATACTAATTGTTAAGAAAAGACTTTTCAAAATATTCCAGAAGATACTCTAAAGTGATTGGATCACTGTAGGTGGATGCTTTACTATTTATTTCAAATACACGCCCGTTTTTAACCGCAGGTATGTTTTTCCATAATTCGGTCTCCAAAAATGAATTATCACCATCTGGGTTTTTACTAAAGATAATATAATCTCCAGCAAACTCAGGAAGTAATTCCGATGAAAGTGTATAAATACCTGATTCAAGTGCCAGTTCTTTTACATTTTCAGGCATTTTCAATTCCATTGCTTGATACAATATTTCTGTTCCACGTGCATAATTATTTCCAAATACATAAATCTCCTTAGGACCACTTTCAATCACAGAAACGGTTGCATCTTCACCAATTTTTGCTCGAATCGCTTCTCCTGCGGATTCGGCACGCTCTTTGAAATCATTAACCCATTCTTCTGCTTCCTTTTCTTTGTTTAAGAGTTTTCCGATTTCTATTTGCTGTGTTAAATAATCCAATTTTCCCCAACTGTATACTACAGTAGGTGCAATTTTATTTAGTTTATCAATATTTTTCATGTGAGATCCTGCTATGATTAGGTCTGGTTCTAGTTCAATGATTTTCTCCAAGTTTTCCTCTGATACGACTTCCACTCCCTCTAGACTTTCTTGAAAAAGTGGATTCATATTAGTCCATTGATCAATTCCAACGATATTACCATCTAAAGCCATTACATTTGGTCCATTAGTAAGAGCAATTATTCTTTGAGGGTCTGTAGGAACCTCAATAGGTCCAGTTTCTGATTGGTAAGTAAATGTTTCTGTTTCAGTCTCGGGTCCATTATTTGTGTTAGCTGTCTCTTTGTTCCCGCAAGCACTAAGAATAAGTACAAACAAGAATAGGAATGGTATTAATAGCTTTTTTATATTGATCTTCTCCTTTGCTAATTAGTGTAGGTTAAAAAATATAACAAATATGAAAATGCATACAATCAATAATGATAATCATTTTCAGTAGTCTACATCAAAAATATTAATAGTAATGATAATCATTGTCAATAAACTTATTTCAGATTGTTAAACTGTATTAATTAAGGACTGTTAGTGGATTCTTATCTTTAATAAGGATAAAAGGTGATCTTCAGTAATCTGCTATTTCTATTGCTAACGATTCCAGAATAAGAATTGCGCTCTTTCTTTTTGTGAAGGTCCAGATTATTGAACAACATAATCCCAAAAAGAACATTTTGAGTTATTGAATATTAATACAATTTAATGTATTATAATTCAATAACTATCTGGAGGGATAAAATGAATTTTAAAATTATTGAAGAACTATCTTTGAACAATTGGCAGCCCTTATCTACGTTACTTTATGATGGGTGGGTACTACGATTTTCACATGGTTATACGAAACGTGCTAATTCAATTAATCCTATCCATTATTCAACTTATGATTTGAATCAAAAAATTGAAGAATGCGAGAAAATCTACTCTAATAATGATTTAAGTACCACATTTAAAATCACGCCTTTTGTTAAACCAGAAAATTTAGATGATATTTTAGAGGAGAAGGCTTATTCTTTGATTGATTATACAAGTGTCCAAACCATGGAGCTAGATAGCATCATAGAACCAACCTTCCATTCCGTAAAACTAGATGGAGATATTAATGTAGAGTGGTTAGATAATTTTTGTAGACTGAATAATGTTGATGAAAAAACAAGGATACGATGGTACAAATGTTGTCCAATATTGCAACTCAAAGGTGCTTTATATCACTATATTATAAGGAAGATGTGATTGCCTGTGGTCTTGGGGTTATAGAAAGGGAGTACATAGGACTTTATGATATTGTCACTGATATTAAATTTAGGAATCAGGGATTCAGCGAACAGTTGATATTAAATTTACTAAAATGGGGGAAAGAAAATGGAGCTAAATACAGTTACCTAGCTGTTCCTTTGAATAATAAACCTGCATTAATACTTTATTCCAAAATTGGTTATTCGGAAATTTATAAGTATTGGTACAGGGTTAAAGAAAATGTTTGACCCACTTCTAATTCAACTAAACCAGCTAATAGTAGATACTCAACTATTCCATTATAGGAACTATTGTGAAATAAAAATATTAAATGTAAATGATTTGGATAGTAACGTATGAACGTCTCTTATATGTATAAAATTTCGAGTTATAAAATTATAACAAATGATTAAGTAAGCACTTTATTTACTCAGTGCTTATTTTTTATATAAAATAATGGGACGGACTGTCATGAGTGTTTAAGTAAGTGGAAACAGAAATCAGGATTAAAATAATGTGATGTTTTAACAATGTGATTAAATGATTTCTCCATCACACTTTTTCACTCCCTGTTTCTATATGATAAATATTCTAAAAATCTCTTGGACGCAAGGGAAAGTGATTTTTGCTCTCTCGTAGCAATACCAATATTTCTAAAAGCAGGAACTTCAAGCTCTTTCGCTATAATTTTGTGAGGAATACGCTGTAAAATCAATTCTGGTAATATACTGATTCCTAGCCCGTTTTCCACCATAGACATAATTGCATAGTCATCCCATGTTGTAAAATGAACTTGCGGTGAAATATGGTGCATCTCAAAAATTTCAGAGATTTCTGCTTTTGCTCCCTTTTCCAATAGCATAAACGGACTGTTCAATAAGTCGTTGATTGGAAACTTTTCGTAATTAGCAAGCGGATGATTTTGCGGAATCACTACCAGCAAACGGTCTTGCTCCATAAAGATTGTTTCAAATTCTGCTTTTGACGGTAGCCGCACAAATCCTAAGTCAACACGTCCGTTTGAAATCCAGCTTTCAATTTCTGTATAATCACCAAGCAGAAGTTCAAAATCTATCTTCGGGTAATCCTTCTTAAAAATTCTAATAATGTTAGGGAGCCAATGGGTTGCTACGCTGGAAAATGTCCCAATACGAATCATCCCAGACTGTATTTCGTGTAAGTCTTCGATATGAGTCATTAAGATTTCATGCTCATTACAGATTCGCTTTAATTGGGGCAGTAACTTTAAGCCATCCGAGGTTAAACTGATACCGGCACGTCCTCTTTCAAAAAGGGAAACTCCCCATTCCGTTTCTAAATCGTTAATCATACGGCTAATCCCAGACTGTGTATAGTCCAATGCTTCGGCAGCTCTTGTGAAGTTACCAAGTTCTACCACTTTGACAAATGCCATATATTTTTGGATATTCATACTCTTTTCCTTCCCCATCTGTTTTTGTCATACATATCATGATAAACATTCGTTTTTGTAATACATGTGAACATGATATGTTATTACTATCAAAAATTCAAGTTAGGAAAGGGATGTAGCGATGGGACTACAACCGGATATATGAAGGTCAAAACAAAGGAGATCGTCAATACTTCCTAACCTAAAGCACATTCCGACTGTGATTGAATTGGAAAATTCAGAAAAATAATGGTGATTAAAGTGAAAAGTGCATATTTCAAATATATAGCCGCATTGCTCCTGTTTGGCTCCAACGGAATTGTTGCAAGTTATATTTTATTGAACAGCTATGAAATCGTTTTTTTGCGGACTTTGATAGGTATCATTTTTCTGATTTTAGTATTTGCACTCTCTAAGCAGAAAGTACAGTTTTGGAAAAACAAATCACACTTTTTGTATTTAGTGATTTCCGGCATGGCGATGGGTACAAGCTGGATGTTTTTATTTGAAGCTTACGCACAAATAGGTGTAAGCATTGCCAGCCTTGCTTATTATTGCGGTCCTGTTATTGTCATGGTTCTTTCTCCCGTTATATTTAGGGAAAAGATGACAAGTGCCAAACTACTTGGATTTCTTGCTGTAATAATTGGAATGCTTTGTGTAAACGGGCAAGCTTTGTCGCAGGATGGAACTTCTTGGGGATTGATTTGTGGAATTTTATCAGCAATCACATATGCCATTATGGTGGTTTTCAATAAAAAGGCAAAAAGCATAACAGGACTTGAAAATGCCATGTGCCAGTTATTTACTAGCCTTTATAACGGTTGCAATTTTTATAGGTTTAAAGCAAGGATTTTCAGTCAACATTATGCAAGGAAATCTGATACCCATACTGCTATTAGGCGTTGTATGTACTGGAATCGGTTGCTATTTTTATTTTTCTTCCATTGGTGGTTTGCCCGTTCAGACAGTGTCAATCCTCGGATATTTGGAGCCGCTATCGGCATTGATTTTTTCAGCTGCCATTTTAGGAGAAAAGTTAAGTCTTGTGCAAATAGCCGGGGCTTTGTTGATTTTAGGAGGTGCAGCATTTGGAGAATTGTTTCGGTCGAAGAAAAACGAGCTAAGGGAAGAAAAAGGCAAAGTGTCATGATTGAATGAAATTTTTAAAGAGTATTGCTAATGAGAGCTGAAAAATTATAAAAAGTAGTCCTTATCTAAAAGTAGGGTATCAAGTATTTTATCGTATGGATATTGGCCAACTACATGAGCTTTGAAGCCCAGTATGAGTCAGCAGAAAGAAATCTTCTTATAAATACTGGTGAAGTAATAGATCATCTACGTGTCTTAAATTAAAGTAAAAAATGCTAATTTTCCCCTTTGAGGCTCTGTCCTCTTTTTTTTATTGGTTAAGAAACTATAAAATCCCTTCTTTATCTCTGTTATCCCGGTGATAGTGATCTTGCCTTTCTGGAAGAGCGACTCTGCATAATGTAATGAGGTTCCAAAGATTAGAAACTTTTTATTTTTAGAGTTTTCTTGACGTTTGGCTATTCCAAAATATATAATATTCCTATCAATTTAGTCGGAATTGAGAGGGGAGAGATGGATTTGAAAATAAGAAAGATATTAATGGGTGTAACATTATTTGTCCTTTTATTCGGTGCAACTGCATGCGGAAAGAACGAAGAGAGCAATGGTGATGGAAAGTCTGGGAAATTGACAATTGGTTACGTCAACGTTATGGATGACGCACCTGCTATGTTGGCAGAGGATGCTGGTTTATATGAAAAGCACGGATTGGATGTTGAACTGAAGCTCTTCGGAAGTGGCACGGACCTTATTAAAGGGATTGTCAACGGTGAACTGGACGCCGGTGTTTTAGGAGCCACAAATGCTGTATCCTGGGCGGCAAAGGGAGCGGACCTTAAAATTGTTGGTGGAGCGCAAATGGGATATCACAGCATCTTAGCACGTAAAGACAGCGGAATAAATTCTGTCAGTGACTTGAAAGGTAAAAATTTCGCCTCACAAAAGCAAGGGAGCACAGCTGATATTGTCTTGAACGGTGTAACCTTTAAAGAAGCAGGTTTAAAGCGAAGTGATGTGAACATGAATTATGTTACTCCAACAGTAGCGATTCAATCGTTGCAATCGGGTAAAGTGGATGCCGCGTTTCTTTTTGAGCCTTATGATCGAATAGCAAGGTTACAGGGCAACTTGGATGAAATTTATGAAATTGGAGAAGTGTGGCCGTTTCCATGTATGGTGGTTATTACTTCGGGTGACAAAGTGAAGAATCATCAAGACACTATATACAAAGTGCTTGACGCTCAGAAAGAAGCGATTGAAATGCTTGAGAACGATCCAGGTAAGGCAGCTGAATACATCTACCCTCGATTTGCTGAAGGGGAAACGTTCGAATCGTCTGATGGGGAAGTTGCTTCAGTTGATGTTATTCAAGAAGCGATAGAAGCACAAACATTTAACTGGAAGCTCACGCCTGAAAACGTGGATCAAATTCAGAAAGTTACAGACCTGATGGTGGAACAAAACATTCTCGATAGTAAATTCAACGTTAAAGATATTATTGACTTGTCATGGCAAAAGGAAAAAAAGTAACAGGCAGGGGAATTCACTGTGAAAATTGATGAAAACGTAAAAAGCAAAGAGGGGTTATCCGCCCCTTTTCAACCATTTGGAAAGACTATACCTTATATTGCAGCTGTTGGAAGTCTGTTATTTATCTGGCAGATTGTCGCTTGGATTTTACCTGAGTTTTTAATGCCTGATGTGAGCCAAGGATTAAAAAGATTCATTGATAACTTTTCGGATCCTGATTTTCTAAACGGTTTACAGAGCAGTTTGTACAGGCTTGCATGGGGCTACCCGATTGCCTGTCTTTTAGGGGCGGTACTTGGATTATTAGGAGGAGTTTCAAAGACATTCTCTGTTTACTTGAAAAGTGTCGTTTCCATTTTACAATCCATTCCTCCGATCACCTGGGTTCCTTTTTTCGTCGTTCTGATCGGGTTTGGAAATTTACCGATTATTTTTGTCATTACAATCGCTAGTTTCTTTCCGATGGCCCTTTCCGTATTAAATGCAACGGAAGGAGTGAACCGGACACATCTTGAACTTGCTCGCGTGATGGGAGCGAATACCAGACAACTGATAACAAAAGTATACGGACCGGAAACCTTGCCTGCTTTTGTTACTGGCGCACAAGTCGCGTTTGGTAATGCTTGGCGGTCACTGATCGCTGCTGAAATGGTCGGTGGAGCGTCAGCAGGGCTCGGTTGGTCGATCAGTTATGCAGGCGAGATTGCGGATATGGAAGGTGTACTTGCAAGTATTGTAACGATTGGTACCATAGCCATTATCCTTGATCATGTTGTCCTTAACGGAATTAAACGGAAACTACTGAAATGGCGCTATACAGGCGGTGATGAAAAATAATGCAAACATTACAGTTGAAAAACGTCAATAAAACATTTGGAAACCTTAAAGTACTTGAGGATATCAGCTTAAACGTTAAAAAGGGAGAGTTTGCGGCGATCGTTGGTCCTTCAGGATGTGGTAAAAGTACGGCCCTTCGCATGTTTGCTGGTTTGGAAACTCCATCTGAAGGTGAAGTATTAGCGAATGGAAAATTGGTTACGGAACCTGATTCGAATCGAGTCATGATATTTCAGGAGCACGCCCTGTATCCGTGGAGGACAATTGAAGATAATGTCAGGCTTGGACTAGAATTGACCAATTCTCCGAAAAATGAACGACGGGAACGCGTCAATAGAGTGCTTGAAAAGGTCGGATTAGATGGTTTTCAAACGTATTATCCACATCAACTCTCAGGAGGAATGAAACAGCGCGCTTCAATTGCCAGAGCACTTGTCATGGATCCTGAAGTTTTATTATTAGATGAACCATACGGGGCGTTAGATGCCATTACTCGACTGACGATGCAGAATGAGTTGATCAAATTATGGCACGGCTCCAACCAAACGATGTTATTGATTACACATGACATTGATGAAGCCTTATATTTAGCGGACCGGGTCTTTGTGATGAGCTCACGACCTGGGAAGGTTGTATCCGAGGTCCAAAATGAAATTCCACGTCCCCGTGACCGCAACAGTGTGGATTTTGTGAAATTACGACAAGAGATAATGAAAAGTTTAGATATCAATTGAATCAGTACAAATGAACTAAAGCCATCCGTTTATTGTGAAAACAACGGATGGCTTTAATTTCGTTTTAATAGTTATAAAGCAAGAGTAACTCTATACCAAGGAGTTTTTGAGCTCAACGGCTACCCTTACAATTTCTCTTTATCGTTTGTATAACATAGAAAAATATACCCAAAAAAGTGTACATATTTTTATGTTTTTTTATACAACCTATGATTGTATAAGGAGGTGTTAATTATGCCGAACAACAATCAACTTGTAGTTCCTGGTGCTCAACAAGCTCTTAATCAAATGAAACAGGAAATTGCGAACGAATTTGGGGTACAACTTGGTCCTGATACAGCTTCTCGTGCGAACGGTTCTGTTGGTGGAGAAATTACGAAGCGCCTTGTTGCAACTGCTCAACAACAATTTGGTGGACAACAGCAATAATAGTGATGGATTAAAAAACCGGGGATTGGTCCCTGGTTTTTTTAATGATTTTAAAAAGAAAAAATTTTTAAACATTATCCTTTTCCTGATTGGACCACAGGCAAAGACAATTCGGGTTGAATCAACTGTACCCGAGGAACTGTTTGTTTGTTTTCTACTAAGTTCATAACGGAGGTGACCATTTTGTCTGCCAATTTATCAATGGGAACCCCGACACTTGTTAAAGGTGTTTCAAGTAATTTCATTTGAGGGATGTTATCGTAACCGATTAGTAAAATGTCTTCCGGGATTTTTAGTTGGGCTTCTTTCAAAGCTCTTAAAACCCCTTGACTAATGTCATAGCTTCCGCTTATCAAGCCTGTAGGTAATGAATTTGATTCAATTAATCTCTTCGCTGCTTTGTAGCCATCAAACCAATCTAAACCTCGGGTGTCAATCATACCAAAGTTCGGGTCTATATTTAATTGGAGTTGATTCATCGACTCCCTAAAGCCCAATGCTTTTTTTTGTTGGCGAAGGTCAATTTGAGACAGATCACCGATATATGAAATATGTTTGTGGCCTAATTCAAATAAATAGTGAACAGCGATAAAAATTGCCTTTTTATGATTCACATCGATAATAGGATATGAATTTTGGTTAGGCACCCCATAAGACACTAAAGGAATACTTTCAGGAATAAAACTTTCTATTAAATCTTTCTCACTTTCTTCGAAAACTAAAATCCCGTCAACTTGCATTCGCTTAAATAACTCTATAGCGGATTTAATAGGATTGATCGATAAAATCATGGAATAGCCTTGTTCCTCGATCTTTTTGTTAATTTCTGTGACAAGGGCAGACAGCGCAATACGCTCAATTGTCGGCCAGGCCAAACCGATCGCTTGGCTTTTTTTCTTAACCAGATTTCTTGCGGCAAAATTGGGTTGATATCCGAGTGCTTTGGCACTTTTCAGTACTTTTTCTTTTGTCGGTTTTTTGACAAGCGGGCTGTTATTTAACGCTTTTGATACGGTTGAGTAACTAAGCCCGGTTTCTTTTGCAATATCCTTGATGGTTACGCCCATTTGCAGTTCACTCCCAAAGTTAAGAAATAAATAAGGGTTGCAATATTTTGATTTTTCATTTAACATTTTTACAACGTTGTTATTCCCTATTATAATTTTTTTGACGTCAAATAACAACGTTGTTAATAATAATTTGTTCGATGGTGACAGGTACTGGCCCGAAAAAAATATGAATTGAAAAATTTAAGATGGTTACAGGGCCGGCTAAAAATAACAACGTTGTTATGGGTTTTTTTGCTTTTGTGTAAGCGTATTCAGTATGTATCAAATGTTCCGGTTTCAAATCGACAAATTCGGGTGGTACAGGCACCGTATTGGAGGATTGTGTTATGAGAAAATTTTATTCCGTCGTACTTCTGTCGGTCATGTTATTAGGAATGCTAACAGCGTGTAGTGGCGGCATGGATGCGGAAAATACAGATGAAGGCGTCACATTAAGACTGGCCCATAATCAAAATGAAAAGCACCCTGTACACAAGTCTTTAGTGGAATTTTCTGAATTGGTAAAAGAAAAAACCAACGGACAGGTAAAAATCAAACTTTATCCAAATGGACAACTTGGTTCTGAACGGGAAGTTATTGAATTGACGCAAACAGGAGCCGTTGATATTGCAAAAGTAAGTGCAAGTGCATTAGAGAGTTTTGAAGAGGTTTATTCGATATTCAGTGTGCCTTATTTATTTGATAACAAAGAACACTACTACAAAGTAATGGACAGCGGGATCGCTAAGGAAATTTATCAATCAACGAAAGATATCGGCTTTATCGGGCTCACATGGTACGACGCAGGCTCCCGGAATTTTTACACAAAAAACACACCTATAATGAAGCCTGAAGATTTAAATGGGCTGAAAATTCGCGTGCAGCCAAGCCAGACTGTCATTCGCATGGTTGAACTGATGGGCGGGGCACCCACTCCAATGGCGTACGGTGAAGTCTACACGGCCATTCAGCAAGGGGTTATTGACGGTGCGGAAAACAATGTAACCGCTTTGACCAACAGCAAACACGGGGAAGTGGCCAAACATTTTTCCTTTGACGAGCACTCTTTTGTTCCCGATACATTGATTATGAATTTATCTAAGTGGGACAAATTATCTGACGAACAAAAGAAAGCGGTTACTGAAGCCGCTAAAGAATCTACAGAATATCATAAGAAAGTTTGGGCAAAAGCGGTTAAACATTCGATTGAAAAAGCTAAAAAGATGGGCGTACATTTTTATTATCCGGAGAAAGAGCCATTCCAAATAGCGGTCAAGCCTTTGCACGAAAAATTCGCAAAACAGCCATCCACAGCGGAATATTACAAAAGAATTCGAGGTATGGCTAAAGATAAATAATCAGCCGACCATTTAAGATTTTTCCTTTATTAAAAACAAGGTGGGGAAATGTTTATGCAAACGCTTAAAAAATTGTTGGACAGAACAGTTGAGTTCTTTACGTGTACATTGTTGGTGGTAATGGTACTTGGAGCTATCTGGCAAGTTTTTTCAAGATATGTTTTAAATTCACCCAGTACCTTTACCTCGGAATTTCTACGATACGCTTTAATATGGGTGTCCATGCTTGGTGGCGCCTATGCCTTTGGGAAGAAGAAGCATCTCGCAATTGTTTTTATCAAGAGAAAATTTTCGGGAAAAATGCGGCTTGCAGTTAATGTGTTTATTGAACTGCTCCTAATCACTTTTGCAACCGTGGTCATGATTTATGGTGGGTTAGCAGCCGTCAAGCTTGCATTGGGTGAGATCTCCCCGACTCTGGGTATTCCGGTTGGTTATGTTTACCTTGCCGTCCCGCTTTCGGGAATATTCATTATCGGCTATAGTGTGATTGAATTGGCTCATTTGTTAATGCATAAATCCGAAGGGGAACGCAAAGAAGTAAAAACTGTCGTTTAAGGAAGCTCTTTACTATAAGGAGGTACATGATGGCTTTAGAAGCAGGATTATTATTACTCGTGATATTCTTTATAACAATATTCATTGGTATCCCTATTGCTGTATGCATAGCGATTTCATCCATTGTAACGATGTTATTGCTATTTCCGTTTGATGTCACGTTGTTTACGGCAGCACAAAGATTAGCTACGGGGATTAACAGTTTTTCATTATTGGCGATACCGTTCTTTGTTCTGGCCGGAATTATCATGAATAACGGCGGTATTGCACTGAAACTGATTAATTTTGCCAAACTTCTCAGCGGCAGGCTGCCAGGGTCATTAGCTCACACCAATGTGGTGGGGAATATGTTATTTGGTTCAATTTCAGGTTCATCTGTTGCAGCAGCTGCTGCAATAGGCGGCGTGATGTCGCCGCTGCAGAAGAAAGAGGGATATGACCGCACTTATTCGGCAGCGGTAAATATCGCATCGGCTCCTACAGGTCTGTTGATCCCGCCGAGCGGACTTTTAATCGTTTATTCACTTGTCAGCGGAGGGACTTCGATCGCAGCCTTATTTATTGGTGGTTATCTTCCGGGAATCTTATGGGGATTGGCCACAATGGCTGTCGCTTCCTTTATTGCAAAAAGAAAGAAATATCCAATTGCCGAGAGGGTGTCCGTCAGGCAAGGATTTAAGGTTTTTTTTGAAGCTATTCCGAGTCTGTTGTTAATTGTGATCGTGATCGGCGGAATTATAGCCGGCATCTTTACAGCGACCGAGGGTGCTGCCATCGCGGTAGCCTATACGGTGATTCTGTCAATGATTTATGGCACATTCAAACTGAAACTCATTCCAAAAATGCTGTTGGAAACGATAGAAACCACGGCTATTATTATGTTGCTCATTGGTGCATCGTCCATGCTTTCACTTGTAATGGCGTTCACAGGAATCCCCGATGCCATCAGCCATACGATTTTAAGTATTACGGACAGCCCTATTATAATTCTGTTAATAATCAACGTTATTCTGTTGATTATCGGCATGTTTATGGATATAACACCGGCCGTTTTGATTTTTACACCGATTTTCTTGCCGATTGTACAAGATTTCGGAATGGACCCAGTTCATTTTGGCATTATGCTTGTGTTTAACTTGTGTATAGGAAATATTACACCTCCTGTCGGAAGTGCTTTATTTGTTGGGTGCAGTGTAGCCAAAGTGGATATTGAAGAGGTCGTGAAACCAATTTTGCCGTTCTACGGGGCGATTCTTATCGTGTTGTTACTTGTGACGTATTTTCCGCAAATTAGTCTTATCTTACCGAAACTATTTGGGCTTTAAACTGTGTAGGGGGAATGAAAAGGTGACCATTAACGAGAACAGTAACTTTATGTTTCAAAAAGAAGAGAATCATGTGTTGCATTTCAAGTCGGCCTCAGGGAACACAAGGGTAAAAGTCCTCCCTCTTGAGGATGATATTATCCGTGTTTTATTTACCGAGGGGGAATTATTGAAGGTCGATCATACGTGGAGTGTAGCCCCGGGGGAGGCAGATGTTCCTTGGGAAGGGCGGGATCGTTTAGATTTAAGTCCTTTCACATTACCCGATTTTGATTATGGTCAATCCGGTAACGTTTTTACAGTGGAAATGAAAGAATTGAAACTGCGTATTGAGCTGAACGGGTTTCACATCAGTTGGTTTTACCGAAGCGGTTCTGAGTGGCTGAACTTTGCCAACGACCGTCAAACTCAGGCCTATAATTTAGAACATTTTCTGGGAAGAGGCGTTTCCCATTATTTGCAGCGGCATTCAGAAGAACAGTATTTTGGACTAGGTGAAAAAACTGGGCCTGTCAATAAACATGGTAAGCGATACCGTATGTTAAATATGGATGCCATGGGGTATGACGCAGAATATACCGATCCGCTTTACAAACATATGCCGTTTTATATCACTCGAAATGCCAAAACAGGCTTTTCTTACGGGATCTTTTACGATAATATGTCGGCATCTGTTTTTGATCTCGGGTCAGAGCTTGATAATTATCACGGTCTTTACCGATATTATCAATCCGATTATGGTGATTTGGACTATTATGTAGTGGCTGGGCCGAAAATAAAGGATGTTGTCGAAAGGTTCTCATGGTTAACCGGCAAAACCATTTTCCCGCCAAAATGGAGTTTGGGATATTCCGGTTCGACGATGAGTTATACGGATGCTCCCGATGCCCAGGAACAATTAAAAAACTTTGTCCGCCTTTGTGAGGAACATGATATTTTGTGTGATTCTTTCCAACTATCATCGGGCTATACCTCCATCGGGAAAAAACGGTATGTTTTTAACTGGGATGATGCAAAGTTCCCGACGCCGGAAGAAGTGGTACAACACTTTCATGATAAGGGATTGCATTTATGTGCAAATATCAAACCGTGTTTGTTGAACGACCATCCTCATTTTGAAGAATTAAAAGAAAAAAAGATGTTTATCACCAATAATAATGAGAAAACAGAACCGGAAATCGCACAATTTTGGGATGAATTAGGGGCCTATCTGGATTTCACCAATCGGGAAACAGTGGACTGGTGGAAAGGCCAGGTCAAAGAAAAATTGTTGCAGTACGGAATAGATTCGACCTGGAACGATAATAATGAGTTTGAAATTTGGAGCGAAAACGCCTCATGCCATGGATTCGGCCAGAAGATCGATTTTGAACTTGTTCGGGCGCTTCAGCCATTATTGATGATGAAAGCGTCGTGGGAAGCTCAAATTGAGCACAGTCCGGAATTAAGGCCGTATCTCATCTCGAGATCCGGCTGCCCCGGTATGCATCGTTACGTCCAAACCTGGACCGGCGATAATCGGACGAGTTGGAAGACGTTAAAATATAACATAAAAACAGGCATTGGTTTGAGTTTGTCGGGCATTTATAATTTTGGGCATGATGTGGGTGGCTTTGCTGGGGATGCACCTGAATCTGAATTGTTCGTTAGATGGGTGCAGAATGGGATTTTTCATCCGAGATTTACGATTCATTCATGGAACGACGATGGGACGGTAAACGAACCATGGATGTATCCAGAAGTTAACGGGTACATTCGAAAATTGATCAAGTTCAGAAACCAAATCATCCCTTATCTTTATACGGCGTTGTTTGAGGCGCACCAAAGCCATAAACCGATCATTCGCCCGACTTTTTATGAATTTGAACGAGATGAAAAGACATTTGAAGAAAATAATGATTTCATGCTGGGAGACTCTTTGTTAGTTGCTTCCGTCGTAGAAAAAGGCAAACGTGAACGCGAAGTCTATTTACCTGCGCATGAGGAAGGATGGTATGATTTTCACACCGGAACGTGGTACCAAGGGGGACAGGCTATCGTGATCCCTGCACCGTTGGATCATACGCCGCTATTAGTTAAAGCTGGCGGAATCATCCCGATTAACGAAGCGGAGGTAACATTCCGGACGAAAAATCGGGATGAAAGAGGGTTTTTGTTGTTTCCATGCCGAGATGAGGGCAGCGAGTCTTACTACTGCTTATTTGAAGACGACGGGTTAACGAATCATTATGATCATCATTATGCAAAATTGCATCTAGAAATGAAAACGGAAAAAGACGCGATCAACGTCTCGGTTCGTAAAGAAGGAACGTTCGAATTACCGTATGGAGCTGTATCCTTCTATTTACCGGATGAGGACCTACGAAAACTGATCGTAAATGGGACCGAACGAAAAAAACAGGGACATAAATTTGTTTGCACCATAGAGTAAGTAATCTTCGGGAGTGGAGGGAATAAGTTATGAAAAAGTTTATGGATGAGGATTTTTTGTTAAGCAATGAAAGTTCAAAAGTCCTTTATTATGATTATGCGAAGGATATGCCGATTTTTGACTTTCATTGTCACTTGAACCCCCAAGAAATTGCGGAAAATAAACAATTTAAAAACATGACAGAGATTTGGTTAAACGGTGATCACTACAAATGGAGAGCGCTTCGAAGCCATGGTATAGATGAGCAATGTATTACCGGGGACGCTGGGGATAAAGATAAGTTTCGTGCCTGGGCGAAAACCGTCCCCTATTGTATCGGAAATCCGCTGTATCATTGGACCCACCTGGAGTTAAAACGGTATTTCAATGTTGAAAAGTTATTAAATGAGGAAACGTGCGATGACATTTGGGAGCATTGCAATGAAAAGCTTCAACAGGGTGATATGACGGCACAAAGTATCATTAAGAAGTCAAACGTCAAAGCCATATTCACAACCGATGACCCAACGGATCATCTGGAATATCATAAGGCTATTCAACAAAATGAAAACGTTGAAGCGAAGGTTTTACCCACTTTTCGCCCCGACAAAGCACTAGAAATCAATAAGCCTTCGTTTACTGGTTTTATAGATGATTTATCTGAGGCCGGCGGCCGTCAAATTGACACTTATCAATACTTTTTACAATTGATGGAGAAACGGATTCATTACTTTCATCAAGTAGGGTGCCGTATATCGGATCACAGCATCGAATATTTACCTTTCGAGGAATGTACTTTCGAAGAGGCTGCAGCGATATTCTTAAAAAGAAAAGATGGACAGGCCGTTTCCTGCATCGAGGAAAACAAGTATAAAACGTTCACCCTGTTATTTTTAGGGAGAACGTACAGCTCTTTAGGATGGGCAATGCAGTTGCATCTCGGCGCACTCCGAAATAACAACACAAGAATGTTCAATTTAATAGGGGGCGATTCTGGGTTTGACTCGATGAGAGACTTTGAATTGGCTAAGCCGTTGAATCAGTTATTAAATTCACTGGATCGGGAGAACCAGTTGCCGAAAACAATCATTTATAATTTAAACCCTGTCCACAATGATGTTGTTGCCTCTATGATTGGAAATTTCCAGACAGGCGGTATCAAAGGAAAAGTGCAATTCGGTTCAGGCTGGTGGTTTAACGATCAAAAAGACGGCATGATAAAACAAATGTCCGCCCTTGCCAATATTGGTCTTATAAGTAATTTTGTCGGGATGTTAACGGATTCGAGAAGTTTTTTATCTTATACAAGGCATGAATATTTTAGAAGAATTCTATGTGATTTATTCGGCCGTTGGATCGATCAAGGTGAAGCCCCAAAGGACTACAGTTTTATAGGAAATCTAGTTCAAGATATTTCTTACAATAATGCAAATCATTACTTCGATATATAGATGAAGAAACTCATTAAAAATCAAGTACAACAATGGATTGCAGGTTTACCTAACTACATCAAGGGATACCTGCCTATTTCAGTCTGCAAAAGTTGAGTTAATGATTTTAAAAACAAAATTTTTAAAATCCATTATTACTTATGCTGATTAGTTCCAGGGATGATATAACCTTCAGGGCCACACATATCTTCGGCTTCCTTCTAACATGGAATCAATCCTTCATTTCTAGTTGAAGAATTAAATCATCCTAGTTCATATTCTGAAGATATAAATGTTATAGTCATTGAACCACATGTCGCATCGGCTTATCAACATATGCGATTTATAGTCTAATAGTATGTTGACCGGTCTTTTGTAGGGGTCTATAATCTGACAAAAGAAGTTTGGGATTCGTAATTTAAATGGTTATCGTAAATGCTGAAATTAAGGTGATCCGACGGGAGAATAGCTATGGAAACAAAGTTCACGTATGAGATAGTAACAAAATTAGAAGAGTTATCTGAGACAATTACGCTGCAAAAATTGACATGGGGTGATGAAGCAGTCACCCCGATTCCCCAACTGATTGCATCTAGTCATAACGGAGGAGTTGTGATCGCAGCGAGAGAGAACGAAACGAATAGAATCGTAGGGTTTTGTTATGGGTTTCCCGGAGTAGATGACATTTCACGGAAACCATTTCTTTGTTCTCATATGATGGCGATCCACCCGGATTACAGAAACCAAGGGTTGGGCAGAAAACTAAAGTTTAAGCAACGGCAGTGGGCAATGGACTTCGGTTACGAGAAAATCACTTGGACATTCGACCCATTGGAAGTACGGAATGGTTATCTTAACTTATGTAAGTTAGGAGGCTATGTAAGGACTTATATTCCTTCATATTACGGGTTAATGGAAGATAAATTAAATAAGGGAATACCATCTGATCGATTTCTACTTGAATGGGATTTGAATTCTACAACGGTAGAAAACACAAGCAGAGGGAAACCGAAAAGTCGTAACGATTGGAAATCATACCTTCAACTACTTGAGTGGAGTATAGAAGAGGAATACCCTGTTCCAGGAAAGGAATACGATCTAGAAAACCAACAAGGTTATTTACTAGCAGTTCCAAGAGAAATCCAAAAAATAAAACAGGCGAAACTGAACCTCGTCAACGAATGGAGAATGAAAACTCGAAAAGTTGTTCAAAACGCCTTTTCGAATGGGTATCGAATTGTAGGAGTAGTACGTAGTGAAGATCCGGTCAATTATTACGTCTTTGAAAAGGAAAAGGAGAAGGATCGGATTCAGAACATCTCCCACTAATGGGGGAGGTACTATTATGTCATGTTGAACATGTACAACTGGTTAACCTTAACAAAGCTGAACCATCATGAACACTAAAAGAAATGTCCGTTCATTATAAATGAAGCCAAAATAGAAAACCATCGATTTTGAGAAGGGATCAGATGGATTTACCGATTCCCTTTACAAGCTAAGAGAGAGCTTGGAGAAAAGCTGATATAACTAATTTCATAATTATAAGGAAAGGTCCCTCATGTTGCTTTTGAGCGGCTTTTTTTCCTGCGTTCCTCGGCGTTTCTTCCTATCTTCCCAACTTGTTCGGTATCTTCTTCCCAACCCTCTTCCAATGATGATTGTTGATCAATTGTATCAAAGACACCTCCGAACCAAATCACAAGCAATCCCACGTTCACCCACATCCAAAGTGTTATATCTTCCCAAGGCTTGGTTACTACCATACGGTCTACCAATGTAATAGTTTCGATAGATAACTTTGAATCAAGTAGTCGAAAACTGTAAGCAGACTATAGTCTATTTACGCCCGATAAATGTCGTAAAGCGGTTGTAAAATCTTGTAGGAATACCATATGAATTTACGATCCGTAGAGGTTGTTGCCAGTTTTTATGATCAATGTTGTGTAAATATAACCCATAGCCTATAATTATTTAAAATCGAATTAATTATTTGAAAGTAAATAATTTTTAAAAAACTTAAGTGTTGCACGTTCTTAGAGCATTTTTTCAAAACAAATCTATTTATATATGAATAGTTTTCTAAAGTAAACAAACCTAATACTGACGATTGGAGGCGTTTTTTTATGAAAGACCGTGATAAGCATTGGGATGAATATGAAGCAATCCTCCATTCTTTAAAGGATGACATATTAGTTACGAATGTCAAAGGAATCATTGTAAAAGTTAGTGAAGCGACCTGTGAAATATATGGGGTGAATCCAGAGGAGCTAATAGGAGAATCGGTTTATAAGCTCGAGAAGGAAGGTTTATTTACACCTCTTGCAACACCAAAGGTCATTCAACAAAGGAAGAAAGTCACTTTCATTCAAACAACAAACGACGAAAAAAGGTTACTCGTAACAGGCATTCCCGTTTTTGATAAACATGGTGAGCTTGTTCGGATTGTCAGCTACTCGCATGATGTCACTGAACTTATTGAAATGAAAAAGTACTTGGCTGAGATGGAAAATGAAATGGAACTTGTAAAAAGAGAGCTCGAAATGTTCCGGAACCGCAATGTATCCAGCGAAGGATTAATTGCCAAAAGTAAAGAAATGAAAAATGTCATCAGTATGGTACTGCAAATTGCCTCCGTAGACGTGAATGTCCTTTTGCAAGGCGAAACAGGGGTGGGAAAATCGCATATTGCAAAAACAATCCACCGAAATAGTCCCCGAAATGACGGACCTTTTATTGAGGTTAACTGCGGTGCGATTCCGGAGACGATTTTTGAAGCGGAGATTTTTGGGTATGAAGCTGGGGCGTTTACAGGAGCAAGCCGAGGCGGAAAACCAGGATTGGCCGAACTTGCAAATGGAGGTACATTATTTTTAGATGAAATTGGTGAACTTTCCCTTTCAAATCAAGTTAAGGTATTGAAATTTATTCAAGAAAAGCAGTTTTACCGCGTTGGCGGCACAAAAATGAGGAAAGTGGACTTTCGCCTCATTACAGCGACGAATCAAAATTTAGAGGAAGCTGTCGCAGAAAGAAGGTTTCGGCAGGACCTCTACTTCCGTTTAAATGTCGTCCCGATTACGATCCCATCCCTACGACAAAGACAAGATGATATTATTCCCTTAACTGAACACTTTGTCGATGAATTTTCGAAAAAATATAATCTTCAAAGGGTTTTAGATGAGGGCGTTGTTCAACAATTGTTAATTCAAGAATGGAGAGGGAACGTAAGAGAGTTGATTAATCTGATCGAACGACTCATTGTTACATCACAATCACCTATTATTATGTTGAATCATCTACCGGAATCCTACCGTCAAGTTTCAAATGATCCGTTTATAGATCCGTTCCCTCAATCTCTTCCTAAAACGATCGAACATGTTGAGAAACATGTACTTCAAAAGGCGAAACAGCAATATAAAACAACGGTACAAATCGCTAAATATTTAGGAATCAGTCAACCTTCTGTCGTTCGAAAATTAAAAAAATACGAAATTGAGTGATATTGGCATGATACTTGCAAATATATACCAATAAAGAATATAAGCACATAAATGTACATGGATTTTGAAAGGGGAACGACACTATTGACAAATTGGAGCCATCTTACAAATGATATATCAAGTCTGCTCGCACCAAGTATGGCCAAAGATCATCCCAATCTACCAGTAGTAAAAGCAGAAGGCTGTTATTATTACGGATTAGACGGAAGAAAGTATCTTGATTTTACATCCGGTATAGCTACTGAAAATGTTGGTCATCGTCATCCTAAGGTTGTCAAAGCCGTTAAGGATAGTGTGGATTATTTAATGCACGGTCCTTCAGGTGTTATTATCTATGAATCTATTTTACGTCTAAGCAAGGAATTGGGGGAAGTTTTACCGGGGGACCTTGATTGCTTTTTCTTTGCAAACAGCGGTACTGAAGCCGTTGAGGGAGCGATCAAACTGGCAAAGCACGTGACACAAAAACCATATGTCATCTCCTTTACAGGTTGTTTTCATGGCAGGTCGATTGGTTCATTGAGTGTTTCAACTTCCAAAAGCAAATACCGAAAACACTTACAACCCTCAGGATTAACGTATCAAATTCCCTATGCTAATTTGACGGATTGTCCACAGGGTGTAAGTCCGGAACACTACTGTGTTGAGAAACTTGAAAAGGATTTTGAATCCCTATTTCGCCATCAGGTAGATCCCGATGAAGTCGCGTGCGTTATTTTGGAACCGGTATTAGGAGAAGGGGGGTACGTTATTCCGCCGGTATTATGGTTGAAAAAAGTACGAGAAATATGTGACCGTCATGGGTTCTTGCTTATTTTTGATGAGGTCCAAACGGGTTTTGGGCGTACCGGTCATTGGTTTGCGGCTCAGACTTTTGGTGTTGTACCAGATATTATGGCGATCGCGAAGGCCATTGCATCCGGAATTCCTTTAAGTGCCACTGTCGCGTCAAAAGAGTTAATGGAGAAATGGCCGCTCGGTTCACATGGGACAACCTTTGGTGGAAATCCCCTTGCTTGCTCTGCAGCTTTAGCTACCTTGGAAGTCATGAAAGAGGAAAATCTCATGGAGAACTGTAGAGACATGGGAGAGTATGCATTACGTAAACTTGAAGATTTAAAAAGGAATCATTCGATAATTGGAGATGTGAGAGGAATCGGCCTAATGATCGGTATTGAAATCAAACATCCTGTGACGAACGAGCCAGATGGAAAAGGTGTGTTGAAAATTTTAGATTTTGCACTTGAAGAGGGTGTTTTGTTTTACCTTTGCGGGAATGCCGGTGAAGTCATTCGGATGATTCCACCGTTGATTGTAACTCAAGAGCAAATTGATCAAAGTCTTCATGTCTTAGACCAAGCGTTAACGAAATATGAACAAGAATTTTTGGTCAACCAGCAGTAAGAAAAGCGGAAGCGCCCTGTTTAGGTGCGAAGAGCGCTGGAGATTCTGGAACACAACACGCTTTTAGTGTTTGTGGAAGAATCGAAGCGACGTTCTGCACACTTGGGCACTGGAGCTAGACATTACATCGATACAACAATCTTTTATAAAAAAAGGTTGAAAGGGGAAATGGAATGGATGCTTTAAGAGAACCAATAGCGGAAAAACAGAAGGACATGAAGGAACCAAAAGGAATCAATGCCTTTGTTTTGTTATTTGGTGTCATCGTAATTGCAGCTATCATGACGTACTTTGTTCCTGCCGGACAGTATGAGAGGGTTGAACAAGATGGTCGGGAAGTTATTAATCCGGATTCGTTTCAATTTGTAGATTCAAACCCAGTCAATCTTCTAGGGATTTTCAAAAGTGTACATCTTGGAATGATAGAAGGATCCAGTATTATCTTCTTTGTTTTCATTGTCGGTGGAGCTTTTGGAATACTGAGTGCTACCGGAGCATTGGATGCATTTATCATAACCCTGACAAAAAAGTTAGCCAATCGGGAAAAATTAATCATTCCGATTTTAATGCTCTTTTTTGCCGCTGGTGGATCTTTGATGGGAATGGCAGAGGAAACGTTGGTCTATATTGGGATCTTAGTTCCGCTGGCTATTGCACTCGGATTTGATGCGATTACAGGTCTTGCCATTGTTTCGCTAGGTGCTTCAGTTGGTTTCACTTCCGCAGTTATGAATCCATTTACAGTAGGAGTTGCCCAAGGCATTGCGGGCCTGCCGACATTTTCTGGGATCGCCTTTCGTTTAGTTTTATTTGTTGTTCTTTATGCAGGCGCTGTTTTCTTCGTATATCGCCATGCATCTAAAGTTAAGAAAGATCCCTCATTAAAGTTCTATGGAAATTTCAAACCGGAACAAAAGGATAGAAGACTCGATTCCAAAACGAAAATGGAAACGAGACATAAATGGGTCTTAATCACGTTCTTAGTAAACTTTATCGTACTTATATTCGGGGTTATGAAGTTTGGTTGGTATATTACAGAAATAGCCGGATTATTTTTGTTGTTTGGGATTTTGATAGGGATTGTCGGTAAGCTGAAAGCCAGCACAATTGCAGATAGCTTTATAAAAGGAGCAGCAAGCATGACAGGGGGAGCCTTGATCATCGGGGTTGCTCAAGCGATTCTCGTCATCTTTACGACGGGTGGTCTAATGGATACGATTCTTTATTATGCCTCCAACGCAATTGACCAAGTTCCGGGTGCACTAACAGCTATCGGGATGTTTTTTCTACAGTTATGTCTGAACTTTCTTGTCCCCTCTGGGAGCGGACAAGCTGCTTTAACGATGCCGATTATGGCGCCTTTGTCCGATCTCGTCGGTGTAACAAGACAAACTTCGGTTTTGGCTTATCAATTGGGGGATGGAATTTCCAATATGATTTTCCCCACATCTGGATTCTTCATGGCAGGACTGGCATTAGCCGGAATTCCTTGGGGGAAGTGGATCAAATGGGTCTTTCCATTCATTTTATTCCAAATAGGGGTTGCGATCGTTGCGTTAATTATTGCACAAGTTATCCAGTACGGACCATTTTAAACAAGTATTTTGGAGGAGGGTTATGATGAGTACGATTACTGCTATGCCTTCAAGGTTATTAGAACAGGCCGTTCAAGATAGAAGATATTTGCACGAGAACCCTGAATTGTCGGGAGTAGAATATGAGACGTGTAACTATATTCGTTCTCGTCTAGAATCATTAGATATTGAAATTTTGGATTATAATGCCCCAAGTGTAGTTGGTTTTATCAAAGGAACAATGGGAGGACGAACGATCGCTTTAAGGGCGGATATCGATGCCCTTCCAATCAACGAAGAAGGGAACAAGAGCTACATTTCAAAAAAAGCGGGTGTGGCGCATGTATGTGGTCATGATGGTCATACGGCGATCTTATTGGCCGTTGCGGAGTGGTTATCTAAAAATCGGGGTGAAGTTGGACCGAATGTCATGCTTATTTTCCAGTCAGCAGAAGAAATTACCCCTAGTGGTGCTGATAGTCTAGTCAAACAAGGAGTCTTACAAAATGTTGATGCAATCTTTGGGATCCATTTATGGCAAGGGCTTGCAAAAGGTAAAATCGGTTTGTCCCATGGACCTATGATGGCTTCGACCGATGATGTTGAAATAATGATTAAAGGGAGCGGAGGACACGGCTCAATGCCGCATGAAACGGTCGATCCTGTCTATATTGCCACACATGTGATACAGGCATTGCAGTCGATTATTAGTCGAAAGCTGAATCCATTGACTCCTGGTGTTATTTCAATCGGGAAAGTTGAAGCAGGAACGACATACAACATCATTCCTAGTTCTGTAAAATTAAGTGGAACCGTTCGAGGTCTAACATACGAGTCTGTCGAAATGCTACGCGATAACATTAAACAACTGACCGAAGGAATTTGTACCAGCTTTGGGGCGAAAGGGGAGGTGGGCTATATTATCGGAACACCTCCTCTTGTCAACGACACTGAGCAGAGCCAATTTGTTGAAGAGGTCATTTGCAAGTACTTTGGAAATGAAATATTTGAGTTAGTTGAACCGGTAATGGGCGGGGAGGATTTCGCTTATTATCTATTAAACAAGCCTGGTGCATTTATTTTTGTAGGTATGGGTGGTGAAAAGAGTGCCTATCCGCACCACCATCCCCAATTCGATATTGACGAGGAAGTAATGCCGAACGCGATAGAGCTTTTTATCCAACTCGTAAAAAACTTCTAGCAGATGTTGTTCCTAGTAAAAAGTAAAGGAGAGATCCACATGCAGCTAAACGTAACCTTTCAGGATGTTTTAAAAGCGAAAAGAAGATTAAAAGGAAGAATCAATGAAACCCCTCTTATTCACTCAACCATCTTATCAGGAGAAGTCGATTCTGAAGTTTGGTTTAAATTGGAGAGCTTACAAAAGACCGGATCTTTCAAAGTCAGGGGTGCATTAAACAAACTTGACTCCTTAACTGAAGATCAACTACAAAAGGGTGTTATTACTGCATCCGCTGGAAACCATGCTCAAGGACTTGCCTATGCTTCCTCTTTGAAAGATGTTTCAGCAAAGATTGTTGTCCCTGAGACCACTCCGGAAACGAAAAAGCAAGGTATTGTAAGAAACGGTGCCGAGCTTATTGTTTATGGAGCAAATTATGATGAAGCAGAAGAATACGCATACCAATTGGCAGAAGAAACCGGACGTGTCTTCGTAAACGCGTTTGAAGATGATGACATTATCGCAGGCCAAGGTACATCAGCTTTGGAAGCCTTTTTGGAAGAACCTGATTTTGATGCGGTGGTTGTACCGGCAGGAGGTGGAGGATTATTATGTGGTGTCGCCCTTGTTGCAAAGGCTATCAATCCGGATATAAAGGTTATAGGTGTCCAAACTCATGCATCACCTCCATGGTATTACTCTTTTAAAGCTGGGGAACTTGTCCCTGTTGAATACAAGGATTCACTTGCCGAGGGACTACATGGTGGGATTACACAAGGCAATTTAGACCTTGCAATGCAAATTGTCGATGATTTCGTATTGGTGGAAGAAGAAAGCGTGGCCCAGGCGATGCATTGGATGGCAAAAGAACATCATTATATGATTGAAGGATCAGGGATGGTTGGTGTTGCTGCCCTTCGTGGTGGATTGATACCTGAACTGAAAGGGAAGAAGGTTTTGACTCTAATTACCGGCAGTAATGTGGATATTACGAAACTAACGGAGATCGCGAGTGCATGTGAGGCATGAAAACAGCGATTATTACGAAGGATCAGATAGAAAAACGATTGAAAATGGAAGACGTTAAAGTTAGCCTTATTTAAACGAAAGTGATTTATAAGGAGAATTGGCTGATGAAAATTATCAAGGTGGAAGTATTTGCAATTCGGTTACCGTTAAATGAACCTTTTGTCATCGCCTATGATCATTATGAGGACATGCCAACAATAGTAACGAAAGTAGTAACGGACAATGGTTTAGTCGGTTGGGGTGAAGCAGTTCCTGACCAACATGTTACAGGGGAAACATGGGAATCTACATTTCAAGTGATTCAACATGAATTATCTCCTTTAATCATTAACGAAAGTCCTTTTTCGATTGATCTCATTCATAAAAAAATGAATGAAAAAATCTTTGGTGCTCCATCCGCTAAAGCAGCCATTGACATTGCTTTGTACGACCTGATGGGGAAGGAATCACGTCAGCCTATTTATCAATTAATCGGCGGCAAATCCCATTCCAGACTAAATGTACCGCGTGTCATCAGTATGAAAACACCAGGAGAAATGGCGGATGATGCCAACGTGGCTGTTGAAGCAGGTTGCGAGAATATTAAAATAAAGGTCGGAAGCGATCCATTCGAAGATATCAAACGGATTAAAGCAGTCCGGGAGGCTATTTCAGATAGTGTAAGACTGAGGGTGGATGCGAATCAAGGTTGGAGTCGAACCGATGCACTAATCGTGATCGAAAACACGAAAGATTGTTTGGTAGAATGGTATGAACAACCGGTTGAAGCGGGTGATTTGCTCTCTTTACAAGAAATCAGGGCCGCTTCCAAAGTGAAAATCATGGTCGATGAAGGAGTGCATAACAGCCATGATTTGTTAAAAGTCATACAAATACGTGCAGCAGACCTACTTAATATCAAGATTATGAAAAGTGGAGGCATATACCCAGCCTTAGCATTGGCGAACATAGCAGAAGCAGCTGGGATGCCATGTCAGGTCGGGTCAATGGTAGAGTCTGCGATTGCTACGATGGCTGGCGCTCATCTTTCCATATCAAGATCGATCATTCAGTCGAATGAGATGGTCGGGCCTCTTATGTTTTCAAAAGATATAGGATCCACTCGTTACGCTAATTACGTTTTAGAGGTTGAAGAGACAGCAGGTTTAGGTGTAGAGGTAGATGAATCACTTATTAAAGAATTTACGAACAATTATTGTTTAATAGAAAATGTATAGGAAGGGGAATTTATATGGAAATCAAACACTTTGCGATTGAAGAATGGATGAACGCCTATGAGCACGATGCAATTTATAACATGGCGGAAACGTGTGTAGATTCGTTAACGGTAAATGAGTTAGTCTCGATCAACGGGGATGATCCTGAGCAATTTTTAAGATCACTCCTTAACAAAAAACTAACTTATGGACATATTGAAGGTTCACCTGACTTTAAAGAACAAGTTGCGAAGCTTTATAAGAACATGTCACCGGAAAATGTGTTGGAAATGAATGGAGCAATAGGGGCAAATTTTCTAGTATTGTATTCCCTTATCAAACCCGGTGATGAAGTAATCTGTGTTCAACCGACATACCAACAGCTATATTCAGTTCCAGAGTCGTTTGGCGCTGAAGTTAAACTTCTAAAGTTAAAGCCGGAAAACGGTTACCTGCCTGATTTAGAGGAGTTGACATCTCTCGTCACCGACAAAACGAAATTAATTATCATTAATAATCCGAATAATCCTTCAGGAGCATTAATGGGGGAGGACTTTTTGCGAAAAATCGCCGATATCGCAAACTCCGCCGATGCTTATGTTTTATGTGATGAGGTATATAGAGGGCTTGTTCAAGACCCGGATCAGTTTGTCCCTTCAATGGCTGACCTTTACGAAAAAGGGATCAGCACTGGCAGTATGTCAAAGGCACTTTCTCTAGCCGGATTGAGATTAGGATGGATCGTCGGACCGAAAGAAGTAATTGCGGAATGCATAAAGCATCGTGATTATACAACAATTAGCTGCGGAATGATCGATGATATTTTGGCTGTGCACGCATTAAAGAACTACGACAAAATCATGGAGCGGAACCTTGAAATCATTAGAAAAAACGCTAAAATTCTTGATGACTGGGTCGAACAAGAACAAGCTATCAGTTATGTAAAACCCCAAGCCGGAACGACCGCGATTTTAAACTATGATTTTGATATAACATCAGAGGAATTTTGTTTAGGATTATTTAAAAAGAATGGCGCCTTTTTAGCTCCTGGCATTTGCTTCGATCTAGAGGGAACAGTAAGAATTGGCTATGCATGTGATTCTCAAGTGTTAATAGAAGGTCTAGCGAAAGTATCTGAATATATTGAGGAATTAGTATCTGAACGGCTGAAACTCGTTTAAATAAGGGATCATACTATCAAGCCAACTGTAAATGGAAATGGAAAAACCTTTTATTGGTTAGTGAATTTGTATCCTATTGAGCAATGAACGCTCCAAATACAGGAAAAGATGTTATAAGAACGCTTGGTGAATTCAAATAAGGTGCCTTAGTCAATGGATACTTTGAATAAGGCACTTTTTTTGCACGTTAAGAAAGTATAAAAATACTTTCTATAGTATAAGCGCAACTAAGGCTCAGCCGGTGCCAAAGGCTTGACTTTGCCAAGTTTTCTTTATTCTTTATGTGGCCACGTCGCGTCTTACTTTTTTAATACGCTATTTATCGACCCATTATTTTTTAAAGATCTTGTAGGGATAATGCTTTCCACTTCAATTATAAAATATGGTAAGATTATTATCGATGAATTTTTGGAATATTGATTTTTGGTGTATATACATTGTAGTTAATGAACTGTAGGAGGAGCTTTATTGTGAAACCGAAAATTGAGGACGTTGCCAAAGTTGCTGGTGTTTCACCAACAACTGTTTCAAGGGTTTTAAACAACCGTGGGTATATAGGTGAAAAGACGAGAAAAAAAGTTCATAAAGCCATGGAGCAATTAAATTACTTTCCAAATGAAGTTGCTCGATCACTGTTCATAAAAAAAACGTTTTTAATTGGTCTTATTTTTCCAACGACAAGTAATCCATTTTATGGGCAGCTTATTTTTCATTTAGAAAATATTGCTGCGTCTCAAGGGTACAAGGTGTTGTTATGTAATAGTCAAGGGCGAGAGGATAAAGAGAAAAATTATTTAAAAATGCTTCAAAGAAATCAGGTAGATGGAATAATAGCAGGTGCTCATAATAAAGGCATTGAAGAATATGAGATACCCAATTTACCAGTTGTAGGGGTTGATCGCTATTTATCTAATAAAATTCCTGTGGTTTCTAGCGACAATTACCTTGGAGGAAAACAAGCTACACAATTGCTAATTGATAAAGGCTGTAAAAATATCATTCACATTAATGGACCGATCTCTTTAGAGACTCCAGCAAATTTGAGAAGAAAAGCTTATGAGGATGTAATGAGGGCGAATCAATTAACTCCTCTTACATATGAAATAGATGATCACTTTACAATAATAAAACAACTATTCGAAGAAAACCCACAAGTGGAAGGTATTTTTGCAAGTGATGATTTAATTGCTTCACGTGTAATGAGAGAAGCTAAAGATAGGAATATCAACATTCCGACAGATCTAAAAGTAGTAGGGTATGATGGTACAGAGACCACTCGGTTATTATTACCTGAGTTAAGTACTGTGCAGCAACCCATAAAAGAAATTGCAGAAAAAGCGATTGAACTCCTAGTGAAACAAATGGATGATAAAGATGATGATATTCAACTAGAAACCATACTACCTGGAAAATTAATTGAAGGTGAGACCACTGGGGATTAGGTAATAATTCACAGCAATTTTACACAAATATAAAAAATCAAAATTTTTTGAAATTATATGTCAACCGGTTGACATATAAAACCGGTTGATATATGATTTTTCGTAAGCAGTTACATAACCAATAAGAAGTATACCTGCAAGTGGGAAGCGGGATTCATTACTGGTTGTATTGTTATCTTTTCAGGGGAATTTTGAGAACTATTCACTTATAAAGGAGGAGAAAGGTAAAATGAAAAAGTTTATGATTTTAATTGTTTGTTCTTTCTTGGTCATGATAACTACAGCTTGTAGCGGGGAGAAAGCATCCAGTGATAATAAAAATGAAGTGTCGCTATGGGTTCATACTTCTAAAGAAACTGCAGAAGGTAAAGCTATGCAAAAAATTATAGACCGATTTAATCAAGAATATGAAGGAAAGTACTCAGCAAACATTGAGTTTATTCCAAGAAGTGGTAGTGGCGGCGGATATGAGGATAAGATTAACGCTGCATTGACAACCGATACGTTACCAGATGTCTTTACTTTGGATGGACCTAACACTGCGGCGTACGCGGAATCAGGAATGATAGCACCAATCGATGATTATATAAGCAATAAAGATGATTTATTGCCTAGTATTATCCAACAAGGGACATATGATGGGAAATTGTATGCAGTTGGATATTCAGAATCTGGTGTAGGTGTCTTTTATAACAAACAAATGTTAAAAGATGCAGGTATTGACTTGTCTACTTTACCAACAGTTGATGACCCATGGGATTGGAACCAATTTATGGAGTTATGTGAGACATTAGTTAATACCTATGATGTACCTGCGATAGACATGGGCTTGAATGATAAAAGTGAATGGTTAATGTATGCGTTCTCACCTTTTTTATGGTCTCAGGGAGGTAACATAGTCAATGAAGATGGGACCAAAGCAACAGGGGTTTTCAATGATGAGGACAGCGTAAAAACAATGAATTTCATTCAAGATATGGTCGAAAAAGGGTATACCACGAAGACCCCCGTTGAAAAGGCATTTCAAACTGGTAAATACCCAATGAAATTTACTGGTTCATGGACCATTGCAGAAATGGAGAGCAGCTATCCAGATGTGGAATATGGAATTATGCCGTACCCAACCTCCCCTGATACAAATAAGCTAGTTTCACCGTCAGGATCATGGCAATATGCAATGTCGGCTACAACGGACAAGAAGGAAGCAGCTGGTGCATTGATTGATTTTATGACATCCACAGAATCTCTTACGGAAATCACTTTAGCAAACTCTGTACTTCCTGCAGCTTATTCAGTAGTAGAAGAAGTAAAAGATAAGGTTTCCCCTCAAATGAATGTTCTAATTAAGCAAAACACTAAAACAGGGCATGCCAGACCAGTTTTACCTGAATACCCTCAAGTTAGCAGGACTTTTCAACAAACGATCAGCAATGTAACATATTACGAAAAAAATAATGATATACAAAAATTACTAGATCAAAAGGCTGCACAAATGGATAAAGCTTTAAAATAAAAGACGGGTAATCCGGCTTGGAGCATTTCCAAGTCGGATTCTTTTAAAAGGAGTTTTCACGGATGAAGAATATAAATGTAAGGGAGAGCATAGCAGCGTACTCATTTTTATCACCGGCCTTGATACTTTTAGGACTTTTTTTGCTTTTACCTGTCTTGATGGCCATTTATTATGCATTCACAGACTATTATTTATTAACGCCGGATAATAGACAATTTGTTGGCTTGGAAAATTTTATTGCCATTATTAAAGATCCAATCTTTTTACAAAGTTTAAAGAATGTTGCCCTATTTGTTGTATGTGTGATCCCTGTACAAATAGGCTCAGCTCTTGGGTTGGCTTTATTGATTAATAAACAAAGAAGAGGAAATTTGTTTTTCAAAGTAGCCTTTTTCGCTCCAGTAGTTCTATCTTTAGTCGTTATTTCTGTTCTTTGGTTATACCTGCTGAATCCATCAGAAGGATTAATCAACGTCATCTTAGAGCGAGTTGGAATAAATCCACAGCCGTTCTTGACAAGTCCCGATCAAGCGATTTATACCATTGTTTTTGTGTCCGCTTGGCAAGGTGCAGGGTATCAGATGTTAATATTTCTGGCTGGACTTCAAAACATACCTTCCAGTGTGTATGAGGCTAGTAAAATGGATGGCGCAAACAAATGGCAAAATTTTATTCATATTACATTGCCATTATTAAAACCTACATCCATTTTAATTATGATTACAACACTGATTGCTGCTTTTAAATTGATTATACAGCCAATGGTCATGACGCAAGGTGGACCAATGAATTCTACAATGACTCCTGTTTACTATATCTACCAAACTGGATTTTCAGATCGGCTGATTGGTTACGCAAGTGCTATGACAGTTGTTTTTGGAATACTGATTGGGATTGTGACATTCATACAAAGCAAAGTATCAAGGGAGGATGATTCATAATGAGTAGAAAATTTAAAAAAGTAGTAGAATATACATTTTTGATTTTATTAGCATGTATTTTTATCTTCCCTTTGATATGGATGGTAGCCTCCTCGATGAAACCTGAAGCAAATATCCCTGTTGATATGGGCAGTATCCAATCCCTGCTTCCATCCATCGTTCCTTCTGAATGGTTTCAAACCTATCAAGAGTTATTTTCCAGGTTTGATGTTTTTCAATATATATTCAATAGTGTTACCTATGCAATAGTGGTCACATTAGGGTCTATTGTTGTTAATGCCATGGCGGGATATGCCTTTTCTAAATTTGATTTTATTGGAAAAAAGGTGCTGTTTGGACTATTAATAGCGTTGTTGATTGTGCCGGCAGAAACATTAATTATTACTCAATTTACGGTTGCGCATGATTTAGGAATATTGAACACAAGGTTAGCAGTAATATTACCGATGATTGCAAATATGTTCTTCATTTATCTATTTAGAAACTTTTTTAAAGCCATACCAGATGAAATCATTGAGTCTGTTAAACTAGATGGCGCCAATTACTGGACTATATTTTGGAAAATCATATTACCAATGTCCAAACCTGCTATTGCGACGGTTGGGACATTATCATTTATCTTAAGTTGGAATGACTACTTGTGGCCTTTAATGGTGTTGACAGATTCAGAAAAGTTTCCTCTTCAAGTAGCTATTACGAACATAAATACAACCCCTCCTGTTTATACGAATCAGGTAATGGCGATTCTTACGATATCCACGATACCATTAATCATCGTCTATATCGTGGCGCAAAAGTATTTACTCCAGGGACTTGGCGGGTCTGGAACAGGGATTAAATAAAGATACTTTGAAATTAGAAGTAACAAAAAAGTCATACAGGATATGATTGATATACAAATGGAGGATCACTAAAATGACAATCAATTTTTTACAAAAATACAAACCACATTTACACTTTGCACCTAAAAAAAATTGGATGAACGATCCGAATGGCTTAGTATATTTTGAAGGTGAATATCACCTTTTTTACCAATATAATCCCTACGACAGTATATGGGGACCTATGCATTGGGGACATGCTGTCAGTAAAGACATGATCAAATGGTCGGAACTGGATATCGCGTTATACCCAGATGAACATGGCACCATTTTTTCCGGAAGTGCAGTTGTCGACTGGCATAATTCTACTGGTCTTTTCCCAGATAAGCCAGGTATAGTGTCAATCTTTACCCAACAGTTAGAAGGCAGTGAGAAAATACCACCGAAACAATCACAGAGTTTAGCTTATAGTCACGACAATGGCAGGACTTGGAGTAAGTATCAAGGAAATCCTGTACTTGAACATGAAAGCAAAATCGACTTTAGAGATCCTAAAGTGTTCTGGCACAAGGGAACCAATAAATGGGTTATGGTATTAGCTACAGGTCAAACCATTTCGATTTATTCTTCACAGAATCTAATAGATTGGGAGTTTGAAAGCGAGTTCGGAGATCATATTGGTGTTCATGATGGCGTGTGGGAATGCCCAGATTTATTTCAATTAAAGGTAGAAAACAGTGAAGAAACAAAATGGGTTTTATTTGTAAGCATTGGAGATAACCCTCAATTTGACGCAGGTTCCCGGACGCAGTACTTTATTGGGAGCTTTGATGGTTCTCAATTTACGGCAGGTGATGAATCAAATGACTGGTTGGACTTTGGAAAAGATAATTATGCTGGAGTCAGCTTTTCTGATATTCCTGAAAAAGATGGGAGACGCATTTACTTGGGGTGGATGAGTAACTGGCGATATGCAAATCAAGTTCCAACAGAAGGATGGCGAGGTCAAATGACACTGCCAAGGGAACTATCCCTGCGGAAAAATGGAGAGGTATATAAAGTCATTCAAAAACCAGTAAAGGAACTAGATTCCTATTTTTCTAATAAGGAAGACATTAACGATGTAATCGGGAGTGGAGATGGATTAAAAGAAGTTAAGATTAATAAATCTTATTTGGATTGGGTCTTAAATGTTGAAAGGATTGATGCAACAAAATTTGGCATCATCCTCCACCATACTGAAGAACATTTTACGAGAATAACGTTTGATTCAACTGAGAATGTGGTGATCTTAGATCGTAAAAGCTCTGGGATAATTGATTTTTCGGAAAACTTTTCAAATATACAAGCAGTGAAAATGGACAATGTCAACAACATACAACTACATATGGTTATTGATTCTTCTTCCATAGAACTATTTGTAAATGAAGGGGAATATGCAATAACAAGTTTAATCTACCCAGATAAAGCATGTGAAAACATTTCAATATTTGCAGTAAATGGAAAAGTTAAAGTTAGCAATAGCCACATGTCGACTCCTGTTAAATAGAATAAGCAGGGCCCACAGTAAGAATTAAACTAATGGTTGTTTTAAACAATGAGATAAAAGGGTGGGGAGGGTGATATGTTACTTTTATTTGAAAAAAGTGACTGCATTTCCCTCCCTTTTTTTAAAGGAAAGAAATTAACTTCCTGTTGGCCGTGAGGAGTCAAAAACATGTTCAACATCAAAAAATTGTTCTAATACATCATTTTTTTCCGGTTAACGCTCCCCGCATACGTAAGCCATCCACATTAATACGGGCTTGTCGGAAGTAATCTGGCCCTAATTGGGACCAGGAAGTTTTTGATGCGTCCACATTGGCATAATAATCAAAGCCCTGACTTTTCAAAAAGGCATACTTATCACTTGAATACTACTTCCAGTCTTCAATATCACTGCCAAAAGCGAAAAATAATTGTGTCTGTAGGCCCGACAATGGGTTCCACCTCTTGTTTCCATTTAAATGTATCTTTCTTTAATTGATCCAAAGATACTTCGTTTGCATTAACCTCAGCTTGTGCTAACAGTTGTTCTTTTTGATTTTTCTCTTCTTGTGTCATGTTCGGTTTTGATTTTTTGTCAGAGTCTTTCTTTTGGCTAGAATGAGAGTGTGTTTTCGCTATATCTGTTGCTGTTGTATGATTCTGGCAGCCTGCCATAAGAGCTATGATGAGCAAAATCGGTATCAAGGCAAAACATTTTTTCATTGAAGCTACTCCTCGTATTTATTAAATGGTTTAGTATAGAGTTATAAAGAACCCCATCCTATAATAAGACGAAATTCACACTTTTTTTGTTTCACTCTCATAAAAAAGATTTATATACTAATTGATCCACTTAAACAACCTTCAATAAATTCTTTCAAAGATGTTGCAACTCTATTTCTACTATCATCTTCGTGGTTCAAAACGTATACTGGAGGAAATTTTGTTTATCATCTCCATCCACACTTTTCTCACTTCCTTAAATTTTTTATTCATCCTATTTCCAACTTCGATATTCTTCCTAAAATCCCCTTCTGTTATTTCTGGTACAAAAGTAAAAAAGACACGCTCTTAGAGAAACGTGCCCATTTGAATAATAAATATCTTCAGTTTTACAAAAAGGGGTAGAGGGTAGCCGTCAGGAAAATACGGATTTACAACGTCAAGAAAATTTTCCTGACACTATCCCCCATTATCCTAATTGGTTGAAGAGGGGACCTATCGTGATAACATTATGAAGGCATACCGACAACGGCTTTAATTTCTAAATACTCTTCGATTCCGTAGTCACCCCATTCTCGTCCGAAACCAGATTGCTTGTAGCCGCCAAATGGCGCAGAGAAATCAGCCGGTGCCTGATTTACGGTTATACGTCCTGCACGAATTGAAGAAGCAACCCTATCTACAGTGACTTCATCTTCCCCGATGACGTAACCTGCTAATCCATAAATGGTATCGTTCGCAATCTCAATGGCTTCATCAAGGTTTTCATACGTGAGAATGGACATGACTGGACCGAAGATTTCTTCTTGAGCAATGATCATGTCATTTTTTACGTCTGCGAAGACGGTTGGTTTCACGTAATATCCTTTCTCTAATCCTTCAGGTTTACCGGTCCCGCCCGCAACGAGTGTTGCTCCTTCTGACTGACCTTTCTTTATATATTCCTGAACACGATCATATTGTTTTTCAGACACGAGAGGTCCATAATATGTTTTTTCATCCCTAGGGTCTCCGACAGGAAATTGTGGAAGAACTTCTTTAACGGCTTTAACAAACTCATCTTTCTTAGACTTAGGAATTAACGTACGTGTCGCAGCCGTACAAACTTGCCCTGAGTTGGTTAAGACATTGGCAACGGCCATTTTCGCCGCTTTCTTTACATCATAATCATCGAGAACGATGAGCGGAGATTTCCCACCGAGTTCTAATGCAACTCTTTTTACGGTTTTGGCAGCATTTTCACTAATCTTCTGACCGACCGCTCCAGAGCCTGTAAAGGAAACAAAGTCGATGTCAGGGTGAGAGCTAATCCCATTTCCGACAATTTCCCCAGAACCGTTTACGAGATTGAATACACCTTTCGGTAGTCCAGCAGCTTCGAATACTTCTGCTAAAATGATTGCGGCATACGGTGTAAGTTCAGATGGTTTCAGAATGACTGTGCTGCCAGCTGCGAATGCACTTGCAAGCTTCGTTGATGTCTGATTTGTGGGGAAGTTCCACGGTGTGATCAATCCGCTCACGCCGATTGCTTCTTTACGAATTAATGTTGATCCTCTTCTTTCGGAGAATTCGAAGGTTTCCAATTCCTTAGCCGCTTGGCGAAAGTGTGAGAGGCCCATATTGTAGTGCATTTTATAACTCATTTTTAGAGGTGCGCCCAATTCTTGTGTAATCATTTCTACGATATCGTCTTTACGTTTCTCGTATTCATCAGCAATACGGTTTAATAAATCAATACGTTCTTGCTTTGAGGTTTGTGAAAAAGAAGGAAAAGCTGCTCGTGCTGCAGCAACAGCTTTATCTAAATCTTCTTCCGTACCGTTACTGATTTGGCCAATAACTTCTTCTGTAGCAGGGTTAATGACATTAATTGTTTCGCTGCCTGTTGATGCAACCCATTCACCATTAATAAAATGCTTTAAATGAGATCTCATGTGTTAATCGCTCCTTTGTCAGATTGATTGGGTACTTAAGAAAAAGTATAGTTGTATTTATCTATTGAATCTACATTAATGCTTAATTCCCGCCAGAAAATTCTATAGACATTTTCCGTTATATGTAAAAGTTAACCTACTAGTAGGGGAAACACGGATTTAGTTTTTCATTTAGCGAATAACTGATGAATTTTTTGATGTCCCTTCAATCATCCTCTTGCAAACCAGGAACTGGTGAAAATGTAAGAAGGGGTACCTCCAAGATACGTGTAAAAAAGGACAAAGGCTGGAAACCATCCCCCTTGAAAATTTCGGACATTTCCTACTGCTCATTTCAGAAAAGGGCCAGATTATGGTGCGAAACGTTTCTAACCTAACTTGGGGATGGTCACATTACCCAGATAAAAGTTAGACAATTCTTTCAGGAATTGAAGGATTATATTGAAGAGTCAAATGATAGAGTAACGACTTGAAGGGCTCTCTCTGCGTCGAGTAGCACTTGATTTAGTAAGAATGATCGTGTTATAAGCTCGGCAAAAAGGCGTAAAAATTTACCATATCAGTTCGGCTGACGAAAGCCTACCAGAGGGGGTGGTGTAAATCATGATGCTTGAGTTGAATGAATATGGTGAGAATGCTTAAAGAACCTAAAGTAAAAGGTTAAGCTGACGAACTTCTGGATGTACGGGTCTAGACTGGCAATACATAGAAATGTGTATATCACCTAATGTGAGGTTAGCAGTGGATGAGTAAGACTCACAATTATGAAAATCCATAATGTGTTACAGGCATATGAACGGCTAACAAGAAGTACCTAAGTTCATTCTATAATAGATATAATTCAACGTTGTAAACTGATAACGTGGAGGACTTACTTCCTTTGAATCGGTGCTAAGGAAAGCAGTAGTGAGAATAACTACTGTATAACTTATCTTTGTATTGGTGAAAGTGGTGGCACAGTACCAATGAAAGTTGCACATACGGTGCAAACAGGGGAAAAGGGAGAGATAACGTCAAACCCTTACCTATCTGTATGAATAAGACTTAGAGGGAGGTTAGTGAAAGAAGGATTGCTGAAAAACATAAGATAGAATATGATAACCAAAGAAAGATAATAGCCCGTGATAAACAAGGTTAAAAAACATGGGAAAAGGCTTGAAGAAAAATGCAAATACTTGAAACTAAAAGAATGTTTTTACGGTTAATGATGGAATCAGACATTGACAATTTATTGAAAATTTTCTCAGACTCAGAAGCTATGAGATATTACCCATCGACAAAAAATCGGGAACAAAATCTTAGTTGTATTCAATGGACTAATGAAAACTATAAGAAGTGTGGCATCGGCTTATGAATTGCAGAATTAAAGGAAAATAATCAGTTTGTAGGTCAATGTGGTTTGGCTTCGGAAGCAGCTAACGCATGTAAAGAATATGGCTTCAATCAACTAGGTTACAATCGATTAATTTCTCTATTTGATAAAAACAATGTAGCTTCTAAACGAGTAGCCGAAAAGGTCGGAATGCAATTTGAAAAGGAAATATTTAAATGGGACAAACCTGTTGAAATATATAGCATAAAAAGCTAAATAAATGTTGTGTTCTTGTTGAATTCCCATGAAAATTTAAGTAACTAGGAGGGGTTTTGTGGACGAAAAGGACTGCATGATGCTGCAATACATATCGGAAGAACAAAATATAACCAAAGCAGCAGAACGCCTTTACATTACACAGCCAGCTTTAACCTATCGACTTCGACAAATCGAGAAAAAATTCGGAGTGCCCATTATTACGAAAAATGGAAAAGGTATAAAGCTTACTCAAGAAGGTGAGTACTTGGTTACTTACTCGCAAAAAGTACTCGTAGATTTGAGAAAAGCAAAAGATTATGTCGTTAACATGAGAAATGAAGTAGAAGGTAACCTAAGAATAGGAGTTTCCAGTTATTACGGACTTTATAAACTCCCTCCTATTATAAAAAATTTTATTGGTACGTACCCTAAAGTGCAGATTAACGTTGACTCTGGGTGGAGTGCTGAAATCTTTGAATTACTGCTCCAGGAGGATATACATGTCGGGATTGTCAAAGGAGATTATCATTGGTACGACCAGAGATATCTGATTAATGAAGAGAACATATGCATCATCTCTAAAGAGGAAATCAATTTGGACAGTTTGCCCAAGCAACCGAGAATCAACTTCAAAATTTCAAAAAGAACAGGAAGTTATAGTTACTCATCGTTGAGTCAAACCATTGATGATTGGTGGCATGAGAGATTTAATGAGTCACCTCTGATAACCATGCAAGTTGACAGCTATGAGACTTGTAAAGAGATGGTGAAAAATGGGTTGGGATACGCCATTATTCCGAGAAGTTTTGTGAGCCCTAGTGATGATCTATATGGGATAGATTTAATTCGAAAAAATGGCCAAGCCATTAAAAGGAATACGTGGATGTTGTATAGAGAAGCGTCATTGCAATTCACGATTGTGGAGAAGTTTATTAATTACATAAAAAGCTTGGAGTGAACAAAGTAAAGGGGGATTCCGGAAACAGGGGGTTCCCTTTCTATTTGGATTTTTAATAAAAATATTTTATTAATATTACTAAAAATTATTAATTTTACTTATTTTAATATGTATTATAGAATAAATTCAGAAAATATAAAAAATAATCAAAAAGGGGAATTTCGAAATGATTAGAGAAAAGAAGATCCATCAAAAAGAACGTATCAAACAAGCTATTGAGGAACTCAATACAGAGCTGTGTGAAATAGCTTTGAAGATACATGCGAAGCCAGAGCTGAGTTTTCAGGAACAAAAAGCCATTGAGTGGTTAACAGCTCCTCTTATTCAAGCCGATTTTCAAGTTGAAAAAGGTATCGCTAATCTTGAAACCGCTTTCCGTGCTACATGGGAGGGAACCCCTGGTGGCCCAACTATTGCTCTACTGGCGGAGTACGATGCTCTGCCTGGAATCGGACATGCTTGTGGACACAATCTTATCGGAGCGGCAGCAGTTGGTGCTGCACTGGCCCTAAAGGATTCGTGCCCTGATCTACCCGGACGGATTGTTGTATTAGGTACTCCAGCAGAAGAGGAGGGTGGCGGGAAAATCATCATGTGTCAAAAGGGGGTCTTTGATGACATAGATGCTGTCATGATTTGCCACCCGCATAAAAAGACAATGGTACTTCGAGGAGGATTAGCCTGTGTTGATTCCACTTTCCGTTTTTTTGGGAAACAGTCTCATGCCTCTTCTGCACCAGAAAAAGGCATAAGTGCACTTGACGCATTAATTAACTCCTTTGTAGCAATTAATTCACTGCGGCAGTTCTTTAAAGAAGATGTAAGAATTCATGGGATTATTAGTAAGGGAGGGGATGCGCCGAATGTAATTCCAGAATACTGTGAAGCAAAATTTATGTTCCGTGCTTCAACAGTGAAAGAACTTGATGTAGTCCGAGAGAAGTTGTATACGGCTGTGAGGTATTCAGCTGAAGCAGTGGGGGCCCGATTTGAAGTGAGTGAAGGTCTTGTATATGCGGAACGAAACAACAACAAGGAATTGGCAATGTTGTTTCAAAGAAATTTGGAGTTAATGGGAATTGAAGTGAGTGATCCTCCAAAGAAAGGAGGTATCGGATCTTCCGATATCGGAAACGTAGGTCAAGTGACTGCAACAATACATCCATATATTGAAATTGGAGATGTTAATGCGCATACGCCTGAGTTTTGCCAAGCGGCCGGATCGGAAAAAGGGTTAAAAGCTTTAAATCATGCAGCGAAAGCTTTGGCCATGACAGCGTTTGATTTATGTGTTGATTCCGATTCATTGCAAAGAGTTCGTGAAGAGTTTAAAAATTGGAAGAAAAAACAAAACGTGGAGGTAAGATGATGCATGATGTTCAAGACAGTCCCGACATACAGCGAGATAGGAAGCTAGCCTTTCGTCTGAGAAGGGTATTAAAAATGCCCCATACTTTTGTCATACTGGTCTTCCTAATTTTCTTTGCCGCTGCTTTAACATACTTTATCCCTGCAGGCGAATTGGACCGAATAGAGGATAAAGCTACTGGGAAAGAACTCGTAGTTGAAGGGTCTTACCAACAGATTGAAGAGAGTCCGGTCGGAATTTTTGATATTCCGTTGGCCATTGTTCATGGATTAATCGGTGCTAGTGATGTTATCTTCTCTATACTAATTGTTGGAGGAGCATTTCAGGTTATTATGGCCACTGGAACCGTTGAGGCTGCAACGGGAAGAGTGGCGAACCGGTTCTCAAAAAACGAAAAATGGGTTATCCCAATATTTCTGTCCCTTTTTTCCATTGGTGGATTTACGATGGGAATGTCTACAGAGGGCATAGTATTTGTCCCAATAGGCATAGCCATTGCAAGATCTCTTGGATATGACGCCATAACTGGAACCGCAATGATTGCATTAGGGGCTTCTTGCGGATTTACGGCAGGCCTGCTAAATCCCTTCAATGTAGGACTTGCGCAAGCGATTGCTGGAGTTCCTCTATTTTCTGGAATGTGGCTAAGGGCTGTTTTACTGGTCGTTTTTCTGGTGATTACAAGTATATACCTCATTCATTATGCAACCAGGGTGAAAGAAGATCCCTCCAAAAGTGTTGTTTACGGATTAGAAAAAAACGCAACAGAAAAAGGGGTCGACCATTCGCATTTACCTTCCTTCGAGCTTAAACACTACCTTGTAATCTTGACAATGATACTTTGTTTTGTCCTTTTAATCTGGGGTGTTTCTAAAAAGAATTGGTGGATAGAAGAAATATCTGCCCTTTTCTTAACGATGGGAGTTGTATCAGGACTTTGTGCAAGATTTGGTCCCAGCAAAATCTCAAGCGAATTCGTAAAGGGAGCTACTGCAATTACATTTGGAGCGCTCATTATTGGTGTCGCAAGGGCTATCGTGGTTGTATTGGAACAGGGGAATATTATCGATACCATTGTAAGTAGCTTAGCAATGGTAGTTGGGGAGTTACCTAGTTCTGTGCAAGTTCTAGGAATGTATGCCTTCCAAACCCTCATGAATGTGTTGATTACATCGGGATCAGGGATAGCAGCTACAACTATGCCAATCATGGCACCGCTTTCTGATCTGCTTGGCATAACAAGACAAACTGCAATACTAGCCTACCAATTAGGCGATGGTATTTCTAACCTTATCCTACCCGTATCTTCTACACTGATGGGAACCCTTGCTATTGCTGGTATCCCTTATCAAAAATGGGTGAAATTCATGTGGCCGTTAATGTTGATTTGGATGGTCACAGGAGCCGTCTTTCTGTTGATTGCTAATTTCATAAACTATTGACATTGAATAGTGTTGGGAGGGGAACTAACGTGAATGGAAAAGCGTACCGCAATAAAAGCAATTATGGAATTATTAATGCGATAGACAAAGGCCGGATGGGTGAACACCTAAAAGTCTTTTGCCAGTTGAACCGACTAACCGGGGAAAAAGGATGCAGAAGCAGCAGTCAATTATATCATTAAAAAACTTGAAGAATACAGTGTGAAAAATGAAAGGTACTGGTTTAATTCATATTTCAGTGATCCAATTCAAGGTACAGTAAAGGTTATCCTACCTGAAAACTATGAAGTAGGAGCAAAAGCCAAATCGTTTTGTTTACCCTGCCCTGACGGAATAGAAGCAGAGGTTATTTATGATGGATACAGTAAAAATAAACATCTCAGTCCTAGTGAAGAAGTAGGATGGTTTAAAACTTTTAAAGACAAGATTGTTTTGAGCTGGAATTGCTCTGAAGACTATGTAACAAAGATTGAACATTCCGGGGCAAAGGGATTAATTCATATCTGGTCTACACAGGAGGATGTTATCCATGAAGATACTGTAGGAACGGTATGGGGAACACCGACTACCAAAAACGTATACACATTACCTCGAATCCCCGTAGTTGGAATAAAGTATCATGACGGGGCAAAACTGATGGAACAAGCGGTTGCTGGCCAATTAAAGGTGGTAATCGCAACGAAACTGAATGTCGGAATCAAACATGTAAGTCTACCCGTTGCTTATATACCTGGTGACACTGACGAGTTTATATTGTTGTCTGGTCATTACGATTCATGGCACAAGGGAGCCACAGACAATGCTGGTAGCAATGCTCTATGTTTGGAATTGGCAAGAGTCTTTTCTAATTACTTAGGAAAGTTGAAACGAGGAATAAAAATTGCCTGGTGGCCAGGGCATTCTAATAAGCGATATGCTGGATCAGCTTGGTATTGCGATCATTTTTGGCAGGATTTAAATGATAATTGTGTGGCACATATTAATGTTGATTTTTCTGGATCAAATGGTGCAGTGAAGATTATTTCAAAGTCAACCACTATGGAAGATCAAGACTTGCTTAAGAAAATCATATCGGATTTTACTGGTAAGGAAACGAATACATTCGATTACTTGCCCTGTGGAGTGGATCAATCTTTTCTTGGGGTGAGTATTCCCATTCATCTTGCAATCAGATATGAATCAGAAGATAAAAGCATCATCTATAATCCCGGTGGAGGATGGTGGTGGCATACGGAGGAAGACTTGTACGATAAGATAGATCTAGAATTGCTACTGAGGGATACAAAGATTCATGCGGCTATTATCCAGAACATATCTCAAGCGGATGTATTACCTCTTAAATTGACTCAATTTCTTAAAAATAGCAAAAAAATCCTAGAAGAGATTGATAAGAATTCGGATGAAGCATTTGACTTCACTCCCATTTATCAATCACTTGAAGGATTCCGTGAAAAATGGAATGAAGTAGAGAAAAGAAACACGGTGCCTCTAGAAGTATACAATCAACTGCTAAAAATCATCGCGGGTGACTTAAACAGACTTATGTTTTCCTATTCCAGTGAATACGATTTTGATAGTACCTTTCCTAAAAAACCGTTTCCAGGGTTACAAAAAGTTGAACATATTTACAAACCAAGTGCTTCAAAAGAATCTTACTTATTTACAATGACGTTTTTTGTACGACAGCGAAATAGGTTTATCAATGAAATGAAAATGATGATAAACATAATTAATAATTTTATGCAGTACAAAAATAGTCTTTACCCCGTTCCGAAAAGTCTGCAATGACCACCTTTGCACCTTCTTCAGCAAAAAGGTGAACAGTCGCTTCACCAATTCCACTTGCTCCACCTGTTACGATTGCTACTTTATTTTCAAGTCTCATACTCCACTCTCCAGTCCTTTTTGTAATTTGAAATGTTTATTAATTGCTAATATTTTCCGGTCTGAATAAAAGTATTCATCAGTATATCACATGAGGAAAGCTAAATTAGATAAGCAAATATTGCGAAGCTTGTTGTTATATTGACTTTTTAAATTTTTTAACATCTAATCTACCATCACTGACTTCCACCAATCTCATTTGTTACGCTTTTTATCCAAAATGGAACGCAATTCTTTAATATCCTCTTCTGACAAAGAATCCTCCTGGATGAACTGAACTAGCATCGACTTTAACGTTCCACCATAAATTCGCTTAATAAAGGACTGTGCCTCGGCGTGCTGGCAATCATCCTGGGAATAAAGCGGAAAAAAAGTATAGACCTTCTGATCTTGATTCACACCGACCACTTTTTTTTGGGCGAGTCGATCCAAAAGTGTGCGTACTGTTTTCGGCTTCCAGTCCTTTTTCTTCTGCAAGGAGGAAATGACTTCGTTGGCTGTTTGCGGAGCCTTTTTCCAAAGCACATTCATGACTTCCCATTCTGCTTCTGATATACTAGGTACTTTATTTGACACACTAATCCTCCTTTATCAACTACTTAATATATACCTTTATCCCTCAAAATAGATTTCGTTATATCTGCCGCCTTACTTCCGTTGGTATTATTTTCATTCTGTATATTTGTTGCAAAGAAATAAGTATCCTTCTTCGACTCTACATATCCAATGAACCAACCATTAATATTTTTCCCATTGACACTCCCCGTACCAGTTTTTCCTGAGAGCATTGCATCATCTTTTTCCTCTAATTTGATCATCTCTTTAACGGATTGAACGTTCTTATCCTTAAATCCAAATTCGTTTGTATAAAAAGCTTTGAGTGTTTGTACCTGTTCTATTGGAGAAATCTTTAGTGAAGATTCCATCCAATATTCGGATATTCCCCCAGAGAGATCGTGATTACCATAGTCTATTTGTTTTAGATAAGCTTGGATAGTATCCTTATGGACTCTTTTATCCAACTCCTGAAAATACCAGTTTACTGAATAACTTATTGCTGTAGATAAATTTTGATCCCTATTCCAAGAGTCATAAGGATACTGCTCACCATTCCACTTCAATGTGGAACTTTCACTCGTTATGACATTTGACTCCAATGCAAACAATGCGCTATAGATCTTGTAAGTAGAATTCGGAGAAACCCTTAATGTGCTTTTATTTTCATTATAGATATGATATTGATCAGCTTGCAAATCATATAATACAAAGCTCCCTTCATATCCGGAAAAATACTTGCTTAGATCCTCATACACTGTCCGTTCTCCTTCAAAATCGTGACGATTATCCTCGTAAGCCATCGCAGAAATGACTGGAACCTGACTTGCAACAAATACCCCCAGAAGCATGAAGATGACTATGCTTTTCAGTTTCAACAGCTTTGATTCAGTCGTAAAGGATGCAATACTTTCAATACGTCTTTTTATTTGCTCCTTCGAACCGTTTAGCTGATTTACCAAAGTGAAGTACCTTGTCCGAGAGGATCTATCAACAAAATTAATAATTGTATCCCCATATTCTGCATAACAGTGCTTATTCAAAGAATTTAAGACAGCGATATCACAAGCTATTTCGCGATCCAATCTCATTTCCCTGAAAGCAACCCAAACAAAAGGGTTAAACCAGTATAAAATTTGATAAAAAACGATCAGGTAATTCGTTGCAATATCTTTATATTTATAATGATTCAGTTCATGTAAAAGGATGTATTTGATATCGTCCATAGACAGCCATTCTTCAAAATGTCTCGGAAGCACAACATAGGTCTTAAAAAGACCAAACGTCATAGGAGAATTGATAAGCGGTGATTCCCCTATAATCAAATGTCTCGATATATTTAAACGTTGCTTGCACTGTTCGAATAAGACCAGGATTTCTTTATTTTTTATGCTAGATATAGTGCCTTTGATTCTCTTTAACTTTAACCAAGCGTGTATTGTCAGAACAGTCATAACGAACATCCCTATAATCCATATGCCGGCTAAAATTTCATTCAGGAATGTCAAGTCGAAACGGTTTACTGATACCGTAAAGTCCTGCATCCAATTTTGGTCCTTTAATGCATGGTCTCCGGTAGAGGCAGCAGAATGACTTGATTCATTACTTTGATGAATATCCCATGAAAAGTAATTTCCAAAATTAAGCAAATGATTCGGTATAAAAGGAAGAGTCAATGCAATCAGCAAAAGAAACCATAGATTATATTGCCATTTCGCTGATAATTGATTTTGGAACACTTTCCTGATCAGCATAATGATTGCAACAGTAATAGAGGACACTATAAAACTTACTACAAAGTGAGTAAAGAACATGCTATTCGTCTCCATTTCTAGATCTTCCACCTAATATATGACATAATTCGTTGCTATCTTTCCTGAAACTTATTCCTAGTTAGATAGTTCAACAATATGGTAATTTTGCCATTTAAAAATATCCCGTTTTTCTAACGAAGTCAACAGTAATGTGTAAGAAATATATGGAATCGAATCATATAATCCGGCGTTTGAACCCGATTATTCGGCGCTCGCCCAGAAAATTTTATAACTTCATAACTGTTTCTAAGATTTATTAGTGTAATTCTCTTAAAAGAGTTAACTCCAAATTTAACACATAAATTTTAGCATTTCACCTTATCCGTTTATCAATCTACCAATTTTTTGTGAACAAGCAGATGGGAATTGAATGGAATCAGTTTTTTGTTGTCTCTATGGTTTTGCAGGTAGACCTAAGACTTATGGCGAAGGGATTTAGCTGCGTTTATCGAGGTTAGGAAATCAACATCAGCAAGATTTGGTGATCTTTCTACGTTCGAAAAGATTTGACATGAATTGATTACGAATGTAGTATCATATTACACGTGTAGTCCAAATGATTGTCTTCTTTAGCAAAGAAGTAAGATTTTATGGAAAACAGTTAATGCTTTAGGTCGCGTCTTCACCCATCACAGGGGATCGTGTGGAGACCGGGAATTAACATTGGTGAACTCTGCCATTGGAGCTATAAATGGTATGTATTGGAAGTTATATTTCAAGTAGTTTATATCGTTTGTAAAGGAGTTGGACGGATTGAAACGATTTTGGATAGGCATAATCATGGTTATGTTTCTTGCTGTTATAGCGGGTTGTTCAAATAAGGAAAAACCGGAGGACATTTTTAAAGCATATCTTTCTAATTGGGAGGATAATGATTTTGAAAAAATGTATCAGCATCTATCTCAGCAATCTAAAGAAGAAATCTCAAACAAGGAATTTGTTGAGCGTTATAAGGATATTTACAAAGGAATTGAAACTGAAAACTTACAAGTGGATGGAATATTTGATAGTAAAAACGACGAGGATCTGAAAGACGATTCTGTTACCTTCAAATACCGTGTAAAAATGGAAACGATGGCCGGTCCTATCGAATTTACGCATCACGCGACTTTAATTAAGGAGAAAAATGAATCGAATCAAGATTGGTCCGTAGAATGGGAACCGTCTCTCATTTTTCCTTCCCTAAAAGAAGGGGAAAAAGTAGCAGCAGAAACATTAGAGGCATCGAGAGGAGAAATCAGTGACAGAAATGGGAGCAAGCTTGCAATTAACGCTAAAGCCAACGTAATTGGAGTCATACCGGGCAAACTCGGCGATGAAACTGAGGATTCTAAAGAAAAATTATCCGATTTGTTAAGAATAACGATTGATGAAATGAACAAAAAGTTAAATGCTTCATGGGTAAAACCGGATTCATTTGTGCCACTTGCCACATTGCCCCTGGATGAAAAAAATCTTCAACCTTTTTTTGAAATTCCTGGGGTTGCAGCTCAAGAAAAAATGGTTCGTACTTATCCCTTCGGAGCCTCGGCAGCTCACTTAACGGGTTATGTACGTAAAATCACTGCAGAACAACTTGCCGAATGGAAAGAAAAAGGGTATTCCTCAGGAGATGTCGTTGGAAAAACTGGATTGGAGAAGACTTTCGAGGAAAAGTTAAGAGGAAAAACCGGTGGTCATATTTATATTAAGAAATCAGATGGAAGTTTTAAAGAAACGTTGGCAAAAACCGAACCTGTTCCGGGAGAAGACATTCAGTTGACTATTGATGCTAACCTTCAGCAAGAAATATATGATCAATTGAAGGGAGACGCTGGGACTGCCGCAGCTATAGATCCAAAAACCGGAGCGGTTTTGTCTTTAGTCAGTTCACCTTCATATGATCCAAATGCTTTCATAAGAGGACTTTCCGACAAGCAATGGAAGGAATGGAGTAACAACCCCAAAAAACCTTTTTTAAATCGCTTTATCAATCGTTACGCGCCAGGTTCGGTGTTCAAGACGATTACTGCAGCCGTAGGATTAGAGTCAGGGATAACTGATCCGAACGAAGTCAGACACATTGAGGGTCTCCACTGGACAAAAGATAAGTCATGGGGCGACTACTACGTTACACGCGTTCATGAGAAAGCTTCTGTGAATTTACGTGATGCATTTGTTTATTCCGACAACATTTATTTTGCACAGGAAGCACTTGAGATGGGGAAGGACACATTTTTAAAAGAAGCAAAGGCATTCGGATTTAAAGAAGAACTTCCCATTCCATTATCGATAGAGCCTTCAATACTTTCAAATAATGGGATAAATAGTGAAGCACAGTTGGCAGACACTGCCTATGGACAGGGAGAAGTAATGATGAGCGCCCTTCATCTTGCATTAGCCTACACGCCTTTTGTGAATGAAGGTGATTTGTTATCCCCCTATCTGTTGAAGAAAGAAGGAGAACGAACGGTATGGAAAGGAAGTCTAATTGAGCCGAAAACCTCTGAATTAATCAAGGAGGACTTAATCCGGGTTGTTGAAGACCCTAATGGTACGGCCCACGGTGCTTATATTCCTGGCATGACGATTGCGGGCAAGTCTGGAACAGCCGAAATCAAAGAAAGTAAAGATGACAAAAACGGTACAGAAAATGGTTGGTTCATTGGATTTGACACAGAAGATAATGATTTACTGCTAGCAATGATGATCGAAGATGTCAAACAGCGTGGTGGCAGCGGTTATGTTGTTCCGAAGGCGAGAAACGTTTTTAAATCATTACAGTAGTGATTGGTTTGTCTAAATCTAAAAATAGGTTGATAGAATGGCGTACCTTTATACTCCATCACTGGAGTGAAAGTAAGACCAATGTTAAGTGATAAATAAAATTTTTTTAGAAAAGAGGTTAGATTTTTATGAGTTCATGGAACACGATTTTTAGTACTTTTAAATTTAAAAAAATTGTACCTGTATTACTTCTCTCATGTCTCACGCTTGTAGGTTGTTCAGAGGATAACGCCCATTCTACTCAACCTAAAAGAAATCAAGAAACCGCAATTACAGACGACCTTGCCAAACTTAATTATCAAACAAATGCTCAAACTGAAAAATCATCTCCCGCCAAGATTACCAATCAAGATAAGACGATTGTATTAACGAAATTGAATGACAAAGTATGGGCACATACATCATATAATGATTGGAATGGCACAACCTATGGCCACAATGGGTTAATCATTTCTACTTCCAAAGGAGCAGTCCTGATTGATACAGCATGGGATACAGCGGGGAACCACCAAAAAACTGAAGAGTTATTAAAGATGATCAAAAAACATTTGAAGAAAAAAGTTGTTCTGGCGCTTGTTACTCATGCGCATGATGATAGCATTGGAGGCATTCAAGCGTTACTGAATCAGGGAATCGATGTACACAGTACACGTTTGACAGCAAATCTAGCTAAAGAATATGGATATCCTTCGCCCAAACCGACACTCGATGAAAAACCAGTGATGAAAGTAGGCGACAAAGTAATTGAAGCCTTTTATCCTGGAGAAGGCCATTCGAAAGATAACATTACTGTTTGGCTTCCCCAATATAAATTATTATTCGGTGGATGCTTCATCAAATCATTAGATGCAAAAGATCTTGGAAATCTTTCTGATGCAAATGTAGAACAATGGGATGACTCCGTTAAAAAGGTAATCGAAAAATATCCACAAGTGAAAACAGTTGTACCTGGACATGGGGAATGGGGAGATAAGAACTTACTCTTCCACACAATTGATCTGATCAAACAACATACTGATAAAGAAAGCTAAACGAAACTATCTTAACTTATGTTTTAAAAGAAATGGTGTTTCATTTGTTCCTAAAATGGTTTGTATACGGATCTATAACTGTAAACTTTAAAAACTATGCATTCCTATTTAATAAACAATAACATCAATATAGGCTTTTTTTCGTATTATATTTTGGAGGTGAAAAATGCCAAGAATAAAATACACAAGTTCAGACGTTGACTTAATGGCAAGGATGATGAGAGCGGAAGCCGTAGGTGAAGGAAAACAAGGAATGTTGTATGTCGGAAATGTAATTATTAATCGTGGTGTAGCGGATTGTTTAGACTTTAAAGATGTAAGAACAATTCCACAAGTCATTTATCAAGTACAAGGAGGAAATTATTCGTTTGAAGCTGTCCAAAAAGGTAATGTATTTTATCAAAGAGCGAGAACTGCTGAAAAAAGATTAGCAAAAAAGAATTTGGATTATTGGAGACAACACCCAGGGAAATATGCTCTTTGGTACTTTAATCCATATGCCCCATGCCCTCCAACATGGTACGGTCAACCTTTATCCGGTCAATTTAAAAATCATTGTTATTATGAACCAAAAGCTGGAACATGTGATAGTGTTTATATGGGTTAAGTTTACTCTTTGAGTAGTAAGGTGGCGATTGCAGCACAAGGTGATCGCCTTCCCCTTACTCAAGTATTGGGCAGTTATCTGGAAGAATGTATATAAATACTATATATTCAACTGACTGGGGCGAAGGTTGAAGAAGTATCCTTTTTAAAACGTGATCCTTCGTAAAAAGAATACTTAATAATGGGGTGGTTTGTAGTGGGATATCAATTCCCGAAATTTGTTTTTTCTTAGACGGCACCACTAACACAGTAAGTTAGTTGTGTTGTATCCATCTCATTTCGATCATGCTTAAATATTCATCTGGTGCTCTTTTAAATCTTCTTTGCTTTGTATGCGAAAATATACGTTTTTTCCAGGCTTTTGCTTCCTCGTCATAGCTTTTCAAAGTCAACTTGCTTAATCCAATCCAGCCCTTGTTTGAAATCACCAATATTTTCGGTAAATACAATATTTTAACCATGCCTGATAATATAGCGATTCCAAGTCCGACTACCCGTTATTCTTCTGTGTTTTTGTTTCGTCCTTCTAAAGAAAGGCTCCAAATCATTATTTATTCTTGGAATAGAAGGGTAATCGTAACACGTAAATAGCCCCTTCCAAAAACCCTTGTTATATCTCAATAAATTATCGATGAACGGAGTGTCTTCTTCTTTATTCAGGTTCTTTTTTGTCTGTTTTAGGCATTGATCGACTTTCTTCTCTACCCATTTACTTGTCTTCTTTAGTGAGGGTTCCATCAACGTTGCGATGTTCTTTACTGGTGTGAACCACCGTTGGACAAGCATGAAGTATCTGATTTAGATACAAAGCTGACTCCAAAGGTTTTTTTCCTGTTGCTTTCTTATGGGACGTGGTATATAGCAACACCCAAAATCAAAGACAACATATAAAAAACGCTATCCTTTCCATCCTATTACAGAAAGAATAGCGTTTTTCTCGATTCTGGGATAATGATTTGCCTTACCTTGATGGGCATGGGCTCCTACCTCTATAGCGGAAACAATGAGAGTCTATTTTTGGTTTTTGGTTTTTAACAGTTGATTTCTTATGATCAAACCTTTTGCTCCCATTTCATAAAAACCCTAATTGGATTGATAATATCCATTATGCCATTTGTCTGCAAGGTACTTGCTGCGATTATACCGCTATATCTTTTTCAATTGCCTTTGTGTCATTATATGTTTTCAGGTTCAATTTGCCCAAGAAACGTGATGTTAATGTTCCTGATACCATAGCGTTATTAACATTCAGTGCAGTACGCCCCATGTCGATTAATGCCTCGATCGAAATAAGGAGTCCTGCTAATCCAACAGGTAAACCCATTGATGAAAGTACAATTAATGCTGCAAATGTAGCACCACCACCAACTCCTGCTACACCAAATGAACTAATGCCGATAATCAGCACTAATTTAACAATAAATCCTGGTGTTAAAGGATCAATCCCTGCTGAGGGAGCAATCATCACTGCCAACATGGCTGGATAAAGTCCTGCACAACCATTTTGACCAATCGTTGCACCAAATGAGGCTGACATATTTGCAATACCCTGGTGAACACCAAGTGAATTTTTCTGTGCTTGAATGTTTAGTGGAATCGTTCCAGCACTTGAGCGTGATGTAAACGCAAAGCTTAATACAGGCACCACTTTTTTCAAGTATGTCAAAGGGTTTAATCCGAATATTCCTATTAGGATTAAGTGGATAACAAACATAACAAAAAGTCCCACATAGGAGGCAACGACAAATTTGCCTAGTTCGAGAATACCTGCAAAATCAGTACTTGCTATCGTATTTGCCATTAATGCCAAAATTCCGAATGGAGTTAACCGCAGGATCAATGTTACCATTCGCATTACAACCGCGTAGAAAGAGTTTACTATTTTTGTAAACATTTCTGCTTGTTCAGGATCCTTCCTACGCAAACCTAGAACCGCTGTACCTACGATTAATGAAAATATGACAATGGCAATAACAGATGTAGATCTCTGTTGCGTCATATCCAAAAAGATGTTCGATGGAATAAAACTTAGAATTTTTCCAGGCGTTGACATGCCCTCAACTTCACCTAATGTAGATTCCAACATTTCACTACGTTCATTCTCCGCTTGCCCTGCTTCAATTTGATCTGCGTTAAGGTCAAATAGTGCTGCACTGCCAATACCAACTAATGCTGCTATCATTGCGGTAGTAACAAGAATTCCAATAATCCACGCTGACATTTTTCTAAGTTCAGACGATTTTTCTAAATTAATAATCGATTGGATGATCGATACCATTACAAGAGGAACAACAATCATCATAAGTAGCGTAATATAACCACGACCAACGATGTTATACCAATCTGTTGTTTGTTCTAACACATCAGACCCTGTTCCATATGTCATTTGCAAAAAGGCACCTAACACAATTCCAAGTCCTAACCCAGTGAACACACGTTTACTAAATGATAAATGTTTCTTTTGCATCCAGATAAGAAGTCCCATAATTGCTAATAAAATTACAATGTTCACCAATAAAAAAACGATATCCACTATTGTTTCCCCCCTCATATTAAAACACTTATAATCCCGATGAATTTTGTTGGTTTTAATACTATACATGGCTAGTTAATGATATGTCAAGTATTGTTTACTTCGAAAAAATATAAATAAGTAAACAATTTTAACATTCAAATTATTAGTAGAAAAATATAGATTTTAAAGAAAATTTGTTGTAGTGGATGTTAAACTAAAATGGCGCCACTTGATAAGGAAGCGCTGACTCTGAATTGGGTACTGTAAAAGTATTTTAGCTATAAGTTTTAGGATTACCTGTAGCTTAATGGGAAAATCTATTGTTAGCAAAACGTTTAACTGATTTTTAGTTTTAGAAAGGAGAGAAGTGCATGGAGTCACTATGGCTAGAGTATGCTTGGGCATTATTAATTTTAATCGGATTAGAAGGATTATTATCAGCTGACAATGCCCTTGTACTAGCAGTAATAGCCAAGCATTTACCCGAAGAACAGAAAAAAAGAGCTATAAATTACGGAATTATTATGGCTTTCGTTTTCCGATTTGCTGCCCTTTTTGCCATCTCATTTATTGCAAATGTCTGGCAGATACAGGCAATAGGAGCATCTTATCTTCTTTATCTAGGATTAAAGCATGTCATTCAGGCACGGTTCGGAAAAGACAATAAGAATATTCATAAGGACGACGAAGAGGAAGCCGCTGGAAAAGGTTTCTGGCCGACAGTAGGGAAGATTGCATTAGCTGACCTTGCTTTTGCAATTGATTCGATACTTGCTGCGGTTGCTCTTGCACTGGGTCTTCCAGATTCCCCGCTAGGCGATTTCGGCGGAATGGATGGAGGAAAGTTCTTGGTAGTTCTTCTTGGAGGTATTGCCGGTCTTGTCTTGATTAAATTTGCAGCAACCTGGTTTGTGCAACTTCTTGAAAAACGTCCAGCATTGGAAACAACAGCATATGCAATTGTTGCCTGGGTCGGTGTCAAACTCGCTATTATCACCCTTGCTCATGAGGATATTGGTGTCTTAGATCATCATTTTCCGCACAGTACAACTTGGACTTTGATTTTCTATGGGGTATTAGTCGGTATTGCCCTAATTGGTTGGTTTGCACCAGGAAAGAAGTCGTTTCAGAAAAATCCTTCAAGTGAATAAAGAGAGAAAAGAGAAGGTGAGTAAATTAATTACATATAGCGTATTCAATCTCCATAAACACATGTGCTTTTCTCTCATCAAATGAATTGTCCAAAAGGAACCGTAAGAATTGGTTATGCATGTGATTCCCAAGTGTTAAAAGAAGGTCTAGCGAAAGTATCCGAATATATTGAGGAATTAGTATCTGAACGGCTGAAACTCGTTTGAATATGTGAAACAGATGTATTTAGAACCAAGCACTCGGCCAATTTTTGGTGAGTGCTTGGTGATTAAACCTTTTTTGAAAAGAGAGTTGTAAGTATCCACTTTGGAACTACAATTCTAGCAGTAACAAGCTCATTAACAATGGGAAAACAGTTCAAGTTTTATTGCACAAGTAAAGAAAGTATAAAAATTTGCTGCATAGATGCAATGTCTAGCTACAGCACCCAGGTGTTCGAGGTCGCTTCGATTTCTGGCATCACGCTGGAATACGCGTTCTTGTCCAGAAATCTCCAGCGCTTGTCGTACCTGAACAGGCCACTTCCACTTTTCTTGTTATCTCGATAATTTTAGTTGGCTTTTTCCCAACAGCCCTAAAGGAGGATTTTGGGATTGTACGGCTAATTTATAAAATAAGTGCGTGTTCAAAAGAGAGATCGAGTAACGAAGAAATTCGACAGGCTATTAAGGGAAGTTCGATTAAACTCTCCACGTCCTGTGGTAACATCGAACTGACTAACATCCTGTTAGCCTCCAGGCTTTTTGAACAACCTCTATAAGCGCGCTGCTAGATTTGTCCCCATCACGAAACAACGGAGTACACCACATAACACCCCACCGTAAGCAACACCATCACATTAAGAACCATCCATCTCATGTCACCCGTCTTAAACTGTAAAAAGTAGCTGATCATCCACAATAGAATAAGGGATACCGGTAGCAACTGATAAAACATACCTCCTCCAAAGCTACCAATCGCGTAACTTGAGAAAATAAGGACAGGTATGCAAACGACACCGATCAAAATATTGACTAAATGGATGAATTTCATTTTCGTGCCCCTCCCGAATTGGTTAGTCATTAGCTTTTACTAATTTTAAAAAGGAGACAGGTAGGATGAAAAAATCACTCATACTCATCAGCAGTTTCGTTCTTATTTTAAGTGGGACGCCAGCTTTAGCGGAAGAAGATGCTACACAAAAAGTGCAGGGACATGGACCGAACAAATCGCTTATGTTTGAACCACAAAAGGATTATGATCATGACGGACTTACAAACATAGAAGAGGATCAACTCGGCTTATTCATTTTAGAAAAGGATTCGGATTATGATTCGTTTTCGGATTCTGAGGAAAGAAAGCGCTATGGGACAGACCCAACCGCAAAGGATACAGACAAAGATGGGTTAAGTGAGTCGGTAGAAATCAATGACTTCAAGACGGATCCACTAAATAAAGATGAAGATAACGATGGTTTGATGGATGGCCTAGAGGAAAGAAGCTATCCTATACGGGAAAACAGCGAAAACATCACTGGACAAGTTCATGGCGTAGGACCGATCTCGCAACAAGTTAAAGTCGAACCGTCACCGATTGTTATATTAGATTATATTGCAGCACTAAAGTCATTTCAACTCCAATCTTTGAACCCGGATTTAACCGTTAACCTCACGATACCATTCGAGTCTGAAAAAAAAGATATGAAGCTATTTCGTTATGAAAACACTGAATTACACATCGTTAAGAAGCAAAAAGTGAAACAGAACACGATAACAGCGGAAATTCAGGGCGGTGGTAATTTTGTAATAGCATCGATAAGTGAATATAAGAAGTCCCAAGCAAAGGGCAACAAGTTGCGAAAAGTAAAAAAGGTTGAGCGAAAAGAGAAGGTTAAGGTTATAAACATGCCGGGATTAACGATAAATCCATCTGAACTCTCTGAAAAGGATGACGTGATTACTTTTAAAAAGGAAGTCATTAAGGAAGGGAAGAAAGTTGAAAAGAAAGTCAAATACAAGCTGGAAAGTGTCGTGACAGACGGATATGAGCAATTTGCTACATTAGAGGCTGTGACAATGGAGACAGGTAATACACCGACGATACTGATTCACGGATTGTTTGGCAGCTCCGGAACATGGGGTTATACGAACCATTGGGATAACGAAAGCTCTTCTCCAAAAGTTGAACAATCGATTTCTTCTACCTGTACCTTCACTGGAAAATCGTATTCAGACAATACAACGTCCAACTATTCCAACCCTGACGTCCATTATATATGCGGAACATCGGATGCAGGAGAACTTGGTCCCCAGCTTGATGTCGATTTCGGCTATACCCCTAATGTGGACTTGTTTGCATTTGAATATCACCATAGTGGTCATGTTGCAACCGGTGCACGGCATCTGGGTAATTTTATCAATGCATTAAGGGCTCAAGGAATTATTAGGAAGTATGACGATGTAAATCTATTGGCCCACAGTAAAGGAGGTCTCATTTCTCGCTATTTCATTGAAAATCAGGGTGGAACCGATGATGTTGAACGGCTTATCACCATTGGAACCCCTCACTTTGGCTCGGATTTATCAACGTTTGGTGATATGGACCGAGATGATAGTGACTTATGGAAAAGTGGAAACCATGATGAATTGTGTGACACCTTTACAAACCGGCATGCCGATACAGAGTACTTTACAATCGGTGGATTTGATCCGAGTTCCGGTCACCTCCCATCAAGCTTAAGTGGGTATCAAACAGTCGGAGATCTAAGTAACAAAAACTACATTTCCTTTGATACCGATGTCCGGGAAACCTTCAAAGCACATGGACAAAGATTATCATGGTGGAGTTATGCCGATATTGAGGATGGAGCAGTTAACATGGACAGTGCATTAGGCTCTGACCAAGATCCGGATTATGATGGAACACTGACTAAATTAGTGGTTAACAACCGGTTCTATGTATTCGATCCATCCTATGGCGGCCACTCAGCGATGAGAAAACATCCGGATACAGATAATTATGTAGCAGGAATACTAGAGGGTAGCTGGGATTAATAAGGGTATTATAAAAAGCGGATAACCGCACTTGGTTATCCGCTTTCTCTATCCGATCTCTAAATGTTGTTTTAATGTTTGTGTGATTCGATCTTGTTCTTCGTCTGATACAATGTAGTAGTAGATGTTATCAATGCGGGTTCCACTACCCTTTACTTCAAAGGTCTCAAGTTGTGCACGGGCTCCCTTGTAATTGGCTTGAATCTCTTTCATTTCATCAAACGTCATATTCGTTTTCACATTATCACCAATTGCATTGAGGATATTATCAAATTTCGTTATCGATGAAACGCTAGCGCCTTCATTGATAACAGCTTTAATTACCTCACGTTGTCGTTCATTCCGTCCAAGATCTCCTCGAGGATCCTGCTTCCGCATACGCACATAACCGAGTGCCTCATCACCATCTAAATGAATTTCTCCTGTTTCATATACTCGTTCAGGACTCTTCCATGGGTTATCATTCGTAACAGTCACACCACCAACTGCATCGACAATATCTTGAAATGATTGCATGTTAACTTTAATATAGTAATCTATTGGGACTTCTAGAAAGTTTTCTACCGTTTCCACGGCCATTTTTGTTCCACCAAAAGCATAGGCATGGTTGATTTTATCGTCAAACCCTTTCCCGACTATCTCCGTTCTAGTATCACGCGGGATATTAAACATGTACATCGACTTATCTTCCGGGTTTACAGTTATCACAATCATCGTATCAGATCGTCCACGGTCTCCAGTCCGTTCATCGACACCCATTAACAAAATGGAGATGGGCTCAAGTGTTTTCTTATCAACCTTAGGCTTTGGTTGTGACGATCGTTGCGTGTCAATTGGTTCATGGATTTTCGTGGCAGTTTTCTTAACAGAATCAAAAAGGTAATACGCATATCCTCCCACCCCAAGTAAAACAATACCTGCAAGTACACCTACAATAATTAATAGTTTTTTAATCATCCGATCTTAGTCTCCTCTAAAACTAGGAATATGTATCTAGTAGAATTATACACAATTCGCCATAGTTTTCCATTAAATTTTTCTTGCATAATAGTTTAAAATTGGTGATGTTGCACCGATAGAACAATCAGAGGCTGTGCATATTAACCAAATGTTACAGAATGTTAATTTTGTATTAATACTATTTTAACAAAAACATTTCGTAAAATAACTAATAATCCCAGTCATTTATGCTATAATACGACATAATTAGAGAGTAAGTGTCAAAAGGGGAGTATTAGAACAAAAGGGGAATAAAAAGACATGGAAGAAACAATCAGCTTGAAAGATATATTTGAAACATTAAAAAAGCGAATCGCACTCATTATTATGATTACACTTATAGCAACCGCAGCTAGCGCGATAATCAGTTACTTTTTCTTAACTCCAATCTACCAATCATCTACCCAAATTCTCGTCAATCAATCGGATTCGGAACAACAACAGTATAGTACTACTCAGATCCAAACGAGTGTAGAAATGATTAATACGTACCGGGTCATTATAAAAAGTCCTGCCATCCTAGAAGGTGTCATTCAAGAGCTTGATCTCAATCAAAATGTTGATCAATTAAATGAATCTATTTCTGTTAACAGTGAGCAAAACTCGCAAGTCTTTACAGTAGCGGTCCAAAATGCGGATCCAGAACTTGCAGTGAAAATTGCTAACACGGTAGCGGAAACGTTCCAAAAAGAAATTGCATCAATTATGAAAATAGATAACGTAAGCATCTTATCGAATGCTGAATTACCATCAAGTCCTTCACCGATAAAACCCAATCCTTTATTGAACATGGCGATTGCAATGGTCGTTGGATTAATGGTGGGTGTAGGAATCGCATTTTTGCTTGAATATCTCGATAATACGATTAAATCGGAACAAGATATTGAAAAGTTATTAGAACTACCAGTACTTGGGGTTATTGCAGAAATGGACGAAAAGCAATTCCAACAATCGAACACGACAATTTCCAAATCACGGGTAAGGAGTGAAACGTATGAGGCGTAAACAAAATAATAAAGCGGTTAGAGATTTTAAAGAACGTAGCCTAATTACTCATTACAACTCCAAATCACCCATTTCAGAACAATACAGAACGATTCGCTCAAACATCCAATTTTCCTCTGTGGATAATGAATATCGCACAATTATGGTTACTTCTTCAGGACCAGGTGAAGGGAAATCAACAACAGCGGCAAATCTTGCGGTGACATTTGCACAACAAGGTAAGAGAGTGCTATTTATTGATGCTGATCTTAGGAAACCTACTGCACACTACACGTTTCGGGTGAGTAATGCACAGGGACTAACGAATGTATTAACAAAACAAATACCACTGGGAGAAGCACATCGTACAACAGAAATAGAAGGACTGCACATTCTTCCAAGTGGCCCTGTACCACCGAACCCTGCTGAACTACTTGGATCTCGAATGATGAAGGAAATAACGAAGGAAGCATCAGAAGAATTTGATGTTATTTTGTTCGACACACCGCCTTTACTTGCTGTAACAGATGGTCAGATTCTAGCAAACTTATGCGATGGCGTAGTATTAGTTGTCGGAAGTCAGAAAACAGAAAATGAGGCAGCATTAAAGTCTAAAGAACTACTTGAAGCAGCGAAGGCAAAATTGCTTGGTGTCGTATTGAATCGTAAGAAAATGAAAGAGGGCAATTATTACTACTATTACGGGTCATAAACAGTCATTATTCGACAAAAACTTCCTGTTGACCGGTACTTTAGTTATGATAAAATAGTTTCATAAACTGCTAAAAATAGGATATCAAACCAGAATTACCGATTGATAACAATATATTGATATAATTATAATGATGAGGAGGTAGAGTTGTTGATTGACATCCATTGCCATATCTTGCCCGGAATCGACGACGGGGCACAAACAGTAGAAGACAGCATCGAAATGGCTCGAGCGGCGATTGATGAAGGCATTACTACCATTATCGCTACCCCTCATCATAACAGTCATTACCAAAACTACGGATCTACCATATTAGATAAGGTAGTACAACTAAACGATGTTCTCAACCATCAACAAGTCGATCTAACCATCCTACCAGGCCAGGAACCGAGAATTACTGGTGAACTTCTAAGCCAATTCGAGACAGGGGAAATACATACCTTAACAGGCGGTCGGAAGTACATGCATATCGAACTACCTTCAAATCATGTCCCTAGCTATTCCAAATCAATTGTCTTTGAACTTCAGCTTAAAGGAATAACACCAATTATTGTACATCCAGAACGAAACCAAAAGCTTATTGAAGAACCAGATTTATTATATGAACTAGTTAGGGATGGTGCGCTTACGCAGGTAACCGCATCCAGTATAATTGGTAACTTCGGAAAGAACATTCAGAAATTTTCGCAACAACTAATCGAAAGCAACTTAACGCACTTTATCGCCTCTGATGCCCACAACACAACAAATAGAGCTTTTCATCTCCGTACTGCATTTGAAGAAGTCGAGAGAAAATTTGGGATATCTGTACGATACAACCTACAAGAAAACGCAGAATACATCGTACGAGGAGAAAGTGTTTTAATTAGCCCACCAGAACCAGTTAAACGAAAAAGATTTCTAGGTCTTTTTTAATAGCAACCTTTGTATATAAAACTAATTAACTTCAATACTCTCAACCTTTTTATGACTTAACCAAGTTAATATCTAATGAAAGCGTACGTTTCACATGTGTATTTTCATTAGGTATTTATTTTTTGCTTAAAACATGTATTTTACTTGAAACGTCCAAAAATAAAAATAAAAATAAAAAGGAGGCACCCATGTGAGCTATCAGAGAAGACTTTCATTATTGGTTTTGCTAGATTCCATAATTGTATTATTTGCTATCTATTTAGGATATTTTATACTTCATCCGTATTTCAATATCTATACATTTCCCACATTAGTAATCAGTTCTATCACGTTACTTGCTAGTCACCATGTATTCGCCTCTATGTATCGCCTTTATCATAAAGCTTGGGAATATGCGAGTGTAGGGGAACTGGTTGCCATTGTTAAGGCTGTTAGTTTTTCTATCCTTGCAACTGCTGCAGTACAGGCTGTTGTACATGGGAATATCTATATCCGAGTACTATTAATTACATGGTTGCTACATGTTGTTTTAATCGGTGGTTCTCGGTTTTCATGGAGGGTATTTCGAGACCGTTACATAAATTCTCATTCTGAGAGGAAGCGTGCACTTATTGTTGGCGCTGGTTCAGCCGGGACGATGATTGTTCGACAGTTATTAAAGAATAATGAAACGGATATTTATCCGGTTGCCTTTGTAGATGATGATACGAAGAAACAAAAACTGCAAATATATGGGTTAACTGTACTAGGAAAAACAAAAGACATATCAACGGTTGTAAAAAACCACGATATCCAAACGATTATTATTGCGATTCCATCATTAGGAAAAAAGGAAATTCAACGAATATATCAGGAATGCAGTAAAACAGATGCAAAGACCCAGATCATTCCTATGCTTGAGGATTTAGCAACAGGTAAGGTATCTGTAAATCAATTCCGTGACGTTCTAGTAGAAGACTTATTAGGGAGAAAGCCAGTTGAGCTTGATCTTGAAAGCATCTCGAAAAAAGTCACAAACAACACGATCTTAGTCACTGGAGCGGGTGGATCAATTGGTTCTGAAATTTGTCGTCAAGTTTGTAAGTTCCAACCAAAGAAAATTCTATTACTAGGTCATGGAGAAAATTCTATTTATCAGATCGATATGGAATTACGACAAAACTATTTAAATGAATTTGAAATAATCCCAGTCATTGCCGATGTTCAAGATCGAAATCGAATTTTTGAAGTCATGCAGGAACATTCTCCAGATGCTGTTTATCATGCAGCTGCCCATAAGCATGTTCCATTGATGGAATACAACCCGAAAGAAGCAGTGAAAAACAATGTGATCGGAACAAAAAATGTTGCCGAGGCTGCAGACACTTTTGGTGTAACCACGTTTGTTTTAGTATCTTCGGACAAAGCAGTGAATCCAACAAACGTAATGGGGTCAACGAAAAGAATTGCAGAAATGGTTATTCAGCAGCTTGCACAAACAAGCAAAACCAAATTCGTTGCGGTACGTTTTGGAAATGTACTTGGAAGTCGGGGAAGTGTAATACCGCTATTTAAAAAACAAATTCAAGCAGGTGGGCCGGTCACAGTCACCCATCCTGACATGACACGTTACTTTATGACGATACCAGAAGCATCCCGATTGGTTATGCAAGCGGGAGCACTAGCTCGTGGTGGAGAGATCTTTGTGCTAGATATGGACGAGCCAGTAAAGATAGTGGATTTAGCTAAAAACCTGATTCATTTATCCGGATATACAATTGACGAGATCGGTATCAATTACTCTGGCATTCGACCAGGTGAAAAAATGTATGAAGAGCTTTTAAATGAGAATGAAGTCCATAATAAAGAAGTTTTCCCAAAGATATATATTGGAAAAACAGCCAACATTTATATTGAAGAAATACAAGAGATTCTTGGTTCCTTATCAACAATAGATAATGGGGATTTAGCACACACACTATTAGATTTAGCAAACAACAGAAGTAAGAAAAAGGAAATGTATGCAGTTTCCAACATATGAGGAGGACTTAAAAATGAAGGTAACAAAAGCCATTATACCAGCGGCTGGTTTAGGACAAGATTTTTACCAGCCACGAAAGCCCAGCCTAAGGAAATGTTACCGATTGTAGATAAACCCACCATTCAATATATTATTGAAGAAGCTGTAGCATCTGGGATCGAAGATATTATTATTGTTACAGGTAGAGGGAAGCGTGCGATTGAGCCATCATTTTGATAAATCCATATGAGCTAGAAGAGACGTTATCTAGGACAGGGAAAATTAATTGCAAATTGATTTTACGTACCATGTAATGAAGTAATAGTAAAAACCTTAAGGAAGATTCATAATCCTTAAAAAACTGTCTATTTGCTTTTGGACATCCTTAATGCGATTTAATAACTGCCTCATCCTAGTCAGGGTGGATTTTTCTCTATCGTTGTTATAAATCCCTATGAACAGTAATTGATGTTTAAAAAGTATTGGTGATATTGAGATGAAAGAGTAATTTAGTAGTTAGTAAGAAAGGGTTTTTGATTAAGTACTAACCAACTAAATAAATGTTTCTAAATGCAATTTACATATATAGTAAGTTAATAAGGAAGGAATTTTTGTAAAATGAGAGACAGGATATTCCTCTCATCGCCACATATGAGTGATGAAGGCTATGAAATGCTGTATATAAAGAAAGCTTTTGATACGAATTGGATTGCACCACTTGGGGAAAACGTGAATGAATTTGAAAAAGAACTGGCGATTAAGGTTGGTTCTAAGTCTGCTGCAGCACTATCATCTGGTACTGGAGCTATCCATTTAGCTTTAAGAGCAGCAGGAGTGGGTGAAGGAGATATTGTGTTTTGTCCAACGCTCACCTTCTCAGCTACGGTCAACCCTATTATTTATCAGAATGCTATTCCTGTTTTTATTGATAGTAATTATGAAACATGGAATATATGTCCTAAAGCTTTAGAAGAAGCTTTTAAGAAATTTCCGGAAGTCAAGGCTGTTATTGTGGTACATCTTTACGGTTTGTCAGCAGATATGGATAAAATTGTAGAACTTTGTAAAAGGTACAATGTAGTTTTAATAGAAGATGCTGCAGAGTCTTTGGGCACCTTTTATAAAGGAAAACATACAGGAACCTTTGGTAATTATGGTGTTTTCTCTTTTAATGGTAATAAGATCATTACTACTTCTGGTGGTGGAATGTTAGTTTCTGACAATGAAGAGAGAATCGCCAAGGCTCGTTTTTGGGCTACTCAATCTAGGGATCCAGCAAAGCACTATCAGCATAGCGAATTAGGGTTTAATTATCGTATGAGTAATGTGGTTGCTGGGATTGGTAGGGGCCAACTTAAGGTCTTAGACCTAAGAGTTGAGAAAAAGAGGCATATTTTTGAGTTTTATAAGAAAGAGCTAGGTGGGCTCGACGGTGTTGAGTTCATGCCTAGTAATGGGTGGAATGAGCCAAATTACTGGTTAAGTTCCATGACATTAAGTGGCAAAGTGAGACCTATTGATATTATGGATGCACTTGAAAGCGAGAATATTGAGTCTAGACCAATTTGGAAGCCGATGCATATGCAACCATTTTTTCAAAGGTATGACTTTATTGGAACGGATGTTTCTAGGAAATTATTTGATAATGGTGTGTGTTTGCCATCTGATACGAAGATGACGGATGGGGATTTGGATAGCGTTGTAGAGATTATAAAAGGTTTGTGGTTAAAGTGATGGTATCTTCTAAAGGTGGTATTTATAAAAGATTTATAAAAAGACCAATGGATTTTATATTAGCTTTGATTGCTATTATAGCTTTCTGTCCAGTTCTTTTAATAGTTGCTATCCTTATAAAAGTAAAGTTAGGAAGTCCAGTATTATTTAAACAAAATAGACCGGGACTTAATGAAAAGATTTTTACGATATATAAGTTTAGGACGATGACGGATGAAAAAGATCATACCGGGGAATTGCTACCAGACAGTGTTAGACTTACAAGTTTCGGGAAGTTCCTACGTTCTACAACACTTGATGAGCTACCAGAACTATTTAATATTTTAAAAGGTGATATGTCGATAGTTGGGCCGAGGCCGCTGTTGGTAAAGTATCTTCCATTATATAATGAACATCAAAAACGTCGCCATGAAGTTAGACCGGGTTTATCAGGCTTGGCGCAAGTTAGTGGTAGGAATGCTATTAGTTGGGAAGAAAAATTTAATCTCGATTTTGAGTATGTAAATAATGTTAGTTTTTATAGAGATTGGAAAATTATTTTTTTGACCATTAAGAAGGTTTTCATAAGAGAGGGTATTAATTCAGAGACTACAGCAACGATGGAGCCTTTTAAAGGAAGCATAAGACGGAGGATTAAATAGATGAAAGATATTGTGATAATTGGAGCAGGCGGGTTTGGAAGAGAAGTTGCTTGGCTTATTGAAGATATAAATAAAGTCAATAAAGAATGGAATATTGTTGGTTTTGTTGATGATGATGAAAAAATTCAAGGAACAGAAATTAATGGGTACAATGTTGTTGGTAATGTTGAGTGGTTAAGAAAACAAGAGCTCCATGTAGTCAATGCTATTGGAGATCCAATTGTGAAAAAGAAAGTAATGGAAAGAATCGAGTATAGCAAAAACACATACCCAGTACTAATTCACCCTAGTGTAATTTGTTCAGACAAAGTTTCATTTGGTGAAGGCTCTATTATATGCCCTGGTAACATTATCACTGTTAATATTGAAATTGGTAAACATGTAATAATTAACTTAGATTGTACTATTGGACATGATACTGTGATTGGCAATTATACAACTGTTCTTCCAAGTGTTAATGTTTCTGGTTTTGTAGAGTTAGAGGAATGTGTAAGTGTCGGAACCGGGTCGGCAATTATTCAAGGTGTAAAAATTGGTGAAAATACCATTATTGGAGCAGGTTCTGTAGTTGTAAAAAATTTACCCGTTAATTGTACAGCTGTCGGTGCTCCTGCAAAGCCCATTAAGTTTCATGAATAGCAATAGAAGGTTACTATTCAATAGTAATTAATAGTGGTTCCTATGAAAATGCAGATGCGTTTAGGGTATATTCATTGAAAAATAAATTGCTGTGACTGAGGTGGCATAAATTGAAGAAAAAAATATGGTTGTGGAATCATTATGCGACTGATATGTACAAAAACCGAGGGGGACGACATTATTGGTTCGCGGAAAACCTGATTAAACAAGGATACGAAGCAACGGTTTTTTGTGCAAATACTTATCACAACAAATCTGAATTTATTGATACAAAAAATAAAAGGTATGCCACAGATACCTTAGATAACATTCCTTTTGTTTTTGTAAAGACTACAACGGCCCTTGGGAATGGAATTGATAGAGTTAAAAATATGGTTTTATTTTACTTCAATTTATTTTATGTGGCAAAGGAATATTTAAAGTTGAATGGTAAGCCTGACGTTATTCTTGCTTCTAGTGTACACCCATTAACCATGGTTGCAGGAATTCAAATAGCTAAGAAGCTTGGGATTCCTTGTATATGCGAGATTCGAGACTTGTGGCCAGAAGCTATCTTTTCATTTAACAAAGCTAAAGAAAGAAGCCTGTTAGGACGCGTTCTTACTGCTGGTGAACATTGGATTTATAAAAAGGCAGATGCTCTAATTTTCACTAAAGAGGGGGATACCGATTATATAAGAGAAAAGAAATGGGATACTGGACAAGGTGGAAATATCGATCTTGAAAAATGTCACTACATTAACAATGGGGTAGATATAAACGCATTTGAAATATCATCTTTTAGAAAGGTGGAAGATGAAGATTTAAGTACAGATAAGTTTAATGTAGTTTATGTAGGAGCAATTCGACCAGTGAATAATGTAGGTAATATACTGGATGCAGCATCAATCTTAAAAAGTGAGAGTGAGATCCAATTTTTAATATATGGTGATGGTAATCAAAAGGAAATACTGGAAAAGAGAATTGCTAATGAAAATCTAACTAATGTGAACATGAAAGGCTTTGTAAATAAACAAACTATACCTTATATCCTAAGTAAATCGTCAGTAAATATTCTTAATTATTCACAGACAGAATACAATTGGTCGAGAGGGAACAGTTCAAATAAACTATTTGAGTATATGGCGTCAGGGAAACCAATTATATCAACAGTAAAAATGGGTTATTCAATATTAGATAAGTATAAGTGTGGAATTGAACTGGGAAGAAGTACACCTGAAGAGTTAGCTAAAGCGATTTTAAAAATAAGAACTATGACCAATCAACAGTATGAAGTTATGGCTAAAGGTGCAAAAAAAGGTGCAAAGGACTTTGATTTTAAGCTGTTAACTAGAAAATTAATTGATGTTATTGAAGGTGTTCATTAATCCAAAAATGAGGTATTGCAATGATTAAGTCACTAATAACTGAATATGGGTTGCCGTGGGTTATTAACCGCTCACTCTATTCAGCAAAGCTGAAGATGATGGGAATAATACCAAACAGTGAAAAAATGTTTGAAAAAAATATTCATGTAAAAAGGGTAGATATATTTAACCTGAAAATAGAACCGATTGAAGATTTTTTAAAAGAATTATCGAGAAAAAAGAAAACAGAAATTATATCTATTGCTAACAATGCAATAGAAGGTAAAATAATGGGTTTTTCTTCGGTTGAACTTGACTACGGAAACCCTGTCAAATGGCATTATAATCCTATTACCAAAGAAGAAGTAGATAGAAACCTAAAATGGTATCAGATTCCAGACTTTGATCCTAAACGAGGAGATATTAAAGCCATTTGGGAAGCGTCAAGGTTCACACACTTTTTTTATTTTACTAGGGCTTATCTTATAACAAAAGATAGAAAATATTACGATGCTTTTTCAAATCAGCTAAATGGATGGTTACATGAAAATTACTATCCTTATGGCGCTAATTATAAATGTGGTCAAGAGGCGACATTAAGAATGATTAATATTTTAATAGCTTATTCCGTATTTGAATCTTATAGGTTAATAACACCAAAAGATGAAGAAAATGTACGACTGATTGTAGAAGGTAGTTATAAAAAGGTATTATCAAATTTTTTTTATGCCTATAGGTGTATTAAAAATAACCATACTCTCTCTGAGATAACAGGACTTATAATTGGAGCTTGGTCTTGTAAAGATGAAAGAAGATTAAAACAAGCATATGCTTTGCTTGATAAAGAGATTCAAAAACAGTTTCTTCCAGATGGTGGATATATACAGTACTCCTTTAATTATCAAAGATTCGCACTTCAACTAATGGAGTTTGTGATAAAAATAAGTAAGAAAACTAATATTGCTATATCTGAACGAAGCGAGAACTTAATAAAAAACAGTGCTTACTTATTATATCAAATGCAAGATGAAACGGGAGATGTACCTAATTATGGATCAAATGATGGTGCTTTAATATATCCAGTCACATCTTGTGGATATAGAGATTATAAACCAGTAGTAAACACAATTTTTGCTTTAATTGAAGGCAAAAGGATATATGAACCAGGTGATTATGATGAAGAGCTATTGTGGTTTGGAGATGAGAGATTATATCATATCCCCATTTCTTTAATTAAAAAGAAACATTCATCGTTTATCAAATCAGGTTTTTATTCTTGGAGACATAATGCTGGCTTTTTAATGACGGTCTTACAAGATTTTAAAACTCGTCCAGCTCAGTTGGACCAGCATCATATTGATTTATGGCATAAAGGTATAAATGTTTTTTGTGATAGTGGTACTTATTCATATGCAACTGATATTGGTAAAAACATGGCACTAACTTCAGCACATAACACTGCAATGATGCAAGGCAAAGAGCAGATGAAAAAACGTGGACCGTTTTTAATCTATGATTGGACTAGAAGTAGAGATGTAAAGTATGCTGATGACGGTTTTACAGGAACTATGATCTCCCAAAATGGTTATGAACATACAAGAAACATAAGAAAAACTGATCGGGGATATTTGATCACTGATGGAGTTATTGGTGATGGTGAATATTGTGATTTTAATTTTCATACCCCTTGTAAGGTCAAAAAAGTTGCAACAGGATTTGAGTTGTTTCATGATGAACACCTAATTTGCAATGTGAAAACTGAAGGGATAGTAGAAGTAAAAAAAGCTTATAGAAGTTTGTATTACATGAAAAAAGATGAGATTTATTGCGTTTCAATTAGAGGTAAAATGGTCAATAAAAAATGCAGTACCTCATTTGAAATAAGTCTTATTAAATAATATTGCATTTAATTATATATAACTATTATGAGGAGTTATCTTATGAAAAATGGTAAGAGTGGGATTATTATGTTATTTCCTCATCTTCCTAACCCAAGAATGCTCAAAAGAATTAACGCATTAAAAGAAGATTACCTTGTGGAAGTAATATATTGGGATAGAGGAACCGAGTTTGATAAGATAAATCAAATTCCTCCAACAATTAAAAAAAATGTAATTCATAGAAAGGCAAATGAGGGTAATCCATTAAGGAGGATAGGAACAACTATCAAAGTTCTAATGGACGCATTAAAGATTATCCGAGAATCAAAACCACAGTACCTGTATATTTCTAAATTAGACATGTTGATGATTGGGGTTATATACAAACGTTTTTTTAATAGAACAGTAGAAGTGATTTATGAAGTGAGTGATTTACATTCGCTAGTAATTGACAAACAAAAAAAAATAACTAAAAAATTTATTTCAGAAGTTCTCAATAGTACAGAAAAGTTATTATGTAAAAGTATTAATTTGCTTGTGGTAACTTCAGAATATTTTTACAAACATTATTATAGCGATTTTGTTAATGAAAATAAACTTCTTTTTATTCCTAACACTCCAGACTCACAAGTCTTTAATGATTTTTCACGTCGACAAAACCAAAAATTCACAATAGGATTTATAGGTGCTGTTAGATATGCTAAGCAAATTGAAATGCTAATTGAGGCTGCTGAGATAAGTGATGTTAATGTTTTTATAGCCGGCAAGGGTGTGGACTATAACAGAATTAAGGAATACGCAAAGGGCAAATCCTATGTTGAAATGTATGGAGAATATGAATATGAAAAAGAGATTAAGTTTCTTTATGAAAAAGTAAACTGTATTTATTCTGTATATGATGCTAGTAAAAAAAATGTACAAATTGCATTGCCAAATAGACTCTATGAAGCAATATACACAAGCACACCAATTATAGCAGCAAAAAATACATATTTAGGAGAGATCGTTGAAACACATAAAATTGGAGAAACAGTAAATTATAATGAAATTCATGATCTAGTGAATGTAATTAATAGGTTGAAAAATGATGAAAACATAATTAACTGTATAGAAGGTGAAGCATCACACTTAAAAGAAAAGTGGGTTCTAAAAAACTTTAATAAAAAGCTATTGGATGCTATTAGGACTTAATCTTTTGGTCCAATAAATAAAGAAAATTCATATAAGATAGGAAGGTTTAAATGGAAAATCAAATAAATGTAATAGGATTAGGTTATATAGGATTACCCACAGCTCTAATGTTTGCAAAGAATGGGATTAAGATAGTAGGAACCGATAACAATACTAATCTAGTAAACTCATTAACAGAAGGTAGGCTTACTTTTGAAGAAAAAGGGTTAGAAGATCTTTTCCAGGAAGCATTATCTAATGGAATTGAATTCACAACGGAATATCAAAAGACTCATACCTATATACTTGCGGTCCCAACACCTTATATTCAAGAAAGTAAAAAGCTTGACCCAAAATATGTTATTTCAGCAGTGAATAGTGTCCTTGATGTCTGTGAAAAAGGAGCAATAATAATTATCGAATCAACAATTTCACCTGGTACAATTGATAAGTATATTCGTCCTGAAATTAAAAAGAAAGGTTATGTAATTGGAGACGATATTCATCTTTTGCATGCACCTGAAAGAATTATTCCAGGGAATATGATTTATGAACTTGAGCACAATTCAAGAACAATAGGTGCGGATGATCTTGAGATTGGTGAGAAAGTTAAAGGGCTATATTCAAACTTCTGTAAGTCAGAAATCGTCGTAACGGATATAAGATCAGCTGAAATGTCTAAGGTTGTAGAGAATACTTATAGAGATATCAATATTGCTTTTGCAAATGAATTAGCTAAAATTTCTCGTACAGATAATTTGGATGTTTATGAAATTATTAAAATCGCAAATAAACACCCCCGAGTTAATATATTACAACCTGGTCCAGGGGTCGGTGGGCATTGTATTTCAGTAGATCCTTGGTTTCTGGTTGGGGACTATCCAGATTTGACCAATCTTATATTAACAGCACGTAAGATAAATGATTCTATGCCTAGACATGTATTAGGGCGAATTAGAGATATTATGAGAGAACATGACATTAAAGATATTACAAGAGTTGGATTATATGGATTAACTTACAAAGAAAACGTTGATGATTCAAGAGAAAGTCCTACATTACAACTATTAGAAAGAATGGACGAGCATTTAGCTTTTGGGGTTAAAGTATTTGACCCATTAGTAAAGACCAGAAATGTAGACCATCAATTTATGAACTTTGAAGATTTTTTAAATGAGATAGAAATTCTAGTTATTATGGTAGGACATGATCATATTAAAAATAATATGGATCTTATTAAGGACAAGCTTGTTCTAGATACCAAAAATATCTGTGTATTTGAAGGTCCATATAAATTATAAGGTAAAGTTGGTAGATTAAATGAACAAAAAAGTAATGGTAGTTTTCGGTACAAGACCCGAAGCAATTAAAATGTGTCCTTTGGTTAAAGAACTAAAATCACGAGATAAATTAGATACGGTACTTTGTGTTACTGGTCAGCATAAAGAAATGTTAGACCAAGTCATGAGCGCCTTCCATATAGTTCCAGATTATGATCTTTCAATCATGAAAGCAAAACAAACATTATTTGATGTGACCATAAATATCCTGGGAAAAATAAAAAGCGTTCTGGAAAAAGTAAAGCCCGATGTGGTTTTAGTCCATGGGGATACTTCTACAACTTTTGTAACAGCACTAGCTTGCTTTTACTTACAAATCCCTGTTGGTCATGTTGAAGCTGGACTCAGAACGTATAATATCTTTTCTCCATATCCGGAAGAGTTTAATCGCCAAGCTGTTGGAATTGTAGCAAAATATAACTTTGTCCCGACTGAAATGTCTAAAGAAAATCTTTTAAAAGAGGGTAAAGATTCTTCTACTATATATGTAACTGGTAATACTGCTATAGATGCACTTAAAACAACGGTTAGAGATGATTATTCTCATGAACAGCTTGATTGGGCAGCAGGTAGCAAACTTATTATGATTACTGCACATAGAAGAGAAAATCTCGGTGAACCAATGAGAAATATGTTTAGGGCTATCAAGAGAATTATAGATGAGCAACCAGATATTAAGGCGATATATCCTATTCATATGAACCCAGTAGTGAGAGAAGCAGCTAATGAGATTTTAGGAAGCTGTGCCAGAGTAAGACTCATTGAACCTTTGGAAGTTTTGGATTTCCATAATTTTCTTTCAAGATCCTATTTAATACTGACTGATAGTGGCGGTATTCAGGAGGAAGCTCCAAGCTTAGGTAAACCGGTAATGGTTATGCGTGATACGACTGAGCGACCTGAAGGTATAGCAGCTGGTACATTGAAACTGGTTGGAACCGATGAAGAGGTTATTTATCAGACTTTTAAATTGTTACTTGAAAATAAAGCGGCGTATGAAAAAATGAGTCAAACTAGCAATCCTTATGGTGATGGGTTTGCGAGTAAGAGGATAGCGGATGTATTATGCCAATGCAACGTTAACATGATATGATGTTTTTATTTTTGGAAATGTCGTTTGCAAGTAAATAATGAGCGGCTTCCAGTGAAAGTAGAAATAATAATCAGATCTTAGATAACAAAAAAACAAGTAAAGCAGCATGCTAGCTTCTTAACAGTACTGACAATTCAACACTATTTTATTTTACTCATTAGGGATGTCTGATATATCAAGGGTACAACTAATTTCAATAGTTTTAGTTGGAGTTATTTTTTTTATGCACTTCCGAAGATATATTTATTGTTCCTTGAGAAACACTTATATCTTAATGTGTGATGTGTGATAATCCCAGCTTTCTTTATGTCATTGACTGTTTACAGATGAATCTAGTGATTAAAATAAACCAAACTATGAAGAAAAGCAAGTTTGATAATTTTCCGTATTTTAGGAAATACTAAGTATCCAAATCTTTACTGGCAAAGCTTTAGCAGGTGCATTCAGCCTTTCTTTTCTTATTAATTTCCAACCATTATTTAGAGGAATTACTCACTAAGAGCACTTTTGTTCTCATAAAAATTCCACTAGTTGCAAACTAGCATTGGGCTCAAGAAAGGAAGTGCCCTCATGACAAAGAAGAAAAAATTCATGCTTATTTTTTTAGTTTTTTATACAATGTTAATCTCCTTGATTATTGTAAATAGTAATGACGAAAAAATGTTATTATCTACTTATTTGATAGTATTACCTGCAATTATTATATATATGGCTGTTTATGTAAAGTTTTTTTCAGCAACTTTTTTCTTTTTAATCTTTTATTTGATGTTGTTTTTCGTACAACCAATATATAACCTTTTGATTGAGTATCATTATTATCAATATAGTGCTGAGTCAATTAGAACGCTTACAGTGCTATCGGTTTTAGGTGTTTTGCTTTTCTGTATTGGTAATTGTATTTCTGTCAGTAATAATAAAGTTAAATTAGAAAAAGTATATATAGAGAATAATGGAATACAAAAAGTAACTATTTTGATAGGTTTTGTTACATTAATTTCCGTTTTGCTTTGTATTATAGACGCCGGTACACTTAATATAATGAATTTAAGTCGCTTAGAACTTAAAAATTCGGGTAGTCCTTTTCGTTTAGTGGCAAATTATGGTTTTTATACAACATCAATTATGTTTTTTGGAGTCTTTTTTACTGTTAAAGCCAGACGCTGGTCTAATGTTGTAAAATGGTTATGTATTTTTGTTTTGTTGGAAATTTTAATATTTATGCTATTTCGAACTAGGTCACTTTTGGTGGTTCATTCAGCTTCTGTTTTGGTCGGTTATTACTATAGTGGATTGTATGGATACAATAAAAATAAAAATCACTTATCACCGAAAGTTATAACTTTAGTTTTAGGTGTTGGACTGTTCTTAGCAGCTATAATATCGCGATTTTTCCGTGGTTATTTACAGCCTGGTCAATCTGTCGGAAATTTCAACTTCAATTTAAAGTTTTTTTTGGAAAGCTCTATAAATTCTGGAGATATAGGGTACTCTACAACAGTATTGAAAGTTATAAATTATGTACCCTCGTACCATGACTTTTTATACGGACAATCATATTACCGATTATTATTCACTGTCATTCCCAGATCACTTTGGGAAGGTAAACCTAAAAATACACAACAAATTGTTGCGAGTTGGTTGGAACCCGAAATTCGAGGAATGTCTATACCACCAGGTATTATAGGGGATGCCTATATAAATTTCGGGACATTCGGAATATCAATCCTTATTTTATTTGGTATATTTTTTGCTATATTAGATAGAAAACTATCAATTAAGTACTTTATGGTGTGGGCAGTTAGTGCAACTTGGATTTTCCATCTTGTAAGAGGAGGGTTTACTAACCCTATAATTATCTTTACGATGTTATTTATCGTAATAACATTTATTAACTATAAATTTTTTAATAAGACAAATGGATGATACTGTGCAATAGAAGAGATAAATTGTTACCTGTCATAGAATCATCGTTGAATATACTATTTTTTTAAAAAAAGAGGATGTCCATTAAAGTAAAAAAGATAGGAGTTATTATTAAAACTTCTTTGGAGCAACCTCTTAAAATCCAATTTTAGGGCATATTCTGGGGGTTGGTTAGAGATTCGTATGTTCGAAACTTTTCCTTAGAAGTATTATCACATTTTTTTGCGTGGTATAACTTTAATAGTACTCATGTTTTTGATATTAATGAAATATTAACAAGAGATACAGGAAAATATAGTATCGTTACTATTTGGCAGTCTTGGGTTCATAATTGCAATGGTGAGTGGTTCTTACTAAATAGATGTTAATTATAGAACTTAATTTATTGATAGGGTTGATTGCAAACAGTTTAATTAATCATAATACTATTAAATTTTCAACTTAATGATACCTAAGGAGTATTTTATGCTCAAAAAAAAGTTTATATTCGACTCAATTTTAAATATTATAGCAACTGCAATCCCTTTATTAATAATCCAATTAGTCGCACTCCCGTTTGTCGGTACAAGGTTAGGCGATACTCAATATGGCTTAATAGTTACTTTAATAAGCCTCTTTACTTTACTTAGTCTTCCTTTTGGAAATGTTCTAAATAACATAAGATTATTATTAGATAATGAATATGAACAAAAAAAGATTACCGGTGATTTTAACGTTCTACTCGCTGCTAGTATAATAATAAGCGCATTTATTGTAATGGTTGGTACAATATATTATGAGGGAACTTTTTCTATTATTAGTGTTATTCTGATAATAACCATATCTTGTTTAAACTTAATAAGAGAATATTTGTTGGTAAGTTTTAGAATAGAGTTAAATTACAAAGCCATATTGGTTAATAATATAATATTAGGAATAGGCTATATGACTGGTACCTTGGTATTTTATTTAACTGGATATTGGCAATCAATTTTTATTTTGGGCTCCGGATTAAGTTTGTTTTATATCATTAGAAACTCAAATCTGTTAAAAGAAAGTTTTACAACTACTAAATTATTCAAAAATACTCTATATAAGAATCTTATTTTATTTTGTTCAATTTTTTTAAAAACTATATTGTCTTATGCTGATAAACTTTTGTTATTCCCATTACTAGGACCAACAGTAGTATCAGTATACTATACCGCCACAATAATAGGAAAAATAATATCAATGATGATAACGCCAATAAATAGTGTGATTTTAAGCTATCTTACTAGAATGGAGAAAATAGGATTTAAAAATTTTTTATATGTTATTATTATTACGAGTGTTGTTGGAGTAATGGGGTATTTTATAACTATTCTAATAAGTCACCCACTATTATACTTTTTGTACCCTAGTTGGGCAGCAGAGTCTATGGAACTAATTTATATTACTACAGCAAGTGCTATTTTAGGAGTAATGAGTTCTGTAATTCATCCTTTTATTCTGAGATTTAATAATATTAATTGGCAGTTGTTTATTAGTGGAACAAATGTGGTGATATATATAATTTGTGCATTTGTATTTTTTAATCTTTATGGATTAATAGGATTTTGCGTTGGTATTTTAATAGCAAATGGCTTTAAATTGGTTATAATGATTTCTATATTTATTTATAATTACAGACAGAATAGTTCGAAAGGTTTAAAGAGGGACATATTAAAAAATGTTTGATTTTAAAGGAAAGAATTGTATTGAAAATGTATAGTGGTTGAGAATATAAATAGAAGAGGGAACTCAAATAAATGTATAAAAATCCTTCCTTGATAGCTGTTATTCTCTGGATTGCATTAATCTTCTACCTATCACATCAACCAGCCACAATGTCTAATGAACTGAGTACAGGAATAACAGAGGTTATCGTCAAAACAGTAGAAAAAGTTATTCCTAATATGGACTTTGATATTAGAGGCTTTAATCACATCGTCAGGAAAAATGCCCATTTCTTTGCTTACCTAGTACTTGGGTTACTAGTGATTAACGCCTTGAGAAGAAGTGAGTTATATGGATATCGGAGCATAGGACTGGCTTTATTGATTTGTGTGATTTATGCCATATCCGATGAAGTGCATCAGTTATTTATCCCCGGAAGATCAGGAGAGATAAGAGATGTACTAATTGATAGTACTGGAGCGAGTGTGGGGATTGGTGTTTATTTGATGATTGATTGGATGAAATACAGAAATATCCGCTAAGCTAAAATTGGCTTATCGGGTATATTTTTTTGTTTATCAAACAAATGTATATTCTTATAGAGTTTAATAGTTCCTAGCTAATCGAAATTTATTAGTTTGAGCTTTTTACACGTTCGGCTAACTATTGATTACAGTCCAGCTAATTCGATCTCAAGACTTTTGCACTTTCTTGATAGCGTTGATGGATCGACTTTTAGTTTTTTTGCTGCGTCTCGAAGGCTTTGACTTTCCTTAAGCATGTCTGTAATCAGTTTCTTTTCAAATGTGTTGATGCGGTTTTTTAAGGAATCATTTTCATTTATTTTTATGTCAGTATTATCTAACTTCATGTGAATTGGCAGGTGTTCAGGCGTAATCACTTGTGTATTCGTCATGACGTAGAGCCGTTCAACGAGATTGATCAATTCTCTGATATTACCAGGCCAATGGTATTGCTCCATGATGTTTAATGCTTCAGCAGAAATCGATTTTTGCGAGTTATACTTTGTACATAGCTCGTTAAGCTTCTTGTTGATAAGCGGGTGGATATCTTCAATTCTCTCTTTCAAAGGGGGAATTTGTATCGGTATGACGTTGATCCGGTAGTATAGATCCTCTCTGAATTTTCCTTGCTCCAGCATTCCCTCTAGCGACCGGTTTGTAGCAGTTATTAATCGAAACTTGACCTTCTTCGGTGTTGTGCTTCCTAAACGGGTGATTTCAAAGTCTTGTAAAACACGGAGCAGTTTGACTTGAAGGTTTAGGGGCAGTTCACTGATTTCGTCCAGTAACAACGTACCGTTTTCGGCAATTTCAAATAAGCCTGGTTTACCACGATTATCGGCTCCGGTAAAGGCGCCTTTGACGTAGCCGAACAGTTCAGATTCTAGCAAATGGCCTGGGATGGCTCCGCAATTTATTTTAACGAATGGTGCATTCTTTTCCCTTCCGTAATCATGAATTAGTTTCGATAGCACTTCCTTCCCTGTTCCAGACTTTCCAGTTATTAATACGGGTGAGTCGACTTTCCCGATCATTGAGATGTTCTCCAAAATCAACTGCATTTTTTTACTATTTGCGACGATATGAGGATTTCTTTCATGTAGTTCTTTGTATTGGGTGAGCTCTGTGAGGTACCTTTCCGAGCGTTCTTCTGCATCTCTGAGCTTATTTTGTAAGGTGTTCAACGTTGTCACGTCTCTTGCAGTAAAAACAATCAAGTAAATTTCCCCATTTTCATCATAAACAGGCTGTCCTGTCACTAAAACATCGTTACCGTTTCGAAATGTTTGAATTAATGAGACCTTTTCTTGTGCCTCCATTACCATTACCCCGATCGAATTAGAGACAAGGCCTTCTTTTACCAATTGTATACTCGTATTGCCGATGATTTTGTCAGTTTGAATCCCTGTTATTTTCGTATAGGCACTGTTGATACATAAGCATTTTAAGTTGCCATCATAAATAGCAATGCCTTCTTGAAATGCCTCGACTACTACTTCTAAGTCCATAAGGGAATTGGTTTCCTTGAATTTATCCATGAACACACTCTACACCTTCCTACGATTGTTGCAAATTGACATTTTGTGTTGAATTAATGCAACAAGTGGTTTATCTATTAGGGGATAAGTCCTAAGTAGTAGTTGAGGGACAGATTATTTAGTGCTTGATGCAAAAATGCAACATTATTATTTAGATTATACTAATTATTTCGACAATAGACAAGGATATTAGAAGTTGGCATGTTACTTGCAGATTAAAAGGGTGAATAAAAGTTTTATTAAATAAGGAGGATTTTAATGAGTTATACGGTTTTTTCACCATCGCGTATTTTTAGTGGCCCCGGTAGTATTGAACGTTTGAAAGGCCTTGTAGAGGAACTTGGTGCTGAACAATTATTCGTTGTGACAGACCAAGGGCTGCGCAAAGCTGGGATTGTAGAAAAAGTGGTCAATCTACTCAATGATGAGCGGTTAAATGTAAGCGTTTTCGACGAGACTCAACCTGAACCAACAGTCGGTAATTATGAAGACGCATTAAAGTTAGCGAAGGATACTAAGGCACAATTAATTATTGGTCTTGGGGGAGGAAGTTCAATCGATCTGGCAAAGGCTGTTTCACTCGGTATGGTTCACCCGGGATCAATTCTTGATTATGTCGGAATTGACAAGGTTCCTGGCCCGGGGCTTCCAACAATACTTGTTTCGACAACCTCTGGTACGGGTTCTGAAGTTTCAAAGTTTGCTGTTTTAACAGACGAAGCAACCAACCTTAAAAGCGTTGTTTGCAGTCCGTACAATCTAGCCGTCGCCTCAATCGTTGATCCAGAGCTTACGCTTTCATTACCGCCTGTTATTACAGCACATACAGGAATGGATGCCTTAGTTCATACGATTGAAGGCTACATCGCAGAACGTTCTTCTCCTTACACTGACCAACTGGCTCTTTTAGCCTTTGAGAAGATTTGGAATAACTTGAGCACTGTTTACCATGATGGGTCAAATGTGGATGCAAGGACCGAGATGGCGATTGGTAGTATGATGGGCGGCTTAGTATTGAATACAACGGATGGCGCTGGAATGGTTCACGGACTGGCATTCTCACTCGGTGTTTATTGTCATCTGTCCCACGGCCTTTCAAACAGTCTTGTTTTGCCTTACGTTTTGGAGGTAGTGGCCCCATGAATATTTCGTTTAAATAGAACCACTTTCTCGGACAAAATGAGCACTTATCACGGAAAGATAGAACCACTTTAACGGTAGGGGAACCAGTATTTTTAAACATAAACACATCTACAGTGTGGATAATGCCTCCACACTGTAGAC
>NZ_JANHJQ010000060.1 GCF_024609785.1 Pseudalkalibacillus decolorationis
CGACTGATCGGATTCGGTCCCCATGTTTACTTTTGAATCGTTCCCAGTGTCCATGATGATCAAAGAAAATTTGTCTAAGAATATTCGTCTCCATACACACAAACTACCACAGCGAAATGCTCTGTGGTAGCCCCGAATTTTATACTTTCTTATCTTTTAAAGAAAGACGAACTCCATGGAGTTCGTCTTCTTACAAACCATTTAATTCATATCCAAAGCAGTTATCAGCCGCTCTGAATACTTTTATTCATTTGATTAATTGCGGCTTTTTCAAGTCTAGATACTTGTGCTTGTGAAATTCCAATTTCATCTGCTACTTCCATTTGCGTTTTTCCTTGAAAAAACCTCATTGTAAGAATTAACTTTTCACGTTGATTCAATCGAGTCATCGCTTCACGTAATGCTATTTCTTCAATCCATTGATAATCTTTATTTTTATCATCACTTATTTGGTCCATTACAAATATCGGTTCTCCACCATCATTGTAAATCGGCTCAAACAGTGATACTGGATCCTGAATTGCATCAAGTGCAAACACAACTTCTTCCTTTGTTACTCCGAGCTCACGTGCGATTTCATGAGGTTTCGGTTCTCTTGACTCTTTACTTACAATTTTATCACGTACCTGCAAAGCTTTGTATGCGATGTCTCGTAGGGATCGAGATACTCGTATAGGATTATTATCACGTAAATATCTACGTATCTCTCCGATAATCATCGGTACCGCATAAGTTGAAAATTTAACATTCTGACCTAGATCAAAGTTATCAATTGATTTCATTAATCCAATACAACCAACCTGGAAAAGGTCATCTACGTACTCGCCCCGGTTATTAAATCGCTGAATCACACTTAGTACCAGCCTTAAATTTCCGTTTACGAGCTTTTCTCTTGCAGATAAATCACCATCTTGCATTTGAGCAAACAATACTCTCATTTCTGTGTTTTTTAATACTGGAAGCTTAGATGTATCAACGCCGCAAATCTCAACTTTATTCCGTGTCATATCTTCCCCTCCAATTGGGAGTTACTGTCAGAATAAAGTATCTCCCTGAGAGGAAAATTTATGCACTTAGTTAAAGAAAATTAGAAAAGCGGAAGTGCCCTGCTTAGCCACGAAGGTCACTGGAAGACCGACGAGGAGGCTGTTGCCGCCGCAGGAGGCCTGAAGTGATCCAAGTGGTTGGGCGCTGAAGCTGGACATTACATCCATGCCGCAAACTTTTATACTTTCTTTACTCACTTGGAAAGCCCCACCCGATCGAGTAGGGTGAGGCGTCGTGAAAATGAGTGGATAAGAAGTCATCGATTAAACCATTTTGTTGAATTCTCTTTGCAANTTGGAAAGCCCCACCCGATCGAGTAGGGTGAGGCGTCGTGAAAATGAGTGGATAAGAAGTCATCGATTAAACCATTTTGTTGAATTCTCTTTGCAATCGCTTTATAATTCTCTTTTCAAGCCTGGAAATATAGGATTGTGAAATACCAAGTAAATCTGCTACATCTTTTTGTGTTTTTTCTTCTCCACCAGCTAACCCGAATCTAAGCTCCATAATTTGTTTTTCCCGTGGTGATAACGTGTATAGTGCTTTGAAAAGCAGTTTCCGATCTACATTAGCTTCAATATCACGTGTAATAATATCATCATCTGTCCCTAGTACATCAGACAAAAGAAGTTCATTTCCATCCCAATCAACATTTAATGGTTCATCAAATGATACTTCCGAACGTGTTTTATTATTTCTTCTTAAATACATCAGGATTTCATTTTCAATACATCTCGAAGCATAGGTCGCTAACTTGATTTTCTTTTCAGGATTGAATGTGTTTACAGCCTTAATTAACCCGATTGTTCCGATACTTATTAGGTCTTCAATGTTGATTCCGGTGTTCTCAAATTTTCGAGCAATGTAAACAACTAGACGCAAATTTCGTTCAATTAACACCGCTCTAGCTGCTTTGTCCCCTTTTGGAAGCTTTTGAAGTAATAGTGCTTCCTCATCCTTAGAAAGTGGTGAAGGCAGAGCTTCGTTTCCCCCTATGTAGTATATTTCCTCTGCCTTAATCCCAAGCTTAATAAGTAATTTGTACCACCAAAGTGTAAGACGTAGTTTCAGCTTCCCCATTCCTTATCCTCCCTTGCTTTCAAGAAATTCGATCCGTGTTCTCAATACAATATAAAAGTTAAGAAGCACTTGACGTTACCTTAGCATTCACGATCATTTTCGGATGAAGGATTGCATTATAGTCACCTTCCCCCGAGATGTTAGATAATGATAGTCCTACAATTACGTTCCTCGTCTCATATTTCACATTGTTTTGCCAAATATGAACGTGATCTGGTTTAATCCCAGTAAGAAATTGATTGTTACTACCCACTGCTCTAAAGGGTATAAGACGTAGTCGATCGATCCAAGGGTTCGGTTCTTCCTCATCATTCTGACCGATGTGTTCCAGATTCTCTGCTTGGTCAAGGACTACCTTAGGCAACTGATTCTGAAATTCTTTCGTATCTAATATCATTACTGGGTGTTTCGAGAGGGGGTCATGGAGTTGGTTTCCACTATCCATAAGACCTGTTCCTTTAAAAGTAAGTGAGTCTATTTTTACTTCAAAGGTCATAATCTGTTCGTAGTGAAGCTTTCTAACTTCTAATTGGTTCACTCTTTTCTTCGTGAAAACAATCAATACAGGAAATAAAAGGACAACAAACAGCCAACTGACTGGATCTCCTAGGCCACTAGATTTTGTCTGCATGACTCCATTAATAATTTGGGCATCTGTTTGGAGAAAATAATGAATTCCAAGCAATCCCCCTCCGGTAATAAAGGTGGTAAAGTAGAACATGAATAAACCTTGTACAAAAGAAGCAAACCGCTTATAGCCAAATGTAATCATAATAATAATGGCCGAATAAAGCAGCTTAACTATTGGGTGATAAACAATACCTGTCTCAGCAAATAAGAAAAATACATACAAAGAACCCATCAATGCACCCAAGAACAACCGTTTCTTGGATGTATTGCGCTTCAAGATCAATGCCGTTAACCATAGCAACAAAAAATCGATACACAAATTCAGAAACCAAATGACATCCAAATATATTGTCATTGGCTGCTCCCCTCCTGGAACTTGCACTTAGTATAGCGTAGGCGGGCTGAGGAAGTCTGTCGGTTTATGTGGTTAAAGTAGTGTTAATTTTAGGAGATTTATAGAGGTTTTGTCGGGGGAATTATAACATTAAAGAAAAGCGGAAGCACCCTGTTCAGATGTGATAAAGAAAACTTGGTAAACACCAAGGTTACGAAGGCAGTTGCCTTAGTTCCTCGAAAAAGCAAAACCTTTTCGGGTAAGCCACGAAGGTCACTGGAAGGCCACCGAGGAGGCTGTTGCCGCCGCAGGACTGAAGTGATCCGAGTGGTTGGGCGCTGGAGCTAGACATTACATCCATGCAACAAAATTTTATACTCCCTCTATAAAGTAAGGGTTTTCTCCGTTATTCTTGTTATTTCTAAGCTTTTCACTCGATACATCTAATGAAATGTATCAAATGTATGGATAGGTGAACCATATTTGCTTCATTATGGAAGGGGA
>NZ_JANHJQ010000061.1:884-1197 GCF_024609785.1 Pseudalkalibacillus decolorationis
AGTTGGGCACTCTAAGGTGACTGCCGGTGACAAACCGGAGGAAGGTGGGGATGACGTCAAATCATCATGCCCCTTATGACCTGGGCTACACACGTGCTACAATGGATGGTACAAAGGGCAGCAAAACCGCGAGGTTGAGCGAATCCCATAAAGCCATTCTCAGTTCGGATTGCAGGCTGCAACTCGCCTGCATGAAGCCGGAATTGCTAGTAATCGCGGATCAGCATGCCGCGGTGAATACGTTCCCGGGCCTTGTACACACCGCCCGTCACACCACGAGAGTTTGTAACACCCGAAGTCGGTGGGGTAACCT
>NZ_JANHJQ010000061.1:1234-2639 GCF_024609785.1 Pseudalkalibacillus decolorationis
TCTCAGTTCGGATTGCAGGCTGCAACTCGCCTGCATGAAGCCGGAATTGCTAGTAATCGCGGATCAGCATGCCGCGGTGAATACGTTCCCGGGCCTTGTACACACCGCCCGTCACACCACGAGAGTTTGTAACACCCGAAGTCGGTGGGGTAACCTTTTGGAACCAGCCGCCGAAGGTGGGACAGATGATTGGGGTGAAGTCGTAACAAGGTAGCCGTATCGGAAGGTGCGGCTGGATCACCTCCTTTCTAAGGAGTCCTTTATGGACATTACAGCTCTACGGAGCAAATCACGCTTAGGTTTTTGTTCAGTTTTGAAAGAGCTTTTGTTCTTTTGAATGGCTTTTGCGCCTGCGTCTACTAGAGAATGCTTTGTAGTAAGCTTCCTCAGCGCATGGCAGCAAAGATGCTACTTCGAGTAGTAGCCATGTTTAGTTTTGAATGAGCTTTTTCTCATTCTTCAATAAGTATTCATGAACGAGCTTTTTTTATGTAACAATGAAAAGTTCGGTTTGGGCCTATAGCTCAGCTGGTTAGAGCGCACGCCTGATAAGCGTGAGGTCGGTGGTTCGAGTCCACTTAGGCCCACCATAAAAATATATTTCCCTTTGGGGCCTTAGCTCAGCTGGGAGAGCGCCTGCCTTGCACGCAGGAGGTCAGCGGTTCGATCCCGCTAGGCTCCACCAAAAACCTATTAACATGTGTTGGTAGGGTTTTATAATGTGTTTCTCTGACTTGTCGGAGAACATGCGCTGCACCTACAAGTTTATGCTGGAGGTGGATTAAATGGCGCAAGCTGCATAGAAGTTGATTCGATGCAGCAACTTCGTTCCTTGAAAACTAGATAACGAAATTCTTGAAAACAAGACATCGAAACTATGCGTTAAACGTTGATGCATCCGCATCAATGAACATTCGTTCACGACTAGTGAATACTACGTGACGAATGGAATTGATCGTTAGTTCACGAGAAGCGAGAAGTTCTAGGAAGTGAAGTTCCGAAGACCCGAGTTTAGTTCGCCTAAATGAGGACTGGAGGAACAAAACGGACGACGAAATTCGCCGCTGATCGTGGAATGATGAATCTTTGACAAGCTAGGAGCGAGGAGATCGTGGAAGCAAAGTTCGGGAGGAACGGAGCGTAGATTGACCTACGTGAGTACCGGACGAACACAGCTGACAAAGAGATCCGAAGCTAATAGATTGTTCAAATGGTTAAGTTAGAAAGGGCGCACGGTGAATGCCTTGGCACTAGGAGCCGAAGAAGGACGGGACGAACACCGATATGCCTCGGGGAGCTGTAAGTAAGCATGGATCCGGGGATTTCCGAATGGGGGAACCCACTGTCCGTAATGGGACAGTATCCATATCTGAATACATAGGATATGAGAAGGCAGACCTGGGGA
>NZ_JANHJQ010000062.1 GCF_024609785.1 Pseudalkalibacillus decolorationis
CAGGATATGCCAAGGCATCGGTTTCCCCGGTTTTTCGGCGGGTCACCCAACACCGACGCCACCTCTGGTTCACACATTGTTCCGGGCTGGACTTTGCTTGCAGACCTTTCAGATTTCTCTTCGCAGAGAACACCCTGTCCATCTTTCTTCAATCAAGTTAAGACGTTTACTTCAGCTACAGTACTTGGAAAGGGTAAAGTTACTGTGTGGATTTTAACCACCTAGATCGAGTGACTGCGGGGCACACGAAAAACCTGAGTGGAGAAAAGCGTCTCCACTCAGGTCCTTTTTTGGTCAGAGCACATCCGATAGTTTGTACTCTACGCCCTGTATCCCTTTGTAGTACTCCGGATACATTTCTCCCCCACATGTTTCGCAGGAAAACTTTGGGGGTACAGTCGGATCTCCTCCATCCATCAAATCAAACTCTCGAACGACATGATAAGGAATCTCTTCTTTTTCATGACACGCTAAACATACAAAGCTGACGCTCTGTTGCTTTTTGGACGGCGTGTTCCCTTTTTTCTTTTTCTTTCCTTTTTTGCGGTGCTTGGATACCGGTGAGATGGTGAATCACCCTTTCTAAATAGGCTTTCGTATCGGTACATAAAGCCACTTTGATTTCCAGTTTTCCGTTTTCTAGGCAGACTTCTCCCTTGTAATCATAATAACACTCGCAATTTGGACAGACGAGGGGATCCTTGGCGCCACTTGCGATCATTCTTTCCCGCCATGTTTGACGACGTAAGGTTTTCTTCACCTTGACAATCCAACGTCTTGCGCCCTCTTGCCACTTCTGAAGCACTTTCTTACTTAACGTTTTACTTCTTCTGGAATACATCCCGTAATGACGAATCGTCTTAAACTGTTGATCTGGAATATGCCGAACGAGTCGAGTGATGAATTCTTCTACACTTACCGTTTCGTGCTTTTCTTTCCCATCTGTTTTATCGATGTACTTGAACGTCACCATTTGACCATCATACGCCTCAATCCGATTGATTCCAATTGCGGGTCGACGAATATAACGGCCAATATAACGTAACAGTTCTTTGATCTTCCCTTTTTGTTTCGGGGCATACNCATACGCCTCAATCCGATTGATTCCAATTGCGGGTCGACGAATATAACGGCCAATATAACGTAACAGTTCTTTGATCTTCCCTTTTTGTTTCGGGGCATACTCATAGAAGCCTTCTCCGTTGTTGGAAAACGCCTTCTGTAATCGGGGTTGTATTCGCTTTTTCTCTTTTCCCGTTACGTGTTGACGAATTACTTTTAAGACAACTGTCTGCCACTGCTTTCGAAGCATCTCAAAGGGGAGGAAATCATAGGTTTTCCATTCACCCTTTTTCGTCATTCCGCCCATTGTAACCAACATATGAATATGCGGATTAAAATTCACTTTTGATCCAAACGTATGTAGTCCAGATATGATTCCAGGTGTCACTTTCCCCTTCTTTTCGAAGAAGTCCTGAATCAATTTCGCCCCTGCATCCATAAAATGTTTCAAGAGATGACGATGTAGTAAAAATACTTCCCGTAGTCCTTCATCGATCGTTAGAATGACATGTCGGTGATTGACTTGAAGTACATCTTCCGTTAACAACCGACTCCATTCCTCACTTTCTCCAACGGAACCAGGTTGTACAGAATCGACCTTTGCATCGATACGGGACTTTCCGGACATCATGACAACCTTCGCAGACCAGTAGTTTGAAACCTTTTTTGATATCTCCGCAGTCTCTGAATTTCTCTACTTCTTTGATAACGACTGATCGGATTCGGTCCCCATGTTTACTTTTGAATCGTTCCCAGTGTCCATGATGATCAAAGAAAATTTGCCTAAGAATATTCGTCTCCATACATACAAACTACCACAGCGAAATGCACTGTGGTAGTCCCGAATTTGTCGAGTAGGAGGGAGCCTTTCCATTATGGATTGTGCTCCGCCCCCCTCACAGAACCGTGCGAGCGGTACTCCCGCACACGGCTCTTCTCCATCATCATTTACAGAATATAGCTTAATTCGCTTCTAAGATCGTATATGTTCACTTTTACTCGTAGCTTCGACAATGGATATTTTCTAAGAAATAGATTGAACTTATCCCAATCAAATGATTT
>NZ_JANHJQ010000063.1:391-2103 GCF_024609785.1 Pseudalkalibacillus decolorationis
GGTACAGTGGTAGGGGAGCGTTCAAAGGGCTGAGAAGCGGGACCGGAAGGACTCGTGGAGCGCTTTGAAGTGAGAATGCCGGTATGAGTAGCGAAAAGAGAAGTGAGAATCTTCTCCATCGAAAGCCTAAGGTTTCCTGAGGAAGGCTCGTCCGCTCAGGGTTAGTCGGGACCTAAGCCGAGGCCGAAAGGCGTAGGCGATGGCCAACAGGTTGATATTCCTGTACCACCTCCTTTCCGTTTGAACGACGGGGGGACGCAGGAAGGTAGGGAGAGCGCGCTGATGGATATGCGCGTCCAAGCAGTTAGGCCGGTGGATAGGCAAATCCGTCCACCGTACGGCGGAGCTGTGATGGCGAGGGAAATAAGTACCGAAGTCCCTGATCCTACACTGCCAAGAAAAGCCTCTAGTGAGGAAAAAGGTGCCCGTACCGCAAACCGACACAGGTAGGCGAGGAGAGAATCCTAAGATGCTCGGGAGAACTCTCGTTAAGGAACTCGGCAAAATGACCCCGTAACTTCGGGAGAAGGGGTGCTCTGATAGGGTGCAAGCCCGAGAGAGCCGCAGTGAAAAGATCCAAGCGACTGTTTAGCAAAAACACAGGTCTCTGCGAAGCCGTAAGGCGAAGTATAGGGGCTGACACCTGCCCGGTGCTGGAAGGTTAAGAGGAGGGGTTATCCCTTACGGGAGAAGCTCTGAATCGAAGCCCCAGTAAACGGCGGCCGTAACTATAACGGTCCTAAGGTAGCGAAATTCCTTGTCGGGTAAGTTCCGACCCGCACGAAAGGTGCAACGACTTGGATACTGTCTCAACGAGAGACCCGGTGAAATTATAGTACCTGTGAAGATGCAGGTTACCCGCGACAGGACGGAAAGACCCCATGGAGCTTTACTGTAGCCTGATATTGGATTTTGGTATCGTTTGTACAGGATAGGTAGGAGCCTGAGAAGCCGGACCGCTAGGTTCGGTGGAGGCGTCGGTGGGATACTACCCTGACGGTATTGACATTCTAACCTAGGACCGTAATCCGGTTCGGAGACAGTGTCAGGTGGGCAGTTTGACTGGGGCGGTCGCCTCCTAAAGTGTAACGGAGGCGCCCAAAGGTTCCCTCAGAATGGTTGGAAATCATTCGCAGAGTGTAAAGGCACAAGGGAGCTTGACTGCGAGACCTACAAGTCGAGCAGGGACGAAAGTCGGGCTTAGTGATCCGGTGGTTCCGCATGGAAGGGCCATCGCTCAACGGATAAAAGCTACCCTGGGGATAACAGGCTTATCTCCCCCAAGAGTCCACATCGACGGGGAGGTTTGGCACCTCGATGTCGGCTCATCGCATCCTGGGGCTGAAGTAGGTCCCAAGGGTTGGGCTGTTCGCCCATTAAAGCGGTACGCGAGCTGGGTTCAGAACGTCGTGAGACAGTTCGGTCCCTATCCGTCGCGGGCGCAGGAAATTTGAGAGGAGCTGTCCTTAGTACGAGAGGACCGGGATGGACACACCGCTGGTGTACCAGTTGTTCCGCCAGGAGCATCGCTGGGTAGCTACGTGTGGACGGGATAAGTGCTGAAAGCATCTAAGCATGAAGCCCCCCTCAAGATGAGATTTCCCATCGCGTAAGCGAGTAAGATCCCTCAGAGATGATGAGGTTGATAGGTCTGGTGTGGAAGCGTGGCAACACGTGGAGCTGACAGATACTAATCGATCGAGGACTTAACC
>NZ_JANHJQ010000064.1:0-702 GCF_024609785.1 Pseudalkalibacillus decolorationis
TGTCGAGTAGGAGGGAGCCTTTCCATTATGGATTGTGCTCCGCCCCCCTCACAGAACCGTGCGAGCGGTACTCCCGCACACGGCTCTTCTCCATCATCATTTACAGAATATAGCTTAATTCGCTTCTAAGATCGTATATGTTCACTTTTACTCGTAGCTTCGACAATGGATATTTTCTAAGAAATAGATTGAACTTATCCCAATCAAATGATTTCTTTTGGCTCCTCCGGTTTAGCCACGTAAACAGTAGCCTTGTGACCTGATATCGGTATACCCCAACTGTCCGTGTATTGTCTGTGATACAGTAATAGTTGTAGTAGCCTGTTAGCGACCTACTCAATCGATTCATGATAAATTCCACATCTTTATTTCTGTTTATTTTAATCCATTCCTTGAACCTCGTGAGTTTTGCTTGCATTTTCTTTCTGCTTGTTTTACGCTTGACACGAAAACGACCATCTTTGCTTTCACTACAGTAGTGAGTAAATCCAAGAAAATCAAAGGTAGATGGCTTTGACTTCCCTTTGCGCTTACAGTTTTCCTTTGCGAAGCGTCCAAATGGAATGATTTTCGTCTTGTCTTCTGCCATCTCCAAATTAAATTTCTTAAGCCGTTTCCCTAATGCTTTATAGAAGTTATCGGCATCTCTTTTATATTGGAAGCAACATACAAAGTCATCGGCATATCTAACCATGTACGCCT
>NZ_JANHJQ010000064.1:762-1976 GCF_024609785.1 Pseudalkalibacillus decolorationis
CTCGAACCAGAGATCTAGCACATAGTGAAGGTAAACATTTGCCAAAATTGGTGAGATGAGTCCACCCTGAGGTGTGCCTTTATCGATCAGAAGGTACTTGCCTTCCTCCATGTACCCAGCTTTTAGGAATCTGGTGATGATTCTCATAAAACTAGGGTCATTAATACGATGCTTTAAGAACGCCATCATCCATTTGTGGTCAACGTTGTCAAAGAAACCTTTAATGTCTGCATCGACAATATAGTTTGTATATCGCTTTTCCAAGTAGACATTCAGTATCTTGAGCGCATCATGGCAGTTTCTTCCTGGTCTAAAGCCAAATGAACTGTCCAGAAAATCATTCTCATAGATGCTATTAAGTATTTCCGCTATCCTTCGCTGTACAATTTTATCTTCGTAGGAAGGAATGCCAAGCGGTCGCTTCTTGTTGGAACCGGGTTTATCCATATAAACCCGTTTTGCCGGTTGTGGTCGGTAGCTTTTCTGCTTGAGCCGTTGAACCAACTCATGAATGTTCTGCTCACGGTCTTGCGCGTATTCAGCTTTTGTCACCTGGTCCACGCCAGTTGCCTTATTCCCAGCCAGTTCAAAATGACATCTCTTAAGCGATTCTTCATCAAGCAGATGTGCAAGAGATGTGAATTTCATCTTAGGATTTTCTTTTGCTCGTTCTGCTATTCTTCCTAGTTTTGTTGTCATTACTATCCCTACCTCTGTGTGTAGTTAATGTGTCCCTAACAAGAGCTATAATGGAGTGGCATTGCCTTCCCTCCGTGGCATTACCCGACTTCATTGGTACTACGCTGCCATCCGACTTCCTATCGTGCATTTGGCTTCCTTGCTTTATTATCACTTGTCCGCCATACTCTCCATATTTGGAAAGACAGATAGGATCTCCCGAGTTGCGATATCCCAACTATGTCCAGCGTGCCAAGGTCACAGACCCCGAGGAAATCTACTTCATCTTGCCATAACGATTCGTAGATGTTGCTTTCTGAGAGTATAACATCATCAGCTTTCCCGTATATAAGTTTTCGGGGCTCCATCCCTTCAGCCATTTGGTTTTCGGCCCACTGTCTTGCTGTCTACGCTTAAAGATAGGAGTTACCTCCAACCCTCCAAGACTCGCTACAGGTGAATGGCTAGTTCTTACCTGATGGGGTTCCCACCCATTATGGAATATCACCTATGCTCGGACGCTCTATACTTTCTTA
>NZ_JANHJQ010000065.1:0-659 GCF_024609785.1 Pseudalkalibacillus decolorationis
GAGGTCACTGAAAAAGTTCCATAAATGATGAAAAGGTATAATTCCTTGTATGTATCGAGGGAATTATACCTTTTTTACTGTATAATTTAAGTATCAAATTTTAGTGGGTGGATACGATGATACGGAAACAACTATCTCTTCCATTAAGTTCTTATACGGATATTTATGATTTAGTCGTTCCAAAGGATAATCTTTTGCGAAAAATTAACGAACTCGTTGACTTCTCTTTTGTTTATAACGAACTTAAGGATAACTATTGTCTTGATAATGGACGTTATGCCATCAGTCCTATTCGAATGTTCAAATACTTATTGTTGAAATCTATACATAACCTATCCGACGTCGATATCGTGGAGCGTTCTAAATACGATATGTCTTTCAAATATTTTTTAGATATGGCTCCAGAAGATGAGGTGATTGATTCGAGTTCTTTAACTAAATTCCGCAAATTACGTTTAAAAGATATCGACCTTTTGGATAAGTTGATTAATAAAACGGTTGAGATCGCTACCGAAAAAGGGATTATAAAAAGTCCATTGATTATTGTTGATGCCACCCACACTAAATCCCGTTACAATCAAAAATCCCCAAAAGAAATTTTAATGGATCGATCAAAGATGCTTAGAAAAGCAATTTACCAAGTTGATGAAAGTATGAAA
>NZ_JANHJQ010000065.1:711-1753 GCF_024609785.1 Pseudalkalibacillus decolorationis
AAAGATAAATTCCCAAAGAAAACAACAACGGATTTATTAGAAGATGAAATCGACTATTGTCAAAAGCTGATTGATGTTATAGAAAAGGAAACGACTATTTGTGAGTACCCGAAAGTAAAAGAAAAATTAAATTTCCTAAAAGAGACAGTGGAGGATGATATTGAACATTTACAGATATCAGAAGATCAAGATGCCAAAATAGGTCATAAGACGGCTGACTCATCATTTTTTGGATACAAAACTCATCTCGCCATGAGTGAAGAAAGAATAATTACTGCCGCAACGATTACAACTGGTGAAAAGAACGATGGAAAGCAATTACAAACGTTGATTGAAAAAAGTATGACAGGCGGAATGGAGATTGAAACAGTTGTTGGTGATACAGCTTATTCGGAAAAAGATAATATTACATACAGTAAGAAGAACGAAATCAAACTAGTAGCTAAGTTAAATCCTCTAGTTACCCAAGGAAACCGAAAGAATGAAGATAAATTTGAATTTAATAAAGATGCCGGGATGTATGTATGTAAAGCTGGTCATATGGCTATACGAAAAGCACGTACTGGGAAAAAGACGATTGGGAAGAACCAAAAAGATACTTATTACTTCGATATTGAAAAATGTAAACGGTGTCCTCTCAAAGACGGATGTTATACAGAAGGCTCTAAAAGCAAAACGTATTCTGTCACAATAAAATCAAGTGAACACCAGGAACAGGCACAATTTCAAGAGAGTGATTATTTCAAAGAGAAATCAAAAGAACGTTATAAAATTGAAGCAAAGAATAGTGAATTAAAACACAGACACGGGTATGATGTGGCATTATCCTCGGGTCTTATTGGTATGGAGATACAAGGGGCGATGGCAATATTCACTGTAAATTTGAAAAGAATATTAAAACTAATGGATTAAAAACGAGGTCATTATAGACAATTTTATTCAATAAAAAAGACGACTTTAAATTCAAAAAGTGAATTTAAGTCGTCTTTTTCAATACAGTAATCCATTTTACAGAAAATACGCTAGTTTTTCAGTGGCTTCG
>NZ_JANHJQ010000066.1 GCF_024609785.1 Pseudalkalibacillus decolorationis
ATAAGTTATCATGAACGAAACTAGCCCCTGTTCGTAACAACGTAGGTTAATTTGGTAATACTGTGTTTAAGGCAACAACATACCAAATCAGAGCTATAATTACGAAAGGAGCTAGTTAGTATGAAGGATACCACAAAGTACGTAGGTTTAGACGTCTCAAAGAAAAATATTGCGGTGGCTGTAGCGGATGAGGGGCGCGGCGAAGCAAGATATATCGGAATGATTCCCCACACGGTAGAAGCCATAAGGAAATTAGTAAAACGATTAGGTGAGCCCGATCAACTTCGTATATGTTATGAAGCTGGACCAACTGGATATGGACTTTATCGACTTTTTTTGAGTATGGGGATTGAATGTGAAGTGATTGCACCGTCTCTCATTCCACAAAAGGCTGGACAACGTATTAAAACCGACCGCCGGGATTCGATCCAACTCGCTCGGCTTTTCCGGGCAGGAGAACTAACATCGGTTTATGTACCGACGAAAGAAGATGAAGCGCTTCGTGATTTAGTCCGTGGTCGTGAAGATGCGAAAGAAGATGAACTGCGAGCGAAACATCGACTTACCAAATTTCTTTTACGCCATGATATTCGTCCGCCCAAAGAGGTGGGGAAAACTTGGTCCTATAAGTATCGAGCTTGGTTAGACACACTAAAATTTGAGTATTCCGCCTCACGAATCGTGTTTCAAGAATACGTACACCACTTACATGAAATTGAACAACGAGTAAAGAGATATGAAGAAGAGATTGAAAAACAATCGATAGAAGGGGTTCATGCCCCCATGATCCAAACCCTTCAATCCTTACGGGGTGTGGCATTGATTACGGCGACAAGCCTAGTGGCAGAGATTGGGTCGTTTCAACGTTTCCAGACACCCATGCAGTTTATGGCGTATGTCGGCGTTGTGCCAAGTGAGAGTTCGAGTGGTGAAGTGAGACGGCAGGGAAAGATTACGAAAACCGGGAATCGTCATGTACGTCGACTACTCGTAGAAGCTGCTTGGAGTTATCGATATAAGCCTGCGGTCAAAGGAAAGTTGAAAAAGAGACTCGAGGGAAAGCCGCCAAGTGTACAAGCGATTTCTTGGAAAGCTCAAAATCGCCTTCATACTAAATATTATCGTCTTATCTCGCGAGGCAAGGAAAGTGGGAAAGCGATCACAGCTGTCGCCAGAGAATTGGCAGGATTTATTTGGGCGGTCGCTCACGAACAAGAACAAGATGTCAAACCATCAAACTAGTAATCATACGTTGACAAAGTGATTAGACGTATTGAGTCATCATGTAGGTAATGAACAAGGATATTGTAGAAAATAAGGCTAAGAATAGGGCTCGAAGGCAAAAGCTTAAAACCGGGAAGGAGAACCCACGAGTTGCACTTGTGCTATGTCTAAATAGACGAACGCACGACATAAGTTAGTGGAAGAGCTCCTTCAAACGGAAAGATAAAATGTGAGAACCCACGGATATCAGAGTATTGACCGATGTAGAGATCTTTGCCTTCGTGCCGTGCGCTTATCCTGCTCACGTAAAGAGCCATATGGAGTACAAATAGACGTTAAGAGAACACCAAAAAGTGCACTCTTAGTTAAGGTTGCCCAAAAGTTGGCGGGGCTTGACAGTTTCGTTCATATCAGTGCAACTA
>NZ_JANHJQ010000067.1 GCF_024609785.1 Pseudalkalibacillus decolorationis
TAGGTTCCAATTGATATAATTCATGCAGGTCAAACAGGCTTTCTTGTCGTATAATAGTCATAGGGAGTCTTCCTCCAGTCTTAGAGTTTGTTTGGTCACTTACTCATTTCGACTTGTTAGGGAGGTACTCCTTTTTATGTGTCTTAAACCCCTTGAAGCTCTAAGGAGTTAATTTATGAAATTGATTCAATTAATAAAATATTCTTTTAATTCAAAAATTATTATGCTATGATGTTAAAAGTTAAGTAATACTGTAATTGATTACTGCATAATAAGAATTTTTTTCGTTGGATTGAAAGGACGTTTTCTATGGATGAAATTTATAAGAAAATCAAGAGCCTACGTCAGAAGAATGGCTATACTTTGAAAGACCTTAGTGCGAAAACTGATCTTTCGGTAAGCTTTTTGTCTCAAGTAGAACGTGGGTCATCCTCACTTGCGATCACTTCCTTAAAGAAAATCGCGGATGCATTTGATGTTTCAATCACTCATTTTTTTGATTCAGAAACGAATTACAATTACATCGTAAAAGTGGATGACAGAAAGCCATTTAAAATTGAAGGCTCACCAGCTACTTACACTCGATTGAATGGGGAGTTCGTTGGGCGTTCATTGGAACCATTGATGGTTACACTTTCGCCCAAACAAGTGCAGACCCAAACTTCAAGTCATCCAGGGGAGGAATTCTATTACGTTTTAAGTGGAGCAGTCCTTTTTAATGTAGATGGTAAAGAGTACTTCATGAGAGAAGGTGAATCCATTCATTTTCCTTCAAATGTACCTCACTTTTGGGAAAATCCCTTGAATGAGGAATCTACAATTCTTTCTGTATTGACTCCTAACATTTTTTAATTCATAGAAAAAGAAGGGTGGTTATTATGAGAGTAGCAACGGATATCGGAGGAACATTTACGGACCTGGTATATGTCGATGAAAGTGGTAAAGTAGGGGTGGCTAAGAGTCACACTACTCCGCCTAATTTTGAAAAAGGTGTAATCGATGTCATTGAGAAAAGCGGTATTGACCAAAAAGCGATCAAAACATTTATACATGGTACTACCGTCATTATTAATGCCTTAACAGAACGTAAAGGCGTAAAAACGGGTCTAATCACGACAAAAGGATTCCGTGATGTATTGGAAATTGCTAGAGGTAACCGTCCAGACTTGTTTAACGTCCGCTATCAAAAACCAACTCCTTTTGTTGATCGGTATTTACGGAAGGAAGTTGATGAACGCTTAGACCATAAAGGAAAAGTGATTTCACATCTAAACAAAGATCAAGTCAAGGAAGTTGTGGACTATTTCAAGAAGGAAGGCGTTGAAGCAATCGCTGTAGCTTATCTACATGCTTATATCAACTCTAAGCATGAAGAAGAAACAGTCGGATTAATAAAAGAACTATGGCCGGAGGTTTGAACTGTACCCTTAAAAAAAGACAGTTTAATAAAAGTCCTAAGCAGCTAAGAGGTGACCTCGGAATTGTTCCGGGGTCATCTTTTCTAATCCCCATTGATACCTGGAGGAATTGTAGTAATCCATGTAATCGTCTACTTTCTTACGTAATTCCTCTACAGT
>NZ_JANHJQ010000068.1 GCF_024609785.1 Pseudalkalibacillus decolorationis
GAATCAATTTCATAAATTAACTCCTTAGAGCTTCAAGGGGTTTAAGACACATAAAAAGGAGTACCTCCCTAACAAGTCGAAATGAGTAAGTGACCAAACAAACTCTAAGACTGGAGGAAGACTCCCTATGACTATTATACGACAAGAAAGCCTGTTTGACCTGCATGAATTATATCAATTGGAACCTACCCAACGATTTGAAGCTATCTTCTCAGCGATTGACATTGAACCCATCTTCGCTTTGGTCACGAAGAAATCACGTTTTGGTAGACCGGTTGAGCTGAATTATGCGGCGATGATTTACTCCTTGGTTGCCAGAATTACGGAACGGATTCCTTTTATTAAAGATTTAGTGAAACGCTTAAAGAATGATCTGATGTTCCGCCTTGACTGCGGTTTTTTGGTATCCGATTCTGTACCTTCAGAAGCTGCCTATTCCAGGATGATTACCATCATAAGTGAATCGAATGTTTTGGAAGACGTTCAAGAAACGATTGTTCATCAAGCTATGACAGAAGGATTTATATCCGATGATACGGTTTCCATTGATGCCACACACTTTGAAGCAAAGGATCAAGCACCGCCAAAAGAGGAAAAACCGAAAACGGAACCTAAGAAACGTGGGCGTAAATCAAAGGAAGAACGGGACCAATGGCTGGTTGAAAAGGCAGAGCGAGAAGCCAATCTTCCTCTTTATGAAAAGAAAATTGGAGATCAGTTAGACGTTCCTATAGCCGAACTTCGCGCCGAGATCCCTCAAGATCCACAATGGGGTGTGAAGAAAAATAGTCAAGGGAAAAATGTATTTTGGTACGGCTATAAGGCTCACTTAGCCGTCGGAACAAAAAGTCAATACATCTTTCAATCTCTCTTGTCTTCGGGCAATCTGAATGACGGCAAGGCAGCGATTCCTTTACTAAAAGGGATTCATGAACGGGTTCCACTTACAACTCTACGTTATGAAGTCATGGATGCAGGGTATGATTTTGAACCCATTTATACGCAGATTCACCGGATGGGACATCAAGCTGTTATTGCGTATAATAAACGGAATGAACCTGAACACATTGGCTTTGATAAACATTTCGCTCCTACTTGTGTTCGAGAACATTCTTATCGTTATGATAGTTTTGATAAGAAATATGAAACACTCAAATATACTCGGCCAAGTGAATGCAAAGACTGCCCATTAGCGAACGAAGGTCTCTGTCAAAAGGTATACAAAGTAAAAATCACGACGGATCTTAGAAAATATACAGCACCAGCTCGAGGATCAAAAGCCTGGAAAACACTATTTAAACGTCGTACCGCTGTGGAACGTGTAAATGCTTATCTCAAGGAATATTTTCAACTGAACAATGTTCGTTACCGTACTGGAAAACGTGCGAAAGTCCATTTTGACCTGGTGACTTTAGTTTATAATGCTTCAAAACTAGCTGTAGACCGTATCAATGCCAGTTTAAATCAACAACAAGCAGCAGCATAAACTGAAAAAAATTATGAAAAAATTGATTTCTGTAAGTCTGTGTCTATTTAAATTATGGAATTATGAAATTGATTC
>NZ_JANHJQ010000069.1:0-729 GCF_024609785.1 Pseudalkalibacillus decolorationis
CGATGTAAAGGATGCCAGGGTGATCGCAAGGCTAGTAGAAGAAGGGCGCTATTCAGAGCCTAATTTGCCGGAAGGAATCTATGCAGACCTTCGAGAAGGAATGAATCTTTATCATCATCTAATGAAAGATCTCCAAGCTGTACAAGGGCGTATGCACCAATGGATTGACAAGTACTTTCCAGAGTACCCAAAAGTGTTTAGTGATTGGGAAGGAAAAACATCGTTACAAGTGTTGCGTATGGGACTATTCCCTGATGAAATCCTAACCTGTTCTGAAGAAGAAATCCTTCTCCAAATTCGTAAAGAAGTAAAGAGAGGGGTAGGCATTAAAAAAGTCCGTCAACTTCAAGATGCAGCACGGCAATCCATCGGTATTACAGAGGGAAGAGACCTGGCCAGGCTTAAACTCAACACCTTATTAGCCCAATACACGCTCATTAGAAAAGAAATCGTTAACGTGTGGAAGAAAATGAAGGAGCTCCTCAACCACATTCCAGGTGCGAAAGAAATGATGGAGATTCATGGGGTCGCTGGAACGACGGTTGCAGGCTTTTTCGCAGAAGTCGGGGACCTTTCCAACTACGAACATCCGGACCAAATTATCAAATTAGCAGGGTTAAATCTAAAGCTGGCGACTTCAGGAAAATGGAAAGGAAAGACGGTTATCACAAAACGGGGACGCCCTAAACTACGTGCGCTGTTATTTAAAGTCATATTGCCTCTGGTTGG
>NZ_JANHJQ010000069.1:751-1404 GCF_024609785.1 Pseudalkalibacillus decolorationis
CAAAACCCTGCATTCAAAGCCTTACATGACTATTTTACGAAACGAGACAAGAACCCTTTAAAAAAGAAACAGTCGCTGATCGCCCTGTGTTGTAAGTTAATCAAGATTTTGTTTGTGGTAGGTAAGAAGCAAGTCGCTTTTTGCCCTGAGAAAATGTTAAACGATATTCCTCATTTTCAAAACCAGGAAGCTGCCTAAAAACCGTTTCATTAAGTCCGTAAGATTGTATTTTCTGAGTTAGAATCTCATTGCATTTAACAACATAAAAACGGAGCACGGAGCAGTCGGCAAGATTTATACAAACGGGCATAGACCCTGCAAGAAAGCATCGCCGACCCCACTTCATGGATAGGTTGAACGAAGGAATGTATGCGCAAATGACGCTGGGAGATGTGGGAGGGTTTGCCGCCATGAATACTGTGGGATCCAAAGTGCGCCCATAGGATTCACTACAACCTTTTTCTAAAAAATGGAAGGGGAAGGTCTCTATAAGGTCACCTCTCCCTTCCATAATGAAACATATATGGCTGACTTATCCATACATTTGATGCATTTCATTAGATGTATCGAGTGAAAAGCTTAGAAATAACAAGAATAACGGAGAAAATCCTTACTTTATAGAGGGAGTATAAAAATACTTTCTATAGTATAAG
>NZ_JANHJQ010000007.1 GCF_024609785.1 Pseudalkalibacillus decolorationis
ACTGTAGAGGAATTACGTAAGAAAGTAGACGATTACATGGATTACTACAATTCCTCCAGGTATCAATGGGGATTAGAAAAGATGACCCCGGAACAATTCCGAGGTCACCTCTTAGCTGCTTAGGACTTTTATTAAACTGTCTTTTTTTAAGGGTACAGTTCAGCTTTTCTCCACTCAGGTTTTTCTTATATTCCTTCTAATAGTTCTTCTGCTTTTTCTGCGTTAATAGAGAACTTTAACCCCTTTTTTAATAATCCATCTTTTTTGAGTTGACCAAGAACAGCACTTGTCGTTTCACGTGTCGAGCCAATCATATTCGCAATATCTGCGTGTGTAAGCTTCATATTGACGCTTTGCCATTGCTTTTTTCTCTTCCCTGATTTTTCACTTAATTTTAGTAATAAGTATAGTAGGCGATACTTCACATCACTAAGCGCTATTTTCTCACTTAAGCTATACACTTCTTTTAGACGATTAGAAAGAATGTTAATGAACTTAAGTGCAATTTTAGGTTTTTTTTCAATAAAGCCTTCGAAGTCACTTTTTCCAATCATACATAAATAAGTATCTGTCATAGCTTGAGCATAGATCTGGTCATCGGTTAAAGATAGCGTGGTTGTTTCTCCAAAAATATTCCCTCCTGTTAAAACATCAACTGTAAACTGCTTTCCCTGATGGTTCATACGATATAAGCGAACTTGACCTTCCTTCAATAGAAATAACGCCTCAATTGGTTTATTGGGAGATAATATGATCGTCCCTTTTTTAACAGGTTTCATTTCACTTATAGCATCAATAACTTTAAGATCTTCCATAGGCAGTTCGTCAAACAGACTAATTTGCGAAAGTAATAATAATTTATCCACTTATCTGATTCCTTTCAACATTTTTTATTTAATTGAATGAATTTCATAAATCTGAACCCTTCTTGCTCAAGGGATTTAAGACATAAAAAATGGAGTACCTCCCCAAGTCTTGTATAATGGTAGTTACGACACAAACCAAAAAGACTGGAGGAAGACTCCCTATGTCTATTATACGACAAGAAAGCCTATTTGACATGCAAGATCTTTTTGATTTAGAACCTACCCAACGTTATGAAGCTGTTATATCAGCGATTGACTTGGACGCCATCTTTCATAAAATTAACAAAAAATCAAGGTTTGGTGCGCCTGTGGAACTCAATTATTCAGCGATGATTGTGTCGCTTATGGTTCGAATCATCGAACGTATTCCAACAACAAAAGATTTAGTTAAACGCCTCAATGATGATTTCATATTCAAGTTAAATTTGCGGATTCCTTGTTTCAGATAAAACACCTTCTAAAGCCGCCTATTCCCGACTTTTGACGAAACTGAGCGCATCCAACATTCTAGAAAAAGTTCAGGAATCCGTTGTATGCCAAGCGATTGCGGAAGGATTCATCACGGATGACACAGTCGCTATTGATGCCACCCACTTTGAAGCGCGTGATCAGGCACCTCCTAAAGAGGATAAGGCTGAAGCAGCACCAAAAAAACGAGGGCGCAAATCCAAAGAGGAGCGAGAACAATGGCTCATTGAACAAGCAGAGCGAGAAGCGAATCTTCCTCTTTTTGAAAAGAAAATTGAAGACCAGTTGGATGTCCCTTCCGTCACCCTTCGCACCGAGGTTCCCCAAGATCCTCAATGGGGTGTGAAGAAAAATAGCGAAGGGAAAAACGTCTTCTGGTACGGCTATAAGGCACACTTAGCTGTGGGGACATCCAGTCAATACATTTTACAGTCTCTTTTTTCATCAGGTAACCTGAATGACGGCAAGGCAGCTATTCCTTTATTAAAGGGCATTGAAGAACGTCTTTCTCTTCCTTCGTTGCGAAATCATACCATGGATGCCGGGTATGATTATGAACCGATCTATCAACAGATTCACCGGATGGGTCATCAATCTATCATCGCTTATAATAAACGGAATGAGCCTGAACCGATGGGTTTCGATAAGCACTTTGCCCCAACTTGTTTTCGGGAACATTCGTATCGTTACGATAGTTTTGACACGAAATACGACACATTGAAATACACAAGACCCAAAGAATGTAAGGATTGTCCTTTAGCTCACGAAGATGTCTGTCAAAAGGTCTATAAAGTGAAAATCACTACGGATCTTCGAAGGTTTACAGCACCGGCCCGAGGCTCAAAAGCTTGGAAGACCTTATTCAAATGCCGTACTGCTGTGGAACGAGTGAACGCTTATCTTAAGGAATTCTTTCAACTAAACAACGTCCGCTATCGAACGGGAAAACGCGCGAAAGTTCATTTTAACATCGTCGCTCTTGTTTATAATGCTTCAAAATTAGCTTGTGATCGTATCAATAGCTTGTTAAATCAACAAGCTGCTAATCCTCCGAAATTTTTGGAGCTACATTCAAATTCTGCAGGTCTTTGCTTCTTTAAAAATAGCAATTATGAAATTGATTCAATTATAACTTTAATTAATGACCATTACTGTAATTTAACTTACTGATTATATACAAAATAAAAAGTAAAGTATGATATAGGAGGCGATATAAGTGAAACCGGTTTTGTATACAATTGATGGTTGCGTAAATTGCAACAAAGCAAAACAGCATCTCATTGAAAATAATATTCCGTTTATAGAAAAAAACCTTTTTACTGATAGTCGTGCTGCATTGGAGGTTAAGGAATTAATAGGGGAGGTAGTAACTCCGGTGTTCATTAACGGACCTGTTATTGTAAAAGGTTCCGATATATTAATGATCGAAAAAAAGGGTGATAATCATGAATAAGAAAGAGCAATTATAAACTGTGAGTACTTAAATTACATTGAATAGAAACATAAAATAGACTTGCAATCTGAATTACAGAATTTAATGAGTTTGCTTTTTTCCAATAAGTAATCACAAGAACGTATTAACGAATTACAACAAAAAACGGACAAACGGTGCCCGGTATTTACAACATTTGAAGCAGCCGGAATAGAACTTATACCTAATTGGGTAAAAGCCTAAAAAAGGTATACAACTAATCATTTGACCCTGTACTATTCTTAGTACGGGGTCAAATGATTTATGTTTATTCATGAATTCTATCACTCTTTGTAAATTTCATCTCTATGTTTAGAGCTGTTTTTCTTTTTGAAAATAGTTGCTATGATTACAATGAATGCCATCAAAAGTGAAAGGATTAGAAAACGGTTCTGATACTCTTTTAGGTGTATGAGGTCATGTCCTAAAATGGTATAAACAACCGTGCCAGGAATCATTCCAATACCAGTTGCCGTTAAGAAAGAACGCAGTCTCATTCCACTTAGACCGGCGGCAAAGCTAATGACATCAAAAGAGATAACAGGAATAAGGCGTGCTGTAAGAACTGTTGTAAATCCATATGTTCCAGAGAGCCTTTTTACCTTTTCCATCCATTTCTTTTCTTTTTTTACTTTGATAACAAATTTTTCACCAAACCATTTTGCTATAAAAAAGGAAACCAATGCACCTAACATCGCTCCGACCCAGGATACGATGATACCCCCATACACCCCAAAAACAACCCCATTAGCTGCGGTAATAAGGAAAGCGGGAATTGGAGCTGCAATTGCCTGGAATATCATCAATAGAATACTTAAAAGAGGGGCAATCATTCCCCATGAGTTGATCAATTGGACAACCTGGTCTACGGACCCTTTTGTCAGTAATGTTAGAAGGCCTCGATCAGATGCAAAAACCAATAGAGGGACAAATAATATAACACTGGCCATTACAACAATGTAGTTTTTTTTCATATATTATCCGCCTGTCTTAAAAGTTTTCTTGCTTCCAACAATCTTTGGCCAGTCGTAAATACTTCAACAAATAAAAATAAAAGGGTTAATAATGTTAAATAATCAGATATGACAATCATGAGTGTGAATAAAATAAAACCCTCTGTACGTTCAGCTAACCCCGCTTGATAGTAGAAGGACTTAATACCCTTTTTTTCAGATAATGCCCCAACCGTTAGAAAAACCGTCATCGCATAAATAATGGATACACTTAATAATAAAAGGGCCCACATGGAATTAGGAAAACGAAAGGCAAGGCCTAAAATGACACCAATTTCAACAAGTCGATCAAATCCAACATCCAGCAGAGTCCCCCAGGCAGAAGGCTTTGTTTTCCGAGCCATTGAACCATCCACAGCATCCAAAAATCCGGATAACCAGAGTAGAAAAACTGCTATAACAGGGTGATCAAAATAAATGAATAAACCTGACAATCCACCTACACCAAAACCAATAATTGTCACTTGATTTGCGGTTAATCCTAGTTTGAGCAGCCCATCAGCCGCTCTTTCAATGATAGGCTGCACGTATTTTCTCCCATGTGTGTCTAACATTTTATCACCATTTTCCAAAGTAATCGTGATTTCGTATTTCTTATTAGTTTATACTGTAGAAGCTGGTAATTCTGTAATTCGTATTACATATATAGAAATATGATAAACAGAGAGCCATTTTGGATTATGCGGTAAAATTAACAAAAAATCCTCATCGTGTAACGGATGAGGATGTAGAATCTTTAAGGAAAGTTGAGTGCAGTGATACCGAAGTTCTAGATATATGCCAAATCACATCCTATTTTAATTTTGTAAATCGCATGGCTGAAGGATTAGGTGTCCAATTAGAAGAATAAACAAAAGCATACTTCTTTTTTGTGACATACAGAATCGTATTCATAGTAAGCACATTATCATGAAAAAAGGAATGACAAGAAGATTCATAACCCCTCTTGTCATTCCTTTTCTTATACGTTAAGAAAGTATAAAAATTTGCTGGATACTTGCGCTTTTCTTATTTATTTCACTGTTTCTTTAAATGTGTGTTCAATAGGGGACTTGGAGGTTACCTTGAATTTGAATTCATACGTCCCTGGTTCTAGTTCTGGATAGTTAACTTCATATGTTAGTGTCTCAGCTTGTGCGACCTTCACGGTTTTTAATGCTTGGGTAAACATTTTTCCTTCTGCCCAGTGGAAGACCTCATTTCCTGCTTCATCGGTAATCCAAAGGTCATATTGTTGGCCACTAGTAAACTCCAGTTCAACAACACGCTCTGTCTGATTTTTAATTTCAAAGACGGCTTTATTGGGTTCAAACGAGACAACGTTAACTTCCATTTTACCTGCTATGATACCATGACCTCCAGGTTCTGACTTTTCATTGGCTTGTCCATTAGTAGGTTCTGCTTTTGGGGGATTGGATGTTTGATCCGTGTCTGTTCCAGTCCCACATGCAGTTAGTAATAGGATCATGCATATTATTATCAATCGATACATAGATGCTCCTCCATTCGGTGTTATACCAGAAGTTTGTACGTAAGAAGTGGCTCTTATTAGTATAGACGAAATGAGTAGAATGTAAGTTACAAAATTGTATCAACGATATAAAGAAAACTTGGATAGCGCCAAGCCTTAGCGCAGGTGATCGCCGTAGTTAAACTTATACTTTCTTAACGTGCAAAGAAAACTTGGCTAGGCCAAGTTTTCTTATTATTTTGCATGTAGGCGACGAATACGCTCATCAAGATCAGGGTGTGTAGAGAATAATAATTTTTTCTTTGTACCACCGCTGATTTTCATAGAAGCAATTGTATCTTGTCGAGTATCAACACGCTTCACATTCGCTTTTAACGATTCAAGAGCATGAATCATCTTGTCTTTACCGGCAAGATCTGCGCCACCACGGTCCGCATGGAACTCACGATAACGAGAGTAAGCGAAGACTACGATACTTCCAAGAATTGAAAAGGCTATTTGGAAAACGAAAATTGCGATAAAGTGGACGATCATGGCTTTATCTTCATCAACAAGCTGAGCGACTGCCCATGCTGCAATTCTTGATAGGAAGACAACAAATGTATTAACAACACCTTGTAAAAGTGTCATTGTTACCATGTCGCCATTTGCGATATGGGCAACCTCGTGAGCTAATACGCCTTCTACTGCATCGTCATCCATCCGTTCTAGTAAGCCTGTTGAGACAGCTACGAGTGAGCGACGCTTTGATGGACCTGTCGCAAAAGCGTTAACTTCTGGAGAGTTGTATATTCCAACTTCAGGCATATGTGATAAGCCAGCTGCACGGACTAGACGGTGTACACGTTCAACAAGGTTCCGTTCGTAATCGTTCATCGAACCGTTCGGGTCTATAACCTTTACTCCCATAAGTTTCTTAGCCATCCAACGAGAGATTGCGAGTGAAATGAATGATCCGGAGAAACCGACTACAGCACTAAAACCTAATAGGAGCATAAAATCGATATTTCCAGAAGGTGTAATATAAGAATTTAATCCTAGCACTGATAGTACAATCATAATTGTTGTCAGTACTAATACGTTCGTAAGGATAAAAAGAAAAATACGTTTTGCCATTTCCCATACCTCATTTCAGGTTCATGTGAACTTAATATATGAACTAATTATAAATTACATATCAAAAATTTTCAAGACTCACGAGTTATTTTTACAAAAATATAGATGACTTTAATTAAAAGAGATTGACGAATCCAAACATTTTTAAGTATGATAAGTTCAAATGAACGTATGTTTTGAGGTGAAAATATGCATCCGTTAACATTGACACGAAAAGAAATGGCAAATTTGTTACTTTCTCTTCAAAGTACTGAAGGTGTGTCTCCAATTGATATCATTAAAGACGCCGTTATAGCTTTGCCCAATCGCTCAAATACTGAGAATGAAACAGCAACAGCGAGAATGGATTCATCTCTTCCGGCTATTTTCGAAAAGGTAATGCGAATTTCAAAGCGAAATGTTGGTCTTTCTATAAATGAAATCGTAGCTCTTGGAAACCAGATTGAGTACAGTAGTTTCTCAGCAAGTGCTGTACAGAATTGGGTGAAACGGGACGTACGTGGTTTGATTGGATCTCCGCAAAAAGGCAAAAAGTATTCGCTAGAGCAAGCGGCTATTCTATTTATTGTAGAAGACCTTAAGAGTACACTCGATTTTGTTTCTATACGTAACCTGCTCACGCTTATTTTTAACAATATTGAAGATCGACACGATGATCTAATCGATCCTCTCCACTACTATATTACCTATTCTTCGATTTTCGAAGAACTTGATGTAAACAGGGATAATGTTGTAGATGTAGATTTTCGGATTCATCATGGTGACCAAGCTGAGGTACTTATTTTCCAAAAGGCTGAGGAGAAGGTAAAGTCAATCGAACATTTAGATGAAAAAGAAAAGTCTATTATTCAAAATGCTTTGGTTATCTCAACATTGTCTGTTCAAACATCCTACTTCCAATCAATATCTCGACAATTCCTGAACTCCACAATACTAATCTAAATCAATGGGACAACGGATAATGTAGCAGTGAAGACTCAAGGAAATGGAATATTTCAGAGGTTTACTATCCACTGGAGTGAATGTTGTATAACGTTAATGAGATTGTAAAACAATGTACATGGGATTTTGTCAGAATTCGTGTTATGCTTGTCACAATTCACCGGGAAGGAGTTAAATATTGTCGAAAATTAACGTATTTTTAGACGATGTACGCCCGTGCCCAGAACATTTTATACTTGCTACAGACATCGAACAATGCATACAACTTTTAAACGAGTTCGACGTTCAACACCTTTCACTCGATCATGATCTGGAGAATAAGGTAAGGAACGGTTTCCTGCTTGTACAGCACATGGTGAAGCATCAATTATTTGCTGAAACAATTACAGTTCACTCAGCTAATTCAGGAGCTGGGAAGAGAATGTATTCTTATTTGATAAATGCTCAAGAACAACATTTGATTCCAGATAATGTGAAAATATTTTATTATCCTTTACCGTTAAACCGGTTAAATGATCAATATCCATTACCAGTAGATTTATATAATCGTTAGAAGAGGGGCTGACTCAAAAGTTCGCGACAGAACTTTTTTGAGTCAGTTCCTTTTAGTGTAGACAGTTCCAGCCCCTAACTAAGGAATTAGATTCTAAGCTCGGCCCTTTACAACGAGAACCAATTCGGTTAAGATGGAATCAATATCCAATGAAGGGGTGTTTCCTAGGCGATGATGAATCGGTCTGTTGTTCTTTTAATTGTAGTGGCTTGATAATGGGTGGAGTCTGCCCTTTTTATGTAATACAAAAGCCATCGCAAGACAACAGATCAGCATCTCAAAACCCCTTTTCGGTTCTGTTTTTAAACAGAATATGAACAGCGAAAAGGTTGAGCCATCTATTTTAGGTTGGAAGAGAGGATGTTGCGTCGTGACATCCTTTTTTTTACGTTAAGAAACTATAAAAATACTTTCTATAGTATAAGCGCAACTAAGGCGATCGCCAGCGCTAAGGCTTGGCGATAGCCAAGTTTTCTTTATATGGCCATTTTTTCCAATATAGAATAGTGTTCTGTATATGTCTTGCGTTTGGTCCCAAATAGATTAGAAATGAGGAAAGTTCAAATGAGTATGCTTCATGTAAAAGGACTAACGCACGGTTTTGGTGACCGTACATTATTTAATGATATCGAATTTAGACTCCTAAAAGGGGAGCATGTCGGATTGGTTGGTGCTAATGGAACCGGCAAGTCCACTTTATTAAAGCTTTTAACAGATAAAATCGATTCGGATGAAGGGGAGATAGAAATTCATCCTGGAATTGAGATGGGTTATTTAGAACAGCACCCAGATTTTAAAAGAGATCAAACGATTAAATCATACTTGAGAGGTGCTTTTCAATATCTCTTTGATCTAGAGAAAGAAATGATGCGTCTAACTGAAAGACTCTCTTTGGAGTCAAACGAGCAGTTAGAGGCGGACTTGATCCAATATGGAGAGATCCAAGAGACGTTGGAAGTGAACCGCTTTTATGAGCTTGACGCAACTATTGAAGAAATTGCTGCAGGGCTAGGAATTGCGGAGCTTGGCATGGATAGGGTGACTGCGGCCTTGTCTGGAGGACAGCGAACAAAGTTAATGCTCGCTAAATTGCTCTTGCAAAAGCCAGATATTCTATTATTAGACGAACCGACGAACTATTTAGATGACCTTCATATTCAATGGCTTCGTAATTATTTAGCGACATATCCAAATGCATTTGTTCTGATTTCGCATGATACAGCATTTATGAATGAGGTAGTCAATATCATTTATCATCTGGAGCACAGGACGATCACCCGGTATGTCGGTAATTATAAGGCATTCGTAGAGGCGTATGAATTAAGAAAGCAGCAAATCCATCAAGCCTTTAACAGGCAACAAAGGGAAATCAATAAGCTGGAAGATTATATCCAACGAAATAAAGCACGTGCATCTACTGCAAAGCAGGCAAAAAGCAGGGAAAAGCAGCTCGGGAAAATTGAGCGAATTGATAAACCAGTCGTTCAACCGAAATCTTGGTTTGGCTTCCAAGTTTGCCGTGAACCAAATCAGGAAGTATTGACAACGCAAAATCTTGCAATAGGATATGAAAAACCATTGATCGATCATCTTAGTCTCATTTTAAAAAAGAATGAGAAAATAGCAATCACAGGCTACAATGGAATCGGTAAGACGACAACTCTTAAAACGTTGCTTGGGCGTTTAAAGCCAGTCTCAGGTAATGTAAAAATCGGCAGCTTTGTTAGGCCAGCATACCTTGAACAGGAAATGGAGTTCTCTGGTAATGAGTCTGCATTACAATATGTATGGTCCAGGTATCCGCTGATGGAAGAAAAAGAGGTACGAAAACGTCTAGCTAGATCTGGGTTGAAAAGTGAGCATATCTACCAACCGATTGCGACATTAAGCGGAGGAGAACAAACGAAGGTACGTCTCTGCGTTTTAATGTTAGAAGAAAGTAATTTGCTAGTACTTGATGAACCAACCAACCACCTTGATATAAACGCAAAGGCAGCTTTGAAAAGTGCACTTGTAGAATATAAAGGGACTGTCCTGCTCGTTTCCCATGAACCGGATTTTTATGAAGAATGGGTATCAGGTATTTGGAATGTTGAAGATTGGAGAAAAGTATAAGAGGTTGTTCAAAAAGTCCGGTGAAAATAGCTGTCGAATTTCTTCGTTCCTTGGAAAAGGAGTACACTTTTCCGGCGTGCGAGGCACTGCTTCCGTAGAATATTCTTGTGCTCGGTCTCTTCGGACTTGCACACGGATGTGCTGACTTCGACGTTTTCACAGGACGTGAAGTAGTTAGTCGAAGTTCCATATGTACCTGCGTCTACAAGCGTATTCTTGGATGTAAGCTTCCTCGGTACAACTCGTAGTGTTTATGCAAGTACCGCTCGTCGTTCCGGTCCTCGAGACTATTCGCGCCTCGAACTTCTCGGCTCTTTTTATCCTCCTTTTTGAACACGCACTATAAGTGAGTAATACGGGTAATAAAGGAGGCAGCGTTAAACGCTTGTCTCCTTTTTCCTTACTAACGAATAAATACTGAAATCGGAAGCAAGTTCTGTATTTTGAAAAACGTTTCGGGCACTTTCCAGCAGTTCTTGTTCGTTATTTTTATAACGTGCACTAATGTGTGTAAGAATGAGCCGTTGAACATTGGCTTGCCTTGCTATCGTGGCTGCTTGCACGGTGGTAGAATGATGAAATTCCACTGCTTTTTCCTCTAAGCCTTCCTGAAATGTGGCTTCATGGATAAGAAGATCCGCTTTTTCCGCTAAATCAAAGGTGGATTTTGTTGGACGAGTATCTCCGCATACTGTAATGACTCTCCCTAATTGGTCGGGACCCGTAAATTCTTTTCCATTCAAAATCCGACCATCCTCAAGTTTAGTTGTCTCACCATTTTTTAGTTTTTTATAAATCGGTCCTGGTGGAACACCTAACTTTTTTAGTTGATCCACATTTAATTTCCCAGGTTGATTAGGCTCTTTGATGCGATAACCATAGGAAGGGATGACATGGTCGAGTAGGGCTACTTTAATTGTGTAACCATCCACTTTTTCCAAATAATCATCTCCAATTTCGATGATGGTGAGAGGGTATTTCAAGTACGTTTGACTTGTTTCAAGCGTAACTTTGATAAACTCACGTATCCCCTTTGGACCATAAATGGTTAACGGGGTTTCTCCTCCTTGAAAGGAGCGTGTACCCAATACTCCCGGAAGCCCATATATATGATCACCGTGCATGTGGGTGATAAAGATCCTCGTTATTTGTGTTAATTTTAAATTCGTATGTAAAACCTGATGCTGAGTCGCTTCCCCACAATCAAAAAGCCAAACCTCACCGTTAAGGTTCGTTAAAAACTTCAATGCAATCGCAGTTACATTTCGTTCTTTTGAAGGAATGCCTGCACCAGTACCCAAAAAATGAAATTCCATCTTTTATTACTCCTATCCTGGTAATCCAGTTACAGCTTTAAAGCAGTCGCTTTCACTTTTCATGTCTAGTTCCAGCTCCTAGGTGCTCGAGGTCGCTTCACCTTTTCATTAAACACGAAAACCATGTGTTCTACTGAAAAGCCTCCAGCGCTTTACGCCCTAGGCAGTCGCTTCACCTTTTCATTGAACACGAAAACCATGTGTTCTTCAAAAAGCTTCCAGCGCTTTACGCCCTAGGCAGTCGCTTCCACTTTTTATGTCTAGTTCCAGCGCCTAGGTGCTCGAGGTCGCTTCACCTTTTCATTAAACACGAAAACCATGTGTTCTACTGAAAAGCTTCCAGCGCTTTACGCACCTAAGCAGTCGCTTCCACTTTTCATCTCTAGTATATCATTTTGCCTTCTACTTCAAACCTAGTTATAAATCAGTCTTCAGTCGGAACTAAAACCAATCCGATGTCCGTTATGGGAAATTCATTGTTCCCTTAGACTAAGGATAACGACAAATCACTATGAGGAGAATGATGATGCGTTTTATTCCAAAATGGATCAGTCAGGGGAACACAATAATACCAATTACACCAAGAGACAAAGCTATAGAAGAGATGACGACCCGCAAAAGCACTTATAATTTTATTTAATAGAAGGAGATGGATGTAAATGTTGATGCAAGAGAAAACATCGAAAAAACATGTAATTGAAAAGAGTAACGAAAAAGAACTGGATGTAACGATAGAGATGGGAATTGGAAAGTTAAAATTATCAGGTGGTACTGAACAAATTATGGAAGGTAAATTCACCTACAGAGGTGAGGGGCTTGAACCTTCCTTTGAGTATGAGAAGGATGATGACAAAGGGAGACTTGTTATCGCGCAAAATTCAGTAAGTAAGTGGGGACAGTCTTTCTCAGCTAAACAGGATTGGAATTTCGCTTTAAATAGGCAACTTCCTCTTTCTTTATGCGTTGAGCTTGGAACAGGGAAATCTGAACTCAATTTAACAGAATTAAATTTGAACGAACTAACAATTGATGCGGGTGTAGGAGAAACGATCATTGATTTATCTGGGAATTGGGAAAAAAGCTTTAAAGCTGAATTGAATTCCGGAGTTGGAAAAACCAAAATTTTATTACCAAAAGAGATTGGAACAAGAATTAAGATTGAAAAAGGAGTCGGCAAGGTAAAAGCAGATTATTTTATGACTGTAGGTGACGCCCATCAAAACCAAGCGTATGATACTGCAGATGTAAAAATCGATATCGAACTGAACGTTGGAGTGGGAGAAGTCATTTTGGAGCAAGTCTAACCTTGAATGCCTCAAGTAGGCTTTTTACATCGTTCAGGAAATTATAAAAGTTGTCGATAAATGATCAATAGGTTTGTGATTGTTCATCTTTTAGACCGGTCTAAGCGTAATTTAGCGTTAAAATTAGTAGTAACTTTTCTACTAACGTATATAAGTAATATATTCTATAAATAAAACGCAGATATTACAGCCGTACAGAGAATAATTCATCCGGAAATTCGGGAATTCAGCCGCACAGAGAATAATCCAGCCAAAAACTCTGGACACCAGGATAACGAGGCAATAGAATTAAGGTCCAAAGGTATGGTACTACTGAAATTCTCCCCTCATCTTATATCTTCTTGCTACAATAAAAAGATGTAAGAACCAAGTGCATTGTACTTGGTTCTTTATTATACTGGTAAAAAATTAAGAGTAATAAGGGGGACGGGGCTGTAAAATTCAACTCTCGTAAGGTATAAATAAAGTTTCGCTGATATAGAGAAATTGATAGATGCCGTGCTTTCTTAATTTGATGAGACCATGAACACGCTTTTACCCGATATTTGTACTTTTTTTCGTGAAATCTTCATCAGGATAGTACGCATTTTTGACTAGAAGGTTCGGACCAAGACATTTTACAGCCGGACAATGACAACTGACAGATCCAGCAAGATCGCTGTTCATCCAACGGTCGTACACTTCCTGTAATGAGTCGGTTTGCAGATTTCCGAGCGGAGGTGCATCACCGAAATCGGTTACGATCACATTCCCGTCGAATATATTCACATTGATCCTCGATCGACCATCCGGGTCATTCCGAACCGTCACATTTTTCTCTTGATAGAGTCTTCGTAACAAATCAAGATCTTCAGGCTGGTTACTGCATGGATAAAAGGGAAGTGTGCCGAACAGCATCCATACATTTGGATCACGTTCATTTAAAAGTCGATGGATTCCTTCACGGATTTCCGGTAAAGTCACGACCTCCAAACCACTTGCGAAGGCACTTGGGTACATAGGATGAACTTCGTGTCTCTGGCATCCCATTTCAACGATTTGTTTATGAATGCCCCCTAGATGAGGCAGTGTTCGCTTATTCAGCATCGTTTCCGCCGAAACAATTACACCCGCTGAAGTAAGAGCCTGTGCGTTCTCTACCATTCTTTTGAAATAGTTCTCTCGTTGTTGGACGGCAGGTTTTTTCTCCATCATCGCAAAACCAATTTCATTAAAATCCTCAATGGAGCCGTAATTATGAGATATATGTAAAACATCCAAATAAGGAGTGATAAGCTCGTAACGCTTTAAATCAAGGGTTAAGTTTGAATTGATCTGTGTTCGTACACCACGTTCATGTGCATATCGCAGCAAAGGAACAACGTATTCTTTTACCGATTTCATTGATAGCATTGGTTCTCCGCCAGTAATGCTAAGTGCACGTAACTGCGGGACTTCCTCCAACCGTCGAAGCATAAGGTCAAGTGGGAGTGCATTTGGATCCTTTGGCTGTAACGTATAACCAACGGCGCAATGTTCGCAGCGCATGTTGCAGAGTGTTGTTGTTGTAAATTCGATATTGCTTAAAACCATGCGACCGTGTTCCTCAACATCGAGATAAGCTTCCCATGGATCATTGTTAGGTGTTATATTTGGTAACCGATTTGTTTCTTTTAACATAGTGAACTCCTTTAACTCTTACAAAATCTAGTCCACTCATACTATAGCACGAAAGACTCGCATTCCCGCAGGTTCCGCAATATTCTTATAATTGCTTTTCCATCACAATTCCGGTTGCTTCATAACCTAATCGGTTGTATAGCTTTATCGCACCAGCATTTTTTCCGAATACATGAAGTCCAACCTTCCGTGCGCCAAGGTCTTTTGCACGTTTGTGATACATCTCAATAGCTTCGGAACCATATCCTTTTCCACGATGTGTTGGGTCCATCCAAATTTCATAAATGAATGCTTTTTTCTCATCTTTATCAAAAAAGTACCAGATGACTCCAACACTCTTCTGCAACTGGTCATCAACGAGTTTGAAAATAAAGTGGTCTTCAGTATGCTGACCATCGCTTAATAGCTCATTGAATTGTTTGGAAGCTTGTTCGGAAGCCCTTTCGAGCGTAATGTCATAGTTTTCACTGATTTCTTGTGTGTACTCTTTTAGAGATCGGGCTCTAAAATTCATAAACTCTTGTTCATTCATTTCTTGAAATTGAATCAATACGATCACCCCTTGCTCATATTTTACCATCTCTATTGAAAATTAAGGAATGATTTTACTGAAAATGCTACTTAATTAAGGCGTTTCTCTCAATCGAAAAAAAATAGTGATCTATTAACCTATCTCTATTCGTAAGCTTATTGAAACTATTAAAAGGAGGAATCTTTATTATGTTTAAGAAGATTGCAACTACGGGACTAGCTTTAACTTTAGGACTAGGCATCGGTTCAGCGGGAATGGTTTCCGCATCAAGTAATGACACAGGTTTAGAAACGGACACTGCTGTAAACGCAAGTCTCCAGAGCGAAGAGAATTCTTCAAGTATTGACTTAGGAACAGGATTGGGTCTTGATTTAGATCTTGATAACGTTCTTGATTTAGGAGATGAAGGAAACAACAATTCTGGTTTGGAGCTTGGAACAGTAATAGGAGGATCGGTTGATAGCGATGACGAATCCGATTCTTCAAGTGCTAATCTTGAAACGGGATTAGGCTTAGATTTAAACCTTGATAACATTCTCGACTCTGATGATGAAGGGGACAACGAGTCTTCAGACGATGATTTGCTAGGTGATATCCTCTAAACATTTCATAAAATAGTATAGTTAAACAGCTACTTCATTCCGAAGTGGCTGTTTTTTCTTTAATGCTAATAAGGAAAAAGATAGATTTTCAAGCAACTTGAGTGAGTCAGAAGACGAGTCTATGTCATAATGGAAAAAAAGGAGGGGATTTCAATGAAAGCAATCGTACATACTTCGCCACAAGGAATAGAAGGAATGGCACTTCAAGGTTTTGAGAGTACTGTCCCAAAATCGGGTGAGGTGAAAATTCAATTAAAATCAGCAGGGTTAAACCATAGGGACCTTTTTGTATTAACCCGTCACGATGAGGGTGAGCCTCCATTTGTGGTTGGATCAGATGGAGCGGGTGTGATCGTTGAAGCTGGAGCGAATGTAAATAATGTAAAGGTCGGGGACGAGGTCGTGATCAACCCAAGTCTTAATTGGTACACGAAATCACCAGCACCTCCAGAAGAGTTCGGAATTCTTGGCTTTCCATCAAACGGGACTTTCGCTGAAGAAGTGGTTATTTCAGCGGAAAACGTAGAACCGAAACCAACACATTTGAATTGGACTGAAGCTGGGGTGCTCCCACTTGCAGCGTTAACGGCTTACCGCGCTCTTTTCACTAGAGGGAACGTTCAGGAAGGTCAGCATGTTTTGTTACCTGGGGTTGGCAGCGGTGTAATCACATTCATTTTACAATTTGCAAAAGCGGTTGGTGCTAAAGTGACGGTAACCTCGAGAAGTGAATCGAAACGGCAACAGGCGCTAGAACTAGGGGCAGACCGTGCTATTGATAGTGAGGGAGACTGGAAGGAAGCATTGAACGATGAAAAAGCGGACCTTGTCATTGAAAGTGTTGGGGCAGCTACATTCGCCAAATCACTGGATCGAATCAAGCCGGGTGGAACCGTTGTCACATTCGGGGCATCCGCAGGAGATGAAATATCGCTTAATATCCGAAATTTCTTTTACGGACAATACAATCTATTAGGAACTACGATGGGGAGTCGTGATGAATTCCGAGAAATGCTTCAATTTATCAAGAAATACAACATCAAGCCTATTATTGATAAAACCTTTAGTTTAGAGGAAGCTGACATTGCCTTTAAGCGTTTAGAAGCAGCTGAACAGTTTGGTAAAATCGGATTCACGATTTCAAAATAATTCTTGAATAATGAGATATCATTTTGTGCATCATATCGAAAAAAGGTGATGTGCGATGAAACGATATTTTCTCAATACCCTGCTTGTTTTCGGGGTTGCTATCGCGATTTTAACAGTATTTCAGAAACTTGAGTTCACGGAGATGAGAGCTAAAGCTGAGACACCAGTGGAGGTAAGGCAAAATAAGCTTGAGGTTGAACTTGATGATTTCTATTTTGAACCTGACGAAATTAAATTGAAAGTCAATCAACCAACTACACTAATTCTTGAAAATGAAGGTGATGTTCAACACACGTTCACAGTTCGAGCATTAAATATTGATGTTGTGTTGGAACCAGGTGAGAAAAAAGAGATTGTCGTAAAACCGAACAAGACCGGTACCTTTGAGCTCATCTGTAGATTCCATCAAGAAAAAATGGTCGGAAAAGTCATTGTGACCCAATAAAGTTTAAAGAGTGCCTCTATTCTTAACGTGCAAATAAGACCTCACTAGTAGCAGCTATTAATACTACTATGTGAGGTCTTTCCAATTTAAACAAATCAACCTACAATGTTCCAAAGTGAAAGTGCAGCAAAGATAAATGCGATAATAGCAATCGTTCCAGCAAGTAACGGTCTCAACAAGTCCATAAATGTATTCATCATTAATAATCGCTCCTTCGAAAAATGTTTCGTTACTATAAAGACGAACTACTAAGCAAAAGGTTTCACGTTCATTACGATTATTACAAAAACATTACGAAAGAACTAGAACTTTTTTTAGGATTTGTGGTTTAAAAAAGGTAGGACAGGGTATCCTCTTATTAACAACCTTTTATCCCCCTAACCCCTAAACCCTAAGAAAAAACCTTTCCCGATTTCGGGGAAGGTTTTTTCGTACGTTGGGAAAGCATGACTATTTAGTGAGTAAAGAAAGTATAAAAATACTTTCTATAGTATAAGCGCAACTAAAGCTCAGCCGGCACCAAAGGCTTGGCTTTGCTAAGTTTTCTTTATAGTTCCGGTAGAAGTATGTAATAATAGGGATTGTGAAAAAATGAAATCGTTTATATGGTTGGACAAGAAGGAGGCACATTTGTGGATACAGCGGAAGTTCAACATGTGGATGTTGTAGTTGTTGGAGGGGGGCTTGCAGGTCTTTCTACTGCAGCTTATTTGTCAGAAAAGGGGAAAAAAGTCGCACTCTTGGAAAAGGGCCTTTTGGGGGGAAGAGCGGTGACGTTTAGCCTAAAAGGGTTTTCATTCAATTTTGGTGCACATGCAATCTATGGAAGAGATACTTCCATTTTGAAAACCTTTGAAAAAGAACTTGGAATCGACGTCGATTGGCGTGATTTTAAACCAAATAAAGCGAAATATGATATTGGGGATGAGCTGACTGCGGTTCCGGCAAACGTCAAAGGTTTGTTCCGGACCAAACTTGTAAAGGGTGCAGACAAACTTAAGTTTACCTTTGAGATTTTCAAAACGCTAACAAGTATGGAAAAGGGTCATCCGCATTTGTCGATCAAGAAATGGATGGATCAACATAATTTAACGGAAGATGTCAAAGAAATGATGCTAACACTCGCATCCTCTAACTTTTTTACAAGCGAACCGGAAAAAATTCCATCTGATGTTTATTTCGATTATTATCGTCGCTTATTTACGACGAATAAGCCTGTCGCCTATGTGGGTGGAGGTTGGCAGACGTTAATTAATAAGTTTGTAAACGTGATTGAGCGGAATGGCAGTGAAATTCTTACGAAGGCACGAGTAGAATCCGTTTCAACTGAAGGAGATCGAATCGTTGAGGTTCAGTCGAAAAAAGGAAATTTTCGGGCGAAGGAATTTGTTTTTTGTGCACCGCCATCTGAACTTGCTAAGATGTTAGTAGATACAGACCTAGAGTATTCTGTTAAACATTATGCACATTATGAGCCAAGCTATGTTTTCGTTTACGATCTTGGCTTGAAAAATCGAATTGATGTGCCGTACTCATATGTTTACGATAAGCCAAACAAAATGTTCATTACTGATATCAGCTTTTATGACGAGGGCTGTGTACCAGAAGGCGGGCAGCTGCTACAGGCAATCGCCTACATTAAAAAAGAAGAACTGGATGACAAAGAACGGCTTACTGAAATCGAGGAAAAGATTGAAGCGATGTACGATAAACATTTTAGTGGATGGCGGGATGAGCTCGTTGTGCCGCGGAAATCGAAACGTGCATCTGCACAAGAGATTAAGTGGAAAATGAACCAGGAACCAATGCCTGTGTATTTCCCTGATTATCGAAACGCGTTCTTTGCTGGTGACTGGTGCGAAGGGAAAGGTCAGTTGTCCGAGCTTTCCTTCACGTCCGCATACGAAGCAAGCCAGCTTATTTTACAAAAAGACGAAGACTAAATAATCGCATTTAAGGAAAAAGGACTGTATTAAAGCATCATGTTACCGATGCCTTGGACAGTCCTTTCTGACAAGTAAAGAAAGTATAACTTTTTGATGCATAGATGTAATGTCTAGCTCCAGCACCCAGCCACTTGGATCACTTCAGACCTCCTGCGGCGGCGACAGCCTCCTCGTCGGTCTTCCAGTGACCTTCGTGGCTAGACAGGGCGCTTGCGCTTTTCTTATTTAAAGAGATTATACATATTTTTTAATTACACCTAACATTAATATCGATGAAGCTGATACGAGGACTGCGAATATGACCCAAATAACTAGTCCGGTCCATTCACTTATCAATACCACGACAATCACTAAGAATCCGATTATCGTTACATATAGGCCAATCGCCTTTGCCAGACCTTCTTTATCTTCAATTGTGCTTTGATCATAATCTTTTATAATAGTAATCGATTTTTTCAATATAAAGCGTAAACCAAGGATAATTAAAGTCACCCCGACCAGTGAAATTAGAATCACTTTGTTCGTTTCCATCGTTTGACCACCTTTATTTTTCTATCTCTACAATACTATTTGTAGTAACTGATTGTAAACGTTTTCTAGGAAGGGGTCATCATTGAAACTGAATACATTATGCCAATTATCCACGAATATTTATATATAGTTGGAGGATTATTTTGAACTAAAGCGGGTATACATCCTTAAAAGTATGTTTTCAAAAAGTAGACGAATCAGAATTTCTTATAGGAAGTTCGACTAAATACGTTACGTCCTGTAACAACGTCGAACTGACTCACATCGTGTGAGCCCAAGGCACGACAGTTTTGAGGACCGGAGCGACGAGCGGTACTTGCATAGAAGCTACGAGTTGTACCGAGGAAGCTTACTCCAAAGCTTAGCTTGTAGACGCAGGTACATATGGAACTTCACTAACTACTTCACGTCCTGTGAAAACGTCGAAGTCAGCACGTCCATGTGCAAGTCCGGAAAAACCGAGTAACGTAGAAATTCGCCGTTTATCATTTGAATACTTTTTGAACATCCACTAAAAGGAGGCGGAAGATCATGATTTGGTTATGGTTTTTAATCCCGCTGTTAGTCGTGATAACTGTAGCTATTGTGTATGAATATCGGAATAGAAAAAGAGCAAATGTTCAATTCAACTCCAAAGAATTTCAGGAACGCCCATTCAGCCAACAAGAGAAGCAGCATAATGACCAGAAACATTATGGTGTCGGAGGGGAAGGGAACCAGCCACCTCCAACCTAAATCATTCTTTAAGTTATTTATCTATAGAGTCATACGGCTCCGCGACGGATTCGAGTTGCGGGGTTTTCAGCACGTTAAGAAAGTAAAAAAATTTGTTGCATAGATGTGATGTCTAGCTCCAGCACCTAATCCCTTGGACCACTTTAGTCCTCCTGCGTTTGATTGGGAAAGGCTCATCTCTTTTCTTCGGTCTATTCCTTCTGTAAAATAATGATACGTATTGTTTTTAGAAAAGGGGGGCTTAACATGACTTCGACAGGTCTTGTATTAGAAGGTGGAGGTATGAGGGGTGTTTATACAGCAGGGGTTTTAGAATTTTTTATGGAGCAAGATTTCTACCTCCCTTATGTGATTGGTGTGTCAGCGGGGGCTTGCCATGCTGCATCGTATCTTTCTAGGCAAAAAGGGAGAAACAAGCAGGTGTGTATCGGTTATGTACAGCACCCGGATTATATTTCACTGAAAAACCTCATACGAAAGAAACAACTGTTTGGTATGGATTTGATTTTCGATGTAATACCGAATCAACTCGTTCCATTTGATTACGATGCTTTTCATCAAACAGCAGAAAAATTTGTAATTGGAACGACCGACTGTATGACGGGTGAGCCGGTTTACTATGAAAAGTCTGCTTATCGCGATCACATCTTGCCAATCCTTCGTGCCTCTAGTTCTTTACCTTTTATGGCACCGGTCATCGAGCTTGAAGGCAGACATTTGATGGATGGTGGAATCTCAGATCCCATTCCGATTAAACGTTCCGAACAAGATGGTAATACGAAGAATATTGTCATTTTAACCAGAAATGATGGCTATTTAAAAAAACGATCCAAGCTGAACTGGTTAGCAAGAAGATTTTACCCGAAATACAAAGGACTTATCGAACGACTTGATGATCGATTCCAAAACTATAATGATACCTTATCTTATATCCAGGAAAAAGAGAAAAGCGGGGACGTATATGTCATCCGGCCGACTGAACGGATAAAAGTCGGACGTGCCGAACGAAATCCTGTGAAACTTACGGAATTATACGAGCAAGGCTATCGTGATGCCGCTAAACACCTAGATTCAATCAAACGGTGGCAAGAGGCGCCGCCCAAAACTGTTGATGGTCCAAAAATGTAAGCTCATTAGGGATAGTGCTTATTAAAGCTGCACATATTATCGCAAATAGCCCCTCGTTAGTGTACCGGTGGCATTATTGTTCAATTCTTCTCCATTGACATCGACCTTTCTTTTGATAAAAATAGGGGTAGTACATACTTTAGGAGGACGTTGCATGGCCAAGAAAAAGAAAAATCAAACCGTATACAAGCCCCCGAAAAATAGTAACAAAGGATTTATCTTAATCATTGGTGGTATTTTTGTATTAGCTGCTGTTCTATTATTTGTAATCAGTAATCAGGAAGAAGGTACTAATGAACAGTCTGCTAATAATGACGTGGAAGTTAATTATGAAGGACAGCCTTCGATAGGAGAGGAGGACGCCCCAGTTAAAATAGTAGAATTTGCGGACTTCAAATGTCCTGCTTGTGCTCAGTTCGAAGCCGAAGTTTATCCGCAGATTAAGGCTGACTTTATTGATACAGGAAAAGCAGAGTTGTTTATGGTAAATAAGCCTTTCCTGGCACCTGATTCGAAAATAGCCGCATCAGTTGGCGAAGCTGTTTACGCCCAGGATGAAAAAGCATTTTGGAAATACTACGATGTGGTGTTTAAAAATCAGGGAAGTGAGCAGGAAGCCTGGGCTACAGAAGAGTTTTTAATCGGATTGATTGAAAAAAACATTAAAGGAATTGACACTGAACAGCTGAAGAAAGACCTTGAAGCAAATAAATTTGAAGATGAGATAGAGACGGATATTAAAATGAGCAATCAGGTTCAAAGTACGCCAACTATCATCATTAATGGAAAAATGATTGAAAATCCATTTGATTATGAAAATTCCATTAAACCAGCTATTGAAGAAGCATTGGAGAACAATGAATAAGCTTAGTTCTTTCGCATGGATCACATCGATTGTTGCGGTTCTCGGGAGTCTTTATTTTAGCGAAATGGCAGGATTTGTCCCGTGTGAACTATGCTGGTATCAACGGATCTTGATGTACCCACTCGTCGTTATTATTGGAATTGGACTTTATACAGATGATTTGAAGCTTCCATACTATGTTCTACCGCTAAGTGTTCTCGGAATACTCTTATCGAGCTTTCATTATTTACATCAAAAAACGGATTGGTTCGATGAAGCGGTTGCGTGTACAGAAGGGGTCCCGTGTTCAGGAGAGTACATCAACTGGCTCGGATTTATCACCATCCCTTTTCTAGCATTAGTGGCATTTGTGATCATTACGGTGACGATGATTTTACAGTTGAATAAATCGAACTAAAAAGATGCAGCTGATCATCTAGGGTTTTGAAAAGCCTAATGATGATCAGCTTTTTAATCTATCAGGCTTGCTGAAAAATCGGAAAAAGTTTAATAAATAATCTGAACAAAGCGGAAAAAATACCGCTTTGCACCAATTAAATCCAATTTTGTCCTGGCAAAAGAGTTGTTCATTTAAATGAGAATGGATACGATAAGATAAGGAAATTACTTTTACTTGAAGGGTGATTATAATGAACAATACGATAGAAACGATCCTCAACCATCGCTCAATCCGCTCGTTTAAAGATATCCCTCTTACCGATGAACAGATCACTATGATTGTCCGATGTGCACAGTCCGCAGCGACTTCGAGTTATCTTCAAGTGTACTCGATCATTGGGGTAAAGGATCCGGTGAAAAAGCAAAAGCTGGCTGAGCTTGCCGGAAATCAGGATTATGTAGCAAACAACGGTCATTTCTTTGTATTCTGCGCAGACTTGAATCGGCATAAATTAGCGGCAGAGTTAGAGAATGTTCCACTTGAAGATATTGTGGAGACGCTGGAATCAACTGAAAAATTCATGGTTGGGTTAATCGATGCAGCACTTGCGGCGCAAAATGCAGTTATCTCAGCTGAATCAATGGGGCTCGGTATTTGTTTCATAGGTGGTTTGAGAAATAATCTACCGGAAGTTGCTAACGTTCTAAAAACTCCAGATCGAGTCATACCACTGTTCGGTTTGTGTGTTGGGGTTCCAGACCAACAGCCTGGCCAAAAGCAGCGCCTGCCAATGGAGAATTTGTATCACGTTGATGAATATATGCAGGATGATGAGCAGTTTAAACAACAACTCTCCCGATATAATGAGGACATCTCCAACTATTATCAAAAGCGTACAGAGGGAAAACGATCGCATACATGGACGGAAATTGTTACCTCGAAAATGACCAAACCTGTTCGGATGTATATGAAAGACTTTCTCAACAACATCAAGTTACCATTAAAATAGTGACGTGTAATCATCGAATAACTCCTTATAAAATGCACAGACTATCAGATAACGATTAAATAGTGGAGGGATTCGATGACAAAGCGGAAGCAAATTAAAAACAAGGTACAGAATCACAATCAAACACCGACGAAAAGCTTACCTGATCTTGAGATAGCAGAAGAAATTGCAAAAGGCCCGACAAAATTAGATTCCAAGGATGCACCAAAGCGCGATAAACAAAATCTTTAAGGGGTTGTTCAAAAAGTCCGGTAAAAATAGCTGTCGAATTTCTTCGTTGTTCGATCTCTCCGGTCCTCACGTATTAATAGCATACGTTCTGGTCCTCGAGATTTTCACGCCTCGAACTTCTCGGCTTTTTTTGTCCTCCTTTTTGAACACGCACTTTAATCACTTTCATAATAAATATAGAAAAACGAGACGGTAAATTGAACCCTGTCTCGTTTTTCTATTATATAGTCCAGCTTATTTGGTTATTGATTTTAACCGTTCATTTAATTGCTCAGCCTGGACGAGTGCCACAGTATCTTGAAGAACCTCACCGGGTTGATTTCCTTTCCCTATAATATAACCGACGAATTCCATTGCAACAAAATCGAAAATGTAGTGGAACTGTTGGATAAGCGGGAGAGCCTTTAGTTTCGGATTGTCTCCACCACAGCAAATCACAAATGCCTTTTTCTGAGATAGCTCTCCTTTAAAATCAAAACGAGAATCTCTCAAGCTTTGAGACCATCGATCAATGAGGTCTTTCATTGAACCAGACATTCCGTACCAATATACTGGTGTTGCAAAAACGAGGAGATCATGATCGAGCATTAACTGAACGAGTTGATCATTGTCATCCTCTACAGGTTGAAATCCACCTTCTACATGTCGTAAATCATCAATTGGATAAATGTTGTAATCCTTTAAATGAACATGGGTTACATCCAAACCTTCCAAAGCTTTTTTTGTTAATTGCTCCGTATTCCCACCTGCTCTTGCACTGCCATATAGCGCTAAAATCTTCATAAACAAGTCCTCCTACATTTTCAATGTGTCTTCTCATCCTATCCTATCCTTCTATTTACATGCGAGGATACAGTCTCCCATCTTAGAAACAGAACCTTTGCATCGGAATGGATGCTCTGTTATTCTCATAGACCCAACCAGAAATAGGGAAATTTTTATAAGCAAAAACCTTGAAAGTCAAAAAAGGTCAAAGTATAATACAATTAAAGGTCAAAGATAGTCAAAGTCAGATAGACCTTTTTCATATGTTAAGTATAAAAACTTTTTAGGAGGTCATGATTATGCGTTGTCAAAACTGTCAATTAAACGATGTGAATGTGAAAATGACCCTTCGTATAAACGGACAAACACAGCAACTACATCTTTGCTCGAAGTGTTATAAAGAAATACAAAATGAAATGAAGCAACCGAGCGGATTCGGTTCTTTCGATCATTCAATGTTTGACCAAATGGATTCCTTCATGAATGGATTTACTTCTGAAGGAAAGAGCGAACCAGGGCAAGCAGCTTCCGGAAAAGGCGGCGGTCGCGGTGGGCTTCTAGACGAGCTCGGTCAAAATCTGACGGATGCCGCAAAAGCAGGACTCATTGATCCGGTTATTGGCCGAAACAAAGAGGTTAAACGTGTAACTGAAATTCTCAATCGCCGAAACAAGAACAACCCTGTATTAATTGGAGAACCCGGTGTTGGTAAAACAGCGATTGCAGAAGGATTAGCACTGAAAATTGTAGAAAATGAAGTACCAAACAAATTACTGAACAAAGAAGTATATTTGCTTGATGTTTCTTCACTCGTTGCAAACACCGGTATCCGTGGCCAGTTTGAAGAACGAATGAAACAGCTGATTGCAGAGCTTCAGCAACGTAAAAACGTGATTCTATTCGTTGATGAAATCCACCTACTGGTTGGTTCTGGATCTGCGGAAGGTTCAATGGATGCAGGGAATATTTTAAAACCGGCTCTAGCTCGTGGTGAATTACAAGTTGTTGGTGCAACAACATTGAAAGAATACCGTAAGATTGAAAAGGACGCTGCTCTTGAACGACGTTTCCAGCCGGTTATCGTTAAGGAACCAACAACAGAAGAAGCGATCGAAATTTTAAAAGGGCTGAAACCAAAGTATGAGCAGTATCACGATGTTCAGTTTTCTGATGAGGCCTTAGCCGCTTGTGTAACATTATCGCAGCGTTATCTCCAGGATCGTTTCTTACCAGATAAAGCAATTGACTTAATGGATGAAGCGGGTTCAAAAATGAATCTCGAGCATGCAGGTAAGAATGAAGATGAAATTCAAGAGCGGCTTGAACAGATTACGAAAGAAAAAGAAAAAGCAACAAAAGCAGAAGATTACGAACAAGCAGCTCGACTTCGAGACGAAGAAATAAGGCTGCAGCAACAAGATCGGATTGAATCTAGTGAAATAAGTACTGAAATCAAACTCGAAGACATCCAGCTGATTGTTGAAGAGAAAACAGGAATTCCAGTACAGAAGCTGCAAAATGATGAACAAAACAAGATGAGGAATTTCGGAGAACGTCTTGGCTCAAGTGTTATTGGACAAGATCATGCGGTACAAAAAGTCGCCAAGGCAATCCGCCGCAGTCGTGCCGGATTGAAATCTAAAGTTCGACCTATTGGTGCCTTTCTATTTGTTGGTCCAACTGGGGTGGGCAAAACAGAGCTTACGAGAACACTTGCTAAAGAACTATTTGGTACAAAGGATTCACTAATCCGTCTTGATATGAGTGAATATATGGAAAAGCATTCTGTTTCTAAACTTATCGGTTCACCTCCTGGGTATGTCGGTCATGAGGAAGCGGGGCAGCTGACTGAACGTGTTCGTCGTAACCCATACAGTATTATTTTATTGGATGAGATTGAAAAAGCACATCCAGATGTTCAGCACATGTTTCTGCAAATTATGGAGGATGGCCGACTAACTGATAGTCAAGGACGAACGGTCAGTTTCAAGGACACCGTGATCATCATGACAAGTAACGCGGGAACAGGTGAAAAACGAATCAAAGTCGGATTCGGAAATCAAGAAAATGAAGCCGTTTCGATACTTGAGAGCCTAAGCGGCTACTTCAAGCCAGAATTCTTAAACCGTTTCGATGGAATTATTCCGTTCAATGAGCTAAGTGAAGACCATCTTGTTGAAATCGTTGACTTAATGCTAGTGGATATTCGTGAAATGGTTATGGAAGAGGATCGAGAAATCGAAGTATCTGAAGAGGCGAAGAAACGAATCGCAAAACTTGGATATGACCCACGTTTCGGTGCTCGTCCAATCCGAAGAGTTTTACAAGAAAAAGTGGAAGACGGAATTGCTGATCTCCTACTTGAAGAAGAGGAAATCACGAAGATTGTGGTTGAAGTAATGGATGAGGAAATTGTTGTGCGAAAGAGATAAATTTCAATAGAAAGTAAGGGGTGGCTCTTGGTAGAGTCATCCCTTATTTGCATTTCACCACATTGGCTCATTTTCATTGCTTAATTCCATTTTCAAAGGCATGTAGGCGATCACCAACGAAAAAAGGAATACTTCTATTAAAATGATAAGTAGTAATGGTGCACCAAAAGAGTTTAGAGGAATCCCTAAAGGCAGAGGTAAAATCCCAAGTAAGGAGAGATTGTTCCTTGCTTTTGCTGAAAGATATTGTTTCTGCTTACAAAATGGGCATTTTATTTTTCGGATCAAGAACATCCTCGCGATCGTTTCTTTCCAAGTCCATTTCGAGTTGCAATTTTGACAGATTGGCATGTAATCATCACCCTTACTAAAGTACCTAGTTGCATATATTCATAAATTCGAATACCTAGTCACTGCTCCATCGGAAGTATCTCGATGCGAGGAAGGTTGATACAACGGCAATTCCAAGCAGGACGCCTACTTCAAGTCCATAATCCCAGATTGGTCCTTGTGTCCAAGTGCCACGTAATAACTCAATTGTATAATAGAGAGGTAATATTTTCGAAACATATTGGAGCACGTCAGGCATCATTTCTAGCGGAAACGTTGCGCCTGATAGGAACAGCATCACATTTAAAAATAATGAACTGATAGCTGCTGCAGCCTGAGTGTTTTTTGCGAGTGATGTTAAAAACAAGGCAAACGGGAAAAAGCAAATAATACTAATGAGCAGAGCAAGTAGCGTGCTTCCAATGTATTCAGGCAAGGTAAGGTCGTACATAAGCATTCCGAAGACCATTAACAGCACGGCTGAGATAGCAAAGATTACTGTACCTTGAACCGTATGTGCCATCAATATTTTCCATGCATTAAGAGGAGTAGATTGATAGCGACGTAAAACACCTGTTTCGCGATAATTTGTAAGAACAGTGCCTAGGGTAAAGAACGATGTCGTGACGATATTGACTCCGATCCAAGAAGGGACATAAAGCTCCGCAAATGTTCTTCCACCCATGTCGTTTCCACTAAACATGGATCCGAAAAGCCAGATCATCAAAACCGGAAATAAGAATGTCCAGAACACACTTAAACGATCCCTGAAAAACATTTTCGTCTCAAGGTTTGCTAATTTCACAAGTGTGGTCATGCCGTCTCCTCCTTTTCTAAATAATGAACAAACAAGTCATCAAGTGAGCCTTTTTCAAATTTAAAATCCCGAAGTGCGATCTCTTTATCCTCACAATAGTTAAAAATGTGATATGCGGTCTTCTGCAGGGTTTCGCTAAACACCTTGAATGTATCGTGATCTTGCTCTACACGTAGAACACCTGGAAGAGAGAGTAGTGTATCGTATTCAAGTTGTTCACTTTGGAACGACAAATTGTTGACCGCCATTGCATTTAATAGCTGCCCAGGAGTATCTAACGCTTTTAATTGCCCACCGTAAATCATAGCAACCCGGTCACAGAGCTTCTCTGCTTCCTCCATATAATGTGTGGTCACAACAATCGTACATCCTTGATCTTTTAAAAGATGAATCATCGACCATAGCTCCCGTCTCGCATGAGGATCGAGACCCATACTCGGTTCATCGAGAAAAACGATTTCGGGTTGATGAAGTGTCGCAAGTGCTAGGGTTACCCGTTGTTTCCAACCACCTGATAGCTTTTCAAAGTTTTCATTTAGTTTTTCTGTAAGACTGAGTTGTTCAATTACATTACTTTTTTGCGCATTGCGAGGGTAAAAAGATTCAAATAGGTCGAGTGCTTCCTTAACCTTCATTTTTTTCTGAATGGAGGTTGCTTGAAACTGCACTCCGATCCGTTCGTTTAACTTGCGAAGTTGTCGACTAGGTTCGAGTCCGAGCACATCTATTTTTCCGCTGTCCGGTTTGCGAACACCTTCAAGCATTTCGATCGTTGTTGTTTTTCCTGCACCATTTGGACCGATAATACCGAAAATTTCACCTTTTTGAACAGTAAAAGAAATTCCCTGAACCGCTTTCGTATCCCCATATGATTTTGATAAATTCTCCACCTGAATAACTGAACTCATTTCTTTGCCTCCTTTAAAACAATCATGAGTCAAATTCTTTTCTATCTTTACGCTGGTAATTGGAAAAGGTTTCAAATTATTTGGATTTTAAAGAAGAGGTTGCGAACGGATTTTTCTATGTAGAGGTGTAATGGTTGAATTATCTCCAACGGTAATAATTTTGTGATATCGTTATACTAGATATAGTCGGAAAAAGAATTCAATTTCTTAACACAAGCTTGAAAGGATGAATCGACATGGACTTTAAAATAATTCCAACAGGTGATGCAGCTATTACGCTCCATTTTGGTTCTAAAATAGAGAAGATAACAAACGATCGAATCCAAGCTTTCTCTAGTCTGCTATTACAACAGAACTATCAGTGGCTGATCGAAGTCGTTCCAGCTTACACTACGACTACCATTTATTATGATCCGACAAAACTTATCGATCATGGCGAAGCTCCTTTTTCCTATATTCGTAAGACGCTACAACAACTAGCGAGTCAAAAGCATGAGGAAAGTATTACAGACGCTCGAACTGTCGAAATTCCTGTTTGTTATGGTGGAGACTATGGCCCGGACTTAGACTATGTCGCAACCCACAATAATCTTTCGAGAGAAGAGGTAATCGAACGTCATATAGCGGGAGACTACCATGTGTATATGCTCGGGTTTTCACCGGGATTTCCTTATATCGGAGGATTAAATGAAACAATTGCTACCCCTCGTAAAACAACACCAGCAACACGAATCACAGAAGGTTCAGTAGGAATTGCCGGCAACCAGACAGGCATTTATCCAAATGAATCACCCGGGGGCTGGCAAATTATTGGGCGAACTCCACTGAAACTATTTAGAACTCAGCAGGAACCGCCAACACTTTTACAAGCAGGAGATCAAATTCGATTTCGGGAAATTTCCGAACAAGAATTCAAGACACTTAAGGAGGATGAGCGATGATTACGATTTTGCAACCGGGATTATTTTCAACCGTACAAGATATAGGCAGAATCGGATATCAAAAATTTAGTGTTCCGGTAAGTGGCGCAGTGGATCTTGATGCTCATCGAATGGCGAATCTCCTTGTCGGAAATGATGAACACTTTGCAACGATCGAAATGACCGTCCAAGCAGCGGAAATGAAATTCGAACAGGATCGTGTGATTGCTATTTTTGGGGAAGGACCGAATCTCAGTTTGAATGGGAAACATCTGCCTAAAGGAAAGCCTATCTTTCTTCCAAAGGATTCTACAGTAAAACATGCAGCAACAGGTAGTGGGGCGCGGACATATTTAGCGGTTGCAGGTGGAATTGATGTGCCGGTCATTATGGACAGCCGCTCAACCTACACAAGAGCAGCTATTGGAGGTTTTGAAGGTCGTAGGCTAGCTAAAGGTGATCAAATAGGGGTCGGTGAAATGACACTTACACAAAGGTCAATATTAACGTTCTTAAAAGAGAAAGACAATGTCAGCTGGTTCGTTCCGACGCAGTTTTTCGATTCGAATGTATCAAACGGTACGATACAGATGATCAAAAGCGAACAGTTCAATACGTTTACAAAGGAGAGCCAAGAGGCAGTTTTCAATCGGTTTTTTACAGTAACCTCCCAATCCGATCGTATGGGATACCGTTTAGACGGAGTGGAGTTAAAGCAAATAAAGGCGAAAAATGAGATTTCATCCGCTGTTCCATTTGGTACGATTCAAGTACCGCCAGATGGGAATCCGATACTATTAGCCGCTGATCGCCAGACAACAGGCGGGTATCCCGTAATTGGATATACGGCAAGTGTTGATCGACATAAGCTTGCTCAATTGAAACCAGGGGACCAAATTCACTTCGAGCTCGTTGATATCGGAGAAGCCCAGCAGCAATTTGCCACTAAAGAGGAAGCGATGCGTCATGTCAAAGCAGGGATAAAGCTGCAACTGAAAGGAATGAATTAAGAATGAAAGTCGACTTAAATTGTGACCTCGGTGAAAGCTTTGGTGTCTATAGATTAGGTAATGATGAACAAATCCTAGATTACGTATCATCGGCCAATATTGCCTGCGGGTTTCATGCCGGTGACCCTAGTACAATGAAGGAAACAGTTCAGCTCGCACTTGAAAAAAGGGTAGCAATCGGTGCCCATCCAGGATTTCCGGACCTACAAGGGTTTGGGCGCCGCGAAATAGCAGTTACACCAGTTGAAGCTTATGAGATCGTCATTTATCAAATCGGTGCACTATCTGCATTTGTAAAAGCAGAAGGTGGATCGCTACATCATGTGAAACCACATGGCGCCTTGTACAATATGGCTGCAAAGAGTAGCGAGCTTGCGTCTGCAATAGCTGAAGCTGTTTATCGTGTAGATCCTACGCTTATCCTTTACGGACTTTCTAACAGTGCCCTCATAAAAGCAGGGGAGAGCATCGGATTAAAAACGGCGAATGAAGTTTTTGCCGATCGAACGTACCAACCTGATGGCACACTGACCCCAAGAACCTTACCCAATGCTATTTTGCATGAACAGGAAATCGTTCTAAACCAAGTCGTACGAATGATTACAGATAGAAAAGTTTGTTGTCTCGAAGGAACCGATGTGGATATTCGTGCGGATACGATTTGTATACATGGTGATGGACCAAATGCCCTCAATTTTGCGCGTTTTATTAGGGAAGGACTTGAACAGGCAAATATTGAAATTGCTCCAGTAAGGAAAAAAACTTAACAATTGTGAAGTATTGAAAGCCCAATTTCTCTTTCGTAATATGAGAAATTGGGCTTTAGCAATTTTCAATCATCCTTAACGTTATACATCCGCATTTTCTGACCCTAGCCCTTATCAGAAATCAGATGTAAACAATTTAAGTTCTTCAGTATCAGGAGGTAGTAGTACGTTTCGTCCAAATTTCATTCCGATTTTTTCAAGAAGCCTGATTGAATCATAATTGTCCTTAGTTGTTATAGCCACAATTCGATTAAGGCCCAGGTCGATTCCATACGCCATCGTAGCAGAGGCTGCCTCATAAGCATAACCTTTAGATTGGAATCTCGATAGAAAAGCAAAGCCAATATCGACATCTTCTAAAGAATCTCTTTTTATTAATCCGCAAATTCCAACCGGTATCTTTCCCTCCTTTATTTCTGTTAAGTAAAGCCCAAAGCCCAATCGGTCGTACATGTCCATTGGGCCTGTTAAAATATAGTTTCTAGCATTTTCTAGAGTCCTCACACCTTTATCTCCTATGAAACGTAACCAAGAAGGATCATTTAAAAGTTTGAGAATGAACGACGCATCATCAGTTGATAACCAACGAAGTATCAACCTATCCGTTTCAATCACTTTCATTAATCTCTTTTACAATTTGATATCCGTACATGTCTTGTTCGCTTAAAAGCTGTAGCAATATTAAAGAGGTACTACCTTTTACAAGTTCTCGGTCGAACATCATAAACCACCTACCTAGAATAATGAGGTATAGTTATCGTATCTTAACTAACCAATTTCGTCCAGTGGATCTGTCAGAAAAGGAATTCCGTTGTTTTTATGGAACCTAGTTAGGAGCTTATCGTATATAAAAGGAGAGGCTGTTAATGAAGAAATGGGCATATGTGTTTATCGCACTGGGAGCCGCGTTATGGGGACTGATTGCGATTTTTGTAGAAGGTTTGTACGAGCATGGGTTTACGCCATTACAAGTGGTTGCGATCCGAGTCATGACAGCAACTGTCTTGCTGTTGATCGTTGTGCTTGTTAAAAATCCACGATTGCTGCGCATCGATTGGCGCGATAGCCTTTACTTTGTTGGAACGGGAATCTTAAGCATTGTCTTTTTCAACTGGTGTTTATTTACAGCAATTCAGGAAACCTCGATAGCTGTCGCTGCGATTCTTTTATACACCGCACCTGCCATTGTTACATTACTTTCACGTGTGCTGTTTAAGGAATGGCTGACATTAAGAAAAATGATCGCCTTATTTTTAACATTGATTGGCTGTGTGTTTGTGATCGGGCTTGTTCCAGGCGGTACAAGCTCAGTATCCATATATGGTGTAATTGTCGGCCTTGGTTCTGGGGTTGGCTATGCTCTCTACAGCATTTTCGGAAAATATGCACTTGTAAAATATTCATCATTGACCGTTACTGTTTACACGTTCGTTTTTGCAGCGGTGGCGATCGTTCCGTTTAGCGGGCTGTGGAGACATTTGGATGTTCTTTTAAGAGGAGAAGTACTTTTGAATACGGTTGGAATTGGCTTCTTTTCAACGGTTCTTGCGTATCTCCTCTACACAGTTGGGCTACAATTCGTGGAAACGAGCCGGGCTTCGATTACCGCCACAGTCGAACCCGTCGTCGCAACGATTATCGGTGTCTTTATGTTTCAAGAGCCATTAAGCAACTGGCAGCTCGGTGGAATCATCCTCGTTTTAAGCGCAGTAATGATCGTACAGGAAAAGCGGAAAGTACAGAGTCAACATTTAATAACACAATGAGGAGAGTAGGAGTGAATTACATGATTTATCGGAAGAAAACATATACAATTAACCCTGAGGGACTCGAGGTTTTTAATGAGTTTTTCCATACGTACCTGTTACCGAATCAGCGGAAGAATGGCTCTAGATTAGTGGGTCGATGGGTCAATGATGACAAAACGGAGATTACTGCAATTTGGGAGTATAGAAGCTTGCAAGCTTACGAAGCTATAGAAGAGAGAGTCCGAAACGATGAATTACACAAACAAGCCCAGCAGCATAAAGGGAAGCTGAGAGACATCATTCTTAACAGCAATCAGGAATTTATGGAGTCAACGGGTGATTACCAAATTCCTAAGCATATTGTGGCAGTAAGCGGTCTTTTTCAGAACGAACAGAATGAGACATTGCTTGTAAAAACAAACTGGCGTAACGATACATGGGAGCTACCCGGTGGTCAGGTAGAAGAAGGAGAAACTCTAACGGAAGCGGCGACGAGAGAGTTTTTAGAAGAAACTGGAATCGAAGCCGAAATTATCGGGGTTACGGGTGTCTATCAAAATGTAACGAGTAGTCTTGTCAGTGTCGTTTTTAAAGGAAAAGCATTAACGACCGAAATTACGAAGCAGATAGAAGAGATTCAGGAAGCTCGTTTTGTGAAGCTTACTCCAGAGAACATCGCAGACTATATAACTCGTCCACATATGTGTTCCCGTGCGCTTGATGCATTGGAATCTGACGGGGGTGTACCAATGGAAAGCGTACAAGTACAACCACATCAGCTCTTGCATCGACTTGGGTAGGACGACAACTGAATTAGGGGGAAGACGATGGCAAATACAAATACAGCAAAACGACTCAATCTAGGGTGGCTCGCGGCAATCGCGATCTTCCTCGTATCGAAATTCAAATGGGTAATTGCAGTCCTGAAATTGGCGAAATTTTCAACGTTAATCTCATTATTTATTTCGCTTGGAGCTTATGCAGTGTTTTATGGATGGAAATTTGCAGTAGCCGTTATTTATTTGCTTTTTGTCCATGAAATGGGGCATTTAGTGGCTGCAAAACAAAAAGGTATCAAAACGTCACCAGCTATATTTATCCCGTTTATGGGTGCCGTAATAGGGATGAAGGAGCGACCGAAAACAGCAAAGGATGAATCGTACATCGCTTATGGCGGACCTCTAGCAGGGGTAGTTTCGATTGTGCCAGCATTGATTTTATATAGTGTGACACAGCATGAGTTCTGGGCTCTCGTCATTTTACTTGGCGCGATGTTAAACCTGTTCAACCTTGTTCCAGTATCACCGCTTGATGGGGGAAGAATTCTATCAGTAGTCTCAACGAAAATCTGGTTTTTCGGTTTGCTTATCATGGGGGTCTATCTGTTCTTTAACTTTCATGTAATGATTGTGCTAATTCTGTTGTTTGGATTGCAAACGCTGAACCACCAGTACAAGGAACGGACGCAGCTGAAGGTTGATCAATATGGCTTGGACCGAAGACATGAATTAAATGGAAAAATTAGAGCTTTACAAGAAAAGAATGAAACGGATCCGATGACGATGTCTTGGTTTGAAGAGTCAGAATTTCAAAAATGCAAAGCGAATATAGGTGAGATTGAAAAAATAAATATCCCGTGGTTTACAAAGAGCCGACGTCTAAAACGAGGTCGATTGGAAGCTGATAAAGCAATCCTCTTATCGTATTACCAACTCTTGAAAAAGCTTCGAATTGAAGAAGAAGGGAAGCAGAAGAGTTCGTTTCTGCAGGAAGCATTGGTACATCAGCATCATGAAATTGAGAAGCTGGAAAAGTCAGTAGAGGAGAAAGAACGTTATTATCGGGCGACACCTAAGGAAAAGATGATTGCTCTTGGGGCTTATCTGTTACTTGCCGCTGTTTTAACAGGCTTGTGGTGGTTTGGTGAAAAGCTCCTGACAGGACTGACTACGTTTTAAAGTGGATGATTTAGATTGATTCTGAAGATGGAGCGTTATCGTTTCATCTTTTTCTCAAAGTCATCAACTCTTTTTCTAAGATCATTCTACTTTCCGTTACTATTTCAAGCGATAGCAGTAGGTACAGAAGAACTTTTGCAAATTTTGCATCGCCTTATCAGCTGCTCAAAAAGAACGGTCGTAAATGTCATCGGTATTGGGCCATTAAGGCTGGATTCTACGGGATATGTTGGAGGCTCGGGTAAGTTAAGTAGACCTTGAGCTGGACAATACGAAAGTGGAGGAGAAGTTTGCTTGCAGTTCCTTTTTCATTTGTTGAAGTAACGGTCAGAATGGTGTAACAAAGGAATATTTTAAGGTATAATATTAATGAAGTATAGTAAAGTATGCAAATTTATATCATATACTTACCTGAAGGAGAGTGTAACTTGTGAGCGAAACCTGTGTTCCGACTGGTGTGGAATTAAAAAACACTGGATTTGGATATACGTTGTCCTTAATAGGGGGTAAATATAAAATGATCATTCTGCATTGGCTGTCTGAAAATAAGGTCATGCGGCATAATGAACTGAAGCGAAGTATCGGTACTATTTCCTTTAAAACGCTAAGCATCATGTTAAAAGAGCTGGAGGCAGATGACCTTATCATACGTAAAGAATATCCCCAAATACCTCCAAAAGTTGAATATTCATTATCTGAACGTGGTCTTTCTCTCCTTCCATTGTTAAATATGATGTGCGAGTGGGGAGAGAAAAACAGTTTGCCTGCTCATGAGGCTGTACAAAAGTAGACATAGCCAATCTGTTTAAATCAAAAGAAGTATCCCCTAAACAAGGAAATACTTCTTTTTTTATAGCTTTAACACCGCTACGTATTACAGATTGTCAACGAAATTCAAATAATCTTGAGCGCTTTTTTCCAATTTGCTTGCTGACAAATCATTTACAGACGGATCATTTTCCCCCGGCTTACTTTCTGTACCATAAAACGCAAAGAACGAGCGATAATCTGCACTGCAGTATAAGAAGGTAGTTTCAAAAGGAGATAAAAAATGTTCAAGTGTATGGTACCTTCCCTCTTCACTATAATCTTCTCTTTTAATCCCAGCAGATACAGCTAAAGCAACTTTACGATTCTTTAATTTATCGCCTCCATTTGAACCATAAGCCCAACCATGGGCAAAAACATCGTCAAGCCACTTTTTAAGGAGAGGCGGACAATTAAACCAATGAACAGGGAACTGTAAAACAAGATTACTATGAGATTCAATTAATTGCTGTTCTTTTTTAATATCAATGTTGCCGTCAGGGTAAACTTTATGCAATTCGTGTACAGTATACTTTTCCGGATATTTTTTAAGTTCTTCTACCCATCGCTTATTTATGACGGATGTTTCTATGCTTGGGTGTGTTACGATAACAAGAGTTTTCAAAGATTTGTCCTCCTTAAGTATTATTTACTTCTTTCTTGTCATGAGTATAAAGCAAATACTACAGATGTGTAAGTATGCACTTTTAGTATAGGTACTTACATAAAGTAGAGTGTAAAATACCAACCTTTTACCCCTTATTTAAATATGGAAAGGAACGCAAGGGAAGCTACTTAGTGATATAGGTTTCAACAAGTCAAAGTCAAATTCATTTTGGAGGGATGGACATGAACCAAAACAACGCAACAAACAAAATCGCAACGCAAATACGTGAACGCGAGATTGTGATCACCCGCGTATTTGATGCTCCACGCGATCCTGTGTTTGATGCTTGGACGAAAGAGGAGCACCTGTCGAAGTGGTGGGGACCTCAAGGTTTTACGACGACTTTTCAGAAGTTTGATATAAACCGGGCGGTACATGGCAGTTTATCATGCACGGTCCTGATGGCGTTGATTATCCCAGCACCAACGTCTTTGTCGTGCTGGTGATCGCCATAGTTGCACTTATACTATAGAAAGTATTTTTAAACTTTCTTAACGTGAAATAAGAAGAACTCCTACTCAGAGTTCCCCTTATCATCTTCAATCGATAGGAAGTGTTTGATCCATTCCGTTGATTCTGATCTATCATAGTTTTGGTAAATCATTTTAGCAAGGTTTAGCGGACCGCCAAAGAAAAACTGTTCATAAAGCGTTTGCCTGGATCCAAATGCACTCATCGTCAAGTCCCATGCCAGTCGAAAAATCTTCACACGATCAACTGCACCCGCATTCGCGGCTTGCAAATACTCCTCCAAATCCTCTTTGATAGGTGAATTGAAATCCTTTTCCCCTGGAATTGAAACTAGACCACTTGCACCAAGTAATTGGATGATATCGGTAAACATCGGATAGATTTTTGCATAATAACGAATCGCTGCAAATAACGGTTCAGGTGCTGGTGTCATTAATCCCCACCGATCAACCTTTGCCTGCATTTCAGACGATAAGACAAAAGCTTTCATCGCTTCTAACCCAACAATGACATCCGCCACTTTTTCCTGAACATGATCGTATCCGCCAATGTTGATCGTATTGACCATCAATTGAATGACACCAAGGATAAATTCGGATTTCACAATACAACGGCTCGTTACCTGGTGGATGGTATGCGGGTAAAAGCTTGTTTCCAAGTACAGCTCATTTGCTAATTTTAAATTTTCATAAAAGAACACCCGATCCCAAGGGACGAGGACATTGTCAAAAACGATGATCGAATCGATTTCGTCAAAACGTGATCCTAAAGGATGATCGAAATGCGTTTTGCCATAATCGAATGATTCCCGTGCAATAAACTTTAAACCTTTTGTATTGGCAGGTATTGAAAACGCGTTGGCCATAGGTGCGTCTACAATGCCCCCTTGTGGAAAGACAATTAACTCATCGGTCAATCCTCCTTGTGTAGCAAGAAGGCGTGCCCCGTGAATGATTAATCCGTCATCTGTCTTTTCTTTTACATGGGCGGCAATTTGGTTAGAAGATAAATCGAAAAAGAACCGTCCACGATTCACTTGTGGATGTACGAACGTATGCGTAAAGGAATAATCGTTTTGAACAGCTGATTCATATAAGTTTCTCAGGTTTCTACTAAAGTCGGGATCTTGGGATGAAAAGAGATCTGCTGATTGAGTAAAAGTCATCAGGATAGTATTAAGATAATCCGGTGATCGTCCGAGCAATCCTCCACTTGTCTTTGCCCACTCCTGAAAGGCAAGTCGACGCTTTTCAAGATCCTCCTTTGTTTTTGGAGGGGAAAAAGCCATGCCAGAACGTTCGCCCGATTCATTTTGAAACGTCATCAAGTCCTTTTTGTCTTCGCGCATTTGTAAGTCGTACAGTTTTGCTTTGCTCTTCATAATACCCTTCAAAGCAGGATGTTCAGAAAGCTTTCCTGTAACCCGCTCACCGTCGATCCAGAGCTCTGGCTGCAGGTTATTAATTCGCTCGATATATTGCTGGCCGGATATAAGCCCCATTGAAATAAACTCCTTTGCCAATCATATATACACGATATGCAATTGGACCTAGATCGGTACGGATGAAACCGAGGGAATAAGAAGTAGGTGTGTGGGGGGGGGCAGATAACATATACAAAAAACTTTTTAATTTCAAAAACGGTAACGTAAAAAGGATGCCGTTTCAGCACCCTATACATCTTATCTTTTCATTTGCTCTTCTAATCTATGTTTCACGTTGGGCCATTCAGACTCAAGTATGCTGAAGTAAACGGTATCGCGGACATAACCTGTGTATGTAACCCGGCTTTTTCGCAGCGTCCCTTCTCGAACTCCACCAATTCGCTCAATCGCATTTTGGGAGCGGGTGTTTCGTCCATCTGTTTTGAGCTGAACGCGAATCGTTTTCAATGACTCGAAACAATGCTTCAGTAAAATATATTTACATTCCGTGTTGACCGGAGTTCGCCAGACATCTGGACTCAACCATGTCCAACCGATCTCCAAGTTCCGGCTTGCTTCAGACGGATCCAGAAAACGAGTGCTGCCGACAAGCTTTCCGGTCCGATTATCTTGAATGACCCATGGAAAGGCAGTACCTGTTTCCATACCTTCCAGTGCTTGCTCAATCAGCATCTTCATGTCTGATTTAGACGTAACTTTCATTGGCATATAGGCCCAAATTACCTCATGCTGGCCCGCTTCATATAACTCATCGAGATCTTTATTTTCCATTGGACGGATTGTAACATGTTTCCCTTTTAATGTTGCAGGTTTTATCCACATTTGCCTCATCCTCTCTGTATTCAATTGTACTTTAAAATGGGCGGTTTTTGGATGGGTTTTTTCCAAAAATAAAAAACCATTATCAAGCGAGTGTCTCGTCAAGATAATGATTGTGAAGCGAACTAGTGTATATCTCTCTTTTTAAAACGACCACCACGAACTTCAGCGATATCCGCAACTGCTAAGAACGCTGAGGGGTCATTTTCAGTAACAATATCCTTTAGCTTTGCTTCTTCTATCCGGTTAATGACACAAAAGATTACCTTTTTATCATCTCCAGAATAGGCACCTTCACCTTTCAAAAAAGTGACACCTCGACCAAGACGATTCATAATTGCATCACCAATAACGGTGTAGTTATCACTTATTACCCAAACGGATTTTGATTCATCCAGACCGGTTATTGTTATATCAATTGTCTTAAAAGCAACAAAATAAGCAATTAAAGAGTACATTGCTCGATCCCATGAAAAAACGAAACCTGCACTTGAGAGAATAAATAAATTCATGAACATAATGATTTCGCCAACTGAGAAGGGCAATTTCTTGTTAAAGAGAATCGCTAATATTTCAGTTCCATCAAGTGAACCGCCGTATCGAATGACTATTCCAACGCCAATACCGAGAATAATTCCACCGAAAACCGTTGCTAAAAGAATGTCTTGGGTAAAGGCAGGAACAGGGTGTAGAAAAGTGGTAGTTATCGATAAAATAATAATTCCGTAAAGTGTTGAAAAAGCAAAGGTTTTCCCGATTTGTTTATAACCGAGAAAGAAGAAAGGTAGATTAAGTAAGAAGATGAATAACCCCAGGCTCCAACCGGATAGATAGGAGAGCATAATGGAAATCCCAACAATCCCACCGTCAATTACATTATTGGGAACAAGGAAAATTTCAAGGCCAACACCCATCAATATTGCACCAATTGTAATGAAGAGGGTTCGTTGAAGAAGTTTTCCCTTTGACATCTTTTTGTGTTGGATTTGGTTCATGAACTTACCTTGCTGTTCATCTAAACTAAGTTGTATAGAATCTGACATATCATTCCTCCACTTTGTAATATTCTTATATTAATTATAGCATAGAATAGCTATGTAGAGGGCTTTTAACGTTTATTGTCATATTATTGAAAGCTTACCGGAAATAGAATAAAAAGCATCCAAATGAATGCTTTTTATGTAGTTCAAGATATCAATATGTGGATCCATCAAGATAATTATTGAGTTATGGTATAGCCCTTTTCAAGTAAGGATTTGTACTCTTCATGATTAAATTTACGATCATCTTCTTTAGCCTGGACACTGTTGCTTTGCAAAGAATCTTGAGCACTGGCAAGACCAGATAGAGAAGTAGCAGTTAATAAAACGATGAACAAACTCAGTACTATTTTTTTCACATCAATCACTCCTCCAAGGGTAATATGCGGCTTCAATTAGTTTGACCAGCGAAAAAAATATTATTAGTGGTTGTTCAAAAAGTCCGGAGGCTAACGGGATGTTAGTCAGTTCGATGTTACCACAGGACGTGGTGGGTTTAATCGAACTTCTTGGCTCTTTTTGTCCTCCTTTTTGAACACGCACTATTAGTAACGAGGTTGTATAATTCTAAGTATGATCGTAGAGAGCATGAGCGATTCAGCATAAAATTAGCAGTTTAAATGTGAATAAGCCAAAAAGCCAAATAATTTAGTAAAATCTGTTTAGCTTATAGTAGTTAGATTTCCTGAAAAGTAAATTTTCATCATTAAATTGATCTCGAGATGCCTCCAAATCAACGAATATCGAGATAATTTGACAAATTTTTGAATCCAAAGACCTTAAAATTGGTAGGGATGTACTGCCCACTTCTTTTGATGCATTTTCATGTGAACGTGATTTAACCGTTGAATGAATTAATACTTAAGTAGTATAGTGGACTATATAATATGTTGTATATGAGGTGTTCATATGAATATTGGGAAAATGCACGTGCTTATGAATATGTGGAGAGGTCTATACAAAGTTTTAGAAGGAGACCTGAAGGAAAGTGCAGAAAAGCTTGGCTTAACGGTTGCGGAACAGCATCTTGTTTGGATTATTTTTCATGAAAAAGAACTAACGGTAACGGCTCTAAGTGAATTAAGTTTATTGAATATCTCGACGGTGACACAAGTTTTGAAAAGGCTGCAGACGAAAGAAATGATCTCATTAAATAAGTACCCTCAGGATCGAAGGGTGTCGTACGTGAATCTCACTGAGCATGGCTCTGATATAGCTAAACAAATTCTGACACAGCGAGATGATTATCGTGTGTTAGGTTACTTTGACCATGCTGAAGAAGACCTGTTAACAAAAATGAATGACCTCCAATGTGAAATGAACCGATTCTACCATGGTGATCGGTTTGTGAATTGGGTTGAGAAAACAAGAAAATCGATAGACTCCGTTGGAATGTAAAAGTATGTATAAATTGCGGTGCAAAAATGACCTTCTCAACATAGAGGGTCATTTTTGTGTTTTTTACACGTTAAGAAAGTATAAAAATACTTTCTATAGTATAAGCGCAACTAAGGAGATCGCCAGCGCTAAGGCTTGGTGCTAGCCAAGTTTTCTTTAAAGTAATAAAATTCCTCTCCTGTCATCGTCAGAATAGTTTTATATTAATATCTATCAATATGATAAGGTAGTAGATAGACTGGTGCGAGAGGGTGCAAGGTAATGCTTCAAGAGGATTTTAATGTGAAGAATGAAATATTAGAAGCTATTATAGATAATGCATTCGAATGGGTTGTTGTTGTGGATCCACAAGGCATTGTGCGCTTTATGAATAAGACTTATTGTGAATTCCTTGCGGTGGATGCGAGGGAAGTCATAGGAATGCATGTGACAGATGTGATTGAAAATACGAGAATGCACATTGTTGCGAAATCGGGAAAAGAAGAAATTGCAGATCTACAGTTTATAAAAGGGAATTACATGATCGCGAACCGGATACCAATCCTTCATGATGAAAAGGTAGTAGCCGCACTTGGGACTGTAATTTTCCGTGATACTGAACAATGGAAAAAGATGAACAGCCACGTGAAGAGTCTTTTTTCTGAGCTGGAATTTTACCGTAAAGAATGGACGGCCGATAACGGTGCAAAATATTCGTTAAATGATATTATCGGAAGTTCGGTTGCCATCCTGGATTTGAAAGAACGAGTTAAAAAGATTTCAAGTGGTGATATTTCAGTTCTCATACGTGGAGAAAGCGGGACTGGGAAAGAACTATTTGCCCATAGTATCCACCAGTTGAGCGAACGTAGTGGTGCTCCTTTTGTCAAAGTGAATTGTGCAGCGATTCCAGATACTTTACTAGAGTCAGAGCTTTTTGGTTATGTTGAAGGGGCGTTTACGGGTGCGAAAAAAGGTGGAAAGGTCGGTAAATTGCAACTCGCAAATGAAGGAACCCTTTTTTTAGATGAGATTGGAGATATGCCGATTCAAATGCAGGCGAAGCTACTAAGGGTACTCCAGGAAAAAGAAATTGAACCCATTGGATCGAATCGTCAGGAGCAGATCAATGTCCGTGTGATTGCAGCGACGAATCGACCTCTTGAAAAGATGGTCCAGGAAAAGCTGTTTCGAGAGGATCTCTTTTACCGGATAAATGGGTTCCAGCTCAACGTTCCTCCACTAAGGGAGCGAAAGGATGACATTCTTACTTTGACAAATTCTTTCCTTACGAAGGTTACCCGAAGAACTGGTAAACGAGTGAACCATATCAATCAAGATGCAATGGATCTCCTGTATCACCATAATTGGCCTGGGAACATAAGGGAGCTAGAAAATGTTATTGAAGCAGCGGTACACCTCACATATGTAGAGTCTATCGGAGTTCATTCATTACCGGAATATTTAACTGAGAAGAATTTATTAAGAGTTGGGAAGCAATCGTTGAAAAAGTTGCTCGAACAAACGGAACGCAAAGCAATCAAAGAGGCGCTTGATCAAAATCAAGGCAATAAATTATTAGCAGCGAAAACGTTAGGCATTGGAAAGTCTAGTTTTTATGAAAAGATTCGTAAATTCCAATTGGATGAATGAAATTCCAGAATCCCGGAAAGTGTTCCGGAATTCTGGAATTTTGTGTTTGGAGGTTTCTCAGGGAGATTCGCATTTAGCATTCCGATATTTCGGAATACTCCAACTAGCCCTTTTCAAAAATAGCACTACCAAAGGACAAAAGACTTGGCACGATAATTGCAATTATAGAAAAGGGAGCGGACACATGGAACACGTATACCCAGTTTATTACTCACCATCATGGAAGTCTCGTGCGCACTTATTGTTGATTAAATTGAAAGCGGTTCCACATGCTCTTATAAAAAGAAATGATATTGGTAAAGGGGGAAGACTTATGTTGAGTATGATCGGTTTAATTGGAGGGCTGGCACTACTCATTATTTTAACGATGCGTGGAATGAACCTGCTGATTGTTGCGCCCTTTTGTGCATTATTTGTGGCAGTATTAAGTGGGTTGCCACTCTTTCCACAGCTTGCAGGTGAAGGGGAGGCCAATCTAGTCGGTAATTACATGGCTGGGTTTTCAGGGTTTGTGGCTGCCTGGTTTTTAATGTTCTTGCTCGGTGCTGTTTTCGGAAAAGTAATGGAGGACAGCGGTGCAGCGGATAGCGTCTCCAAGTGGGTCGTGACAAAACTTGGAATGAAAAAGGCGGTTCTAGCTATTGTCATTGCCTGTGCGATTTTAACGTATGGGGGAGTCAGTCTATTCGTTGTTGCGTTTTCTGTCTATCCGATGGCGTTAAGTTTGTTTAAACAAGCAGATTTACCACGACGTTTTATCCCAGCAGCACTCGCATTCGGATCAGTTACGTTCACGATGACGTCAGCCGGATCACCAGAAATTCAAAACTGGATCCCAATTGAATATTTGGGAACATCACCATATGCAGGCTGGGAAGTGAGCCTTATTGTAGCAGTCTTTATGGCTGTTTTCGGTTACTGGTGGTTGAAAAAGATGATTACGAAGGCTGTCTCGAAAGGGGAACGTTTTGAAGCTCGGGAAGATGATCCAAAGGTACTTGAAAAAGAGCTTCCTAATTCGATTTTTGGGCTTGTTCCGCTCGTTGTCGTTCTAATCATTTCGTTTATTTTCCATGATTCGTTAGAACAATCAGCCTTGATCGTCGCATTACTCGGTGGGATCATCGCTACGTACTTGTTAAACCGAAACTATTTTACCGATTTCTGGACAGCAGTTTCAGCAGGGACACTTGGTGCATTAATTGCGATCGGGAATACAGCAGCTGTTGTAGGATTCGGTGGTGTGGCGAAAGCAGTACCAGCCTTCGATACCGCAGTTGAAGCAATGACAAATATTCCAGGTAGTCCGTTAATTGGCAGTGCGATAGCAGTCAGTGTGATTGCGGGGATGACGGGATCCGCTTCTGGCGGTCAGGCAATTGCTTTACCGATTCTTGCACCACATTATATGGATCTTGGTGTGAACCCCGAGGCATTGCATAGGACAGTAGCAATCTCTTCTGGTGCACTCGATTCCTTGCCGCACAACGGGTATGTAGTTACAACCGTTCGGGCAATCTGTGGAGAAACCCACCAAGCTGCTTATGGTGCGGTTGGAGCTTTGACTGTAATCGTTCCTTTGCTCGGGTTGGCAATTGCAATCATCCTCTTTTCATTTGGACTAGGAATTTAAGCATATAAGGAGGAAGGTATCGTGGTTCAAGATAAAGTGGTTTATATAACAGGTGCGGCGAGTGGAATCGGAAACGAAATTGCGAGGACTTTTGCCGAAAACGGAGCCAAAATTGTGTTGAGTGACATGAATGAAGAGGGTGTATTGAAAGCTGCTTCAGAATTGGAGAAAGATGGCTTCGAAGCACTCGGACTCCGTTGTGATGTCACGAATGAAGAAGAGGTGAAGCAGACAATTACACAATCTGCAGAGCGCTTTGGACGGTTGGATGTCTTGATCAACAACGCAGGTCTTCAACATGTTGCCTCCATTGAGGAGTTCCCAACTGAGAAATTTGAATTGCTCATACGGGTTATGCTGGTTGCACCTTTTATCGCCATCAAACATGTCATGCCGATTATGAAAAAGCAACAATTTGGACGGATTTTAAATATGTCATCAATCAATGGATTAATCGGGTTTTCAGGGAAAGCCGCTTATAACAGTGCAAAGCATGGGGTGATAGGGCTTACCAAGGTTACGGCATTAGAAGGAGCGGAACACGGTATTACAGCAAACGCAATTTGTCCAGGATATATTGATACACCACTTGTTCGAAATCAACTGGAGGACATTGCGAAAAACCGCGGCATTACGAAGGAAAAAGTAATGGAAGAAGTGATCTATCCGTTAGTTCCGCAAAAACGGTTGTTATCTGTTGATGAAGTAGCGGATTATACGATGTTTCTAGCAAGCGATAAGGCAAGAGGTGTTACAGGTCAAGCGGTTGTAATTGATGGCGGCTATACCGCTCAATAATTTATTCTTGAGTGCTCTCTGAATTAAAGAGAGTGCTCTTTTTTTTTAAAAAGAAAAATCAAAATTACAACTGATTTTTCCCATGGATATGATTCAAATCTATTGAAATGTCACTCCAATCGAATGAAACTCCTTTAAATAGCATCTTTAGAAGATCGGGATATGGTAAAATTATTATACTGAATATATCCAAAACTTGGAATAACGTGAAACATTTTTCCCTGTCATCCGTATAAAGAAGATACTTAAAATGTACTAGATTATAAATGGTCGAGAGGAATCGGGACCAGCAACCGATTGATTCCAATTAAGAATAGATTATGCACACAAAGGAATTGAGGAATTCGGAATGAAAAAGGCAATAATCATTATTGCAGTTACATTAACAGCAGTCTTCCTTCTTTTATTTGGGATGTGGGAGCTGATGAATGCAAGGAGTTTCCAAGTTTTTGGTGGGCTCATTGACCAGGTCGAGACCGAGGAAAAGGTCGTAGCACTAACGTTTGATGATGGTCCAACTCACAAGACGGATGAGATATTGAAGGTCCTTGCTGATGCCGATGTAAAGGCGACCTTCTTTTTAAACGGAAACATGATCGAAAAGAATCCGGAAGCAGCAGAAGATATTGTTCAAGCTGGACACGAAGTAGGAAATCATACGTATTCTCACGAACGGATGATTTTTAAATCGTATTCTTTTATTGAGGAAGAGATTGAAATGACAGATAAATTAATACGGGATGCAGGGTATGTTGGCGACATTCATTTTCGTCCGCCAAATGGGAAAAAGCTTTTTCTCTTGCCGTATTATCTGAAAGAGCATGATCGGAAAACAATTATGTGGAACATTGAGCCAGATTCTTATCCAGAGATCGCAGGGGACGCTGGACAGATCGTAAAGCATGTGAACGAGAATGTTAAACCCGGTTCGATTATTTTGTTGCATGTTATGTATGACTATGAAGAACGAGAATCCTTAGAGTCAGTGGTTAGGATTATAGAAACATTGAAAGAAGAGGGCTATTCTATTAATACGGTATCTGAGCTTCTAGAATACAGGTAGAAAACTTTTACATAGTAGGGGGCAGCTTTATGAAGGAACAAGCGAGTTGGAAACAGCTCATCCAGTTGATTCGTATGACTAATCCACCAAAAGTCACACTCGGCATCGCGATGGTTTTGAGCGTCATAACAACCTTCGCTGGACTTGCAATCCCTCTTCTGACAAGTCGGTTGATTGATCATTTTTCACTTGCTGACTTAAATACAACCACGATCATCTGGATTGTTGTCGCATTTATTTTACAGGCAGTTGCAGGTGGGGTCTCGGTCTATTTTCTTGCTCACACCGGGCAAAGGATCATCTCATCGTTAAGAGAGCGCTTATGGAATAAACTACTGATTTTACCAGTCAGTTATTATGATCAACACGAAACGGGTGACACGGTAAGCCGGATTACAAATGATACGAGTATTATCAAAAATTTAATAACGGACCATTTAACCGGATTTGTGACAGGTCTCATTTCAATCATCGGAACTATTGGAGTCTTGTTGTTTCTAGATTGGCGGCTCACACTTGTGATGTTTTCGATTATTCCTTTGTCGTTGATTGTTGTCATTCCAATCGGAAAAAAGATGGTTTCTATTTCAAGAAGTCTTCAAAATGAAACGGCTAAATTTTCTGCTACAGCTACGCGTGTTTTAGCTGAAATCCGTTTGGTGAAAGCGTCAAATGCAGAGGACGTAGAGTCGAATCGGGGGCAAGACGGGATCAAAACATTATACCGGTTCGGAATAAAAGAGGGAATCATTCAAGCAATCATGGCCCCGATGATTTCCTCGATGATCATCGTGGTACTTGTATTTGTCATCGGTTATGGCGGACTAAGGGTTTCACAAGGAGAAATGACTGCTGGTGAACTAGTCGCTTTCTTTATCTACCTCTTTCAAATCATCATGCCAATAACGCAAATTGGGGCTTTTTTTACCGAGTTTCAGAAGACAATTGGTGCCACTGAAAAAGTGATATCTATTTTAGAGCAAGACGAAGAGAAACTAAGCACTGGTGAATTAATTAAGGATAAACACAAGTCACTTTCCTATGATTCTGTGAGCTTTGGCTATGATTCAACAACGAAGGTTATTGATGATGTGAGCTTTACGGTCAATCCTGGAACCGTAACAGCGATTGTCGGGCCAAGCGGAAGCGGGAAAACGACCCTTTTCGCTTTGTTCGAACAGTTTTATAATCCGAACAATGGAGTGATCAAATGGGGAGATATTCCGATTCCTCATTTTTCATTACGCGCATGGAGACGTGAGATTGGATATGTTTCTCAAGAAAGCCCCCTTTATGCGGGCACAATCCGGGAGAATATCTTATACGGGTCCGATACGGATAAAACGGAGGAAGAGTTGAAGTCAGCAGCGCAAATGGCTTATGCAGATTTTTTTATTGATGAACTTCCAAATGGATATGAAACAGAGGTTGGAGAAAGAGGAATCAAGCTTTCAGGTGGACAACGTCAACGAATTGCGATTGCGAGGGCGTTACTTCGCGATCCCCATATATTAATGCTCGATGAGGCAACATCCAGTTTAGACAGTCAATCTGAAGTCGTTGTTCAGCAGGCTTTAAACAATCTAATGAAGGGGCGATCAACGCTCGTCATTGCACATCGATTATCAACGGTGGTCAATGCAGATCAAATCGTATTTTTGGAAAAAGGGAAAATTACCGGAGTCGGAACCCACGAGGAGTTGTTGCGGAATCACGAGCTCTATCGTGAATTTGCCATTCAACAACTACAAACACAACAGTAAGGGAGTTTCGATTGAGAAGACGTAAAGGAAAGGGGTGACCCAGCATCGGTTTCTTATCGATGTTTTGAGTCACCCCCACCATTTTAATCATCGATGATCATGTCGTTTTGCATCTCAATTATTTGTGCCATAACACGTTGGATTTGCTCACGTTGTTGTGCTGTTGAACTATGGGAAACTTTTTGCAAATCGAGATAAGCCTCTTCAAGCTGTTGCTGGGCACTTGAAAAGGTTGCATCATCAATTTGTGGCTCCTGACGGTTGTACAAATCGTTTTGTTCCTTGGCATAATCAAGTACGTGCTCTGCCCGATCAAGAAAAGTACGAAGTGATTCACGCTCTGTCATACTAATTTCCTCCTTACTCGTTATCAACAACTAGTATGGTAAAAAACGGTATGGAATATGTGTGTTGAAGAAGTAGGACATTCGCATAATTTTATTTGATTCCATATTTGTCCCTATCATAGGGCTTTCATTTACATAAAGTAGTAGTGAAACAGGAAAAGGAGGCAGAAAAAATGAGCGGTTACAAACCAAAAGGGAAAGGATTTACTTTAATCGTTGTGTTGTTTATCCTTTTAATTATCGTTGGAGCTTCTCAAGCTGGCGGATACGGCGGCTATGATGGTGGATACGATTGCGGCTGTGACGGATACGGATATGGCGGCGGATATGGATACGGCCAAGGCGGCTGGTGGTAAGACTATAAAGAAAACAGATGGAGAATGCCTACCATCTGCTTTTAAAAGGTTTACTTTTAAATGGGATGGCGCCTTTAGTCATCCCTTTCGTAATTATGTGAATTTATGAAAGGTTTTTTGTTATTATGGATACTAATATGAAAGGTGGTAATCAATGTGATGGGTTTAAAGATTCCTAAAGAGGATCGTGATCAAATGATTCAGAATGTACAAGTTTATTTTATCGAGGAACGAGGAGAAGAAATTGGTGATTTAGCTGCAGGCTTTCTGCTTGATTTTTTTATTAAAGAAGCGGGTCCATACATATATAATAAAGGTGTCCGTGATGCAAAAGACATTCTTCAGCAAAAGGTTGTCAACATGGAAGAAGACATCGATGCACTTCAACGACCGATCGAATTGCATAAGCGGTATTAACAATACAGCTGTACAGATTAAGTTTTTGAAATATTCACAAAACATTCATTGACACTAGTCCCGACCCGTCATATAATACGGATAATTTCATATGTATACATTATTATAGGTGGGTGAATGAACGGCTTTAAGGACTACACCACAACTTGCTTCAGGAACGCCACTCCAACTAGAAATAGATTATCCATGAACGAAAACACGGAGAATTTCGAGGAGGGACTAGTGTGGTAAAGAAGGATAAAGCCAATGAATCGTTTGATCAAAGTAATACAACGTATATCCGTGCCATGACATCTGAGGAATTAAAGCAATTTCACCAGAAAACATATGAAAAGTTTAGTAGAATACTGGCATGTGAAAGAAGTAATACACGTAGAAAGTAGCTGAACAAGTTAGTGAGTAATCTCGATATACGTTATGTTTTTGGATTAATCAGGAGTTTTGATAAGGAGACTTTTCCATTCGTTCACTGCTGTATACATGAATAGGACGATCCCATTTAATAATTTGACACTCCTTCTTCATCCCGATTCGTTGGGCAACTGCAATTGAGGGAGTGTTATTTGGTGTGATCAACGAAATCATTTTCGGATATTGACACGTTTGAAAGCCATAGTTTAAACAGGATTTTGCTGCCTCAGTCGCAAATCCATTTCCCCAGAATTCCCTTATGAATGAGTAGCCGATTTCCATCTGAATAATTCCATTGACCTTTTGAGGGACAATGCCGCATTGACCGACAAATGTTTGGTCTTTTTTTAATTCCACTGCCCATAGACCGACATTAAAGGCTTGGTAATTTTGGAGGTTCCATTCAATCCATTGTTTGGCTTCTGTCTCTGTTTTCGTACTAGGATAATAAGCCATCGCAACTGGATCTGAGAAAATTTTCATTAAGTGGCATACATCTGACATTGTTAGAGAACGTAAATGTAGTCGATCGGTTTCAAGCAATGGATTCACCTCTTCCTAAGCTACCTTTATTGTAGACCTTAGTATCCGAAAATAAAAGAACGATAAACAAATTTATCCTTTGCGAAGGAAAACAGATCAGAATAACGAATTGGACTTAAACTGAAAGAATAGAACAGTTTGTTTTTCTTTCACACGTTAAGGAAGTATAACCTTTTTGCATAATTGTGATGTCTTGCTCCAGCTACTTTCGTTTCTATATAGGTACGTTTCACACTTTTCTTAAAAATGACTCATGACCATGATGATTTAGCCATAAGTTAAATTATGGATCAAGTACTTGCAGGGAGGGAATCGTTTGAAAAGTGAAGAGATACGCTTAAGAGAGATTCAAGCAAAGGCTTTCCACGTAATGGACGATATTCATTTGAATCATACAAAACGAAATGAAGAGGATCTAAAGGTAGCAGTCGATTACTTATCCAGGGCAGTTGGAATGTTTTCAGATCCAGATAAAAATGTATCGCTCGATTATGTTGAAGAAAAAGTGGATAAAGCCTATCAACTAATCGTTAAAACAAAACAAAAAGTGAAGATAGTAAAGGTTAGGTGAAAACTTATTACAGAAGTATATGAGGATGAGGCTGACTTAAAGGGTTCGTTACAGAACTTTTTGAGTCAGCCTCTTTTTTATACTTAATTCCTTAATTCAACCATTGGGTACTTTAGAACGAGATAAATTTTGCTCTATTAAGGTCTTTCATATTGCAACTGCAAAACTTTCTTGTTACAATAAATTCGAATTACGATATCGGTTTTCGATAACGATATCAGATATTAAGATGATAGGATGAAATTATGGAGGATAAACGCTTACGCAAACTATTTTTAGGATTTATACAAATACACATCCTGCACCATGCTAAGGAGCATCCGATTTTTGGTGTCTGGATGCTCGAAGAACTGTACGAGCATGGCTACGACATAAGTCCAGGAACTTTGTATCCGATTCTGCACTCAATGGAATCAGATGGTTTACTAGAAAAGGAAGAGAAAAAGGTGGACGGAAAAATTCGAAAGTATTATACGACCACTGAAAAAGGTAACGAAATTCTCGTTGAAGCTAGACACAAAGCTTACGAGCTTTTTAAAGAAATTAAAGATTAGGGTTGAATGGAGGAACGAAAATGGATCAACAAAGTCGTTTGAAAACGTTTATGGAAATACTATTCATTTCTACTAGACTCGGATTCACCTCATTTGGTGGACCTGTCGCGCATTTAGGTTATTTTCATGAAGAATATATTCGTAGAAGAAAGTGGTTGGATGAAAAGGCTTATGCAGATCTTGTTGCATTATGCCAGTTTCTTCCCGGACCTGCTAGCAGCCAAGTAGGTATCGGCATAGGCATCATACGGGGCGGTGCCCTTGGCGGTATACTAGCGTTTCTTGGATTTACACTTCCATCCGTTGTTGCACTTATCATATTTGCGTTACTTCTCCAAGGTTTAGATATAGCAGACGCAGGTTGGATTCACGGTTTAAAAATTGTTGCAGTTGCTGTAGTCGCTCAAGCAATTTTAGGAATGGCAAAGAAACTTACACCTGATTTGCAAAGAAAAACAATCGCGTTACTTGCACTCACGAGTACCTTGTTATGGCAAACTACTTTTACACAAGTTGGAGTGATACTTGCTGCAGCATTAGTCGGACTTTTTTTGTTCCAGAATCAAAGTGATAGTCAAGACTCTAATATTCATGTACCGATTTCACGAAAATTTGCTTATATATGTCTAGCGTTATTTTTTGGGCTGCTCATTGTTCTACCATTTTTGAGTGAATGGATATCAGTTCAGTGGCTAGTAATGTTTGACAGCTTCTATCGCTCAGGAGCTCTCGTATTTGGTGGAGGACATGTCGTCTTACCGTTACTGGAACGAGAATTTGTTCCAACAGGATTGTTAAGTGAAGAAGCATTTCTTGCAGGATATGGGGCAGCACAGGCCGTGCCAGGCCCATTATTTACCTTTGCTGCTTACCTCGGAACAATTATAAATGGCTGGCAAGGTGGATTGTTGGCGGTGGTCGCCATCTTTTTGCCAGCATTTTTACTGATATTTGGAACCTTACCGTTTTGGGGAACGTTACGCCGAAATCCGAAAATAAAAGGAGCACTTATTGGTGTTAATGCTGCAGTTGTCGGAATTCTAATTGCTGCATTTTATCATCCGATTTGGACAAGTTCGATTTTCGAGCCGGTCGACTTTGCCTTTGCTGCCATACTGTTCAGCATGCTAGTCTACTGGAAGCTACCGCCATGGGTTGTCGTGGTTGTGGGAGCAATCGGTGGTTCAATACTAACACGTATATAAAATATTTTTGAGGTGCTTGACTCTAGTGGTTTGGGGTCAACACCTTTTTACACGTTAAGAAAGTATAAAAATACTTTCTATAGTATAAGCGCAACTAAGGAGACCGCCAGCGCTAAGGCTTGGCACTAGCCAGTTTTCTTTATTAGTCTAGGAAAAACAAAGCGGGGCTGACTCAAATTAATAGAGTCAGCCCCAAAAGGGGAGGTAGGATATTCATTAGGGGGTACCAAAAATAATACCAAGGAACCTCCTACCTATATAGACGAATAACGATTAGATAAGTTGCACGATTTTTTAATTTTTTCTTGATTAATTTTTAGTAGATATCGAACCTACGTTCTGTTATTATGATTATAAGTAAAATTATGGAGGGGATCGATGATGGGAAAAGAAGTATTAATCGTGATTGATGTGCAAACCGCTGTTATGGAGCAAGGGTATAACCGAGATGAAACGATTGATCGGATCTCAAAACTGATTCGGAATGCTAGAGAAGGAAAAATTCCAGTTGTCTATGTCCAACACGAATATCCTGAAGGCATTATGAAACGAGGAGAGTTTGGATGGAAACTGCATGAACGGTTAGAACAACCTCTTCAACAAGAAACCATCATCTACAAAACGGTTCCAAATGCATTTGCTGACACAAATTTAAAAGAAATTTTGGATCAAATAAACGCAACGCACCTATACATATGCGGTGCTCAAACGGATTTCTGTGTCGATTCCACCTGTCGTGGAGCCTTTGATCTTCATTATGATGTCACCCTCATTACAGATGCCCACACCACGAATAACAATGACCTTCTTTCCGCACCACAAATAATTAAGCATACCCAAAACACGTTAGGGAACTTCTGGAGTCCAAATGCAACTATATCATTAAAAGGTTCGTCAGAAATTAACTGGATGAAAAAAGAGGTTGAGGGGTAAATGGGATGGTTAGCGAATAATCTCTATATAAATACATGATTCTTTCTACTGGGGTTACTTAAGGAGGAACTAAAATGGGAAAAACAAAAAGTCCTATTAATCGATTTGGCACTGTATTTGTTCATGTGAAAGATTTAGACGAAAGCGCAAAATGGTATGCTAATCTTCTAGGAAAGGAAACACTAGAAATTGAGGAAAATAGTCCAGTTCATTTCATGTCTTTGAAAGAAGGAAGTTTATTGTTTGATAATAATCAGAACAATAACCCGGAAATCCGACCCATTTGTATGCTTCATACCGATGATATTGATGAAGCATATACATTTGTTCACGATAATGGTGGCGAGATTGTTCGTGAGATTGAACGGGATTCAATGGTTTCGTTCTTTAACTTTCGAGATCCTTTCGGGACAATTATGATGGTTTGTGAGCAACACTAAATCTGAATAATAATAAGTTGAGGAATTACCATACGTGCAATTCCCTTTTTAAGCCGAATTATGGTAGTATACGGACAGAACATACATAGAAAGCAGGGATGATACAATTAAACCGTTATACTTCATATTCGGCGGAGCCATAATTTCAGGAATTTTAATTTTGCTTCTTACATCCTATTTAATAGAAACACCTGAGGAAAAGGCTGATGAATTTGTCAAAGAGCTAAAAGAAGATACAATTGCAGCTGATTTACCGAAGGATCAGAAGTCTGCACTCCAGAACTTCATTCAATTTCCAGAGAAAAAGAAACTCGAACAGACTCGTATGGTCATCAACCAAGCAGAAAACGTAGATAACAGCTACCATGTAAAGGTCCGTTTTCAAGCATATGAATACAAAGATGAGAGTAGTGAAGTAATTGAATCGTACGACGGGATGTTAGTCATCAAAATGAAAAAGACCGGCTTCCGAGAATGGGATATTCTTGATGTTACAATCAATCCATACAAAGAAGAAACAGTACAATAGGGGGCAATTATGTTTATATTTCCTATCGACAAGGATTTATCTTTAAAGCTGCTAGAAAAAAGAGATATACCCGAACTGTTTGCCCTTGTAGATGGTTCGCGCATGTATTTGCGTAAATGGCTTCCTTGGGTGGATGGAATGGAAAAAGAAGAAGATTATGAACCTGTTATCGAAATGTGGTTAAAACAATTTGCAGAACAAAATGGGTTCCAAGTGGGAGTCCTATACAAAGACAGTCTGGTTGGAATGATAGGCTATCACGGAATTGATACTGGAAATCAGAAAACATCAATTGGGTACTGGCTTGCAGAGGGAATACAAGGGAAAGGGATCATGACAAGGTCGACAAAAGCCCTTGTGAACTATGCATTTGATACCCTCCACTTAAATCGAGTAGAAATACAATGTGGTGTGGAGAATTCAAGAAGTCGGGGCATCCCTGAGCGACTTGGATTCAAGAATGAAGGGATCATACGTGAAGCGGAATATTTGTATGACCATTTCCATGACTGTGTAATTTACAGCATGCTCCGAAAAGAGTGGAGTAATAGGTAAAAGAGGAATGGATGATCCATCCCTCTCCTTTTCGGTTTTCCATATAGGTCATTGGTTCAAAAACGCATCACTTGGATAAACGTAGGGTGTTTCAGGACTTTTTATTTTGTTGACGGAATGTACGGTAATAACAGGTATTAGAGCACCGTTGTAGGTGGTTTTCGAGATCGTCCCTTGCACATTCACCCATTCGTCATTCGTAAACTTTTGAAGGTCATTTCCTTTCACGAGCGTTCCAAAAACAGAAGCATCTGCTGAACAACATGACATCGCAAAACGGGCAACTACGAACTGTCCTTGGGTAAGCTTATCATCCCGATATACAAACCCCTCAATCTCAATTCGTTTTCCTATGTACTGGTCTAGAAACATACCCATTGAATTGAGAACATCAATGTAGTTTTCAGCTGTTATCCTTACTACTGACTTGTCCTTGTAACTACTGGCGACCTTCCCATAAAACTTATCTGCATCATACATAGGTGTAGCCCGATCATCCAATTTTGGTTCTTCATCCGTACCAGACACCTCTTGTTCCAGCTGTTCCATATATTTCTCAGGGTTTTCTAAGTAGGCATCTGCTTCAGGTGTATTACTTTCAGATGTTTCTTTTAAAGGTGAAGCAGGGGGCTGTTGAGAAGCGATATTGCCATTTAATGAAACCCCTTTTTTCTGGGCGATTGCACTATCAAGAACTTTATTCGGGAAAGTAAAGCCAGTAATGAGAGGGATAATGAATAATGTGTATATAAGAAAGCGGCGAATTGGACTCTTGCTTTCACTATGATCATGTCCGCAATGGCAGTCTCCCCCGTCTTCTTCTTCGTTACGAAATAACTGTACAATTCCCAGAATAAAGAATGTTCCTGCTGCGAAATAGATGAATTTCATCATTCGTGGTGCAATGTAATATTGAATTTGTCCAGAGTAAATCAAGCCACATAGCAAGAAAGCAAATCCAAATAGAATGATTGAACGAATGTAAATGTAGTATTGATGGTTCATAGTGCCCCCTTAGAGAATGTTCAAAAAGTATTCAAAGATAAACTGCGAAATTGTCTACCTTTTAAACCATTATTTTTATAGAAAGAGTAGTTTCCAGAGCATTATCCCGATGAAGACAGAAATCGTAACCACTGCGATAAAGATAAAGACAAATTTCTTTTTAAAATAGGCAAGCAACATCAACGTATTTTTTACATCAAGCATCGGACCGTAGACTAAGAAGGCAATAATAGAAGCACGGCTAAACGTCGTTCCAAATGATGCGGCTACAAACGCATCTGCTTCTGAACAAAGAGATACAAGGTAGGCGAATCCCATCATTAATACGGTTGAAGACCATGTTTCAGAACCAAGCGTACTTATTATTTCACGACTAACAAACGTTTGAAAGCTGCCCGCAAGAAATGCACCAATTAGCAAATATTTTCCGGTGTCAAAAAATTCATCTGTTGTATGGTACATCGTCTGCCTCCATTTTGAAATCGAGACATGGTCATGGTGCTCATGCTGATCGGAATTCCGGAGGACGTTTTTGTTTTTGAAAACCTTATAAATTACCGCACCAATTACCATTGCAAGGATAAACGCAAGCCCCATACGTGCATAAACGATCGCCATATCTGTACGAAATGCGTAGTAGGTTGATAGAAAGACGATCGGATTTAAGATCGGAGCGGCGATAAGAAAGACGACCCCGACGTGTAGGGGCATGCCTTTTTTGATCAGCCGTCTAACAACCGGTATAATGGCACACTCACAGACTGGGAAAAGGGCTGCAAGCAAAGTGGCAGGGAGCAGTGCTATATATCCGCCTTTTGGAGTCCAACGTTTAATGGTGGCTTCGGAAACAAATGATTGGATTAGGGCAGACACAAATACCCCAAGTAGCAAGAAAGGAAAAGCCTCGAGCACGATACTAAGAAAAATAGTATTTAAATCGATAAAGGAATCGTCGATTTGAGATGCTGGGCCTGAGCTCTTGATTTCTTCTAAAAAGAAAAAACCAAATAAAAATAAAAAAAATAATAGTATTACAATAACGTTTTCACGTCTTTGGCGTTGAAGCATATTCATTACACCACTTTACTTCTTTAGTTTTGGAATACCTTTTTAAGTGTATCTAAATTCTTGTACATTAAATCGAAGTAATCTTCATTTTGTGTAATATTCTCTTCGGTTCGTACGGAAAGGTTGTGTAGATACAGAATCTCTAGTCCGAGCTGCTCTTTAATCATTTCGGCAGGCTTAGTGCTAACATTTTGTTCGAATAAAATATAATTAATATTATGTGCTTTTGTTTCTGTGATGATTGACTTAATCTGTTTCTGGGTTGGTTCGTTAGTTGGTGATAAACCAGAAACACTGATTTGTTCAATCCCGTAACGGTCTTCCCAATAACCATAGGCTGCGTGGGAAACAAGTATTTCTTTCTGATTACTTGCCTTCATCATCTCTTGGAAATCACTATCTAACTTAAGAAGGTCACCTTTTAAACTGTTAAAGTTTTTTTCGAAATCTTCTTTTGCATTAGGTTTACTCTTAATCAATTGATCTTTTATATTTTCAGCTAGTTCTATCGCTTGTATAGGATCAAGCCAAAAATGAGGATCAACGCTTCCGTGATCGTGACCATGCTCATCTTCTTTGTGAGTACCAGAGTCTTCATGAGCATGTTCATCCTCTTTTGGGGTGCTACTATCCTTATGGACATGTTCGTCTTCTTTATGAGCCTCACCGTCTTCATATGATTTGTTCTCTGAATGCTCTTTATCATGGTCATGGTGATGTTCACTGAGCTCTTTTAGCTTAATTCCATGAGACGCTTCTAAAATGGCTACATCCTCATTTTTTAATGTTTTCACAGCGGCTACCGCAAAACCTTCGATTCCTGCACCGTTATAAATAAATAGATCACTATCAACCAAATCCTTCATAACGGAAGGGGTAGGTTCGTAAGTATGAGCATCGACACCTGGTGGAAATATAGTATCAACCTTTACATGTGACCCACCGATTTTTTCAGTAAAATCTTGGAGTGGATAAAGAGTTGTCATTACTACAAGGCCTTGATCCTTGTCTTCGTTACCTTCTCTGGATGATGATTCGTTCTTTCCACAAGCACTTAGGACCAATAGTACTATAAGTAAAATTGGAATCAATTTTTGCATATTATTCTCTCCCTAATTAAATATAAAATGGACAAACTCATTTTATTATATCGTAATCGTTACGGTTTTCAAACCGTAATATTTACGTTTTAATATATGAAAAGCAGGAATTTATTATGTCTTTCCCGAATAAGTAATCAGCAAAGGGTAAACAGTCTTTAACCTCATATGTGTAAAAAAGGCGAAAATAGGGAATAGACAAATATCATATACAATCGGAGGAAATATATGACGAAAACAGAGATCATCAGGAATTTTATGCGTTTTGATCAATGGATTCAAAGTTTGGAGTCAGTGCCTAAAAAGGATTGGTTTCAACCTATGAAGTCCGGAAAATGGTCAATTGCAGAAGTAATTGCTCATTTGACCTACTGGGATCGCTACTTTTTAAAAGAACGTTACCCACTCATGAAGCACGGTGCAAACTTACCCCGTGTTATCGATGTAGATATAATGAACCAACGAGCTTCTCTTTATGCGAAAAGTGGTGTTACAGCAGATTCAATCGTGAAGGACTTCTTAGAAACACGAGATTTATTAATTAAAGCGATTAATGCTAGAAGTGAAGAAGAGATGGATGAGCCCTTTAAAATTCGAGGACACGAAGCAACCTTGCGAAAATATCTAATCAGCCTGTGTGAACATGACCGCCATCATAAACATCAAATTGAAGATTTTCTTAACAAATCTCAGAAAGAGAAGGAGCTAAAGTGATACGGTTATTGTATCGCTTTTTCTTTTTGCCATCTAAACCAAACCATATCGATAGGATCCTCATCTAACTACTGAAAAATCGAGAGGGGGAGGGCGAGGGTGATTGAGCCTAAACAAAATGTGCCCGGAAAAACTAATTATAATAATAAAGAAGAACGATTGGAATGGCTCATGGAAGAGTACGGTCACAATGTAATTCGGCTTGCCTCAAAAAACTAAGGAACTTATGAAGACTTTTAAACCATCAAATTAGTAACATAAAAGCTCATTTACACCGTTAAGAAAAAACGCATTAGCCTCGTGTCATCTCTTTAAGGACTTAGGCCCAGCCTGGGTTAAAACTTGGCATCCTCCAAGTATTCTCCCCCTAAAATAGTTGCGATTCTCTCTTGCTTTTCATCCTCACTTTTATATTCAAAAAGACCAATACGATTTCCCCATGGATCGGTGAAAGTGCCCCATTTCACAGGTACTTCTTCTCTAGAATGAATTTCAAATGTTTCAATATTTAATTCATTTATCAACTTATCACGTTCAGCTGCTATATCAGTAACACCCAATCGAATCGGTCCGTTTCCTTCTGTCAGTGTTCCTTCAGCAACCTGTAACCAGCAGCCTGGGATAAGTTCCCATTCTGCGAAGCCATCGTGTGGGATAAAATCAGGCTTCTTGTTTAACAGTGTTTCATACCATTTTTGACCTTTTTCTATATCCGAAACACGAACTTGAACTGTCATTTCATAGATCATGAGAAAAACCCCTTTTATCTTTTTTTACACGTTAACAAAGTTTTAAAATTCTATATCTATACAAATTTCGATAATAGTAGGCTTATTTCCTGTTCAAAAAAAGGGTACACAAAACAGCATCCTTACCTTCTTTTTATAGTGGTAAACGATAGGGTGGTTGGGAAACGATAGACCGCAAATAATAGGATGTAGGATAGGAGAATGACTGCCCCGACCCATAGCCAGGCCATTGTCATGTTACCCGTATCGATAGCTAAGTATATGGCTGTTGGGACCGTTTGCGTTTTGCCAGGAATGTTTCCTGCAAACATTAGGGTCGCACCGAATTCACCGAGTCCACGCGTGAAGCTAAGAACAAATCCAGTAAGAATCGACTGAACTGCGAGGGGGATTGAAATTCGGACGAAAACTTGAAAGTCTGTAGCACCATCGACTTTAGCCGCATCTTCAATTTCGTCATCGACGGCCTCAAATCCAGTTTTAGCAGATTGATACATAAGCGGGAAGGAAACGACAACTGCTGCAATGACCGCTGCCCACCATGTGAATATAATCGGTTGCTTAAATATCGCCTCAATCAATTGGCCAACTGGGCTTTTCAATCCGAAAATAACGAGCAATAGAAAGCCAACAACAGTGGGCGGCAGTACTAATGGGAGCATAATTAATGTTTCCAGTACTGTTTTTCCTTTAAAGGATTTTCGAGCCATTAATCGACCAGTCAGAAGTCCGAGAACTCCTACGATAAAACCGGCCGTGCAAGCCACAGTTATAGAAAGAAGTATAGGTGTCCAGAAAGAATGTATCATATGAAAACCCTCAGTCAATCGGAATGAATCCGTAGTCTTTAAATGTTTTATGAGCAAATTCAGATTTTAAAAAAGTGAAAAAGTCGATTGCTGCTTCTTGTTTTTCGGTTCCCTTTACAATTCCAGCAGGATAGATAATAGGTGAATGATGCCTCGATTTTACTGTATTAATCACTTTAATTTGATCAGAAACCTTTGCATCAGTGGCATAGACGAATCCGATATCAACATTACCGGTTTCAACATAGGTTAGAACCTGTCGAACATCTTTTGCATAGACCATTTTATTCTTAACCGTTTTCCAGATGTTTGTACTTTGTAGTGATTCCTTTGCATATCGCCCAGCTGGCACAGAAGCGGGAACGCCAATCGAAATCCGTCTAATTTCAGATCGAGTTATGCCTTGCAGTTCATTTAAATGAACTGTGTGATCTTTTTGAGTAATGAGTACGAGTTCATTTTGTAAAAGCTTCGTTGTATGCTGAGTATCGAGTAACCCTTTTTTCATAAGCGCTTCAAACTTTTCCTCAGAGGCTGAGAGGAAAACATCAGCAGGTGCACCTTGTTCAATTTGCCGTTGCAGGGTTCCTGAAGAGGCTAAGTTTAAGATAACATTTATGGAAGGATGCTCTTCTTCAAATTCAAGTTCGATCTCCTTCAATGTATCGGTCAAGCTTGATGCGGCTGAAACATAAAGCGTACTTTGCTCCCCATGCTGTGTTGGCCCTGAGTGATTACATCCTGCTAAGAATACGATCGCTAAAAGTATAATTTGAATCGCTTTTATATAATTCGTTTGATGAGACATTTAAGTCACTTCCAGTATGTAAAATCCTTTATATCTTACTATACAGAAATGAAAAGTCACCTGTCCAGGAACAAGTGAAGAAATGGGGAGGGTGAAATAAAGAAAAGGGGGCTGTGGCCAAAATGTTCATTTGTGAACCTTTTGAATCAGCCCCATCCTTTTATAAGGTAAGAAAGATTTGAATGGTCATAGATTGGTGATTGTACATATTAGAGGTCTGTCTAAAGCCATTTAGCGTTAAAAGTAGCAGTGACTCGTCTACAAGAGTACAAGAAGATCATATTTAATGAAAAATATGCCGATTTAACAGCTGTTCTCAATAGAATTCATCTGGATTTTCAGAATTCAACCGGAACTGAGACTAATTCATCTGGAAACCCTAGAATTCATCCATATTGAGACTAATTTATCCGGAAAATCTGGAATTCGTCCGTACTGAGACTAATTCATCCGGGAAACCTGGAATTAGTCCATATCGAGAATAATTCATCCGGAAAATCTGGAATTCCTCCAAACTGAGACTAATTCATCCAGAAAACATCGAATTCATCCGAACTGAGACTAATTCAACTAAAAGATTCGAGACACCAGGATAATAGGCAAGATATTGTTTCTTATAAGTTGTAGATTTTTGTGTATTTTTGTTCGAGATAGTCGACGAGATATTTCGCGTTAAGCTCTTCACCAGTTACTTTCTTAATCAGTTCAGCAGGAGTGTATAGTTTGCCATACTGATGAATGTTTTCACGAAGCCACTCCCGAATATTCATGAACTCCCCATTTTGGATGGAGGAATAAAAATCTGGTAGGTCTTTGACGACTTTGTTTAACATTTGTGCACCATAAAGATTTCCTAATGAGTATGACGGGAAGTAACCGACACCGCCATGGGACCAGTGAACATCCTGTAAAACGCCGAGACGATTTGAAGGAGGAGTGATTCCGAGATAATCAACCATCTTTTCATTCCAGACATTCGGAAGGTCCTTAACTTGTATATCACCAGCGATTAAGCTTTTTTCAATTTCATAGCGGACCATAATGTGAAGGTTATACGTAAGTTCATCGGCTTCAACTCGAATAAGTGAAGGTTCTACACAGTTGATCGCTCTATAAAATTCTTCAAGCGAGATGCCACTAAGCTCATGTGGGAAGTGTTGCTTTAAATCATCATAAAAGAAGGTCCAGAATTCCTTCGTACGACCAACAAAATTCTCAAGGAATCTTGATTGGGACTCATGGATTCCAAATGAAGCACCGCGACGAATCACACGACCTTCATATTCCGCATTAACCCCTTGTTCATAAAGAGCATGACCTGTTTCGTGTATTGTACCGAAAATGGCCATACGCATATTTTCAGGTTCATATCTTGTAGTAATTCGCACATCTCCGGTATTGATTCCCATAGCAAAAGGATGGGTCGTTTCATCAAGGCGTCCGGCATCAAGATCATAACCTAATTTCGGGATAATAAATTCTGCAAATGCCTTTTGTTTTGCCACATCAAATGTCTGGTCGAAGACTTCATTTCTCGGTTTACTAGAAGATTGTTGAATCCGGTTCAATAAATCAATGCTTTTTTCACGAAGATCAGAGAAAAGTGGGTCAAGCTTCTCAACCGTCAACCCAGGTTCAAAATCATCGAGTAATGCATCATAAGGGTGTTTTTCGTAGCCATAGTATTCTGCAAATTGTTTCTTCATATCAATCATTTTTTCTAAATATGGTTCAAAGTGAGAGAAATCATCATTTGAACGAGCTTCTTCCCAAGCATCGTTTGCGTTGGAAGAAAGAATGACATACTCATTATACACATCTGATGGTATACTTTTCGATTTGTTATATTCTTTATTACGTTCACGCACACAAGCCTGAGTGGCTGGATCGAGCTGTGAAAAAACATCTGGTTTTGTTAAATCTTCAAGATAATTACCCATCTCCGGCGAAATGGAAAGCTTAAACATTTCTGTTGAGAGGGTACCTTTAGCTTTCGCAAAAATCGGACGTCCTTTTTTCGGGGCATATGTACGTGCATCCCAGCCTAGCACCCCCATGATGTTCCCAAAGTGGCAAATCTTTTCATCTAGAGCAGTAAATTGTCCTACAGTCTTTTGAATCGTTTCATCTAGTAGCTGTTGAGTCATTCAAAAACCCTCCTCAATCAATTTACAAAGCAATATTAAACATATTCTTGATAAAAGTTATTTATCCTTCGAGAAACGAAATAATACTTTGTAAAAAGAAAAAAGACCTTGAAAACAAGGACTTTTTCACGAGTAAAGAAAGTATAAAAGTTTGCGGCATGGATGTAATGTCCAGCTTCAGCGCCCAACCACTTGAATCACTTCAGGCCTCCTGCGGCGGCAACAGCCTCCTCGTGGGTCTTCCAGTGACCTTCGTGGCTAAGCAGGGCGCTTGCGCTTTTCTTAAAAAACTACCTTTTTTTGTACGTGGACCTTAGTTATTTAAGTTGATTTTTTGCCATGCGGATCAGTTCATGGACCATTTTACCGCCGATCTGACCGCCAATCTTGCCTGCATCACCTGACTTCAATTCTTGATTTCCTTTCTCTCTAAGTGGGATTCCAAGATCTTTAGCAACTTCGTATTTTGTATTACCCGGTGAATTTGGATCAACCGAATAACCTTCTTTTCTCATAATATCTGCTTTTAACTTATTCAGTCCTTCGCGGGCTTCAGGTACAAGCGGTCTTCGTTGTTTCGCCATTTTTAGTTCGCCTCCATTTTTCTTTTAGTATGCGCGAACTTCATTCTTTTTAGTGTTCCTTCAGGAATGGAAACATGGCAAGAGAGTTAATAATCATACATATTCTTTTAAGCCGTTCTTGAACGCTTCTTCATCCTTATACCGGTGACCATATAATGCTTCCTGTAAAGCAAAAGTACCTGAATAAAAGTGGATTCTTGGAAATAAATCTGAAAGCCCAGGGTAGTGCGGTATCATTAATTTTATAAAATCCTCTCCATAATGCTTATATAGACCTGCAAAATCAATTGCTGGGTCACCTATGTGGCAGCTGCCAAAGTCAATGATTCCACTTAAATTCTTTAAATGATGATCGTATAGAATGTTTGTACTACCAAAATCTCCGTGAATGAGAGCTGGACTAAAATCAATCTGTGTTTTGTTTCCAAGGAAAGCTTCAAAATGCTCAGCGACTTCGATTCTTTTTAGGGGTTTCATATGAGGGAACAGATTTTCTTTTATATCAGTAAAAAGGTGAGTCCAATTTTGAAATCCTTCATTTCCGGTGACCTTTTCCCCTGGGGCATCAGCAATTGGTATCGAGTGAAGTTGATTGAGAAATGTAACTAATTCATTTGCAATCGACTGCCGATCAGAAGGTTCAGCTTCCAGAATAGTTTCTGGATTTAAAGGGTGACCGTGTATTTTTCTATAACCAAAAAATGCCTGTCCTAATGTGTTTGTGTCTGTGTTGACAAAATGCGGATCTGGGATCGGAAGGGAGATGTAGGAGCGGATAAATGCGAGCTGTTCATATTCGGTTTGTAAAGAGCTCAATGCTTGATCATGCTTCGGGAAACGAAAGACCCATTCATCGTTTAGAAATACAATGTCATTGTTTTGTCCGGTATGATTCCACTCAACACGATTCGTCTTAAGAGCTGGGTAAAATGATTGAATGCATTTTAAATATTGTTCAAGAGCCATAAAAAATTCCTCCCTTCATCAAAATTCGACCACAAGGGGAATAATCCTTTTATTTGCACATTAAGAAAGTATTCTTCGTACAAGAATTGCTATTAGGTTTTACATAATTACTCTTGTGGTGATACTGAATATATACTTCTAATTTTGAATTGATTATTTTGTGACCTCGGCTGTATGTATTTGAACCTGTATTTTTCTTGATGAACGTCAAATCCCGATCAATACAAATACAGCCCCGACAATCTGGTACCAGTGAACATGCTCATTCAGTAATAGTGTCGCTAAGATTGCAGCAAACATTGGAATCAGATTCAAATAAACCGATGATTGGCTCGGTCCAATCCTGCCAACCGCGGTGTTCGATAAATAAAAGGCAATGACAGATGCAAATAAACCTCACCCTTATTACTTAATTGTATTTAGTAGAAAATAAGAAATTCCTTCTTGAAACATTTTTCTACTATAATCGTAAAGTACAGCAACTAATCATTCACTTAGTATATCAAAATAAAGGTCCTTCCTTGATAAAATAACATAGAATAAAGTGCGAAAGGATGATGGAAATGGATTTGACTGCTAAAATAACGATTGATTTTATAACGGATGGCTTGAAGGAATTCTATGTGGAAATGTTAGAAATACCAGAAGAAATCTCAGCGGGGGAGCTACAAAATATCGTAGAAAAAAGAGCCCAAAAGGTAAAAGATCTAAAGCACGCCAAAATTATATCCTCATCCATAAAAATAAAAAAGATTAACGAAGTAAAGCGTTAACGCCTAATCATAAAAGTGGGCTCATAAGTGAATAGATATTCACTTGAGGAAAGTAAGAAGCTTTATAACCAATATAATAAAAGCTAGAAAAGCAGGTGGAACGAGGGATCCCAAAAAAGTGGGTCACCCCGTTTATCATGATTTCCTTTTCTTGTTCAATTGACGATTAATTCCAAAGGTCAGAAGTGTAAAAAGAAATACGATTGATGCCCATGCAACAGCTCCCAATTGTTTGAAATACCTCAATATAACACAACTCCTAACAACAAGAATTCAATCTATTCAATTCCAAATTATAACACTGACTAGAATTAAATGTAAATGACTTTTGATCTTGTGTTGAAATAAAGAAAACTTGGCGCTAGCCAAGTTTTCTTTATGAGTAATGAAAGTATAAAAGTTTGCGGCATGGATGTAATGTCCAGCTTCAGCGCCCAACCACTTGGATTACTTCAGTCCTCCTGCGGCGGCAACACACTGAATTACTCCATGTATGTTCCCACGCAGGGCCGAACTTGTTTGGGCCGAGCCTCCTCGTCGGTCTTCCAGTGACCTTCGTGGCTAAGCAGGGCGCTTGCGCTTTTCTTAAATCGATCGTTCCTTTAATTTCTCGCGGGAATTCTCATCGTTTTCTTTTTTTTCTTCCTCTTTTGTATCAGTGTTGCTCATTCTTAAAGGAATTTCCTTTAAGAAGAAGGTTAAAAGAACCGCAGCTCCAACGATGATGGAACCTGTTAGGAACACGTCACTCAGTGCGTGACTGAGCGCTGTTCGTAACACACCAACAATCTGGTCAAACACACCGAGTAATCCGTCTGGAAGAGAAGACTTTATTTTGTCTAATGCTTCTGGATCCATTAAGGCTTGTGGATCTTGTAATGCTTTTAACTTTTCAGCAGCATCAGGGTTTTTAGCAAAAGCATCTGCTGCGCTTCCACTACTAGCAGCCTGTGACATCTCATCTTTCATAGAGGATGCCATGATCGTCCCCATGATTGAGACCCCTATTGTTCCCCCAAGCTGGCGGAACAGCTGGGCTGAAGAGGTTGCCACACCGAGAAACTTATGACTCACTGCGTTTTGTACGGTTAGTGTAAACACAGGGAAGCTCATCCCAAGCCCTAGTCCGACAGTAATCATATTCAATACTGCAATCCAAGGTGAGGTATTAGCATCCATAAGGGACAAGAAAAACATTCCTGTACTCATGATCGTAAGACCGAGGATTGCAATGATTTTATATTTTCCTGTCTTTGTAATTATCTGTCCTCCAATTGCAGAGGCTGTAACCATTGCTAAAGTCATTGGCATCATAATGAATCCGGATGCTGTAGCTGAACTTCCCATTACACCCTGAATGAAGAAAGGAGTATACATGATGGCTCCGAACATCCCAGCCCCCATTATAAAGCCAATCATATTCGATAATGAGAAAATACTGTTTTTAAATAAATGTAATGGTAGTACTGGGCTCTTCGCTTTACGTTCAATCTGGATAAAAATAATGAATGCAATGACGGCTCCAGAAAATAGCGCAATTATCTGAGGTGAAGTCCATGCGTACGTTTTACCTGCCCATGAAAAGGCCAGTAACATTGGCATCATTGTAAGTGTTAAGAAAATAGATCCGAGATAGTCAACTTTTTCAGTAGCCTTTTTATCCACAGACGGAAATAAGCGCCAAATTAAAATGAAGGCTACAACGCCGATCGGTAGGAAAATCCAAAAAATCCAATTCCAGTCGAAGTTATCAACAATATAACCCCCGAGGGTAGGACCGAAAACACTTGCGAGTCCGAAAACACTCCCCATAATTCCTTGCCATCGTCCTCGTTCACGTGGTGAAAAAAGATCCCCAACTGCTGTGAATGCTGTAGACATGATCATTCCTGCACCAAGCCCTTGGACACCACGATAAACAATTAGGTGAATAATCGTACTCGATGTTCCACACAAAAGGGTACCTACCATGAAAACACCGATACCGATTAAAATAAATGGTTTTCTACCATAGATATCCGATAATTTCCCTACTAAAATGGCAGTAATACTAGATGCAAGCATGAAAATTGTAAATACCCAGCTAAAATATTGCATACCACCGAGGTCTGCAATAATGCGTGGAAGTGCTGTTCCAATAATCGTCTGATTGATTGCTGCAAACAACATTGCGGACATAATAGCAATCATAATTGTAATCTTTTTCTTGTGATCTAAATGTTCCATCGTCTCACTCCTATTCATTTCGTGTTGAGAAAAGTTCATAAAGTTAAGTAAATGTTAAAAAATTTATTGTGAATGTGAGTTTTTTTCTTGGATTTTATTGAAAAAAAGTACCATTTGTTCAATTTCTTCATCCTTAAAAAGCTCGAACTGTTGTTGGAAGTATACTGCACGCTTCTGTTTCATTTCATTAAGAAGAGCGGACCCATCAGAAGTTATAATCATTTCAACAACCCTGCGATCAGCGGAAGAACGAATACGATCAACTAGGTCCCTTGAATAAAGTCGCTCCATGACATTTGACACATGACTTCGATTAACCTGAAACTCATCAGCAAGCAATGAAACTTTTTTAGGACCATGTTCGTTCAAATAATAAAGGAACATAAATTCACTTGAAGTTATCTCCTTATCGAATACATTTGCCATTGCCTTCCGATGAGAGCGTAATAACCATCGAAATGATTGTTCGAATTCCAATATTAATTTCTCTCTACCGTTCATAAGATTCACCACACATATAATTCACTTAGTTAACTATTTACTTCGTTTATTATACTCCGATTTAAGTTACTGTCAATCCCTAAATCCTCTTAAGTCAATACGTTTTACAAAACATTTATATACAAGGTATACTAATTATGACAAATCTATAAACACCATCTTCGGGGCAGGGTGAAATTCCCGACCGGCGGTATGTGAAGTTCCCCTTCACGAGCCCGCGAGCTTTGCTTTTATTGTTAGTTGATACAGTGGCTGATATTTTGGGTCGCTTTTCAGCGAGCGGTAAAACGTGGCTGATCTGGTGAAATGCCAGAGCCGACAGTATAGTCTGGATGGGAGAAGATGTATGCACAGGTTTCTTTTTGACACATAAAAGAAGCTCAGTTCAGTATGTATTTCTGGACAGATATAAGGCATGCTCCCGAGATTGGCTCCTATTAGTCAATCTTTTTTCGTGCTTATCCAAGTTTCTTTATGTGTGTGTTCAGAGAAGTTAAACCGTGTGTTGCATTGGAAGCAAGATGGGCGTTTAGGAAAAGAGGAGAGGTTTCCTATGCAAAAAAAGGGGAAGTTGTACCGAATGATTGCTGTTTCGATTTTAAGCAGCATCGCTTATTTATTAATGATGTTGGATTTTCCGTTTCCAGGCTTGCCGCCATTTTTGGAAATCGACGTCAGTGACGTACCTGCGCTGTTAGCGGGAGTAGTTTTTGGTCCAATAGCAGGGGTTACGGTGGAAGCAATCAAAAACGGATTGCATTATGGGGTACAAGGAAGTATGACTGGGGTGCCTGTTGGCCAAATTGCAAACTTCCTAGCTGGAAGCTTGTTTGTGGTTCCGGTATCACTATTGTTCCGTAAGTACCGATCTAAAAAAGGGCTTACACTCGGTTTAATCACAGGTACTTTGTCCATGACACTATTTATGGCAGTACTGAATTATATCATCATTTTACCAGCGTATACGTGGTTCCTAGGTTATGAACAAATGTCAACAAGTGGAATGATTCAGTTTATTGTTAAAGCAATCACACCATTTAACTTGATAAAAAGTGGGATTGTTGCCATCCTGTTTTTTATTCTGTATACAAAAATTGCCCCACATTTGAAAAGGTTGGAGCAACCAGCAGCATAACATTACACACCAAAAGTTCTATTACTATATTTAGTATTTAAACATAAAAAGGGCGTATTCATCATGAATCGCCCTTTTTATGTTTAGAAAGTACACCCTATGACAATAAACATGTCATCCTAGTAGGTATAACTTAAAAATCGACTTTTACTTTTAAAAAGCCTGCCTTAATAAGTGACTTGACGATAATGACCATCGCTGGGCCGATAATGAATCCAACAAATCCGAGTAATTCAAATCCAATGTATAAACTTGCAAGTGCAGCAAGTGCGCTAATCCCAAGACTTGACCCAAGAATTTTAGGTTCAATAATTCTTCTAAAGATCGTAATAAGGAAGAATAGGACAATTAATCCGATTGCAAGCCGTTGATCTCCAGCATATAGGTTGTACAGCCCCCATGGCACAAGAAAGGATCCTGTTCCAAGTATAGGGAGAATATCCACGATTACGATCAGAATCGCAAAGATCAATGCGTATTCAATATCTAGTATCATTAGCCCAAACCATGCAATAAGGAAGGTTAAAAAGCTAAGAATCAGTTGCGCACGCAAAAATCCAACGAAGGCCAAGGATAATTGCTTCATAACTAATTCGACCTTCACCCTTGCTTTTTCAGAAAACATATTTAAAAATCCATGGTGGAGCTTGGGTAGATCAAGGCTGATTAAGAATACCGAAACAAGATAAATCAACAACTGGATAAGCAAAATTGGAACGGCTGTAATAAATTCCACAAGACCTTTCGTTAAGCCGGAAAGAAAATCTACAGAAAACTGGCGCAGGTCGTTTAAAGCATCCTGAACAGTTGATATGTATTCACTTGGAATTTCCTTATAATACTCTTCCATCTGAATGACAAAGCCCTCGACCTTTTCAAAGGTATATTGTGCAAACTGTGGAAGCTGTTGGGTGAAATCGATTACTTGGACTACAAGCGTTGTAACAGCCCAATAACATCCAAGCAACATTAAGGCAAGAAATAAACTGAAACCGATTGTCACACTCCAAACCCGTTTAATTGAGAATGTATTGATCAACAGTTTGATAAACGGTTCAAGGAGGATTGAAGTAACTAGGGCAAGAACAATAGGGATACTATATGGAATTAGAAAAACAACTATCCCTACAAGTATCAAAAATGGTACATATTTTTTTAATTCCAAATTCAGCTTCTCCTTATCGAACAGGAACCGTATTTTTGAATAGCGGTTTGATCGAGTGAAATTAACAATATTATACCGTTTATCGGGGAAAAGGGCATCCCTTCTGTATTAATTTCCTTGATTTTTTTATAGAATTAAAACTTGTTAAATAATTTTTACAATAATGAGCCTGGTCTTTATAATTTACACGCTATTAAGGATGTCATTTAAAGCATTCGCAGCGCCTTCAATGTCTTTCTTGCTTGTAGAAGTGCCGAACGAAATTCGTATTAATTCGCGTGCCTCATCTTCATTTAAGCCCATGGAAAGCATAGTCTTCGACGGCATTTGTTTCCCCGCTGAACAAGCTGATCCGGTAGAAATTGCAAATCCCTTTCGGTTCATCTCCAGCATCGCGTATTGCCCCTCGATTCCATGTGTTCGTATACCCAAAATGGAAGGGAGGTGATTACTGCGGTGACCTTCTACCTTAAATTTTGCGTCGTTACTCATAGCTTTTAAAAAGTGCTCACGCAATCCGACGAATTTTTCCGCATTAGCTTCTATATTCTCGATGAGCTCACCGACAGCTGTCACAAACGCTGCGATTCCTGGGACATTTAAAGTACCAGGTCGAAATCCCTTTTCATGTACAGAACCGGAAATATTTGGCTTCCATGATAGATTTGGAGATAGATAACACGCCCCAACTCCTTTAGGGCCATAAACTTTATGTGCTGAAACCGAAATGCTATCGAGTTGTAACTTCTTCACATCAATTGGTATTTTCCCAAAGGTTTGGACACAATCACTATGAAACAGAATGTTCCTTTCCTTTAAAAGACGTCCGATTTCTTCAAGTGGTTGAAGTGTGCCGATTTCACTGTTTGCATGCCCAATACTTACAAAAATTGTCTCACTTTCGATGGTATCCTCAAGATCCTTAACAGAAACCTTTCCTTGTGAATCAACTGGAAGCTTGGTAATCCGAAAGCCTTCACCCTCAAGTAACTGGAACGTATTTAAGACAGATGCGTGCTCTGTCATGGTCGTAATCAGGTGCTTTCCTTTAGAAGAATGTGCACGAACGATGGAAGTGATTGCTAAATGATTACTTTCAGAACCTCCGCCTGTAAAATAAATCCCGTCTTGATGCCCGTTCACATAGTTCGCTAACTGTCTTCTGCTTTCAGATAATATATTCAATGCGCCATCGCCAACATCATGAAGACTCTCGGTGTTTCCAAAAAAATTGGTTGCCACCTCAGTATACACATGAAGAGCTGTGCTGGAGATAGGTGTTGTCGCTGCATAATCAAGATAAATCATAACATTCCTCCTCGTATTGCAAAACTAAAACATCTTGCTAATAGTTTAGTTTTATGTAAATATAGGTGTCAAGACATATGTAAAGATATAAACTACAGGAATAGGGAGGAGGTCCCTATGAATATACGAAGATCAGATGTGTTGGTTATAGGAAGTGGACTATCTGGCTTAATGACAGCACAACTCCTTGGTTTGGATAAGAATGTGATTATTCTCACAAAGGGACGACTTGAAACCAGTAATTCATACTTGGCACAAGGTGGAATTGCCGCTGCAGTTCAAGAAAGTGACAGCTGGTATTCTCATTTTATCGATACAATCCAAGCGGGTCGTCTGCACAATAATGCAGAAACAACGAAAGCTCTCGTACGGGAAGGACCAGCAATGGTTCATAAGCTAATCGAGTATGGAGTGGATTTCGATCAAGAATTAGACGGTCACTTTCAGTATGGAAAAGAAGGGGCTCATAGTCTTTCACGGATCCTTCATGCTGGTGGAGATGCAACAGGGAAGCATGTTGTCGAGGCACTCAAAAGACATGTAACTGAAAAACGGATGGTCGTCGAAGGGGAAACGGCTGTTGAACTCATTTTACAAAACAATGAATGTGTTGGTGTTTGGAGTATTAACGGAGATGGGAAGTTAACAGCGAACATAGCATCATCTGTTGTGATCGCTTCAGGTGGGTATTCAGGTCTTTATCCGCTTCATTCTAACGCTTCAACGATTACAGGCGATGGAATTTCACTCGCTTATGACGCCGGGGCTTTAGTTTCAGATATGGAATTCATTCAGTTCCATCCGACATTACTTGTGAAAAATGGGTTTGGAGTTGGACTTGTCTCTGAGGCTGTACGTGGAAAAGGCGCTATTCTGATTGATGAACAAGGGCTTCCCTTGATGGAGAATCAACACCCTATGAAGGACCTAGCACCAAGAGATGTCGTTTCTCGTGTTTTATATCGGGTGAGACAAGACGGAAGGGAAACGTTCCTTGATATTCGAAATGTCCCGGACTTTCAACGTAACTTTCCAACGATTACCCGACTGTGCGTAGAAAACGGAATCCCCCTTGAAAAGGGAAAAATCCCAGTTGCACCTGGTGCCCATTTTACAATGGGAGGAATTGACGTTGATGAGGTTGGGAGGTCTACGATTAAAGGCCTATACGCTGTCGGTGAAGCTGCCAATACAGGGGTGCACGGAGCAAATCGCCTCGCCAGTAACTCCTTGCTTGAAGGAATCGTATTCGCCAACCGCCTAGCTGATCATTTAATAAACGAACCTTTACGGATAGCCCAGATCGATTTAAAGTGGCACGGACTGGAAATCTTGAAGCAGGTACCTTCACATACGCAACTTTGTGAAGTTTTGAACGAGTATGCAGGTATAGAGAGAACCAGTGAAGGATTATCACAAGCTACTGAATACTTCAATCAGCTATTACAAAAAACAGAACGTATTGAGGCACCAACTCTAGAGCAAATTCAGATGCGAAATCAGGTTCTCATCGGATGGATGATCGCAACCTCGGCACTAAAACGGACGGAAAGCAGAGGCAGTCATTTCCGTACAGATTTTCCAACACAAGATGACGTCCAGTGGAAACAAAAGAGAATTAAGAGGGGGAAATTTGAACATGAACCGTTTAAAAGTTCGTCAGGAGCTTGAACGATTTTTCTTAGAGGATGTAGGAGTTGCGGACTTAACGAGCGAGCTTCTTTTTGAGGAAAACCAAACCGGTCAGGGACGATTTTTTATAAAGGAAGACGGTGTACTTTCAGGAACACGAATCCTTGAAGAGGGGATGCAGCTTGTATCTTCACGTATTGAGGTTGAGATGGTTGCACGGGATGGAATGGAATTGGAAAAAGGTGACACAATTGCAGTTGTGCGTGGGCCTGTTGCAGAAATACTTGAGGCAGAACGCGTTATTTTAAACCTGATGCAGCGCATGTCTGGAATTGCAACGCTAACGCGAAAAGCAACGGAACTTGTTCAAGGATCCTCCATTAAAATATGTGATACGCGAAAAACAACACCTGGGCTACGAATGTTCGAAAAATATGCGGTCCGTTGTGGTGGAGGGGTGAATCATCGACTGACATTGGACGGTGGGGTAATGATCAAAGATAACCACATCGCCATGTACGGAAGCATTCAAAATGCAGTTAAACAGGTTAGGAATGCATTAGGACCGATGACGAAAATTGAAGTTGAAACAGAAACAATCGACCAAGTGAGGGATGCAGTTGAGGTAAACGCTGACATTATTATGTTCGACAACTGCACACCTGAAGAAATTGCCGAAAGGATTTCGCTCGTGCCGAAACATATTGCAACGGAAGCATCTGGTGGCATCACGCTTGAGGATTTACCTTTTTATAAAGAAAGCGGTGTACAGTTCATCTCATTGGGAGCATTGACACATTCCGTGAAAAGCATTGATATCAGTCTAGAATTGGAGGTCGACTAGAATGAGTGTACTTGATTTATTAAAAACAACAGCCGGATTGCCTGAGCGGTATCGAAGCTTACCGGAAGCAGAAATGATTAAACGGGTTGAGGCAATAAAAAAGCAGATGGGTGATAAGCTTTATTTACCGGGACATCACTATCAAAAGGACGAAGTGATACAGTTTGCGGATGATACTGGTGACTCTCTTAAACTCGCACAACTGGCTGCTGAAAATCACCAAGCAGAATATATCGTCTTCTGTGGGGTTCATTTTATGGCCGAAACAGCTGATATATTATCTGCTCCGGATCAAACCGTCATTTTACCCGATATGAGAGCAGGCTGTTCGATGGCTGACATGGCTGATATTCACCAGACTGAAAAAGCTTGGGATATCCTGCAGGATACATTCGGAGACACCATTTTACCGTTAACCTATGTGAATTCAACCGCAAGTATCAAGAGTTTCGTCGGAAAATATGGTGGAGCAACCGTAACGTCATCAAACGCAAATGCGATGGTTGAATGGGCTTTGCAACAAAAGGAACGAATACTGTTTTTACCAGATCAGCATCTTGGTCGGAATACAGCTTATGCACTTGGTGTTCCGTTAGACGAAATGGCTGTTTGGGACCCGATTGAAGAGACGTTGGAATGCTCAGGGCCGGTTGAAGAAGTTAAAATCATTCTCTGGAAAGGACATTGCTCTGTCCATGAAAAATTTACGATGGAGAACATCCGTGAAGTTTGGGAGACGATGCTCGGAGCTCAGGTACTCGTTCATCCAGAATGTACATTCGATGTCGTGCAAGCAGCTGATTTGAGCGGGTCAACGAAATTCATTATCGATACGATTGAAAAAGCACCGGCTGGTTCAGTATGGGCAATTGGAACCGAGATGAATCTCGTCAACAGATTGATCAATACACATAAGGATAAAAAAATCGTTTCATTGAATCCGAATATGTGTCCGTGCTTGACGATGAACCGGATTGATTTGCCTCATCTATTATGGGCACTTGAATCTATTGTCGGTGGAAATGTTGTCAATGCGATTAAAGTTGATGAAGGTACAGCTCATTTCGCGAAGATCGCTCTTGACCGGATGCTGGAGTATTCTAAATAATGTGAATGTGTTAAACGTATACATTTGTAAATCTTAAGAAGCTTTGACATTTAATTTAGGCGGGGTTGACTTCCAAACTTCAACCCCTACTAACCTATTAAATTAATCCTCGTCCAGCTCTTCAACAGGTACAAAATAATTATCTTTACGATAAGAAAGTGCTTCCATCTTTGCGATTAATTCCCCGTTACTCTCCACACTAATGTTGTACCAAGACGTTCGATGCTTCCTTTTTTCCTCGGTGGCGATTGCCCGCAACTTCGAACCTTTTTTCCCGGGTGCCATATAGTTCACAGTGTTCGACAACCCGACGGATGTTTTTCCATATGAATTACAAGCGCAAGCAAACACGTAATCGGCCAGTGCAAAGGTAATCGCACCATGTACAGTCCCGTGTGTATTAAGCATAAAGTCTTTCACATCAAGTTCAGCTGTTGCTGTACCTTCTCCCAACTCTATTAATTTAACTCCCAAAAACTGAGCATATGGTTCTTCTTCCATCATTTTAAAGATCTGATTGTAAAATTTGTTGTGTACATCAAGGTCGTTATATCGCTTTTTCACAAGTAAGCCTCCCAATTTCAATTAATCTAATCATACAAAAAGAAAGCAAGAGATGAAAACGTTAACATTTCTAAACCTACTAATTCGCAATTTATAGTAAGTAAAACGCAACGATTAGAAGACTAGTATAGCCGATTCAATTTTTGAAATATTTGTTCAAATAGGAAGGAGAAGCTGAAAAAATAACGAAATGTTAAATAGGAACATACTTTCGATGGATGATAGAGGAGGATATTCATGAAAAGGTTGGACAGTAATTCTTTTCAAAAAGCTAAAGATTATCTTTTTGAACATGGGAGAAGATTAGAGCAAGCATTGTTTAACTATTACTTTGAAAGTGGTTCGAAAGATGACGTGATCGATGCGTTGCGGGAATACCAAAATGAAGATGGGGGATTTGGCAAGAAAATTGAACCGGATTTCCAATTAGATCAGTCTTCACCAATGGCAACAACAATAGCCTTTCAAGTTTTCAAAGAACTAGATCTGACATCAGATCATCCGATGGTACGCGAAGCAATCACGTATCTTCTGAAAAACTATCACCCTGAAAAAGGTCGATGGAATGCAGTACCACGAGAAGTGAACGATGTTCCGCATGCACCATGGTGGCACTATGATGAAGCACAGGAGCGTGTGATGGTTGAATCAGCATGGGGGAACCCGAATGCTGAAATTACGGGCTACTTATTACGTTACAAAGAACTCGTCCCTAGGGAAGTATCAAACAACTTAAGGGAACGATGTCTTGCTCATTTCGAGGGGCTGGATAACCTTGATATGCATGAAACCCTCTGTTACTTAAGGCTTGCAGAAGAACTAAGTCTATCTGAACAAGAGAAAATTAACGATAAGATTCAAGAGCACATTCCAGAACTAGTGAACCTAAAAAGAGAACAGTGGGGGAATTATGGACTACAGCCGGTGCAGCTTGCTGATCGCCCTGATTCAGCCTTCTATGAAATGATGAAAGAAAGTGTGGAAGAAAATCTCGACTATGCTATTGAGCAACAGGAAAATGATGGCTCATGGCACCCGAATTGGCAATGGGGCCAATACGAGCATGACTGGCCGAAAGCAAAAGTAGCATGGCAAGGGATATTAACCTACGGACAACTCAAGCTCTTGAAATCATTTGGACGGCTTGAAACCCAAAGTGTAAAATCGTAGGTGAAAATCCTCTTATTTTTATGAGTAAAGAAAGTATAAAAGTTTGCGGCATGGATGTAATGTCCAGCTTCAGCGCCCAACCACTTGGATCACTTCAGGCCTCCTGCGGCGGCAACAGCCTCCTCGTCGGTCTTCCAGTGACCTTCGTGGCTAAGCAGGACGCTTGCGCTTTTCTTATTGGGCTCAGCGTTTAGAGTGGAAAATGATACAAGTCATAGATGTATTTCATTGAACAACATCGATTTTTATGTGGATTTAAGAAGAAAAACTATTATATGATCTCTAAAGATATGTTGATAACCAACAAGGCTCGGGACCCCTATAAGGAGGTCCCGTTTGTAATGATGAGAATATTTCAGTTTTCGAAAGGTTCATCAGGCTAAATATTATATATTTTCTGAATGATTTGATAAAATGGTTCAGGTAATCCTAAAAGATTAAACTGCTTTTGAGGTGAACCATGCAAAATTTACAAGCACAGATTCAGTCACGTTTCCCGTTTTTTTATGGATGGATTATTGTTTTTCTAGGTGCACTAGGTCTATTCTTTTCAGGACCAGGTCAGACTTACGGAATATCCGTCTTTATAGATTCTTATATCAATGAGTTCGGCTGGAGTCGATCTCTCGTTTCAGGTATTTATTCAGCAGCCACGTTATTATCTGGTTCCCTTTTATTTTTGATGGGTAGAGGTGTTGATCGTTTCGGGCAACGGACTATGTCGATTATCGTAGGAATTTCACTTGCAATTGCTTGCTTTTGGAATAGTTTTGTATTTACCCCAGCAATGTTGTTTGTCGGTTTCTTCTTAATCCGGTTCTTCGGACAAGGGTCAATGACACTATTGCCCAATACATTGGTCCCCCAATGGTTTATTGACAAACGTGGAAGGGCATTGAGCTTGATGGCAATTGGTGGTTTCCTTAGCTCTGCATTGTTTCCGCCATTGAATGCCTGGCTGATTACAACATTTAGTTGGGAGATTGCTTTTCGCATATTAGGGGTTTTGGTGCTTACGCTGTTTGTGCCGCTTGTTTTTTTAATGATGAAAAACCGGCCAGAGGAACTGGGGTTGAGACCCGATAATCGTGTGAAAAAAATGAGAAGTGATGGGACCGAAGAGGTTTCAGAGTATGATGTCTCCTGGACGCTAAAAGAGGCTAAAAGGACAAGGCAATTCTGGCTGATCCTCATTTGTGTTAGTATTCCTGCGCTAGTAAATACCGGGCTTACCTTCCATTTGGTATCCATATTCGAAGGAAACGGTATGGGAAGAGGTACTGCTGCTTTTGTTCTCAGTCTTATGGCAGTTGTCGGATTTCCAATAACCATGGTCTCTGGTTTCATCCTTGAACGTATTAAGGTACACATTGTCCTAGCAGCTAGCTTCATTGGACAGCTGGTATTTGTTATTATCTTATTATTTACTGAATCCTATGGGATGGCAATCTTATTTGGAGTTGTTTGGGGTATTGTAAATGGATTAGAGCGAATTACATTATCAATTATTTGGCCAGATTATTTTGGTCGTAAACATCTCGGTAGTATTAAAGGCCTCGCAATGACAACGATGGTTATCGGATCTGCTTTTGGTCCGCTTCCTTTTGGGTTTGCCTATGACCTTTTTAATGGATACAGTGAAATATTACTATTGACAATGATCTTCCCTATTATTGGTTTTATATTTGCATTAATTTCACCTGCTCCCAAAAAAGAAGGTATGGCTAATGAGTAGCTCTAACAGGAGTAACTTGAAATTAAAGAGATGACGAGCTAAATGCTGTCATCTTTTTTCTCGATGGTTAGGAAACTATAAATTCTTAAGCTGTGGATAACTATTCGTTCAAAAATGACCTTAAGTCCGTGGTGGTTGTACCATATAGAGGCTGTCAGAGACCAATTTAGCGTTAAAAGTAGCAATGACTCTTCTTAAAGAGTATAAGAAGATCATATTTAATGAAAACCTTACAGATTTACCAGCTGTACTCAAAAGTATTCATCCGGATTCTTCAGAATTCATCCATGATGAGAATAATTCATCCGGAAAACCTGGAATTCATCCGAACTGAGAATAATTCATCCGGAAAACCTGGAATTCATCTGAACTGAGAATAATTCATCAGGAAAATCTGGATATCATCCGAACGGTGAATAATTCAACTAAAAGATTCGGGCTTCAGGATTATAAGGCGACATGTAGTTTTTTATTACAATGAGAAGATATAATAACCACCGTACTTTGTACGGTGGTTATTTGTTCCAGGTTTAGAAAGTATAAAAATACTTTCTATAGTAATCATTCCTAATTTGTCTTTGCCCACCTTTCTAACTTTTCATAGTAGACAAAACGGGGGATGTATCTTCCCAGTCTTTTGTGTGAGTGGTAAATAGGTCGGCAATTTTGTCCACAAGGCCGAGTGTTAATAAGCCGTTGCCTTCGCCCTGCTTTGAAAACCCAATCGGTGTGGTTCGTTTAATTAATTGTGCATAGATTTCTGCCTCTGATAGGTTCCGTTCAAATTCACCTTCACATAATGTGATAAGCAAAGCAATCGCACCTGAGATGTGTGGAGTCGACATAGAAGTTCCAGTCAATCGTGCATAACGGTTGTCAGGATAGGTAGACAGGATTTTCACACCAGGAGCCACTAGGTCGATTTCTGCATTCGTATTTGTGAATTTTGCTAGTTTTCGTTGGAAATCAATTGCCCCTACTTGGATCACCTCATTATAGGCGCCGGGGTATGAGAATTCGTCTGTATTTTCCCGGTCATCACCTTCATTCCCTGCTGCACAAACGACGGATACATTATGATTGACTGCATACTTAATCACTTCATGAAGCTCAGGGACATCTTGTGGGCCACCGAGTGACATAGAAATAACCCGTGCTTTTTCTCCGTTTGGACCTTCCCAGTCTACAGCGTATTGGATGGCGTTAATAATCCACTCGTATTTACCACTGCCTTCACCTGTGAGGACTTTTAAAATTAATAAATTTGCACCAGGAGCAACCCCTGCAACACCATTTCCAGAACCGGAAGCAGCAATCGTTCCGGCTACGTGTGTTCCATGGCCATTATTATCTGAGAAGTTCGTTACATCACTGTTAAAATCGGTTGTGAAATTTTTGCCATCAATAATGCGATCCTCTAAGTCGGGATGTTCAATTTGGCATCCTGTGTCGATTACTGCTACGACATTTCCCTTACCCTTTTTTGTTCGCTCCCATAGTAGTGGGGCCTCAATCATCTGAACTCCCTCAGGGATGTTTGATAGATCTGAGATGATTTCTTCCACTTGATACGGGATAAGCCGAATTTCACTCATGGTAATCCTCCTTTGATTAGTAGAATCTAAGAAAAATAGACCAATATAACAATCCCATTTACAGTACTATACCACAATTTGTGATTATGTTATCAGAAAAGTCAAAAAATAAATAGATTGACCTAGTTATACGAGCCTGTCATGTTATAAGATAAGCTTTGTACTATAGATGGAACATTACATCCAAAAAGATAATCGAAATTTACCAATCTAAAAGTGAAATCCACTACGTATACTGTATGGACAATAATTTCTGCAAACGGAGGTCGTTATGCAACAGTTTTCCTTTGTCGTTGCTGGCGTATTGTTCCTTGTTCTATTTGGATGTGGAGCGTCGGTAGAAGAAACGAACCAACTACCAAAGTCTTGGATCACATTTGAAGGTGAAAAATACTATTTTTCGAGTACAGTTTCATCAGAGAAGATGAAAGCGATCCAGTTAGTACCTACAGGGAAATTTACAGATGAAGATGATGGGACAATCCCCGGGATAGAAATATTTCATAAAAAAAAGGAAAGTGTAATCTATGTAGAGGATGAAACAGCTGGTGTATGGCTGAAGTATGAACGAGAGCCGGGAAAATAGAAGAAGAAATATTTAGGAAGGTTATTTATAAAGGGGTTAACTGAGGCCATGCAGGTTAACCCCTCACTCTTTTTCTGTAATTTGAACAGGAACTTTAACTTCTCCATTATAACTAACTAATCCGCCTAACTTCTTTTTGGTGCACGAGTTGGATTTTGTAATCGCCTTTTAATTCAATGTAACCTGTTTCGTATACCCAGATAACGGTGTAGGTTTTTCCCTTATAGATTACTTTGTCCCCTTTGAGCAAGGCGAATCCTCCCTTTCTTTAATCTTCGAGGAACCTGTAAAGTTTTGAGATTAATGAATTACGGGTATCTCAGTGCTAATTATGTCAATTTCTTTTTCTAACAACAACTGATTTGCTTCGATTAGATTTTTGAACGAGTTTGTGGAATCGTCAAGTTTGTTGTAGCAAATTGCTTTTTCCATCTTTATTAAAGACGTCCACGGATTCTTAAGTTTAGAGGACTGAAAGATGGTTTCTGCTTTGTTAAGTTCGGTAAGTGCCTCCGAATACAGTCCTCTTTTGAGGTTGATTTTCCCTAACACATAACAGCATTGAGCATAAATATAACTACCTTTTCCAGCTAAGTTTATACCGTACTGAGCGTGTTTTTCAGATTTCTCCAGTTCATCATTATAGAACGACGAGAGTGCAAGTTCATAATAGGCGTTATTGGAAAGATCATAGAATTGATATTCCTTCGCTTTTTGTAAACCTTCATGCAGATGTATAAAAGATTCCTCAATACTACCATGTTTTCTTTTTAAAATGCCTAAATTAATCTTTGAACCGATGTACTTACGAGGCTCCTCATTTAATTTTAAATATCCAAGAGCAGCATTTGTAGAAACAATACCCTCCGCATACTTTTTCATATAAAGTTCAGCGAGTCCCTTGAGCATATAAAAGTGCCCATTGACATACGTCACTTTATTTGCTTCCATTATTCTCATTGCTTGATGGACCACTTCTAATCCTTTTTGAAACTCACTAATACGGCAATAGCAAAGAGCCAGATTGTATAAAATCTCAAACTGGAGTAAGCATTCTATATCTACATATCGGGAGTTGATGAGTGCGGTAGCATTTAAGGCAGACTCGATCCCCCTTTTGTAATCTTTTAATTTCCGATTAGCTAGTGTTATGTAGTAATAGACCTCGATGATTTCTTTCGTTTCTGTTGAAGGAAGATAGGAGAGAGCTTCGTTGAAGTGTTCTAAGGCTTTTTCATTTTGATCCAGCTTTTCATAAATTTGACCGAGTAATCGATGTGCGAGCCACTTTTCAGCAAAATGAACTTCTTCAATCTCGACGATATCTTTTAGACGTATTTTGGCCTCGTTGTATTTTTCGACCTTGTATAATGTTGTACATATATTAATCCCATTTTTGATTTCTTCATAAGTAATTGATTTGTTTGAGAGATCCTTTTTTTCCCCAAGTAAGTCCCCAACTGAGACACCTAGTTTGTAAGATAAATATTCAATTGTACGGAGGGAGGGTGTTGTGAGATCTCTCTCAATAAGGCTTAACATTGCACGACTAAGTTTATCCCCAGCTAAATCTCCTTGGGTCAATCCTAGGTCTTTTCTTAATATTTTTATACGTTTACCAACTGAACGTTCCAATATAAATCGCCTCCCTTATTTATTTTACCATAAGTATTTTATAGATGTTAAAATATTTAAACTATTTTTATTTTAAAATATATTACTCAAAAAAACTATTGACAAATTAACTAGGCAAATAATAGTATTAAATTGTAAAATAATTCTATTATCAGGAGGTTATTTATGTCAAAAGTTGCACAATCTTTATTCTTTTTGTTAGGAAGTGTTGTAGTAGGGTTGGTAATATCATTTTTTATACAAACCTACGAGGTTATACCTAAGAGTAGTAGCGTCGATCCCGGAAGTCTAGTAAACTCTGATCCCGTATGGCCGGATAGCCCCGAACAAGCAGATGACCCAGTATGGCCCGATTCTCCAGCATTAACCTTCTCTGATCCTGTATGGCCGGATAGCCCCGAACAAGCAGAAGATCCAGTATGGCCCGATTCCCCAGCATTAACTTTCTCTGATCCCGTATGGCCGGATAGCCCCGAACAAGCAGATGACCCAGTATGGCCCGATTCTCCAGCATTAACCTACTCTGATCCAGTATGGCCGGACAGCCCTGAACAAGCAGAAGATCCAGTATGGCCCGATTCTCCAGCACTTACTTTCTCAGATCCCGTATGGCCGGACAGCCCTGAACAAGCAGATGACCCAGTATGGCCCGATTCTCCAGCACTTACTTTCTCAGATCCAGTATGGCCGGACAGCCCAGCTATAAATGCATAGACTAAATAAAGCTAGTTCCTTACGTGGAACAAAAAACACCCGAAGACGGATGTCCATTGACTTTATTATTTTCGGGTAGGACTAAGCGAAAGTTAAACACTCGTTTTTTCTGCAACAAGAACTGCCTCGATTTTTGAAGTAACAGGTACTTCTTTTTTCCACAACCATTTTCAAGAACAGCTCCAATAAATCCAATGCCACCGACAACGATACCTACTGTTTGAATTACAGTCGCAGCTCTGATTAAGCTCATTCCACCACAGATTGCCCTTCCGTAAAGAAGGTTTTGGAAACGATTGTATCCAAATAATCGTAATGATTGGGCCAACTCCGACGCTACTTAAAATTAAACCGAATACCCATGGGATCTTCCATATTGATCGATCTTAGAAGGACGGGGAACTGAAAATCAACAAGCTGATACATATGATTCCGATTAATGAAAAGAGGATGCTATTAAAAATAATTCGCTACCTTACAACATACGTCCAGCCCTCTTTCCAGGAATCCTTAAAATTCTGCTTTTCCGTCCCTTCTTCTGGTTGATCAATATTTGAATTTTCCTTGGTTTTTCTAAGATTGAATAAAATACAAAAGGTTAATAGAGCACTACTCCAATCAGATATAATCATTAGATTCACTTTTACTGTTATATTTCTTTTTAAAAAGAATGGCGTTAATTGTTCCGCCAAGTATTAGAGTTTGTGCGGTTAAGTAGAGCCAGATCATTAGGATGATAATGGTTTTTACATTACCATAGATCAAAGAATATTGACTGTATCTTACATAGAATGAAAAGCCAATTGAGATGATCTGCCAAAGTATTGTTGCAAAGATAGCCCCAGGAACCACGTCTCTAAATGTGAGCTTAGCCTTAGGTACAAAATGATAGAGCACATAAAAGAAAATAAACAAGACGACACTTCCGATCACCCACTTTATCGGGTTCCAGAACGTAATGATGAAGTGATACAACCATGCATCCTCTTCAATGAAATTTAATGCCAATCGTTCAAGAACCGGTATTAATACTGAGATGACCACCACACTTATAAAAGCGATTGTCAGCAATAAACCTTCCAATAGTTGTACAAAAAATGATCGTTTCGTTCTTTCCGGATAGCTTTCATTTAAAATGCGTGAAAATGCTTGGATTGCGAATGATGAGAGCCAAATTGAAGCAATAAACCCAAAGGTAAGTACGTTATCCTCTTGATTTGCAAAAATCCCTTGTAAGGTCTGGCGGAGGAATTCGACCGTTTCCTCAGGTGCGTACGGTTCAACTAAATCAAGGACAGAACCGGTATCAATGGGCAAGTTACTAGCAAGCGTAATTACTACAATTAAAAATGGGAATAACGACAGGAGGAAATAATATGACATCTGTGCGGCGAGGTCATAAATTTTCCGATTAAAAAACTCGCGATATAATGATTTAACAAGCCATGTAAAATCCCTCATCAATACCATCCTCAAATTTAAGCGCATTTGTCTTCTAGCAATGGTATCTCCAAGTTACGGGATTTCATTCTTTTTCCAGTGATTTGTGTTGTTTTTGCTACTTTAATGAGATTACTAATTGATTGCCATTCTCCAAGTTCCATGATAACTTCGGTTTAAGATAGAAGGTGTTTGGGGGAGAGAGGAATTGAATGCAAAGGCTTTTTTGATGGCAACTATTACAGTTATTATATGGGGATCCACATTTGCGGCGATACGCGCTAGTCTTCATGGAGGTTATTCTGCAGGTCATTTAGTACTGACTCGTTATCTTATAGCGTCTGGGATTTTTATTGTTTACGCCTTGTTGCCTGGAGTCAAGTTTCGGTTACCTAAGAAAGAGGATTTAATAAAAATTTTAATACTTGGTTGGATTGGCATCAGTATCTATAACATAGGTGTTACATTCGGCGAGCAAACTATTTCGGCAGGAAACGCAGGGATGCTAATCGGTTCAACTCCCGTATTCACTGCATTGATTGCTGTTCTTTTTTTAAAAGAGCGTTTAGGCATGTTTGGATGGATTGGTCTCGGAATCGGTTTTATCGGCATTACCCTAATTACTATGGGAACTGGAAGTTCATCCTTTACCATTTCTTTAGGAGCACTGTTAGTATTAATGGCAGCAGTAGCAACATCGGTGTTTTTTGTTTTTCAAAAACCCCTACATAACCACTATAAGCCAGTTGAATTGACGGCTTATTTTACTTGGGCAGGAACGTTGCCGTTTCTGCTGTACACCCCTGGACTTTTTCAAGATATTCAGCAGGCTACGTTAGAAGCAAATCTATCAGTGCTTTATACAGGTATTTTCCCAGCAGCCATCGCTTATGTCACATGGGCTACCGCACTCTCATTAGGTAATACCAGTTCTGTAACCAGCATGTTATATATTGAACCCGTAATTGCCATCTTCGTCGCTTGGGTTTGGCTCTCAGAATGGCCTAGTACCCTGTCTATAATTGGTGGCATTGTTGCGATTTTCGGTGTGATCGTAGTCAATGGATTCGGGAAAAGGCGTCGCTCAGTGACAAAGAAAGCAGTATACTAGTTCGCTTTTTATTTTGAAAGCGAAGGATGTAAGTAAATGATAGATGCCACCGTTGAAAGAATCCCACCTATCATGATTGTGTAGCCTGTACCGATATTCTCTGCTAGAATCCCAGAAACCAAAGCTGCAACTGGAATTAATGTCCATGTCATGAATCGGCTTGTTGCCTGTACTCTTCCTAATAAATGATCAGGGGTAAGGGTTTGGCGAATAGTTACAATACATGGACTCATCGTTGCGGCAGCCGCAGTTCCAATTCCATTCGCAAGCACAAGCCATCCATATGTATCGACCCAACCAAATAAGATTATTGATAAGCCACCGATTGAAGACCCGATAAATAAAATTTTTCGATATGTGTACCGTTTTTTCAAACCATTTGTTAAAAGCGCCCCGCCTATTGCACCGATCCCTCCAATGGAAAGCAGCCAACCAATTTGCAGAGTATTAAAATGCAGTGAATCTTTTAAATGAAAAATCATCATTGTTAAAAAGAGTGTTGTTCCAAAGATTGAGCAAATCATTGCAAGGTTGGTCATTAGGATCGCCTTAGTTCGAATCACAAATGAAAAGCCTTCTTTTAAATCTGAGAAGAAGTTCTTTCGATGTTCACGGATCGCTGTCTTGATAGGAATACTCCAAATCATTATGAACGCGATAAGGAAACTTAAGCTATTTACAAATAAAGCATAACCTGGGTGATAAAAGCTGATGATCAAACCTCCAAGTCCAGGGCCGACCATTACCGCAGCATTAAAAATACCAGAATTAATTGAGTTAACTGCTTGAAGGTCTTCTTTCCGAACTAAACCAGGTACCGTTGCGAACTGTGAAGTATTGTAGAGTTGAGTTAGAATTCCGATCAGGAAAGCCCCACTATATAACTGCCACAATTCCAAACTGTTTATGGTAAAAAGAATCCCAAGTCCGCCAACGAGGAGGCATCTTCCCAGATCACAAATAAGTAGAACCTTTTTCCGATTTAATCGATCAGATAGGACCCCTGCGAAAGGTTGGAGTAAAACGGGTAATCGCTCGAGTGCAGCGACAATCCCCATGCTGATTGGAGACCCTGTAATTGCTAGTACGATAAGGGGAAGGGCGATTAGGTAGATTTGATCTCCAAGAAATGAAATTAAATTGCCTCCCATAAACCTGAATACCAGGAAGTTTCGTTTTAGTTTTGGTATTTCGTTCTTTTTAGGTAGAGATAAAGCAGGTTCACCCATAGTTAAGCCTCCTAATTACTTTCCAAATAGTACACTAACTCTTTTGACAGAACATCAATTGAAGAACGCTTTAGACAATATTTCGAACTTCTAATTTCGACCAATCTAGCTGAGCGTAAGATTTTCAGATGATGATGAATGGTTGATTTTCCAAGCTCCAATTGATCGGTCAAATCTTGAAGCGTACGATCATGTCCTGAAAGAAGTTTTACAATACGAAGCCGGACTTCATCACCGAGAGCTTTGTGTTTCTGCACTAAGAAATAATTCGGCGTACTATCGTCAGAGGGATGGATGCTTTCATTCGCGACCGGGTAATAGAAAACCTTAGTACCTTCGATGTCTGCTTCAATATTCCAAGGACGATAAATATATTGCGGGATTAAAAGGACAGTTTGGACATTGGGCTCAGGTAGATAAGTGATTCCAGCTGTTGCCCATTCAACGAGTTCCTCACTATTCATTTTCCCTTTCATGCTTTGTTTGCTTGTATAGTCCGTTTTTAGGATGGAGGAAAGGTTTTCAGCGTTAGGTTTAATGACTGCTTCATACCATCCAGTCATTACTGTAATGAGATGCTCCTTTAATTTCTGAATATCATATGTGCAAATAAACTCGATGTAAGAGGGGAAGAAAATGTTGTACTTTGAGTTGGACTGAAGCTCAAGCAAAGCATTATTATCACCCTTAGAAGCTTGTGTTCGAATTTCTTGAAACTTAACGCCTAAATAGGGAATACAAATAAAACGTAATTCCTCAGTTGTAAGATTCTCTATGTATGTTTGAAAGGAGACCAAGTCGGAGAACGGTTTTTCGTGAAGCAGCAGAAGTAGGGACTTCCAGGTATTGTATTTCTCTACAAAATCGAGTTGACCGTTCATTTCCTCCGACATCGACTGCCGAATCTCTGCCCAATAGCTATCTAATTGATCTAATGTCCTTAATAACGGTTTGTTTGTAATTGCGGCTATACCGAGCGCGCACTCCCACAACAAAGAAGTATTGATTTGTACCTCGTACGTTTCCCTTTTTCGACCAGTCGTTTGAATAACATCCATATGAACACCTCATTTATATTTGGTTAAATATATTCTATACTTTTAGAATTATTTATTCAATATATTTAGAATTAATTTATTATAAAAAAAGGAGCTTGGATGTCCAAGCTCCTTTAAAGTAATTTTCAAAGACGATTATTCTGCTTTACTTGATACGCTTTGCTGTTTTCTTTCCTGTTCAGCGATCATCTCGTTATCCTCTGCGTTATCTCTCGTAACCTTCTGAGTTAGGATTGCACCAACTGCGACAAGGATCATAACTGCTATGTAGTACCCCTTTCTTCAGTTGCTCCCATTCTTCCCTTAAAACCCCCATTTTAATAGAATCATAGTATTCCCCATTAACAATTCGGGCTTTTCGAATTCTACCTTCTTCAATCATTCCAAATTTACTAGCAAGCTTCATCATACGTTCGTTACCGGACCATGTTGAAATCCCCACTCGAACCACGTCCATATGCTCGAAAATATAATCGGTCCATAGTGGAAATGCATCGGTACCATATCCACCAGACCAATAACTAGAATCATAAATTGCAATTCCGTTACAAAGCCAATTCGTTACCTCATCAACCCAGTACCACCCAACGGTACCAATTAACTTTCGATCTGCTTCGATTACAAGCGTATTTCTTGGAGTGGAGGTTCCAACCCTGTTAAGTTCTTCTTGATAATCTGTTAGAAATTCATCACGAGTTTTAGGGGGAAGTTTATAATAAGGGCCATTCCAGTTTAAATGCTTACGGTCATCCGCTTCATATTTCCAATAATAGATCTCACGCACATCTTCTACTGTTAAATCTCTAAGAATCACTTTTTTTCCACGTATATGTACAAGTTCTGTTGTTTTCAATTGTTCTACTCCTTTGCTATTAATTTACATAATTAAATGAAACACTTTAGACGTTGTTCAAAAAGTTATGACGGCTATTTTGTCCTCCCTCTTGAACACGAACTATTATACCAACAAGACAGCATAAGTTAATAGAGTATTTTGAAAAAAATAACATTAGTGATAAAATGAAGTACTTACATACATTCAGAAACAATAGTTTTTAGGTTAATCGTAGAAAGATTCCATTATGAATTAACAGTAATTGATTAGGTGAAGAATTGGAGGGAATGGAACAACATGTCACATCGCTTAAGTCTTTCAGGTAGTACAATCATGACCAATCCAAGTCAACTCACAAAGCTGTTTAGAGACGATATGGATCACATTGAAATTGGTGAGTTTCCGAGTGAAGAATCTTTTGATGAATTTTTAAAATTAGTAAGAGAACATAAAGTGTCTTTCGGGCTGCATTCACCTTTGTATCGAAACCAAAGCAAGTATGATTTGCTGGAAAAAGTGCAGTTCGAGCCGCAGCAAGCTTGGGAGCAATTTGAAAATGAAGTCCGATATATGGCTAATTTAGGCGCAGAATACGTCCTTGTTCATTTTCCTTATTTTAAAAAGGCCTCTGTAGAAAATGTAGACATAACGATTGAACAGGGACTGCGAAGATTAAGTAAATTGCAGGATAAATACTCAATTCCAATTGTCTGTGAACCGAAACTAGGCTTGGATCGTTCTCCAGTAGGAATTCAGTATCTTCATAACTTCCCGCTCGAAATCTGGGAAACTTATAACCTAAAACTTTGTATTGATATTGGGGACTATTTGTTGGCAGTCGGGGAGAAAGCACTTGATTACATTTCGAAATGGAGAGACTTCATAAAGGTCGCCCATCTGCACAATGTTGAGTTTCATGGTGGTGAATACATCTGGGTGCCTGTTCATCCGTCACATGAAGGGGATGGGAAGCATTTCTGCATAAAAGAAATCCTTCTTTTTTTAACGAGATGTAAGGACGTTCATTTTGTTTTTGAGCATACACCTCATTCTAATCCTACCGATAAGTTCGTAGATGAAGGAATTCAATGGGTGAGAAAACATCTGCTGAATTAACGATCAAATACCGTTTCCAGAAAGGATTCGTACAAATGGATTTTAAGATAGATAAGAAATACTTCTTACAAGCTGTCTCAGAGGTCAGTAAAGTGATTCCAGGAAAGGCATTGGATCTCATTCACACAGGGCTTAAATTAGTAGTCAATTCCAATGGTGTTACACTACTCGGTGCAAACGGTGATCTCTTTCTTGAAAGGTTCATTCCTTTAACAATGGGTGAGAATGAGGTAGTGGAAGTGCGCTCTCCCGGCAGTATCGTAATACCGGCCAAACATTTTCATGAGATTATAAAAAAACTGCCCAATCCGATATCAATTAAGGTAGACCGTCAATCCGTCATTATTCAATCAGAAGAAATATCGACCACTTTACATAGTTTTCATTCAGAGGAATTTCCAATCCCGCCTGTTTTTCAACCAAACAAAAGAGTCACTATAACAAGCAATGATCTATCTGAAGCAATCAAACAGACCATATTTGCTACTTCTAAAAATGAATCAAGACCTGTATTAACAGGGATTAACCTGGTCATAGAAGAGGATAGGATGACTTGTGTGGCAACGAATTCTCACAGACTAGCAAAAACGGTAAAAAGAATCGAAGGAGATGGTCGTGGTTCATATATTATTCCTAGCTCCAGTTTAACGGAATTAGTAAAATTAATGGGCTCGTATTCAGAGGATATTGCAATCTATTCAACAGAGAATTATCTCATTTTCAAACTAAGCAGGATCACGATTTCTTCGAGATTAATTGCTGGAAATTATCCGGATGTCTCGGGATTAATCCCAACCGAATATTCAACAGTCGTTACTTTAAAAACAAAGCAGTTCTTAGAGGGAATTGATCGAGCATGCTTATTCGCAAATGATTCGAAGAACAACACCATTCACCTTAAAATCGTTGATGGTTCAAAATTAATAATCTCTTCTAACTCAACAGAAACGGGTGAAATTTCAGAAAATCAAGATCTTATCTCAATAACTGGTGAAAATAATTTGGACCTTGCCTTCGATGGAAGGTTTTTGATGGAAGCTCTGAAAACGCTGAAAAATGAAGAGGTTAAATTAAGCTTTGGGGGATTCATGAAGCCAGTCTTGGTTGAACCTGTAAGCGATTCAACGCTGTTACATCTAATCTCACCGGTGCGAAAATAGCTGAGTGTAACGGTTGTTTGTCTTTCCATAAAGAAAACTTGGCAAAGCCAAGCCTTTGGCGCCGGCTGAGCTTTAGTTGCGCTTATACTATAGAAAGTATTTTTATACTTTCTTAACGTGTAAAAAATAAGAAACCACCCTTAAGCTATTTGCTAGCTTTTTGGGTGGTTTTGCACCTTTAACAGCCTTCATCCTTTAGGGGAATTTAAGGTTGATTTATATCTCATATATAGATATAATCTTTATGTAGGATATATTTCCATGTAGAAAGGTTGGTTAGGTATGACCGAATTTTCCTCTGATGAATTAAATACATTTTGGTCTGATATTTATTTTCACCTGCGTTATTCGTATGACGGAAAGATTACTCACCAGGCTATTCGAATTTTACAATTGATAGACAGGGAGAAAGAAATAACGGTAAAAGATGTTGCTAATCATTTATCAATATCTCATAATACCGCCTCTGCACATATAAAAAGATTAATTGCAAAGAAGCTAGTAACGAAAATAAGAGATCTAGAAGACGAGCGGCGGGTTTTGATTGAGCTAACCTTTGAAGGGGCACAGGTACTTAAAGTAAACACTACTCTAGATAAACAAAAACTAGAAGTGGTTTTAGAAAGCTTAAATGAAGATGAGACGGCAACTGTCAAGTCAGCTTTTAAACTATTAAGCGAGAGGTCAAAGAGATGTTTACCTTAATAAAGGTTGTTGTTTCAGCCCTTTTGATCGGATTCATTACGTGGCTTGCAAGGCTATTCCCGACTTACGGGGGGTACATAGCAGCGTTGCCTTTAGTAAGTCTGCTTAGTTTAGTCTGGTTATATGTGCAGGGTGAAACGCATAATGAACTGAGTCAATTCATTACATCCGTATTGTTAGGGTTTCCTGCAACTGCACTAATGCTATTTATTGTTTTACAGCTGATAAAAAGTTCTACACCGATCTTTGTGTGCTTACTAGTGGGGATTGCAGGTTGGGCTGTTTGGCTAGGGATACAAACTTTTGTCTTAAACAAATTCATCTAACAGGTTTTCCGAGGTTGACAAGTGTATCGTCTTTCAGTTTATTATCTAACATTTTAAAGAAAGAAACTCCAGGTCGACCTTCTGTTAAACTATCGCCAATCAGTCCTATTTTCATCGCGATCTCCCCAATTCAATTTCGTTTTTATTACTTATATCGAATTTTATTAATTAATTAACAATTGAATGGTAAAATACATAATGTTGTCACTTCTTCACTCTCTATTTCACGTTAAGAAAGTATAAAAGTTTGCGGCATGGATGTAATGTCCAGCTTCAGCGCCCAACCACTTGGATCACTTCAGGCCTCCTGCGGCGGCAACAGCCTCCTCGTCGGTCTTCCAGTGACCTTCGTGGCTAAGCAGGGCGCTTGCGCTTTTCTTATCTAATCGAAAAAATACTTAAGATATGGTATGGTGGAGTTTATTTGAACCGAGCTATATTACAGATTAAGGAGAAACTTATGGAGATCTTGTTTTGGGTATTATCAATCGCAGTAACGCTTTTGCTGATGTACGGTCTTGTTCCGACAGTCATCTTTCGAATCTTTTCTATAGGGATGACGAAAAGGGGACACCATCACAAAACACTCGCATTAACATTTGATGATGGACCAAACAGAACCTATACACCGCAGCTATTAGATCTTTTACAACAATATCATATTAAAGCGACATTTTTCATTGTAGGAGAGTGTGCGAACAGGTATCCTGAAATTGTGAAAAGGATGCATCGAGAAGGGCATTCCATTGGGATTCATCACGTCAAACATACAAGCAATTGGTACATGACTCCGTTTGCTGCTAAACGAGAAATAAATAAATGTGCGAGCATTATAGAAAAATTAACGGGTGATAAACCGCGTTATTACCGACCACCATGGGGACGGTTTAACCTATTTACCCTGTTCACTGCGCGACCTTATCAGATTGTCCTCTGGTCTGGTATTTTTAAAGATTGGAAAAATGAACCTGACTCAACTGCATTATTAGAAAGACTGAGAAGGGAACTTCATGGTGGGGGAATCTTTTTGCTTCATGATAATGGTGCCACAAAAGGAGCCGATCCAGAGGCACCTGCTAACATGATTCAAGCCTTATCAACATTCTTACCGGAAATCGTAAGTCAAAGCTATCAATGTCTCCGTTTGGAGGATCACTTGTCTGAGTTTGAATCAATCCACGAACCGGAGAAGAGGTCAATATGAATATAAATGATGTAATACAGGCAATAGAAACATATGGATATTGGATCATTCTTGTGACACTGTTTTGTGGGGTTGTCGGTATTCCAGCTCCTGAAGAAACCTTTATGGTATTGGTTGGTATGCTTATTGCTAATCATCATCTCTCAATGGAGTTGAGTGCAGGTAGTGCTTTTATAGGAACGATAACAGGGATGATCGGCGCATATTGGATAGGTAGAAGCATCGGTATTCCTTTTGTAAACAAATACGGGCGCTTTATTAAAGTGACACCTGAACGATGGAGTGAAATGAGTGAGAAGTTTAATCGGCATGGAAAATTGATCCTTTTATTTGGATTGTTTGTTCCAGGTTTAAGGCAGCTTGCGCCATATATTGCAGGGACTTGCAAGTACCCAAGGTATCTCTATTTGGTGCTTACGATTATCGGAAGCTTTTTATGGACAATGTTCTATATTGCAGCAGGGTATTTTGTTGGTGAAACACTGCCGTTACAATACCTACCATGGCTTGGTGTAGCTGCGTTAGTTCTATTTGCAGGAACCATTTTTATAAAAAAGTTCAGTTGGAAAGGAGGGAGCCGTGCATGAAAAAAATACTATTTCTGCCTTTGTTTCAAATGCCATCGGGACACCATCAGGTTGCAGATGCACTCATTGATTCCATTCAAAAATCGAACGAATCGATTACATGTAAGAAGATTGATTTCCTGAGTTATTGGAACCAGCCTCTTGAAAAGACGATAGCATCTTTTTATTTAAAATGGATAAGCTCTCTCCCGAAAACATACAATTGGGTTTATCGTCGCTTCATGTATGAACCGAAAAAAAATAATATACGGGCGATTGATTACGTTCAACTCTTAGGTTTTGAAACGAAAATGTTGGAATTGATTCAGAAAGAACGCCCAGATGTGATTGCTTGTACCCATAGCTTTCCATCCGCACTTATTAGTCGATTAAAACGAAACCATTCCATTTCTGTGCCTGTTGTAAACATCTATACTGATTTTTTCGTGAACGGAATCTGGGGTCAGTCGGAAATTGACCTTCATTTAGTAAATGATCAAACAATGAAAAAGGAATTAATCAATCGAGGGGTTCAAGGAGATAGGATTGCGATAACTGGAATCCCGACTAACGATCAAATTCTTTCCGATACGGTTGCACAAAAGTCAGCTCGTAAACATATTCTTGTGGCAGGAGGAAGCTCTGGGGTTGGGAGTATACTAGAATACTTGAAAGGTGTTCGTAAAGTCTCAAACTACTCCTACACGGTCCTATGTGGTAACAATCAAAAGTTGTTTAAGGAAGTTTCTTCATGGAAAGTGGATCACATTCAACCAAAGGCTTATATTGATTGTCGTTCTGAGATGAATGAGCTATATGAAAGAGCGGATGCAATTTTAACGAAACCAGGTGGTATAACGGTTAGTGAGGCCTTGAAGAAGAGAATGTTTATATTTGTACATTCAGCATTGCCCGGTCAGGAACAACTGAATCTCAAAGAATTAATCACGAGACAAATTATTACGCCAGTGCTGGATGATCGATTTGAGGATCAGATTGCCTCTGTATTGGAAAATAGTTGGAAACAAAAGCAAATTCGGCATAGGATCGATGAATTTCTTTCGTCTAAAGAAAGCTGTCCAATAAACGAAATTATTAATCTCTTATATGAAAATAACAAAATGTTATCTACACAACCAAGCTAAATGATAAGCGAAATATTTTAAATGGAGGATGACTTGAAATTACGGGTCATCCTTTTTCTATTGTACGTTAAGAAAGTATAAAAATCCTTTTTACATCTACTACATCATATAATTCCTCTTTTTCAGTACATTTTCTTACCCTTTTAATGCATTATAGTATAACAATTGTAAAATATTTCGTTAAAAATGGTAAACTATTCATATGAAATGGTCTTATGTAAATAGTACATGTTAACTCGATTGTGGGAAGTGCAGAAACAAAGAGCCGACAAAACTTTCTAATTTTAATCCCGACCAATATGAAGACAAGAAATGTATGCATTGATACCAAATTCTAAATTAGCAGTTTTTGATCAAAGCAACCATTATCCATTTAAGCGAAACTGCAACTTTCAACTAAATTCTACTAATGATCGACTAATTGGTAAAAGTTTGATAAAGTAACAGAGCGAAAAAGTACATGCTGTAAAATGAAGGGGGATCTAATTGGTTCCTATTATACTTGTTTTTTGGCTTGTTGTTGGTTATCTTCTAGGCTGCGTAAATGGTGGCTATTATTTAGTACGCTATAAAAGGAAACAAGATATCCGTCGGTTTGGAAGCGGGAATGCAGGGGCTACGAATACGGGCCGATTACTTGGACGAACGGGTTTTGCTGCTACGCTTGTCATAGACCTAGTAAAAGGGCTTGTAGTTGTTTGGATCCCTCTATACTTTGAGTGGGGAGAGGTCATTGTTGTTCTATCAGGTCTGGCTGTAGTTGCAGGTCATATTTGGCCTATCCAACTCCAATTTCGTGGCGGAAAGGGAATCGCCGTTTTCCTTGGGGTACTACTGCTATTCGATGTTCGGACAGTTGGGATTATCTTACTCGTATTCTTGCTGTTATACTTATTTTATAGAAGGTTTACAATTACAGGATTAACTGCGCTGAGTCTTTCACCATTTGTTATGTTTTTCCTTGGTGGCATTGGGATCTTTACAATGATTGGAACAGCAATCATGACAGGTATCGTGATTTATGCACATAGAACAAATATTCGTGACGAAATAAACAGGGTTATTTTACCGAAATAGAGGAGTGACATATATGAATACAACCTCATCCCTGACCTTTAAAATTGCTTCAGAGCCGTGGGAGTTTGAGCAGATCCATCAACTAAACTATCAAACTTTTGTAGATGAAATCCCACAACATGAATCGAATAATACAGGACAGCTGATTGACAAATTTAATGATGAAAATACATATATAATTTGCTTGAATGAGGAAAGGCTCGTCGGGATGATGGCCGTGCGTTCCAAACGACCTTTTTCACTAGATAAAAAATTAACAAACCTAGAGGATTACTTACCAAAAAACCGTTCCATTTGTGAAATCCGTTTACTTGCCGTAGATAAAACGTACCGCAACGGCCGTGTGTTCTTTAATATGTCGAGAAGACTCATAGAATTCTGTAATGAAAATGGATTTGATCTCGCAATTATTTCGGGAACCGTTCGAGAACAAAAGCTTTATACACATCTCGGGTTTGTTCCGTTTGGACCGCTTGTCGGGGAGGAGGGCGCCCTTTTCCAGCCTATGTTCTTAACGCGAGAAGCCTTCGAGAAAAAGGGAAAGCTGTTTTGGAAAATTGAAGCAAGAGCACAAAAGAAGATACCAAATGAAAACTTCTTACCTGGGCCTGTCAAACTTCGGAAAGAAGTTATTAATACGTTCCAAGAAGAACCAGTTTCACATAGGGCAAAACCATTTATAGAAGAGTTCGAGCAAACGAAAAAGCAGCTACTCAGAATTGCGAATGCAAAATCTGTTGAAATCCTTCTCGGGACAGGAACGCTCGGAAATGATGTTGTCGCTGGTCAATTATCGCGGTTAAATGAACGCGGCTTAATTTTGGTAAACGGTGAATTCGGACAACGTCTCGTTGATCATGCCTCACGTTTTGGTCTTCATTTTGAAATTGTAGAACAAGAGTGGGGACAGTCCTTCGGGAAGGAAGAACTCGAGGACGTATGTTGGAATAACCCTGACATCAAGTGGATCTGGTCGGTGCATTGTGAAACATCTACTGGAGTCCTTAATGACTTAGAAATGCTGAAAGAGATAAGTAGAAAAGCTGACATCAAGCTCTGTATGGATTGTTGTAGTTCGCTGGGCAGCGTCCCTGTTGACCTTGACGGTGTTTATCTTGCTTCATCAGGAAGTGGGAAAGCACTTGGGTCCTATGCCGGTTTAGCGTTTGTTTTTTATAATCATGAAGTGAAAGCCGATTCTTTCCTTCCGAGGTACATTGATCTTGGATTTTATCGCCAAAAGGGAGGCGTACCTTTCACTCACTCATCTAATCTTGTGTTTGCTCTACAAACAGCATTGACACACTTTGAACGGGAAACTGTTTTTCAGCAGCAGGAAGAGCTTGCTAAGTGGTTGCAGCAGGAGCTCACAGAACGTGGATTTCAGCTTGTCGGTACGTCCCCAGGGATTGTGACCATTGCATTACCTGTAACCGCTTCTTCCACAGAAGTCGGTGAAAAGCTAGACAATAAGGGATATCAGCTTAGTTATCGAAGTGAGTACTTAATCGAGAGGAACTGGATCCAAATTGCTTTGATGGGACACAACAGTAAAGAAAAGATAATTACACTACTCGAGGTTTTGTGTGACGTTGCCTTATTGTCTGTAGAACGGAGGTTGTGACGGTATGATTTCTTCAATTCGCTCTACACAATCCCTATTCTGGACAGCGGTTGTTTTATTATGGATTAAGACCTATATTATTTATAAATTTTATCTGCACCTTTCAGGAGTTACCTTGCTAGAGGAAGTTATGATGTTCGTGAATCCGCTTGCCTCAGTCATTCTTCTGCTTGGATGGGCATTCTTTTTTACGAACAAAATGCGGAGCGGTTACATTATTGCTTTGAGCGTTCTGGCAACTGGAATATTATACGCAGACTTGTTGTATTACCGGTTTTATATTGATTTTGTAACGATTCCTGTACTGCTGCAACTTGATAATGTCGGAGGCCTCGGTCCAAGTACCGTCGAGTTGATGAGTCCGGCAGATGCATTGCTGTTTATTGATTTGATCGCGCTTTTCTGGATTGCAAAAGGAAATCGTCTAAAGCCAACCGTATTTAGCATTAAAAAGAAGCTATCCATTGTCGCAGTTGCCCTTCTCTTGCTTGTAGCAACAATTGGAACGGCAAAAGTCGTGCAGCCACATTTAATGGCTGGTCTTTATAATCGTGAAAAACTTGTATCCTTTATTGGCACGTTTAACTATCATCTTTATGATCTATTTGAGCAAGTCAAATCGACAACAAAAAATGCATTTGCGGACGGGGATCAAGTTGATGAAATCCGTAAATATGTTGATGAACAAAGCGTCGAGCCTGATCCAGAGCTTTTCGGTGCAGCTAAGGGGAAAAATTTAATTGTTGTTATGCTTGAATCAACGCAAAACTTTGTCATTAATCGAGAAATTAACGGGGAAGAAGTAACCCCGTTTCTAAATAGTTTGATCGACAATAGCTATTATTTTAATGAGTTTTATCATCAGACGGCTCAGGGGAAAACCTCGGATGCAGAATTTATGATTGATAATTCACTATACCCCCTTGCTAGCGGTTCCGTATTTGTTCGTAAACCGGAAAATGAATATACGGCACTGCCTGAAATTTTGGGTGAACATGGCTACAAATCCTATGTTTTTCACGGGAATGACAAAACGTTTTGGAATCGAAATATCATGTACGATTCACTAGGTTATGACAAATTTTTCTCAAAAGAATTTTACAATGTTACACAGGAGAACTCGGTAAATTACGGAATTAAAGACATACCATTCTTTAATCAATCCGCAGCTAAGTTTGAACAGCTGGATCAACCGTTTTATGCAAAGTTCATCACACTAACAAATCACTTTCCATTTTTGTTGAATGAAGACGTAATGATTTCTCCACCTAACACAGACGAAGATGTTGTAAACGGCTATTTTAAGACTGTGCGATACCTGGATGAATCTGTGAAACGCCTTTTCCAACTGTTAAAAGATAAAGGGTTATATGAAGATTCGGTTATCGTATTGATGGGTGATCACTATGGGATTTCACAAAATTATTATGATGATGGTCTTTCGCAAGTACTTGGTCATCCGATCACACCACCTGAACACATTAAACTTCAACGGGTACCATTGTTTATTCATGTGCCAGGTGAGCAAGGGAAGACGGTTGAAACTGTTTCAGGACAAGTGGACCTTCGTCCGACACTCTTGCACTTGCTTGGTATCAAGACAGATGACTATATCCACCTCGGACAGGATATGCTTGCTAAAAAAGAAAATTTTACAGTGCTCAGACATGGTAGCTTTATAACCGAAAACTATATTTACACAGATGATCGCTGTTTTGACAAAGAAAGTGGGGAGCTTGTAAGCCGTGGTAATTGTAATGAATACTTTGGAAAGCGAAATCAAGAACTCCATTATTCAGACATGGTTATCTATGAAGATCTTCTACGCTTTTATGAAAAGGATGCGTCGGGAAAGCAATGAAAAGAAGTTGAATAATTAGCCGTATCAATACGGTGGGTAATAAAATAGATATTTTAGTGGCTAAGGTAATGCTCTAAGGAGTGTTACCTTTTTAACGGTTTTCTTTACGAGGTTAATAATCGAAACAACTTTCTTTTGTGATAAAAATCAGACACCGATTAGACGGCATTTATTTGAAAAAGAAAGAAACAACCTTATGACGAAAGAATAATTACGTTAAAAGGTAAAAAATATTGCATTGTGGAGTAATATATTTTACTATGTAAAGTAAGAAGGAGGGTAAGAAGATGGAAAACACTGAAAGTATCCGATTAAATGTCGCCCTTTTACGTAGACGGGTTCCAAACTTAACAAGTGCAGCTCGATCTGTAGGTTTACGCCCAGCAACTGTTTCAAATCTATGCAATGGGAAAATTTCAGTAGGACGTGCAGAAGTTCGTACGTTGGTTGCCCTTGCGACACTCGCTCAATGTAGTTTGGATGAACTAATCATTAGAGGGGAGAAGATGGAACTGATCGAAACGAAGATTAAGACATTGGATCTGTTTGCACCGCTGGTAAAAGGGGGAACTGTCGGTTTAGTTGCTCGTCCGGGTATGGGTCAGCTTGTAATCCTCTCAGAGCTTTTCCATAGTTTGAAAAAGGACGGCTACAGTACGCATCTACTCATGCCGGAAGGTGAACATCCAGAAGTGAAGGATATTCTGGACTATGTGGATACTGTGACAAATTCAATTGATGAGGCGTATGAGAAAATGGCCGCAGCTGATAAAACGAAAGATATTATCTTTGCTGCCGATCGAGCTCATGTCATTACAGGAGAAATTCACAAGTTGCAGGAAAGACTCCAGGATATTGGTATTGAAAATGTGACAACGCTTCTTGTCGATTTAAAAGGGGAAGCAGTGGATGAAGAGCTACCATACGGGCCTCTTGAAACACTCTGGCAGTTCGATATCGATCTCGCAGCAAGACAAAAATATCCTGCAGTAAATCCAATCTACTCAACTTCCTCCTTGCTTGAAGGAACACATGTTGATCAAAATCATTTTAACATTCAACAACGTGCACAAAAGTTGCTTCGGCGTTACCGTGAATTACGCTCTTTCGTAACCGTAAAAGGAATCGATGGTATACCGAGTTCAGAGGTTCAGACGTATAAACGTGGAGAGCTACTTGAAGCATATTTAACACAGCCATTTTATGTAGCGGAAGAATTCACTAGTACAAAAGGGGAATCGGTTAGGCTTCAAGATACCTTAAATGATGTATTGAAAATTTTAGACGGGTCAATGGATTCGAAAGAAGTGGATCAACTAAGCTACATTGGAAAATTTTAAGTGCGTTGTACAAGATAAAAGACGTAGGCATTACTTCGAATTAGAGGTAGTGCCTTTTTATCAAGTGAGGTAGTGTTTTCTTTTTAAACCGTATTGAAAGGATTCATAATGTTAAACTAGAATTAACAGAAGTAACGGGAATTTAGATAAGGAGGTAAAAAATGAAGAGAGTAGACGTGGTGAGTTCAATACTCATTGATGGGAAAAATAAAAAAATCGTGCTCGTTCAAAATAAAAAAGGGGATACTTCATACTGGAGTTATCCTGGTGGCGCTGTTGAAGAGGGAGAAACGCTAGAGCAAGCGGTCATCCGTGAAACAAAAGAAGAAGCAGGGTTGGATATTGAAGTGACTGGCGGGTTGCAGTCCATTCGGGAGAAGTTCTTTCCTGGTAAAGGACATCATGTAGTGTTTTTCACCTTTTATGCAAAAATAATCGGGGGTGAGCTAGCCCCTGCTGACCCAGATGGTGAGATTGTCGATGTTCAATGGTTTGATTATGAGGAAGCACGCAAATTGCTCGCTTACATACCGGACAAAACGAAGCTTAAATTTGGTGAGGAAAATCCGTCTGTGCCTTATATTTTAGAGGACTAGATAGAAGGAAGTGAGTTATACCCATGTTCCACTCCACAACACTATCAATCACTATTAACAAAAATCCGCATGAAACCTATGAGTACATCCGTAACCCTGAAAACTTACCTAGTTGGTTAACCTCTTTTACAAAGTCCGTAAAAAAAGTAAATGATCAATGGGTGTTAGAAACACTAGATGGTCCGATGAATATTCGATTTGTTGATAAAAATGAATTTGGGGTTTTGGATCATTACGTGACACCGACACCCGAGCAATCGATACTGAATCCAATGCGCGTGATTCCTAATGACACTGGTTGCGAAGTCTTGTTTACACTATTTCAGCTATTGGAAATAACAGATGAACAGTTTGCCGCAGATAAGAAAATGGTTGAACAGGATTTGCAAACGTTAAAGACAATTTTAGAAAAAACGAACCTGTGAGAGGATACTTTTGCATCACCATAAACTATGAACCAAGGTAAGGAGGTACTACAATGGAACATGATAAACGGATCCAATCTGAAAAAGGTCAACAATTGTTAAAAAGAGTAAGACAAATTTGCGTTCAATATCCGGAGATTGAAGAGAAGGTCGATTCCTTTGGACACACTTCTTTTCGGGTAAAAGACAAGCCGTTTGTAATGTTGGGCGAAAACAACAATGATCCTTCTATTGCGATCAAGACCCTGAAAACGACACAAGAAATACTCCTTCAACAAGAAGGTTACAAGAAAACGCCATACATCGGACAGCACGGTTGGACAACGTTTGATACCGACTCACTAAATTGGGACGAAATCGAAGACTATATTTTAGAGGGCTATTTAAGAACCGCTCCAAAAGGCCTTGTAAAACAAATGAAAAAATAAAAAGGAAATAGTAAATGAGAAGAAAGAAAGGCAGTGTATTGACGATGAAATTAGGTACAGTAGGAACGAGTCGGATTACAAATTCATTTATTAATGCAGCAGGACAAAGTGAAAAATTAGAGTTGAGTGCCGTCTATTCACGATCGATTGAAAATGCAAGTCAAATCGCCAATACATATAACGCACCTCATACGTTTGATGATTTAGAACAAATGGCAAAAAGCGAGCACATTGATATCGTTTATATAGCTTCACCAAATTCTCTTCATTATCAACAAGCCAAATTGTTTTTAAAGCATAACAAGCATGTAATTTGTGAAAAACCAATCTTTTCGAATACAGCAGAATGGGACGATACCTATCAACTTGCCAAAGAAAATAGAGTGTTTTTATTTGAAGCGATGCGCAATATTCATTCACCAAATTCGAAAATTCTCAAACAGCAAATAACCAAGGCAGGAAAATTACGTAGTGCAATCCTACACTATATCCAATACTCCTCACGTTATAATTTATATTTAAAAGGGGAAGAACCAAATATCTTTTCATCTGTTTTTTCTGGCGGGGCTCTTGTAGATCTAGGTGTTTATCCTATTAGTCTGGCTGTTACCTTATTCGGTGAACCCGATAACATTTCCTACCATCCGATTATGTTACGAAGTGGAGTTGATGGAGGCGGGACACTAATTTTAGAATACAATGGTTTTGTTTGTACGGTTCTTTGTTCTAAAATATCTCATTCACACATCCCATCAGAAATTCATGGTGAAGAGGGTTCATTTATACTTGACCACGTTGCCCCTATTAATAAGCTTCAATTTGTCGATAGTCATACAAAAGAGAGTGAAAACCTTGAAATTCCCCAGTATGAAAACGATATAATCTATGAGATTGAAGAGTTCACAAGGATTATTGAAACAAATAACTTTAAAGAGTATGAGGAATTAATGAAGATAAGTCGAATCGTTCTGAAGATAACAGAAACCGCTCGAAAACAAAATAATATAGTGTTTGAAGTAGAAAAATGAAAATAGTATTTCCTGAAATAATAGGAGATGAATGAGAAATAAAAGAGGTTAAATTATAAATAACTCGAGCAAAAGAACTAAAAAGGATTGCTGAGAAAACAGAATAGGTTCTTCAAACGGTAAGATAAAATGTGAGAACCCACGAATATCAGAGTGCTGACCAATGTAGAGGTCTTTGCTCGTGCCGTGCGCCAGACAGTTTCGTTTCATATCAGTGCAACTAAGTCGATCACCTGCTCAAGGCTTGGCGCTAGCAAAAAAAATTCTTTATGTGAATAAGGATTGAGTGCAACAGCAAAAGTTTCAAATTGCATTTTGAGCATAGAAGATGTTCAACAGCAACTTGAACATCTTCTACCATTTTTCTTTCTTGGTTAACTGTAGCACTTGCTCCATATGGATTATTAAACGAGGATTATCCACAAAATCATCGTTGTGATAATTGTGATGATCCCTTGCAATAAAGTAGCCATTGTCTGGGCTTTGTAGGCATCTGTCACTTTCATTCCGGTGAATTCTGTAACTACCCAGAAAAAGCTGTCATTTACATGGCTAACCGTCATCGCCCCTGCTCCAACCGCCATGACCACTAAGGCCAGAGGAACTGCTCCTTCAATTCCGATTGTCGGAAGCATAGGCGCAATCAGCGATGAGGTGATCACCAAGGATGCTGTTGAAGAACCTTGAGCTGTCTTTAAAGCGGCGGCAATAAGGAAAGGAATCAACAGGAATAACGAGCCGCTCAAAATATTTCCAATATCCCAGCTTTGAATGATTTCTGCAATGCCTGTATTTTTGATAACTGTACCAAACGCACCACCAGCTCCTGTAATTAACAGTATAGGAGCGGCGTCTAACAATGCTTCACCAATCCATTTAGTTAACGTTTCTTCATCGTATCTAGGCAGTAACGTAAGTGCGGCAATGACACCTGCCAATAACGCAATTACAGGTTTCCCTAAGAAAATAAAAAAATCCGCAATACTTCCCTCTATTCCCAGAGCAGTTAGGACTGAACCGATTCCAATTAAAACAATTGGTAAGATAATGGGTAAGAAAGCTTGGAAAGCAGATGGCATTTTACCGAATGAGCGAACGATTTCATCATAATCATAATCCATCTCGTTTCCATCATCTTCAACTTTAATTTTGCTGGCAACCTTTGTCGCCCAAAAGTAGCCGACAACTACGGCAGGAATCGCCACAATTAATCCGATTAAGATAATGGTACCCAAGAACCCCTCTGCACCGATATTCCCTGCAGCGGCAATTGGACCTGGAGTCGGTGGTACTAGCGTATGAGTGGCATAAAGACCAGTTGCAAGCGCAACAGACATCGATGCAACAGCTACTTTTGCCCGCTTGGCCAAAGCTTTTCTTAAACTAGATAAAATGACGAAACTAGAATCACAAAAAACGGGAATGGAAACAATATAGCCGATCAAACTCATCGCAAGTTGTGGTCTTTTGGGACCGACAACACGAAGGACGACCTCTGCCATACGCAACGCAGCCCCAGTCTTTTCCAATATTGTCCCGATGATGGTACCGAAAATGATGACAAGACCGATACTCGTCATCAATCCTCCAAATCCACTGTTAATATTTTCTACGATTTTATCTAATGGCATACCTGAAGCAAATCCGACGAATAATGTTCCTAACAAAAGTGAAAGGAATGGATGTAGCTTAAATTTCGTTGTTGCAATTACAATCAATAAAACCCCAATGACTAAAACAAAAAATAACATGTATTTCCCTCCTGAATTTCCCTATTTTCTACTTTTGAAAAGATGCTAAATAAGTGCGCATGACTTGCTCGGCTGCGGATTCCAAGAATTCAGCCCCTCTTTCTATCGCTTCTTGAAGCGTTATGGGGGCGCTTACAATGCTGTGGACACTTGTAATCCCGTGTTGATATAACTCCTCAATCCCTTTTCCAATCGAACCGGAAAGGACAAATACAGGAATCCCTTGCTTCTTCGCTTCCTCGGCAACTCCCATTGGCGTTTTTCCAGAGGCCGTTTGAAAATCAATTTGACCTTCCCCTGTGAATACGCACCCTGTATCGCGTAATTTTTCTTTCAGTTTTGTGTATTCAACGATGATGTCAATCCCTCTTTTTGTTCTAGCAGGGAAGAAGGCTTGGAATGCCCCGCCAATTCCGCCTGCCGCACCAGCACCTGGCTTGTCATGTAAACGAATTCCTTTTTTACTTTCAACCAAATCGGCCCAAGCAGATAATTGAATATCGAGAAATTCTACCATGACATTTGTTGCTCCTTTTTGCGGACCAAACACATATGAAGCACCATTCGGTCCTATTAAAGGATTTTGCACATCGGATGCAATCAAAAATTCACACGTCGCTATTCTAGGATCAAAATCCTGCTCATCAATTTCAACAATACTCGCAAGTTTAGCACCACCGTAACCGACTGAATTGTCGTCTGAATCCAGTAACTTCATCCCCAAAGCTTGGAGCATTCCGATTCCGCCATCATTGGTAGCGCTTCCACCGATAGCAAGAATAAATTTTCGATAGCCATCGTCCATTGCTTTTTTTATTAATTCCCCAGTTCCGTAAGTGGTGGCGAACAGTGGATTTCGTTCCTCTGGCTCGATCAGTATTAGACCGGAAGCACTGGCCATTTCGATAACACAGGTTTCTTGATCGCCTAGAATTCCATAGGCAGCCTGAACACTATCTAACATTGGCCCCATCACCGTCACTTCTACCTTTCGACCATTTGTTGCGGCTACTAAACTATCCATTGTACCTTCTCCGCCATCTGCAACTGGCACTAAAACTGTCTCTGCTTTCGGCAATGCCTTTTTAATTCCTCGCTCCATCGCCAACGAAGCTTCTAATGCTGTCAAACTTCCTTTAAAAGAATCTGGTGCAATCACAATCTTCATGTAGCCTCCACCTTTATTTACTATTGTTTAATTTATTATAATCTTCTGTTATTTATTATTCATCGTATATCATGAACAAAAAATAGCATGACTCTTTCGAATTTTTTATCTATACTATACAAAAAGGCAATTTTTTTAGGATGATCTATATGTTAACGCAGGAAATCGCATCAGAAATTGTAAAACAAACGACAATCAGGCTTAATAGAAATATCAATATTATGAATAAAAAAGGAACCATCATAGCCTCGGGCGACCCAAACCGAATTAATCAAGTACATTTTGGGGCAGTGGAGGTTTTTCGGACCGGAAAGGCTTTGATCATTAATGAACATGGTCCTCATCAATGGGAAGGTGCACTTCCAGGAATCAATCTTCCCATCGAGTTTCAACAGTTAATTATTGGTGTAATCGGGATTACCGGAAACCCAAAAGAGATTATGGAGTTTGGCGAATTAGTAAAAATGATCACCGAAATGATGATTCAGCAGTCCTTCATGACAGAACAACTTGAGTGGAAGCAGCGGTTAAAAGAACTTGTTTTTGAAGATTTGTTAGAGGATTCATTCAATCAAGAATTGGTTCAACAAAGACTCAATTTAATCGGAACTAAATTAGAACCTCCCTATCAAGTAGCGGTCCTCCAAATTGGAACGAATCAGTTGAAAAGAAGTGATTATATTCAAATATTCGAGGATATTTTTGATAAGACGCATACACTGATTGGGTTTTTTCACGCTAACCGACTATTCATCCTTACTTCAAAACTTCCTGAAACACGGGTAAAACAAAAATTGCTGACGGTTATACAACAATTGAAATCAAGAGGCATCATCTCCCCAAGAATTGGAATCGGATTGGTCGTAGAGACCGAACCTCATATTCATCATTCGTTTGACCAATCATTATCCGCATTAACATTAGGTAACAGTGTACAAGATTTAATTACATATACAGAAGTTGAAACTAAAGCGCTTATAGATGGACTTGATGAACAGACAAAGCAACAATTTATCGAAAGGATTTTAGGCGATTTATCGGATAAATTGATAGATACGTTAGAACATTTCTTTGCAAGCAACCTTAACCTAGGAAAATGTGCAAAAAGAATGTACCTTCATCGAAATTCCCTTATTTACAGAATCAAAAAAATCAAAGAGCACACGGGCTATGATCCACAGCAATTAAACGACGTTATTACCTTACAACTTGCTGTTTGGATCAATCAGATGTATAAGAAACGAGTATAGCGTTAATACGCCAACATTTATCATGAAGGATTTTGTATAGAAACTGTTTAAAAGCTGGTCTTAATGATGAAATCCAGATAAGGGGGAGACTATGAATTTTGAAAATGAGTATTTGAAAGTTGTACAAGAAAGGTGTAAGAGTATAAAAAGCCTTGGGGATAAGACAGTGAGTCAATTATCAGAAGACAATATTCATTGGACTTTAAACGACGGGTCGAATAGTGTTGCAGTTATCGTAAAACATTTAAGTGGGAATATGGTGTCCAGATGGTCTGATTTTTTAATATCAGATGGGGAAAAACCTTTTAGGAACCGGGAACAAGAATTTGAAGATAATATATCATCTAAACAAGAATTGATTAATATATGGGAAAAAGGTTGGGCTGTTTTTTTTGAAGCATTAAGTGATTTAGGAGAGCAAGATTTATTAAAAAAAGTATATATTCGTGGTGAAAGTCATACAGCACTTGATGCGATAGAAAGACAGGTAGCTCATTATGCTTATCATATTGGACAAATCGTTTATATCGGGAAGCAATTAAAAGGTGAGTATTGGGAAAGCCTTAGTATTCCAAAAGGAAAATCGGAAGAATACCTTCAACAAATGCTAAGACGACATCAGTCAAAATAAATTAAATTGGCTGTATGTCTAAAGAAAACTTGGCGCTAGCCAAGTTTTCTTTAGATGGTTATAGGTGAGAAAGTATGAAACTTTGTTGTATAGATTAAGGGCGCTTCCCTTACCTATTCACGATTTTATTGTAGGAGTTCACTGCGAACATGTAATAAATAAGATAGATAATTATATAAGCCGACATGGAAATAAGTATGGGTAAAGTTATATTGACCCCTATCAAATTCGATAATAAATTCGTGCATATTTCGATTATCACAATACAATGCATAATTCCTACAGCTAAAGGTAATGCGAAAACAAAGAATAATTGTTTGACGATTGATGAGCGTATTTCCTTTTTACTTACGCCTATTTTACGAAGAATCTCATAACGCCCCTTATCCGAATTGGCTTCCGTAAGCTGTTTAAAGTAAATCATACTACCAGTAGCAGCTAAGAACACAAGTCCCAGAAATCCAAATGTAAATAGAAATAATCCTGTTCCTTCTAATCCTTCCTTATATCCCGTATAGAACGTGCTCAGTTGATTCTCTTCTGTCGCTAGCTTGTTTAGTTTTCCCGAGGTTTCTTTTGTATCTTTCTGATCAGCTACATCATAGGCTTTGAAGATTATTGGAGTCAATTGATTTTCGATGTCAGTATACATGGAATCACTGACCACCACATAAACATCAGGATAACTCCAACTCATTATCCTATCATCTAACATCTCCACGAATTCCAACTTGCGGGTATCTTTAGGTAATTTTATCGAAATGGAATATCCCTTATAATCAGAAAAAGTCTCATCTGTATATAGAGGTTGTATAACTGCCGCTTCTTTCCGAGAAAGCTGTACAGTTTCATCTCTCTCTAGTTCTTTAACTACCTTATTATACGTACTTTCAGAAACGAGTTTAACAGGTTTCTCATTAGCAAACTCTTTTGTTATGTGTGCCAGATAATTTGGAACAGTAGTATCTGAACTGTCCAATCCTACTTTAATGACTGGGATACTCATTTGCGTTATGACTGGATGTTCTTTATCCGCTGTAATAATGCTTTCTACTTTTTCATCAATCGCCTTCCCTGTTGAAAGATGCGTGTAGCTAAATGGAGTAGCCTGGTTTGCATGTATTGAGTTGCTGTAATATTGGCTGAAAATGATGCTGATAGCACTTAATGTTATTGCACTGAGTAAAGCAATAATCGAAAATGTGCGGGCATTTCCTTTTATCCGGTACATTAAATGCGATGTACCGATTAGATTCATTCCACGGTAATACCGAGTTTTGTTTTTTTGTGCCATCTTTAACATGAATACGGTAACAGATCGGAATAACAGATAAGTTCCGATGACAATTCCGACTAAAATGGAAGAAAGAAGTGTGAAGAAATACTGATTTGTAAGTTCTGCAGGAAACGGCTTTAAAGCAAGCCAGTAACTGATTGCTAAAAAAACAATTGCCAGGCCGGCTGTAATGATCGAAGCTTTAGGAGCTTCCTCGCCTTCCTTTTCAGCTCGAAATAGTTCAATTAATTGGAACCGATAAATCAACCGATAGCCTTGAATCGAAGTAAATAAGATCAGAATAGCAAATACAATACTTGTATTAATGATTGCCTCAAGCGAAATGGTGAAATCTACTTCAACCTCTGAACCTAACAGTTTTATTAACATCATCGAAAATAATTTAGAAAGCAATGTTCCAAGAAAGATCCCTGTTATAAGGACAACTGCTCCCATAATTAAATTTTCGTAAAAGAGCATTTGACCAATTTTCTTTTTCCGTACACCGAGTAAGGAATATAGTCCAATTTCTTTCTTGCGCCTCTTCATGAAAAAGGAATTCGAATACAAAATAAATACGGCAACGAATAGGATTAAGACAACAGATGCTACCATAAATGTGGTTTGCATACTTTTAGACAATTCGATACTTCTTTGGATTTCCTTACTATACTGTAAAGAAACAAAGGTGAAATAAATGACGACACTTAATAGCATGGAAAGGAAATAGATTACATAGTTTTGAAAATTTCCTTTGATATTTTTCCTAGCGATACTAAATAACGTCATTCGTACCGCCCCCTAAAACAGCAAGGACATCTAACACCTTATTAAAGAACTCTTTTCGGGATACATTACCCTTTACTAATTCTGTGAAAATCTTGCCATCTTTTATAAATAGAACCCGTTTGCAGTAGCTTGCTGCAAATGCATCATGCGTTACCATTAAAACGGTCGCTTTCCTTTGTTCATTTAAGCCTTTCAAACTCTCCAATAAGTCCGTTGCAGATTTAGAATCTAAAGCCCCAGTCGGTTCATCAGCTAATAGCAAGCTTGGATTCGATATGATAGCACGGGATGCTGCTGTACGTTGTTTTTGTCCTCCTGATATTTGGTAGGGGTATTTTTCTAAAATAGGTCGGATTCCAAACGTATCGGCAATTTCATTCACTCTTTGTTCTAGTTCCTTTATGTTCACTTTTGCTAGAGCAAGCGGCAGGATGATATTTTCCTTAACCGTCAATGTATCTAACAGATTATAATCTTGAAAAAGGAATCCGAGGTTATCACGGCGAAAACGTGATAATCGTTCTTCGTTCATATTTAAAATACTTATGCCATCTATGACGATATCACCTGATGTGGGCTGATCAATTGTTGCCAAAACATTGAGTAACGTAGATTTACCAGCACCAGAAGGCCCCATAATTCCAACAAATTCGCCTTCAACTATAGTCAAATCAATCTCATCCAGGGCTGTAAACATATTCCCTTTTGCACCGTAGACCTTCTTAATTCTTTTTGCTTCTACAACTGTTTTCATTTATATATTCCTCCGAGTATTTGATAACTGCTTATAGATCTATCCTACGGTGCATTGGATTAGGTAACCATCGAATCAACTTACAACTGCACATTGTAACCTTACATTTTTGTCACTCATAATGAAAACCTTTGTATAAAAGAATATACTTAAAGGACTTGAATCACGAGTGTTGTAACAAAATTTAATCGTATCTTTAGCACATTTGGAGGAGAAGTGATGAAAATAATGATTGTTGAAGACGATGTAACTATTAGAGATATGGTGGCGGAAGCATTGTCTAAATGGGGTTTTGAAACGGTGAAAGTGGAAGACTTCAATCAAGTACTGAAGATGTTTCTTAACGAAAACCCTCATCTCGTGCTAATGGATATAAATCTGCCTTCATTTGATGGATTTTACTGGTGTAATAAAATACGTGATGTATCCAAGGTACCCATCATCTTTCTCTCATCTCGAAACACACCAATGGATATGGTGATGTCGATGAATACAGGCGGAGATGACTTTATACAAAAACCATTCTATTCAGATGTACTTGTTGCAAAAATCAATGCCTTGCTACGCAGGACTTACTCTTATGTCGAGGTTCAGCCAAACGCCATCGAGCATGAGGGTGTCGTATTGAACATTAAGGACGGAGATGTTTTCTATAAAGAACAAAAAGCTGAGCTTACAAAAAACGAATTCAAAATCCTGCATATCCTTATGCAGAAAACTGGAACGATTGTGAGCAGGGAAACGATCATGCGTAGTCTTTGGGAGGATGAGAGCTTTGTAGATGATAATACGTTAACAGTGAACATTACTCGTCTACGGAAAAAGCTATCCCAACTGGGCAAAGAAAACTACATTATTACAAAGAAAGGACAAGGATATCTAATCCAATGATGTTTCTACAGTATTTAAAAGACAAACGATACTTCTTCCTGTTGTACTTTGCAATCATGTTTTTTGTTTCCTTGATGATGATGGTGAGCATCAATGACGGCAACATTGTTAAGAACTTGATTTATATAAACATAGTTTGTTTTTGTCTTGCTGGCACATATATTATCGTTGGCTATTTCCATCGCAATTCATTTTATCGACAAATCACAGAAATTATTACAAATGGAAAAGAAGAAATGATTGCAGCGATTCCTGAGCCACAAAATTACACACAAGCAATGTATCTTGATCTACTCAAATAGTTTTATAAAGAAAATAACGATCATATTCAGACGTTACATGATGAAAAGAGGGACCATCAAGATTATATCATGTCATGGATTCATGAAGTTAAGCTTCCAATCGCTGCAGGGAGGTTATTAATAGAAAATAGTTCAGGAAAGTCTGTTGATTATCTTATAGATAAGTTCGAAGATGAACTGCAGAAAATCGATAAATACGTAGAACAGGCCCTCTATTACTCACGGATCAATTCGTTCTCAAAGGACTATTTCATTACTGAAGTTGAGTTAAGTCAAATTATCAAAGAGAGTATAAAAAAATACAGCAAGCTTTTCATTAACAAACGAATACGCTTTACAATGTTTGAAGAACAACATCATGTACAAACCGACCGAAAATGGCTTTCGTTTATAATCGATCAAGTGACGACAAATGCATTAAAGTATACGAATGATGGCGGAAGGATTGACGTTCGTTTTGAAGAAGACAGCAAAGAAAAACGACTTCTCATTCATGATACAGGAATCGGAATCCCACGAGAAGATATTCATCGAGTATTTGAAAAAGGATTCACGGGGTCGATTGGAAGAACACATACGAAATCAACTGGAATGGGATTATACCTTGCCAAGCAGTTAGCACTTAAATTAGGGCATGATCTATCGATTGAATCGGAAACAGGCAAGTTTACAAACGTCACCATCCATTTTCCGAAAATCAGAAATTATTATCATTTTTAATAGGTAAAGGGAATCTTGTCCTGTTTATAGAAGAATATCACCTGAAGGGTTTTAAACACATCGGCATAGGCTTGGCCTTGCCAAGTTTTCTTTACACGTTAAGAAAGTATAAAAATACTTTCTATAGTATAAGCGTAACTACGGCGATCACCTGCGCTAAGGCTTGGTGCTAGCCAAGTTTTCTTTAAAGGGCGGAATAATTTTGGATAATGAATTAATTAACATATTTGACGAGAACTACAATCATGTAGGCATAGCTCCACGGGACGAAGTACATCAAAAAGGCTATTGGCATGAAGCCTTCCATTGCTGGTTTGTGAAGATAGAAGACGATACCGAATATATTTATCTGCAAATTCGAAGTCCCCAAAAAAAGGATTATCCAAACCTATTGGACATTACTGCTGCCGGACATCTTCTAGCTAATGAAACGATTGAAGATGGTGTACGTGAAGTGAAAGAAGAGCTTGGAATTGATGTTTACTTCGAGGAACTAGTACCTGTCGGGGTCCTTAAATACTCTGAAACTATCGGGGGAATCATCGATAACGAATTTGCGAACGTTTTTTTATATTACAGCAATAACACGTTCGATGACTACCAGCTGCAAAAGGAAGAAGTCTCTGGGATTGTAAGAGTTAAACTCGATGACCTCCAAGCACTTTGGTTAGGTGGAAAAAAAGAAGTAACAGTACAAGGGTTCGAATTGAATGCAGTTGGAGAAAAGGTTTCCATTGAAAAAACAGTAAGTAAACGCGGCTTTTTGCAATATGAAGAAACATACTATAAGGCAATCATAAATGGGATTAATCCACTTATACAAATTAATGATGATCGGGGCTAGAAGAAATGGAAATTAGACAATTACAATCATCTGATGCGGTACAATATTGGGAACTGAGAGTAGAGGCATTAAAACAAAACCCTGAGGCATTTGCGACAAGCTATGAAGATGCATTACAAAGGGAGAATCCGCTTGAGCAAGTGGCCAATAATTTGAACACAACAATAAACTATACCTTTGGGGCTTTTGAAAATAATCAGTTGATTGGTGTGGTAACCTTACTTGAACAGGAGCCATCCAAATTACGGCATACAGCGAACATTTTTGCCATGTACAGTACACCTTCAAAACGCGGCAAAGGTGTAGGAAAAGCTTTACTAGTAAAGGCGATCAATCAAGCAAAAAACATCGACTATATCGAAAAACTTAAATTAACCGTGGTCACAGAAAATGTTGCAGCAAAAGGACTATACACAAGCCTAGGTTTTAAGTCATTCGGCATCGAGGAAAAAGCCCTCAAGGTCAACGATAAATATTATGATGAAGAGTACATGACTTTATTTTTGTAAAAAGGAAAGGAAGGGATTCCTATGCCGGTCATTTACTTAGAAGGACTGAGTACTGTAGGTAAAACGACATAGTTATAGAAATAGGAGCCTTAATCACTTTTATAAGTTGGAAAAATTTTGTACAGATAACGGTTTTTATCTGTATTTTTTATTGACTTTTTTTGGTGTACTCGTGTACTATTTGTTTAGTACACTAATACAGATATTCAAGAGAGTGGTGAGGAGTTTGGGAGAAGCAGTATTGGAAGTGAAAAATTTAACAAAGAAACTTGGGGGAAGGAACGTTGTTGATGATCTATCATTAACCGTTCAACGCGGTGAAATTTACGGGTTTCTTGGACCGAATGGAGCAGGGAAAACGACAACCATTCGAATGATTGTCGGTCTAATAACAAAAACGAACGGACAGGTCCTTGTTAATGGAATAGATGCTGACAAGGAATATTCAAACGCGATGACACAGATTGGTGCAATCGTTGAGAATCCGGAAATGTACAAATTTCTGACCGGGCATCAAAATTTAATTCATTTTGCACGGATGGCAAAGGAAAAGATTACGAACGAACGTATAGATGAAGTTGTGAAACTGGTTGATTTAGAAGACGCGATTCACAAGAAAGTTAAGACCTACTCACTTGGGATGCGCCAACGTCTTGGGGTAGCACAGGCCATTTTGCATCGGCCGTCATTGTTAATTCTCGATGAACCTACAAATGGACTAGACCCACAGGGCATTCATGAATTTCGTGCGTATTTACGAAAACTGACAAAAGAAGGTACATCAGTGATCGTCTCAAGCCATTTGTTGTCAGAAATGCAATTAATGTGCGACAGAGTAGCTATCATTCAAAAAGGAAAACTCATTAATGTCAGTTCAGTCCATGAAATGTCAGAATCTGAATCGGAACAAACGAGCGTTCGATTTATTGTCAGTAATACCGTTAAAGCTCAGGATATCTTACAAATGAAGGATCCTGAACTTGAAATTACGAGACAAAGTAATGAATTGCAACTAACTTTAAAGCATAGTGACATCCCTTTAATCAATGAAATTCTTGTTAATGCGGGGATTGCTGTTTATGGAATCATTAGTAAACAACAGACACTAGAAGAGAAATTCTTGGAACTTACGAAAGAAGGTGTAACACAATGAACGGACTCCTTGGACTCATTCAAAATGAAAACATGAAAATTTACCGTAGACCGAGAACTTGGATTTTCGCAGGGATTTTGCTTTTGCTTATCGTTGGTGGTGCTATTTTAGGTATGAAATTTGATCCTGAATATAGCGGATCGGAATGGCGTGGTCAGGTTCAACAGAACATCGATGAAGCGAAGAAGGAAATGAAGGGTGATGATACACCAGAAGACTTCAAAAATATGATGAAGCAGGATATCGCCCAAAATCAGTACTATTTAGAAAATGATATTAATCCATATGAGAAAAATGCTTGGACTTTTATTAATGAGAACCTATTGTTAACCACGATCGTTTCACTGTTTGTGGTTGTTGTCGCAAGTGACATCGTTGCAAGTGAGTTTACATGGGGAACGATCAAAATGTTAATGGTTAGGCCATTTAGTCGTGGACAAATCCTGTTCTCTAAGTTTGTATCGGTATTAATTTTTCAACTCGTCTTATATATTGAGTTATTTGTGGCATCCTGGCTCGTCGGCGGGTTGTTGTTCGGATTTGGCGGCTTCAATTTTGTTGATCATACGTTTGGGCTGGAGGGTGGTCTAACCGAAACGGCAGTCGGTGAAACAGTACTGAAAACGTTAGGTCTTGGATTTGTAAGTTTGATTGTTATCGTAGCGATTTCATTTATGATTTCAACCGTGTTGAGAAGCAGTTCACTTGCAATTGGTATTGGGATCGCGACTTTATTTGCCGGGAACGCGATTAACCTCTTATTAGCAAAGTATGATTGGGGAAAATTCGTCCTCTTTCCGAACCTTGAACTGACAACCTACATCGGTGGAGGGTCACCACCGTTTGAAGGCATGTCATTACCGTTTTCCTTAACGGTCGATGCGATTTATTTTGTAGTGATCGTCGTGTTAACTTGGTATATCTTTAAGAAAAGGGACATCGCAGCATAAGAATATAGGAACTAACTACTGTATTGGAGTGAAAAAGTTTGAAACGTACAAGTGAAATCGTACTAACAGTGATTGGAATGTTAATCAATGTAATCATGGCACTGGGGGTTGGTGCTGCAATTGTCATTTTCCAAAATGAATCGATTCAACAAGAGCTAGAACGTGAAATCGCTAATGACCCTCAATTGAATGAGGTAGACCCCAGTATGATATTTGACATCATCGGAACGTTCGGTTGGGCAGTAGTTATTGCATTAGCAATTGGGTTTATTCTTGGATTGATAGCAACTTTTGGTTTGAAAGGGAACAAGAAACCAAAACAGGCGGGCATATTACTGATCATAGGAGGCATTATTGTCGGAATTGCTACCATTGGTTCAGGGTTTGGTCCAGCCATTCTTTATTTGATTGCTGGGATTATGGCATTGGTTCGTAAACCAAAAGAGGAACAGTTCAACCAGTAATCCTGAAAATTTAGTCTTGCTTTCAGATTAAGAATTTTGTCTATAAGTGCGTGTTCAAAAAGGAGGATAAAAAGAGCCGAAATTTCTGAAGTTCAACTAAATACGTAACGTCCTGTTACAACCTTGAACTGACTCACATCCTGTGAGCCCGAGGCGCGAAAAATCTTGAGGAAGGCTACTCACTTGAAGGCATCTTTGCTGCCTTGCACCGAGGAAACTTTCATCGATAGCATTGACTAGTTAGACGCAGGTGCACAATGAATGTACATCGATGAAATTAACGCTTCCTTGTAATACGTGAGGACCGGAGAGATCGAGTAACGAAGAAATTCGACAGCTATTTTTACCGGACTTTTTGAACAACCTCTATAAGGAATAGATTCAGTGCCCTCACTTATGTTATAACAAACAATAAAGTGGGGGTGCTTTTTACACACGAGTATGAACAGCTACCATGTAAACAAAAAGACTACATTGTTGTTGTATCATACGGCAATAGATCTCTCAATCGATCATCTTAAAGGCATCAATGCTAGTTTTGATTTAGATACATCGAGAATGGCATCTGGTTGTGAAAACGTATATACTGATCAAATTGCTAGCAATACAATAACGAATAATAAACATAATAAATTACAAAACCAAGATCCTTTCCAAAAAGCAATGGTGTCACTTTCCATCAAGGATAGGGCAGTCATTACTTTAAAATACACTCGTAAAATGTCATTAAAAGATATTAGTCAGATAGTTAAAATACCTGAATCCATGGTAGAAGCGTCTGTTTTTCGAAGTAGGGAAGCGGTAAATAAGGTCATAAGCAATAGTTAACACGTTAAGAAAGTATAAAAATACTTTCTATAGTATAAGGGCAACTAAAGCTCAGCCTGCGCCATAGGCTTGGCCTTGCCAAGTTTTCTTTACGTGTTAATGAATACTATTTGGTCGACAATTAATAACCTTGGGGGTAATAATGGTCATTGGATTAAAAATAAAAACTAAGGGAAAGTACCAATGAAACAATTTATTCTACTCGTACAAAAAGATTTGAGGTTGACGAAATGGGTAACTTGGATTGCAGGATTAATTCTATTTAGTGCAGGCGTTACGGGTTACTTATTTGATAATGTGAGTATCGTAATTGGGGTGGGTTTTGTTACATTTTTATACTTTCCTCCTTTATATATGGTGATGAACTTTTCAAAAGAGTGGAAATATAGGTTGTTATTGCAAATGCCTCAATCGGGTAAAATATTACTAGCAGCCAAACTTGTTGCTGAAATGATTTCTTTTTTGACATTAGCATTCCTGGCATTAATAGGATTACTAATAGGAAGCCATTTACCTAATGCTGATTTTTCTATCACAACACTTAGTGAACTGTTTCTTATTCTGAAATTTTCCCCCTTTGTACTTATATACGGAATAAATGGAGGCCTTTTGGGAGGAATCACTAACTTATCAACACGCTTTGCACAAAGTTATTTCAAAAAAGGTTACAATTGGTTTGGCATCCTTTCTACATTTATTACAGTTTATTTTATGACTGGATTTACCAATACAGATGTATATACGAAATTGTTCCATGCTGAATTTATACCTTCATTTGTCTTTCAAGAGATGGGGAACAAACAAGTGATTTATAGTGGGGATTTCTTGTATTCCGGAATGATTATATGTATTTTGTTTTTCCTCTCTTCATGGTTGCTGGATAAAAAATTGAACGTTTAGATTCTTTTCGTAGTGGGGGTTTGAAAATGAGGTCTTGGCTTGTGTATTTAAAAAAAGATTTTCGGCTAATGAAGGCGGAGTTTTGGTTCGCACTTGCTGCCGTCGTATTTCTTGAGGTTCTCGGAATTGTACTTGTCGTAGATAATAGAATAATTGTTAAGACCCAGGTTCACCTTTCTCTTGGCATACTTGGCTTATTTATGCCTGTTTATATTGCGCTAGCTTTATTAAAGGAACGAAAAAACGCTGCATCTCTTTGGTTTACTTTTCCGGCTAGTGGCTATCGGTTTATTGCTGCGAAAATTGTGGCAGGATTACTTTCGATGCTCGCCCTTACCGTTGTTACAGTCATTTTTAGTGTTGGGATTATGATGTTTTTTGACGCTTCTATTGCTCTGTTATCACATAAGCTTATATGGTGTCTTATCTTGCTTGAATTAGGAATTGGAATGGGACTGATGGTAGTGTTCATTTCCGGTTTGCTGGGGTCTGTTAATCATTATCTACCAAAGAATAGAGGATTTCTTTCTTTTCTTATGTTTTGCGGACTTCTTATCGGGCTTATCTACTTTGTTACAACCGATTTATATGCATTATTTAGTTGGGGAAGCTTCTCCATGTCAGGGTTACTGGATATTCCTGAATCACGAGTCCCAGAAGATTTTAATGAACGATATATAGGAGAGTATGTTTTTGATTGGATTACAAATATAGGCTTGTTTCTTATCTCTGGTTGGCTGTTTGACAAGAAAGTTGAGGTGTAGTCAATGGGAAATGACTATGAATCTTCACGCCCGATCTATCTGCAGCTTGTCGACAAAATGTCATTTCGAATGATTCGAGGGGACCTAAAGCCTGGAGATAAGCTTCCTTCCGTGAGGGACATGGCTGTCGACTCAGGTGTGAATCCCAACACGATTCAAAGAGTATATGCGGAGCTTGAGCGGATGGATATTGCAGAAGTGAAACGAGGACAAGGGACATTTGTCACCCAAGATGAGGAGAAACTGCTCCAATTAAGGGAAGAACTAAAGCAAAGACAAATCCAATCGTTCATGAAAGAAATGAACGATATGGGGTTTACATTAGATGAAATTATCAATGGAATTAAACTGGAATTCGATAATGAGAAGGGAAGGGACTAGCCATGTCTACAATTGTTGAATTCAAGCATGTATCCAAAAGATATCGGATGACAAAGGCGCTTGATGATATAACATTTACAATTCCGAAAGGCAAGGTCGTCGGTTTAATTGGCTCGAATGGAAGCGGAAAGTCAACGATTTTGAAATTAATGTCCGGCCTTGTACGACCAACGAAAGGGAAAGTGGTGATCAACGGTATAGTACCTGACCGACTTATTAATCGGCAGGTTGCCTATTTATCCGAAGCAGATGTACTCTATGACTTTTATAAGGTAAAAGAAATGGTTGATTTCTTCTCAGGAATTTATGCTGATTTCGATTCGGAAAAAGCGGAAGAAATGCTCGAATTTATGAAGCTGGATCATAATAAACCGATCAAACATCTATCAAAAGGCCAGCGTGGCAGGTTGAAATTGGTGCTCGCTCTCTCTCGACAGGTGCCGCTGATTTTACTTGACGAACCGTTGTCCGGCCTCGATCCGATGGTTAGAGAATCAATTATCAAAGGGCTGATTTCCTTTATTGATTTGGAGAAGCAAACAGTAATCATGACCACCCATGAGGTTGAAGAAGTAGAACCGTTGCTTGATCAAGTGATCGCAGTAATGGACGGGAAACTCCTGGCATTTGAAGACGTGGACACCATTCGAAGGAAAGAAAATAAAAGTATTGTGGACTGGTTGAAGTCGTACACCTAAAAAGGGAAATGATAGTAAGATTTTTAAGGTGTTAAACAAAGAATAGAAATATATATAAAACAAATATTCGGGTGAATTCCCAACGATTCTTTGAGGTTGGAAATAACCCACAATACTCTTTTTGCATATGTTTGGGCAGGAAGAGTATTTTTATTTCATATGGAAAGGTTAATTAAGAGGTAAATGAAAATAAATGATCAGCAGCTAAAGGAAAAGTTGAATCCAGACAATTCTAGTTTACAATATATTTAACTATGTATATGAGGAAATTTGTAACAAGGGAGTATCCATATGACTAAACTATTAATTGCTGATCGGGATCAAAATGAACGGACGGGGATAAGCTGGCTCGTTTCTTCTTATTCAATCCCTTTTCAAAAAGTAATGTTAACGGATTCTATTTCAGAGGTGTTTCAACTTATTGAAAATGAAGTACCTGAAGTAGTCTGCATTGAGCTTGATATGATTCCAAAAGATACTTGGGACCTCTTTAAAGAGCTAATGAAGCAATATGAGCCAACAATAATTGTAATGACGGCGGAGGCAACATTTGAAAGGGCGCTTCAAGGAATTCAACTTCATGCCAATGATATTTGGGTAAAACCGCAATCACCGGACAATATAAAGCGTGTTTTGAATGAATGCTATAGAACAATTTCTAAAACCAATCATGAAACAGGACAAACACCTGAGCCTAGTACAACACCTTTGATCTCCTACCGTTCTTTATTTTTAAATCAAGGGGAAACAAGTGAGAATTTCCGATTGATGCTCATGCAACTTGAACACCCAACAAAAAATCCAGTACTTCTTACATTTTTAAACGAATATCCTTTTCATATTCCACCGATCTTACTGCCTTTGAGCGACATGATTGTTTGTGTTTTTGCATTTAAAAATCATCAACCGTTACAACACCTTAAACATCTAGGTAACCGAATTTTAATGAATTGGGAAGAAAAGCATTCGGAACCAATGTCAATCGTGATCTATGATACGGACGATCCGTTACTTTCGTTAAATCAGAAATATCTTCATGCGAAACAGGCACTGGAAATTCACTTTTTTAAAGGTTATAGACAAGTTTCGGTCATTGAAGGAAAGGTAGATTGGGTTACGATTGACCCCTTTTTAACGCCGTCTGAACAACGTACATGGATTGAAATGCTGAACTATGCTGATCGAGAACAAATAAAAGAGTGGATGTATAAGGAGTTTTTAAATAAGGGTGAACCTTACCCTGAGCCAGGCCTATTGCGTACTAGGTTGACAAGTTTATTGGCACAAGTACGTCGATTCATGAAATCTCTTTACCTAGATGAAGGGCAGCTTGAGGAGTACTACCATCGCGTGTTCGAAACGATATTATACAATCCAATTCTTTACCGTATCGTTCAAGATTTTCTTTTATTTATATATGAAGTTCTAGTGAAGGCTAAAATACATCGGGAAAACGCCCGAACAGATATTATAGAACAGGCAATACAATACATGGAAAGAAATTTTCATAATCCTGAACTTCGACTTGAGGATGTTGCAAGTTTCGTAGAGCGAAGCCCTGCGTATTTTAGCTCTTTACTAACAAAGCATGGAAACTCCTTTAAACAGCTATTGACATCAATTCGAATAAAGGAAGCTGAGCATCTTTTACTGGAAACAAAACGATCAGTACAAGAGGTTGCTGAAAAAGCAGGATTTTTAAATGCAAACTATTTCAGCAGAATTTTCAAGGAAAAAACAGGAGCTACTCCAAGTTCATTTAGAAATCGTAAATAATGATAGAAATCGTAAATAATTATAGATTTAAAATTGTAAGCGCTTTAAAAACATAAGTCCATTCGAAGAAAATTAGAAAAATTCTAAAAATAGAGGTCTATAATCTCCTCCTTTTCTCTCCTATAATTTTAACTAGAAAGAAAATTAGTGAAAAGCAGGTGAGGATATGACTGTAAATCAAACAGATAAAAGAGTCATCGAAAATTACACAGGTTCGGAACTGCATACAAAGGGTTGGATCCAAGAGGCGGCGTTACGAATGCTGTTCAACAACTTGAATGAAGATGTGGCGGAGCGACCAGAGGATTTAGTAGTATATGGCGGAATTGGAAAAGCAGCGCGAAATTGGGAGTGCTTTGACTCTATCGTTGAGACATTAAAGAACCTAGAAAATGATGAGACATTACTAATTCAATCTGGGAAACCGGTTGCTGTTTTTAAGACACATTCAGATGCTCCAAGAGTGCTAATCGCAAACTCTAATCTTGTTCCGGCATGGGCAAATTGGGATCATTTCCACGAACTCGATAAAAAAGGTCTCATGATGTACGGTCAGATGACAGCAGGAAGCTGGATCTATATTGGTAGTCAAGGCATTGTCCAAGGAACTTACGAAACATTTGCTGAATGTGCACGTCAACATTTTAATGGATCATTACAAGGAACGATAACATTAACTGCTGGTCTTGGTGGAATGGGAGGCGCTCAACCACTTGCGGTCACATTGAATGGCGGAGTCAGTATTAACATTGAAGTAGACAAAACCCGTATTCAGCGCCGTCTGGATACAAAGTACCTTGATGTGATGACAGAGAGTCTTGATGAGGCCATTAACATGGCACTTGAAGCAAAGAGTAACAAGAAAGCTGTTTCAATTGGTCTTTTAGGAAATGCACCGGAAGTTTTGAATCAAATGCTCGAAAAAGGGTTCGTTCCTGATGTATTGACAGACCAAACGTCATCCCATGATCCGATTAACGGCTATATTCCAGTGGGAATGAATTTAGAAGAAGCGGCTGAGCTTCGTAAAAATGATACAAAAGCATACGAGAAAAAGTCAAAAGCGAGCATTGCCGAGCATGTACGTGCGATGCTAAAAATGCAAGAGCAAGGTGCGATTACGTTTGATTATGGCAACAACATTCGTCAAGTTGCCAAAGACGAGGGTGTAGAAAAGGCGTTTAATTTCCCTGGGTTTGTACCTGCCTACATTCGTCCACAATTTTGTGAAGGAAAAGGTCCATTCCGCTGGGTTGCTCTTTCTGGTGATCCTGAGGATATTTACAAAACAGATGAAGTGATTTTACGAGAATTCAGCTATAATACGAACCTTTGTAACTGGATCAAAATGGCCCAAGAAAAAATTCAATTCCAAGGACTACCGGCCCGTATTTGTTGGTTAGGATACGGTGAACGAGCTAGATTTGGAAAAATCATTAACGACATGGTTGCAAGCGGAGAGTTAAAAGCTCCAATCGTAATTGGTCGTGACCATTTAGATTCGGGTTCTGTTGCTTCTCCAAACCGAGAGACGGAATCAATGAAAGACGGAAGTGACGCGGTGTCAGATTGGCCGATCCTTAATGCGCTTATTAATGGAATCGGGGGAGCTAGCTGGGTGTCGGTCCATCATGGTGGCGGTGTCGGCATGGGTTATTCTCTTCATGCTGGTATGGTGATTGTGGCAGACGGAACGAAAGAAGCGGAACAGCGTCTTGAACGTGTTCTCACATCAGATCCAGGAATGGGTGTTGTCCGTCATGCTGATGCAGGATACGACCTTGCAAAGAAAACGGCTACAGAAAAGGGAATCCATATTCCAATGCTTAAGGAGTAGCTCCAATCAAATAACAGCGAAGGGAAGGATACAATGAACCAGAAACCATTATTTATCCGAAATGCAAGCCAACTAGTGACACTCGAAGGTAGTTCTGAAGTCCCTCTTACGGGTGAAAAAATGGAACAGCTTCACATTATTGAAGGTGGGAGTGTATGGCTTGAAGACGGCGTAATTCAATTCGTAGGAAAAGATGTAGAAGTAGAAAAAGCTTATAAAAATCGTCTCGATGAAGCAGAAATCATTGATGCTTCTGGCAAACTAGTAACTCCAGGGCTTGTAGACCCACATACCCACCTTGTTCATGCAGGCAGCCGTGAGAACGAATTCAATATGAGGCTCCAAGGCGCAAGCTATATGGAAATTATGAATAATGGTGGGGGGATCCACTCAACGACCTCTGCCACAAGAAAAGCCGATCATCAAACACTTTTTGACGAAAGCAAAAAACGTCTTGATCAATTCCTGACCCATGGTGTGACGACAGTTGAAGCGAAGAGCGGATACGGGTTAACGCTGGAAGATGAGATGAAACAGCTGGAGGTAGCAGGACAGCTTCATGAAAACCACCAGATTGATATTGTGAGAACGTTTATGGGAGCACATGCAGTTCCTGCTGAGTATAAAGAAAATCCTGAAGCGTTCGTAGACTATGTGATCAATGAAATGATTCCAGAAGTAGCACGCCGGGAACTTGCCGAATTTAATGATGTATTTTGTGAGCGGGGTGTTTTTACACCGGAACAGTCGAAACGGATCTTAGAAGCAGGTGTTGAACACGGACTACCAGCCAAAATTCATGCGGATGAAATTGAACCATATGAAGGGGCGGAGCTAGCTGCATCGGTTGGAGCTGTTTCTGCTGAACACCTTTTGAAAGCATCTGACAAAGGAATAAAGATGCTTGCTGAAAAAGGAGTCATTGCTGTTCTCTTACCTGGTACTGCATTCTTCCTAATGGCGGAATCAGCAAACGGACGCAAAATGATTGATGCTGGTGTTCCTGTAGCTCTTTCTACTGATTGTAATCCTGGCTCATCACCGACGGTTTCAATGCCATTAATTATGAATCTTGGCTGTTTGAAAATGGGCATGACTCCAGCAGAAGTATTATCCGCTGCGACGATTAATGCAGCCCATGCAATCAATAGGGGAAAAGAAATTGGAAGTCTTGAAAAAGGGAAAAAAGCAGACGTAACCATTTTTGATGTGCCGAATTACATGGGGCTTCAATATCGATACGGAGTCAATCATGTTGAAACGGTTATAAAAGAAGGTTCAGTGGTTGCTCACAAGGGGCGTTTAGTTTGAAACAGTTTCCCTATCCGCAATTAATGCGTCCCTTTTAACAGGTTTCAAACAAAGAAATCATAAATAAAGAAAACTCAAGGCCAAGCCTTTGGCGCAGGCTGAGCCTTAGTTGCCTTTATACGTTAAGAAAGTATTTTTATACTTTCTTAACGTATAAAAAAGAAAAGTTCCTAAATGATAAAGGGGGATTCAAAATGGGCGCACCTGATTTAGGTACAAATACGAAACAGGAGAAGCTAGGATTAAATTCACCAGTGAATATTGCTAAGTTTCTTGTATTCAGTTTAATCGGCATATTTATGTTTTTTATTCCTATTACCGTTAATGGTGTATCATCAATTGCACTTGATCATATTGTGACCTGGATAAAGCAAAATCTTCATTCAGTCGTTCCGATTTATGCATTAATTGTAATTTTACTAGGTGCAATCTATCCTTTCGTTACAAAAACTTGGAAAAAGGATAAAGTTAATATCGTTTTCTCTTTCTTAAAAGTATTTGGGTTCGTTGCCGCTTTAATAATCTATTTGAATATCGGTCCAGAATGGTTAATGAATCCGAGTATGGGACCTTTTTTATTCGAAAAACTAGTCATTCCAGTCGGGCTTGTCGTTCCGATAGGCTCCGTGTTTTTAGCCCTACTAGTTGGGTATGGTCTGTTAGAGTTTATCGGTGTTCTCGTTCAGCCGATCATGCGACCCATTTGGAAAACACCAGGACGTTCAGCAGTTGATGCAGTAGCCTCCTTTGTTGGTAGTTATTCAATCGGCTTACTCATCACAAATCGCGTATTTAAAGAAGGAAAATACACAATTAAAGAAGCGACCATTATTGCAACTGGTTTTTCCACCGTTTCCGCAACATTTATGATCGTAGTCGCAAAAACACTCGGAATAATGGATATTTGGAACTTATACTTTTGGATAACTCTTGTCGTAACATTTTTAGTAACCGCCATTACGGTCCGTATTTGGCCCTTAAATAAAGTGAGCGATGATTATTACACCGAGGTTGGCGATCCTGAAGAAGTAATTAAAGGAGATTACCTTAAAAATGCGTGGAAAAGTGCAATGGAAGGGTCAGAAAAGTCGTTAAGTCTTCGCAAAAATATATGGGAAAACCTTAGAGACGGCTTTATCATGACGATGAGTATTCTTCCATCAATTATGTCTGTTGGATTAATCGGGTTAGTTCTTGCAGAGTATACACCAGTATTTGATCTTTTGGGCTATATCTTTTACCCATTCACTTGGGTTCTGCAAATTCCAGAACCACTATTAGCAGCAAAGGCATCTGCTATAGAGATTGCAGAAATGTTTCTACCAGCACTACTTGTAGTAGATGCACCATTAATTACAAAATTCATCATTGCCGTACTATCAGTATCGTCGATTCTATTCTTCTCAGCAACAATACCTTGTATTCTCTCAACCGAAATTCCGATTAGCATACCAAAGCTTTTAGTCATCTGGCTGGAACGAACTATTCTTACATTAATCATTGTTACACCGCTTGCATTTTTGTTTCTATAGAAGTTGAAATTTTAAATAGAAGGGAGAGGGGTAAGTCCATAACCCCTGTCCCTTTTTACCAAGTAAAGAAAGTATAAAAGTTTGCGGCATGGATGTAATGTCCAGCTTCAGCGCCCAACCACTTGGATCACTTCAGGCCTCCTGCGGCGGCAACAGCCTCCTCGTCGGTCTTCCAGTGACCTTCGTGGCTAAGCAGGGCGCTTGCGCTTTTCTTAATGGCTTAGAAAACCCCTGGCTATGCCGGGGGTTCCAGAGAGCTTATAGCGTGGTAATAAAAAAACCTCACTTCATGGTAGGATAAAGTTGGTTTCCCGACCACTTCATCTCACCATAGAAGGAGGAGTGCCCTGTGAAGGACATGAACAGTTTAGCACACACAACATGGAATTGTAAGTATCACCTTGTATTTGCCCCAAAGTATAGAAGACAGATTATTTATGGGAAATATAAAAAGAGTATAGGGCAAATTATCCGGGATTTATGTGAACGGAGAAGTGTGACAATACACGAAGCAAATGCTTGTCCAGATCATATTCATACGTTGGTAAGCATCCCACCAAAATTAAGTGTATCTCAATTTATGGGCTATTTAAAAGGGAAGAGTAGCCTCATGATATTTGATCGGCATGCCAATTTGAAATATAGATACGGGAATCGTAAATTCTGGTGTCGGGGGTTCTATGTCGATACAGTGGGCAGAAATAAAAAACAAATACAAGAATACATTAGAAATCAACTGAAAGAAGACTATATGGCTGATCAGCTAACATTATTCGAAGAGTATGACCCATTTACAGGAGAGAAAAATCGAAAGAAATAAAGGAATTCTTTAGAATTAGTGAGTGAATGTGGTGCAAGTGGGAAACCCTTTCGGTGGGCCTTTGAGGCCAAGGCCGGTAACAGAGGCTTTCAGCCGCAGAGCAAACCACCAGTTCACACTGGTGGTTTTGATTAGGTTATTCCAAAGTTCAAAGCAGTTAGGTTGCATCCTACTTCAAATCAATTCACAAGGGTAGAACGGAGCGTCCAAGCAACGATTCCTTTTGAGTGTGTAATCTGAATAAAATGCAACTTCAGTATTTACACCATCGGTTTCTAATGATACTATGTAAAGAATTAAATGCGATGAAGAGAAGAGTAGATAAAGGTTATTCTTTACAGAGAACTCCGGTAGCTGAAAAGGAGTAAGAATGATTTTGTTGAAACAAGCCTCCGAGCAGCACATTGGATCCGGATTAGGTGATGGTGTGACAGGAGCTCCTGTTATAGAGCTAGGGTATAAGTGATTTTTCTATTGCAGTACCTGAAAAGGTTAATATGGTGACATATTAATAAACTGGGGTGGCACCGCGATATCAATATCTCGTCCCCAAGACTTAGGGTCTTGGGGGTGGGATTTTTTTATTGTCTAAAGGTTGTAGATGTTATTAAACGGGCCATCTGATCAGTTCTCCATGGCCTCCAAACAAGGAGGAAGTTTTATGAATTTTAAAATGTTATTAGAATCTTGGAAGTATCCATCAATTTTATTATTCGGAATTGGAGTTGCGAATATCGGTGCATGGATTTATTTAATCGCACTCAATTTAATCTTATTAGATATGACAGGGTCACCTCTTGCAGTTGCAGCTCTTTATATCCTCAAACCGTTGGCAACCTTATTTACAAATGTTTGGTCGGGTAGCATGATCGACCGCTTAAATAAACGGAATCTCATGGTATTTCTCGATATTTTTCGAGCTGTTTTTATCGCTGTATTACCTTCACTCTCTTCAATTTGGTCGATCTATGCGATTGTTTTTGTAATCAATATGGCGACTTCGATGTTTGAGCCTACATCCATGACATATATCACAAAATTAATACCACCTGAACAAAGGAAACGGTTCAATTCACTTCGCAGTTTAATCGATTCTGGAGGCTTTCTAATTGGTCCAGCGATTGCAGGTGTCTTATTTATCGTAGGTACACCGACTTTGGCAATCTACATTAATGCCCTAGCATTATTTTTATCCGGATTAGTGACAATGGTCATGCCGAACCTAGAGAAGGAAACGATCGTTGATGCGGAGGATAGTAAGTTATCTTTAGATCTCTTGAAAAAAGACTGGAATGTTGTTTGGGGGTTCAGTCGAAAGTATAGTTACATCATGCTCATAATCTTTCTGTTTAGTTGTGTAATGGTCATGACAGCGGCTGTAGATTCACTTGAGGCAGCTTTTTCTAAAGAAGTACTATCTTTATCGAACAGTAAGTATGGGTTTCTCGTAAGTATAGCAGGGGCAGGATTTGTTGTAGGAGCGATCGTCAACACGTTGCTTGTGAAGAAATTGACGACTGCATTACTAATTGGTGTGGGATCTTTATTCGTGTCCATCGGGTATATCATTTATGCATTTTCAAATGGATTTTACTTGGCATCTGCAGGTGTATGCATCCTTTCCTTCGCGCTCGCTTTTGCGAATACGGGCTTCCATACTTTTTATCAAAACAACATACCAGTTGAAGTGATGGGGAGGATTGGGAGTGTCTATGGGCTGATCGAAGCCGCCTTAGTCATTATCGTAACAACGTTCTTTGGCATCGCTGCACACCTTATTTCGATTCAGTTTGTTGTTATATTCGGAACACTAATCATGATGGGGATCACCGTCATCCTGCTTGCTTTCAACCTACAACCATCAAAGTCCAGATTCTACTCTTCCTCAACAACAGAAACAGCTGGCTTTTAAAATCACCCTACAACAAGCGGTGATTTATTAATAAGGATCACCGCTTTCTTCTATGAAGTATATTAAAAAACAAGATAAGCCAACTAGAAAACGAATTGAAAAAGCACTGCTCACCTTAGCTGAAGCTCCATATCATAGAGGATCTCTAGATATAAGTTCACTTGAAGGTGTAGACAGTGCTTTTCGTTTGAGAATTGGAGATTTCAGATTAATTTATGAAATTCATGATAATGACCTTATCATTTTTATTGTAGCAGCAGGAAGTAGAGGAGATATTTATAAATAAAGAATTTTAATCTCCATTCATCACATTAAAATATCGGGCTTCAGGATGTGCGAAGACCATTGCTGAAACAGAGGCTTCTGGCTCCATCATACATCCATCGGTTAATTCAATACCGATTTCTTCAGGTCCAATCAGTTTAAACAGCTTTTTCTGGTCCTCAAGCTCGGGACAAGCTGGGTAGCCGAACGAAAATCGTTGTCCTTGATAGCGTGCTGAAAATCGTTCCCTCATCGTAAAATCGACTGGATCTGGGAACCCCCATCGGTCGCGGATTTGCTGGTGGACAAGTTCGGCAAAACCTTCCGCTGTTTCAAGTGCTAATGCTTGAAGGGCATGGCTTTCTAAATAACGGCCCTCCTCTTTCAAATGAGTAGCCAGCTGCCGAATGCCACGACCAGCTGTAACGGAAAAAAATCCAACATAGTCCATGACCCCGCTATCCTTAGACTTCAAAAAGTCAGCTAAGCATAGGTATGGTTCCTTTGATTGTCTAGGAAACTCAAATTGTTCAATGACAGTGGTTTGGTCATTAGGATCATAGATTAATACTTTTTCATCGTCCGATTGTGCTGGGAAGAATTGATAAAGAGCAACCGGTGTGATTAAATTTCTTCCTTTTGCTTCGGCTAACAGGTTGTCGACGACTGATTTAACGTGAAGTGTCTTTTCGTCCTTTTCCTCGAGCAGTCTTGAAATCTTTCCTTTTACCCCGAGATGATGTCCCAAGAGCATTTGCCAGTTAATATAGGATTCGATATGGGATAGTGAATAGTTCTTCAACACATGCCTCTTTGTGTCTCTTGGTATATAAACAGGTGCATCCCGTGCAACTTTCGAACGGACTTTGACAGCAACTCCCGTGCCACCTCCCGTTCCAGTTTGAATAGAGGTAGCTGTAGCAATCCTATTTCTCTTTTCCTCATGTTCAGCGACAAGTTCACCAAAACCAGCTGGAGTTCGTAATTGATTCGCGAGGGATAGCCCTGTCATGGCGTCTTTTGCGTACAAGACTAGCCCTTCGTATGCATTCGAAATCTTTGAATCGGTAAATTTCCTTGATAACGCTGCACCGCCCACTAAAATCGGGGTTGAGATTTCGGCCTGATGCATGTCATGTGCGGTGATTACCATTTGTTGAGCGGACTTTACAAGAAGTCCAGAAAGCCCAATTATATCAGGTTTTTCTTTTTTTACCGCCTCCACCAATGCAAGAGGGGAGACCTTAATCCCTAAATCTACAACGTCAAAGCCATTGTTGCTTAAAATTATATCGACTAGGTTTTTGCCGATATCATGTACATCACCTTTTACAGTGGCAAGCAAGATCTTTCCTTTTGAAGAGGACGAATCCTTTTTCTCCATAAAAGGCTCTAGATAGGCAACCGATGCCTTCATAACTTCAGCACTTTGGAGCACTTCTGCGACGATGAGCTGGTTATCATTAAACAAACGGCCAACTTCCTTCATCCCGTCCATTAAGGGTCCATTAATAATTTCAAGAGGTGCTGGGTACTTATTTAACGCAGTTTCTAAATCGGGAAGGAGTCCTTCCTTCGTTCCCTCGACGACATAATACGAAAGCCGTTCTTCAAGGGTCATCTTTGGCAGCAGTGACTTTGTTTCTTTCTTTTTCCCTCTATAAAATTCGGTAAAGAGTGCAAGAGCTTCATCGGTTGTATGGAAAAGCAAGTTTTCGGCCATTTGAATTTCTTCTTCAGGAATCGAAGCAAACCGTTCTAGCTTTTCAGTATTCACGATCGCATAATCCAATCCAGCTTGTGTACAGTGATAAAGGTACACAGCATTTAAAACTTCTCTTCCTACAGGGGGAAGTCCAAATGAGACATTACTCACTCCTAAGATCGTCAAGCATTGTGGAAAGTTCTCCTTGATAATGCGAATTCCCTCAACGGTTTCATTTGCGGAACCGATGTATTGCGCATCCCCAGTCCCAACTGGGAACACGAGGGGATCGAAAATCAGATCAGTAGGAGAAAGCTTATATTTATTGACTAAAAGGTCGTAGGATCGTTTAGCAATTTCAAGTTTTCGTTCTGCAGAAACACCCATTCCTTCCTCATCGATCGTGCCAACGACCACTGCACCACCGTACTTATGAATGAGGGGAACGACGGCTTCAAAACGCTCTTCGCCATCCTCTAAGTTTATCGAATTGATGATCGCTTTACCTTGGGAATATTTTAATGCTGTTTCGAGAACCACCTCATCCGTTGAATCAATAACAAGCGGGACTTTCACTTTTTTGACAACCTCCTGGATGAACAGTTCCATATCTTCTTGTTCATCGCGGTCGGGATCCGCTAAACATATATCGATGACATGAGCGCCTCTTTTTACTTGAGCTCGTGCAACTTCGGCGGCTTCTTCTAATTTTTTCTCAGCAATAAGCCGTTTAAATTTACGAGAACCAATGACGTTCGTTCTTTCTCCAACCATAATCGGTCTAAGATCGGGATCGTCGTAAATAAATGGTTCGATCCCGGAAACCATATGCAGCGCTTTATCTGGTAAAACACGAGGGGAGTAGTCCTTCATTACTGTTGACAATGCCTGAATATGTTCAGGGGTCGTACCACAGCAGCCGCCTACAATATTGAGCCATCCTTTATCGGCAAATCCAGCTAGTTTCATTGCAAGTGATTCAGGTGTTTCATGATACTGGCCTTCTTCATCTGGTAAACCAGCATTCGGATAGCAGCTAACCGCTATCGTTGATAAATCTGCTAATGAGCGGACATGGTCCTGCATGAATTCAGGTCCCGTTGCACAATTCAAGCCAACTGCGATCGGGTTCATATGTTTCAGCGAAATATAAAAAGATTCAATTGTTTGACCTGCAAGCGTTGTACCCATCGGCTCGATTGTACCTGAAATGATTAATGGTACCTCTTTACCAGTTGATTCAAATGCGCTCTTAATGCCTAAAAACCCTGCTTTAACATTAAGCATATCTTGGCTCGTTTCAAGCAGGAGTAAATCTACTTCTCCGTCCAAAAGGCCCCTCGCTTGTTCAGCATAGGATTCTTTTAGAACGTCAAAAGTTGTACCACCGGTGACACTAAGTGTCTTCGTAGTCGGTCCTAGTGAGCCTGCTACAAACCTTGGCCACCCACTTGTTGACACTTGTTGAGCAGCCCTTTTCGCAATTTCTGCACCAGTTCTATTCATTTCATAAGCCCTTGATCCAAGGTCATATTCATCTAAGACAAGGCTCGTTCCCCCAAATGTATTGGTTTCAATGATATCAGCACCAGCTTTTAAATACTCGAGATGGATGGATTCAATCACATCAGGTGCAGTGAAATTCAAGTATTCATTACACCCATCGTATTCCTCACCGCCAAAGTCATCGGCAGTTAACTCGGCTCGCTGAAGCATCGTCCCCATAGCACCGTCCATAACTAAGATCTTGCTGCGTAATTGTTCTGCGAATAGTTGATTAGACATTTTGAAACCTCCTAGATGATTGTTGAAGACGATGATTGCGTGCATATTTGGCCAATTCGACCGTTAATTCATAACGCATAAATGGCGTGATCAAGTAGATTCCGTTAAACAGTTCAAGGGCTGTATCAAGGAGGGACTTAGCAATCTGAACGCCTTCCTGACTTGCCCGTAACGGATCGTCCTTGAATTTCGCCATTCTTTCACGTACATTGGTAGATAACTTAATGCCGGGTACTTCATGATGAAGGAAATCGGCATTCTGACTACTTGTAAGCGGCATGATTCCGACATAAATGGGTGTATTCAAGTGTTTGACAGACTCATGAATTTCAACAAGCTTTTCTTCTGAAAACACCGGTTGACTAATAAAATAATCAGCCCCACATTCGATTTTCTTTTCTAAGCGCGTAACCGCTTTTTCGACGGAACGAACATTTGGATTAAACGCCGCACCAACAGAGAATGATGTTTTCTGTCCGAGCTCTTTACCTGATAATGAGATCCCTTGATTAAATTGCTTAATGATTTCAATGAGCTCAAAGGACGTTACATCATAAACCGAAGAAGCTCCTGGGAAGTCCCCGACCTTTGTTGGATCCCCAGTTATCGCAAGAACTTCATGCATTCCAAGGGTGTGAAGCCCCATAATATGAGACTGTAGTCCAATTAAGTTTCGGTCTCTACATGTAATATGAATGAGTGGACGGAGCCCGATTTGTTCCTGCACAATAGATCCCACTGCAGAGTTGCAAATTCGCGGCGATGCAAGAGAATTATCAGCAAGTGTGATTGCATCGATTCCTACCTCTTTCAGCGCTTTGGCACCCTCCATATAACGAGTAGTATTTAACTTCCTAGGTGGATCCAATTCGACAATAATCGATTGCTTGGTTTTTACTTCCTCATAAAGTGGTGTTTGTTTAGGTTGCGCCTGAGATTGTATCGTTAGCGTTTTCTGTCTCTGCTTTACGGTTTTTTCCGTTACAGGTGCTAAAGATTGTAACTCTTTTGAAAATGCACGAATATGAGCGGGAGTCGTACCGCAGCATCCACCCAATAATCGAATCCCTTGTTCGCGAAAAGAATGGGCGCACTCCTTAAAATAATCTGCATCGCTTTCATATTGAAGATTTCCATCCACATAAGAAGGAAGGCTAGCATTAGGATACGCCGATAAATAAGCATGCTTCGGAATTGGAACCTCTTGAAGAGTTGAGAGCATATGATAAGGACCGAGCCGACAGTTGAGTCCAATGATATCTGCTCCAAAAGTCTCAAGTTTTGTTAAAGCTTCTGTGATGTGTGTACGGTTTTGTAGAAAACCAGTTTCCTGTAATGAAACTTGCGCAATAATCGGTAAAGCGGTCTCTTTCCTCGCAATCGAAAGGACGGTCTCTAGTTCCTCTACATCGTAAAAGGTTTCTAGTAAAATCCCATCAACATCTTCCATCAGCAGACAGTATAATTGCTCACGAAAGCTTCGTTTAATTTCTTCAATCGTTACCGTGTGGGGGGTTATGCCGCGAATTCCTCCTATTGTCCCGACCACATATGCATGCTTGTTTGCAGCCTTTCGCGCCAATTGAACAGCAGAACTATTGATTTCTTTGACCTGATCCTGCAGACCATATCGTTCTAACTTCGGGTAATTGGCTGCATACGTATTCGTTTGGATAATATCAGAGCCAGCTTCAATATAGGCACGATGAATATTGAAAATTTGCTCGGATTCTGAAAGGTTCAACTCTTCAAAACAACAGTCCGAACCATACGAATAAAGCAAAGTTCCCATCGCCCCATCACCGATAAGAATTTTATCTTGTTGTAAATCATCTAAAATGCCCATCTATATCCCCCTATCTCCTGATAAAATTGGAGTTCTCACTAACGACTCATCTAAAGCTGCTACAAAATCCTTAATGAGATCTTCTGAATTTTCGAGTCCCACTGATAAGCGCAAAAGTGAATTAGAGATTCCTCTTTTTTCACGTTCCTCTTCAGGCATTGCAGCATGGGACATTTTTGCAGGGTAAGATAGGATGGATTCCACAGCACCTAGACTTACGGCAAATACAGGTAACTGAACATTTGAAACAAACGATCGTAAAACCGCTTCACTTTCTAGTTCAAAAGAGAGGACAGCCCCCGAACCTTTTGCTTGACGGTGCTGAAGTTCGTATCCATTGTGATTAGGAAGACCAGGGTAATACACACGTTTTACGAGTGGATGCTTTTGCAAATAAGTGGCGATCTTCTCTGCAGATTTCATCGATTGTTCAAGTCTGACATGGAGTGTTTTTAATCCTCGTAATACCAACCATGCATCTTGAACACCTAGAACGGCACCGAAAGCGTTTTGTAAAAAGGCTAATTTCTTGGCAATCGATTCGTCTTTTACGACAGCAAGGCCAGCAAGAACATCACTATGCCCGGATAAAAATTTCGTAGCGCTATGCAAGACGACATCTGCACCAAGCGTTAACGGCTTTTGTAGGGCAGGAGTTAGAAAGGTATTATCTACAAAAGTGAGTGCTCCCACTTGTTTAGCTAGCTTCGAAATTGCTTCAATATCAGAGACTTTTAACAAAGGATTGGAAGGTGTTTCGATATAAATAACCTTCGTGTTCGTACGAATTAACTGTTCAAGCTTCGTTAAATCGGTCATATCTACAAATGTGTATTCAATTCCGTACCGTGAAAGGACCTCTGTGACCATTCGATACGTACCACCATAAACGTCTTCAGAGATGAGTACATGATCACCCTGTGACAGAAGTAGAAAAGCAGTGGAAATGGCAGACATTCCAGATGAAAAGGCGAACCCTTTCGTTCCTTCTTCTAACGATGCGATTGTTTCCTCTAATGCCTCACGTGTCGGATTTGATGAACGACAGTAATCATACTTTCCAAAACAATCAAGATCGAATTGGTGATAAGTTGAGGCGTGTTGTATCGGAACACTGACAGAGCCAGTCGCAGGGTCGATTTTATGGTCGTTGTGAAGTAAGCGAGTTTCAAAGGTATATTCATCAGAATGGCTCATAGTAAAACCCCCTTACATAGTTTCGTAAGTGATTGCTCTAAATCTTGAATCAGGTCACTCGTATCTTCTATTCCAACAGAAAACCGTAATAACCGATTACATACACCCGTTTTTATTCGAATTTCCTCAGGGACATCCGCATGGGTTTGAGTTGCTGGGTAGGTGATGAAGCTTTCTATACCGCCTAAGCTCTCTGCAAATGTAATTAAAGACAGCTCTTGTAAAAAGGGGTCGACCCATGATTCATCTAAGATCCGAAATGAAAGCATGCCACCTTTACCAGGATAAAGGACATCGGTAATCGCTTCATGACGCGACAAATATGCTGAGATTTGTTGTGCGTTTTCTTCATGCTTCTTCATCCGTAACGATAATGTTTTCATCCCTCTCATCAACAGCCAGGAGTCAAAAGGACTTAAGACAGCACCTGCCGCATTTTGATGGTCTCCAAGTGCTTCACAAAGTTCTTTTCCTTTTGCAACTATAAGCCCTGCCAAGACATCATTATGACCACCTAAATATTTCGTTGCACTATGAATCACGATATCGGCCCCAAATTCAATCGGTCTTTGAAGAAGAGGTGTGTAAAAGGTATTATCAACAATGAGCAATAGCTTATGTTGTTTGGCGATAGCAGCTACGGCCTCGATGTCTGTTTGTTCCATAAGAGGGTTTGTTGGTGTTTCAATAAAAATCGCTTTTGTTTGTTCCGAGATCGCATCGTCTATATTTGAGGGCTGTGTGGTATCCACGTACTTGCAGTTTAGTCCCCACTTTCGAAAACCTTCTTCAAACAGTCGATAGGTTCCGCCATATAGGTCTTTACATACGATGAATTCGTCGCCTGAACGAAACAAAGAAAGCAAGGTGAGAATCGCAGCCATACCTGAACTGCAAGCAAACCCTTGATCTCCACACTCAAGATCAGCAATGGTTTCTTCAAGTAATTGGCGTGTCGGATTTCCTGTTCGGATATAGTCATAGTTAGTGGACTGGCCAATTCCTTCGTGGCGATAGGCCGTGGAAAAGTATACCGGTGGATTTACTGTTCCAGTCGTGTTTTCACTTCGATTTCCAATTTGCGCAAGCTTCGTTTCAATTTTATACATGTATGATCCTCCTTAGAATGATCCAGAGTGAGGTTGCCATTATGGAGGGAGGGATGCTTTTTATCGATGAGAGCTGCAAAATCGCTTCAAAAATCTCATTAATAAAAAGAAAAAAGCCTTCCATAAGAAGAAGACTTTTAGATATACGTGTCGTTCTCCTTATCTTCACAAGTTTCACTGAACTTGTTGGAATTAGCACCTTTTCAACGTCACGATGGACGCTGATGGTTGCTGAGGTGTCTTCGGGCCATTCCCTCAACCTCTCTGGATAAGTAACAGATTATTAAATTTTCAATTTTAATAAACTTACATCAAATTGGAGGGAAGTGCAACCCTTTTTTTAGAATTAGACAGTTAAATAGATTATGAATATACTAATATGGAGTTGGCTGCGCTAGCCAAATTTTCTTTTCCGTTATATCCGATCGAAAAACTAGGGTTGACTTTCGTATTTGAACTCGGTACAATGAAAATCAATTAAATCTTATCCAGAGAGACGGAGGGGTCTGGCCCTATGATGTCCGGCAACCTGCATGATGATGCAAGGTGCTAATTCCAGCAAAATGGATTCCATTTTGGCAGATAAGGTAATACGGTATTTTACCTAAAAGCCTTCCAAAATGGGGAGGCTTTTTTTGTAGACTTTATCTGAGTACGTTATTAGAAGGAGGCTTTGGGGGTGGAGGAAGATCGTAGGTTAGAAGGCATAACGTTAAAAATAAAAGAAATGTTATCATCTATGAAATATGGCTCGATCACGTTAATTGTGCAGGATGGCAAGGTAATTCAGTTGGAGAAGAATGAGAAAGTAAGAATTAAATAAGTAATTGCTGACTAGATAAACTAGAGGCGATTTTAACCATTGGGTACTTCTACCGGGTTAAGGTCGGCTCTTTTATTTTATGTTAAGAAAGCTTTGGCATGGATGTACAGGGAGTTTGCGCTTTTCTTACAAGTAAAGAAAGTATAACTTTTTGATGCATAGATGTAATGTCTAGCTCCAGCGCCCAGCCACTTGGATCACTTCAGACCTCCTGCGGCGGCGACAGCCTCCTCGTCGGTCTTCCAGTGACCTTCGTGGCTAGACAGGGCGCTTGCGCTTTTCTTATACGAATAGGAGGAGAGAGAGTTGGGAGAGATTTTAACTTATCAAACATGGTCTGAAAACAAACTGGATATCCCAGTGGATCAGGAGTCGAAAGGAGCTCTGGAGGTATTACGATGGGCTTACGAACAGTTCGGAGATGAACTCGTATATGCATGTAGTTTTGGAGCAGAAGGGATTGTATTAATCGACTTACTTTCGAAAGTGAACGACAAAGCGAAAATTGTTTTTCTTGATACGGAGCTTCATTTCAAGGAGACGTATGAGCTAATTGAAAAGATTAAAGTCCGATACCCTACATTACAAATTGAAATGAAAAGACCCAAATTAACGGTCGAACAACAAGCAAAAAAATACGGAGAGGCCCTTTGGGAAAGAAATCCAACTAGTTGCTGCCATATGCGAAAAATAATTCCTCTAGAGCAAGCATTATCAGGAGCAAAAGCTTGGATTTCAGGACTTAGAAGAGAGCAATCACCAACGAGGCGGAATACAGAATTTATTAATAAAGATGACAAGTTCCAATCAATTAAAATCTGTCCGTTGATTCATTGGACTTGGAAAGATGTGTGGCGGTATATCACGGATCACAGCCTTTCCTATAATGTCCTTCATGATCAAGGTTATCCAAGTATTGGTTGCGAAAAATGCACCTTACCGACCGATGATGCATCGGATCTACGAGCTGGGAGATGGACGAATCTAACTAAAACAGAATGCGGATTGCATCAATCATAGTGGGAGAGAAATGAATGTATGTTGGGAACCTATATAGCTTTTACAGTTGCTGTCCTTTTTGCCATCAATATAGGTGCTAGTGGAGCGGCGGCTTCAATGGGTGTTTCCTACGGGGCGGGGGCAATCAAAAAGAAATTCATTGCCCAAATTATATGTGGAGTAGGTGTTTTTCTCGGTGCAGTATTTGGTGGAGAGGAAGTGGTAAAAACAATTGGATCAGGGATTGTTCCTTCTAACATTATCACCGTTAAGATCGCTGTCATTATTCTTGCATCGGCCACAATTTCATTAGCCTTTGCGAATTTGATTGGAATCCCCCTGTCGACAAGTGAAATCACAGTTGGAGCGGTCGTTGGGGTAGGGATCGCGTATCAATCGTTATATGTTGCGAATTTAATAGAGGTTATGTTGTTTTGGATTGCGATTCCAATCGCTGCCTTTTTCCTGGCTTTCCTAATGGGGCAGATGATTCATTTCATTCAGAATCGATACCCTTTTGTTCTTGAGGGGAAGTGGAAAATCTGGTTAACCGTTCTGCTTATTACAATGGGATTTCTTGAGGCGGTTTCAGCTGGAATGAACAATGTCGCCAATGCAATTGGTCCCTTGGTAGGCGCGGATATCCTTTCTTTGTCAACTGGAACATTGGTTGGTGGAGCATTTGTAGCAATTGGTGCAATCCTATTTGGCGGCAGGGTACTTGAAACGAATGGTAAACGTATCACAAAGTTTACGCTCCTTGAGGGAAGTGCGATATCGGGAACAGGTGCAGCATTAGTAATTAGTGCATCGATCTTCGGAATCCCTGTTCCACTAACGCAAGTAACGACGTCCGCCATCATTGGGATTGGGACCGTCCGAAATGGTTTTTCCATCCTTCAAAAGGGTATTATCGTGCAAATGATCAAAGTTTGGCTCGTCTCCCCAGTGTTTTCACTCGTCATTTCGTATAGCATGATCAAAGTATTTTTGGATAGTGATTTTTACTCGTTTATCGTTATTGGAAGTGTGTTTTTAGCAACAATTGGTTCGCTAAGTTTAATCAAAACAATCAAAAAAGAAAAACGTGCAGTACATGAACAAGGAGGAGGAATTTAATATGAGCACTAGTCAACCACATGGAGGAAAGTTAGTCGATCGCATTAATCATAGTTATACATTTGAATCATTGAAAAACGAAATTGAACTCGATGCAACAGCACTTAGTGATCTTGAATTAATTGCAGTTGGAGCATATAGCCCCCTTGAAGGATTTCTCGGGAAAAAGGATTATGACAGTGTTGTAAACAATCTAAGGCTTGCGGGTGGGCTTCCATGGAGTATTCCAATTACACTTCCTGTTCCACAAGAGAAGGCGGATCAACTACAAATCGGGGAACAAGTTAAGCTCGTTAAAGATGGAACCGTATATGGTGTCATTGGGGTTACTGAAAAGTATGTACCTGATAAAAAGAAGGAAGCTCTTCATGTATATAAAACAACCGAAGAAGCTCATCCAGGCGTGAAAAAGTTATATGAGCGACCAGATGTCTACATTGGTGGCCCGATCTACCTGTTACATCGACCGAAGAAAGAACGATTTACGGAATTTTATTTGGATCCAAAACAAACACGAGAACAGTTTGGAAAATTGGGTTGGAAAACGGTTGTTGGCTTTCAAACAAGGAATCCTGTCCACCGTGCCCATGAATATATTCAAAAAACGGCGTTGGAAACAGTCGATGGCTTATTCTTAAATCCTCTTGTTGGTGAAACAAAGGCGGATGATATTCCAGCCGATGTGAGGATGGAAAGCTATAAAGTGCTTCTCAACAATTATTATCCAGAAGATCGTGTCTATTTCGCTGTATTTCCAGCCTCAATGCGTTATGCCGGTCCTAGAGAGGCTGTGTTTCATGCGATCGTTCGCAAAAACTTCGGATGCACGCATTTTATTGTCGGAAGAGATCACGCTGGCGTTGGAAGCTATTACGGAACATACGATGCCCAAAAGATTTTCAGTAATTTTACTAAAGAGGAACTCGGCATTGAAACGTTATTTTTCGAACATAGTTTTTATTGTACGAAATGCGAAAATATGGCATCTACAAAAACTTGTCCTCATGACCAGGAACATCATGTCGTGTTATCTGGAACAAAGGTTAGGGCATTACTTCGAAATGGTGAAACACCACCAAGTACCTTCAGCAGACCAGAAGTAGCTGAGGTCCTAATCAAAGGATTACAAAGAGAATCGGTAACAGTAACAACTTAAATAAGAGAAGGAGTGGACAAATGGCAAATAATCAAAATATCACATGGCATGAAACGGTGATTTCTAAGCATAATCGTCGCGGACTTAACAAGCACACCAGCAGTGTCATTTGGTTTACAGGCCTTTCCGGTTCGGGAAAATCTACGCTTGCCAACGCAGTGGATCGGAAGTTATATGAGCAAGGTATAAGAAGCTACGTATTAGATGGTGATAATATCCGACACGGCTTGAATAAAGGACTCGGTTTTACAGCCGAAGATCGGCAAGAAAACATCCGACGTATTGGTGAAGTCGCAAAACTGTTTGTCGATAGCGGTCAATTCGCTTTAACTGCCTTTATCTCACCATATCAAGAGGACCGAGATAGCGTTAGAAAAATATTGGAGAAAGATGAATTCATCGAAGTCTATGTGAAATGTCCGTTAAGTGAATGCATAATACGTGATCCAAAGGGTTTATATGTAAAAGCAAAGAGTGGAGAGATCCTTGAGTTTACAGGGATCAGTTCACCGTATGAGGAACCGATAGCACCAGAACTCATAATTGAAACCGATCAGTTTTCAATCGATAAATGTGCAAATCAAGTAATTGCTTACTTAAAACAAAAGAATCTATTGTAAAAGGGAGGAAGTAACGTTGGCATATGAAAAAATATGGGTTGATAATGAAAAACTGAACAAGACGGAGGTTAAAAAACTAAAAAAAGATGGATTAGAGGTATTTAAAGATATTCCCTATTATGCTGAAAATGGTTTTGAATCGATACCGAAAGAGGAGTGGGATTCTTTTAAGTGGGCAGGACTCTACTTACAACGGCCAAAAGAAGATGGTTATTTTATGATGCGAATCAATGTTCCATCTGGTGTTCTATCCTTTGAGCAAGCTGAAACGCTAGCAAGCATTTGTAACGATTATGGCCGTGGAGTTTTTGATGTTACGACACGCCAAGCCATTCAATTCCACTGGCTTCAAATCGAAAACATTCCGGACATTTTTAACCGTTTAGAACGAGTAGGACTTTCTACTGCAGGGGCTTGTGGGGACATAACCCGTAATATCGTAGGGAACCCACTTGCTGGCATCGATCCAAATGAGTTGTTTGATACAGAACCAATTGTCCGGGAGATTTATGAGTATTTCCAACATAATAAGGACTTTTCGAATCTGCCCAGGAAGTATAAGATGTCGATCAGTACGAATGTTCACAATGCCGCTAATGCTGAAATCAATTGTGTTTCCTATACACCTGCAATCAAGGAAATTGATGGGGAGAACGTGAAAGGATTTCATGTAAAAGTGGGAGGAGGTCTTTCTGCTAGACCTTATCTTGCTGATACATTGGATATTTTTCTAAGACCTGATCAAGTAAAAGAGGTAGCGATTGCGATTACGAAGATCTTTCGAGACTTTGGTTACCGTGAAAAGAGACACCTCGCTCGTTTGAAATTTTTACTAGCGGATTGGGGTCCGGAGAAATTTAAAGAGAAAATAATCGAATATACAGGCCTACTCCATTCTAAAGGAGAGGAGCAACAAAAGGATTGGAATGCAGGCTATTTTTACGGGGTGCACCCGCAAAAGCAAAAAGGGTTAAATTACATCGGTTTCAACGTACCGGTTGGGCGATTGCATGCGGATGAGGTCCACGAAATCGCCATTATTTCCAATGATTATGGGAACGGAGAAATTCGAACGTGTAACTCCCAAAATATTATTATTCCAAACATACCTGATGAGAAGGTTGAGTCTCTTTTGGAAGAGAAGATTTTTGAAAGAATTACGATAGAGCCAAGGAAATTTATGGCTTATTCTGTCTCCTGCACCGGTATCGAATTTTGCAACCTAGCCCTGGTTGAAACGAAAGAACGTATGCGAAGAGTTGCGGAATATTTAGATGAGCAGATTGCATTAGATGTACCGGTTAGACTTCACATGATCGGTTGCCCGAATTCATGCGGCCAACGGCAAATTGCGGATATCGGACTTCAAGGAATCAAAATGAAATCGAAAGAGAAGGGTCTGATCGAAGCGTTTGAGATTTATGTAGGTGGCACACTGAATAACGGTGGGAAATTTAATGAAAAGTTGAAAGGGAAAGTCGAAGGTGATTACCTTCAAGTGGTCCTAAGAGAATTCCTCACTTATTTTAGAGAAGAAAAGCATCCAAGTGAATTATTTTTTGACTTTGTAGAACGTGTAGGAATCGAACCGCTTCAAGGCGAATTGGATCGGATTTTAGGAAATGTAACTGCAAACGTTTCATAAAACGTTTGTGTAGAACAAGGGGGAACGGCAATTGGATTTATATCGATTCGAGGTAACGACCAAGACGGATGTCATCCATGTCATTATAGCAGCCAAAAATGATGAATCAGCCTTTCGACTTGTAGAGGTCGAATTGGAAAAATACTTTTTGAAATTGCCTGATGTTGAAGATATATCGTTATATGAGAAGAAGAAAATTAGAAACGGAAATGGTTTTGTTATACATGAACAAGAAACAATTTTGAACAGCTAAATTGGTAGTTCAAAAAGTCCGGAGGCTAACAGGATGTTAGTCAGTTCGACGTTATCACAGGACGTGATGGGTTTAGTCGAACTTCATATTAGAGCTGTTGAAATTTCTTCGTTACTCGGCTCTTTTTGTCCTCCTTTTTGAACACGTAGTTAAATGATGGGAGATGATGGGGATGGGGAAAGTATATCTTGTAGGGGCTGGGCCAGGAGATCCTGGATTAATCACGGTAAAAGGATTGAAATGTATTCAAGAAGCAGATGTCATTCTTTATGACCGACTCATTAATAAAGAGTTGTTAAGCCATGCGAAGGAGGATGCAGAACTTATTTATTGTGGGAAGCTTCCAGACTATCACCTTATGAAACAGGAAACGATCAATCACTTTCTGTTGAAACATGCGAAAAGAGGAAAGGTTGTTACCAGATTAAAAGGCGGGGATCCTTTCGTGTATGGCAGGGGTGGTGAAGAAGCATTAGCATTAGCTAAGCATGGGATTGATTTTGAAGTTGTGCCGGGAATTACTTCCGGCATTGCAGCTCCTGCATATGCAGGCATTCCAGTTACACATCGTGAGTACAGCTCTACCTTCGCCTTTGTCACAGGACACCGTCGTGAAGGTAAGGAGGATGATCTTCGTTGGGAGAGTTTAGCGAAAGGAATTGACACGTTAGCCATATATATGGGAGTCGGAAATCTTCCCTATATATGTGGTCAGCTTCTAAAGAACGGACGTGATGCCAGTACACCTGTCGCTCTTATTCATTGGGGTACGGTTGACGAACAGCAAACGGTTACAGGAACGTTAGAAACGATTGTAGACATTGTTAAAAGAAATGAAATCAAGAACCCAAGCATGATTATTGTAGGTGAAGTTGTCCGTCTTCGAGAAAAAATTAGTTGGTTTGAACAAATGAAGCATCAGGAAGATGAATTTCAACCTACAGTCGCATTCTAGTTTTCCAAAAAGGGGGCTTTTGAAGAGATGTTATAATGGAGGGAAAGAAAATGCAAGCTGTCCTATATGTTGGTCATGGAAGCAGAGTAAAGGAAGCAAGGGACCAGGCAGCACGTTTCATGGAAGAAAGCATGGGGAATAACACAGAACCGATTCAGGAAATCAGCTTTTTGGAGCTGTCACATCCGACCATTGAAGAAGGAGTCAGGCGGTGTGTAGAACGTGGAGCAACTCGGATTGCCGTTGTTCCTGTTCTGTTACTTACAGCTGTTCATGCGAAAGAGGATATTCCTTATGAACTCGATCGATTAAAAAAACGTTATCCGAACATACCAATGTCTTACGGTCGCCCATTTGGTGTTCATTCAAAAATTGTTGATATACTAATGGAGCGAATCTATGATCAGGATGTAGTGATTAATGATGATGCAATGGTTCTTTTAGTAGGGAGAGGCAGCAGTGATCCTGATGTGAAACGGGATTTACAGGAAATTGCTAATCAGCTACATGCAAAATATCCTTTTAAAAGAGTAGAAACGTGTTATTTAGCTGCAGCAAAACCAAGCTTTGAAGAAGGCATTGACCAGGTAAAACAATATGGTCATCAACAGGTGTTTGTTGTACCGTATCTACTTTTTACAGGTATTTTAATGAAAAGCATGGAAAAGACCATTCGAAAACTATCTGCACCAAATCAGGAATTTATATTATGTGAGTATCTCGGTTATCACCCGAATTTGCAGGAAGTAGTTTTCGAACGAACGACTGAAGCAGTAGGAGTTGGAATATGAGTCATTATCCAATTATGATCAATCTACAAGGAAAAAAAGCGGTGGTCATTGGGGGAGGAAAGGTAGCTTATCGGAAAATACTATCACTCCTCGAGGCTAAAGCAGAGGTCACGGTAGTTAGTCCAGCAGTAATTGTGGAGGTTAAAACCCTTATCGATAAAAATGGGGTTTCTTGGTATAAGAAACAAGTAGAAGCTACTGACTATCAGGATGCCTTTATTGTCATTGCCGCTACAAATAGAAAAGAAACAAACCAAGAAGTAGCGGAGCAGGCAGGGTCGCATCAGCTCGTCAATATCGTCGATCAACCCAATCTCGGAAACTTCCATGTTCCCGCAAAACTTACAAGAGGGAAACTGACAATCGCCGTTTCCACTGGGGGAGCAAGCCCTATTCTTGCGAAGAAAATTCGTGATGACCTCTCAAAAACCTATGACGAAACGTATGAAGATTATCTCGAAGATTTATTTAAATACCGGGAGAAAATTAAACAAATGCCGTTAAGTGAACAGGAAAAAAGAACAAGGCTCGTTGAATATGAAGAGGCTGACCGAAAACGTCGTTAATAGTTGATGTTGGGTCAGCTTTTTTTGTACGTTAGGAAAGTATAATTTTTGAAAAAGGAAGTAATGTGAATTTTGTAGGCATAGAAGTGATGTCTAGCTCCAGCGCCCAGCCACTTGGATCACTTCAGTCCTCCTGCGGCGGCAACAGCCTCCTCCGTCGGTCTTCCAGTGACCTTCGTAGCTAAGCAGGGCGCTTGCGCTTTTCTTAAAAGATAAGCGTATAAAATCATTGACTCATCGATGTAATGTCTAGCTTCTTTTTTCAGGTTAGGTTCGGTAATTACTGATAAACGTAGGAGCACAAGATGCAGCTTGAGGGAACGAATAGGCAGGATTCGTTCCCTTTTCATGCACAAGAAGCAGCTCAAGGTCACGAATAGATGTGATTCGTTTCCTTTTTGTACATAAGATGCAGCTTGAGGTCACGAATAAGTGCGGTTCGTTCCCTTTTTGAGTACAAGAAGCAGCTCAAGGTCACGAATAGGTGTGATTCGTTCCCTTTTTGAGCACAAGCTGCAGCTCGGGGTCACGAATAAATACGATTCGTTCCCTTTCCATGCACAATATGCAGCTTAAGGTAACGAATAAGTGGGATTCGTCTTTTTTTGTGCACAAGAATACAGCTCTTGGCCACAAAATTACGTGAATATTGGATGGATGGAGGAGATCCAACAGTTTCACCAAAGTTTCATAAGGAACATGTGAAGGAGAAATGTATCCAGTGTACTACAAAGGGATACAAGGTGTAGGATACAAGCTATCGGATGTTCTCTGACCAAAAAAGGGACCTGAGTGAGACGCTTTTCTCCACTCAGGTTTGCTCTTTACCGAAAAAATTTTATTCTTGACAAGTGATGCTATTCTGCGTTACTATATACCGGTAATCAGTAATACTTAATACTGTATCACGAAATACCTGTGATACAGAGTACTGAAAAAAATATAGTGAAATACAAACGGAGGATAAATTTGGAAAATATCACAGAAATGCTGAAAGGGGTGCTTGAGGGTTGTGTGCTTGAGATCATCAGCCGTGGCGAAACTTACGGCTATGAAATCACGCAACAGCTGCGAGAACTTGGCTTCACTGATGTGGTCGAAGGCACAGTTTATACGATTACCATGCGGCTTGAGAAAAACAATCTGGTGGACATTAAGAAAAAGCCATCCACTAAGGGACCGCCGAGAAAATTTTACACACTCAACGCAGCAGGTCAAGAGCATCTTGAGATATTTTGGAAAAAATGGGAATTCATCGCAAGCAAAATTAACGAACTCAAAACTAAAATAAAATCAAAAGGAGGAGTTATATGAGTATTATTGAAAAAATTATTGGAAGTCTGGATGACAAGCGGGAATGGAAGGCGATGGAGGCGCGTGCGAAGGCACTTCCAAGTGAGTACCGCAATGCTTACAACGCTATCAAAAAATATATGTGGACCGCTGGTGGTCCCTCCGACTGGAAGGACATCAGCCGTATCTTTGGCGGCATTCTCGACCTCTTCGAGGAAGGTGCAGCGGAAGGCAAGAAAGTCACTGATCTCACGGGTGAGGACGTGGCCGCTTTCTGCGACGAACTAGTGAAGGACGCGAAAACTTGGAAAGACAAGTATCGCACGAAGTTGAACGATACGATTGGACGTGGCTAACGGCGAAATCCTACTAGTGGCAAACGCTAAAACCTTTGTCGCCAAGTAATCGTGAAGATTTGAATGAGAGTATCATGAAGCGATTGGGAAAAAAGTAAATTCAATAGATAATACCGACTGAATAGCTGTTACAAATGTGAATTGCCACCTGCACTATTCAGTTATATTTTTTATTCGGTACTAAGTTATACAGATTATCAGTCAGACTAAGTAGAGGCGTGTAGGCAATCTAGCTCCGCAAGGTGCTTTTTTAAGGAGGAAAAAAGTATGAGCCATGCAGCGATTTCTGTAAAAGGGTTAAAAAAATCCTTTAAAGACAAGGAAGTATTAAAGGGGGTGGATTTTGAGGTGCGGCGTGGCGAAATTTTCGCACTGCTGGGCTCAAATGGAGCGGGCAAGACGACGACGGTCAACATCCTCTCGACGCTGATGAAGCCAGATGGCGGCGAAGTAGGTATTTGCGGCTTTGACGTTGAGCGCCAACCGGATAATGTTCGCCAGAGCATCAGCCTGACAGGACAGTTCGCAGCTTTAGACGGCATGCAAACCGGGCGGGAAAACCTGATGATGATCGCCAAGTTGCGGGGAGTTTCCAATCCCGCTCAAGTCGCCGACAATCTGCTTGCAAGATTCAGCCTGACCGATGCGGCCAACCGCCGGGCCGACAAGTATTCCGGCGGGATGAAGCGTCGGCTTGACATCGCCATGAGCCTGATCGGGGCGCCAGCAGTCATTTTTCTCGACGAACCAACCACAGGACTTGACCCCGAGGCGCGGATTGAAGTCTGGGATACCATCAAGGAACTTGCAGGCGGTGGCAAGACCATCTTGCTGACGACCCAGTACCTGGAGGAAGCCGAACAACTGGCAGACCGTATCGCCATCCTGCATGGCGGAAAAATCATCACAACCGGTACCCTTACCGAACTCAAGGAGATGTTCCCGCCAGCGAAAGTGGAATACATCGAGAAGCAGCCGACATTGGAGGAAATTTTCCTCGCGATCATCGGCAAAAAGGAGAAGATGTAAATGAAAAGCAAAACAGGGGTATTACTAGGGCGTTTAATGCGCAATATCATGCGCAGCCCGGATACGATTATCACGGTGGCGATTACGCCGATTATGATGCTGCTGCTGTTTGTCTACGTATTTGGCGGCGCCATAGAGACAGGCACGGACAACTACGTCAATTATTTATTGCCGGGAATCTTGCTGATCACTATCGCATCCGGCGTCGCTTACACTTCCTTGCGGCTATTTACGGATGTAAAGAGCGGGATGATGGCGCGTTTCATTACCATGCCCATCAAGCGCTCGTCGGTATTATGGGCTCACGTGTTGACCTCGCTTGTTTCCAATGCGCTTACTGTCGTGGTGGTTATCCTCGTCGCGCTCTTGATGGGCTTCCGTTCCAACGCTGATATCCTGGATTGGCTCGCGGTAGTTGGGATACTCGGGCTGTTTACGCTGGCGCTGACATGGCTGGCGGTCATTCCCGGATTGACAGCAGGGTCTATGGAAGGGGCGACAGCATACTCGTATCCGCTGATTTTCCTGCCGTTTATTAGTTCGGCTTTTGTCCCCACAGAAACCATGCCTAAAATTGTTCGTGCGTTCGCTGAGAACCAGCCCGTGACTTCAATCGTGAATTCGATTCGTGCCCTCTTGTATGAAGGGTCTGTTGGCAACGGTATCTGGACCGCGCTTGCCTGGTGCGTCGGCATCATGGTCATTGCTTACTTTATTGCCAGTAAGGTATTTAAACGCCAGTTAGGGTAAGTACACCATTATGGGATTTGCAAAATCAATAGTCAGCCGCTGCGATGAATGTATTTGCTACACATGGAAGGCTGCTTAAATGCCGGTGCAACTATCGATGAGATCATGGAGGCGATCGGATTGGATAAACACACATTAGCGAAGGAAATTTATAATACTGCACACTTGGATGGAGAATTCAAACTACGATCAGGCAAGGTATCTAATGAATATTTTGATAAATACTTATTTGAATCAAACCCGAAAATTCTTGAAGAAGTTGCGAATTATCTTTCAACACTGATTCCTGAGGGTACGGAGATTTTAGCTGGATTAGAAATGGGAGGAATCCCGATTGCAACGGCGCTCTCGTTAAAAACAGGAATACCTGCCGTGTACGTCCGAAAAAAAGCCAAAGAATATGGAACGTGTAAGCTTGCTGAAGGTATCGATATAGAAGGTAAAAATGTTTGTATCATAGAGGATGTCGTGACAACTGGTGGGCAAATCAAATTAAGTGCTAAGGATCTGAAGGAGTATGGGGCAAAAATAAAATATGTATTGTGTGTAATCGATCGTGAACAGTCTGGGAAAGAAAACCTGGATGAGGCAGGTCTAGTTCTTCATTCATTACTGACAATGAGCGATTTAAAGGCTGCTACAGCGATAACAAGATAAAGTATTTTCTCCAAAGGTAGAATAATATAGGTGTTAAGAGCTTATGAATACAAAAGGTCCAGCTTCGATCCCTATAAGTTTTCAGTAAAAACATAAGTCGTAAACAAATAACACAATCGGTGCAACAAATATGCAGATATCAACGTTAGGGAGGGAGAGGTAATGAAACCAATACTATTAGATTTTCCACATGAGTTTTATACCGATAGATTACACATACGAATGCCTCATTCAGGTGATGGTGAAGCGGTGTACAATGCGATACAGGCATCACTAAATGAGTTGAAGCCATGGATGCCGTTTGCCCATTTAGAACAAACGATGGAAGACGTTGAAGTAAACATAAGAAACTCCCACATTAAATTTTTGAAACGGGAAGATCTACGATTACTCGTTTTCCTGAAGGATACTGGTGAATTTGTGGCGTCATCTGGTTTGCACCGGATGGATTGGGAGGTCCCAAAGTTTGAAATCGGATATTGGATGGATACCCGGTATAGTGGAAAGGGCTATATGACAGAAGCGGTACAAGGGATTACAGACTTTGCTTTTACCGAACTTAATGCTAGACGATTGGAAATTCGTTGTGATCCAAAAAACAAACGGAGCTGTGCAGTACCGGAAAGACTTGGTTTTATATTAGAAGGGGTCTTAAGAAACGACGACATTTCTTTAGTAAATAATGAATTAACTGATACGTGTATTTATGCCTTAATAAAGCAAGGTGACGAACTGATTAGAGGTTGACCTTTTCTTAGGGCAGCCTCGTTTTATTTACATGTTAAGTTTAACTTTTCAGCTAGAAGTAAATGGGCGTTGAGAAAAAAAGTTTAAGTCCTAAGTATATGATTAACTAAGCCGATCGCCTCGCTAGCCAAGTTGTCTTTATGCTTGGTATTACGCTGTTTGAACATCACTCATTTTACTACGAGCTTTTTTGCGACAGGTTCGTGTATGGCGGCATCTTTTGATAACTGGATAATCGATCGGGCTCCCCAAACCGCAAAGATAGCAAACAACGCGAGAAAGCTTTGGAACGAGAGGGAGGCACCAGTTTGTTGAACTGTGGTCGAAAACAGTGCGATTAAAGTAACCCGAAATGCTTTCTCAACAGCCGCATAAAAGCTGTTGATTCTGCCAATAAGTCGGTTCGGTACAATTTCCATTAGTAAGGTGTTGCGGTTAATTCGAATTTCTGCATTTCCCCATCCCATAACCATTTGCATACCCAAAAAGATTAACACTGTCTGAATCAATGAGATGCTAACAATAGACAGCCAGAATAGTGCCATCATACCTAAAAGCATAGGCAGATATCCGATCAAACTCGTTAATCGTTGAATGGTTATCCCAGCTAGGACAGCTCCAATTACGTAAATGACCTCATACATCGCATACACGGACGGACCCGCTTCAAGCGTTTTCGCTACATAAATTGGAAATAAATAATTTGTGATCATCACAGTTAGAAAGGGAATCAAGGTTGCAAGGAAAAACACAATCAACAACGGTCGTTCTTTCAAAAATCTTCAACCTTCTATCATGTTTGTAAAGGTGGGAGAAAAGTAGCAATTTGCTTAAAACTTTCGGCTGACAAAGGTTTATAACTAATGAAAAAAGGGCTGACGTCAAAAGGTAATTTCTCCTTTTGAGTCACCCTTTCAGTTTTTCAGTGTTTTTCCTAACCTAATCACTTTTGACGGCTGATGATGTCGTCGATGATCCCGTATTCCTTTGCTTCTTCGGCACTTAGGAAGTAATCGCGGTCTGTATCAATAGCTACTTTTTCAACAGGTTGCCCAGTACGTTCTGAAATAATTTTGTTCAGGTGTTCACGAAGCTTCAGTATCCGTTTTGCACTAATTTCGAGATCGGTTGCCTGCCCACGAGCTCCTCCAAGCGGCTGGTGAATCATGATCTCGCTGTTTGGAAGCGCGTACCGTTTTCCTTTTGTACCGGCGAGCAAAAGCATGGCCCCGAATGAACCTGCCATTCCCGTACAAATGGTGCTAATGTTCGGTTTAATATATTGCATGGTGTCCAAGATCGCAAATCCTGCAGAGGTTGATCCACCCGGACTGTTGATATAGAGCGAAATATCTTTATCGGAATCATCAGCGGCTAGAAACAGCAACTGTGCGACAATGCTGTTTGCCATATGATCATTAATTTCATCACTTACCATAATAATTCGGTCTTTTAATAATCGAGAGTAAATGTCATAGGAACGCTCACCATGACTGGACTGTTCAATGACATATGGAATTGTATTACTCATACGGTTTCCTCCTGTATCCTTTTAAAATTAAGCTGCCATTGAGAGGTGGCCAGAAGGAGAGGAAGCCGATCGTATTGGTTGTTTTTGTAAAAACATTCTTGGATGAGCCGCTTGTTTTGTGAGAATTTCAGGTGCAATTCGGAGTAATCTCGTTGGATCCTCCGTTCGAAGTGCTTCATAAAGAAGGGAGCGGATTGTTTCTTGATCGTGAATTGGCCAAACTAGAGCAGGTGCAGACTGTACATCTTCATCCGTTATTTTCTCAAGCCGACTTCGAGTTCGATTCAATATACTCTTTACCGCAGTTTCACTCATATCAAGTGCTTCTGCAATCTCAGAGATCTGGTACTTGAAACCTTCTTTTAACATAAAGATAATTGACTGTTTTGGGGTCAGACGTTGGATCAGTTTATCAACAAGGTCTTGAGAAATTTCTGAACGCTTTTCATCGGTTTCCTCTTCTGGTACAGAGCCAATCGTTTCTCTACCATGCTTACGAACCGTATCGACCCATAGATTATGCGCAATCCTATTCAGTAAGGCTGAGTTTATTTCCGTTTTATGTTGATAATGTTTCATCGCTTTATACATCGTTTCCTGTGCTAAGTCTTCACCATCCCACTTATTTTGGGAAAGAAACTGACAATAACGAGCAAGTTTCGGGTACAGCTCCACAAGTTTGTCTACTGAGTGCCCTTGTTCAATCTTTTCATTTTTAACATTTACGCCAGGCCTGGCATGCATTTTCCTTCACTCCTTTAGCACCTCTCTACTTTTAAAACGGATAACACATTGAAAAAGATACGGGGGCTTCAAGATTATTTTTCTAAAAGACAAAGTTCATGATAATAGGTCGAATAGTTGGTTAACAGATACTCACTTTTATATAATTATAAGTGAAGGGGAGTGAACAATGGAATTTACAGTCAATGGTACTGTCTTACTCATTTCGTTACTGTTAATCATCGGAGTTATTAGTGCTAAATTCTCCTCAAAGTTAGGATTACCTTCCTTGGTTTTGTTTATTGTTGTCGGAATGGTCTTAAGTCATTATATTTTTTACGATAATGCATTGTTAACCCAGTTGATCGGGACTTTTGCTTTAATTGTTATCCTATTTGAGGGTGGTTTGCAAACAAAATGGAGCAATATCAAGAAGGTTTACAAGCCATCCTTATCATTAGCCACTATTGGTGTTCTTGTAACCACACTTGTGATCGGTGTCGCGGCAAAATATATACTTGATCTAACCTGGTTAGAAGGACTTTTATTCGGTGCGATTGTTGGTTCGACAGATGCTGCTGCAGTATTCGCGGCGCTAGGAAATAAGAATATTAAACGAAAATTAACCTCAACGCTAGAGGCGGAATCGGGTACCAATGATCCGATGGCAATCTTTTTAACCGTATCCTTCTTGCAGTTAATTCAGCTGCCACACATTAATCCAGGTGAACTTATTTTCGATTTCTTTTGGCAAATGGGAATCGGTTTACTAATTGGTATTATTCTTGGAAAAACGGCAGGGTGGTTTATTAATAATATTAATCTCGACTCTTCAGGATTATACCCGGTATTGTCGATCGCTTTGGCTCTCTTTACATTCGGGCTCACTAGCTTGTTTAATGCAAGTGGGTTACTCGCTGTCTATATTATGGCCGTTTTCCTCGGGAACAACGATATGACATACCGTCACTCAATAATAAAATTCAATGAAGGATTTGCATGGATGATGCAGATCGTCATGTTTATCCTATTAGGTTTGCTCGTATTTCCGAACAAATTACTTGATATTATTTGGGAAGGACTACTATTATCGTTCCTATTAATGCTTGTCGCTAGACCAATCGGGGTATTGCTGAGTTTACTTGTGGGCAATTTCAATATGAAAGAGAAACTATTCATCTCATGGGCAGGTCTTAAAGGGGCTGTTCCAATTGTCTTAGCAACGTACCCGATGGTTGCTGATCTGGAAAAAAGTGACCTCATTTTCAACGCCGTATTTTTCGTCGTTTTTACATCTGCCTTAATTCAAGGGGCCACGATATCTCCACTAGCAAAATATTTCGGTTTTTCGAAAGGGGATAAGGTGGAGGTACCGCACAGTCTTGAATTGGTTTCAATCGGAAAAACAAAAAATGAAATGATGGAAATCCAAATTGACGAAGGGGCAGCCATTGCACATCGAAAAATTGTGGACGTACCATTGCCTGATGATACCCTGATAACAGCAGTCATCCGTAAAGATGAACTGATAACTCCGATGGGGGATACCATACTTTACCCTAAAGATACTTTATATATATTGGTCTCGAAACGAAAACGAGAGCAGGTGAAACAGACCATCATGAAAATAGAAGAAAAACAAAGCAGTATGGAGGACTAGACCCTTCATACTGCTTCATTTCCAGTATGAAGGACTACACACTGGTTTTTCTGTTTGTTTTGTCCTTCATCGCTCGTATGAAGGACATTTCACTAGTTAAATTCCTATTTTGTCCTTCATCGAGCGTATCAAGACCTTTATCCTGCTACTTTTTGCAGAAAAAATAAAATAGTTACGATCCACCGCTTCCTGAGCTCGAAGCCGAGATGGTAATAGCCGTGGTACAAGCTAAGAAGACGGCCATCTGCATTGCTTCAATAGAGGAATGAACGGCTTTAGCGTAATCGTTTTTTTGATTGAGCTCATCAATCCGTTTCTTCGCTTCTTTTCTTTTATCCTTTGTGAAAACTTCCTCCACAAGGTTGCAGGCTTTAACTAAGCTAAGCAGGATGCCACTCCTTGCATCTGTTTCTTCGTTTTCAAAAACACTTTTATAAATATGTTTTCGGATTTGCTGTTCAGATGCTTCCTCATCAGTAGGATATTTGTGACTAGTAAAGATCCACAATACCTTCTCTTCCTTTTCTTCTAGTACGCCTTTTTTGACCAAATTACCCAAAAGGTCTTTCTTGACTTGGGGGATCCAGCTGGTTGAGTTTTGGATCCAGTGGTCTACAGTCCTTTCTTTTGGTGATTCTTTAATTCTCCTCAAGACATCGTCAAGGACTGTATCGCCAGTTGGTGCCTCGTTGGTTACTACAATTTTTTTATCCTCAAGTGTAATGCGTTCGAGTATCGTTAATTCGGCAAAAATTGCTCCTGCTAGACCGTAATTCAAAGAACTTAGAGCTGAAAAGACGACAGTTCCTTTTTCATCATCAAGGGCAAGCAATAGTAGTTCTTCTGGAATTGTAAACATCAGTTTTCCTCCTATTAAAAACGGATAATGTATATACGATCGAACATGGTATTTTGTTACACACTTTTTTTGATGAGTAAGTATAAATCATTCCTATTGGATTTCTATTATAGGGATTTCAGAGTAGATCTAAAGGGTTAAGATTTGTACAAATGGATAAAACTGTACTATCTGCTCACGATAGGAGTTTGTTTAAACATGAACTTATTTTTTTTAACAGTTGAACTAATCGTTGGATTTTTCCTCTTATTTATGCTAATTAAGTTCCTTGGCAAAAAGATTATAAAACAAATTACACCTTTTACGTTTATCGCAGCAATTGTGCTAGGGGAGTTGTTGGGTAATGCATTATACGACGATAAAATTGGTGTTGGATATATCATTTATTCAATGACGTTATGGGCTTTGCTGTTATCCTTAGTCGAGATTGCAAGTCAGAAAGTTTTAAAATTACGACTGTTATTTGAAGGAAAACCCTCTGTACTTATAAGAAATGGCGTGATTAATCGGGAACAGCTTAAGAAAAACCGGATGAATATCAATCAGCTCCAGAGTTTATTACGACAGTCTGAAACCTTCTCAATACGTGAGGTCGCCTATTGTTATTTAGAAGCAAACGGATCAATCAGCTTAATCAAAAAATCAAAATATCAAAAAACGACCCAAGAAGATTTCAAACTAGCGAACAAATCTGTCTATGTTCCAATCACAATGATTAGAGATGGACAATTATTAAAGGATGAATTAGAAGATATTGGCCGAAGCGAGGACTGGCTATACCTCCAGCTAAAGGAACAAGGGATAAAAAATGTTAAAAATGTCTTTCTTGCTGAATGGTTGGAAGGTGACGGGTTATTTGTCCAGACCTTTGACCAAGTTTGTAACGCAAAAAGTCAGGCGTAATTAGGATAGAAACAGCAATATTAAGTATCTAATTTCGTTAAAAATTATCGTTCGTATGCCGGTTATCACCCATTGTATAATTCGAATCTTCTCCTGGTTTGGAATGAGGGTTGATTGGACGCTCTCCCTCATTTTTGTTCCGCTTGCGTCTCCAGTCAATAAAACCTGCCAATGCAAGTGTGCCAACAATAACACTGATGATTATATTCATTTAGCATCAACTCCGTCCATTGTGTTTTATACATTCCAATTCGATAGAGTACGTTTTTTTCCTTTAGAAAGTGCAGGGTTAAAACCAATGATTTCATTCATTCGTCAAAATGAGGGTTTCTTTTTTTCCAGTAGAAGAAAACTGTCATTGGTTCTTTTTTTGAAATAAACGGTCTAATCCTTGATGTATTTATATTTCTACATTAATATTAAATTCCATGCTTAATAGAGAAATAATGTTAATCTTCTATAAACTGGGAAACTATTATATCAGTAAAAGTAGGGAGGGGTAATTATGAGGAAGATTGCAATAATCGGATGTGGGGGAGCAGGAAAATCAACATTTTCAAGGCAGCTTGGCAAGGTCCTCGAGCTTGAAGTTTTTCATTTGGACAAGATTAATTGGAAGCCTGGTTGGGTGGAAACACCAAGAGAAGAGCTCCGTGTCATTCAAGAACAACTAGTAAAAAAGGAGAGCTGGATTTTCGACGGGAACTATGGAACAACCATGGATGTACGTCTGAATTCAGCTGATACAATCATTTTCCTCGACATGTCCCGTCTTACTTGTATGTACCGAATTGTAAAAAGAAGATGGATGTACCATAAAAAGGAGCGTCCTGATATTGGCGAGGGCTGTGAGGAAAAGCTGGACCTGGAATTTATACGCTGGGTGTGGAACTTCCGGAAAAACCGAAGACCGCAGCTGCTCGAAAAAATAGCAAGCTATAAAGCTAACAAGAACGTTATTATTTTGCGGTCGAGAAAAGAGGTCGAAACGTTTCTTGAGGTTGTAAGAATGAATTATACAGAGAAGCCTTCCTAATAAATGAAGGATTTCCGTTTGTACGGAAATCCAGCCACTTATGAGCAATGAAGCTAGTTGTTTCATAGTTAAATGACTACGTACAGTACTGGACCTATTATATTTATTAGTATTCGCATGATTTGAAACACGGACTTATTTCAATGGTACTAATAATATTGATCCAAACCGTAATGTTTCAGCTTAATTCGCTACCCTTACTTCCAATCGAGTGATTCCTTTTCCTTTGTTTTTCACTTTCTCTAGCGTAAACACACCAATTTCGGCTGTATCTTTGACATGTGTCCCACCACAAGCCTGCTCATCAATATCACCAATTCGAACCAAACGGATGTCCTTTACAGCAGGAGGAATCAGATTGACTACGGTTTTGATCGCACCCGATATTTGCTCCGCTTCATCCCGAGGTAGGACCCTCACGGATATAGGGTGATTGTATTGGATTTCTTCGTTTGCCTTCATAATTGCACTTTCCAGCTTATCGTTGGATAACTCACTGATTTCGGTCAAATCAATCCGTGCACGATCTGGATAAATTTGATTTCCTGTACACAGAGACCCTCGTTCTGTATTCAATACTGCCGCAAGAACGTGGAGAAGTGAATGGTGTCTCATTAACCCGAATCTCCGCTCCCAGTCAATCGTTGCTTCGACTGCTCCAACGCTCAGTCCCTCTGGATTTTTTAAATAATGAACGGGGATACCGCCCTCTTTTTTCACCTTATACACTTCGAATTCATTTCCGTCCTGAATGAGGTGTCCAGTGTCATGCTCTTGACCTCCACCGGTTGGATAGAAGACCGTCCGATCGAGTGCCACCTTGTCTCCATCAATTTGTATTACATTCGCTTCACACGTTTTTGCATAGCTATCTTCCAAATGCAATTCTGTGGTCATTCTATGTCACACTCCTAGTAGATATTTATTATTAAAAACAATATTACGCTTTTCGAAGGAATTTTCAACTGATATATAGAAATTGTTAAAAGATTAAGAATTACCATAAAAGTTCGGCTGTATACGAATTCTTTTTTACACATTAAGAAAGTATAAATAATACTTTCTATAGTATCAGTGCAACTAAGGCTCAGTCGACGCCAAAGGCTTGGCCTTACCAAGTTTTCTTTAAAAGGGGATGAAATGGCATGGAAAAGCTATATGAAAAGTTACAAGAGCATTATGAAGAGATGGTGGAAATCCGCCGCTATCTCCATCAACATCCGGAGCTATCGTTTGAAGAAGTCGAAACACCGAAATACATTGCTGCATATCATGAAAAATTAGGACATGAGGTTCGTACAGGTGTTGGCGGGCGCGGGGTTGTCGCGAAGCTGAAAGGCGCTAAACCGGGAAAAACGGTTGCACTTCGGGCTGACTTCGATGCACTCCCCATACATGAGGAAAACGATGTCCCTTATAAGTCAAAAGTGGACGGTAAAATGCATGCATGTGGACATGATGGACACACATCAACTCTCCTTGTCCTCGCCAAGGTATTAAATAGCATGAAGGATGAGTTGGAGGGAACAGTTGTATTCATTCACCAGCATGCCGAAGAATATCAACCAGGCGGTGCAATCGCAATGATCGAAGATGGTTGCTTGGAAGGTGTGGATGTCATTTTCGGAACACATCTCTGGGTAACGAGTCCACAAGGAGAAATCAGATATCGTACAGGTCCGATCATGGCTGCTGCTGACCGATTCGAAGTTACAATCCAAGGAAAGGGCGGCCATGGAGCACAGCCTCACCTGACAAAAGACGCCATTGTAATCGGATCTCAACTGGTCACGAATCTCCAGCAACTCGTAAGCCGAAGAGTTGATCCACTCGAGTCAGCGGTTATCTCAGTCGGTGCATTTGAAGCGGTCAATGCATTTAACGTAATTGCGGATACGGCTAAACTCACTGGAACGGTGCGAACGTTTAATGATGATGTCCGTAATTTCCTGGAAAAGGAGATTGAAAGGGTCGTCAAAGGAACGTGTGTCATGACTGATGCAGAATATACGTATCAATTTTTCCGTGGCTATCCGGCAGTAGTCAACCATCCAGATGAAACAGCTTTTGTGGCAGAAGTTGCTAAATCAGTGCCTGGCGTAACCAATGTAACGGAATGTGCACCAGAAATGGGTGGAGAAGATTACGCGTATTATCTGCAACATGTAAAAGGAACATTCTTCTTCACAGGAGCCCAAGATCCGAACTGGGATGTAACCTACCCACATCATCATCCAAAGTTTAACATCGATGAACGCAGTCTGCTTGTAGCAGCAAACATGCTCGGGACGGCAACATTACAATTTTTGCAACATGGTAGTGTACACTCCGGTTCAAAAACCGAAACACATTCTTAATGTCATATTCTTATCAATAATATTAAGGGCTGAGCTGAAGGTATATGTTTGGAGGCAATTATAATGCTTAATCGTCCGAAATCAAGTGAATACAACCCGTATCTTGAAAGGTATATAGGACTTGTTCCTGATGATGATTTGCTTAAAACTTTGAAGAGACAACAAACTGAAATGAATGATTTTCTTAAAAGTATACCAATCGAAAAAGGAGAATATCGATATGAAAAGGGAAAATGGAGCCTGAAAGAAGTAGTGGGGCACATTGCTGATATCGAAAGAGTGATGAGCTATTACTTACTTGTAGTTGCTCGAGGGGATACGACGACGTACCCATCATTTGATAAAGATTCATACGTTAGCAATGCGGAGTATGATCGTCTGGAACTCTCAGATATCATTACAGAATTGTCTGTAGTCCGGCAAAGCACCATTTCTTTGATCACCTGTCTTTCGGACAATGCATTGATGCGCACTGGAACAGTTATGAGTCAACCAACTACTGCACGTGCATTGGGATATGTTATTGCTGGTCATGAGCTCCATCATCGTGAAATCATTAAGCGAAGTTATCTATAAAACTACCATAGTTCACACGAACAGAAAGAAAAAACATTTACAATAACGAAAGCATTTAGCAGCACCAATCCATTTGGCTGTTGAGTGCTTTTTTTTATGGTTTTAATACAGTGCTTATCCGCAATTCTATTAAAACATACAATACATAAGTATAAAGAAGCATGTGCCAGAAATATTTGCTAGTGGTATGCTAAAATAGGTGAAATTTACAGATGGGGTAGGGGATACAGATGGCAGAAAAGATTCAACTAATCAGACCCAATGTTGAGCTTAAGAAAGAGTACATACTATTTTATCAAGAGTGGATGTCTAGCGGAGAAAGCATTGTACCTTGGGTTGTGAAGGAAGATCCCACAGACTTTGAAAAGCTTGTCCAATTTCTCATTGATTCTGAGAAAGAAGAGAATACTCCAGAAGGATGGGTTCAACATTCAAATTATTGGCTTGTGGACGAAAATAAAAGAATACTTGGCGCGGTGAACATCCGACACAGCCTTACTGAAAAGTTATTAAACATCGGCGGGCATATCGGTTATGGGGTGCGGCCATCTGAAAGACGACGAGGTTATGCAACGAAAATCCTAGAAGAGTCTTTGCAAAAAACTGCTGATCTCGGTTTGGAAAAGGTACTTGTCACTTGCAATAAGGATAACAAAGGCTCCGAAAGGACTATTCTTAAAAACGGTGGAGTTCTCGAAAATGAATTTTCGGAAGAGGACGGGAATATAGTGCGACGTTATTGGATTCAGCTTAACTAATGGTCTAAACTAATGCCGGGGTAGTGCCAGTTGCCAGCTTGAATGAAGCAGTAACGTATTTAAACAATTTAGATTAGGGGATATAATGGATATTATTTCACGAAAAACAGGGAACATCTAAAAAGAATTTGTTGAATGGATCGATAATACGAAGGAATTAGCCGATAAATCTCAATAAATAGAGGGAATATGTGTTTTAATTGACTAAATAACCGTATTTACCAGAATTTGATGTTATTTGCTCCTTTACAGTTGATAGAGACCGGAGTAGTATAAATCTCATCTAAAATGAATAAGCAGTTTCCAATTTATCTTAATCGCTAAATTCCATTGGGAACGGGGGAACCAATCTTTATGTGGCAATCGCCGCTTTGGGGTGAATCCTTTTATAAGGTAGGGCGACTCTTTACGTCCGAATCCGACAGCTAACCTCGTAAGCGTTTGAAGAGAACACAAGCACGTGCAATGCACGGTTTCTTTCTTGAGCTTTCTAAGCCATAAGAGGATCTTGTTCTCTTGGGCTTTTTTTAATGCAGTGATTTCTTTTTGAATTGTATTTGATCTTAAAGAGGTTGTTCAAAATGTTTATTTTCAGTCTTGGAGTCTCATATTATACATGACAACACATTTTCGATGGAATAATCATCTTTCATACATTAAATCATGTTACAGAGGAGTATTTGTAGATGAAGAGAAAACAAAAGCAAGTTGCATTAATAGGTCTTGGGAACTTTGGAGGAAGTTTATGTAAGGAATTCAGTGAACTTGGTACAGAAGTGTTAGCAGTAGATACAAATCCTGATAAAGTAGATGAATATTCCTCTATTGCAACGCATACCATTCTTGCCGATTCTACAGATGAAGGAGTACTGAAGGCGTTAGGTGTTCGCAATTTTGACCTTGTCGTGGTATCTCTTGGTGACGATATTCAATCCAGTATCCTAACGACATTAGTATTGAAAGAAATAGGGGTTCAAACGGTTTGGACAAAAGCGCAATCAAAATATCATCGAAAAGTTTTGGAGAAAATTGGTGCAGATCGAGTGATTCATCCAGAACGAGACATCGCAAGGCGCTTAGCCCATCATGTCGTTTCAGAAAAAATTCTTGATTATATAGAGCTTTCAAAAGATCACAGTATTCTTGAAATGGTTGCAACTAAAAAGGTTGATAATCAAACCTTAATGGACATAGATGTACGTGCCAAATATGGGTGTAATATTGTCGGCATTAAGAGAGAAGAACAAATTCTGATATCTCCTTCTGCGGATGAGGTTATCCAAGAAGGAGATATCTTAATCGTCATCGGAAGTAACGAAGATTTAAATCGGTTTGAAGAAAAAGGATTATAGGAGTGTTGTATAAAATTTACTTATCTTCAAGTCTTCAAAACGATATTGGTAAAGAGGTGTATGTATGGACTTAGAAAAACTTATAAGACATCGTATTAGATCCGTAAAACTTAACCCACCACAAATTTTAGGAATTGGATTCCTGATCCTTATACTATTAGGAGGTCTACTATTAAAGCTACCCATCTCGACAAAAGAGCCGGTTAGCTGGATTGATGCGTTTTTTACATCTGCATCTGCTACGACTGTAACCGGTTTGTGGGTTGTTGATACAAACACCGCTTATACGTTATTTGGACAATTTGTCATCCTAGGATTAATTCATACCGGTGGACTTGGCTTTATGACATTTGCTATTTTAATTATCATTGTTTTGGGTAAACGAATTGGTTTAAGACAGCGGTTAATCATTCAAGAGCAGCTGCAAACACCAATTGGCGGTATCGTTAAATTAGTGAAACGAGTTCTTCTTTTCGCACTAGCAATTGAAGGAATTGGTGTCATTTTACTATCGATACGTTGGATCCCAGAAATGGGTTTCTGGAAAGGTTTATATTATAGTTTGTTTCATATTATTGCCGCGTTTAATAATGCTGGTTTTGCTCTTTGGCCTGACAGCCTAACGAAATATGTTGGAGATCCAGTCGTGAATTTAATTATCACACTCATGATTATTACAGGGGGGCTTGGTTTTACAGTATTACACGATTTATGGTACTCCAAAAACTTCAGGTCACTAACACTCCATTCCAAAATTATGATTGTCGGAACCATTATCATAAATTCCGTATCAATTCTAATCATCTTTTTACTTGAAATGGATAACCCGAACACATTGGGGGATTTATCTGCCTCGGGAAAGTGGTGGGCATCCTATTTTCAAGGGATTTCACCGAGAACAGCAGGTTTTAACACTATCCCAACGGGGGATATGGAAGAGTCATCGCTTATATTTACAATTTTGTTGATGTTTATAGGAGCTGGGAGCGTATCCACTGGTGGTGGTATTAAACTGACGACTTTTATTATTATTTTGCTTGCTGTAGGTACTTTTTTAAAGCAGAAGAAACAAAACCCTAATGTCTTTAATAGAAGGATCGATGTCTCGATCGTTTATCGTGCACTGGCAATTGTAATTACCAGTTTGACGTTTATATTTCTAGCGTTATTTACTTTATTGATTACCGAAAATATTCCTTTAATGCCACTATTGTTCGAAGTTGTTTCTGCGTTTGGGACAGTAGGTTTGTCAATGGGAGCAACAGGGAGTCTCACCTTTATCGGAAAAATAGTTATCATGTTCATGATGTATCTTGGCCTTATCGGTCCATTAACGATCATGTTATCCGTTGCGCAGCAAGAAAAAGAAAAGATTCGTTATCCATCTGGAGATGTTCTTACTGGTTAAATGTTGTAGGGAACTGACTCAAAAGAACTGGATTATTATCTAAGGATACATACGAATAATGTTTATAAGTCACTGTTTGAATTGTTAATGTCTCGTGAAAAAGTAAGGGAACCCGTCGAGAAATGGGATCGGCTTCCAAAGCACTTTAACATCAGCCACTATGGCGATCCCAACCATCGTGAATGGAAACAATATTTTATTGGCGTTGACATGGAACCATTAGAAGGAAATGCCCTTTTCACCATAAATGAGAGCGAACAACATTATAACTGGAACACTTGACGAACAAGACTTTAGCTTACCCTACAAACGACTGGGTGAGCTTTTTTAATGTTCCTTTAGTGGGCAGCATTTATTGTGCTATTTACCTTTAATATCACCTGGAGATAGGACAGAGGATTTTTGAGTTCTTTATGAAGAAGATAGATTTAAGAGGGATTTTACTCAACCGATAGCACAGCAGTATTCCTTATAAATTAATTAATTTATGGGCATGTGCCGAGGCCCCTGGATTAAAAAAGCTGATGTTACAAATGCTAAAAGAAAAATCCGAACGTTTGAAGAAATACAAGGAATGATGCGCCTAACAACTTAATACAAAAGGAGCTATATTTATAAAAATGAAACTACTCGGCATTTTCCTCTTATTATTTGTATTAAGCATCGGTTTTGATTTTCTTATAGATGTGATTATGGGATCCGGCATCCGGGGGGTATTAACTAATATAAAGAACCCTTTTTTTCTTATGACGCCACCAGAGTATTTTATCATTCTCGTTTTGTTTTTACTTTTATTGAAAAATACCATTTTCTCTACCTTTAAGAAGCCGAAGCAAAAGGATTAGATTGAACAATTGTTAACTCATCCTTACAACGCACTATGAACAGCAATACATTAGTGTCCGCGATTGAAACGTTTACGAAAAAGGGCAACCATTAGAAGTAGCAAAGGTATCCCTAGTTGGAAAGGGATATGGATATAAGGCGGAACGATTTCTAATCCTTCTTTTAAATGCTCGCTAAAGTTACTCGCCATGATCATAGAAGAAAAAAGGATTATTATTCCGATAGGCAGAGCAAGCTTCCCGTATTTCTGCACTTTAAATAAGTCAGATGCTGCAATTACTGCTACGAAAAAAAAAGTACCGATCTTAAAAAAACTAGTTATCACGAAAATCAGGAGAGCAATGGCATCCATACGCTGTAAAAGATGGCCTATATTTATTTCACCAACCGTTTTTATTAAAGGGAATATGGACCGTTCGGCTGCTTCTAATCCTAGAACCGATATATTGAGAGAAACGGTCAAACTCAAAATTATTCCACTGATAATCATTCCAGCAACACCGACTTTAACTGCTGATTGCGATTTATTTAAATAGGGTAGCAGCATGGTAAAGGCAATCATCTCGCCAAAAGGAAATGTATACGTCAACGGAAACGCTGTAGTTACAACTGGTTGCCAACCATTTCCTAGAACCGGCATTAAGTTCTTGAAGTCAATTACGCCAGAAAATATCAACAGTATAACCCCAAAAATATAAAGGGAAATAAAAAACATAAAGAACATCTGAGCTGCTCGTGCATACACTTCAATACCTAGACGGATACCATAAACAAGTGTCATGATCATTATCACATGGACGACAAATAGCGGTGTTTCATCATACCCAGAAGTAAGAATCAGTGCTCCGAAATCGCGTAAGTTTCTTGAGCTAGCATAAATAAAATAAAGAAGATACATAAAGCCTAAAGACCAACCAATATATTTACCAAGAATGATCTGTGTGTAACCTGTCAAGGGAAGATGTGGATACAGGTGGAAGAGAGAACCGTAAATAAGAAAAAAGGCAAGGGTCCCTATAACCATGGCAACAAGGATGACCAGCCAGGCATCTTGCTTCGCGTTCATCCCCAAGTTAATGATAATAGCGCTACCAAGTTGATACATTGCAACCCATGTAAACAATTGGCCTATATTAATTTTTTCCTTGTTCATACGATCCCCCTTTATGTGACACACCATTATAAGTTATTACCAATTAAAAAAATATAAAACCCCGCTCCATACGGTAGAGCAGGGTTTTTTAGTGTTCACTTTTTTGTACTCATCTTCTCAATTAGTAAATTGATTTAGTTATAACTTTAGACTCTAAGCAAAAAAACTAGTTTTAAAAACACTATTCTGTATATGAGGGCTTTTCTAAGAGATGAGTTTAATACAACAAAAATAGGAGATAATGAGAGGAAAAGTGTCCAAGGGGGAAGTATGAGATTTACAAAAAAATCGTTAAGAAGGCGAACGAAATCGTTGTCTAAACAAAAACAAAACAATTCGGATTCCACGGAGAATAACGGTTTAAATAGAAACCTAAATGAAAACATCCAACATGTAAAAGATAAAACAGGAAATAGTGATGACATCATCGTCAGAGAGATTCATATAGGACAAGATGGTAATTTGAAAGCGGGCGTATTATTTACAGAAGGATTGATTGATAACGTATCCAATCAAAATTTTATTTTGGAATCTCTTATGGTGGATATCAGGAAAGCAGATTTAGATACAAATGATTCCTATAAACAAAACCCTTTGCAATACTTCAAAGATTCTGTCCTTACAGTTGGAGACATTAAAGATATAACCGATTATGATGTTCTTTTTGCATCTCTTTTATCGGGAAAGGTCATTTTTTTATTAGACGGATTCGCGCAAGGGTACGCGATTGGTATGAAGGGCGGGAAAGACCGCGGCGTCCCGGAGGCAACCATTGAAAATACAGTTCGTGGTCCTAAAGAAGCTTATACGGAGAATTTACGTACGAATACAGCATTGTTACGACGTAAAATCAAGGATCAGAACCTTTGGTTGGAATCAAAAAAAATAGGGACAGTAACAAAAACGGACATATCGATTGCATACATGAACGGAATCGCCAATGACAAAGTGGTAGATGAAGTCCGGGAGCGTCTTGACCGTATCGAAATTGACAGTATCTTAGAAACTGGCTATATCGAAGAATTGATCCAGGATGAGACATATACACCTTTCCCTACTATTTTCCATACGGAGCGTCCTGATGTAACAGCTGGAGCCCTTTTAGAGGGGCGCATTGCAATTTTTGTTGACGGAACCCCACATGCCCTTTTGGTTCCAGCCCTGTTTATTCAATTTTTTCAGACAGCGGATGATTATTATCAACGGGCAGATATTACAACGATTCTTCGTCTACTTCGTTTTCTCGGTTTCTTTATTGCACTGCTCGCTCCGTCATTATACATCGCGATTACTACGTTTCATCAGGAGATGCTACCGACTGGGCTGCTCATTAGCCTTGCGGCTCAACGTGAAGGGGTTCCTTTCCCAGCATTCATTGAAGCACTCATGATGGAAGTGACCTTTGAAATTTTGCGAGAAGCTGGTGTTCGAATGCCAAAGGCGATTGGCCAAGCGATTTCGATTGTTGGAACACTCGTTATCGGAACAGCCGCGGTTGAAGCCGGAATTGTATCTGCAGCAATGGTTATTGTTGTAGCGATTACGGCAATTTCAAGCTTTATAATTAGCTCCTTCAACATCGCCATTTCAGTAAGAATGCTGCGCTTTATATTCATGGCATTGGCTGCTTCGTTTGGTTTATTTGGGATTATTATCGGCTTGATCGCTCTCGTCCTTCACCTGTGTAGTTTACGTTCATTCGGTGTACCTTATATGTCTCCATTTGCACCTTTTATTGCTGAAGATCAAAAGGATGCGTTCTTCCGATTTCCGAGATGGGCATTATTATCACGTCCACGATTAATTAGCCAAAAAAATGTAGAGCGTGAAGATAGTCCAAAACCAAGACCTAAGGAACAAAAATAGAGGTTGAAAAGATATACGAAAATGAATCGGAACACAATTGTGATAAAGGAGTAACTTCGATATGTGGGGCATTGCAGGAATACTTTTAATCGCATTATTGATCATCATTTTCGAAGTTCCGTCACTTTGGAAAAGCAAACAGAAAAAAGAGCTATGGGTGTTTTTCCTCTTGCTCATTTTTGGAGTCGGATTAAGCATTGCAAAGAGTTTAGCTGTCAATATTCCGAACCCTCTTGATTGGATAATAGCGGTTTACAAACCGTTCAGTGATGCAATGATGAATATATTGAAATAGCTTATTCAATTTTGGTTCTTCCAATTTTGTTTAGGAGTACTGTAGAGCGAAAGGAGGCTCACGAATGAGGCGATCACTAGGATTGTTGATTATTCCCGTTTTATCACTCACCCTTTTATCTGGTTGTTGGAACCGAATAGAGTTAAATGAACTGGCGATTATGGTAGCAATGGGTATCGACAAATCCGACGATCAATATGTAGTCACCGCTCAAGTCGTTAACCCAGGTGAAGTGGCTGCTAAATCTGTAGGAGCAGGGAAAACACCCGTATCAACGTATCAAGAAACCGGAAGTACCTTACTTGAGGCGATTAGAAGGGTTACAACGATTGCTCCGAGGAAGCTGTATGGGGCTCATCTTCGTGTATTAGTAATAGGAGAAGAATTAGCAAAAGAAGGAATCGGTAAAGTATTGGATCTTCTGTCAAGAGATCAAGAACTTCGAACGGATTATTTTATTGTTGTTGCTAAAGGAACGAAAGCAGAAAACATACTGAAAGTCTTGACAACTTTGGAAACAATCCCGGCAAACAAGCTATATGCTTCCCTTGAAACATCGGAGAAAGCATGGGCACCGACGAAAACGATCACCTTGGATGAACTGATTGCAGACCTAGTAAGTAAAGGGATACAGCCTAGTATTACCGGAGTTCAAATCAAAGGAGATCAAAAAACTGGTGAGTCGAAAAAGAATGTTGAACAAATTGAGCCCGACTCCTTATTGCAATATAAGGGAATAAGTGTTTTTAAAGGTGATAAACTAATCGGCTGGTTAAGTGAAAAGGAAAGTAAAGGATTCAACTATACGCAAGGGAAAGTCAATAGTACGATCGTTGAAGTACCCTGTACAGAAGGGAGTGAAAAAAAAGTAGGAATCGAGCTGATTCGAACGAAAGCCAACCTTAATGGAACTGTACAGAACGGAAGCCCAAAGGGAACAGTTCAAATACGAGCAGAAGGAAACGTCGCTGAGGTCCAGTGCAAGAAACTTGATTTAACGAAAACGAAAACGATCGATCAGTTAGAGAAGAAAGTGGAACAAGATATCAAAGGAACGATAGAAGCAGCTATATCGAAAGCACAGGAAGAGTTTGAAGTCGATATGTTTGGCTTTGGTGAAGCGATCCATCGTTCTAATCCTGACTTTTGGAAAAAGGTCAAAAAAGATTGGAATCAGCAATTTGTTGACATGCCCGTTGAAGTAAAAGTAGACATGAAAATACGCAGGATCGGTACAATCGGAAATTCTCCACTTAATAAAATAAAGTAGTAATAAAGTAGGTGAAAAAGAGATGCTGGACAACGGTAAAATATCGGTACGGCAATTTAGGGTGCTAACCATCTTATTTACAGTAGGTTCAGCCATTTTGGTAATTCCGTCAATTCTGGTAACCGATTCGAAACAGGACGCCTGGATTGGTGTATTACTCGCGATTGGAACGGGAATGTTCATTATTATAATATACAACGCTCTAGCCGTTCTTTTTCCTGATTTGTCCCTTGTGGAGATAATTGAGTGTTTATTGGGTAAATGGATTGGTTCAGTTGTTTCTTTAACGTACGTTTTCTTTTTCTTTTATAATGCCTCGGCATTGCTCCTTTATATAGGTGATTTTATGACGACGCAAATGATGCCGGAAACACCGATTCAACCGATCATGATTCTTTTTTTAGCTATTGTCATTATCGGGACTCGACTTGGTCTTGAAGTAATTGCACGTTCTGCGGAAATTTTATGCTTTTGGTTTTTACTTTTATTTGTCGTACTTGTAATCTTTATTTCGCCGCAAATTGATTGGAAAAACGTCCAGCCTGTATTTGAATCAGGCGTCAAACCGATCATACTCACGACTATTCATTTTTTAAGTTTTACTATTCTTCCGTTAATTACATTTCTCATGTTCTTCCCTGCTCATATTAACCAATTGAAGAACGCCCGTAAAGCTTTTATTACTGGTTCGTTAATTGGAGGAATCATATTATTTATAATTGTCTTTTTAAGTATTTTGGTGTTGGGTCCTGATCAGACAGCAAGGCAATTATACCCAAGTTATGTTTTGGCGAAAAAAATTAATGTTGGTAATTTCGTTCAACGAATTGAGGTTATTATCGCAATAATGTGGTTTATTTCACTCTATATTAAAATGACCGTCTATTTTTATGGTTCAATTATTGGGTTCGCACAAATATTAAAGTTAAAAAACTATCGTTTCCTTACGTTCCCATTCGGAATGATCATGGTGACAGCAACGATAGTGATGCATCCGAATGTTGTTTACATACAAACATTCGATGCAAAAACGTGGCCAGTGTATGGATTAACTTACGGATTATTGCTGCCCTTATTGTTGCTGGGACTTGCTGTCCTAAGGAAAAAAGGTTCAAGAAAACGAAAGTTACAATCTAATAGCCGGAGTTAAAGGGGAGGGTCGCTCATGTTAGCTTTTGTCGGAGTACTTTTGATTGCAGGTATCATCGTCATGATAGAGCTACCTTCCTTGCGTAAAAAAGGTTCAAAAAAAGAGTTGTCAGTATTTTCTGTTTCCCTTTCCATTGGCATAGGATTAGCGATCGTTAGCAGTATGAATTTGGAAATACAGTCCTATGGGCTGGCTCATAATGATTTTTGAGCCGCTCAATCATCTCTTATTCGACCAACTGTTGATGTGAAAAGGGAAGTGACAGTAAAGTGCTTGAGTAAGGTAAGATATCGGAACGTCAATTTATGGTGTTAGTCATTTTGTTTACGATTGGAACATCAATCTTAACGATGCCATCAGGATTAGCAAGCGTAGCAAAGCAAGATGGATGGATCGCTGCAATAATCGGTGTAGGTGTAGGTTTGCTGAACATATGGTTATATATCAAGCTTTTTCAACAATTCCCAAGCATGACTTTAGTGCAATTAAATGAAAAATTATTGGGAAATGGCTTGGTAAAATGGGATCATTGTTCTTTATCCTATTCTCGTTACTTGCTTCTACCAGTCTTTTATATACGATGGGAAAGTTTCTTACTACACAAGTCATCTCTGAAACACCAATAAGTGCGATAAATATTCTTTTTGCACTTGTTATGATTATGGGGGTACGACTTGGGATTGAACCTATAGCGCGCGCTGGAGAACTATTGCTGCCATGGTTATTTTTTCTGTTAATTATTTTAGTTGTTTTCATTGCTCCTCTAATTAAACTTGAAAATGTACAGCCGATATTGGAGACAGACCCGAAGTCTTTAGTACATACTGTTTTAAATTTCATAAGTGCATCATCTCTCGCTGCAATCGTATTATTGATGGTATTCCCTGCTTATGTGAAACGTCTCCAAAAAGCTAGCAAGGTATTTCTAATCGGACATTTGATCGGAGGATTTGTAATTTCCATCATTACTTTTTTGAGTATTCCGGTACTCGGTGCTGATCAAAGTGCGGGACAAATGTTTCCCAGTTATGAGTTCGCAACAAAAATTAACGTTGGAAATTTTATTCAACGAATTGAGGCAGTTCTGGCGGTAATGTGGTTTATCTCACTCTTTTTCAAAGTAACTCTTTATTTTTATGCAACGGTCTTAGGTACAGCACAGTTATTAAAATTGGAAGATTATCGTACGTTGACTTTGCCTTTAGGTATGATTGTCATTTCCCTTTCAACATTCGCTTTTCCAAACGTCATTTATCAACAAAAATTCGATTCGGAAACGATTACCTCATATGAAGTAATATTAGGCTTACTATTGCCGTTATTGATGATTGCAGTATCCGTTTATCGCAAAAAGGTACAGGTCGGAAAGAAAAGTTAAGTGGAAAATGAGAAGAGCAGAAGCATTTTCGCCACTAAAGATTCATCCGCAACGACATATTCTGCGTACGTTCCTCTATTGGTTGTCGCAGGTCGTGAAAATACTTTGTCGCCTGCTTTAAATTTGGAAACTTTTGAACCGACTTCTTTTATCACACCTGCAGCATCCCAGCCTAATATAATCGGAAACTCGAACGGTAGCATATCTTTCAAATAGCCTTCCCTAAGCTTCCAATCAATAGGGTTTATGGAAGTTGCATGCATTTCGATAAGAACTTGATTATCTTCCGGAGTAGGAACAGCGACCTCTTTTTCCTTTAGTTGATCCTTTCCACCATATTGCTCAATAACGATTGCTTTCATCTATAATCCAATCCTTTCTATACGTCTCAAAGTCAATAATCCCCATAAAAGTAGTGAGCAATACTCGATTATTGAAAAGGGAATAGTTAATGGTGATGATAGCATATTCGAGTTACTTACTAAAAATAATTGAATTTGCTCAAAAGACTTTTAGAACGAGAGAAAGTATTTTTATACTTTCTTAACGTGTTACAAAACATGTATAAAACGTTCCTAAAACTGTATAAAATCATTTTTTCCTGTTCTTCACCAAAGAAAGTAGCCATGAAAAGGTAGTTTGCCGCGGAACCGAGGTGTTAAACCGCGATAAAGTAGATTATGCCGCGGAACTGAGGTGTTTTGCCGCGATAAAGTGGATTATGCCGCGAAATTCAGCTATATGCCGCGGGGATAGTTTTTGCCCGAAAGATTACCACCCAGAATGGTGAAGAGTCCCTTTTCTAACCTAGTAGGAATCTTGAACCGTCTAACCTAAAAGGGATTAACTCAAAATAGTTCTGTTACGCACTTTTGAGCCAGCCCCTTAAACGTGAAAAAAGGAGGGGGCACGGTTTTGTGCCTTCCCTCCAGTTACCTAATGTTCTATTGGATCAATCAATAGGGACTTGTTGCGGTAAATGTAAATGGTACGTTTGCTCCGGAATAAAGTCCGACATACACATAATGGGTTCCACCTGGAATAATACCTGTTTCATTTGCTCCTGCAGTCGCGACTCCTCCGATTAATTCAAAGTTCTTATTATAAAAGTAGACATCATAATCATAGGAGCTGCTACTCGATCCTTCTAAGGTGAAATTGTGAATACCGTCACCGTATTGCTTAGGTAAAGTGACAACATATCCATCCGTACCTTGAGAAGCAGGTTCAGGATTTTGAGTCGTAACAAACTCATTTTCTGTCACCGCTAGTGTCGCGGGTACACCTGCAAGACTACCAATTCCTGTGCCGGCATTACCTACTTGTACCACACCTTCAGCTACAAATGGCTCTTCAGGTTCTATCGGTAACGGCTCAATCTTTGATTTTTCAGAAGAAAAGGCTTGAACTTCTGCCACTTGGACAAAGCCTTTTGAATTGTCTTGAGCATCATGCGCAATGAACTTCAGATATTTTGCTTTAACAGGTTCAGCAAGGTCAAATCCTTGATAATGTAAGTCTGCAATAGTAGGTCTAGGCTTTTGAGCGGTAAATTCATCTCTAACAACGGTTGTCCAATTTTCTCCATCCATTGATGTTTGTACACTGAAATTTTTCAATGTTGCAAAGCGTGATTTAGAAACATCTTTCAATGCACTAACCTGAATATGTGAAATTTCAACAGCTTTTTCTCCTGCTAAATCGACAACGAAGTCAGCACCTTTAAATCCATTTTCCTGAGTGTCAGATGCATAAACACTTGCTTCCGTATCATCAATGGCAAACTTTACAGGATTACTGTCTGATTCCCCGGATACATGGGAAACCCATGCACCATTGAAGGAAGAAGCAACGTTAGGTGATAGTTTAAATGCTAGTGTATTCTTTTCACCTGGTTCAATCGTTACATCTCTAATGGTTCTCGAACCGAACCCCCTTGCTTGGATTGTAATGTCATATGTGCCTTCCACAACATACGTTCCAAATTTCCCTTTCTCACTTGATACTACAACAGGGCTTGTTCTCGCTTCGAATTCACCGATTATGATTCTTGCATCTGAAATTGGTTTGTTGGTTGCAGTATTGATGACTTGCCCGACGATCTGCCCATTTCGTTGTCCATCTGGATGGTTGAATGCTGGAATTGGATCTGTATCGTCACCACCGTCAGAGTGAGCATTAGCTCCTAAGCCGCGTTGGGCAAAAGCAGTCCACAAGGCATCATAGTGCTTTCCATCATAACGTTCAAAGTCAGCTGCAATAATCGCTGTTCTCATATCTTCCATAGAAGGATTAGGAACTGAAATCGGCATTGCATCAATAACGAGATGTTCAGCAATGGATTCGCCTTTTTCCTTTCCATACCTTTCGATTAATCCTTCTCTCATATGCCATAGAATCGCAGCCCAAATGTCACCGTCTGAATGGACTTCTGGACCACCAACATCATAGCCAATATCACCGTAATTATAAGGGGCTTCGTCTAAAGCATAGCTGCGAATACCACTTTCGAAGTTCCCTGTTACATAACCACCGACTACTGGTTTTTCTTGGAGTCCATTTTTAATCAGGTAATGCATACCATAAAAATCGCCCCAACCTTCACCCATTGATCCAGACTGGTGGCTTCCAAGCGCTTCGCCCCCAGCTACCATCCGAGTTGTTAAAGCATGTGAGTATTCATGATAAATAATCCCTGCATCAAAATCTCCATCCGCATATTGGCCTTCAAATGCCCCAGGAATCGGTTCCCATAAGAACATTCCACTCCATGCAGGAATGCCATCTGGTAATGTCAGCATGTAGGCATTGTCTCGTCCAGTATAAGTCGGGGCACCACCTGAAACAGCTCCTGCTTGAACAAGACCTAGAATCGCATCTCCTCCAAGTCCGCCTTTTCCAAAGTTCGAAAGCTGTAGGTTACCTGCTGCTTCTGTCCAACCTAAATTATAGTAATAATCATGGAAAAGGTTATGATGATAGAACAGGTTCGTTGCGGCACTATTTACATCTTCTGCATAGGAAGGAGGAGTTGTTTGTCCTTGAGTTTCCTGCCAAGAGTTTTTGAATAGAAAACTGAACTCTCCATCCGGTGCAACCGGGCGAACAGCCTGGTCTGCAGGTACTAGGAAATTGCTCCAGTTCGCATACGTATTGGCGTTGTTCCCGAAAGTGGTCACACCTAAATTGGTTCCCGGAACCAGCCATCCGTTTGGTGAAGCACTTGGATCTCCCTTGAAGGATTTCACAACTTGTGTACCACCCTGAGATGCGCCTGGATAGTTTTCAAAAATCAGCCCCTCAGGTTCAAGTAGATAGTCTACTAGAGAGCGTTTATATAATTGTTCACCCGTTTCAGCATCGATGACAATTTCATAACCCTTGTTAAGTTCTTCGATAAAAAGAACACGATAGGCAGGGCGCACGCCATCTTTCGTTATAAAGGTAGCTTTCTTCACCCGTTGTTTTGTCGGTAAGAATTCTCCACCATCAAAAACGTCCCAACCTTTCTCAGTTCCTACTAATTTAGGAGTGTAACTAAGACTAGGAGTTTCTAGGGAAATCGCTTTGTTCAATGCTTCAGCAGAAGTTAGCTGGAAGTTTCCTGTCAGTTCCGTTGAACGACTTAGATTTCCTGCTACCGATAAAATTCGCCCATCTTTATTAACGGAGACAATGATTCTTCCCCCGTAAACTGATTCAATCCCATCAAATGTTTGTTGGAACGTTACAGGATGGAGACCTGTATCTGGCATTGCGTAATCTCTTACAACGACTAAAGTATCAACTTCAGCAGCTGTAAGACCAAATAAGGCTGCATTTTCTTTTAACCAACTACGGGCCACGGTTTCTGCATTTTCGCTCGATGTATCTGTGAGGTACCCTTGATCTTTAATGATTGTTGAAGGCGTTCCAAAAAGGGAATTCCATTCAACTTTGACACCTGAACCAGTGTTTTGGATTAGTGTATCAGCAGCCTTAAGCTGATTATCCGTTGGAACAACCCGATCGGCAACGTCCCGAATATCAAAATGTGAGGATTCCTTGTGTTCATGAACTCCCGTTTCTGTTATCGGACCAGATACTTGGTTGGCATTTGCCCCTGTTGTCATAAGGAGCTGTCCCGCCAGTAGGGTTGTACAAGCGGCAGTGAGTAGATTTCTTGTTCTCATTTAGTTTTAATCCTCCCCGGTTTAAAAGCATTACCAAGCTTTTTCTTCAAACAATCTTTATTACCTTTACGATTCGTTACAAATACTGAATACAGCCTATTAAGGGTACTTCTAACAACCTATAGCTTCTAAAACTAAAGATATATGGACTATGATTCAAAGGAACCAGATAAGCAGATTCACTTATAAACTAGTCCTTTAGAGGTGTTTATATCATTTCAAAAGATATGAAAACAGTCGCAAGGTGCTTCCGTTTATAATAGAGAATTTTTAAAAGATATGTCATTTAATTACACGATCGACTATAACAGACCATTGTACCTAGAAAAATTAACCATAATCTATTATTTACTTAATCTTATGTTAAACATTGTCGTATAAGGTAGATTTACATCAATGCAATAAAAAAAGGGAGGCTTTTTATGAAGTATGTAAAACGATTCTTGTCGGCCATGTTGGCAGTTTCGATCATTGTTCCTGTTTCACCTGTACTTGCGAAAGATCATTACCCGGCTTCATCTGACACACCAGTCCCAGAAACTTCAGTTGCTGCACCATCCTCACAGTCCACCGGAGATAGCTCCCTATACAAAGTCATACATGAAGAAATCGATGAAACACCGATAGCGAAAGGTGTTACTCTCATGCAGTTTGACCGGTTTGACACCGAGGGTTGGCTGCGAGGAGACGTAATGAAGGTGAATCTTGCCGAAGAGACGCTCTCAACAAATTTATTAACCCCAGGACACGTCACAGATAAAGCGCCGATCAGCACACAGGTAAAAGAATCGGGTGCCATCGCCGGAGTGAACGGTGACTTTTTTGATATAAGCAACACGAATGCTCCGATGGGTCTAGAAGTTGCAAATGGTGAACTGATCAAAAGCGGATACGCTGGACGAATGAGTGTTTCTGTTACGGAGGATCGTATCGGACAAATTGCCAGTGCCGCTCTTGAAGGTCAGGTTGACACTCCGGATGGTACATATCAACTCGACGGAATCAACCATCCGACCGTGGACAATGATCAGCTTGTCATGTATACGTCTGCATGGGGTGAAGCGAGTCGAACACACCTCATGAGCGGTGCATCCCTATATACCGAAGTTCTTATAAGAGACAACAACGTCGTTCAAGTTTTAGAAAATGAAGTCTACAATCAACCATTACAAGATGGGGAAGTTCTTTTAAGCGGAAAGGGAGAAGCGGCACAGTTTTTACGAGACCAAAAGCTCGGAAGCACGATCGATATCTCGTATACAACCACTCCAGCTTTTAAAGACATGACGTTTGCCGTTGGTGGCAGTGTTCAGCTCGTAAAGGATGGAGAAATCAGTACGACCGATAATGGCGACCGCCACCCTCGTACTGCAGTCGGGTTTTCCAAGGACGGAAAACAGATGATTCTAGTAACTGTTGATGGTCGTCAAAAGGATAGCCGAGGGATGACGATGCTCGAACTTGCTCATCTTATGCAAGAAAATGGTGCTTGGAATGCGTTGAATCTTGACGGTGGCGGTTCATCGACCTTAGTTGCACGTGAGCTAGGGAAAGGGAGTATCAACGTTTTCAATAATCCTTCCGATGGATCAGAAAGGTCTGTACCGAATGGAATCGGGATTTTCAGTACGGCACAGACTGGGAACCTAGAAGGGTTCGATATCGAAGCAAATTCGACTCGGGTTTTTAAAGGATTAAGCAGGGAATTCGAAGCACATGCGTATGATACGGCGTATGCCCCTATTGAAGTGAAAAAGGCAGATGTCAAGTGGCACGGTGGAAATGCAGGAAGCTTTGAAGGGAATGTGTTTCAAGCGAAGCATGCTGGTAAGGACCGGATCCGAGCGAAATTCCGTGGCGATATGACCTATTCAGATATTCACGTACTCGGTGAGCCAGTTGAGCTTTCGATTAAACCAACTCAAATCGGTCTTGAAAAAGGGAAGTCAACAACGTTTATGGTTACTGGGAAAGATGAAGAAGGATACAGCACATACATCGAACCGCGCGATGTACAACTCCAATATGATGAGAGTCAGCTTTCGATTAAGCCGAACGAAGATGGTTCTTTTACGGTAAAAGCATTAGTCGAAAGCGGTGAAGGTCTAGTGAATGCAAAAGTCGGTGACCTCGAAACGAACCTTGGTGTAACCGTAGGGTTGAAAACGGAGGTGGCAGAAACGTTTGAGGACACTTCTGACCCATGGACATTTTTCAAATATCCTGCAGAAGTCGGTGGTAGTCTCGAATATATTTCAATGGACGAAACAGATGGAAATGCACTGAAACTAACGTATGATTTCACAACAACTACACGAACACGAGCTGCCTACATGTTCCCGCCAGATCGCAACTTGCCTTTAGAAGGCGATGTAAAGAAAATCGGCGTAAATGTATACGGAACAGAAGGAAACGGCCACTGGTTAAGGGCACGGATTAAAGACAGTAACAATGTACACCACGTGTTAGACCTCACGTATAGCGTCGACTGGAACGGTTGGAAATACGTTGAAGCGAATGTGCCAACTGGTGTTGAGTATCCGATTATTCTCGATCGCATTTATCTCGTCGAAACCGATCGGAACAAACAGGATAACGGCTACATCATGATTGATGATGTTCAGACGAAAGTCGCGCAAAAGCTTGAGATTCCAGAACAGGAAAAAACGGAGGACCCACTGATTCTTGAGTATGGTGAGTTGCCAGACGATCACTGGAAATTTGCGGTTATTTCGGACCTGCAGTTGATCAGTGCAAACGAAGGCAGTAAAGAAATCATCAATTCGAAAAAAGTATTGCAGGCGATTAACGAGCAAGATGTTGATTTTGTCCTCTTCAATGGGGATGTCGTCGATTTTGATACAGAGGAGGAATTTCAATTTGCGAAGCAGTTAATCGAGGAAAATCTTGAAAAGCCGTACTATGTGACCCCAGGTAACCACGAAACATATGGTACCGGAAACCTCGATCATTTTAAAGAATACTTTGGGCCGGATCACCAAGTGTTCGACCATAAAGGGACCAGGTTCATCCTTATGAATACGTCGTTAGGAAGTTTGCGTAGCAGTAATCCAGAGCAATGGTTTACGATTAAAAATGCGCTGGAGGAAGCAAAAACGGATGCTTCGATTAATAACGTATTCGTAATGGGGCATCACCCATTGAAAGATCCTCTTCCTGATGCAGCTCATGCACTTGCTGACAGTAAAGAAGCTGATCTACTGGAGAAATGGCTCACTGAATTCAGAGAGGAAACTGGAAAACGGGCAATGGTCATGGCGGCACATGCGCAGCTGGTTCACCTCGATCGTAGAGACGGAGTGCCATATATGATCACTGGTCCGATTGGAAAAGGAACATACGGAGCACCAGATGATGGTGGATTTTATAATTACGCTGTCCTAGGTGTCGATCCTGAGTGGAAGCCGGATGATAGGCTGCATGATCCATCTTACCAAGGCATTGGGAAAAACATGTGGATCCGTGCTGATATCAGACCGATTTTAGAAGATATTACTGTTAAGGACGTGGCATTTACGGTCGGTAAAACTAGTGGTATTCATTGGACAGGACATCAGGCTGGTGGATGGGATTTCCCACTAAGCTATCCAGCGACGATTCGTTATGTTGGATCAGACAATCTAGTGGTTTCAGCAGAGGGCTTAAATACTGGGATAGATGCGACTGCAGTATTCAATCCCGAAACTCAACAGATTACGTTCTTGAAAAAAGGGACGGTCAGCATCACATTACAGTCAGGAGACCTCGAAAAGACATTCGAGTTCAGTGCTGAATAATACCGGAATTCAAATAAGAAAGGGCTACCCTTGTGGTAGTCTTCTTCCTTATGTTTGTGCTTTTTGCACGTTAAGAAAGTATAAAAATACTTTCTATAGTATAAGCGCAACTAAGGCGATCGCCTGCGCTAAGGCTTGGCGCTAGCCAAGTTTTCTTTAGGATGAAAAAATAATCCATTCTTAGATTGTAATGAAAAAGAATGGATTCAGAGTTTTCTCGTATTTTCTTTTATCGTTGAGACGATCTTTTCGAATGTATATTTATGATTTACGACATCTACTGTGAAATCTTGTTCTTCCTCTATTCCCATTGTCCATTTATAATGGTTTATTTTCAAAAAAACAATGAGAGATGCAAGTGCTGTTCGTTTGTTTGCGTTGTAAAAGGCATGATTTTTAGCTATTGATTCGAATAGTGCGGCTGCTTTTTCATAAATAGAGGGATATGCATCATTCTCAAATACAGATTGCTTCGGACGGTTAATAGCAGAGTCTAATAAATTTGGGTTTTTAACTCCTACAGGTTCTTGTGGTGAGTATAGGCGTATCTGAACTGTATTTATGGCAATAATTTGATTGGTTGATAAGTATACCGTATCTTCTGTACTCATCTATCTACTAGCCCTCTAAATGCCTTATCATGCTCTTTTATTACATCATTAAGTATATTCATAAACTCTACGTCTACTCCATCTGGAAGTTGCAGGTGCTCTTTCTTACGTAAAATAATTTTTCCGTCTTTTACTTCTACTTGCACGTCATCACCTTGTGCGAGCCCTACTTGCCTTAATAACTCAAGGGGTAAAGTGATTCCAACGCTGTTCCCTATTTTTGTTACTTTTCTTTCAATTTGTTCCATAACATTCACATCCTTATTATGACTGTTATAATGATTATAACATAATTCATTCATAAAAAAATTCTTATGAAAACAAATTGATATTAAATTAGGATATAACGAAGCTATCATAAGACTTTAAGGCTAGTCTTATATTATATCTAGCGAAGTTTCATTAGTTCTGAAATAATTTTGTGTTAAAATTCAGAATTGTATTGACAATTCAATTGACGTATTATAGTATTTTAATTAAATTAAGCATGTAACCTTAAGTGGGCATAAGCTGAGAAACCAATTTATTGGTTTTTGGTTTGTGCGCGCTTTTTTTGCACGTTAAGAAAGTATAAAAATACTTTCTATAGTATAAGTGCAACTATGGCGATCACCAGCGCTAAGACTTGGTGCTAGCCAAGTTTTCTTTATTATTATTAAAAATTTTATAGAGGAGTGCAATGATGAATTTTGGAGGTGATTCACCTTTATCTGTTCCTGTGTAGCGCATTAAAGTAACTCGGATTTATATTTATTTTCGACTGTAGGAGGGAAGACTTTCAAGAAGGGTGGTTAAGAATTTTTGATTACACGTTAAGAAAGTATAACTTTTCAGCTGGAAGTAAACCGACGTTGAGGAAAAGTTTAAGTCCTAAGTATAAGCGCAACTAAGGCGATCGCCAGCGCTAAGGCTTGGCGCTAGCCAAGTTTTCTTTACACGTTAAGAAAGTATAAAAATACTTTCTATAGTATAAGCGCAACTAAGGCGCAGCCGGCGCCAAAGGCTTGGCGCTAGCCAAGTTTTCTTTAAAATTGAAGAGGTGATTATAATGAAAAAAATATTTTCAGTCCTATGTGTTCTCATTATGATAGTTTCCTTTATTCAACCTATTTCACAATTAGAATTTATTCCATCAGCAAAAGCAAAGAGTAATGGGGATAACATGGAATCGAATAGTGAACCTACTGTTTTAAAGAAGGGTAAACCAGAGAAAGGTATTTTCGACACTAAGCCGGCAGAAAAATCACTAAAAAGGGTTCTTCCCCGTCATTATAAACAAGTTGAATTCCTTGCTGTGCAAAAAGATGAAAAAGGAAATGATTATTTTCGAATAACAGGTAAGCCTGGGAAGATTCAGATTCAAGGAACCTCCCCTGCTGTTTTGCTGACGGGGTTCAACTGGTATTTAAAATATACGGCAAAAGGTAATATCACTTGGAATGGAGAACAATTAAACTTACCTAAAACCTTGCCTGCACCAGAAACTGAAATCATAAAAACGGCAAATGTTCCTCATCGATTTGCATTAAACGATACAGATGATGGATATACAGGAGCTTATCGGAAATGGAAAGATTGGGAGAGGACCATTGATGTGCTTGCCCTTCAGGGAGTCAATGAGGTTCTGGTGACTGTTGGTCAAGAAGCAGTTTATTACGATACGTTTAAAGAATTTGGTTACAGTTCAGAAGAGTTACTTAAATGGATTCCCCAACCAAGCCATCAACCTTGGTGGCTACTGCAGAATATGTGTTGCTTCGGGGGATCCGTAACTGAAGAATTGATTGAGGAAAGAGCGGAGCTTGGGAAGAAAATTGCCAACAGATTACGTGAGCTTGGAATGACACCGGTATTCCCAGGTTATTACGGTACGGTTCCTTTGGATTTTGTTAAAAAAAACCCGCAAGGAAGAGTTATATCTCAAGGTGATTGGATATCAGGCTTTAGGCGACCAGATTGGCTCGATCCGCGAAATGAGCTTTTCACAAAAGTTGCTGAGACATTTTACAAAAAACAAGAAAAGCGATTTGGAGAAACAACAATGTACAAGATGGATCTTTTGCATGAAGGTGGACGACCAGGAGATGTACCAGTAGATGATGCAGCTGGAGCAGTTGAGGCTGCTCTTCAAAAAGCACATCCAGGGGCCATTTGGGCAATTCTTGGTTGGCAGAGTAATCCCAGTAAGGAATTGATTGCCCCTCTTGATAAAGACAAGGTTCTTATCCTTGATGGTCTGTCAGATCGATACTCAAACCTAAACAGGGAATCCACCTGGCCAGACACCCCTTATGCTTTCGGTTCCATTTGGAACTTTGGGGGTCATACAACTATGGGGGCTAATATGTCAGTATGGAATGAAAGGTACTGGGAATGGAAAGAAAAATCGGGGAGTAACCTTTCAGGTATAGCCATGATGCCTGAAGCAAGCGACAATAACCCGGTAGCTTTTGATTTCCTCACCGAAATGGCTTGGCAAGATGGACCTGTAGATATGGATGAGTGGTTTTCTAAGTGGGCTGAGCGCCGTTATGGCAAGGCTGATAAGCATGCTGAAGCTGCGTGGAATATTTTACAAAATACAGCCTATAATATGCCTGCTGATGGGTGGAGCGAGGCGCAGGATGGCTTGTTTGGAGCACAACCGAGTTTAAGCACCAAATCTGCAGCTTCTTGGTCACCTTCAAGTGAGCGTTATAATACTCAGCACTTTAACCAATCTTTATCTGAACTGCTCAAAGTTGCTCCAGAGCTCAGAAAAAGCAGTGCATACAAGTATGATTTAATGGATGTTACACGCCAGGTGCTTTCGAATCAAAGCCGAGTACTATTACCAAAAATAAAAGAAGCATACGATGCAAAAGATGAAAAACTATTTGTACACTATACTAATAAATGGTTAGAGTGGATGAAACTTTTGGATGAAGTAGTTTCTACGAATAAGCAAACGATGCTTGGGCCTTGGCTAAAACAAGCAAAATCTTGGGCATCGGATAAAGAAGAAGCAGCCCGACTTGAGTATGACGCCCGTTCAATTATTACAGTATGGGGAGATAGTCAACCTTCTAAATCGGGACTTCACGATTATGCCAATCGCGAGTGGGGCGGCCTGGTAGGTAGCTTCTATTATGATAGATGGAAAACGTATTTTGATGAACTGAGTAGTGCTCTAAAAGAAGAGAGACAGCCTAAGCAAATTGATTGGTATGCTATGGGGGATGAGTGGGCCCATAGTCAAAATAAATATCCACACAAGCCAGGTGGTGATATTCATAAAATTTCAGAAAAAGTGCTTGAGGAATTATCAAACTTTGGATTTCCATTAACCAGTGAAGTTTCTGTTTCAAGTGGAGTTATTTCAGTTGGAGAGCCTGTAACAGTCACTGTCAAATTAACCAATGACAACAGCTTCTCAACTGCAGAGGATATTAACCTCACATTAAACTCACCTCCAGGATTTAATGTGAAGCCACTTGGTGACACAACATTTAATGACCTATTACCAGGGGAGTCAGTGTCTTTGAAATATAAAATTACACTATCTGAAGAAGTTTCTGTTTTTAATTTGGTTGAAATAATTGCAACAGAAACCTCCTATCACATTGGGGACAAAAGCCAGAGGTCTACAAATAGCGTTAAGTTGATGACAATAAACAATGTAGGCCCAGAATTCAAAACCATTTCTTTTAATGACTCCGTTTTTGGACAATTAGAAAGTTCATTTGGTATCTATGGTGGGGGAACTGATCTTTGGGGCGGTACAAATGGTTTTGGTTCTATTTATCGTGAAGATGAAATGAAGGATGGAACAACGGTAACGACACGTGTAGTAAGCCAGGATAACACATGGTCTTGGGCTCGTGCTGGAATAATGGCCCGTAATGACATGACCCAAAATGGTTCTAAAGGATATTTAAATTTAGCCATCACTCCAGGGAACGGTTGTGTCCTCTCATGGGATTCAAATGATGATGGACGGCTAGATACATTTTCGCAAAAGGCATCCTTTACAACTCCTGTATACCTAAAATTAACTAAAAATGGATCCTCCTTCACAGGTTCTTGTAGTTCAGACGGGACAAATTGGACCACGGTTGGGACAGCATCTATAAACAATGCTGCTCCGGCTCAGGACGTAGGTCTATTTATGAGTGCAGTCAACGTCGTTTCGGGAAAAAAAGGATTAGTGGAATTTAATAACTTTACTGTAAATCCATAAACGAATATTAATAAAAAAGTAAATAACTCTCTTCGTTCTATGATTACTAGTAGATTGAGGAGAGTTTTCATTTTTAATTTAAACGACTTTATTGTCACTTAACAAGAAAAATGAATCTTAAATAAAAATGAGGTAGAATCTAGACAGGATGACGAAGGAGATTTTCAAACTAGACCTAAAGAGGGATGGTACTTAATGGCGATACAACACAAAATACTGCCTGCAGTCCGGAATATGAAAGATTTTGAAAAATTATTAGAAAGTCCATATGAATATTTGGTTTTACTTGACAGTCACATTAGTCAGTTGAAAAGTATTGTACAACTCGCAAATCGACATAACAAAAAAATGCTCGTGCATGCAGATTTGATTCATGGGTTAAAAAATGATGAATATGCTGCTGAATTTCTCTGTCAAGAAATCAAAGTTGCAGGATTAATTTCAACCCGAGCTAATGTGATTTTAACCGCAAAGAAAAAAGGGATTTTAGCAATCCAAAGACTGTTCCTATTAGATTCTAGTGCACTTAATAAAAGTTATGTATTACTGGAGAGGACAAAGCCTGATTATATTGAAGTTCTTCCTGGGGTTATGCCAAATATCATCTCGGAGGTACATAACCATACAGGGATTCCGATATTTGCGGGAGGATTAATTCGAACGATAGAGGATGTCGAAAATGCACTAACAGCAGGAGCCACGGCAGTAACAACGTCGAGGACAGAATTATGGGACTACTACGTAACCTAATTGTAATAATCTAACATATTGACAATGCATTGATTATCATGTAATTTAGAAGACAAGTTAATATATGTGACGGAGAAATGGAGATCCACACTAATCACTCATTTTATATGAGGAGATTCGTGTGGATTTTTTTCATTCCTCTATATGAAAGGGTTTTCATAACATTGACAGGAGGAATTAAAATGTCCGCATTTATGGCAGAGATCATTGGGACGATGATTTTAGTTATTCTAGGAGGAGGCGTGGTTGGAGGTGTCGTATTAAATAAAACGAAGGCACAAGATTCCGGCTGGATCGTAATCACAATGGGTTGGGGTCTGGCAGTAGCAATGGCCGTCTATGCAGTTGGAGGTATAAGTGGTGCTCATATTAATCCTGCCGTTACATTAGGGTTTGCTGTAATTGGTGAGTTTCCTTGGGCAGATGTACCAAAATATATTGCTGGTCAAATGATTGGTGCATTTTTGGGAGCTGTTATTGTTTACTTACATTATTTACCCCATTGGAGAGTTACAAAGGATAAGGCTGCAAAACTTGGAGTGTTTTCAACGGATCCTGCAATCAGGCACTCATTTTCGAACTTATTAAGTGAGATCATTGGAACATTTGTCTTAGTGATGGGTCTATTAGCGATTGGTGCAAATGAATTTACAGAAGGCTTAAATCCACTAATCGTCGGATTCCTGATTATTGCAATTGGCCTTTCTCTCGGAGGAACAACTGGATATGCGATTAATCCGGCACGTGATTTAGGCCCGCGAATTGCTCATTTTATATTGCCAATTGCAGGTAAAGGATCTTCTGATTGGGGTTATGCTTGGATACCGATTGCAGGTCCAATACTGGGTGGGATTTTCGGTGCCCTATTTTATAAAAAGTTTTTTACAGGAGCTGAATCGGTAGGGTTCTGGATCGTAGGTGCTCTTATATTAGTGATTTTATCAGCAGCGTTTGTTACAAGTGAAAAAGATACAGAAAAGGAAGAAAGATCGGCAGCTTAAACGATTTACTAATAGTAGAATACTAGGGAGAGTGTGAAAATGGAGACATATATTCTATCACTGGATCAAGGAACGACTAGTTCACGGGCAATCTTATTTAATAGAGAAGGAGAAATCATTCATAGTGCTCAAAGGGAGTTCACACAGTATTTTCCGAAATCGGGTTGGGTTGAACATAATGCCAACGAAATCTGGGGATCTATTCTAGCCGTTATTGCACAAGTATTATCCGAATCAAATACGAAACCCGAACAAGTTGCAGGTATTGGTATTACAAATCAACGAGAAACCACAGTCGTTTGGGACAAAACAACAGAGAAGCCAATTTACAATGCGATTGTCTGGCAATCTCGCCAAACAGCTGAAATATGTGACGAGCTTAAGGCAGCTGGATATAATGATAGATTCCGGGATAAAACAGGTCTCTTGATCGACGCTTACTTTTCTGGAACGAAGGTAAAATGGATTCTTGATCACGTAGACGGGGCCAGAGAGAAAGCGGAATCTGGTGAGCTCTTATTTGGTACGATCGATACATGGTTGATTTGGAAATTGACAGGCGGAAAAGCTCATGTCACAGACTATTCGAATGCTTCCAGAACATTGATGTTCAATATACATGATTTACAATGGGATGATGAACTACTTGATATACTCGATGTGCCAAAATCAATGCTACCAGAGGTAAAGCCTTCCTCGGAAGTGTATGGGAACACTGTTGAACACCATTTCTTTGGTCAATCTGTTCCGATTGCTGGTGCTGCAGGTGACCAGCAGGCAGCGTTATTCGGTCAGGCTTGCTATGATCAAGGTATGGCGAAAAATACGTATGGTACTGGATGCTTCATGCTTATGAATACAGGAGAAAAGGCTGTTTCATCAGAAAATGGATTGTTAACAACGATCGCTTGGGGTTTGAATGGAAAAGTTGAATATGCACTGGAAGGAAGTATATTTGTAGCTGGGTCTGCGATTCAGTGGTTAAGAGATGGCTTGCGGATGTTTAAGGATTCTGCTGACAGTGAGCAATATGCAAAGCGTGTAGATTCAACCGATGGAGTATTTGTAGTACCAGCATTTGTCGGACTCGGAACACCATACTGGGATAGTGATGTACGAGGATCAGTGTTTGGTCTAACTCGAGGAACTTCAAAGGAACACTTCGTTCGGGCAACTTTAGAGTCATTGGTATACCAAACGAAAGATGTATTGACAGCAATGGAAGCGGATTCGGGGATATCGCTGAAAACGCTACGTGTTGATGGGGGAGCTGTGAAAAATAACTTCCTTATGCAATTTCAAAGCGATATGTTAGGAGTTCCAGTCGAGCGACCGGTTATTAACGAGACGACGGCACTTGGGGCAGCCTATTTAGCTGGACTTGCCGTTGGCTACTGGAAAGATCAATCAGAAATTGCTAAACAGTGGAAGATTGATAAGACATTTACTGATTCCATGGATGAAGAAGAACGTGATTCTCTATATGGAGGTTGGAAAAAGGCAGTTCAAGCATCAATGGCTTTTAAATAGAATAAGATTATGATAAGATAAAATCAAGTTAATATCTGGTTGGAGATACGGAGAGACCACAACACCCTTATAAGTTACCGTGCTTATAAGCGTTCGTTGTGGTCTCTTTTTTTTACACATTAAAAAAGTGTCTATACTATTTATAATACAACTAATAACAACGGTGATCGCATATATGGAGGGAGACAACATGATGACTACATCATTTTCAGGGAAAGAGCGTACGAACTATTTAAACGCCATGCAGAATGAGGAACAGTATGATGTACTAGTTATAGGCGGCGGAATTACAGGTGCTGGGATCGCGCTAGATGCTGTAACTCGTGGAATGAAGACCGCATTAGTGGATATGCAGGACTTTGCCGCGGGAACGTCAAGTCGTTCGACGAAATTGGTCCATGGTGGCCTACGTTATTTAAAGCAATTCGAAATAAAAATGGTAGCTGAAGTCGGTAAAGAGCGGGCGATTGTTTATGAGAATGGACCGCATGTAACAACACCAGAGTGGATGCTGTTGCCAATTTATAAAGGAGGTACATTCGGGAAATTCAGTACGTCTATAGGGTTAAGGGTGTATGACTTCTTAGCTGGTGTAAAACGAAGTGAACGGCGTAAGATGCTGAATGTTAATGAAACATTGAAGAAAGAGCCGACTCTGAAAAATGATGATCTTAAAGGCGGCGGGTATTACGTAGAGTACCGTACGGACGATGCACGGCTGACGATTGAAGTGTTGAAGAAGGCAGTTGAAAATGGAGTTAAGGCGGTAAATTACGCAAAAGTAGAACAGTTCATATACGAGGGTGAAAAAGCAGTGGGTGTCGTTGTAGAGGATCAATTGAAAGGCGAAACCTACCAAATTCGTGCTAAAAAGATCGTAAATGCGGCTGGACCTTGGGTTGATACACTCCGGGAAAAGGATCAATCAAAACGGGGTAAAACATTGCATCTAACGAAGGGTGTCCATCTTGTTTTTGATAGTCAGCGTTTTCCGCTACGACAAGCGATCTATTTTGATACGCCTGATGGCCGAATGGTGTTTGCAATCCCACGAGGAGGAAAAACGTATGTAGGCACTACAGATACGAATTATAATGTAGATACAGATATCGCCCATCCTCAAATGACTGTTGATGATCGTGACTATCTGATCCAAGCGATACAATTTATGTTTCCGGATCTTGAGATTAACGCGGAAGATATTGAGTCGAGTTGGGCAGGGCTTCGGCCACTTATACATGAAGAAGGTAAAGATCCGTCTGAGATTTCTCGGAAAGATGAGATCTTCATTTCTGACTCAGGGTTGATTACCATTGCAGGTGGAAAGCTGACAGGTTATCGTAAAATGGCGGATAGTATCGTAAATCTCCTGGCGAAAGAATTGACTGGAGACGGTGACAGTGCTTATCCAAGCTGTCAAACCAAGCATATGCCGATTTCAGGTGGTGAGGTTGGTGGATCGGATAACTTCCCTGCTTTTATGGATGAAAAAGTAAAGACAGGGGTAGAGTTAGGTCTGAATGAATCAGAAGCGCGAGCTCTCGTTCAACGCTATGGCTCTAACATCGATCATGTTTATAAGTTCATTGATAAGAATGATGATGGTGAGCACAGTTTACCTATGGATGTATTAGCTTCCGTGCATTATAGTATTGAAAAGGAAATGACTACTAAGCCGACCGACCTCTTTATTCGTCGTACCGGTGCACTCTATTTTAATATCGAATGGGTACGGAAGTGGAAAAAGCCAATTATTGAATTGATGGCGACACAAATGAATTGGACAGAAGAGGAAATTCGAAGCTATACAGTGGAACTTGAACAACATTTGGTCGATGCGGTTGTTCCAGTTGATGTAGCGGAAGATCAATCTGCTGGTTGATTACGAATAGTAAGTGAGGTTAGGTGTTTGGACTAGCACCTAACCTTGTTTATATGAACCATCTAGTTGCGAATAAACTAAAATTTCTTTGGTATAACGGTTACGGTTTGATATAATTATAATGTCATTAAAATTTCGAAAGGTGGTGTCAAACATGTCAGAGGAAAAATTGGACAAACTTCTAAATGTTATGGTGGAAATGAAGGGGGAGTTCGTAGGATTTAGAAAAGAATTTAATGATTTTAGAAAAGAGACCAATGAGAAATTAGATACAATTGAAAGTAATATCGAACTACTTGCTTCTAAAACATGGAACAACGAAAAAGATATATACAGAATGAAGAATTTAATGGGAATCAAGTGAATTTTACTCACTTTTATATACATCACTTCTGTCGACTTTGTCGAGATTTTCATGATTTTCTCCCAGAACCACACATATTTTGATCTCCGCAAACCCCTGCCAAAAACTGATTTAGCAATTCTTTCTCTACCTTTTACATTATTAATTTAATAACTGAAATCAAAATGGGTAGAAACAGCCTTCGAACTGACTGTATCTACCCTGTTTAGTTTCCATTACTGTCGGAATTGATTTTGCTGAGTATTTGGTGCTGGCGCGTAGCTTTGAAGCATTTGGGTCATGTCCTGTTGCGAAAGCTGCGGTACTTGATAATATTGATGTTTATTTTGGTAAAGAAACAGTTCATAGGCCATTTCAATAAAGTTCGGGACGCTATCGGCAATGACTCGTCTCAATACAGGGTTGGTCATTTCCATTGAGGTCATTGCTAATAATGAAGCAGTGGATTTAGCTAGCCCGAGCATATATCCCGATACTCCTTTGTCGTTCACCTGATTGGCAGAGCTGATTGGTTTACTTGGTTGGCTAGGTGACAGGCCATACACGGTATTGTTCGTTTGCTGCATTTTATAAGTATATGAAGAGTGGGAAGGCTTTTCGCCTGTTGAAAAGGTCTCTACCGCAATGTTGTATAAATCTGTGATAAACGTATGTTGCCGGTATAAAATCGTACGTAATTCCTGATCCTTAATGAACTGATCATAAATGAGATATTGATCCAACACACTCATTAACGAGGATAGAACCTCATGACTATCGAACATTTCATGACCGCCATGATTAAGATTGGGTGGGACAGTCGTTGGTTGCTGCTGGTTTCCAGGCTGCTGATTCATCGTTCCCGTTGGCTGTGTGCCAAATTGGTTCATCCTAGGCACGTTTGTTGGTTGCTGCACACCATTTTGAGCCATTTGATTATGCATAATGATTCCCTCCATACATGTTGAAATTCCTTGTTATTGTTTGTTCTGATTTGGAAAACATGCATAACTTGTAAAATAACTGTTTTACCTAAAAACGCTTATTTCTTATCTCATTTTCTCAAAATCCACATCAGCCTATATCATCTACTAGGTGTTTTACATTCAATATACAGAGATGTGTTTTTTGAAAAATGGGGTGTGCAGAGAATGGCGACAACGTACAACATTAGAAAAAATGTACGTGATCTTACTGATAAGGAAAAACGTGATTTTGTTAATGCAGTTTTGGCTATAAAAGAAAATGGTCTCTATGATCGATATGTGAGGTGGCACGCGGAAGCAGGTAGTTTTCGTACTCCAGAAGGAGCTGACCGAAATGCCGCCCATATGGGGCCTTCATTTTTACCATGGCACCGTGAGTTTATTTATCGATTTGAACGGGACCTTCAGTCAGAGGTTGAAGGAGTAGTTCTTCCATATTGGGATTGGGCTGAAGATGCAGAATTATCCGATCCGTCGCGATCACCGGTATGGGGCTCGGACTTCATGGGAGGGAATGGTAACCCAGAAAACAACTTTCTTGTTGAAGACGGTCCATTTTCAGTAGGCAGATGGGCGGTTGTTGATGAAGAAGGAAATTCGGGCGGGGGACTGAGACGGAACTTTGGAGCAAGCGAACGGGCATCAACTTTACCAACTAGAGCTGATGTTCGCAATGCAATTGAAGTTATTCCGTATGATAGTCCCCCATGGAATATGACTAGCACCGACAGCTTTAGAAATTACTTGGAAGGATTTATCGACGGACCGCAGTTACACAACCGGGTCCATGTATGGGTTGGGGGAGATATGCAGTTTATACCTACTGCACCAAACGACCCTGTATTCTTTTTACACCATGCGAATGTAGATCGTCTTTGGGCTATATGGCAACTTATATATCCGGAAGAAACATATCGTCCTATTAGTGGGGGACCAATTGGCCATAATTTGGATGATTCCATGTTTCCATGGGAGACGACACCTGAAGACGTCATAAATCATAGAGAACTAGGCTATGTATACGATACGGAAGTTAGTGCGCTGATAAAGACGAAGAATAGGCGTAATAGATCTAACCCTATAACATAGGAAGAACAATTCGATATTCAGGGGGCTGATAAATAGGATCTGAATAGTCCTTTTGTGGCCCCCTTTTCCAAATAATTAAAATCAAACAACTAAATTAACCTGATTTTATATAAGAAAAGACACTAGTGTTGCATTAAACAAAACTTAATTATAAAAATACTCAAAATCTTCAATTATTTAATTTTGTGCAAAGAAAAAGTCCTTTATAATGGAAAAGTCAGGTGCTAACCCGTCCAAATCCACTAAAAAGGACCAATCTCATGGACAAGATTACACCAAAAACTTCATTTGGACAATGGTTTTCACCGATAAATCTTCAATTATTTGAAGAGAACGTGAAAACGATGAAATTAGATCATTATACGAAAAAACTTACGACGGATTCATTTTTAAAGTTACTGCTTTTTGCACAGCTGCACGAAACGGAAAGTCTACACGCGTTGAGCGATTGTCTTTTCGATGACCAGCTACAAATCGGTACGAACCTAGATTCAATTAGTGTTTCACAGCTGTCACGACGACTCAATACGATCAATCCAGAGATCTTTCAACGGTTATTTCTAGATTTAGTCGTTCAAATTCAGAGGAAAACGAACCATGCAAAAATCACCATGCCTTTAAAGATCATTGATTCGAGTACATTACCACTTAATTTAACGAATCACAAATGGGCTAAATTCCGTAAAACCAAGGCTGGCGTGAAGTTACATTTACGCCTTGTGTTCATGGAAAAAGGCGTATCGTATCCTGAAAAAGCTGTCCTTACCAATGCGAAAGAACATGATCGCAGTCAGCTTGAAGTCATGGTAGACGATAAAGAATGCATGTACGTCTTTGACCGTGGCTACCTGGATTATGAACGTTTCGATCGCATGACAGATGAGGGCTACTTTTTCCTATCAAGACTGCGTAAAAACGCAGTCATTCGCGAAATAGAAGCGTTCAAACTACCAGAGGATTCCGATGTACTATCGGACCAAATGGTGTTGATTGGCACGACGCAAAATCGTGCTGAAAATAGCTTTCGCTTACTAAAAGTCATCGATTCAAAAGGGAATGAACTCCAACTCATCACCAACCGTTTCGATTTGAGTGCCGAAGAAATCTCAGAGATGTACAAATCACGCTGGGCGATTGAACTATTTTTCAAATGGATCAAGCAACATTTGAATATCAAAAAGTTCTATGGTCAAAGCGAATGGGCCGTTCATAATCAAGTATTCATCGCACTTATCGTGTATTGTTTGCATGTGCTCGCGCAACTTGAAACAAAAAGCAAACGCAAAACCCTACAAATTAGCCGGTTATTAAAAGCAGCACTTTGGAAACCGGCACACATCTGGATTCGAAAAATCAAAGGGAAAGTCGTACCTTAACAAAAAATCTGTCTCTGTCCCAAAATGTCTAATTGTAAATAAAAACCAAATGGATGGGCCACCTTTATTAGAGCGTTTACCTTTTTGGCTCTGAACCATGAAAGTAAATAGATTGAATCTTCCGATATTATTTATGCAACACTAGTGAAGAAAAGACCATTAATATAAGAAGTAAATAAGTACGCTAGTGATTGCACCGACCCAAAGGCTTAAGATAATGCAGTAACCCATAATGTCCCGAATGTGAAGACCGACCACGCTAAGAATCGGTAATGCCCAGAATGGTTGAATCAGGTTCGTCCAAGCATCTCCCCAACCAACTGCCATTGCAATTTCACCAGGGTTGACACCTAACTCCATACCTGCAGGAACTTGAAGCGGTCCTTGTAAAGCCCATTGTCCTCCGCCAGATGGTGCCAAAATGTTGACGAGGCCGGCTGACCAATAAGTAAAGACATTGAATGTTTCAGTCGTGGCAACTGAGGACATCCAGTTGATAATCGACGCCCCCATCCCAGAGGCTCCTAAGACTGCAATGATTCCCGCATAAAAAGGGAATTGCAGGATAATCGGCGAAATGGATGTTGCTGATTTTTTAAAAGCTGAAGCAAACTGTCCAAGTGAACGGTGAAAGAAAAGACCGGCAGAGAGAAATAGCAGGTTGATAATATTCAGGTCGAGATCGCGTCCATGTGCAAATTCATAGACTACATAAATAAGTCCGATGGTCCCAATTAGAACTCCAACTATATGAGAATACTCTAATTTTAACGCAGGAGTATCTAGTAAAGGCCTTTTAAAATCCTCGTCAGTCTGTTCGTCACTGTTATGTTGATAACTGACAATGTTCTTATTCGGTGCCATTAAAAGCAAGAAGATAGGTATCGTCAGTAATAGTGCGAAAAAGATCGTGATGGTTGCAGGATGAAAAATCGTATCAGAGGTTGGTATAACACCCATGACGTCAGCAAGAAAATGATCTTTTGTCGCGATGGTTAAACCGATAGAGCTCGATAATCCTGCCGTATATAACACAGTTGGAGAATAGGCAGCAGCAACGAGCAATGGAAAGTGGACATTTTTGTTTCGTCGACCAATTTCCCGAGCAACAATCGCACCGACAATCACTGCAAGCCCCCAGTTGATATAGTAAGCAATGGATGAAACGAAGAAAGTTAATACATACGCTTTCGTAGGGGAATTGCCAAATGATGCAACTTTCAACAAGAAATTTTTTATAAATGGAACAGCCGCAAGTACCATACCAGTCATCAGTAAAAGCACCATTTGCATTGTAAAAGCAAGGTACGTCCAAAACCCATCTCCATAGGCTTTCACGATTTTACCTGGCTCATCTAGGTTCATTAGAATTGCTACAACTAACACAAAAATAGTCATCAAGACTGCAATTACAAACGCATCCGGGAGATAACGACGAACACCATTAGACACATGATCCGCAGCTTTCGAGAGCATCCTACCCCTCCTATAGAACAGTTTGTACATTTTATGATTGGACAGCTTTCTTTAGAATGGTGGGGGAGGGCATATTTAAAACTATATATCCGGATAAAGACACACCTGTTATAATAGGAAGAAAAAGGTTCGGGTGCTAATGGATGAACAGAATACAACAGAAGAGACGGTAGTAACAGAGAAGCCAAAGAGTAGGAAACTAGGAATCGGTCTTCTTATTTTTTCTTTGGTAGCATGGGGATTGATCTTGGCTGTACCATTTCTGCCAGTTGAGGTGAAAACCAAAATCATTATCTCATCAGGACTTGCGGTCATAGCAGAGATAGCGTTCTGGATCGGTGGCATTTTACTTGGAAAAGAGGTCGTACGCCGTTATCGAAAACAGCTCAATCCACGAAACTGGTTTAAAAATAAAGAGCAATAAAAATAAAATGAACCCCTACCAGTCTTTAGGATGAGGGGTTTGTTTTGTTCTTGCGATTTTTTTCTTTATCATCACCTTGATCGTCCTCTCCCTCCCGTACCTCTTGTTCCTCATGGAATTCAACATCCGTTTGTCCAGTTATATGATCGAAAGGGGTAGTTTCTTTTGGATCAAAGCCTTGTACATTAAGATTCCAAGCAGAATCACGATAAGAACAGAAAAAAAGAAATGGGAAGAAGAAAATCAATATCTTTTAAAAGTTTTTAATCAATTTCTTAATAAATCAATTAATAAAGGTAAAAAATAATGGGGTAAAACATACCGATCACTCCCATTTCTCGAGCTTTTTTTTCTGGGAATACCCTTTTAAAAAGTGGAAACGATTCACTAACATGAATTCATCTTTAATATCAAAAATTAAACAAGACTTCAATTCAATAAGGTGGTGAGAGTGATGCAACAAAAACAACAAATGTGGTTACCATTAGTCGCGTCTGCAGGAATTGGTGTTGCTGCTTACTATAGCATGACAAAAGGGCAAGGTACGGGAAAAACGATTCAACAATTTGTTCCGCTTGTAGCTGGAATGGGTGGTCAAGGTCAACAAATGCAGCAAAACGTGCAGCCACAGCATACTCAATATCAATAACCGATTCAAATTGAGGTCTATAATAAATACAAGAGGGCGTCTATTCAGATGCCCTCATAAACATTCTTTAAAATGCGTGTACAAAAAGGAGGATAAAAAGAGCCGTCTTATATGAAGTTCAACTAAATTCGTAACGTCCTGTTACAACGTTGAACTGACTCACATCGTGTGAGCCCGAGGCACGACAGTCTCGAGGACCGGAACGACTAGTGGTACTTGCATGTTTACTACGAGTTGTACCGAGGAAGCTTTCATCGTAGAATACACTTGTAGACGCAGGTACATATGGAACTTCGATTAATTACTTCACGTCCTGTGAAAAACGTCGAAGTCAGCCCGTCCTGTGCAAGTCCGGAGAGACCGAGTACCAGAGTAATCACCTGGTGTCGCCTCGCACGCAGGAAAAGTATATTTCTTTTCCAAGGAACGAAAAAATACGACAGCTATTATAGGAAATTCGACTAAACCCACCACGTCCTGTGGTAACGTCGAACTGACTAACCTCCTGTTAGCCTCCGGGCTTTTTGAACTACCTCTTTAACGCATTATTGATATAATTGGTCACTTTCCCCATTGATCGGATTGTCATACTTAGTTACGTATTGCTGAATCTGATCTTGATTTTCTGGTATTACTTGATAGGTTGCCCCAATTTTACTGACCATTGCGGAGTCAGCTGGTTCCAATGGGTAATAGCCTTTCTGAACCATATATTGCCACATATCATAGGCATGCGAACAGCTCATCATGAAAGCTGTCTGCAAAAAGGAACGAATTTCGGGATTTGCCATTTCCATAGCTGCCCATGCATATTCCCGTCCAGCCCGTTTTAAAGTGAGTAAATAAGATGTTGCCATTTCTTGATCATTGAAATTGTCAACCATAGTACGAGGTTGAGTAGAAGGATATTGGGCGACTGGGGATTTTGTGAAATCACTAAGCTTTCCATCTTCCTTGAACAAAGGAAGTTCGGTCTTTGCTCCTTCTACTTGGTTAAGGAATTCAACTTTCATATTATAATCACGGACATGAAAGGGAAAATGTCGCTCGAGTGTACTTTTAAATTCTGGATCCTGAACGTGCTCCAACATATACGCCATGTTGGTCACCGAATTTACGCAACTCATCGCTAATTCATTTAAATCATGGAGTTCATGTGCAGCCAATTTCATAACGATAACCTCCCATTATTATTGTAAATAGTCATCTTGTTTATCATCTACTTTCTATGTAAAAAAATACAATGGATTTTAATTGTTGACCGGATTGTATTTTTTATATAAACTATTCTGAGGATTATTAATATTGAATAGGAAAGAGAGGGGAAAAATATGAGGTTAGTTAATCGTACGTCAAAACATTTCATGAACCACTCATATTTCTTCCCAATTTCTTTTACAAGGACTAAGGATATTTTATCTTTAGTTCTTTTTTTATGACTTTATACAGGGGGAGATAATTATGACTCATTACAAACGGGTTTTGATTAAACTTAGCGGAGGTGCTCTAGGCGGTATAGATGGAAGTAATTTTGGTACCGATAATCTAGAGCACATTGCGAATGAAATTTTAACGATTGTTGATTCGGGAATAGAGGTCTCTCTGGTAGTAGGTGGTGGAAATATTTTTAGAGGGAACCTTGCGGCTACGTGGGGTATTGACAGAGTGGAAGCCGACAACATTGGTACGTTGGGGACAATTATCAATAGCCTCATGTTAAGGGGTGTTTTGAAAAGTAAAACAGATAAAGAAGTACGCGTTATGTCAGCTATTCCAGTGTCAGCTGTAGCAGAACCTTATATTCAATTACGTGCTGTGCATCATCTGGAAAAAGGCTACATTGTTATTTTCGGGGGCGGAAATGGGCAGCCATTTGTAACGACTGATTATCCAAGTGTCCAACGTGCAATTGAAACGAACAGTGATGCTATCCTAGTTGCTAAACAGGGCGTAGATGGAGTTTTCACAAGTGATCCCAAACTTGATAAAGAAGCAAAAATGTATAGTAACTTGAATTACAACGATGTCGTAACGAACAATATTAAAGTGATGGATCAATCAGCTTTACTGCTGGCTCGTGATTATAAATTACCCGTCCATATATTTAATTTTGACAAGCAAGGAGTAATGAAGAAAATTTGTATGGGTGAGCACACCGGAACGTTAATTAATAATGAAGAAACTATAAGAAAGGCTTAATGCTGTTGTCGATGTTTGTTAAGGGGAATTTTCCAAACGTAACTAAGGTCGTTCTTGCGGTAAATAAAAAGAACCAAGCGGCCTACCAGCTATACAAAAAAGCGGGTTTTAAGGATGAAGGCAAAACTAAAATGGGGAAAATAGGAGAACAACATATTCTTGAGTTACCTATTAAATCCTAATTGGATTCCTTAGAGAAGCGTTTTGTATTTAGCAGAAGATAAACTTTAATTGACTTATGTTTTTCAAGGCTGAGGTTGAGATGAAAGAAAGGTGATATCGATAAGTGATTTAAAAACTTGCTATACGAACTCGCTTCCAATACGTTAAAAAGCCCCCTTGAAGATAAAGACTTCAAGAGGGCTATACTACAGTTTTAAGATACTTTTACCCAATTAGCTGCTTCATTACTTGATGGAGAAGGGGGAAATTGTTCGCCTTCTTCCATTTTCACTTCAGTATTCTCTTGTTTGGAAGAGTTTTCGTTAACCAGACTATCTACCTTGTAGGTTCCACTTTCTTGTGCCTTCTCGCCTGTTTTGTACGTTTTGTTTGCCATTCCTACTTCACCTCCAAGAATATTTAGAAAAGCTAGTTCGTGGCCACCATATCTTTTCTATATTATTTGAATTACCCGGGCTACAGTCTACTAAACGTCTAAATTGATATTTTTTATAATACGTTAAGAAAGTATAAAAATACTTTCTATAGTATAAGTGCAACTAAGGCGATCGCCAGCGCTAAGGCTTGGCGCTAGCCAAGTTTTCTTTATATAATAATTCTGAAATACTTTAACCTTGTTTCTAGAGATAATGTTCGTTCTAGTCTATGATGGAGTAAAGTGAATATTTTAATGGATAGCACATCATGAATTAGATAGGTAAGTTTAATAAAGAAAAATCTTAATCAACACATTTCTTCTTTATGTACAACTATAAGTAAAAATAGATCGGCGGTGTTGTTTCCCTATGTTTTCTAATGAAGAAAGAGAAGCAATTTATAAAGTTATTTCAACTAGAAGGGACATAAGAAGCTTTTTACCTGACCCAGTACCAAAAGATGCAGTAGATCGCGTATTAGAAGCTGCTCATAATGCGCCATCAGTCGGGTTCATGCAACCATGGAATTTTATTTTAGTTGAATCTGATGAAATAAAGGAACAATTAGCTTGGGCAGCTGAAAAGGAACGAAGAGCACTCGCTATACATTATGAAGATGACGATCGATCAACAAAGTTTTTGAACCTTAAAGTTGAAGGAATAAAAGAAGCTCCTTTAACAATCTGTGTAACATGTGATCCATCAAGAGGGGGATCACATGTACTGGGACGTAACTCGATTCCAGAAACAGATATCATGTCAACAGCTTGTGCAATTCAGAACATGTGGTTGGCATCATGTGCTGAAGGATTAGCTATGGGGTGGGTTAGTTTTTATAAAAAGTCTGATGTTCAGGACATTTTAGAAATACCTCTTCATATCGATCCAGTTGCGCTAATTTCAATTGGATACACAGATACTTATCCTAAAGCCCCAATTTTAGAAACTGCAAAATGGGAAAAAAGGCAATCATTAAAGAAATTAAGATATAACAACAAGTGGGGAGAATAGCGGCTGGCATTAAAAAACCTCCTACAAATAAGGAGGTTTTGTTAATATGGATGAATTTGTGAAGCATCATCCTTTAAAATGCAATGAGTAACCTGTTCGGCCGCCGTGGTTATTGATCTAAAAGGTTCTGCCCTTTTTGGTAAAATTGGTTCATATCACTTTGCGGTACCAGTGACCCTCCCGTTGACCAGACAATATGGGTGGATTGATCCATATTGTCGACTAAATTCTGTTCCTTCAGATAATCTGATTGGTTTAGCTTCACAGGGCCTAATAATCCAGAAGTGGCCGAGGGTTCAACTTGAATGTTTTCTGAATTTGTCAGTAAAGTGAGGAGTTTAAATAATTCATCATCCTCAATGGTGTAGATCCCACTAATCAAATGCTGGGAAATATTTGTTGCAAAATTGGAGGGACGCCCGACGGCTAAACCATCAGCTTCCGTTTTGTTGTCAATTCCAAAGTCCTGAACAGCTACCTTGTCGTGCTCGCCTGTCAGCAAACCAATTAAAACGGATGGCGAGTGGGTTGGTTCTACAAAAAAGCAGTGGACGTTATCATTGAAGATATGCTTGAGCCCAAATGTAATGCCGCCAGGTGAGCCACCAACACCGCATGGCAGGTATACAAACAACGGATGATCCTTATCAACGACAACCCCATCTTCGTCCAATTGGTTTTTCAATCTCAATGCCGCGACGCTGTACCCTAAAAACAAGTCTTTAGAACTTTCATCATCAACAAAATACCCTTTAGGATCTTCAATTGTTAATTGACGGCCCTCTGAAATGGCTTCGCTGAAATCACCTTTATATTCAAACACATTGACACCTTTGCTTCTAAGCAGGTCTTTTTTCCATTGCTTGGCGTCAGCCGACATGTGCACACTTACAGAAAAGCCGAGCTTGGCGCTGATCGTACCAATACTTAATGCCAGGTTTCCTGTTGATCCAACACCGATGGAATATTGACTGAAAAATTCTCTGAATCCAGGTTCTGCAAATTTTTTGTAATCATCGTCTTCAGTCAATAAACCCTTCTTCATAGCCAAAGTTTCCGCATATTTTAATACTTCATAAATGCCGCCCCGCGCTTTGATAGAACCGGTTATGGGCAGATCATTATCGCATTTTAAATAAAGATCGCCGCTAAAGTTTTTACTGTAATGTCCTTCGATCGCAGAAGCCATATCCGGAATTTTTCTCAGGGGAGACTCAATGATGCCGTCCGTTCCTTGTGTTTCCGGAAAGGTGATTGCCAAAAATGGGGAAAATCGCTCCCAACGGTCAGCAGCATTCAGGATATCCTTCCAAGAAATTGATAAAGGCGGAAGATCATTAAATCGCTTTTGTTCTGGATTAACCCAGAAAACAGGTTCAAAATTCATTAATTGATTCAAGAGAGGAAATTTTGTTGTCCATTCCGCAAGTGGTTTTCCTAATATGTGTGGTTCAGTCATTATATTCCTCCTAAACTCCGTAGTTCCACATGGCATTATTCCCTATACACAACTTTTAAATACAACCTTTGATGTTAAATTAAAAATAGTCACTCGAAGTAGAACTTTTAAAAGAGACATGATATAAGCAAGAGCCCGTCTCTTTTGAATATTTCAAGTCGTTTTACCTTTCTGCTTTTCCCGCCAACGATTCACCTTCGCGATCGTCCCGCATGCTCTTCCATCCTTACTCTTTGCGTACATACCGCACCAGACTTTACTCTTGTTTCTGGAGTGGTCATAAAATACCCACTGACAATCTGGGCAAGCCTTCAGCCTCTCCCAGCTTCCTTCCACTACAGAATCCAAAGCCATAACCAAGATCAGGCTGCAGAATGAGTTGTTGGATTTATAGCTGACTTTTGGTGTGCCTTTTTCTCCCGATGTAGAGAGTTCAATTCGAAAGGGATACGTATCGAGCCACTTGTTGATTTTATGCATATCCTTTGTTGTTATCGATTCCCTTAGATCAGAACGTAAACGAGTAACCTGTTCCAAGTCTTCAATTTCTGTAATTTTATATCCGGCCATAAACTTTTGAGTAAAGGCGATTAGATCAGACTTTGCTGTTAGATGATCGGTTTCTTTTCGTGTGGAGTTCGGAATTTGCCAGGTGTTCAGAAAGCCTCGTACAATCTCAAGATTCCCTGGTGCTGGGGGATTCGTTTCAGTACTCATAACTACCACTCCTTGTAGCTTGCTAATCGGTATGTATCCTGCTAAGATTATATCACAACATTAGTAACCATTAAAATAAATAGATGGTTACACAGAAAGGGTGATTCTTTTGGTTCGCGATCCAATACCATTTCCGTTCTTTGCAAAGCTACTTGTTGCGGCTACATTTTTCATTAATTTTGGCCGATTTTTGGTGTTTACGTTTTTAACGGTGTATTTGACACATACTTTGGATTTTGAGCCTTGGCAAACAGGTACGATCCTGACTATCGCTTTGCTCGTAAACCAAATCCTCCCGCTTATTTCAGGCGTCGTTGGAGACCGGATTGGATATAGCACAATGCTTGTATTAGGCTGTATATCTAGCTCAGTAGGATTTTTCTGTGTTTATTCTTTTGCTTCGTTCCAAGAAATGATTGGTGCAGCCATTTTGATCGGGGGAGGAGCGGCACTTTATGAGCCATCTATCAAATCGATATTTGGAAATCTCCAGGATGAATCTCGGAAAAAAGCCTTTACATATTTTAACCAAGCGCTGAATGCAGGAGCTGTTCTTGGTGCATTGGCAGGTGGGCTTTCGGTTCAATATTCCGCCTCATTGCCGATGCTGTTCGGCACCATACTTTTTACCGTCGTATCGATTGTGTTACTGTTTCTTATAAGAAAGTTCCCGAAAGGAAAACATTCATCAAGCTTCCGAGATAGCTATCGAAATGTATTGAAACATAAAGAATTCCGATTATTCTCCATTGCAATGATTTTCTTTTGGATAATGTACGCACAGCTCACAGTTTCCTTGCCATTAGAGATGTATCGGGTTAGCGAAAGCTCTGAGCTCGTCAGCGGCGTCATCATTTCAAACGGACTTTTCGCCTTTGTCCTCATGTTCTTTCTGAGACGCTTATTTAACAAAGGGAAATCGAATCAGCTTGTTAAATATGGAATGCTCATAATGGGGAGCGGGCTGATTTTGATCGCCTTCAATTCATCTGTTTTTTGGGTGATTTTCTGTGTACTGGTATTTACAATAGGGGAAACGCTAGGCTTGCCAGGGGCGGACCTTGCCATTGCGGAATACAGTTCCTACGAAGATGTCGGAGCATTTTATGGTGTTTTTGGAATCTCGTTTGCAATCGGCGGCACGCTAGGGAACTATCTTGGGACCTGGCTAATGGGTCAATATGGCGGATCCTATCTCCCTTGGTTGATTTATGGATTAATGGGGGCAGTGGGATTCGGACTAATGAAAACTCTCGAGAAAAAAGTAAAATGCAATCAATCGTATGTCAAAATAATAGACATTAAAAAGGAGGATCTGACTTGATCGTTTCAGATATTATTTATGGAGATTATAATGTGGATCACGTTCTGGCAGAGCTGATCATGAGTAAGCCTGTACAGAAGCTGAAAGGAATACACCAAGGTGGAGCGAGCTATTTAGTCAATGAGGAATGGAACGTGACAAGGTATGAACATTCGGTTGGTGTCATGCTGCTGATTAAGAAACTTGGCGGGTCAATTGAGGAACAGATTGCAGGATTACTTCACGACGTTTCGCACACTGCGTTCTCCCATGTCATTGATTTTGTTTTGGAAAATAAAGAGGAAGACTATCACGAGAAAATCTATCAAAAAGTCATAATAGATTCAGAGATACCCTGTATTCTAAAAAAACATGGCTACGACTATAAGGATATCCTTTTTAATGAATCAAAATGGACACTTCTGGAGCAACCAGCACCGGAGTTATGTGCAGACCGAGTTGATTATACGTTGCGCTGACATGCATACATACGACCAGATCACAAAAGAGGAAGTCGGAAACTTCCTAGAGGATTTAACCGTTATTAATGGAAAGATGTATATGGGAAGTATTGAAACAGCAGAGTGGTTCGTCGAAACGTACTATAAAGAGGTCATCGATTTCTTCATAGCCCCACTGAACATTTATGGATACGATATGCTGGCGAAAACATTAAAGCTTGCGATAGATAAACAAATCATTAATCTCACTGACTTACTTGGCGATGATGAACAAGTAATTTCCATTCTTAAAGGTTCTGGCGATAATGAGATTGTAGACCTGTTAAACAAAATCCATCCAAACGTGAAAGTGAAAGAAGACAACGATCAATTTGATATACACCGTAAAAACAAAATACGCTTAATCGATCCATCCATTCTTTATAAAAGTGAGTTGGTCAAAACATCGATGGTATCAGAAAAGGTAAAAAGGATGGGTGAAGCTGCTTATCAAAAATCAAATAAGGGAACATTTGTGAAAGTCATTTCGAACATGTAGGATTGCGAGGTTGAGTTGAATGAAAAACATATCTCCAAAACTTCCTTTAACAACAGAGGAACGAACGAATCTACGAAAAAATAAAGTAAAATTAAGGGAAATTGCTCAAATGGATCTAGTACAATTGTCCGAAATTCTAAAAACCACTTATGAACGGGCAAAATACTTGCGCGGTCTAGCTCAATTCCAGTCGGTGCCTTCAATCGGCCCAAAAATCGCTGAACATGTCGTCGGTTTAGGCTTTTATTCACTTGATGAAATAAAAAACGAAGAAGCTGACTTAGTTAACCGCTTTGAACAGCAAAAAGGATTCTGGACAGATCCATGTGTAGAAGATTCATTCCGGTGTATTGTTTATTACGCTAACCATCCGGATAGTGATAAAAGCTGGTTTGACTTTACATCCGAGAGAAAAAGGTATAGGGAACAACATGGATACCCAGCAACAAGACCTGCGACCCCTTGGTATATAGAATCATAAACAAGAATCAAATCAAGATCACTAAACTGATCCATAGTAGACCTAAATTAGATAAAGAAAAGCTTGCTGTTGCGCTGCGTAGGAGGGAAAAGAAATGGGAATAAAATTAGTAACTAAAAATGAACTCAAATGGGTAAATGAACAATATGCTACAATAGGGTTTGTTCTAAGTAATTTGGAGCGGGATAAAGTAGCGATTGTAACATATGAGGGCGAATATGCTGGGGTAGGACGAATAGTTAAGATTGATGAGAATAATATTGAAATAGGTGGTATTTACGTCTTACCAGCTTTTCGAGGAAAAAATTTAGCTTATGATGTAGTAAATTTTTTAGTCGAAGAAACTAAGCAATTTAAGGAACCTAATGTTTATTGTATCCCTTTTGCTGAACTTCTAAATTTTTATAAAAAGTGTGGTTTTAAAGAAACTAACCGACAAAATGATATTATTGATGAAATAATACTTTCAAAGTACAAATGGTGCTTGAATGAATATGAAAAGAAGGTTTTATTACTTAAATTATAATATAATTAGTTAGACTTTTCAAAAAGATGGGGGTTGGAAAAGATGACATTTGCCAAATCTGTAATACCTCATGCAAAGCCTAGTATTGGAGGCGATACTTTGTATGAGGTGGTAAATAATATCGCCTAAGTAATCATTTCTGATATGTTGGCTTTGCACCTTATTTTTATTAGGAAATTTTAATAAGGGGCTGGCATAAATGAGTTATGTTAAAGCAAGTACTATATTGCCTGAAGAACTGCTTATAGAACTTCAAAAGTACGTTCAAGGTGAAACGATATATGTTCCTAAAAGCAAAAGTAATTATCAAAAATGGGGTACACGATCGGGTGGAAGACAGAAAATTGTTGATAGGAATACTCATATTAAGAACAACTTTAACAACGGTAAAACTATTGATCAATTAGCTGATGTCTATTTTCTTTCAACAGAAACCATCAAAAAAATCGTCTATTCTAAAATATAGACCATAGAGCACTGGTCATCTTAAGGTGATCAGTGTTTTCCTATACGTTAAGAAAGTATAAAAATACTTTCTATAGTATAAGCGCAACTAAGGCGATCGCCTGCGCTAAGGCTTGGCGCTAGCCAAGTTTTCTTTATGGTGATTTTGATTATCAACCATTTTTTCTATTTATAAAGAACTTGTAATCACCTAGTATTGATAGTAAATAATCTAATTGAGAAGCTAGAGGGGTGGCTGCATGCTAGAAAATAATAGTGAGATTAATAAGATTGTATCCGAGATCGATGACAAGGTAGGGTTATCAGGAGTTGTGTACATAAAAAAAGGGAATGAAGTGTTCTTTGAATCGGCTTATGGTTATTCCAACAGGGCTGAAGAGCTGCCAAACACCGTAAATACAAGGTTTGGAATTGCATCTGGTTGTAAATTGTTTACCGCCATTGGTATTTGTCAGCTGGTTGAAAAAGGGGTTCTCTCTTTTCATACTCGTATAAAAGACTGTTTAGATATAGAGTTTCCGTACTTTGACGAAACGATCACCATCCATCACCTTTTGACACACAGCTCCGGTATACCCGATTATTTTGATGAGGAGGAAATGGATGATTTTGAGGAGCTTTGGAAGGAACAACCTACGTATCTATTAAACAATTTAGAAGATTTCTTACCGATGTTCCAAAATAATCACATGAAGTTTAAACCAGGTGAAAGATTTCATTACAACAATGCGGGGTTCATCGTATTAGGATTAATTATTGAACAACAAACGGGAAAGAGTTTTACAGATTATATTGAATCGGAAGTATTTGACCGATGCGGTATGCGTGATTCAGGGTACTTTTCTTTGGATCAACTTCCGAAAAATACGGCTCAAGGATATATAGAAAATAAAGAAGATGGAACGTGGAGAACGAACGCATTTTCAATCCCAATAAAGGGCGGGGCTGATGGTGGTGCATTCATTACAGCACCAGAAATGATGAAGTTGTGGGAAGGATTGCTTGAACATAAGCTGTTAAATGAAACATATACGAATCTCCTGTTGGAACCTCATATTAATGTCAAAGGTCAAGTGTACTATGGTTATGGGATATGGATCAACAAAAAGGACGGTCACATTTTCAAGTACCATGTGATGGGCTATGACCCAGGTGTAAGCTTTCATTCATCTGTTTATCCAGAACTGGACGTAAAGCTAGTCGTGCCTTCCAATAAAGACAATGGACCATTTGAAGTGACGAAAGCAATCGAACAGCTTTTAGACTGAGTGATACAATCTCTTTTATTAGAAAAGAGTAATGGCTGATGTGATGAAACAACAGGATTATAAAAAAGTATGTTTGTAGGAGTCCTAAATGACCAGGTATACGACAAAACGAAAGGTAAGATCTGAGAAATGCCAGGGTAGTTTATGTATTCGTTTTGTGAAGATCATTAGGAAATTACTGGGGACAGCATGTATTAATTTTGATTTGTAGTCCCCTTGTTCTTCAACTCTTTTTCGATTTCTTTCCCAAAATGACCGAGATTGCCTTTGCTATAAGACCGTATGACCTCTGGGAACAGAGATGTCATCGCTCTTTTTTTATATTCTAGAGGAAAGTTATTGTTTTCAAATTCATCTTCCAAATCGATCGCAGCATTGATAGCTAAATAAGTTGCTAGCTCGTTGACTTTTCCCACAACCTCTTCACGATCCTGTTTAACCTCACCAAGTACTTGGATGTAGTTACGTATCTCCTCACGTATCGGCTGCTCAGTTATGAAAAGTCCATTTCCATGTTCAAGCAAGTCAGTGGAATGGCCCAGGAACTTCAGACCAACAATGTTCAAGTCCGTAAATTGAGCACAGACGTCTTGTGTATTTAGCGCCGTTGCCATGTTAATGAAGCAGGTATTTTGAATCGGAACCTTTTGCGCCATGCACTCAGAAAGAAAAGGAACAATCTGATTAGCTGGAAGCGCCAAGACAAATGCATGCATTTCATGTATTTCCTCTTTCTTTATGAGATAGCCGTTCGGATAGCTGATAATGAAGTTTTTAGCCTTTGAAGCGTCTGGGTGGTAAATCCCAACCGGTACGCGTTGATCGCACCAATGCTTCATCAATGCTGTCCCTAGACGCCCGATTCCAATTAAACCAATACGGATTTGTTCCATAATTATTTACCTCCCATTATGAATTCATCACAACAATACTGATGTATAAAACGAAGTCTTCATTTTGTGGTCGATCTTGTTCTTTCTGCATCCGATGTGACGTATAAATTTCTTCCAGCCCCGAGCCCGGCCAGGAACAGACAGAGGACAGATCCGATCAGCAGGATGAGCGGAAGAGTCCAAGAATGAGTAAAGTCGCGGAGGTATCCGAATAACATCGGTCCAACAGCTGCTAGTGAATATCCAAACGATTGAGCCATACCCGACAGTTCTGACACTTGTTCTGGATTTCTAGCCCTTAAGCCAATTAAGGTTAGCGCTAAACTGAAGCTGGCTCCTTGACTGAGACCGATACATATTACTGACAATGCAACCCAAGTCGTTGATTCCAGAAATAAACCTGCTAAACCGAAAATATAAAGAATCGTGATGATCACAATGAACATCCTTTGGTCCGAATAACGATCTGCAAGCATCGGAATTGTAAAAGATGCCGGGAGACCCGCAAGCTGTGCAAGCGATAGCATCCATCCAGCGGCTGTAACCGACAAGCCTCGGTCAATGAGAATTTCGGGAAGCCAAGCCACAGTAATATAGAAAGCGAGCGATGTGAACCCCAAAAACAAGGTTACTTGCCAGGCAAGCGGAGAGCGCCACAATCCACCTAACTCAATTTTTGTCCCCCCATTTTTATTCCGATATTGACGGATTTGCGGCAGCCAGAGGATGGCAGCAATTACCGCCAATGCCGCCCAAACTGCGAGTGAACCCGACCAACTCATGTTAAAACCTTTTGCAAGGGGGACACTAATTCCAGAGGCAATCGCTGCAAATACCCCCATAGCCGTCGAATATATTCCGGTCATCATTCCGACTCTTGTTGGGAACTTTTGCTTGATCAGTCCTGGCAATAACACATTACATACGGCAATCGCCAGTCCAAGAACAGCTGTCCCGATATATAACATCGCTATCGATGGGATCGAACGAATCAAGATTCCAATCGTCAATACAATTAGTCCAGAAAACATTACGAAAGTATTCCCAAACCGTCTGCCAAGTCTAGGAGCAAGAATGGACAGCACAGCAAATCCGATGAGCGGGAGTGTTGTAATGATACCGGCTTGCCCATTCGATAGATTCAGATCTGTGCGGATCTCTCCAATTAAAGGTCCCACAGATGTGATAGCCGGACGTAGATTTGCCGCTATTATAACAATACCGACTATTAATAATATGTTCGGAGTCCGAATTGAGGAGGACTGTATTTTATCGTTGTTATCTGGCATCCTTAAGCATCCCCTGTCTTTATATCATGCATCATTCGATTGTAACGACATGGTTATCTTCAGGTCAAGAATAACAACTTGAAGGAGTTTTACTATTGGAAAGTAAATGCTTAAATTGGTTTTCAGGGAAGGTGGGATTCCAGTAAAGGTAATACCTAATCATTTTATCAATCTTTATACCAATGGATTGCCTTTTTCTCTAGTTCCTTAACAAATGCATCTTTACCGTTCACATAAGATTCGATGTTATTTGGGAACTGTTTAGCTAGGTTCTCTTTTAAATCTCCATATCGTTTAGCGTCGTTAGAATGGGTTCTGAGATAGTCTCTTACTGCTAAATGACGGTTAATATCTTCCTTGTTATCCACCTGGAATATATGTACTTGATGGGTTCTATTATCTCCACCCTTTCTGAAATACCTTCTTCCTTTTATGCCGAACTCACCCAAAGGCTCGTAGCCAATTTCCGTCATTTGCTTATTTAACGAATCGATCTTTTCAATATGTTTTACGACCGGCATAATATCAATAATGGGTTTTGCTTTTAAACCTCTGACAGAAGTGCTGCCAATATGGTAAATATCAATTAATTCATTCCCAAAAATATCTTTGATACGTTGAGCTTCTTCTCTGAACATTCGCTCCCATTTCTCATTATGTTCTTTTACCTCGACTTTCATAAAATGCTCCATCTCCTTTCTTGAAAATAATAACAAATTTAGACTCGTAGTATTCCCAAGACTAACAATTGAAGGTAACTTTTTTACACGTTAAGAAAGTATAGAGCGTCCGAGCATAGGTGATATTCCATAATGGGTGGGAACCCCATCAGGTAAGAACTAGCCATTCACCTGTAGCGAGTCTTGGAGGGTTGGAGGTAACTCCTATCTTTAAGCGTAGACAGCAAGACAGTGGGCCGAAAACCAAATGGCTGAAGGGATGGAGCCCCGAAAACTTATATACGGGA
>NZ_JANHJQ010000070.1 GCF_024609785.1 Pseudalkalibacillus decolorationis
TCCCGGGCCTTGTACACACCGCCCGTCACACCACGAGAGTTTGTAACACCCGAAGTCGGTGGGGTAACCTTTTGGAACCAGCCGCCGAAGGTGGGACAGATGATTGGGGTGAAGTCGTAACAAGGTAGCCGTATCGGAAGGTGCGGCTGGATCACCTCCTTTCTAAGGAGTCCTTTTAGGACATTACCGCTCTTTGGAGCAAATCACGCTTAGGTTTTTGTTCAGTTTTGAATGAGCTTTTTTCATTCGCTTTCTTCGGCCTGGTCGAAGAATCTTTTACTTACTACGTGAAGTAGTCAAAACGAGCTTTTATAATGACTTTAAAGTTCGGTTTGGGCCTATAGCTCAGCTGGTTAGAGCGCACGCCTGATAAGCGTGAGGTCGGTGGTTCGAGTCCACTTAGGCCCACCATAAAAATATATTTCCTTTTGGGGCCTTAGCTCAGCTGGGAGAGCGCCTGCCTTGCACGCAGGAGGTCAGCGGTTCGATCCCGCTAGGCTCCACCATAAATCTATTAACACCTTGTTAATAGGAGCATATAATTAACAGTCGTCATTTTTTAAAAGTGACAACACGCTAATTTTATATGCAACAAACACGTTCCTTGAAAACTAGATAACGAAAATTCTTGAAAAACAAGACATCGAAACTATGCGTTAAACGTTGATGCATCCGCATCAATGAACATTCGTTCACGAATAGCTAAATGCTACCGTGAATGATTTGGCAAGCTAGAAGCGAGGAGATCGCGGAAGCAAAGTTCGGGAGGAACGGAGCGTAGATTGACCTACGTGAGTACCGGACGAACAAAGCTGACAAAGAGATCCGAAGCTAATAGATTGTTCAAATGGTTAAGTTAGAAAGGGCGCACGGTGAATGCCTTGGCACTAGGAGCCGAAGAAGGACGGGACGAACACCGATATGCCTCGGGGAGCTGTAAGTAAGCATGGATCCGGGGATTTCCGAATGGGGGAACCCACTGTCCGTAATGGGACAGTATCCATATCTGAATACATAGGATATGAGAAGGCAGACCTGGGGA
>NZ_JANHJQ010000071.1 GCF_024609785.1 Pseudalkalibacillus decolorationis
AAAAGCCGAAATGCATTTATCCTTGTGAAGGTAGGGGTATGACCTATGAATCTCTTGTAATGAGAGTGGAGGAACAGCCCCAAGTCTAGCGTATTAGAACGATTATTTTCTTCACGTGAATGACACCGATCGGGTAGGAAAGTGGGAACATCACTCTTTAGGAGGGATGCCACAGTGTCAACTTTGAGATTTTGGGATTACTACAATATGACGGAGACCTTTACAGATTTACACAAAAGAGCTAGTCATAAAGAATCTTTTAACCACCTATATGACATTATTACTTCAAGAGAAAACATTCTACTAGCTTATCGTACAATCAAAACCAATAAAGGTTCAAAAACACCTGGTACAGATGGGAAAACCATCAAAGATATTAAAAAGCTTTCGGAAAGTGAGTTAGTGAAAGTAATCCAAACAAAACTAAAAAACTATCACCCTAAGAAGGTCAGAAGAAAATGGATTGAAAAGGAAAACGGTAAATTAAGACCACTTGGAATTCCATGTATTCTTGACCGTATCATTCAACAATGTTTTAAACAAGTTCTTGAGCCAATCGCTGAAGCTCACTTTTACAAGCATAGCTACGGGTTCAGACCGCTAAGGTCTACTCATCATGCTATGGCAAGGGTACAATTCTTAATTAATCAATCACAATTACATTTTGTTGTTGATGTTGATATTAAAGGATTTTTCGATAATGTCAATCATGCACTTCTTATCAAACAATTATGGAACTTAGGTATCCATGATAGAAGAGTATTAGCTTGTATTTCCAAAATGTTAAAAGCTGAAATTGATAAAGAAGGAATACCCTCTAAAGGTGTACCGC
>NZ_JANHJQ010000072.1:0-302 GCF_024609785.1 Pseudalkalibacillus decolorationis
ACGATTTTTCCGAAGGAAAAGATCGCTTTCGCCCTGTTCAGACTCGCTTTCGCTGCGGCTCCGTCTTCTCAACTTAACCTTGCACGTAATCGTAACTCGCCGGTTCATTCTACAAAAGGCACGCCGTCACCCAGACGTTTCCCAAAGGGAAACGTCATCGGGCTCCGACTACTTGTAGGCACACGGTTTCAGGATCTCTTTCACTCCCCTTCCGGGGTGCTTTTCACCTTTCCCTCACGGTACTGGTTCACTATCGGTCACTAGGGAGTATTTAGCCTTGGGAGATGGTCCTCCCAGCTTCC
>NZ_JANHJQ010000072.1:423-767 GCF_024609785.1 Pseudalkalibacillus decolorationis
ACTCCGTATAGAGTGTCCTACAACCCCAGGAGGCAAGCCTCCTGGTTTGGGCTGATTCCGTTTCGCTCGCCGCTACTCAGGAAATCGCATTTGCTTTCTCTTCCTCTGGGTACTAAGATGTTTCAGTTCCCCAGGTCTGCCTTCTCATATCCTATGTATTCAGATATGGATACTGTCCCATTACGGACAGTGGGTTCCCCCATTCGGAAATCCCCGGATCCATGCTTACTTACAGCTCCCCGAGGCATATCGGTGTTCGTCCCGTCCTTCTTCGGCTCCTAGTGCCAAGGCATTCACCGTGCGCCCTTTCTAACTTAACCATTCATTATTCCACGATCAGCGGC
>NZ_JANHJQ010000073.1 GCF_024609785.1 Pseudalkalibacillus decolorationis
CGATGTAAAGGATGCCAGGGTGATCGCAAGGCTAGTAGAAGAAGGGCGCTATTCAGAGCCTAATTTGCCGGAAGGAATCTATGCAGACCTTCGAGAAGGAATGAATCTTTATCATCATCTAATGAAAGATCTCCAAGCTGTACAAGGGCGTATGCACCAGTGGATTGACAAGTACTTTCCAGAGTATACAAAAGTGTTTAGTGATTGGGAAGGAAAAACATCGTTACAAGTGTTGCGTATGGGACTATTCCCTGATGAAATCCTAACCTGTTCTGAAGAAGAAATCCTTCTCCAAATTCGTAAAGAAGTAAAGAGAGGGGTAGGCATTAAAAAAGTCCGTCAACTTCAAGATGCAGCACGGCAATCCATCGGTATTACAGAGGGAAGAGACCTGGCCAGGCTTAAACTCAACACCTTATTAGCCCAATACACGCTCATTAGAAAAGAAATCGTTAACGTGTGGAAGAAAATGAAGGAGCTCCTCAACCATATTCCAGGTGCGAAAGAAATGATGGAGATTCATGGGGTTGCTGGAACGACGGTTGCAGGCTTTTTCGCAGAAGTCGGGGACCTTTCCAACTACGAACATCCGGACCAAATTATCAAATTAGCAGGGTTAAATCTAAAGCTGGCGACTTCAGGAAAATGGAAAGGAAAGACGGTTATCACAAAACGGGGACGCCCTAAACTACGTGCGCTGTTATTTAAAGTCATATTGCCTCTGGTTGG
>NZ_JANHJQ010000074.1 GCF_024609785.1 Pseudalkalibacillus decolorationis
TCCCCAGGTCTGCCTTCTCATATCCTATGTATTCAGATATGGATACTGTCCCATTACGGACAGTGGGTTCCCCCATTCGGAAATCCCCGGATCCATGCTTACTTACAGCTCCCCGAGGCATATCGGTGTTCGTCCCGTCCTTCTTCGGCTCCTAGTGCCAAGGCATTCACCGTGCGCCCTTTCTAACTTAACCAATGTTATTCCACGATAAGCGGCGAATTTCGTCGTCAGTTTTGTTCCTCCAGTCCTCATTTAGGCGAACTAAACTCCGGTCTTCGGAACTTCACTTCCTAGAACTTCTTGCTTCTCGTGAACTAACGATCAATTCCATTCGTCACGTAGTATTCACTAGTCGTGAACGAATGTTCATTGATGCGGATGCATCAACGTTTAACGCATAGTTTCGATGTCTTGTTTTTCAAGAATTTTCGTTATCTAGTTTTCAAGGAACATTGGTTTTCCGATCAATCGGAAAACGTTTTGAATGAAAAAAGCTCATTCAAAACTAAACAAAAGCCAAAGCGTGATTCCATGTCCATAAAGGACTCCTTAGAAAGGAGGTGATCCAGCCGCACCTTCCGATACGGCTACCTTGTTACGACTTCACCCCAATCATCTGTCCCACCTTCGGCGGCTGGTTCCAAAAGGTTACCCCACCGACTTCGGGTGTTACAAACTCTCGTGGTGTGACGGGCGGTGTGTACAAGGCCCGGGA
>NZ_JANHJQ010000075.1 GCF_024609785.1 Pseudalkalibacillus decolorationis
ACGTTAAGAAAGCATTCCTGTAATAAAGCAAAATGAGGTTTGTACAAAAAAAGTCCCCTTGGTATGATACGAGGTGTCCGGAAAGCTAATCAGCGATAAAACGGACCCTTAACTAAAACCAAGGAGGACATACATGAATTATAAACAAAATCAAAAAATCTTACAACTGACAGAACAAACCGTGATTATTGGGGTGGATATCGCTAAGCACAAGCATGTCGCACGTGCACAAGATTTTCGAGGCGTTCAGTTTGGCAAAGCATTCACGTTTGAAAACTCCATCGAAGGCTTTACCCGACTATGTATTTGGATCGAGGGGTTAAAAGACAAACAAGCAAAATCAGAGGTCATCATTGGGATGGAGCCAACCGGTCATTATTGGCTCCCTCTCGCCTACTGGTTGAAGGGAAAGTCGATAAAGGCAGTGGTTGTCAATCCAGGCCATGTCAAAAAGTCGAAAGAGCTAGATGATAATTCACCGACAAAGAACGATGTAAAGGATGCCAGGGTGATCGCAAGGCTAGTAGAAGAAGGGCGCTATTCAGAGCCTAATTTGCCGGAAGGAATCTATGCAGACCTTCGAGAAGGAATGAATCTTTATCATCATCTAATGAAAGATCTCCAAGCTGTACAAGGGCGTATGCACCA
>NZ_JANHJQ010000076.1 GCF_024609785.1 Pseudalkalibacillus decolorationis
AATTTCGTCGTCCGTTTTGTTCCTCCGGTCCTCATTTAGCTGAACTAAACTCCGGTCCTCGGAAACTTCACGTCCTCGAACTTCTTGCTTCTCGTGAACTAATGGTTAATGATGGTTCTTCATGATGCCGAAGCATCACATTAACGCATAGTTTCGATGTCTTGTTTTTCAAGAATTTTCGTTATCTAGTTTTCAAGGAACGTGTTTTCTCCGACTTGTCGGAGAACGTTTGAATGAGAAAAAGCTCATTCAAAACTGAACAAAAACCTAAGCGTGATTTGCTCCGAAGAGCGGTAATGTCCTAAAAGGACTCCTTAGAAAGGAGGTGATCCAGCCGCACCTTCCGATACGGCTACCTTGTTACGACTTCACCCCAATCATCTGTCCCACCTTCGGCGGCTGGTTCCTAGGTCAACGCTTACGAAGCGAGTTGCTCCGCAAACTCTTAGGTTACCCCACCGACTTCGGGTGTTACAAACTCTCGTGGTGTGACGGGCGGTGTGTACAAGGCCCGGGAACGTATTCACCGCGGCATGCTGATCCGCGATTACTAGCAATTCCGGCTTCATGCAGGCGAGTTGCAGCCTGCAATCCGAACTGAGA
>NZ_JANHJQ010000077.1 GCF_024609785.1 Pseudalkalibacillus decolorationis
TGGGAGTGAATTTTGATTTGACGATGGCAGAATTTAAATAAAATCTGTAAACTAACGGGTGCGCGCGACAAGTTCTGCTATAAGCGCTTTGTAGCGTGAAATGCAGGGAATTCGTTTGATAGATTCCAACTTTATATCGGAAGGTCGGAATGATGAAACCATGTTTTCTGAAACGACCTCATCAATACTCCTGCGTGCGTCATGAATGACAGTTCATGGGGTTCGAAGCACAGGTAGAGTCGGCAGAAGGAAGGCTAGAGCCATTCCATTGGAAAAGGTATGCTAACTGATATGCCGCATGGCTGAAAAACTAGATAAGGTGAGAATGTTCCACTCGAAAGGAACTGACGAACTTCCGAATGTAAGGGTCTAAAGTTAGAACATAGTGTAATGCTATGTCCGAGTGGTGTAGAGTAAAACTGCGCCCTCTGAAATACGCTATACCGAACAATGGCGGTATCAAGCTCGCAGGCTTAAAGGAAGCACCTAAGTCTAGAATGGATAGCTACGTTATAAGGTACTTGGGAAGCAGGGAACGTTGAAACAAGGACTGTCATCCAAAACGTTTGCTATAAGGTAAAA
>NZ_JANHJQ010000078.1 GCF_024609785.1 Pseudalkalibacillus decolorationis
TCCCGGGCCTTGTACACACCGCCCGTCACACCACGAGAGTTTGTAACACCCGAAGTCGGTGGGGTAACCTTTTGGAACCAGCCGCCGAAGGTGGGACAGATGATTGGGGTGAAGTCGTAACAAGGTAGCCGTATCGGAAGGTGCGGCTGGATCACCTCCTTTCTAAGGAGTCCTTTTAGGACATTACCGCTCTTTGGAGCAAATCACACTTGCGCTTTTGTTCAGTTTTGAATGAGCTTTTTCTCATTCAAACGTTCTCCGACAAGTCGGAGAAAACACGTTCCTTGAAAACTAGATAACGAAAATTCTTGAAAACAAGACATCGAAACTATGCGTTAAACGTTGATGCATCCGCATCAATGAACATTCGTTCACGAATAGCTAAATGCTACCGTGAATGATTTGGCAAGCTAGGAGCGAGGAGATCGCGGAAGCAAAGTTCGGGAGGAACGGAGCGTAGATTGACCTACGTGAGTACCGGACGAACAAAGCTGACAAAGAGATCCGAAGCTAATAGATTGTTCAAATGGTTAAGTTAGAAAGGGCGCACGGTGAATGCCTTGGCACTAG
>NZ_JANHJQ010000079.1 GCF_024609785.1 Pseudalkalibacillus decolorationis
AAAAGAAATCATTTGATTGGGATAAGTTCAATCTATTTCTTAGAAAATATCCATTGTCGAAGCTACGAGTAAAAGTGAACATATACGATCTTAGAAGCGAATTAAGCTATATTCTGTAAATGATGATGGAGAAGAGCCGTGTGCGGGAGTACCGCTCGCACGGTTCTGTGAGGGGGGCGGAGCACAATCCATAATGGAAAGGCTCCCTCCTACTCGACACTTTTCAGCTGGAAGTAAATCGACGTTGAGGAAAAGTTTAAGTCCTAAGTATAAGTGCAGCTAGGGCTCAGCCTGCGCCAAGGCTTGGCTTTGCCAAGTTTTCTTTAAAAGATAAGAAAGTATAAAATTCGGGGCTACCACAGAGCATTTCGCTGTGGTAGTTTGTGTGTATGGAGACGAATATTCTTAGACAAATTTTCTTTGATCATCATGGACACTGGGAACGATTCAAAAGTAAACATGGGGACCGAATCCGATCAGTCG
>NZ_JANHJQ010000008.1:0-55690 GCF_024609785.1 Pseudalkalibacillus decolorationis
AGTTTTCGGGGCTCCATCCCTTCAGCCATTTGGTTTTCGGCCCACTGTCTTGCTGTCTACGCTTAAAGATAGGAGTTACCTCCAACCCTCCAAGACTCGCTACAGGTGAATGGCTAGTTCTTACCTGATGGGGTTCCCACCCATTATGGAATATCACCTATGCTCGGACGCTCTATACTTTCTTAACGTGTAAAGAAAACTTGGCAAAGCCAAGCCTTTGGCGCCGGCTGAGCTTTAGTTGCGCTTATACTATAGAAAATATTTTTATACTTTCTTAACGTGTAAAAAGAGACTGACTCCACGTACGAATCAGTCTCCTAAACGTATTTGAAATAGTTTATCAATCGTTCCGTCAGATCATCCCTTTTCAAATAGAAAGACTTAATCGGAACATTTCACAATTGGTGCCCCTTTCATACTCATCTACTTTTCTTCATATCCGTCCTTTACGAGGTCAAGTTTACCGGTTTCTGGTGAAATAACGAGACCATGAACAGGGACATCTGCTGGCATTAATGGGTGCCGTCGAACGACATCCACACTGTTTTGCACACTCTCCTCCACACTGTCAAAGCCTTCTAACCACTTTTCGATTTGGATACCTGAGTATTTTATCGTATCAATCGTGTCTTCAGAGATTCCTCTTTCCTTGAACTTATCAATTAATCTTATTGGATCTACATTGCTCATTCCACATTGGTAGTGTCCAATAACGAAAACTTCATCTGCCTGCAATTCATACACGGCAACCAAAATACTTCTCATCACACTTCCGAACGGGTGAGAAATGACTGCCCCAGCATTTTTAATTAATTTAAAATCGCCATTGCGCAGGTTCATCGCTCTAGGCAATAATTCTACCAACCGTGTATCCATACAAGATACGACAACCATCCTCTTATCTGGGAATTTTGTTGTTTGATATACCTCATAACTCTTTTCCTCAACAAAAGTGTTATTAAAGTTCAGAATTTCGTTTAATAGTTGCATGCTCTGATTCCTCCATTTAAAAAGTGTACACATTCTTACTATAGCAAATCATCCTTAAGTTTGATATACTTCAGCCTCGAAAAGAATTCTTTAGAAAAGATTTAATTGGGATGTGCAACCGAAATGTAGATTTACGTTAAAGAAAACTTGGCAAAGCCAAGCCTTTGGCGCAGGCTGAGCCTTAGTTGCCCTTATACTATAGAAAGTATTTTTATTCTTTCTTAACGTGTAAAATAGAAACCAAGGAGGGAAACGATTTGAAAAAGATACAAGCTTCCATCTTAACAATGGTCATCGTCTATGATACAGACAAAGAACAAATTCTACTCTTAAATCGCCCAAAAGAAAATGGATTTCCAGGCTATTTGGGTCCTGGTGGTAAAATTGAATTTGGTGAAAGCTTTTCAGAAGGTGCTGTACGGGAGCTTTATGAAGAGACCGGAATTGTGGTTAAACCAGAGGATTTGAGCTATAAAGGTGTCGATGAATACATACTGAAGGATGATAATTACCGCTATATGGTGTTCAATTATATAACAACTACATTCAGCGGTAAGTTATTAGAAAATCCTCCAGAAGGTGAATTGCGCTGGGTGACATTGGATGAAGCATTTGAACTCCCAATGCAGTCTTGGTTTAAACGTCGATTGCCATTTTTCTTTGAAGACGGTACATTTGAAATCTCGATTCACTTAAAAGATTCCGAGAGCGAACCGTTTAAGGAAATCATTCGAAAAGTCGGTTAATATTCGTCAGCTATTTTTACCGGACTTTTTAAACAATCTCTTTCAACTATATGTAAATTCTCTCACTTAAAATATAGAACAGAACAGGGAGGCTTTTTATGAAAAAGTTCCAGCGAATTTGTGTCTTTTGCGGCTCCAGTTTCGGAGTGAATGATGCCTATAAAAAGAACGTTAAAGAACTTGGAACATTACTTGCGAAAAATCAGATCGAACTCGTGTATGGCGGTGGTAATTCCGGATTAATGGGAGAACTAGCACATGCCGTAATGAGTAATAATGGGAAAGCAACCGGAATAATCCCTCATAAAATTAATGACAGTGTTGAGCATTTAGAGTTAACTGATCTGATTGTCGTTGATACGATGCATGAACGCAAATCCAAAATGTATGAATTGGCTGATGCCTTTATTGCTCTACCCGGTGGAATTGGAACAATGGAAGAAATGTTTGAGGTAATGACATGGAATCAATTAGGCTATCACACTAAACCTCTCGGGTTGTTTAATATCGAACATTATTACGATCCTTTATTTGAACTGCTGCATCATATGCACCAGGAAGGATTTGTACGAAAAGAACACCTCGAACAAACAGTCATCGAAGATAACGCCGATCACCTGGTACAGCAATTGAATAGTCTCGAAATGAAAACATTCGATAAATGGTCCCGTTGAGCGTACTGACATTGCATTATGCAAAAGAGTTAAACTTAAATAAAACTCGGGGTGATTGCCGATCAAAAGAGGTAGACTCAAAAGTATCCGAATTATACGACTAACGTTGTTTTTTGCAATATCTAGGTTTAATAACATTAAAATGTTGTATTTCGGGTGCCTGACTTCTCTATTTTGCAATCATCCCCCAAGTTGATTGGTCCATATTTTATGAAACAATTACAAAGCACTGTAAAGCCTCCCTAAAACCGTATAAATCATTTTTTTCCGCTCCTTCACCAAAAAACGTAGCCGCGAAAAGGTAGTTTGCCGCGGAACCGAGGTGATTTGCCGCGATAAAATGGGTTTTGCCGCGGAACCCAGGTAACTTGCCGCGATAAAGTGGATTTTGCCGCGGAACTCAGATATATGCCTCGGAGATGGTTTTTGCCATAAAACGTCACCACCCAGTTTAGTGAAAAGACTTTTTCTTCTTAATAAGGACTGGAACCATCTAACCTAAAAAGCCGCTGACTCAAAAAAGTTTGTTGCGAACTATTGAGACAGCCGCTCATCACCGCTTATTTTTCAAGCATCATTTTTAGAACAAGCTTATCGGTTTCCTTGGTACCTTCGTTTCCAAGTCTGCAAAAGTTCTCTATACTTTTCTCAACATCATCATGAATGAAGCCATCAGTAGACTGGATCTCTTGGTTGTTCAATGCAAGGATGGCGGATTGCACTGCAGCATTCGTACATGTCGAAACCTTCATCGCACATCCTGCCTTAGCTCCATCACAAATCATTCCTGATACATTACCAATCGTATTTTGAACTGCCGCCTTTATTTGTGATACATCCCCGTCAAGAAGATAGGTAATTGCACCACTTGCGCCCATTCCTGCAGCAGTAACCCCACACAATGCAGAAAGCCGACCGAACTTTTCTTTGATGTGAATGGTTATGAGGTGGCTCAGCGCTACCGCACGCAGCATTTTCTCGTTATCAACACCAAGCTTTAGACCGACTGCCACAACTGGCAATGTAACCGCGATTCCTTGATTTCCACTACCCGAATTCGCCATTACTGGACTGAGTGAGCCAGCCATCCTTGCATCTGACCCTGCTGAGGCAAGGGACATTGCATAACTGACAAGATCATCAGAAAGAATCCCTTTTTTTACATTTTCTTGAATGGTTTTCCCAACATTGAGGCCGACATTGCCCTTTAGCCCTTCCTCTCCAATGGCTAGATTCAAGTCAATACTTTTCTGAACAAGGGCCAATTTGCTGACATCGACCTCTTTTACGAAGTCATAAATCGCATCAATTGTAAGGTGCTTTTCAAGTGTTGTATCTGAATCATTATCTGTTTTCTCAACCTGGTTTTGTTCATGAACACAATGATTATTAACCTCAATTAAACTTATATTTGTGTGGTCGTTAGAGATTACCACTCTAGAAGATTCGTTTTCACTTTGGAGCTTAATTTCGATGTATAGCTTGATGCTTGTTTGCGCAAGGTGAACTGCCACTTCTTTTTCCGAAATGAGGCGTAATGCATTCTCCTCGTCTTTTTGTTTCGCATTCGCCAAAACTTCAAGCTGCTTGGTTGGATCCCCTGCAACAATCCCGAGAGCCGCAGCAAAATCTAACCCTGTCGATTTTGTCCCCGGTATACCAACAGACTTAGCATTTTTGATTACATTTCCACTCGCAAACACTTCAACCTTTTGAATGTCTTCCTTCAAATAACTTTTTGCAGTTGCAGCTGCCAGTGCGATCGCAACAGGTTCGGTGCAACCAACGGCTACAACAAGCTCTTTTTGCAATAACCCCATAATGTACTGCTTATCCATGATGACACGTCCCTTCCACAAGATATCCTGTTCAAATTTTAACATAAATTTGAACAGGATTTTGAAATTGATTTGCTTTTCACAATAATTGTTTGTCGTTACCTTTTAGTTAACCCAAATTAATTTAAAGTTGACATATATTCATAGTTTTCGATATTCTTTTTATAGACGACAAGGATTGGAGGTTAACCAATTTGAAGTTGAAAGCAATTGACATTACACTTGCCGCCGTTTTTGCTGCGCTCATGGCTATTGGTGCAAACCTCACTTCTTTACTCGTAATTGGTAGTGTACCGATTACATTACAGACGTTTTTTAGTGTGTTGGCAGGACTTATTCTTGGAAGTCGTCTCGGAGCGATATCAATGACCGTATATATGTTTATTGGTTTAGCTGGAGCGCCTGTTTTTGCACAATTTTCAGGTGGATTAGGGTACACATTTAAACCTACATTTGGCTTTATATTATCATTTATTCTTGTTGCGTATGTTTGTGGAAAAATCATCGAGTCGAGGTCCAGCAAGAAAATGTTCCTAGTTGCTGCATTATTCGGTATGGCGATTAACTACATAGCAGGAACGAATTGGATGTACATGGCAATGAATGTCTGGGTTGAAGCACCTGAAGGATTCAGTTACGGAATGGCTTGGGCATGGATGTTAGCTCCACTACCAAAGGACATCATCCTCTCTATATGTGCAGGACTGATCGCCCCACGAGTAGTTCGAAGTTTAAGAAGAACTTCAAGTACACTGGATAACAAGTCAGTAGTGTGATTAGAAGTTATATTACATAAGAGGAGTGATCGAATGACTACAAAGTGGAATGAACTTGCAGAAAAAGTGATTGCTGGATACGAGCTTACGGATCATGAGGCTCTGTCCATCTTAAATGCACCTGATGAGGAACTTCTTCTTCTACTTCATGGTGCGTATCAAATCCGAAAAACGTATTATGGAAACAGTGTAAAGCTCAATATGATCATGAATGCAAAATCTGGATTATGCCCAGAAAACTGCGGTTACTGTTCACAATCAATCATATCGAAAGCACCGATCGAATCTTACAAAATGGTCGATAAAGATACATTGATGAAAGGTGCCGAACAAGCTCATAAATTAAATGTTGGAACTTACTGTATTGTAGCAAGTGGAAGAGGTCCCACGAATCGAGATGTTGATACGGTTGTATCAGCGGTTGAGGAAATCAAACAAAATTACGACTTGAAAATTTGTGCTTGCCTTGGGATCTTAAAGCCAGAACAAGCGACCCGATTGAAAGAAGCTGGTGTCGATCGCTATAATCATAATTTAAATACGTCAAAGTCGAACCATGACAACATTACGACCTCACATACATACGAAGATCGCGTTTCCACAGTCAACATGGCTAAGGATGCTGGAATTTCTCCATGCTCAGGTGTCATCGTTGGAATGAAGGAAACGAAAGAAGAAGTTGTCGATATGGCTCGAAGCTTAAAGGCACTTGATGCAGATTCAATACCGGTGAATTTTTTACATGCAATTGACGGAACACCTCTTGAGGGAACACATGAATTAGATCCTCGCTATTGTTTAAAAGTCTTAGCCTTGTTCCGTTATATCAATCCGACAAAAGAAATTCGAATTTCGGGTGGGAGAGAAGTAAATTTGAAGAGTTTACAACCACTCGGATTATATGCAGCTAACTCTATCTTTGTCGGAGACTATCTAACAACAGCAGGTCAAGAAAGTACGAAGGATCATGAAATGCTCAATGATTTAGGTTTCGATATCGACTATGTAAAAGTACCGGAAGAACCGGCAGAAATCTAATAAAGAAAACTTTTTATTCATTCTTACCTTATTATGAAAAGAAGGAGCATTTTCCGTGGCTCCTTCTTTTTGTATCATTTAAAAGTTTGTATGATCTGTCCTCCCCCTTTTTTATAGGAAACCTCTGCGAATGAACCATTAATGAATGTCAGCTGCGGTGGAATGTGTCCTAAATCTACATCATATAGAATAGGGACAGCCAAGTCATCGAGTGGCTTTTTGAACGCATCGATTAAGGTAAAGCCCCCTACATCCTCATAACCTTCTAACCTTCCAAATAAGAATCCATTACAATATTCGAACCATCCATTCATTCTCATCTGCCAGAGTGTTCGGTATAAATCAGTGGCATTCATATCACAGCTTTCAAAGTACCAAATGAATCCGTCCTCTTTATATTGTTCAATAAATTCAGTAACTGGTGCAAAGGGAGTTCCAACTAATTTACAAATTGTATCCAAACACCCGCCTAACAATCTACCAGTAAATAAAGATTCATTCTCTTCTTTCGAAAGCGATTTCCAATCTACTTTTTCAGTTAAATTATATGGAGGAAAGGACGTATCAGTTACCTTTAACCATTCCTTTTGATAGAATTCCATGTTTGTTTGATGGAAATGGGTACCTGATTTCGTTGCTAATCCTTGTAGGGCTTGCAGAACAGAAGCCTCAATAGGTGTATTTCCAAAATCCATAAAATTAGGACCGTGAGCAGTAGCGGTATTTGTCTTTAAAGTTAAAGGTAACAGCAACGTACTCGTATCTGAAAAGCCTAATATCCACTTAGGTTTAACGTTACCCAACTCTTCAAAATTAAGGTATGGGAGAATATCCATTAAGAACTGTCCTCCCCATGGTGGAATGATCGCCTTTACTTCATCATTTTTATATAAATTTAAAAACTCTTCAGCTCTTTGTTTTCGAGAAGTACTGGTTAATTTTATGTTGGATCGAACAGAGGGGGTTTCCAAACATTTATAGCCCAATGACTCAACTTGCCTAATCGCATTGTCCAGCTTTTTTTGAAAAACACCCGTTACTCCTGAAGATGTTGCCACAATACCAATAGTGTCACCTTTAAATAATGGTTCTGGATATATCAATATCAATCACCCTTTCAGTTAACAACTTTTCATTAATCTGACCCTTAAACTGGACTTGTTGATCTCTCCAATGAATCGTTTAACAAAGATTTCTATAAACAATACAATAGTTTCCATGTTTTCACAATAGGAATCATACTTTTATTGACTTCTATCATTTTTCCACCAATCTCCTACTCTACTTGTCCACACCATAACAATGTACAAGCATATATATAACTATCACCTTAAAAAGGGGGTGACTTTAGATGGGTCCGAAACACCATAAGAAAAAGAAGCATCATCACCATGATTGCGATAAAAGCTCAGGTAAGAAAGATTATGATTGCGGTTGCGATAAGAAAAAGAAAGATGATCATGACTGCGATAAATGCTCCAGAGAAAAGAAAAAAGATCATGACTGTGACAAGTGCTCCTGTAAAAAGGAAAAAGATCGTGATTGTGACAAATGTTCTTGGAAAAAGAAAGATGATTATAACTATAGTTACTATCATGAAAAGAAAAAGAAATACAGTTATGACTATGATTACGACCACAAGAAAAAAGACTGTGATTGCAGCTGGAAAAAGAAGAAGAAAGACTGTGATTGCCACTGTGACTACTGCTGTTGCAAAAAGAAAGACTACGACGATGGCTGGTTTACTTCTTGGTAGTATGTAAGGTCATTCTAGAATTCAAAGTATTGAGATACTACAACTGACCCATGGTTCACTATTAAACAAATGAAGATGATCTCACATGGGATCATCCTCATTTAAATTCTAGATATGGAGGTTTTCAATTGGATAAAAATGCTGCAGTAAATTATGGCGGTAATTCAGAAGTGGACGTACATGTTAATGTCGATACAACTGCTCTAGCGTATGCATATGCATGTTTCATGCACTCATCAGGACAAATGAATGATGAACAATTTGAAGAAATGTTAATCAAGCTAGACAAAATACTCGGTGATAAACGTGGCGTAAATTATCTAACAAACGAAGCAGAGGCTCACCAAATTCATCCACAACTTAATGAGAAAGTACGGGTATTCAGACCTAATCATCGTTTTTAAGCTTAAGAGCCTTCTTTAAACCATATATGGGGGAATATCTTCACCAAAAAAGTGACCGTAATGAGGTAGTTTTCCGCGGAATGAGATATTTTTCCGATAAAAAGTAATTTACGCGGAGCCTGAACACCAAGTATTGTGAGGTAACTTTTATCAAACAAATTTTAGATTTTCGAGCTGCTATTTATCTCATCATCTACGGATGAATCCATAGTTTCCTCAAGTCAACATGCCCAAAGGATTCAAATCGAATGTCCTTTATCATCGGGTGGAAGGATCGTCGTTTCACGGGATGATACATAAATAGGAACAGGTTGTTACGACGTATATATTCTTCAATCGTATCAATCCATTTATCTCTTCCGCTATAGTTTTCCTCCTTTTCCATTGCATCCAAATATTTCTCGATTTGTTCAAGATCTGTACATTTTAGAAATCTCCTAAATATTAAGGCCTCACTTTTGAATGCTCCTAAAAAGGATAGATGTAGATCCGTAGATGCTACTTCCCCCGAAAATAGTAAATCTGCATTTTTATCAACTATATCTGAATAGAAATCTTTAATGGAATAACTTTTGTAATCAAATGAAATTCCATATAATCTCGCCTTCTTAATAAACCATTCGGCTTCTTCCATCGCATTAGGATAATCCAATGAGTAAAGTGTTAACGTCTCCCCTTCATAACCTGATTCCTGTAACAAATCATTAATCCGTCCAGCATCCTTCTTTTGTGACATTGATTTCCACGGAAAATAACTGGTTGCTTCATGGATTGGTTCTCTTCCTAATTCTCGACTCATCTTTCGGATATCCAATATGTGAAAAATGGCTTCTCTAAATGATGGATGATGGACAATCGAATGCCGATGGAAATTGAAAGCAAGAAAACGGAAGCCAACTTCTATCTCCTCTTTTTCCTGAACGATTTCACTGTCTTCTTTCCCGCCAACTTGAAAAGTAGCCTTCTGTACTTGATCAAATGGAACATGCCAAAATTCAATATCATCAAGGAGCGGTCGCTCTAGAAAGTATTGATCAAAAGCTTCCAAGACTATCTTTCGATCAGATCGTTCTTTCAACTTAAAAGGACCCGTTCCAATCCACTGCTCTTCATCAAACGGCACATCTGCGGGTAAGACTGCAAGATAATTGGAACTTACGTATCGAATAAATAATGAATTCGATTTTTTCAAGTGAAAACGAATCACAGTAGAAGATGGGCATTCGATTCTTTTGATATCTTTTACAAGCCATTTATGTGGTGAGGTTTGTTGAAACCGTTGAAATGAAAATCGAATATCCTCACTTGATAACACCCTCTGATGATGAAAGCGAACTCCTTTCCTTAGATAAAACGTCCATGTTCTGAAATTATTCTCCACAAGCCAATGATGAGCAAGGTGCGGCTTAATCTTATCCTCCTTTTTATCGTAGCGGACTAGAGAATCACCTAATTGGTGAACAAGATAACTTTCAAAGGTAATGGATGCTATTGCTGGATCAAGCGTAGTCAACGGACGTGTAATAATTGAACGTAACACATCCTTAGAACTATTTGGAGATTGCAAACCAAACAACGCCTGGACGTCTTCTGAAACATTCGCAATCCAGGACTTTGGGATCGGTAACTGTAATAGCTGCATCAAGGATTCCATCTGCTCATCTCGTACATAATCGGAAACTGCGTCCTCGACTTCCTGTTGGAATCCCCGTGTAAAGAACAGCTTAGACGAGTGCCCTCTCCCCCTTCCTGGTTGATATGTATAATATCCTTGCTCTTCATACTTTCTCAATTTTCTTTTTACATTTTTCACTGTGCAAAACCAAATTTGTTCGAGCTCGCTTAACTTCATTTCAACCTGCTTTTCATGCTCTCTTGGGTATAAATGGGCACGCAACTGATAGTATGATAAATCTTTCATTACTCTCACCTCTCGATTGCTGATGTTCAATCATTTTTTGAACCACATAATAAAAGGGGACATTTTTAATCGTATTATACCCTTTTAAACCCCTTTTAGAAAATGCAAAATAATGTAAAGGGAGTGAGAGAGAATGTTTAGAGAATTACACCCGAACATACGGATTAGGATTTATACGTCGTTTTTAAGCCGAATTATCGGTTCTATGATTTTTCCATTCATGGCGATTTATTTTACAAATGCTTTAAGTGCAGTGTGGGCTGGTGTCTTACTAATGTTTAGCGTAGTTGTTCAGTTCTCATCTGGACTGTATGGAGGCTATCTTGCAGATATTGTGGGACGAAAGCGGATGATGGTCATAGGGGAATGGATGAAGGTCATCGCTTTTGCTGGGATGCTAGTTGCAAATTCACCATGGTTCACTTCACCATGGGCAACCTTTTCCATGTTAGTGATCATCGGTATCGCTTCCGGGTTTATTGGTCCTGCTTCTGAAGCAATGTTAATCGATGTCAGTACGAAGGATACACGTGCATTCATGTATGCAATCAATTACTGGGCAGTCAATATGTCGATCATGCTTGGATTAATCATCGGTGGTTGGTTATATAAAACCCATTTCTTTGAATTGTTGATCGCCCTATTAATCATGTCAGTCATTACACTTTGGATGACTGCTACCTTAATTCAAGAAACGTTTACACCAGAACCACAAGAAAGATCAACAAAACCATACGGATTGAAACCAATTTTACAAAGCTATAAAACGGTTATACAAGATTGGCCTTTCGTTTTATTTACACTTGGAGGCATCGCTATTTTAGCCATTGAATTTCAGCGAAACAATTATATTGCAGTAAGGCTTGAACAAGAAATCATCCCTCACACATTTTCTTTACTATGGAATACTGAATTGATGATTGATGGAGTTAAGTTGTTAAGTCTCTTAACAGTAGTCAACACAATCATTATTGTCTTATTCACAGGCATTGCAGCAAAATGGATTCGGAACAAACCTGAACAACCTGTCATGTATGCAGGATTTATCCTATTTGGTGTAGGCTATGGAATTTTCGCATTTTCCAATGATTTCGTAACCTTATTGATTTCCGTCATCATACTTTCTGCTGGAGAACTGATGTATGTCCCTACTCGACAGTCAATTCTTGCAGATATCGTTGACGATTCGCAGCGCGGAGCTTATATGGCATTTAACGGATTGGTTTTTCAAATCGGAAAAATGTTCGGTGCATTAGGAATCATTGTTGGTGAAGCAATCGGTGGAATTGGAATGGGTGTCCTTTATGTCTTATTTGCCCTGATTGGAGTATTGTTAGTACGCCTCTCCATCCAAATGAAAGAATCCAGAGGAAAACGATTAACGAGTCGAAAAGCAATTTGATTACTGAACAAAAAATAAGGAATGAAGTCAGATGATTTTTTCACCTAAATAAGTAATCGTTTCATCCAGGAGTCGGGCAGCACGTAGCCTGACTCCCTTTCTTTTCATCTATTAACGATATAGTATGTCACTGCAATAATGCTCATTAAAAAGGTTAAAGCATAAATGATAGTTAGTACACGGAGATTCTTTTTAACTGAGCTCTTTTCATAATCCTGGGAGCGTTTTAATTCTGCCTGAGTTTTATCCTTTACCAATTTATATTCCTTTGCCTCTTTATCTACTTTTCTCCCTACCAATATTGTTCCAATTAACGAAATGAGTCCTACGACTATCACTGCAATTGTTAAGTAGAAGTACATTATGAAACTCCCTTAATATTTGACTTGTCTAACCTTATTATAAAAAAGAATTCCCTCATTTGGATAGTCAGCAGATTTGAAAGAATGGTAAACTCTTTGAGGAGATGTTGAAGACATAAGTTTTAAAAAGAAAGGTGATAAAATTGAACGGCACAGCACATATGGCAATTGGAGCAACAGCGGGATTAATCACATCGAACACCTTTCAGACAGACCCAACTACCACTGCTATTTTAATTGGTTGCGGTGGAGTAGCGGGTTTACTGCCTGATATGGATATTGACGGAAAGCTGAGCAACACAATTACATTTTCACACAAGCTCATCCGTACACTTGCTCAACTCGTTGGTGTTTTGGCAATCATCTATAGTTTGATAGACAGAGACGCAGCGGAAAAATGGTACGGTGTAGCAATCGGCTTAGTCCTTATTGTAGGATCTTCCTTTATAACACGGCGGCTGATGTTATCACTATCTGGAATCGGTGTTCTAGCTGGTGGATTAACGTTATCGGAAAACTGGTTATTTTTATTGGGAGTCTATATTCTGATTGCCTCACTAGTCCCGCACCGAAGTTATACACATTCTATTGTCGGAACCGCCTTTTTTGTGATCATTGCGTATCAATTTGAAAACTTTTTGGGAATCGATGGAGTCTTTGTTAGCTGTTTCATAGGCTATGCAAGTCACTTAATTGCTGACATGAAACTGTTACCGGTTAACAAGCGTGGTATTAAACTATTTTTGCCGTTATCAAAAAAGGAATTCTAACCGGAGTTTGAAGTTGATGGAACAGACTACATCGTTTTCACAACGAGAAAAGGTTCAATACCAGAAGTAATCATGGAAGCGTGGCAGCATATTTGGGAATGGTCCAAAACGAATGAGCGTGCATTCAAATTAGATTTTGAACTTTATGATGAACGAGCAGTTGACCCCCAAAACGCTCAAATAGACATTTATATTTCTATTCCCTAATTATAGAAATTGGAGTGGAGAAAAGTTTCCACTCCAATTTGTCAGTACACACTCACATCTTGTTCCTTTGCAATTTTTTTGCGATAAACAAAGGCAGAGAGAATGATGCTGAATTCAAATAGAACCACTAAACATACAAGTACTAGTATATCCGATAGAAAGTCTGGCGGTGTTAATACAACTGCTAGTATTGTAAAAACAAAGTAACAAACCTTCCTCGATCTTTTAAGTCTAGCTGGATTTAATATTCCTAGTGCAGTCAGGAAAAGAACTACGACTGGCATTTCAAACAATATGCCAAATGGAACAGTCATCTGAAATAAGAAATTGAAATATTTTTCTGATGTATAAAAGAGCTGGAAGCCTTCGTTCGATAATCCTTGTAAAAAGCTAAGCACAGTTGGGAATACAATTGCGTAGCCGAACCCAACACCAAGTATAAATAATAGGAACAATGCTGGAATAAGCATTAGTGTAGCCTTTCGTTGCTTTTCTTCTAGTGCAGGTAACACAAACTTCCAAGTTTGATAAGCGGCTGTTGGAATCGTGAACGCAATGGCAACGACACCTGCAATTTTAAAGTAAATCCACAAAATATCGGTTGGACCTAACAATGCGAGCTTTGTATCAAGATCCCTTACAAGCCACTGATAAATATAATCAACGAACACAAATCCGAGTATGAAAAACAAGAGAAAACTTGCTCCGACAATCAAGATCCTTTTTCTTAACTCACTAAGGTGTTCGACCAATTCTGCCTCTTGATCCATTAGCTCAGCTCCCTTCTATATAGAAAACTTGGCTAGCGCCAAGCCTTAGCGCAGGCGATCGCCGTAGTTGCGTTTATACTATAGAAAGTATTTTTTATACTTTCTTAACGTGTAAAAGAAGAAAAGAGGGCAACCTCTTTTCTCCCGAATTCATTATTGTTTCTTTTCTTTTGGACTGCTGTCATCTGAGGATACGAGATCCTTTGTTGCATTTTTAAATTCCTTAAGCGTGTTCCCAAATGCTTTTCCGATTTCCGGCAGTTTAGCTGGGCCAAAGATTACAAGTGCGATGATCAAAATCAAGATTAACCCTGGAATTCCAATGTTAAATGGCATTTGTCATTCTCCTCCCTTAAAATCCTGTAATAGCAACGACACCTGGTCGTGGCATTTTATCTCCAGAGCGATGCGGCCACATGCTCGTTGGATTCGATAGACTTTCTGTTTCCTCACCTGGATGTTGGATGGATAAGAATAATGTTGTTTCATCTGGTGTAAAGGATGGACCTGTAAGTTCTGCATCTCTTGGTGCGGAGGCGAATTGAAAGGCAACACCTTCGTCTTTACCTGCAGTCGGGATAGCAAACATTCCGTTGTTGCCAAACGGTTCCCATATCCCATTGTTCAACTTACTGCTGGAAATATCGGTAACGGTCCACAGGTTTCCATCCTCATCAAATGTAAGGTTATCCGGTGCACTGAACCCACTTTGGATTCCACCCGCTGCAAAGATTGCAAATTGGAATTCAAGGGAACCATGGTCGTTATCTTTTTCAAAAAATCTAGTAATATGACCATGCATGTTTCCATGACGATCATTGTTCGTGTGTGCGATGAAGATTGATCCATCAAACGGGCTTATTTCAACGTCTTCAGGGCGATCTGTTGGAGTTCCGCCAATCAATATAGAAGCTTCATGACAATTCACAACTACATCGGCTTGTGTTTGGAACTTGTTCAATATTTCCTTATCGTCTCCGGCTGCATCTCTTACTGCTTCAACAGTAAGCGGTAGCCATGCACCTTTACTCAGGCTTGCAACATAAAGCGTTCCCTCTTCTAGTAGGTTTGCGTTCTTTTTACCGGCATTTGGGTCGTATTTTTCTTTACTAATAAACTTGTAAACGCATGCATCCTTCTTGTCGTCGCCCATGTAGACAACAACTCGTCCATCCTTCGCTAATCCCATGCACGTATTCTCATGGTTAAAGCGTCCAAGTGCTGTATGTTTTCGCACCGCAAAACGTTCATCAAATGGATCCACTTCAACGACCCAACCGTAATGGGTCTCATTTAAATTTGCTACCTCTGCTGTATTTTCGAAGTTTTCCTCGCACGTTAACAGTGTGTCCCAAAGTGTTTTACCCCCAGAACAGTTGGCAAACGTCCCTTGAACCATTGAAACGCTCCCAATCGCATGAGAGTTCTTAGCTGGTCCTGTAAGTTGAATAGGAGTTAGTCCAGAAACGCGTCGAGCAAATTTAGAAGTCGTATCTAGCTGCCAACCATTTTTTCCTTTTACAACTTCGATTATCGATCCACCTTGGTTATACAGCACCGTTTGGATTTGGGAAGCACTATGGTTCTCCAATCTTCTACCAAACACAAAGAGATCATCTACATATTCATGGTTCACCCATAAAAGACCGCGTTCCTCTTCACCTTTATGTTTATGTGTTTGCTGGTTATTAATTGGAAAGTAAAGTGTAAAATCGTTATTAAAACCGAACGAATCTCCTCTATGATTGATCGGATCACCATATGCTGCGATTACGTTATATTGATATCCTTTTGGCAACACAAGGTCGTCTTTGCTTGTAGGTTCAATCGGCTTAAATTTAAGTGGGCCGTTTTTCGGCTTCTTCTTATTCGGCTTGTGAAAATGTCCTTTCGCTTGAACCTTTTCTACCACTCCATTTAGACCTGTACTGGCAGCAGCAAGGGCTACTGTTCCTGTTCCTACGTATGTAAGAAATTTCTTGCGATCCATCTTAGTTGACAATCTCATTCACTCCTTATATCTGGCTACAGAACTAATCATAAGGTGAAATTGTTAACCTACTATTAATCTAGTTTTAATTTTGTCGAATAAACAGAAAGATAGTAACCTTCTACCTGCTTCATTTTAAAGAAAGAGCACATAAAAGAAGGTAACCATCGTACTTTCGGCTACCTTCTTTTATGAACCTGATTTCGAATATCTATATATAAATTCCGCCAGTAATGCATAAGTCCTATTCGGTTTGTTTAAATGTAAAGTTCATGTGAATTTTTGCTTACTATTATTAAAAGAATCAAAGTTACGCAGTTACGACAGCCTTCCTAATTGGTAGAGATGAGCTGCTAGCGACAGGATAGACGACAAGGTCACTGTTTTTTAACGTTAAACGTTCAAGCTCTGACCTGTTTGTTTTGATTAAACGAGCAGTAACATGTTTTCCTTGATCACTAATTGATTCTTCAAACAGCGTAACCCCTTCAAATGGGTCATCTGAGTTTCCGATGACAAACCAGGTTTGTGTGCTATCTTCAGAAATGCTTGTTAATGTTCCTCCTTTTAAAGGATCCGATTGCTGTTCTCCATTAATCACAGTTACGAAATCTTCAATGATTGCACTTGCCGTTGGAAACTTCCCTGCACCTGGACCTTGCAGCTTTAATTGACCAACCAGGTTTCCTGTTAGAGCGATAGCATTGTCGACCCCTTCAACGGAATATAGTGGATGGTCTTCTGAAACAACTTTTGGTCCCACCTCGACTTTTAAGTTTTTATTCTTATAGGTTAATGATGCGACATGCTTAATCCTAAATCCGAATGATTCAGCGAGGCTGATATGATTTAAAGCTATGTCCCGGATACCTTTACGAGTGATGCTTTCCCAATCAGGTTGTTGGCCGAATAACAACTCAGAGAGAATCACGATTTTATAAAAGGCGTCATGTCCGTCAATGTCATTGGAGGGGTCTGCTTCTGCATATCCCTTGTCCTGTGCCGATTGAAGCGCATCCTGAAATGAAGATTGCGTATTACGGATATCACTTAAAATGAAGTTCGAAGTTCCGTTTAGTATGGCTTCGATCTGTACCACCGAATTGACCTTCAGAAGTTGTCGAAGGGTACCAATTATTGGAATACCACCTGCGACTGATGCTTCATACGAAACGCGCACATTGTTTTCCGATGCTCTTTGTTTCAACTCTCGACCTTTATGTGCAAACAATTCTTTGTTGGCAGTAATGATATGACAGCCCTTATCAATTGCTTTCGATAAGTACGTATAACCAGGTTCAACTCCAACAATTGCTTCAATAACCACATCAAGATCCGGTATCGCCAATATTTGATTGATGTCTGAAGTAACTAAGATCTCCGGATTGATGTTCCGTTCTTTCTTCTCGTCATGTATTAAAACACCTGAAACTTCAACACGTTTACCAAGTAAAATGTCTAACCGTTCTTGATAAGATTGGATGATTTCATATACACCGCTACCAACTGTTCCGAAACCCAGAAGTGCCACTTTGATTTTCCCCATTTTTCCCCTCCTGTTTGTAATTAAATACTTTGTTTAGTTCACCTGTTCTACTTTATGACTTGTTGCAACCTTGATCGCTTGGTCTAAATCGTCAATAAGATCGTCGACATGTTCAATTCCGATCGATAGACGAATGAGATCTTCAGTGACTCCTGAAGTTACGAGTTCATCTGCATTTAATTGCTGGTGGGTAGTGCTCGCAGGATGAATGATTAAGCTTTTCGCATCTCCAACATTCGCAACATGTGACCACAGACTGACATTGTTAATCACTGCAACACCGGATTCTCTACCACCTTTTATTCCAAAAACTACGACCGATCCGGCACCCTTAGGTAAGTATTTTTTTGCCAAATGATAAGATGGATGTTCAACTTGCTCCGGATATAAGACCCAACTTACACCTGGATGGTTTTCTAAGTAGGAAACGATTTTTCTCGTATTTGCCACATGCTCTTTTATACGAACATGTAACGTTTCAATCCCAAGTGCAATTTGGTATGCACTATTTGCACTTAATGCTGGGCCGGTGTCTCTTAATAGTTGCACGCGTGCTTTGATTATAAATGCCGTTTCAGGTAAAGCTTCTGCATAAACGATTCCATGATAACTATGATCCGGCTCCGTGAACCCAGGAAACTTCGGTGAGTTCCAATCAAATTTCCCTGCATCCACAATTAAGCCGCCAAGTGTCGTGCCATTTCCTCCTAGCCACTTTGTAGCCGAATGGACAACAATATCAGCGCCGTGCTCAATAGGTCTGCATAAATAAGGGGTCGCAAATGTGTTATCGATGATCAAAGGAATGCCAAATTCGTGAGCAATGTTGGCGACTGCTTCAATATCGAGTACATGCAAGCCTGGATTCCCGATTGTTTCGGCAAAGATTGCCTTTGTTTCTGGCGTGATCGCGTTACGGAAATTCTCAGGATCGGCCGGATCGACAAAGTGCGTTTTAATCCCGTACTTTGGCAGTGTTGTTGCGAAAAGGTTATAGGTTCCCCCGTATAAAGTTGAAGCCGAAACAATCTCGTCACCGGCATGAGCGAGATTCAGAATCGAGGTGGAAATCGCTGCCATTCCACTTGCGACTCCAAGAGCTCCAATACCACCTTCCAGCTGGGCAACCCGCTCTTCAACTACATTCACAGTTGGATTCCCAATTCTGCTATAAATATAACCCTGTTCTTTCAAGGCAAATAGATTCGCCGCATGATCAGTATTTTCAAATTTGTAAGCGTTAGACTGATAAATCGGAAGTGAACGTGCTCCTGTTGCAGGGTCTGCCTCTAGCCCTCCATGTACACCAACTGTTTCTAAACGAAAATTCTTATTCTCACTCATTACCGTCACTCCTCTGTTTTTTTAGTAAAATTGATGACTTAACTCGTTATTCACCGTTCAGCACTGCCTTTTGTCCTATTAACTCGTTCTCATAAGGCTTTCTTTTCAGCGTTGATCCCGCTCTTTACCAAGTTCGTTTGTTTCAGTTTGTTCCGGAGTATATACCCCCACTTCTCAAATTCAACTAGAAACCCGTCATGACCAAATTTCGTTTCTACCTCGAAAAAGTTAGCCTCTACTTGGTTTCCACACGATAAGACCAATTGTTGAAGCATTTCTGGAGTGTAGATCAAATCATTACTAAAACCAATTGCAACAATCGGTGCTTGGATATGTTGAACAGCTTCCTGCCACCCTCCCCTTCCTTTTCCAATATCGTGAAGGTCCATTGCTTTTAATAGGTACAAATAACTGTTTGCATCGAAGCGTTGTGTTAACTTTCCCCCTTGATAATTGAGATAAGATTCAATCTCGAATGCTGGATCTCGGTGGTGCTGGAGCCCTATCGGAAACTCCTTACGTTGAAACCTTTCACTGAACAATTGATCGGTCCGATATGTCAGCATTCCTATCATTCTCGCAAGTGCCAACCCGTTTTCAGGACCAAGACCCTTTGCATAATTCCCATCGTTCCAGTTCGAGTCGTTCAGAATCGCAGTCCGAGAAATATGGTTAAATGCGATTCCGAAATCACTAAGTCGAGGTGTTACAGCAAGTGGGAACAGTAACTCCATCAGCTGAGGATATTGGATCCCCCATTCGAGAACCTGCATCCCACCGAGTGAACCGCCAATGACTGCTTTTAAATGATGAATTTTTAATTTTTGTAAGGCTAGAAATTGTGCATTGACTATATCTTTTATTGTGATGAACGGAAATTGTCCTTGATAAGGTTCGCCGGTAATTGGATTTTCGGAGGTTGGTCCAGTTGAGCCATCGCATCCACCTAGGACATTAAACGTTAAGACTTGATACTTCGTCGTATCGATATAGCCTCCTTGGTTAATTAGCCCACTCCACCAACCTGGGTGTTCATCATTACCGACTGTATACTGGTTACCGGTTAAGGCGTGACATACAAGAATCACCGGGGCATCAATTGGTCCTGCCCGTTCAAAAGCCAATTCGACCCTGGGAAGTGTAGTGCCAGATTCTAACTTGATGTCACCGATTTTGACAGTTCCGTTTTCATAAAATAGTTGCTCGGTCATGGTATTCCCCCTTTAAACGATCCAGTTGTTACTCGCAAATTAAAGTTAAAACGCATAAAAATTCCTGTTTTTAGCCATCAAAAAAGCCTCCCTGAGATTACAGAGAGGCAAAATGTACACATTTGTCTCTCTCATCTCTCAAAGCTTTACGCTTTGTTGGATTTGGCACCATTTCAAACAAATGTTTGACGGTTGCCGGGCATCATCGGGCCAGTCCCTCTGCCTCTCTTGATAAGAGTTTAAAAAATCATTTAATTTAGTTTTGTGAAATTATTATGGATTGTAGCACGCTAAAAAAATAGTGTCAACGGTTATTTATTATTAATTTTCAGACGGTACCTTCACACGTACGTGTTCCATCACATTATTAATTATTTTCAAACCGATTTTGTCAGCGTTGGTTAAAATTGATTCCGGATGAAATTGAACTGCAAAAATTGGTAAGTGTTGATGTTGCACTGCCATAGGTACATTTTGTTCCGACTCCCCTACAAGATCAAGACTTCTAGGAATCGATTCAGCAAATAAGGAATGGTATAGACTTGCTCGAAATTTGTCCGGTATTCCCTTCCAAAGTGAATCCGTATTGTCCACATGTACAACTGTTGGTTTTCCATGCTGAGGTGTTTTCAATATAGTAATCTTCCCGCCAAAATACTCGATAATTCCTTGAAAACCTAAACAAACTCCGAAGATCGGCAAATCCTTTCTCAAACATATCTCAATCGTTTCAGAAATTTTGAAATCCTCTGGTCTTCCAGGTCCAGGTGACAAAACAATCAGGTCATAAATAGGATCTTTCCTAATCTCCTCCCTTGCCAGATGGGCTCTTAATGTTCGGACTTCCGCTCCAGTTTGTCGTAAAAAGTCTGCTAAGCTATGGACAAATGAATCCTCATGGTCAACGAGCAAAACCTTTTTACCTACACCTGCCCGATACCCCTGTTCATCACAAGGTCCATCATTGTCAGTTGGCTTTCGAACAGCCTGGATTAATGCGGCTGCTTTCGTTAATGTCTCCTGTTCCTCCGCTTCAGGAATCGAATCGTATAACAATGTTGCGCCAGCTCTTATTTCAGCAACACCGTTTTTGATGTTCATCGTTCTTAACGTTAATCCAGTGTTTAAATCCCCGTTGAAGCCATACCACCCGACAGCACCGCCATACCACCCTCTCGGTGATGCTTCATGATCTTCAATCCAGCGAATCGCCGCTTTTTTCGGTGCCCCAGTAATCGTAACAGCCCACATGTGAGTCAAAAAGGCATCAAGCGCGTCAAATTCTGGACGAATTCGGCCTTCAACATGGTCTACTGTATGAATTAAATGGGAATATAGCTCAATTTGACGCCTCCCAATCACCTTCACAGAACCGGGCTCACAAATTCGGGATTTGTCATTACGGTCGACATCGGTACACATCGTCAGTTCATCTTCATCCTTTGTCGAGTTTAATAACGTTCGTATTTGTTCGGCATCTCCCATCGCATCTTCGCCTCGTTTAATCGTTCCTGAAATTGGACATGTTTCAACTCGACTTCCTTCTGTCCGTACATACATTTCAGGGGAAGAACCAACAAGGTACTCATTTCCGAGATTGATGATAAATCCATATGGACTAGGATTAATGTCCTGTAATCGTGTGAAGACCTCAGATGGGAGCTGCTCACACTTTTCAAAAATCGAATGAGAGGGAACGACTTCAAACAAATCTCCTTTTTTGAAAGCATCCTTCGCAATGTTGACTTTTTCAGCATACAATCCAGGTTGAAACGTTTGTGGGGGATTCTCCTTCGAAAAAGTTGGTTGGCGATAAGTCCCACTTCGCTTTAATCCATTTGTCACTTTCCCTGTAGACGGAACTTCAAACTCATAGGATAGCTGATAAGCTGCTTTTAGGTCATGATCCACAACAATTAATTGATCAGGAATAAACAAAACGAGATCATTCGATTCTTTACTACGATCATGCTTCAAAGGGATCGGTTCAAACTGAAAAAGCAGGTCATACCCAAATGCCCCATATAAACCAAGAAACGCATCTTGATCAGATTCAAATAGAGTTTTAACCGCTCGTATGACCGTGAAAATGGAAGGTTGCATACTGCGCTTTTCTTCTTCATATACTTGATGATTGTCTATCACTCGACCACTCAGCACATTACCCTCAAGTGTTACAGAACTAATTTCATCCAGTTTCTCCAATGCTCCATAAATCGATGATAATAAAATTTCACCTCTTACGTTTTGTGCCTCGAATACAAACGTTCTACCCTGCGCACTGAATTCCATCATTGGGTTATAAAATCCAACATCCCAACGAGTGTATCGGCCAGGATATTCATACCGGCTGGAGAACAGTGCACCTTTTCGATAATCAATTTCTTTTAAGATACCATCCGTCGCATTTTCATATTCGAGTACTTTCTTCTGTCTAGATATATGGATTCCACCACTCGTTGTATAAGAGGTGTTACCAATTCGGTCCTGGTCATGCGTTAATATACTCATATACTATTTCCTCCAATGATGGAGAAGAGGAAGGATATATTTTCTCTAGCTCTTCTCTACTAATCTCAACAACCTCGGCTCACTCTACTCTTCTAATTAATTCGAAATCGTATCTCTGCTATTTCTAAAGCATCAGCAATATCATTCACATATCAAGCAACACGAATTAAGTCCAAATGACTTTACTAATAGTAAAAATTGATCGTTGAATAAGCCTGTTGTATTCAGGAATTTTAAAAATATATGTACTTCAAGGTGGAATAAACCTCTGTTGTATAATCGGAAAGGACATCTCTATCACACTCCCTTTTCAGAAAGAAGATAGAGCTGAGGAAAATTTAAATGGACTTGGAAAAACGATTGATTGGAGAGGGTCCATATCAATTCTAGTTTAACCAATATACTCTATTGTTCTCGCCTCAACTCTTCTAACTAAGCTCTACTCATCTCAACTGAAACTAATTTAAAACGTAATTACATCCTAGATGAGGTAATTAAAGATGTCAAGGTATTATCTGAATCTAGATGCTAAGTTAACTTTACTTTTATTAGGAATTTTCAGGAACTAAATTGGAAAATAACGATACAATATTATCAAATAATTACTCTTTCATGCTTTTTATAGGAGGTAATCATGGAATCCTCACAAAGTATTTTAGACCAAATAAGCGTGAAAATGAAAATCATGCAGACCTTAATCGGGATAATGGTTTTATTCATTATTGCAGGAACATTGTTAAGCTATTTACAAATGTCCCCTAAGGTTGTCAGTTATATCGTTCCCTTTGAAATTTCAACTCCTGAACAAATACCGTTTGACACGGATGAAAGTTACGCAAGCATTGTCAGCCTTGAAAAGGTAAAGGTTATTTATAAAAATAAAAACGAAGAATTAGTCCTTTGGATTACTACAGATATTGGCTGGAATAATGTTTCTGACTGGGAAGAGAAAGTGAACCTAGAAGATGGGACCGAAGCCTATTACACAGAATTCCAAAATACCAAAATGCTATCTTGGCAAAATGATGGATTGGAATACGCCTTAGATTATTCTGGTACAAAAGATGTTGGTGAAAGAGAATTATTAAAGATTGCAGATTCCATCAAATAATTTTATTAAAAAGAACCAGATACTCCTAAGATTCTTGTTCATTTGGAGTGATCTGGTTCTTTCAATGCTGGAATCAGCTATTATTTAGTGAAATCGGCTTCAGTTTGGCTGTAATTTCTTCGCGTTGGTCTTCAAGGAATGGTGGAAGAGCCAGTGATTCTCCGAGGTGTTCAGTTTTCTCATCTGTATCGAAACCTGGACCATCTGTTGCGAGTTCAAATAATATCCCATTTGGTTCACGGAAATAGAGCGATTTAAAGTAAAAACGATTAACAAAGCCTGAATTCGGGACGCGAGCACCACGAATTCGACTGATCCATTCATGAAGCTCTTCTTCATTATCGACTCGGAATGCAACATGATGAACACCGCCTCTTCCTTGCCGTTCTGGCGGTAGATCACTACGTTCCTGGATGTGAACCTCTGCACCCGTTCCACCTTCTCCTGTTTGATAAACGAGCAAATCCGGCTCACCTTTCACTTGAGAAGGATAGTTACCCGCTTCTTCAAAACCAAGAAGTTCTGTTAAAATCGTTACCGTCGGACCAAGATCATGAACAGTTAAATAAATGGGGCCTAAACCCTGGATACCGTATTCACTTGGAACCGGGCTCTTATCCCAAGAAGTTCCTGAAGCGACACCAACGTTATTTTCATCCGATACAAACATCAATCGTTGACCTTCAAAATCTTTGAAAGTGAATGTTGCCCGTCCAGCGCGTTCAACAATCTCATCATGTTGTATACCTTTTTGCTCGAAACGTTTTTTCCAGTAAGATAATGCCTCATCACTGGGAACACGAAGTGAAGTCGTTGAAATGCTGTTTGTTCCTTCATGATTTTGTGCGATCATCGGGATTTCAAAAAAGGTAAGTTCGGTCCCTGGATTTCCTTTTTCATCACCATAAAATAAATGATAAACAGACGTATCATCTTGGTTAACAGTCTTCTTTACAAGTCTCATTCCCAAAGTGTCTGTATAGAAATCTACGTTTTTCTGTGCTTTGGCTGTTAATGCAGAAACATGATGGATTCCTTTTAGTTGCATACTATATCACCCCTTTTTAAAAGCGGAAGCGCCCCGTTCAGGTGTGATAAAGAAAACTTGGTAAACGCCAAGGCGATTACCTTAGTTGCCCTTATGCCTGTGGTGCAAGCGCTGGAGATTCTGTAACACAACACGCTTTTTGTGTTTGTGGAAGAATCGAAGCGACCTCGAACACCTGGGCGCTGAAGCTAGACATTACATCTTTGCATCAAATTTTTATACTTCCTTGTAAAAAGGATGTGTGGGAGAGGACCTCTCCCACAATCCTCACCTATTATTGCTGGCCTTGATTCACCCAAGAAGCTACTGTTATTGTACGTTTTGCTTGGTGCTTAACAGCTGCTTCAACATCTTCAATCATGTTACCATCTTGATCGACAGAGACACTCGTTCCATAAGGGTTACCGCCTGCCGCGAAAAGAACTGGATCTGTGTAACCTGGTGATGCTACAATTGCACCCCAGTGGTGCATCGTTGTATAGAGGGATAGAATCGTTTGTTCTTGACCCCCGTGCGGATTTTGTGCGGACGTCATTGCACTAACGACTTTATTCGCAAGTTTTCCGTTGAACCAAAGTCCACCAGTTGTATCGATGAACGATTTGAATTGAGCTGGAACGTTTCCGAAACGAGTTGGTACACTGAAAATAAATGCGTCTGCCCACTCAAGGTCATCCAGTGATACTTCTGGTACATGCTTCGTTTCTTCATAATGCTGTTTCCATGCTGGATTTGATTCCATTACACTTTCTGGAACCGTTTCTGCTACTTTAAGTACTTTAACCTCTGCCCCAGCCTCTTTCGCTGCTTCCTCAGCCCATTTTGCCATTTTGTAGTTTGTACCGGTTGAACTGTAATAGATAACTGCTACTTTTACGTTACTCATTGATAAATCTCTCCTTTTTAATCTTTGATTTAATTTTCCTAGCATTCCCATATTAATTACCACCATTCTCTAAGCTTAAATAGTTTTATCTAGGTCTTTTTAAAGAAAACACCTCCCCTAACTTTGCATAATTACTTCCTGCGAGGCGACTAACCGGCAGTAGGCCTGATGCATCAATTCGACCTTCCTCATACAACTCATCAAGGATGTGATAACACACAATTCTCCCAATCAGTAAATCACAGCTCGTCTCACCATTTCCGAGTTCAATCGCTTGCTCCAACTTACACTCGAAACGGATTTTCGCCTCTTTAACACCAGGTACCTGAACCCTGTTACTTTCAACAGGTGTAAGGCCCGCCTCATCTACTTCACTTTGGTCAGATGGCAGATTTGCGGCAGTTTTATTCACCTTATTTACATAGAATTCATCGGTAATATGCACGACGAATTCACCCTTGAAAATTGCATTGTGAGCTGTATCCTTCTGTTGTCCCTCTTGCCGTTGCACAGACACTGAAATCATCGGTGGATCGGAGGAAATGATATTAAAATAGCTAAACGGTGCCCCATTTAACACCCCCTTTTCTGATAGTGTTGTTACAAACGCGACAGGACGCGGAATAATACTTCCCGTTAAAAACTTATAGTTGTCTCGACTCGATAAAGTTTTCGGATCAATTGTTATCATCGAATCATCCTTTTTGGTGAAAGTTGTCTTTATACCACCATGCAGCGGCATCCACTTCTGACCCGGTTAATTGGTGACCGAAACTTTCCCAATGAACAGTCACGTCGGCACCTGCCTCTTTTAACATGTGTATAAGTTCTTCAGTTTCTTCCGGCTTACAAATCGGATCGTTTTTCCCTGCACCAATAAAGACTGGTATACCAGTTAAATCAGGTAAGTCAATTCCGCGACGAGGTACCATCGGATGGAACAAAATCGCTCCCTTTAACGATTGTTCATAATGAAATAGAAGGCTTCCCGCTATGTTAGCACCATTCGAGTATCCAACAGCGATGACTTGATCACGATCGAACTCCCTTTCACCAGCTGCTGTATCGAGAAATTCATAAAGCTCCCTTGTACGGAAAATCAAATCTTCTTCATCAAAAACGCCTTCTGACAATCGTTTGAAAAAGCGTGGCATACCATGTTCACTAACATTTCCTCGAACACTCAAAACAGATACTGTATCATCAATCATACTCCCGACCGGTAATAGATCATGTTCCGTCCCTCCTGTCCCATGTAAAAGTAGGAACGTGCTTTCATTTTGAGTACTCTCTTTTTGAAAAAGATGCTTCATGATTGATCCCCCTTTTTTATATATGGAAGTGTTACAGGTAATAGAATTTGTTCAATTTGAGCACGGTTCGGCTCGAGCCAGGATGGTAATTTCAAGCTTTCCCCAAGCGATGCAACAGGCTCATCATGGGCAAAACCTGGTGGATCTGTAGCAACTTCAAATAAAATCCCACCTTTATCTAAAAAGTAAATGGCATTAAATCCAGAAAGACAATGCATTTTCAGGGACAACAAAGCTTGTAACTCCTACTTGTCCTGTTCCTATACGGCCTTTATATGCTCCGGGCCACGGAAAAAAAGTCATGATGCTTCCCGGACGCCCTGTTTCATTACCAAAATAAAGATGATAAGTTCCTGGGTCATCAAAATTCACTGTTTTCTTAACCAGCCTTAACCCTAGAACCCCAGAATAAAAATCTATATTTTCCTGCGGGTCACCAACGATTGCAGTTATATGATGGACTCCAGCGGTTTGTTTCATACGAATTCACTCCCTCTTTAATGTCAATTATTTTATATTCATATATCTTGATTTCAAGATATATGACAAAAAGTAAGGTCAGACGCAATTAAATCATGATTGTGCGAGACCGACCTTCTTTAATAGTACAATTAGTGTTTCCTTTTCCTCATTGGTGAGGTTTTGAAACATCGCTTCAATTGATTTTGAATGCTCAGGGAAAATTTCATCCATAAGCGCTCTCCCTTTATCAGAAATATGCGCATAAATGACACGACGATCTTCAGGACATCGTTTCCGCTCCAGGTAACCTTTTGCCTCAAGCTTATCAACTACATAAGTGATGCTGCCGCTTGTGATCAGGATCTGTTCCCCAATTCGTTGAGTCGGTTGCTCCCCTTTATGATAAAGCAACTCTAATACCGCAAACTCGGTAACACCTAATCCGTGGCTTCGAATGTCCTTCTTTATATGTTCCATCACAGCATGGTTCGTTCTTGAAAGGACAACCAGCGATTTTAAAGATAAATTAGTTGCCTTCTTTTCGTTATTATTCATCAGCACCAAACCTTTAATTGAACTGTTATCTTGATTTCAAGATTAATAGTATCAAGATATTTTTATTTTGTCAACACTACTGTCCCATACCCACTACCAAGGATTTAATCGGCATAGACCGGCACACACGGAATGACTTCACATATAGTGGAATAAGGCGAAATCTCAGAACTAAAGTGGGTGCATAACAATGGCTCTACCAGTATACTCGATTTTGATTGATTCAAAACAATATTACAACCTGACGAGAAACATTTGGTCAGCTAGACCGGTCGAGGCTCAAATTAAGATTGCAGACAGTGTATTTGATATTGACCTGCTATACCGTGGCTCCCATATTCGGGAATTCTCAAAAAAATCGTACCAACTCATCTTTCCAAAAACAACTGCAGGGGTCAATGAAATCCACTTAAATGCTGAATATATGGACAAATCTTTAATCCGAAACAAACTATCTCTCGATTTTTTCTCAAGTATCGGCGTGTTATCACCAACATCAAAACACGTTTTGCTATCTATTAATGAAGAAGACCAAGGTATTTATTTGCAGCTGGAATCTGTTGATCGAAACTTTTTAAAAAGGCGAAAGTGTCCGGTTGGACCAATCTATTATGCAGAAAATGACGATGCCAACTTTTCCTTGAAAAGTCCTATTGATAAAGATGTTAAAAAGTCATTCGAATCTGGGTATAGTCGTAAGGAAGGTTCTGCAAGAGATGATCTTTCTTTGCGGGAACTTATTTATAAAATCAACACACTTTCAAATTCTCAATTCGAAGATGGAATTTTAAATTATGTGAATATTAATAAGTATTTACGCTGGTTGGCTGGAGTTGTCTGCACGCAAAATTTCGATGGGTTTATTCATAATTATGCCCTTTATCAGAACCCGAGGACAAATTTATATGAAGTGATTCCATGGGATTACGATGCAACTTTTGGGCGCGATATTAACGGTGATGAATTGGAATTTGATTACATTCCAATCACAGGTTACAACACGTTAACCGCACGTTTATTAGATACTCCTTCATTTCAGAGAAAATATGTTACGATTTTGGAAGAAGTTCTTAGTGATCAATTTACTACCCGAATTTTAAATAAAAAAATAAACAAGATGCATAGAAGACTTAGACCTTATGTACTCGAAGACCCTTATCTAGCAGCATCCGTTGACCAATTTGATGCAGAGTCTGAATTAATACTAAACTATATTGATAAACGCAATAAGTATTTAAAAGAACATTTGACTGATCTAACCTGATTGATTTCGTTGGAAAAGCTAATGACTCCCAGCGTTAATCACCAGGAGTCCTGTATGTGCTTTCTCATAATGAAGGAAAGTGTAAGGTTTTTACATGTTGTAGGTTTGTATAGATTGTTTGGTTTCTTGCCAAAACCAGCTCAATTTGTCCATTTTCTATTTTGATCAACTTTCCTATTTTATTCGGATCCTTTCCGAGATCAAAGACAGCAGCTTTCCCAATATTTCGTTTGCATTGCTCTTCGAATGTTCTTGATAAAGGTGTACTAGTTGGGATAAGAGGAAGTTCTTCATTATCTAAGGAATAGGGTCGGTGACTTTGTTTATAAGGTTTCAACCATTTTAAATGCTGTAAGGGAACATACAGCGTTTTATGAACGGGTGAGAAAAAGACAAAGTAATCGTTCATCACATTCGTTACATATCCATGTATCGACTGGTTGCTTGTCACAAAGATTTCTGTAAAAACACCTTTTGCGTTGTTCAAAGTATTTCTAAGTGAGATCGAATCCTCTTGATTTCCAATCGGATCCTCATCTGGTTTTGAAATTTCACCAGTGTCGTTCTCACAGTTGAAATTAATGTAATGCACGTGAATTAACGGGATATACAGAAAATCTTCTCCGTCATAAATCACAACGATATTCGAACCCGTATCAATCAATATTCCTGATATTACAAGATTTCCACTCATAGTTACTTGAACTAGTTCTCCGATAAAATTTGCGAATATATTCAATGTTATCCTCCCTCCCTTATTAGTACATGTTTAAAGAAAAGCGCAAGCGCCATGAGTAGCCACGAAGGACACTGGAAGGCCATCGAGGAGGCTGTCGCCGCCGCAGAGGGACTGAAGTGATCCGAGGGGCTAGGCGCTGCAGCTAGACATCGCATCTATGCAGCAATTTTTTATACTTTCTTAACGTGTAAAGAAATGAATCTGATTTAACTTCCTGTTAGCCCTAACTGAAGACCCAGTTTGACCAAAGATAGAGACTAATCAAACTAACAAGCAATCCAATCGGAATCGTGACAATAGCTGCTTTAATATAAGTTTTCCAGCTAACGTGTATGGAGTGTTCCTTTAAGATATACATCCATAGTAATGTTGCTAGTGTCCCTGCTGGTGTTAACAATGCTCCAATATCACTCCCAAGAATGTTGGCTAGATAGGTGACTTGAAGGGTATGGGGATCCAACCCCATCTCCGTTAGTGTAAGTGTCCCGATCATAACAGCCGGTAAGTTATTAAAGATGTTGGAGAGTACTGTTAGCAATCCACCCATCGTCATGATTGCATAAAACCGATCTGAATGAACGAGTGTGGAAAGGTTTTCGACTAAAATAGAGGTTAGTCCAATATTTTGCAATCCATATACTAGGATGTACATGCTGAAGGCAAATAGGAGAATATGCCATGGGGTTTTCTGAAAGACATCTTTTACTCCTGTCCCTTTTCTGGACCAACGTATTGCAATTAAGGCAATGGCACCAACTATTGCAATCACCTCTAGTGGAACTCCAAGCGGCGTTATCAGGAAGAATGCACCACGTGTTAAAACGATTACAACCATGCAAATTTTAAACATCGTCCAATCTACCTTGGTATCTACTGTTCGATTGGATAATGGGTGTGGATATGATCGTGATTTCCTTTGGTAGTTCCTCATTGTCAAATACAGATCAGGAAGCGTTTTCGGAATATCTTTTTTAAAATAGAAGAATAAGAGGATAACTGTTGTTAAGATCCCAATCATCGAGGGGACAAACATTAAGGTTACGTAGTTGTTAAGATCCAATCCGATAATTTCAAGTGCGATCAAATTCGCAATATTACTGATCGCAATCGGAGCACTTGAAGTTGTTGCGGTAATTGCTCCCGGCAAGAGAAATGCAACCTTTTGATGTGATTTTAAATTAAGCATATTAACGGTCTTGATAATAATCGGGGTCGTTATAAGGATGCTTCCATCATTGTTAAAGAACAGCGTCATTAAATAACAGAGTAAATTAACGTAGATGAATAATCGTATACCTGATCCTTTCGCTTTATTAACCAAGTTATAAGCTACCCAGTTAAAGAACCCGATGCTCTCAAGGACAATCGACATGACAATCGATGATAGAATGGTAATGGATGGACCGCTAACCATATTAAAAATATCGAATAAATCTGTTAGCGGTACAACACCCAATAGTAGAAATAAGCTTGCCCCTATAACGGTCGGAATCGTCTCATTAACCCTTCCAGACATCCATACCATTACAAATATCGTTAAAGAAAAGATTGAAATCGTCATCAATGAATGATAATCAAGCATTCGTTTTCGCCTCGCATTTGAAGGAGGCGGAATCTAGCGGAATCGGTTTACGCTCAATATGAACGTTTGTCTGGTGACTATCCTGGTTATTCTCTTTTGTGTCTTTAGAAGGCTTTAACAGTATATATAAAAAGTATCCCTGAAGGAATATATATAGTGTAACTAACAATCCTCATTCCTCCTTTCATAAATACGAGTGCGCACTCGACTACCTGGTATAGGTTTTCAAAAAAACGGCAAGGCCGAACCTTGGTATCGGCTGAGCCTTGATTACAATTACACTCGGCTCTTAAACTTTCCCCGGTTTTACTACCGGCAAAAAGCTCGACTTCCTAATGTGTAAAATTATCGTTCAAACCATTTACCGGTGAGGGAGAAATTAGGATAGTTTAAACCAACCTTTACGTTCTAAGCTAGATAGAGGCTTTTGATATTTTGAACTGTCTTTGTGAGAACGTCCTTTTGATCCTCTGGATTTTTTGCTATTACCATACGGATCGTTGTGCATATATTTATCGGATCCGGAACGATGTGCTTCTTTTACAGCATCGTAAACTTTAGACCTTTTATTGTCGTACGAAGACTTTTTCTTGTCATCAGAACATTTATCTTTTTTACCTGATGATTTCTTGTCGTAAGAACATTTATCTTTCTTGCCTGATGACTTTTTGTCGTCAGAGCACTTATCCTTCTTGCCTGATGACTTTTTGTCGTCAGAGCACTTATCTTTCTTGCCTGATGACTTCTTATCATCCGAACACTTATCTTTCTTGCCTGATGACTTTTTGTCGTCAGAACTTTTATCTTTTTTGTCTGATGATTTCTTGCCACCTGACCTTTTACCTCCAGAAGATCTTTTACCAGAATGATGCTTTGCTGATTTTGCAGAACTTACACTTTTAAGGTGCCAGATGGATAAGAATACAATCTCATCACCGACTATTAGTTCCAAATGCTTTTTGGAAATTTCGTTGACAACACCTTCAATACTTTCAGGGCCGCCTCGGTTCACCTTAACCTTTCTGTGCTTGAATTCTTTTAAAATATCCGAAAAGCATTCTCCATCATGAAGCTTCACCTTGCGAGAAGTTTTCCAGTAATTGTTTGCATTAATGGATACCCCTTTAACATGATCAAGCTGATAATAGATCACTTCATCTTTCTCAGTTTGAATAGCTATGAAATCTGACTTTACAGCTAGTAATCTACCAGACCGTGATTCCGGCCCTCCTAAATTCACTTTAACCCATTGACCCTTTAACCCAGCGACTTTATCGACAGACGTACTGTATTTCATTAAGCTTCCTCCTTGATAATAGTTTGTTTGAGTACTCTTGTCCTTGCAGTATATGTGCCATGTCGTGAAGGAGATATAGCCATTCGCATAATTCTTGTAAAAATGGTTATATGGATGACAGACAGTTGTCCCACATTGAGATTTTAAAGAGGTTTAATAGGGACAAAAACCATGATTTAAGGAGGGGAAATAGTGTTTGCGCGAGTGAAATTCCGCGAATGACGAGATTGATTTGCTTAAGGTGGAGGTTTACAGGATATATGAAGGCTTATGCCGTGGTAGGTAAATGGTTATGCGGGAACTCCTATAAGAGAATGATTAAAGAGAGGTTCTATTTAAAGTTTGTTTATATTTACCTAGTAGATTCTTATAATGTAAGCTAAGAAAAACCTGAGTGAAGGAAGAACACCTCCACTCAGGTCCTTTTTTGTTCAAAGCACATCCGATAGCTTGTAATCTACGCCATGTTTTCCTTTGTAGTACTCAGGACATTTCGCCTCCTCCACAGATTTCGCAGGAAAACTTTGGAGGTACAGAGGGATCTCCTCCTCCATCCATCAATATTCATACCGTGACCGAGGGCTGTATTCTTGTGCTGCATCTTGTACTAAAAGGGGATGAATCCTCCTTATTCGTGCCCCTGAGCTGCAGCTTGTGCTCAAAAAGGGAACGATTCCTCACTAGTCGTGCCCCTTGGCTGCATCTAGTGCTCAAAATGGTACCGATTCCTCCTTATTCGTGCCCCTGAGCTGCAGCTTGTGCTCAAAAAGGGAACGATTCCTCCTTATTCGTGCCCACGAGCTGCTTCTTGCGCACAAAAAGGGAACGATTCCCCCCTATTCGTGCCCCCTTGGCTGCATCTAGTGCTCAAAAAGGGAACGATTCCTCCTTATTCGTGCCCACGAGCTGCTTCTTGCGCACAAAAAGGGAACGATTCCTCACTATTCGTGCCCCTTGGCTGCATCTAGTGCTCAAAAAGGGAACGATTCCTCACTATTCGTGCCCCTTGGCTGCATCTAGTGCTCAAAAAGGGAACGATTCCTCCTTATTCGTGCTATTGCCGCCGGAAGGGGACTGAAGTGATCCGAGTGGCTGGGCGCTGGAGCTAGACATTGCCTCTCTGCATCATAAAAGAGACGTGCATTTGGATCACTATCAATCGTAAACACTTCAATATCCAATTCTTTTGCTGTGGCCATAACATCAGACCAGATTCTTTTTCCATACCCTTTCCCGATATAGTCATGGTGGATATAGAGGAAATCTAGACGATTCTTCTCTACTTCTTTTATAAAACTGAAGAAACCTACGATTGTATCTCTATTTTCCAAAACAAAAACGTGATTACTGTTTATATAGCTCTCGTCAATTGTTAACACTTCCACACAATCGTTTATAAATTCTTCGCTATAATCCCAGTGTGATTTCGATTTCAATGCGAGATCACTTAATAAGTGTACCTCTTCTCTCCTCGCTTTTCGCAGTTTCGGCATTTTATGTAATCCTCCCTCTAATAAAACTATCTTTACTTTTCACAGCCACCATTTGTGTTGAGGCAATAACCGCACATTTACATCCATATTCGCAGAAAACCAATCTTTAATTTGTGTTTTCATGACGAGGTATTCTGATGCTGAGTGGGAAACACCGATTAACGACATGGAACTATTCGGAACGTATTCCATCATTTTTTGATACTTCATACGTCCGTAATCGTTATCAATATGACAGTGGACCTCTCCGGTAATATAGGCTTGAACTCCTTTTGACTCTGCTTCTTCCATAAAAGCTACCTTATCCCCACAACCAGCCACAATTGCAATTTTATTAATTTGTTCATGCTGCTTCCCCTCAAAATCAACGTATGGGATTTCAAACAAAGATTCTAAATTTTTTATTAAAGAAGAAGTTGATGTTGATTCAATTTCACAAATAAGCCCAATCGATTTACCTTCTTCATATATAAATCGTTCTAGCAACCTCGCATTCAATTGCGTAGCAATCGCCATGTGCAACTATTTCAAGTAGTATCTCGCTCGATGGGTATTTTGTCAATATTTGGTCTGGGACTATCGCTGTTTTTGTCGCTAAATGAGAAGCGCATTTCATTGCCTTTCAATAATTTCTCGTTCTATAATAGGGGTAATGAAAAAGAAGAAAGAAGGAAACAACATGCGCCGTTTGATCCAAAGCCTCTTTTTTCTCGCAGGGCTCCTCATTTTCAGCTATGGAATTTCGACAGCGATTCAAGTGCAGTACTTAGGATTACACCCATGGGATGTTTTGAATATTGCCATGTTTGATAAGTACGGGCTCACCATCGGAACGTGGTCTGTTATTATTGGTGGAATCCTTGTTGCCTTTTCTTTAATTATTGATCGAACGTACATAAGCATTGGAACGTTTTTAAACGCGTTCCTTGTTGGACCAATGATTGATTTATTTTTATTTCTTGATTTCTTCCCGCCTGATGGTGTTAACGTTGTTTTTGACATCATTGTATTATGTTTTGGGATCACACTCATGGGAATTGGTGGCGGGGTTTATAATTCCGCAGGATTAGGTGCCGGCCCACGGGATGGTTTCATGCTTTCGATTTCAGATAAAACAGGGTTTTCGATTAGCAAAGTACGGATAATCACTGAAAGCGGTATGCTTATTATAGGCTGGTTGCTCGGTGGACCTGTATTTGTCTTTACATTCATCTATACCTTCATTCAGAGTCCGATCTTTCAAGTTTCCTTTTTACGAAGCAGCAAACTAGTTAGACGGCTTACACAGAAACCCGATCAAAAAGAAGTTGCAAAATCGGTATAATTAGGCACTAGAAAGGAACGTGACATATGACCTGGAAAATCAGTGCAACAAACGACCTTACAACATCCGAATTACACACGATATTCCGAGAGCGAGTGAAAGTTTTTGTCGTGGAACAAGAATGTCCCTATCAAGAAATAGATGACCATGACCTTCATGCTGATCATGTTTTTAAAATGGAAGGAAACGAATTGCTTGCTTACGCACGTGTTCTTGATAAAGGGGATTACGTCGCATTTGGTAGAGTACTCGTAAACAAAAACCACCGTGGGAAAAGGCTTGGTGAGGAATTACTTCAACAAGTCATGGACTTAATTAAAACGAAATTCGATCAACGAGTTGTGAAAATCGAAGCTCAAGCCCACCTGGAGAAGTTTTATGGCGCATTCGGCTTTATGAAAAATTCCGATGTATTCTTAGAAGATGGTATTCCACACATTGAGATGATTTGGAAAAAGTAAGATTGGATTGATCGTACTGCAGAAAGAATGAGGAGGGTTTTCAAGGCTACGCTACCGGAAAACCCTCGCTTTTTGCACGTTAAGAAAGTATAAAAATACTTTCTATAGTATAAGCGCAACTACGGCGGCCACCTGCGCTAAGGCTTGGCGCTAGCCAAGTTTTCTTTATTTACATGTTAAAAAAGGATAAATATTTTCAATACAAAGATACAACCTACGCCAAAGGCTTGGCTTTGTTCAAGCTTTCTTAATCCTTACTTTTCAAGTCTCCGCTCTGAACGTTTTTCCTAATTCTTTTCCCTGAGCAAAGTAATGACGGAAATTATAAATTAATGGACTCCACTTTTCAGGGTTTACATGGTGCTCGCCTGTGATAATTTCCTCATGTGCATGAACGTGAATGACTTCCGTCTCAACAATGGCAAGATCTGTGCAGTAACTAGGTCTACGTATCATTTTAACGGCTGCTTCGATTTGCAGTGGACATTCCTCTATTCGATCTGGTTGAACCGTATTTGAACGTACTCGTGTTAAACCACTTACCTCAAACTTATCTTTCTCGTATGTAAAACCTAGTTCTCGTTTATACTCCGGTACTTCTCTTTTCCCCGTGTATGGAGCAAGATGTTCAACCTGCTCCCATAATGTAGGATCAGGCAAATTGATGATACATTCTCGATGCCTTACTAAATTTTCGTATGCTTTCCCGCCAATACCAATTCCTAAGACAATATACTTATCCAAAGCCCATGAGGATGACATCGGACTAATATTTGTTGTACCATCCTCGTTTAATGTTGATAGCAATAAAACTGGTGTGCCATAATATAAGATTTTCGGTTGAATTTCCTTTGTTGCCCTTTGTACAGTTTTAATCATACAATCCTCCCCTTTAATCCTTTAGACACATTGTAATAGATTAACATTTCGATTATCATCGAAGTATGAATGTAGAGGAGGAGATTCCATGAGTCCTGATCTTACTAAAGTCGTTTCTATTTTAAATGATTCATCACGTGCCGCAATCCTAGATGCATTAATGGACGGGAAACCTCATCCCGCCAGTGAACTTGCCTTAGTTGCAAAAATCAAACCTCAGACAGCGAGTTTTCATTTAACTAAAATGCTTGATATAGGAATCATCGATGTTGAACGGCATGGGCGCCATCGTTACTACAAGCTGATCAATAAAGAGGTAGCTGAACTGATTGAATCCCTATATTCAGTGTCTCCACAATCCAAACCTAAATCATTCAATCAAGTACACGAATATAAACAGATTCATTATGCACGAACCTGTTATGATCATTTAGCCGGCTATGCTGGGGTACAAGTTACAAATGCCTTAAGTCAGAATGGTGTCTTAGAGAAGCAGTCACTCGATTTCGTTGTTACCAAATCTGGAGTGGATTTTTTCAAAAGCCTCGATATTGATGTCGACCTACAACAGAGCAAACGCCGTTCATTTGCACGCTGCTGTCTCGATTGGAGTGAACGCGAACATCATCTTGCAGGTGCACTCGGAAACTCCCTACTCGAATCAATGTTCAATCGAAATTGGATCAGGCGGATTCCGAAAACAAGAGCCATTGAGGTCACCGTTGAAGGGAAAAGAGAAATGAATGAACTCCTCTCAATTGAGCTTTAGAAGAGGAGCTTGTCGTTAAAGCATTTTTGTGCCATAATGAAGGCGGAAAATCGAATAGTATTAAATTGTTTTCTAGGGTTCCGCAGCTTTAAGTAGTACTGCTGGTCTGGTCCGAGAGAAAACACACAGTGATTCACTGTGCACACGGAGGGACAAAAGCCTAGGAGATTCGATACAATCTCTAGGCTTTTTTTTCATTCAATTCGGTAATACTAACAACTATTGTAAGGAGTGGGTTTTATGAACAAAGAATGGCTAAAAGTTTTTATTGCTGCTTTTTTTGAAGTCTTTTGGGTAATTGGTCTAAAACATGCCGATGACTTTTGGACATGGTCGGGTACAATCGTATGTATTTTTATTAGCTTTTATCTCATGGTTATGGCTGGACGCTTCCTCCCGATTGGTACGGTTTATGCTGTGTTTGTTGGACTTGGTACATTCGGAACTGTAACTGCTGAAATTCTCTTTTTCGATGAGCCGTTTAAAATCACAAAACTGCTTCTCATTCTTGTATTACTCGGAGGCGTCGTCGGTCTAAAGCTAGTTACTAAAGAAAAAGAAACAGAAGGAGCAAAATAAAAATGAGCTGGATTTATCTTGTTTTAGCTGGAATTTTTGAAATGATAGGAGTTGTAATGATCAATCGCCTCCATACACATAAGAATCTCCAATCATTCTTATACATGCTGGTTGGATTCGGGGCAAGCTTTCTTTTTCTTGCTTTAGCAATGGAGAAATTACCGATGGGGACAGCATACGCAATCTGGACAGGAATCGGCGCATCGGGTGGAGCTATTCTTGGAATGATTTTATTTGGTGAAGAAAAAGATTGGAAGCGAATACTGTTTATTATTATGGTGCTCGGATCAGCGGTCGGGCTTAAATTTATCTCAGGTTAAAAATAAAAGGTATTATTTATAACAATTAAAGGAAATGTAATCATAAACGAAAAAATATAGACAAAAATGGAGGTTTTATGATGGAACCTGAAGAAAGATGGAAGACAGCTGCTATCGCGATGGGGAGCGATATGAAAGTACAGATGATGGGTAATGGTGGTGAAAAAGCAACCCCAACTGTTGAAAATGCGGAGACAGTCCAGGCAATTATTAATGAATGGCCAGCTATGTCAAAGAAAGTAGCAAATACAACAACTGAACAATACGGTCCTCCTAATGAAGCGATACCAAGCAGATTAATTTGGTATAACAATGGGCCGTGGAAACGAACGATTGTCTATCGTGATGAAATACCTCATGACTTTCCGCAACCTCACTCTGATGTAATCGAGCAATTTATCGACTATAAGGTTCCGATTGATCTGTTCAGTGAACTTGCCAAGTTTGACGGTAGCGTTATTGTTGAAAGAACAAAGGGTGAAGTGTCATCGCGGTGTGATATGGAGGCCGCCAATATTCTTTCTTTAAATCTAATGAATGATATTGTGAAAGGTAAACTAAATGCTGAAAAAGCACGGGAGATCTATTGTGAAGTCACCTCGGCTTATATGATGAATCGACCAGCACCATATGCAGAAAAGCTTCAATTCAGCACGCTGTCATCATTGGAAACGATCGATACAGACCAAGTAATGATTGGAAAGGCAATGGCGAACCAGGCGATGGAAAAGGTAGACGATATAGTGGATGAAGACAACCGGCAGGATGATGTGTACCATTAATTGAATTAAAAGTATAGTCGTTATAAAGAAAACTTGGCTAGCACCAAGCCTTAGCGCAGGTGATCGCCTTAGTTGCACTTATACTATAGAAAGTATTTTTATACTTTCTTAACGTGTAAGAAAAGCGCAAGCGCCCTGCTTAGCCACGAAGGTCACTGGAAGACCGAAGAGGAGGCTCGGCCCAAACAAGTTCGGCCCTGCGTGGGAATATACATGGAGTACTTCAGTNAAGCGCCCTGCTTAGCCACGAAGGTCACTGGAAGACCGAAGAGGAGGCTCGGCCCAAACAAGTTCGGCCCTGCGTGGGAATATACATGGAGTACTTCAGTGTGTTGCCGCCGCAGGAGGCCTGAAGTGATCCAAGTGGTTGGGCGCTGAAGCTGGACATTACATCCATGCCGCAAACTTTTATACTTCTTTACGTGTAAAGAAAACTTGGCTAGCACCAAGCCTTAGCGCAGGTGATCGCCGTAGTTGCGCTTATACTATAGAAAGTATTTTTATACTTTCTTAACGTGTTAAAAACGCTTGGACCACATCAGCCCAAGCGTTTTTTCCATTTATAACTGTGGTTCTTCGTAATAGTAATCTACTAGACCCTTCTTTCTATCTAGTTTCCGTACCAATATTCATGTTGTTCGATTTCAGCGTCATGTTCGGCATCCCAATAATCGACACTATAAGAGTAGTCATAATTCATGATACAACGAATACCGCTCCCCTGTGCATCATGGGGCAAACCAAAGTTATGTGAAAACTCGTGCTGAGCTGCAGATGATGTAGCTGATCCTTGGTCAAGGTTAACACTTAAAGCGCTTCCACTTGGAGCCGAATTATAAACGTAAGCAATTCCTCCCGCAGTGAAATTTCGATCACCTGTGAATCCAGCTACGAAATCATACCCGTAACCATCGAAATCTCTACCAACATCCTGTAGGATTTGAGAGCTGCTTCCACCTTGGGAGCTCCATTGTGCGATAGCTTTGACTTGAAAATCAATGGCATGGTCGCGATTAAACGCATTGTCAGCACGTTCGATTATGTTTTGTATACGAGATTGCCAGTCACTATATTTTGCTCGATATTCTTCATCTGCAACTGCTAGAACTGTAACAGTCCGAGTTGCAGCCAATGATTTCATTTCAGTATTAACGGATTTTTTATTACTTTTAAATGACTTTTTCCCAATAACTTTTCCATTTTCATTCAGAATCTTTGCAGTTGTGTCAGCCTCGACTACTGCAGGTTTAGAATTCTTTTTGATAAACTTCTTATCTGCTTTTGGTAGTATTTCAATTTGTGGAGCTTGTTTAGGACTAGTGTCTTGAGCATAAGATAACGACGGGACAAGAGTTAAAGAAAGACCTAGAGACAGTGTCAATACTGCTTTTTTCAATTTCAAATTAAGTTCCTCCCTAATGAATATCCTAAAAAATTTAGCGCGCGCTTTAATATAATAGATTAGATATTTCTTCATAAAAACCCTTTATATTCATATTGGGAAAATAGCTTGTAATTACAGGTGTTATTACAGGTGAATTTTCCACATATTTCCCAATTTTTATATGAAAAATGGGCTAATTAACGTTCTTCTGGAAATTTTTAAAATGTTTAGGCATATTTCTTTACATAGGGATTAGTAGTAATTACCATAAAAGTGTTTACATCTAATCTATTTGGGAGGGAAAGTAATGTATGATGTTATAGTAATTGGCGGTGGCCCAGCTGGTGGCAGTGCTGCCCTCTTTACAAGTAAAGCAGGTAAAAAGACGCTACTGATCGATAATGGGAAAAGTGTCACAAAACGCGCATGGCTTGACAACCACTATGGTGCAGATGCAATTTCAGGACCTGATTTAGTTGAAATAGGAAAGAAACAAGCAGAGAAATTCGGAACAGAATGGGTGGAAAAGTCTGTCTCAGATGTTCAAAGTGTGGATGGAAAGCATACTGTTTCAACTGAGGATGGTGAATCATATGATGCACAACATGTCCTTCTAGCAACTGGAATGTTAGTGAATGTGGCTCAACATATCGGAGTTGAAGTAATTCCAGGAACCGAGCCACGGATTAAAAACATTATCAAAGTGGATGAACAAGGAAAAACGAACAAAGAAGGCATTTGGGCTGCAGGTACAGTAGCTGGTGTTAGTATGCATACAATTGTAACTGCTGGTGACGGTGCGAAGGTCGCGATTAACATTGTAAGTGAAATAAATGGTGAGCGTTATGTAGACCATGACATGATAAAGTAAGTGTTTGACGATGTTCCTTTAGGAGCATCGTTTTTTATTCTACGTTAAGAAAGTATAAGTGCAACTATGGCGATGACCAGCGCTAAGGCTTGGTGCTAACCGAGTTTTCTTTAAAAAAAGGGCGGGAATGACCCAATTCAGAGCCATCCCCTAAGATATAGAACAAAGTGTTCAGCAGATTTAGCGGAGGTCGCTATAAATCTAGTATAAGGAACAAACGTTCGTATGTAAAGCATCATTTTCTTTTTTCTTAAAAACCCCTCCTCTATCAACCAATAAATATATAATAATCCTGTGTATGGAAAGACTTGAAGCCGCAAGATTCATATAGTCCCAGAGCATGAGCATTTTTCGCTTCAACCTCGAGAAAGATCGGATATCCTACTTGATGTTCTTTCATTATGATTTTCATTAAGGCTTTCCTTCCAATTCCTTTCCCTTGGCATTCCGGAAAAATGGCAAATCCATAAATCCATGCCTCTTCATCCATGTGACTAACTCGTATCTTGCCGACTGTATTTCCCTCGGTCTCGATCATATAACGCTTTTGTGTACGGTCCCGAGTTATCCGAGTGTTATATTCGCTAGCGCTCATTTCCTCAAAGCCGAAACAACGGACATCTAATTGAATTTCAGCTTCCAGATCCTCAGGTAGAGTAGGTCGAATCGTAACACTTTCCTCTACAACTAGATCCATCTCTGACCACTTCATCTGATATTCCGAAATCGAATATTCACAAGAAATACGTTTCAAAAATTCTTTAGCAGATTTCGAATTAGAGGGGGCATTCAATAAGATCTCCTTATAATTTTGCTGTCGGATACCTTGTAACGCTTCATTAAATAGATTCGTAAAGATCCCTCTTCTACGGAAATCAGGCCGTACCATGCCGCACAATTCAACCTTATTCCCAAAGCCATAAAGCCCTACAAATGCAACTAGCATCCCATTCTCATAATATAAAAAGTCATTCTTTTCATTTTCATCCCGACTTCGAAGCATCTCCCAGTTCAATTTTAACTGGATTTGATCTTCTGCCTCACATACTCGTTGTAGTTCCTCGATATCTTTTAACTGTGGTTGATTTAACATCTTACTCCTCCAATAATTTCTAATCTAAAATTGTCCATCCTATTAATTCTTTATTTTCGTTGAAATCCCTCGAATACACTTCTTGATATCGAAAATAATAGGCGCCAAAAGCTTAAATATGTTCAATTTATCCTAATGTCTTCAGAATTCGTACCTAAATCCATGCCTATCTCCAGAAAAAGACCTTGGTTATTTCGAAATTCTAATCGGATCTTTGAATCACGAACGGTTAAAAACGGACTTGTTGAACTGTTTATCAAAGCCTTCTTCCGTAATAGCTCTCAAATTTTCAGCTATCTTCAAATTATTGGTGTATCGGTTACTGCTATTATAATACTACCACCGATTTGGATGAAGTGGCTTATGTATGTCTTATTCCTTTTGATTATGAAAAAGTGGCTGGATTCAATCTGGTCAATCGTTACCTCCAAACCACTGTTAGTTGCGCTTTCACCAGAAGAAGATGGGATGTTCAGTGCACAAAAGCAGGTTTTAAAGCTTTTCCTTGCACCCGCTTATATCCTCGTTGGACTTATCGCAACACTCGCCACTATGGTTGCCTATATCTTTTAGATAAGAAAAGCGCAAGCGCCCTGTTTAGGTGTGACAAAGAAAACTTAGTCAGCGTCGAGCGTATGCGAAGATGATTGCTTAGTTGTACTTGTGCTTGAGAGTGCAAGCGCTGGAGATTCTGCAACATAACACGCTTTTTGTGTTTGTGGAAGAATCGAAGTGACGATCTGCGCAACTGGGCGCTGGAGCTAGACATCCCATCCATGCAGCAAAATTTTATACTTTCTTCCCTCCTTGGAAAAGATTCAGGGCTGACTCTAATCATGAGCCAGCCCTCTTCTTCAGTTCAATGATATTACGTTGTACTAAACCTTCTTCCCGATGAGTAATCGCAGTCCATGATAAATAAGAACAGCTGCAAAGACAAGCACAGTTAGAATGCCGATAATATTTAGAGCAGGTCCGAAGCTATCAAGAAATGTGCCTTCAAGTGAAACTTCTAGCAAAAAGAACCCAGCGATTAATGCAGCGAAGTAAGTGAGAATCCCCTGCATTGTGACACCCCCTTCCCCTTCATCATTAATTTATGATGGGAATTGAGTGATGGTGCATCGAGCTAATGAATGGTTATTTTTAAATTTATTCCAATTTGAAAAATTAACCATGCTGCTCCACCTCTTTATACTTCGCGCTTTTGTTCAGCTTTCTTTTTCTGATTTTAAGACCAACATAACCAAGAATGCCCAACACAAGTGCAATTAGCAGGAATGTCTGGGAATTACTCATAAATTGATGTACGGATTTCACATTACCACTTCTGCCTAACCAAAGCATAACGAAAGTCAATGGGAAAATACCGATAAACGTTAATGCCCCGAAAGTTAGCACCTTTACCTGGCTTACTCCAGCTGCATAAGAGACATAATTGCCAATCCCGAATGGTCGAGCTACCGCAATCGTCCAACTTCCGAACTTTTGAAACCATTTTTGTGCCTTTTCTACCTTATTGCGATTTAACTTTTCTTTTAACTTATCCTCAAGTTTATAACCGATTAGATAGGGTATGAAACTGAAAACCGTGTATATAAAGCTTGCAGATAAGGATAAAGTAATTAATTCTATCCAAGACGGATCTAACAAATACCCATACAATAAACTAACAAGTACGCCTGGAAATGGTAGTGAGGAAGCCTCAATCGCCATACTTGTAAACAATCCCCACATACCGAAGTCTTTAAGAATATCTATAATGAAATGGACCATTGTCATAGCTCCTTTTACTCGTTTCTTTACACGTTCCCTTAAATACTGAATGCTAATCTATTGGGTCATAAGCTTTCCCGTACTTTAAAACATAAAAGATAGCGAGTCCGTCACTTGGATGGTCCTTTCGATATTCTACTGGAAATAGAGCAAAGAAGATAAAGTATACAGAAAAATAAACAAACTGATAAAAGAATAAGGAGCTTGTTAGTACGCCTTTCAGGATCAAATAGTTGACGATTAATACTGTCACCGCATTAAAAAGAGTGCCGCCTGAGTAAATTAAAACATGCACCCACTTGCCCCGATTTGCAACATTCTCATAATGGCACCAAGCATCGAGGAAATAAATTTTACGGATTTCAAACGCTTTATATTGGAATAGTTTTTTTCCCACTCCAAGGGTGAATTTAATTTTCGCTCCAAACAATCTTGCAAAAAACACATGCCCTGCCTGATGTACAATCGATACTATTGGAAAAATGAGGAAAAACCCAACGAAGAACTTCCAAAGATCAGTAAACCCGAACAATCCCCACCCTCCTTTTTTAGGTAATCCACCTTAACTGCTTATAGGAAAAGCGGAAGCGCCCTTTTTAGATATGATAAAGAAAACTAGGTTGGTTAGAAAGTTAGAAAAAAGACAGCCCTTTGAAGACTGTCTGTATCTTGTTACTATACAATTCCACGTATGATTCGACGTTTAAACCTGATTTTTTTAGAAGTATGTGTTTGGGGGCTCTTTACTAGCTTGATCTTATTTCAGTTCCCTGTCGATTCTTCATTCGCTTTTTGAATAATGGATTTGTAAATATCATCTAGTGGCATAACAGAACCTTTTTCATCTTTAAAAACGACATGCTTTCGTTCAAAGTGTATAGGTGAATCAAGTCCTGCTGCTGCAGAAATTCGGAATAGCCCTTTTCGTAATGTGATTAAGTAATTCGCTACCCGATACTTCTTTTCCTCGATCACCAGCCCATTTTGCAAATGTGGGTCAGATGTTGCGACACCTACAGGGCAGGAATTCGAGTGACATTGCAAAGCTTGGATACATCCAACAGTTATCATGAATGCACGAGCTATGTTTACAAGATCAGCACCCATAGCTAAGGCTATCGCAACACGATCTGGGGAGAACAGTTTTCCTGAAGCGATAAGCTTAACCCGCTCACGGACACCATACCGGCGAAGAGCAGAATCAACCAATGGGAGAGCTGCTTTGATCGGTAAACCGACACTGTCAGCCAATTCTTGATAAGAAGCTCCTGTTCCTCCCTCACCCCCGTCAACCGTTATGAAGTCCGGCCCTTTTCCACTTTCTTTCATATAATGCGCTAATTCCTCTGCTTCATCACTGCTTCCGATAACGATCTTCATTCCAACTGGCTTTCCGGTATGTTCTCGGATACGTTCAATAAAATCAAACAAGGAAGCAAAATCACCAAACTCTCTGAAACGGTTTGGGCTATCGATTGATTTGTATGGTTCAACCTTTCTGATTTCAGCGATTTCCTTTGTTACTTTTTCCGCATCAATATGGCCGCCGCGCGTTTTTGCACCCTGGGCCAATTTTATTTCAAACGCCTTTACTTGAGGAATTTCACTTTTCGCTTTCAATTCGTCCCAATCGAAGTTTCCTTCTGTATCCCTCACACCAAATAGCCCTGGCCCAATCTGCATAATAATGTCTACATCACTTTTTAAATGATAAGGCGCAATCCCACCTTCGCCTGTATTCATCCATGTTCCTTTCGCAATTCCAAGGCCTTCAGATAACGCCGTAATCGCATGATTTCCAAGTGATCCGTAGCTCATAGCAGACATTCCGACAAGACCTTTCAATCTAAAAGGCTGTTTAGTGTTTTCTCCGATCACAACAGCATCTTCATCATGTAGTAAATAAGCGGATGATTGATGTTCCTCCCATTTCTCTTCACGCGGTGTAAATAGGGGTTCTTTCAACAAAATATAGCGATTCGTCAATACTTTTGTATCCTGATCCATTTTTAATTCCTCAGTTATTTTTGGAAACATTGAATTTCTAACGTAAAACCCTTTTTCCTCAAAATCACGTTGTGAACCATATCCAATAACATCACGCTTGTACTTTGCGCTCCTGACAATATGTTCGTAATCGTTACGGGAAAATGGTTTGCCTTCGTTATTATTATTGAACAGGTATTGACGTAATTCTGGTCCAATACTTTCGAGGAAGTACCTCACTCTTCCAATCATCGGGTAATTTCGTAGGACTGGGTGTTCCTTTTGGGTACGATCGACCATATATAAATAACCGATTATCGCTACTATGATGACTAAAATTAAAGCGACTGCCACAAAGCTTATAATTGTTAAATAATTTGCTGTATTCATGAAATGTTCCCCCTGTTTATGTAAGGTTCAATGGCGAATCCGAATGTCCAAAACTGATCGAAAATAAAACGGGCTAAAGAGATCGTATTGTAGGTTATTTTTAGCAAAATAAGCAGTTTTATACGGTTGCTTTTGTAACCGATTGATATTTTATGGGATTTATTGAACATGAAAAAAGAGTGCTAAATCAAATCGATTCAGCACTCCAACTAATTCACTGGTAGAACATACAGTTTAAGGTAATTTCATATGACGGTTTTTCCCCTGCATAACTTGAAAGACTCCATATAAGAAAAGGCCAATTGCTACGGCTCCAAGAAGGATTTGACCGAATGGTTGAGCTGCAATCTTTCCAAGTGCTCCGTCCAATCCAACTATTTTATTTGAATCGGCACTAATGGCTGTTCGAAGGATAAAGTATCCGATGATCAGAAACGTAATTCCTCTCGCAATTAATCCAAGCTTGCCAATTTTACAATTAAGCCTTCTTTCATGTGAACTCATTTCGTTTGTTTTAAATTGAATCATAAACCTTTCTTTATATCCGTTATAGATTTGATAACAACCAAAGCCAATGATAATAATACCCACAATCCCTATAATCCATTGACCAAATGGTTGGGCTAAAAGCTTTGCAGTCCACGTTTGTTTAGATCCACCCGTGCTCCCGGCATGCAACGCAATCTTTGCTGCTTTTAACGCAATAACTGTATAGATAGTTGCAGCTATTAAATAGGAGAAGCGGGTGAAAAGCCCTTTAAAGTCAGTACCTTTGTTCTCCGGGTCTAGAAAAACTTGAATGGCTTGCCACATTACATAGCCGATTAACCCTACAGCAACAGCCCACAACAAAACCTCGCCAAATGGCTTTTCAGCAACAGATGCAAAGGCTCCACTCGTATCCGTCGTCTTACCTCCTACTCCTGCAGCTGCCATCATTGCTAAAATTCCAATTAATATATAAACCATTCCCATAGACATATATCCAAACCTTGCAAATCCTCTAATCCAAGGCTTTACATCATTACTCGCTTGCTCTGCTTTACGTTTTGCTTTGATTTTTGTGGAGTCGTCAATAACATCCATGCCCATGTTCCCCTTCCCATCTCACGAAAAAAGTGAGTGATAGAAAGATACCCCTAAATCGCGAAAACCAAACACTGGGGCCAGGGACAGACTACAAATGCTGTTGATCAATACTTAAGACTTAAACTTTCCTCATCGCGATTTACTTTCAACTGAAAAGTTTTTCAATGTGCAAAAGGAAGAAAGGCCATTTTTAGACACCTCTCTTCCTCTTAATTGGGCAGGTACCGCAATAACCGATTCCTTCAACATCTTCTTTTAATTTATAGTACATACAGCACGTTTTTCGGGTTGGATCCAATTGTAGCTCTTCTCCAATTTTTAAATAAGGTTGCAGCGGATTATCTTTTAATCCAAATACTTCACCGCTCGTATTTTTCAAGAAGTTGAAGTCGCTGTATAAGCTCTCAACCTTAAGCGGATCCCGTTCTCTCGCTAATGTTTTCCGGTAAATTGAATTTATCCGAACAGCCACATTCTCCCAAAGGATCGATGACGGAACACGGGACGTTTTTTTCAATATGTTCAAAACTGGTGTAATATGAGATAAGAAAAGGTCGCGTAGTACATGTTCACGCCATAGTCCGCGCTCCATGCTCTTTATTTCCTGCCATTTACACATTTCTGATTGAATATATAATTTACGTTCTTTACTTAATGAACACGCTTTAATCGGTAGGTCAAGGGCACAGTTGAATTTAACCATATTATATAAAGTAGATGATACGACGAGATAAGCATATCGTTTAGAAAGCATTGAAGCTGCAACGGCTAAATTAGGTGCTTTCATTTCAATCATTTGCTTCTGAAGAAACGATAAACAGCTTTCTTCATTCAGTAAATCTGATATTGCAACCTCTATCGGCCTCTCATCCTCCAAAAGTATATCGAATGCTTTAAGCTCTTCCATGCTTATACTACTCATCACGACCATCCTTATATATAAATTTGGATTCTTAAATCCTATGCCCTTCTTAGCTCTTCTTTCTTTTCTTTTTCGATCGTCGCATCTAATAACTTTTTATAACTCAAATGGTTTACTTTATAAATCCCATCTTGATTAGCGATCACATAGTCACCGGATTCAAATACCACACCGCCGACACTTACCGGCGTGTTTATTTCTCCCTCAAGTTTTAATACCCTTGTCGTTTTCGGGGAGACCGATTCATAAAATACTGGTACACTACTCTCTTTTAAATATACAATATCTGTTACCGCTCCACCAACTATAACTGCGGATAATCCGATTTCTTCTGCTTTTCTAGCTCGGAACTCCCCCCAGCAAGCATGAGTTTTATTTCCGGATGTATCAATGACCAGGATGTCGCCTTCTTTAGCTTGCTCAAGTGCCGTATTTAATGGATAACCATCCCCGTTGGATAATTTGACCGTCACGACTTCCCCGAATACGTTGTTTATAGGTATATTACAGTTATAGTTTGATAGGAAGCCGAAATCTGTAAAGTGACCGATCGTCGACGTGCTGATCGCTTTGAATTTCTCAATATCTTCGTTGGAATACTTCTTTATTCTATCACGAATTACTAACATGGAGACCTCCTTCTCTCATACCTTGATCCAGCTATCCTACTCTTCACCATTGACTCAGACATTAGACTTGAATTTTCTGTGTTACGCTCATATTTATTGAGTTGCACTCGTATTTTTTGAGTTACGATCGTATTTTTCGAATTGCGCTCGTATTTTTTGAGTTACGACCGTATTTTCCGAATTGCGCTCGTATTTTTTGAGTTACGACCGTATTTTTCGAATTGCGCTCGTATTTTTTGAGTTACGACCGTATTTTCCGAATTGCGCTCGTGTTTTGAGTTACGACCGTATTTTCCGAATTGCACTCGTGTTTTGAGTTACATTATGAGAAAATCATTAAAATAGTAACAATATTGAGGATTATTTATACTCTCCTTAGACTTAAAAACGGATTGTGTCCAACACCTTTTCCAGATGGCATGGCGCCAGGTACACCGTCTGATTCTAATAATGGTCGAATGATTAATTTGACCGGCCACTCTTTACGTTCAAATAATTCATAATAAAGTACTTCACGATCCGCTTCAGGAATATCGATTGTATGAAGCGATTCTCTTAATTTCATTTCAGTAATCTGCCAAAACGTTTCTTCTGGAATATCATATACCTCCGATAACGATTCCATGATTGCAGCAAGATTCACTTGAGTTCCTAGGGATTGGACATAGTAAATCAATTTTTCAATCGTTTCATTGTATAAACTGTTTGAATATCCAGGTCGAATATGGTATTCCGGATCTTTAATTTGATGTTTATCTAAATACGGTTGATGGAGACGTACTGAATCATGATCTCTAAATAAAAATCCGACGATCTTTTTATTTTTCAGTACAACACAGCAATTTTGACCATGTATTTCTGGTACAATCCCGATTTTGAATAACCTCATTGTAATATCATAAAACGATGCGGCTAACTCCGTATAAAAGCTGATGACATCTTCATTTGATAGATTTCCATCTAATAGTTCGGTTAAAAAATGATGCCCATGCAATGTAACACCTAAAGAAGACATCGGTATGATTTTATAATCCTTTTTCATAATTTCTTCCGGATAAATTCGGACCTGAGCGGCCAAGTGACGAGGATGATCATCAAAAAGACCCATCGATTGCGGCAAATACCCCCACCAGTTTTTTTCTTCGCACAAGAAGACTCGATCACCAAGCGTCTCATCACACGCGATTGCTTCCCGGAACATTCGCTCTCCAACGATATTGAAAGCGCTATTCGTCAATACTAGCGAAAAAGCACCCATCAAGATCGCAAGTAAAACAGAATGCTTTTTCAATTTAGCTAAGGTAATCATTCTCTCTTATCATTTGAGTTTGAAAATTTTTCTCCGTACTTAATATGGTCATACCGCAACACTCCTTTTCAACGAATAACAAGCCTAATGCACTTGAGAATGATTTTCAATATCACTGTTACATTATCTAGGTTAATTGATAATGATTATCATAGTCAATACTCATATTGATAAATGAGGAAAATTACCTAAGGTTATTTAGGAAAAGAGTTAGTGAGGACTACTATAACTTAAAGAAAACTCAACTGCTTCAGTGTTTTACACTCACGTTCAATCACTGATGATTAAAAAATTTGGGAAAAAGAAATGGAAGCCTGATAACCACCTTAACTAGGCAGCCAAGCTTCCATCCTATCAATAAAGAAGGTGGTTGAGGAAATAAGCACCACTCTATATCTTTACAAGTTTCGATTTTTATATAACAGATAAATGAAAAATGGAGCGCCAATTCCAGATACAAATACCCCCGCAGGGAGATCAAGCGGTAAAAACGCAGTTCGGGCTACGACATCTGCCAAAACCACAATTAATCCACCTATCAAAGCTGAAACTGGGACAAGACTTCCAAAGGATCGGCCAACTAGTTTTCTAGCAATGTGAGGTGCAATTAAACCTACGAAAGCAATACCACCCGCAAATGCAACTGCAGAACCTGCTAAAGCTACACTAATGAAAAGCAAAACAAAGCGATGCAATTGAACTCTTGATCCCAAACCTAAAGCCACTTGATCTCCTAATTCCTGTACATTGACCGTTCGGGAAAACAGAAGTGCAATTGGAACGAAGATCAGCACCCATGGTAACATCGCATAAACATTTTCCCAATTTGCTCCATAAACACTTCCCGTCAACCAAATATAAGCTTCACTTGAAGAATACGTAGGACTTAGAACAATCATCATCGTCACAAGAGCACCCGTAACTGCTGCAATCCCAATTCCAATGAGCACGATTCGAATCGGAGTGACACCCTTTTTCCAAGCTAAAAGATAAATTACGAGCGAAACAACCCCAGCGCCTGTAATAGCGACAAATGGAAGCCACTTAATACTAAGATCTGAAAAGTATGTAATAAACATAACAGCAGCTACAGAGGCTCCACCGGTTATACCAATGATATCAGGAGAAGCTAATGGATTTCGGATAATCCCTTGTAAAATAAGTCCCGAAACACCGAGTGCAATTCCTACGAGCAAAGCAAGAATCATTCTTGGGAGTCTAAGCGTATTGATTACAAATGTGTACTCACCATTCCCTATCCCCAGTAAATGCTCGATAATTGCTATAGGATTGATCACCGTGCTTCCAACTGATAATCCCATTATAAAAAGCAATGCTGATAGACAGAATAACACCAAAAATATCATAACAGCTTTCTTTTCAATCAAAAGGGAAATGGTATTGGATCGATTCCGTATTGAATGATATTTTTTCATTCCGATTTAAACCCCCTGCGTGCAAGATATATGAAAAATGGGGCACCGATAAAAGCTGTCATGACACCAATCGGCATTTCTTCAGGCATAATGATAAATCTTGCTGCTACGTCTGCCAATAACAATAAACTTGCACCTAATAATGCACTATAGGGTATGATCCATCGATAATCGATCCCGACAAGTGATCGAACAATATGAGGAATGATTAAACCAATAAAACCGATGGAGCCTCCAACAGCTACGGAACCTCCAGCCAGAAAAATGATAACCAGTCCAATCAAAACTTTAATTAAAATGGTCCGTTGCCCCAAGCCCTTGGCTATCTCATCTCCCGAAGTTAAGATATTGATCGGGTTCGCTAACAAAAGTGCGATAATACCTGAGCCGATCATAAACGGCAAAATCGGTTCAAGCATATCTATGGTTCTCCCTGAAACGGACCCAGCCAACCAAAATAATATTCCTTCTAAATTTTGTTCGTTAAGCACTAACAGTCCTTGTGTAAATGAGCCAAAGAAAGCTGTAATAGCCGTACCAGCTAATACGATTTTTATCGGGGACAAACCATCTCTTCCTAAAGAGCCCAGAAAAAAAACCATGACGGCGGCAATACCTGCTCCCAAAAAAGCGATCCACATAAAATGGACTAATGAAGTAACAGAAAGGAAAACGGACGAAAAGACAACAAAAAATAAGGCGCCGGCATTGATACCAAAAATACTTGGAGATGCCATAGGATTCCTTGTCAACGCTTGCATCAATGCGCCTGCTATCGCAAGACTGGCTCCAATTACTGTAGCGATTACTGCCCGTGAGATTCTTGTCGTTGTAATAATAATATGTTCGGTCGAGGATTTGTCAAAATGGGTAAAAGCCTCAACAGCTGTCCGAATCGAGATTGGTGTCTGTCCAAACACAACACTTGATATGAATGAAATCACAAAAATGCCTAAGCCGATGACAAAACCCCAAATTTTTAGTGAGGTACGAGGAAATAGGTGTGTCATTTTCTCACTCTTTTCAAAACGGTTTATTTTATATGTAAAATCAATTAGCTGCATAGATGCGACTTCTAGTTGCAGCACCTAGGTGTTTTTTCTTTTGTGATATGACAAAAATAGGGGCATAGAATCCCCTATTTTTGCTTCTTAAATATGCTAAGTTTATTTTTCCAATTCAAAATGATCATAAATTTGATCGAGCATGTTGTTTGCGGAAATATAACCCCCACCCATGTTCCAAGCGACATCATCTACCATATAGGTCTGGTCTTTTTTAGCAGCATCTAATTCTTTCCATAACGGATGGTTGGTCCATTCTTTAAACGTCTTTTCGATTGCTTCAGCTTCTGTATCATCCGAATTGAACATGAAGAATACATCCGCATTCATTTTTGGAATGCTTTCCTTACTAGTCAATTTAAGTACGACTGTACCCTTATCCGCTTCTTTTTGTTGAAATTCAGGACGTGCAAAGCCAAGCTCACTTAAAATATCTCCCGCATAGCCCGTTATATAAATACGCGCATGATCCGCTCTGAAGTTAATGACCGAAACCTCAACAGGCCATTCATCCCCTAATTTCTCGGAGATTTTTTCTTTGAAATCAGCCACTCGATTATCCCAATCGGAAAGAAGTTCCTTCGCCTTTTCTTCTTTATTTAATGCTTTTCCCATCAATTCAGTAGTCTCTTTAAACTTAAAAACCGTTTCATGTGTTACGGTTGGAGCAATTTGTGATAATTTATCGTAAACCTTTTCATGACGTAATTTTGAAGCAATGATTAAATCCGGTTTAAGCTTTGCAATTTCTTCTAAGTTCGGTTGTGTTTCTAAACCAACATGCTTGACACCTTCCAGATCGTCTCTGAGATACTTGTACATTGGTTGTTCAACCCATGAATCCACAACTCCTACTGGTGTGACTCCTAAAGCAACCGCAACATCAGTAGCACCTTGATATAATGTAACAACTCTTTTTGGTGTGCCCTTAATTTTAGTGGTCCCCATCGCATGGGTTATTTCACGAACACCCTCTTCTTTTTGTCCCGTTTTCCCTTCGTTCTCATTAGGTTGTTTTTCAGCTTCTTGACTACTACACCCCGTTAAAATCAAAACAAAGGTTAAAATGATCACAAGGAAAGAAAATATGTTTTTTCTTCCTGTTAAGTATGTAATTGCTGACATGCAATTTCCCCCTTTTTTTATCGGCACTGATAATGAGAATTATTATCAGTGCCAAGTAAGATTATACAATGTTTACTTTTTTAAATCAACGGTTTCTTTTTATTTTTTTTAATAAGCATTTATCAGCTGATTATCCATGATGTAGAGCAGCTTGAAGCACATAAAAAAGAGTGCTAAATCAGATTGATTTAACACTCCCTTAATTTTCTCCTATAACTCACATTTTAAGGTAGTTTCATATGACGGTTTTTCCCTTGCATAACTTGAAAGACTCCATATAAGAAAAGACCAATGGCTACGGCTCCAAGAAGGATTTGACCGAATGGTTGAGCTACAATCTTTCCATGTGCTCCATCCAATCCAACTATTTTATTTGAATCTGCGCTAATGGCTGTTCGAAGGATAAAGTATCCGATGATCAGAAACGTAATTCCTCTCGCAATTAAACCAAGCTTTCCGATTTTACAATTAAGCTTTCTTTCATGCAAACTCATTTCGTTTGTTTTAAATTGAATCTTTCTTTATATCCGTTATCACTAGTGTTGCATAAATAATATCGGAAAATTCAATCTATTTACTTTCATGGTTCAGAGCCAAAAAGGTAACCGCTCCAATAAAGGTGGCCCATCCATTTGGTTTTTATTTACAATTAGACATTTTGCGACAGAGACAGATTTTTTGTTAAGGTACGACTTTCCCTTTGATTTTTCGAATCCAGATGTGTGCCGGTTTCCAAAGTGCTGCTTTTAATAACCGGCTAATTTGTAGGGTTTTGCGTTTGCTTATTGTTTCAAGTTGCGCGAGCACATGCAAACAATACACGATAAGTACGATGAATACTTGATTATGCACCGCCCATTCGCTTTGACCATAGAACTTTTTGATAGTCAAATGTTGCTTGATCCATTTGAAAAATAGTTCAATCGCCCAGCGTGATTTGTACATCTCTGAGATTTCTTCGGCACTCAAATCGAAACGGTTGGTGATGAGTTGGAGTTCATTCCCTTTTGAATCGATGACTTTTAGTAAGCGAAAGCTATTTTCAGCACGATNTCAAATGTTGCTTGATCCATTTGAAAAATAGTTCAATCGCCCAGCGTGATTTGTACATCTCTGAGATTTCTTCGGCACTCAAATCGAAACGGTTGGTGATGAGTTGGAGTTCATTCCCTTTTGAATCGATGACTTTTAGTAAGCGAAAGCTATTTTCAGCACGATTTTGCGTCGTGCCAATCAACACCATTTGGTCCGATAGTACATCGGAATCCTCTGGTAGTTTGAACGCTTCTATTTCGCGAATGACTGCGTTTTTACGCAGTCTTGATAGGAAAAAGTAGCCCTCATCTGTCATGCGATCGAAACGTTCATAATCCAGGTAGCCACGGTCAAAGACGTACATGCATTCTTTATCGTCTACCATGACTTCAAGCTGACTGCGATCATGTTCTTTCGCATTGGTAAGGACAGCTTTTTCAGGATACGATACGCCTTTTTCC
>NZ_JANHJQ010000008.1:55722-209291 GCF_024609785.1 Pseudalkalibacillus decolorationis
TCATAATCCAGGTAGCCACGGTCAAAGACGTACATGCATTCTTTATCGTCTACCATGACTTCAAGCTGACTGCGATCATGTTCTTTCGCATTGGTAAGGACAGCTTTTTCAGGATACGATACGCCTTTTTCCGCGAACACAAGGCGTAAATGTAACTTCACGCCAGCCTTGGTTTTACGGAATTTAGCCCATTTGTGATTCGTTAAATTAAGTGGTAATGTACTCGAATCAATGATCTTTAAAGGCATGGTGATTTTTGCATGGTTCGTTTTCCTCTGAATTTGAACGACTAAATCTAGATATAACCGTTGAAAGATCTCTGGATTGATCGTATTGAGTCGTCGTGACAGCTGTGAAACACGAATTGAATCTAGGTTCGTACCGATTTGTAGCTGGTCATCGAAAAGACAATCGCTCAACGCGTGTAGACTTTCCGTTTCGTGCAGCTGTGCAAAAAGCAGTAACTTTAAAAATGAATCCGTCGTAAGTTTTTTCGTATAATGATCTAATTTCATCGTTTTCACGTTCTCTTCAAATAATTGAAGATTTATCGGTGAAAACCATTGTCCAAATGAAGTTTTTGGTGTAATCTTGTCCATGAGATTGGTCCTTTTTAGTGGATTTGGACGGGTTAGCACCTGACTTTTCCATTATAAAGGACTTTTTCTTTGCACAAAATTAAATTATTGAAGATTTTGAGTATTTTTATAATTAAGTTTTGTTTAATGCAACACTAGTGATCCGTTATAAATTTGATAACAACCAAATCCGATGATAATTATACCCACGATCCCTATAATCCATTGACCGAATGGTTGAGCTAAAAGCTTTGCAGTCCACGTTTGTTTAGATCCACCCGTGCTCCCAGCATGCAACGCAATCTTTGCTGCTTTTAACGCAATGAATGTATAGATAGTTGCAGCTATTAAATAGGCGAGACGGGTGAATAGCCCTTTAAAGTCAGTGCCTTTGTTCTCCGGGTCTAGGAAAACTTGAATGGCTTGCCACATAACGTAACCGATTAACCCTACAGCAACCGCCCACAATAAAACCTCGCCAAATGGCTTTGCTGCAACAGATGCAAAGGCTCCACTTGTATCCGTCGTCTTACCTCCTACTCCTGCAGCTGCCATCATTGCTAAAATTCCAATTAATATATAAACCATTCCCATAGACATATATCCAAACCGTGCAAATCCCCTAATCCAAGGCTTTACATCATTACTCGCTTGCTCTGCTTTCCGCTTTGTTTTGATTTTTGTGGTGTCGTCAATAACATCCATGCCCCCGTTCCCCTTTCCATCCCACGAAAAAAGTGAGTGATAGAAAGATACCCCTAAATCACGACCAAACACTGAGGCAAGGAACTGGTTCATTTGAATTAACAGGGCTATTTTTGTTGGTTACACTATTAACCTTCAGTGGAACAATTAGACGAGGCTGAATTGTGCCAAGGCATTCGTTACTTTGCCGAATTCGGAAGCGTGTGGCCGATCGTCTCCTTCTGCATAACCATAATCGACCATGCGATTACGGTTTAAGCACAGTTTCGTCAACTCTGGCTTGAAGAAATCAAACAGCTCATATCGTTCCTTTAGTTCAGGGAAACGTGACTGGTAATTCTGGATCGACTCAGCCAGCATCCTCCAAAACTCAGTTTCGCCCAATAATTCCTTGGAATCCAATATGCTTGATAAGTAACGGAGGTGACAAATGAATAATCCTGTGAAAATGAATTGTGTTAATCCTTCTGGTGGTTCGCTGCGTAATACCGCCTTCAACTCATCGCTCAATCCGGAAAGCTCTTGAAAAGACTGGTCACTAATGTTCACATCATCTACAAAGTCTTTCACTGCCAATCGGTGTGGGTGATGGCCTTTCAGTACAAGAATCGTATTTTGTCCGTGCGGTGAAAAGACCGTCCCATACTGATACATAAAATGAAGCAATGGATTCATCACAACCTCGAAAAATTGCGCCATCCATTTTTCCGCTGTCAATCCTGACTCCTCAATCAAGCTTTCAACAAAAGGCTTCCCGTTTTTATCTACATGAAGCAATGCTGCGAGCGTAATCGCCTGCTCGCCATCTTCAAGATAGGTGTATATGCTTTCGCGCCAAATAACACCAAGCATTTCCAAGTATTGATACGGGGCATGATTCAAAGCCTCATAATACTTATGCCCATAGTCAATACTCGCAATTTCACCCGGTAAGATCACTCGACATTCCTCTTTTAAAAATGAATCCTGTGCATGAATGCCTTTAATAAATTCTGTGATTTGGGGTGCAATCTGTGTTCGTTCAGACGGAAGTCCACGATAAACTAGTGTATTGAGGATGCTCATCGGAAGTTTGACATGGTGCTTGTTATGATCACTTTGATTCACAAATGTACGAATCGATTGTTGTGGCAAATAAGAGTCATCACCATCTCCAAGGGCAACGATGTTCCCAATGGCTAGGTCTTCAGCAAAGTTTTGGATGATAACATTTTTCCACTGCCATTCATGAATCGGCATAAAAAAGTAATCTGTCCGATTCAATCCTTTTTCAGTTAAAACCTGTTCAAAACGCTGACGTGTTACTGCATCCAGCTCTCCTTCAAGCAATTCCTCCACTGCTTTCCCTTCGACAGCCTGGAACGATGCTCGACTATTGTGAACTGCAATCCACGATAACTTCACATCCCGCTGATTTTCAGGAGCATAATCGAGATAGTCGTCATAACCGAAACCAATTCTGCCTTTGTTGTAAGTGATCCATGGGTGTCCCGTCATCTCACCCTCAATGAAACGATAATCCTCGTGAATCAGCTCATCTGAAGTCTTCGAATCTTTTGTTAAGATATGAGCATCTGCAAGCAAGGTATGGTTCAATTCTTTTGTTAAATGAGCCGTTGTCTCGGAAGTCATTCCGATCAACGGTTTCAGATCAAGAAGCAACTCAATCGCACTCGTTACGGCGACCCACTCTTTATCTTTTAAAACTTGAATGGAATCAGGCTGGACGTCAAAGCTGTCAAAAAGCCTTGGGATAGCACTGAATCGATATCTCTTCATGCTAGAAATAGTGAGTTCATAGGTTGATTGTTTCCCGATCGTTTCAACTATTTCCGGGTGAATCATATCCTCATACATATATTCTGAAAGCATCTTTCCTACTAATCTTTTGTTTACCAACTGCCATTTTTCTTTTTCTAACACTGCATTAATCTCATTCTTAAAACGCATAGTAACCCTACTTTCTACTCTAAAATTGGTGTGCCACCTGATGGTTTTGTATCCAAAACCTCGATTAAATTAACTATATTGTGCGGTTGAGACTAGATGTCCGGCGCTTGGACCTGTTTGTCCGGCGCTTGAAGCTGTTTGTTCGGCGCTTAGGACTGTTTGTCCGGCTCTCGGACCCCAATCTTCGGCGCCCGAGCCTCTATCTTCGGCGCTCGAGCCTCTTATTCTTATACCCGAGCCAACTCTCTCAAGCCTTTTTTCATACCACCGAATGTTTGGAAGACATTTTTTGATCGCACCGGGTAAATTTCACTCCCAGCCAACTGATTGATAATAACTGCGTTTCGGTTCGCACCTAAGCCGAGGTCAGGCGCTCCTACTCCGTGTGTATGTAACTCCCCATTCTGTACAAAAATCTCATTTCTACTCTCCTGCTTCATTTGTAACCGATAATCCCGAGAAACCTGATAACGTCCTTGTACATCCCAATCGATTACATCTTCTAAACCGGCTAAAAACTCTGGAACAGTAGAATTGTAACCCGTACCAAGAATGACGATATCGGATGAGTCTGAAACTGTATCCTCGGTCACTGTATGTGTAAAGTCAAGGCCCCAAGCATTCACCTTCTGCTCCATCTTGCTCAGTTCCATCATCGCCTGAAGTCGAATAGCGGGTTTTTCTCCTCCAATTGAACGTTCATACAATAGGTCATAAATATCAGCAATTGTTTCTGCGCTGATCCCTTTATATAGGAGATCCTGTTGCTTAATCAGCCCGTCCTTTTTAAACTGCGGCAGCTCGTAAAAGAAATCGGTAAAATCAGGTGAAAAATATTCTAGACCCAGCTTTGAGTATTCCATTGGGAAAAACCCTTGCGAGCGTGTATACCAGTTCAGTGAATACTCCCGCTCCTCTTGTTCCTTCGCAAGGTCATAAAATACCTCGGCAGCACTTTGACCAGAGCCGATCACTGTAATTGAATCTGCATTCATACACGTATTTTTACGATTCAAATAGTCGGCTGAATGAAAGACCGTATCTCCTAAATGTGGCTTCATCCACTCCGGTACGGTAGGAGATGACCCGATCCCAATAGCTAAATCTTTTGTCAAATACGTCTCGAATTCACCTGCATCCTCGTTCCACACCCGAACCTCGTATAAGCTTGTCCCATTCTGATCAATCATTCTTACGTTTTCCACTGATATTCTAAACCAGCAATACTCAAGTTGGTCAGCGACCCACTGGCAGTAGTGGTTATACTCTTTTCTCGGTATATGAAACTTTTCCAAAAAATAAAACTGATACATCCGGTCGTGTTCCTGCAAATAGTTCAGGAAGCTGTAACGACTTCGAACATCCGCCATACTGACTAGGTCCGCAAAAAAAGGCACCTGCAGTGTCGTTCCATCAATCAACATACCTGGATGCCAATTGAACGTATTCTTTCGATCAAAGAATAAAGCATCCACTTCATCAACCTCATCCAACAATGCAGCCAAACCGAGGTTGAACGGTCCAATTCCGACACCGATCAGATCATAGATGTGATCCGGTTCTTGATTTCGTCCTGTCATTCTTCCTCATCCTCCCAAACCGTTCTCTGTCACAAAACATGAGTAAACCTGTTTTATCTGGCAGCTTGATCGGTTTAATTGCTTTGAATCCGCACTTTTCAAATACGTGTATCATCTTGTCATTTCGTATATCCGGCTCGGCGATTACCTTTTGGGTTTCACTTTCTCGAAATTGAAATTCCACCATAGCCTCAAGCACCTGCTGGGAATATCCTTTACCTAGAAAATCTGCTTCCCCAATCAAAAGGTGGATACCCTGGTCTTTCATTTCCGGCTCATAACATTTCTCAACAACGTCCCCGTTAACCCAATAAGCCTCCCAGTAGCTCATCGGCACCCCGTCCATGTAACCAAGATAAAGCGTTTGGTGTTGATCATCGAGAGCACGTTTTAAATGAACTTCAAATTTCGAGAACGGCATATTCAATTGCCAATAAGGAATGACATGTGGCTCGTGCATCCATTTATAAATCAATTCCAAATCTCGTTCGTAGTCAACCGGTATAAAGGATATCGTTTTCTGGATGATGTCATTGTAGACTTGATATTCACTTTCCATTTACTAGCTCCACTCCTTGTACAAGCGGATTAGCGATCTTCGTATAGACAGATTGCGTTTCAAGTGATCCGACTAATTCATCCATATCGTGAAAACGAGTGAGCAGGTTCGCTTTACACGGCAATTCAGACTCCTCTAGTAAACTTTTCAAAAGACTTGATGAATTCCCGCTTTCCTCTAATTGTTTCTCAAGCCTAACTCGTAAAGATCGTAACAGCTCCCCTTCCCCTACAAGTCCGCTCACGCCAAATCCATTTACTAACCCAAATAAATGATTGAAAAAGAAATAATAACGCAACCGCTCTTCCGCTACTTCGTCGGCACAAATGGTTTGGCTTTTACGATTCAAATCAGGTAATAGTTTCACAAGTTGATCTGCCTTCGATTCACAATAATAGTAGCCTTGGTTATCTCGGTAATAAAAACGTTCTGGATAACCATCCTCCAATTGAATGACTGAATTTTGCTGGTGGGCTTCGACTGCAATCCCATACTGATGATAGAGCGACAGGATCGGATCAACGACAACGTTCATATAGCGTTCGAACCAATCGAGGCTTATGTCTTCCAATGTTCGGTTCTCTTTAACAGCAATCTCTTCGATAATTGCTCGGATTCGCGAATTTCCTCCAAACGCATGATCCTGGCAGAGACCTGCAATCAGACTTGCTTGCTGACCAGCAACACCTTTAAAAGGATTTTTCCGGATAACGACATCAAACCCTGACGTCTCCCCGTCACCAAAGTCAATATTCAAATACGCGGGATCCTCCACGATATTGAAACATGGGAATGATTTTCTTAAGTAATCACCTAGCTCTGTTTCCATTAGGCGTGCTACTTCCACCCCACGGTCCAATTCCTTCTGCAAATTCGCACGTAACGAGTTCGTGATTTTCACGGGTACTGAAAACTTCAACATATAATCGGAATTCTTGTTATACAACGTTCGAAATGAGGAAGTTGCCGTATACTTCGGCCCAATAGTACCCAAATATTCGAGTGTCCCTTTAGCGATAGACTCCTTCACTTTGGACCTTTCCATTAGATCTCTTGCTTGTAACGGATGTATTGGAATTAACACTCGATTTTCATATTTACTCATCCATTCATGATCAACGAAGTCATCCCGCTGCAGTTCATCCTTCACGATTTCTGAAGCCTGTTGCGAGATACTGGAATCCTCAAGTACTAACGAAGGATCCGCGCTAAAATAATGCAACTGGAATTCGCCTTTCAACTCTGGGGAAAAGATCAATTCCTCTATCTCGGTTATTCCCTGCTTGCTTTTCGGTGTTGGATGCAGTAAATGTCCCAGCAGCAACGATTGCTCTGCTTCGATAAAATGAAAATCTGTATCGGATAATGATACCGCATCCTCGATTCGCCCCTCTATGTATCGCTTAATGTTCCGACAGCTTAAGATAACCCGAAGGATCAATTCGTCCTCTGCTCCAACCATCGATTGTTCAATCATCAACTCTTTCGTAATAAGGGAAACAAGCGTTACATAATCAAGCTCGAGCAGTTCGTTGTGATCGGTCATTTTGTAGAAAACCGGATCGTTCAACAAGTGCCTTCCAGTCAATGACCAAGTGTGGATAGGTACAATCAGCTCGATATTCTGGTGGGCCAACGGACAGCTAATGATTTTCTCAATCTCGCTTTCCGCACCACCGATACGGACTCTCAGCTCATCATCCATCTTCTTTTCAAAAAAGTGGCCTGTTTCACGTAAATAACAGTTAAGAAAGCTTTGTATTGTCGCCTGTTCTGCAATTTGCTTCGAATTAGTCAAGGTTCTTACCTCCATTTGCGATTAACCTGCTTCCGTGTTCCTCAATTTTTGTAAGGATTTCGTTAATATCCTTCATCGTTGTTCGTGGGTTTAATAATGTGAATTTTAAAAAGGTCGCCCCATTCACTGCGGTTTTTGCCATTACCGCCTCTCCATTCTCAAACATTACTTTTTGAATCGCTTTATTCAGATCGTTTAGTTTCGAGTCGTTTAAAAAAGCAGGCTGAAATCGAAACACAACTGCATTCAGCTCGGGTTTAGTATTGATAACCGTAAAGGCTTCTCTCTCCTCTATTTCCTTAACGGTATCCTGAGCAAGGCGGAATGTGCCATCGATCATCGCTGCAAAACGTTCAGTTCCGACGATTCGAAGGGACATAAACAGTTTCAACGCATCAAATCGCCGTGTCGTTTGTGTCGACTTAGATACCAAATGGACGATGCCAATCTCTTCATCGGACTCTGGATTCAAATAATCAGCTGTATGATGGATAAACCGAAAATTCCGCTGGTCATTTACAAGAAACGCTCCGCAACTAATCGGTTGGTAAAAGAGCTTGTGAAAGTCAACAGTTATACTATCCGCTTGTTCAATTCCAGATAATTGGTCCGCATGAGATTTGCTGAGGATGAGAGCACCACCATATGCTGCATCAACATGAAACCAGAGCTTATGCAATTTCGCAATGTCAGCCAGTTCTTCTAATGGATCAATGCTTCCGAAATCAGTCGTCCCACACGTACCAACCAATGCAAATGGTAAAAGCCCAATTTCCTCGATCTGATTCAGCTTTGTCTGCAAATCTTGCATACACATCCGTTGCTGCTCATCCGTTTTCACCATAACAACTGAACGCTCCCCAAGGCCAAGCTGTGAGGCTGATTTTTTCACAGTAAAATGAGCACTTTCTGAACAAAGGATTCGTAGCTTATTTGCCTCACCCGGTAAACCATCCATTTGAATGTTGTGCTGCCAATGCTTCATACAAAATGCATCCCGGGCTAGAAGGAGACCCATATAGTTAGACTGGGTCCCACCACTTGTGAACGTTCCACCTGACTTAGAAGAAAGCTTGAACTGACGGGTAAGCCAGTTGACCATCTCCTCTTCTAAGTAGGTTGCAGCTGTACTTTGATCCCATGAATCCATCGACTGGTTAAATACGGTGAGAATCATTTCCGCTACTAATGCCGGTAACAATGGTGGACAATGAAGATGAGCCACACTTTTCGGATTAAAGATATTGATATTACTTTTGAGAATTGTCTCTTCTATGTCCCCAAGCAAATTCTCCAACGTATCACCTTGCTCTGTTGCAATCTCTAACTGTTTAATTTCATGTTCGATTGCCGCAGGAGATTTTCCGATGTATGGTTTCGATTCATCAGACAACACATCTATTAGCTTTTTAGAAACAAGACGGGTTGCATGGTCATATGCAGCAATCCCCTCTCCACCATGCAAAAACAGTGAATCAAATGTAAATCGATCAACATTTTCTTTCCTAACATCCATCCGTTTCTCAGTACTATTCATCACGTTTACTCACCCTTAAGCAAGGCAGCTTGGACTGCATCCTTAAAGATCACCATAACTTCATTCACCTGCTCGCGAGTAATAATAAGCGGTGGTAGGAATCGGACAACTGAACCATGTCGTCCACCCACCTCAAGAATCAAACCACGGTTGAAACATTCTTTTTGGATTCGGCTTGCAAGTTCAGGATTTGCTGGATAACTCCCATTTCGTGCTTGTGATTTGTTAGGATCAATTATTTCAGCACCAATCATCAGCCCGCGTCCCCTTACATCACCGATTTCTATAGTCGTCTGTTGGAGAATTTTCAACGAAGACTGAATGATATCCCCCATCCGCTCTGCATGCTCGGGAAGTTCGTTTTCTTTCACATATTTAAGCGTTGCCGTACCAGCAGCCATCGCCATTTGATTACCACGGAACGTTCCAATGTGTGCACCCGCACCCCATTGATCTAGGTCCTTATCATAAATGACGACTGACAAAGGAAGGCTGCCCCCGATTGCTTTTGATAAAACAATCATGTCTGGGACAATCCCAGCATGTTCAAACGCAAAAAACTTTCCTGTTCGGCCGATACCCGTTTGAATTTCATCAACGATCAATGGGATTCCACGTTCTTTCGTAATCCTTCTCATTTCTTGCAGCCACTCGATTGGTGCCGGAATTGAACCGCCTTCCCCTTGGACAACTTCTAAAATCATCGCTGCTGGTGGGAGAATCCCGCTTTCCGGGTCATCGAGCAGGTTCTCAATATAATGGCTGCTAATGTAATGTCCTTCATCACCACTCATCCCAAATGGGCACCGGTATGCATAGGGGTATGGGAGAAAGTGAACATCCGGCATTAATCCTTGAACTTTTTGCTTCGGACCCAAATTACCGCTTATCGCCATCGTTCCATGTGTAGCACCGTGATAACCTCCTTGAAAAGAAAGGATACTTCGGTTACCTGTTGCAGTTTTAGCCAGTTTCATTGCTGCTTCAATCGCATCTCCACCTGTTGGACCGCAAAACTGGATTTTCGCACGCTCTGCAAATCCGACAGGAAGATTCGAATAGATTTCGTTGACGAATTCTTCTTTTACAGGGGTCGTAATGTCTAATGTATGTAGAGGACGTTTATCACGGATCACCGTTTCCATTGCTTCAATAACAACTGGGTGATTGTGACCTAACGCCAACGTTCCAGCCCCCGCTAAACAATCATAGTAACGTTTCCCATCAACATCTGTTACAAAGATCCCCTCCGCTTCTTCGATTGCAATTGGAATTCTTCGAGGATAAGATCTAGCATTGGATTCGCGACGCTCTTGTTGATCCAATAATGAACGATTCGTTGCTTGTTCTTTTATAGTCATATGAAAACTCCCTTTCGTAATTGATAATCATTTTCAATAAGCGCTTTCCTCAACTACCTTAAATGATAATGATTATCATCGTCAATGAACCTTGAGAACTATTCTCAATTATCTCCTGTCCATTATCAACCTTCCGAATAGGTATATCGACCTTGTTATGTTCCAATTTAATTTCTAAAAATGCTCAAATAAAAAGGTTATTTTCTGCAAAAAAAAAAACACACTACCCGGTTATGAGTAGTGCGTTTCCTATTATTTTATAAAATTTAACAGTTAAAACTCATCGATTTTCTTATTTTGAAATAGTAATTAGATACACATCTAACAAATAGGCCTTTTGACCCTCATTCTTTTACTACTATACATCTATTTCTTAAAGAACTTTACTTAAGAAGGCCTTTGTCCGCTCATGCTGAGGATTACCGAACAGTTCGTGCGGGACGTTTTCTTCCACAATAAATCCACCGTCCATGAAGATTACTCGATCCCCTACCTCCCTTGCGAATCCCATTTCGTGTGTTACGACTACCATCGTCATACCTTCTTGAGCAAGCTGTTTCATAACCTCAAGAACATCCCCAACCATTTCTGGGTCAAGTGCTGATGTAGGCTCATCAAACAACATGATTTTTGGATCCATCGCAAGTGCTCGAGCAATCGCAACACGTTGTTTTTGACCACCAGATAATTCACCTGGGTAACTGTTAGCCTTCTCACTTAAGCCGACCTTTTCCAATAACCCGAGTGCCTTTTCCTTTGCTGCGGTTTTAGATTGAGATTTGACTTTAATCGGAGAAAGTGTAATGTTTTCAAGAACCGTTTTATGAGGGAAAAGATTAAACTGCTGGAACACCATTCCAACTTCCTGACGAACCTGATTGATTTTCACATTTTTGTCTGTAATGTCATGGCCGTTAATAATCACATGACCGCCTGTAATTTCTTCAAGACGGTTTAAACAACGAAGAAATGTACTCTTACCAGATCCTGAAGGACCAATAACGCAAACCACTTCTTGCTCTTTCACTTCCGCATTAATATCCTTAAGGACCTCGAGATCCCCAAATGATTTCTTTAGATTGTTTACTTGAATCATACTCATCGGAGTTCAAATCTCCTTTCCATATAGTTTGCTAGAATTGATAAAATATAAATGACAATAAAGTAGATTATACCGACCGCAAACCAAATCTTAAACGGTTCAAATGTAGCAGCCATCTGAACCTCACCACGTTGAGTTAAGTCGGCAATACCGATGATTGAAAGCAATGATGTATCCTTAAGACTGATGATCGATTGGTTCGTAAACGCAGGAAGCATTCTTCTGAATGCCTGTGGCAAAACAATATAACGCATATTCTGACCACCCGATAAACCAAGGGATCTTGCTGCCTCACTTTGCCCCTTATCAATCGACATGATCCCTGCACGAATAATCTCGGCCAAGTAGGCACCTGCATTAATCGCAACCGTCACTATCCCAGCTGTTATACTGTCCATCGATACCCATTCAAGTGAGTTAAGTCCAAAGTAAATAAAGAACAATTGCACGATAAACGGTGTCCCGCGAATGGCATCAATAAAGAATGTCGCTATCCAGTTTAATATTTTCAAAGGTGCTAAACGGAACAAAGCCATAACAAGGCCAATAATAAATCCTATAATAAGGGCAATAATGAAAACATAAAGTGTGGTCTTTAGACCTTCTAATAAATACGGTAATGCTTCTATAATTGTATCCATTTTTCCCTCTCCTTTCAAAAAAGAAAACGCGCTACTCGCGCGTTTCTTTTACACGTTAAGAAAGTATAAAAATACTTTCTATAGTATAAGCGCAACTAAGGCGATCGCCTGCGCTAAGGCTTGGCGCTAGCCAAGTTTTCTTTAAACTTTACGATTTATTCCCCGAGGTAAGTTTTAAGTATCTCGTCATATTTACCGCTTTCTTTCAGCTCTGCGAGACCTTTATTAATCTTTTCTAACACATCTTTATTTTCACCTTTAAGAACTGCGATCCCATATTGGTCACCATTTAGACGATCCCCAACAATTTCAAGTCCAAGATCTTTTTGTTTGATTGCATATGCGATTACTGGATAATCCTCAATTAACGCGTCGGCGTTACCGTTCGCGACTTCCTGGAACATAGATGGACTATCGTTAAACTGCGTGAGTTCAATGCCTAGTTTATCTTTGTTTTCTAAGGCATAAGTGGCACCCGTTGTTCCCTTTTTAACGGCTACTGTTTTTCCTTTAAGGTCATCAACTGATTTAATTTCAGAGTTACCTTCTTTTACTACAAGACTTAAACCAGCATCAAAGTATGGATCTGAGAAATCCACTACCTTTTTACGCTTGTCCGTGATACTCATTCCTGCAATTGCGATATCTAGCTCACCAGCTTGTAGTGCTGGAATGATACCCCCAAAATCCATCGGTTTCAATTCAATTTCAAAGCCTTGGTTTTTCGCAATTGCTTTGATTAAATCAATATCGATTCCCTTGTACTCTCCACCTTCTTTAAACTCAAATGGTGGGTAAGTCGTATCCACTCCGACTTTGTATACCTTGCCTTCTTCACCACCGCCAGCGTTTTCTCCTTCTGAAGAACCACACGCCGCTAATACAAGCGATAGAATGAGAAATAATGAGATAAAACTAAACTTTTTCATACATTGACCTCCCTTTAAGATGTTCGTAATTTCAATTAAATCGTAACAATTTTGTAACAACTAGTTATAAATATACCATAGAATTAATTTTCTTGAAACTCTGATATCTTTGTTAAGTCAAACTATTCTCCTACTTAATGTATACATACCCTATCCATTTACACATGATATTTTAAAATAGAACAGCTAGCCCTTTCACTAATTTTCTACTTATAAAGACAAAATGTTATGATTGGGTCAGATTATTCTGTGGAGGCTTTACAATGGTAAAAATAAATCGAAATGACCCGTGTCCGTGTGGCAGCGGAAAAAAGTACAAGAAGTGTTGTTTACCTAAAAAAAATAATGTGGTCGATTTTTTACAAGAGAAACGTGCACGTACTTACCTAACTCTCTTTGACCGCATAATGGAATTTTCGTTTACTGACTATGACAATCAAATAGTCGATTCCATAGAGCGTAGAATTGACCTATCAATAATTGAAAAAGAATTTCGGGGCAACTTAATGGATGTGTTAATCCTGTGGGCTGTATTCAACTTACCCATATCCTTCAATAAGACTCCAACGGAACGATTTAGCGAAATCAAACCCCTCAGCACTGAGGAAGATGAGATTATTAGACAATGGAAGAGCACAAAACCATCCATTTACGTGGTAGTAAAACATATAAAAGGTCAGCGTTACTATGTTAGTGACTACTGGACGGAAGAACAACAAATTATCAAATTTCCGGAGCTGAAAGATTCATTAGTCGGGTTGCATTTTTTAGGTTTACTTTTACCTATAGGGGAAAAATCACCACTAATTGTACCGCCGATCTTTTTCCCAAATGAGGACATGTACACTGTATTTAAACTGGTTGAAGACCTTAAACGAGATCAGCAATTAGATACTATACCTGAAACAATCAATTCGAACTTTCCAGAGGTAGCTTTATATGTACATTCGCTTACAGTAGGTTTGAGCATAAGTGAGGAATTAGAAAGCTTCGAGGAATTTGAGGAATTATCCTACACTGAAGAATCGGTCATTCACTTGTTCAATGAAAACACAGAAAGCGTGTATCCTGACGACTTAAGGTATACAATCAATAAAATATGGGCACGTTTTTGTAAGTTCACCCAGCCACAAATCAGAAAACCAGAGGCATTTACGGCAACATTGGAATATTTAGTAGATCAATACTACGGGACTGGATCGTTAACCCAATCGAAGCTGGGAAGAAAATACAATGTGTCCCCATCAACCATCTCAAACCGGTATAAAGAAATAATAGAGGTTTTGAGTATAATAGGCATCCAATCCGACAACGGTGAAAATAAAAATAGCCTTAAATAGACAAGTGCGACAAAGAAAACGAACACTATTTTGCGCTTTCATATCTTAGTAAAAAACCATGTGTCAGGTAGGATACATGGTTCTTTACTTCGTATTAAGTTCAGAACTTTCATTAGTCCCGCAGGTAGTCTAGTTCCTTCTTGGCTACTTTTTTACACGTTAAGAAAGTATATAAAAATACTTTCTATAGTATAAGCGCAACTACGGCGATCACCTGCGCTAAGGCTTGGCGCTAGCCAAATTTTCTTTATCCAGCTTTTCATAGTCAAAATAGTGAATGGTCTCATATAGTTGTCTACGGGTTTGCATTTTTTCCGTGTGTCCCTTTTGAGTACCTATTTGTAACAATTCCGCATACACCAACTCGACTGCCTTTGCAGCAACCCTTAAGGATGTTACGGGATAAATGACCATGCTGTACCCAAGAGCTTCAAACTCATCGTCAGTAAAAAACGGTGTTTGACCAAATTCGGTCATGTTAGCGAGGAGTGGTGCTTTGCAATTTTCCTTCATCTTTTTGAAATCCTCTGCAGTGGTTAGTGCTTCAGGAAAAATCGCATCAGCTCCTGCTTCCAAATAGTAATTCGCCCGGGCAATCGTATCGTCAATCCCTGTTACTGCTGCAGCATCTGTTCGTGCGATCACTACCAATGAAGGGGCTACTTCTTTTATCACCTTTATTTTCTCAACCATTTCCTGTACCGGGACGAGCCTTTTCCCATTCAAATGACCACATTTCTTAGGTAGATCTTGATCTTCAATTTGTACCGCTGCTACCTTTGCTTCAACCATCTCTTTCGCTGCGCGGGCTGTATTCAAAATACCACCATATCCGGTATCAATATCCACGAGAATTGGTAGGTTTGTTGCACGGACAAGGTCTCGGGCTCGGTGACTTACCTCGTCTGAGGAAACAATGCCGAGATCCGGTAATCCACGACTAGCAGTATAAGCAGCACCAGATAAATAAATCGCTTCGAAGCCAATCTGTTTTGCAAGTAGTGCAGACATCCCATCATGTGCACCAGGTAATTGTAAAATCGGCTTCCGTGTCATCAACGTTCGAAACTGGCTTGATAGCTCCTCTTGAGACACTTCTTTTCCAACAATCCAGCTCATATCATCACCCATTCCTAAATGACAAATTCATTTATAAAATCATGTACGTTCATTGCTTCAAGTACTTTTTGATCTTCACACATCTGATAGATTCGCTCGCTTTTTTGTCCTGGAAAACGAGTTTCAAGATTCATATAAAACTTTTGTAATAGGAGCGGGATCCCTTCATTTCTACGGAACTTGTGTCCGATCGGATAGTCCACAGCAACTTTATCTGTACTGGTTCCGTCTTTAAAGAAAACCTGAACCGCATTCCCTATGGAGCGTTTCTCTTCGTCTAAATATTCTCTCGTATAGCGTTCATCCTCAAGAACCTCCATCTTATTACGTAACTGGTCGATGCGAGGATCGTTTGCCGTAGCATCCTCATAATCCTCAGCCATAACCGTTCCAAAAATCAATCCGAGTGCTGTAATATATTGAAGGCAATGATCCCGGTCAGCAGGGTTCGTTAACGGACCTTGTTTATCAATAATCCGAATTGCGGATTCCTGTGTCCAGATTTTCACTTTATCGATCTCATCAATCCTTCCTTTAACATCATCATGTAATAAGATCGAACATTCCGCTGCTGTTTGGGCGTGAAATTCGGCGGGGTACGAAATTTTGAATAAGATATTTTCAATCACATATGATTCTAAAGGTTGACTTAACGTAATGTTTTCACCGCCAAATAACACATCTTGAAATCCCCATTTTGGAGCTGTCAAAGCGGTTTGATAGCCCATTTCACCTTTTAGGGCCATTAATGCAAAGCGAACTCCACGGCTTGTTGCGTCTCCTGCTGCCCATGACTTTCTTGATCCCGTATTTGGGTAGTGGCGATAAGTCCGTAAGCTGGAGCTATCGATCCACGCATTGGATACTGCATTAATCACTTCTTGCTTTGTCCCACTAAGCATCGCCGTTACGACCGCTGTGGTAGCCACCTTTACAAATAAAACGTGATCGAGCCCGTGACGATTCAAGCTATTCGTTAGTGCAAGAACCCCTTGAATTTCATGTGCTTTCACAATCGCGTTCAATACACTTTCCATTGTTAACGGCTCATTGCCTTCGGAAATCCGCTTTCGACTAATATAGTCAGCAGTTGCTAAAATCCCGCCAATATTATCAGAAGGATGTCCCCACTCTGCAGCCAGCCAGGTATCATTGTAATCCAGCCAGCGAATCATACAGCCAATGTTAAAAGCCGCATGAACCGGGTCCAGCTCAAATTGCGTCCCCGGCACTCTGCTTCCGTTCGGGACAACCATTCCCGGGACGATTGGGCCTAGATGTTTCGTGCATTCGGGATGCCGCAGTGCCAAAAAACCGCAGCCTAACGTATCCATCAAAACGTATCTTGCTGTCTCCAGCGCCTTTTCACTTGTGATTTTTTTATTGACGGCATATTCAGCAATCTTCTCCAACAGTTCATCAGTTTCACTCGATTGTTTCGTCTCTAACGTTTGCATCTGTCTTACGCCCACCTTTCAATCTTTACAAAAATGCTAGATTTAATTTACTTATCGCTTTGAATCACCGCAGGATAGGACCATTATTTTAAATGTTAAATTTCCATCTGATTATCAACATCGTATTTTTTCTTTTTTCTATTTTTCAAAATCGGTACGATAAATGATAGTAGGGCTACCGCAAGGAGTGATAGAGCAATCGGACTTTCAACGAAAATACTGAAACTTCCGTTTGAAATGGTCAAAGCTTGCCTTAAGGATTGTTCCATCATACCGCCTAATATAAAGGCAAGCAGTAAAGGTGCAGGCGGGAATTTCACAAGCGCCATAAGGAAACCGAGAATCCCGAATGCGACTAATAGATATAAGTCAAACGTACTGAAGCTTATTGCATACACACCGATCAGACAGAAAATGATGACGAGTGAAGTCAATAAAGGCCGTGGTACCCTCAATATTTTTGCGAAAAGCGGAATTAGAGGGAGGTTTAATATAAGCAAGATAATGTTGCCGATATACATACTTGCAATGACTCCCCAAAACACGTCAGGATGATCACTCATTAATAACGGTCCTGGTTGAATTCCTAATACGATCAGCGCTCCGAGCATGACGGCTGTAGTCCCTGAACCTGGTATCCCTAAGCCTAAAAGAGGTACGAACGCACCACTGGAAGATCCATTGTTCGCCGCTTCCGGTGCTGCTAAGCCCCTTACGGATCCTTTTCCAAATTCCTCGGGTTTTTTCGCCAACTTTTTTTCACTTATATAAGCTAAAAATGAAGCAATGGTTCCACCAGCTCCAGGCAATACTCCGATTAAGAAGCCCAGTACGGATTGTCTTCCCATCGGTCCCGCCATTTCACGATAATCTTCTTTCGTCAACCTTAAGCTGCCGATTTTGTTCATATTCGCTGCCTTTTCTTTTCGTTCTAAAATGAGAGAACACACCTCGGCTAGTGCAAATAAACCGAGCGCAATGACTAAGAAATCTATTCCTTCTAACAAATTCGGATTCCCAAATGTATATCTCATTGTTCCTGTTTGCGAATCGATTCCGATCGTTGCAAGCATCAAGCCTACCGTTGCTGAAATTAATGATTTGATCGTTGAATCATCAGAAAAGCTTGCAACAGCTGTAAGTCCCATCAACATTAAAGCGAAATATTCCGGAGGTCCGAATGAAACGGCAACCTTGGCCAGCGCCGGTGCAAAAAATGTTAAGAGAATAACACTGATTGTCCCTCCGACAAAAGAAGCGATCGCCGCTACAGCTAATGCTTTTCCCGCTTTCCCTTGCTTCGCCATTGGATAACCATCAAAAGTGGTTGGTACGGACATCGATTCCCCAGGTGCGTTCAACAAGATCGAGGAGGCAGCACCACCGTACGCAGCACCATAATAAACACCAGCCATTAAAAGTAACGCCATTGCAGGGTCCATCCCATACGTAATCGGAATCATTACGGCAATAGCTGTAATTGGTCCTAATCCGGGGATCATTCCAATAAGTGTTCCGACGATCGCACCGATAAAAACAAAAAGAAGTCCCTGCGCACTAAATGCAACTTGAAAACCTGTCCATATTCCTTCAAACATCGTGATCCCCCTTTCTAAAACGGTAACATTCCTTCAGGTAACGTTATTTTTAGGAAATTGCTGAATAGTAGATAGATGAATAATGGAATTGCCAGTGCCACAATTACGTTAGTAATAAACTTCTTGTATCCGAGAAACCACGAACAGAAGAAAATAAAAAGGGCAGTCGCAACTATAAAACCTAGTATTTCAAGAAGAAAAATATATAAAAGAACAAACCCAAGTACAGCAAGTATGACCATGACTTCTTTCTTCGGTATTGCCTTTTGTTGGCCGGTTCCTTCTTCCTTGCTGAAAAAAAGTGCGATCGATAATGTAAGGAGAATGAATCCGAGTGAAATCGGTACAACGTCTGCGTCAACAGGGACATACGTATATGCCGGCAAACGAAAGCTTGCAATCAAATAAACAATCGAAACGATCATTAAAAATAAAGACATTTTTTTATTTAATGTGTTCAACACAACTAGCACCACCTTTAGTGAAAGGAGCCAATGAATGACCATCGGCTCCCGATCAGATTACCTATTTACCTAAACCTAGTTCATCAATTAACTTCTTTAGTTCTTCTTTTTCTTTGGCAAGGAATTCTTTATATTGTTCACTATCCATATACATTTCCGTCCAGCCAAATTTGTCTCTGATTTCTGCCCAGCCTTCGGATTCACTTAGCTCCTTGAACTTTTTCTCATAAAACTTGATTTCAGCTTCACTCATATCCGGTGGACCAAAGAATCCACGCCAGTTGACGAATGTTGCATCAATACCTTGTTCTTTAGCAGTCGGATAATCAGATAACACTTCTCCTTCAAGGCGTTCTTCAGACGTTACACCAAGTACTTTCAGCTTGCCTGCCTTTACCTGTTCAACCGTTTCGGCAACTCCTGTCGAGTACACATCAGCACTTCCGTTTAAGACCGCTGTCAGTGCTCCACCGTCTTGGTCTGATACGTATTTAATTTTCTTAATGTCCACACCCGCAGCCTTTGCCACTTTTACAAACTGAATGTGGTCCATACTTCCGGGAGAAGACGCGCCGATTACGGTAATACTTGATGGATCTTTCTTCATATCTTCAAACAATTCTTTAAGGTTGTCCCACTTCGCATCAGCCGCGACAGCAATCGCACCATAATCAGCAATCATATTCACAAGTGGAGTAAAATCCTCATAATCGTACTCTGATTGACCGTTTAGTGGTACGAGAATCATCGGTGGTGAGTTGACAAACAAATGATGGGGATTCCCCTTTTTGGCGTGGATATACGCCCATCCGACTGCTCCTCCTCCACCAGGTTTGTTCACAACTCCAATGTCTTGATCAATAATTTTTTCTTCCTCAAATACTTTAGCAGCCATACGTGCCGTCGTATCCCAACCGCCCCCAGCCCCGCTTGGAGCGACAATTTCAATAGATTTTTCTGGTTTCCATTTGCCATCCTCTCCACCACTCGAAGCTGAATCAGATGAACAAGCAGTCACTAGGACCATCGTTAAAATTAGAAAAATAAAACCAAATTGTTTTTTCATCGTTCCCCCTCTTTCCTTGAATGTTTTAGGTGAGTCTTTTGCTATCTTACCGGATCACCCTTAAAATGTAACCGTTTTCAAAATTAGAAACTTTAATTGTATTACGTGCATTTTGTTCATTGTGTTCACAGAAAGGCGGAGGCGGCCTGGTTAGCCCCGAAGGTCACTGGAAGGCCAACGAGGAGGCTCGGTCCAAACTAGTTCGGCCCTGCGTGGGAATACACAGGATGCAAATCAGTGTGTTGCCGCCGCAGGGGGACTGAAGTGACCGAGGGGCTGGGCGCTGCAGCTAGACACAAGAAAAGCGGAAGCGGCCTGGTTACGTGTGATAAAGAAGACTTGGTAAATACGAAGGCAATTATCATAGTCGCACTTATGCCTGTGGTGAAGGCACTGAAGGTTCTGGTGCGCAACACTCTTTTGGTTTTTGTAGAAGAATCGAAGCGGCGATCTGCGCACCTGGGCGCTGAAGCTGGACATGCAGGAAAAGCGAGTGCCCTGTTCAGGTGCAAAGAGTACTGGAGGGTCTGGAGCACAACACGCTTTTTGTGTTTGCGGAAGAAGATGAAGGGTCAAGCAATGGTTTGAAAACGTTGAGTGGTTCGTCAATGTGATTGTAGAAGGTGATACCATAAGAGGTTGTTCAAAAAGTCCGGTAAAAATAGCTGTCGAATTTCTTCGTTCCTTGAAAAAGGAGAACACTTTTCCTGCGTGCGAGGTACCGCTTCCGTAGGTTACTCTTGTGTTCGATCTCTGCGGTCCTCACGTATTAAAAGCATACGTTCTGGTCCTCGAGATTTTCACGCCTCGAACTTCTCGGCTCTTTTTGTCCTCCTTAATTGAACACGCACGATAAGGAAATATATGAAAAAAGTCAATATAGTTGTTACTAGAAATGATCTTACACATTATGAAGAAAAGGGGAAAGAAGAATTTGAAGGAATGTATTGTATACGCTACAGTAGCCCCCTCTAAAACATTGAATGACTAATAAAAAACCAGCCACTTCAAATAATAGGGGAAGTCCCTACATAACCAATCATGTCGACCGTTTGGGGATGAAGGGACAAGGACTCATGGGAGATTAATATTTACCGAGAGCCCACCGTCAATAATATTAGTAGCGCCTGTAATATAAGAGGATTCATCACTTGCAAGAAAGAGAACAAGATGAGCAACGTCTTCTGGAAGACCAATCCGCCTAGCTGGTATCGCATTAATAAGTGCTTGTCTGGATTCTTCCGTCGGAGCATTCTTCACCGTTTTTCGAATGGTTGAACCTGGAAGTACAGCGTTTACTCGAATACGGTCTGGCCCTAATTCACTAGCAGCTGAATAGGTTAAGGCTTCAATCGCACCTTTGCTTGCGGTATAAGGTGAAAAACCACTAGCATTGATCCTACTTGCTATAGAGCCGACATTAACAATAGAGCCACCGCCTGCCTTTTTCATATATGGAACCATCGTTTTGATGCCGACAAATTGACCCCATGCATTCACATTTAATGCTTTATTCCAATAATCAAACGTCACCTCCGTATAAGGTTTCGTGTGAAAAACAGCAGCATTATTTATCAATACTGTAATCTGTCCAAATTGACTCACAGCTTCTTCGGCAATGTGCTGCCAATTTTCCTCGGAAGATACATCATGTTTCAAAGGAATAGCACTTTCGGGAAACTCTTGATTTATTTTCTCCACCATTCTTTCAACATTTTCATATTGAATATCAGTTGCGATGACCTTCGCCCCTTCTTTAGCAAATAAGTAGGCCTCAGCTGCACCTTGACCATTACCAGCCCCTGTAATTACTGCAACTTTACCAGCTAATCTCCTCATTAATAATACTCCCCCTCGTTTGAAAACGGTTTCCTAAGTTCAGTTAAATTATACCATCGGATATCGAATATTCAAACTTGGTGATTTACTCAGAAAACTAAGAATTAATTGACAAAAAGGAATCAAAAACGAGATTTTCAGCAAGATGTTTCTTTGATTCGATATTTTCGCTCCGGTCTTCCGACAATCCCATATTCTAATTCAGCAGAACCCTCACCAATCGAGGTCATATACTCTAAATATCGCCTAGCGGTTGTACGCGATGCCCCCATCTCTATTCCCATATCCTCGGCTGATATTCCACCTAGATAGTTAAGCATTATTCCCTTCACCTTTTGTAGCGTTAAAGGATCGATTCCTTTAGGAAGCAACTCATTATGCCCTTCGGTTTGTTTTTTTGTATAAAAAAATTGATCAATGAGTACCTGGTTCATTTCCTCATGAGTGTTAAATACCTTCACCCGCTCTTTATATTCATTAATTGTTTCTACAAAACGTTCTAGGGTGACAGGCTTAATAATATAATCGATAACACCATAACGTAGAGATATTTCTACAAGTTCACGTTCTGTCACAGCTGTTATCATAATCACATCTACCTCAGGATGTTCTCTACGCACTTTTTGTAAAAGCTCTGTTCCAAGCTGATCAGGCATATAGATGTCCAACAAAAGGAGATCAACATTTCCCCGATCCAAAATGGAGAGAGCCTCTTTTCCCGTTAATGCTTTTCCTACTAGCTCTACGTCATCTACCTTCGATAAGAACTTTTCATGGATTGCAGCTACCCTAAAGTCATCCTCTACAATAACAATTTTTATCATTTTATCCCTCCCCTTACCCTGCAACCTTTAATTCTTTTGGAAGAAAAATTGAAAATACTGTCCCACCTTCCTTTAATTGCTGAATCTCGATCGATCCATCCAATTCGTCCACAACCTCTTTTACAATTGCTAACCCATAACCTCGATCTTGCCCAACCTTAGTCGAATAACCTTGTGTAAACACATCCATTTCCAGAGGGGCCTCGATTCCATATCCAGTATCAGCTATTTCAAAAACAACATCCTGTCCCATATCTGTTGCAAAGAAAACCACTTCTTTAACTTTACTGTTAAGAACAGCCTCAAAAGCATTATCGATAATATTCCCAAGAATCGTAATCAACTTGGAAATATCAATATGTTTTGGTAACGGACCAAGTGAGCTCTGACGGTCAATCGTAAAGGTGATTTTCTTTTCCGATGCCTTTCCGACTTTTCCTAAAATGATAGCTTGTACCTTTTTATCATGAATTTGTTCAAATAAGATCCTATTTTGATAGCTATGTTCTTTTGACTCAAATTGGATCATCTCTATCGCTTCCTTATAGTCTCCTAACTGAAGCAATCCAGAAATAACGTACAACTTGTTCGTAAACTCATGAGTCTGAGCACGAAGGCCTTCTGAATATTGACGAACCTCAGATAATGTATTGACCATTTCTGTAACTTCTGTTTTGTCACGAAAACTCGCAACTACACCTACAATTTCCCTTTTTTCATAAATAGGCGTCCTGTTAACAATCACCACACGATCCTTTAGAAGCATTTCTTGGTCGCTTTCAATCTTTCCAGATTGGAGTACCCGGAACATTTTGGTATTGGGAAGCACTTTTTCAATCGGCTTATTAATAGCTTCATTATTTAGGTCAAGCAGCTTTTTAGCTGAGTGATTCATCATTGTAATTATGCCTTTCTCATCGACTGCAATAATCCCTTCTTTAATTGAATATAAGATTGCGTTTCGTTCTCGATATAAGGCAGCAATCTGATGAGGTTCCAGTCCGAGAATATCTTTTCGAACGTTTCTCGCTAGCAAGACAGCGCCGATTCCTCCAATTACTACAACGAGGAGCGCTATTCCACCAATTTTCACAAACTTTTGATAGACGGTTGCCTGAATATCCTCCTGCATAAACCCAACTGACACGATTCCAATAATATTTCCCTCGTCATTATATATCGGTGCCTTCCCTCTTAACGATGGTCCAAGTGATCCAATTGCTTTGGAGGTATAATAATCCCCACTTTTTAGTGCTTTGGCATTATCGCCGCCTACCATTTTTCTACCGATTTTCCACTCATCAGGATGAGAGTATCGCACGCTCTCTTTGTTTCCCACGACAACAAACTCTGCTCCGACCTCGGTACGGATCTGCTCGGCGATGGGCTGGATAACAAGGGAAGGCTCTCCTAATTCAAAGGCATCCTTGATCATCGGCATGAATGATACAGTCGTAGCAACCTGCAGAGCAAGTTGGCCCATCTGCTCCTCTGTTTGTTTCGACTCCCAATAGGAATAAACGCCAGTCAAAACGATAATGACGAATAAAAGCAACGACAATATCAACCCGAGAAGCTTCGTCTGCAAGGATACTTTTAATAGGCTATTCAATGGTATACTTCCCCCTTTCATGTAACAGTTACATTTCAGTATTAAACAAATGTAACTTTCTTAGCTGTAAAAACGTATACAGTTTGAGGCTCTATCAATCTATGTTCATTTTACTGAATAATCGACACTATTTTCAAGTTTATTTCAGAGTATTCTAATAATTGTGTTGATAAATCTAATTATTATAATTCTCGCATAACAAGGATTTGCCCACGATAACATCGAAATCAGATATCATATACAATATTTACCTTCATATTCATTGCTTATTCTGTAGCTATTTACTTTTTTCACACTACTATATGTATGCTAAAAGGGGTTTTCAGCATGTACGAAGGCAAAATCATTAAATTTTACCGCGAAAGAGCCGGAATAACACAGGAACAGCTTGGGAAGGACATCTGCTCTGCAACTCATGTAAGTAAAATTGAACTTGGCCAAACTCACTATTCAAAGGATATTCTCAATCTCCTATCCAAACGTCTTAACATTCATATTGAACGAGAAATTGATTCATTTAAATCGATACAAAAACAATTGGAACAATGGCACGAAGCAATTATTATGCAGCGGAATCAAGAAATGGATCGCCTCGCATCCGAGTTGGAATCACGTGAGTTAATCCATATCTCAGATTACAAAAATCTTTACACACTTCTGCAAGCCAGATATCATTTTTCTAAAAACCAAGATCAACACGCGTTGAAATTTATTAAAAAAATTCAAAAGCTTGAACGTAAATTGTCATCCTATGAGCTTAACCTTCTTAACCACGTATTAGGAATTTATTATATAGGGAACCAAGAATTTCAAAAAGCAATTGAATCATTGAAATTAATTAAAGAGAATACTTATCAAAATACAGATTATTACTATCATCTCGCTATTTCCTACCATGCCAATAATTCAGATCTTATGGCTTATTCTTGTGCGGAGCAGGCTCTTCAGTTTTTTAGAAAAACGAATAATTTCCTTAGAGTCATAGATACAGAAATGTTATTACTGGTCATGCAAAGGAAAGACACAAATTACAATTTTAATGAACGTTTAAAAAAATTCGAATCGTTACTACAAAGCTGTGAACTATGTCACTCTTCAATTAGGAGGGCTACAATTTTACATAACTTAGCATATGAATATTACTGCTTGGGAGATTATGATAACGCAACAAGGCACTACCAGAATTCCATGAATTTGAAAGAAAAGAAAACGGGAACGTATTTAAATTCCTTAGAGGGTTATATTGAAGGTTCCATAAAAGGCAATTTATTATCTAGAAGTGAACTTTTACAGCTTACCGAAAAAGGATTATCGATTGCTGAAAAACTTAATGACCTGTTATACATTAACCTTTTTAAACTGCCACTATACAAAATCCAAGAAAAACACACTGTTTATTATCAATATTTAAGTGATCATGCGTTACCCTTCTTTAAAACGTATGGCCACTCGTTGTTAGTAAATCGATACGAAAAAGAAATGTTTCATTATTATTCTAAAACAGGTCAATTGGATAAGGCAGTAGACATAGCCCAGACCGTGATGAACGACAGATAATAAGAAAAGCGTAAGTGATGGAGCTAGACAGTACATTTAGGCAACAAAATTTCATACTCGTCATAGTTACCACAACTTATGAATTTTATAGGTAAACATTAAAAAAACGACACCGCCATTAAATCGGCAATGTCGTTTTTGTTTTCAGGAAGTTTATTGAACTCCTACAGCGTCGTAAGCTCCATTTACAGCTGCTACCTCAGCTGAATCTGCACCATAAAGATCTGTTGCTGCTTGAATAGCCGCTTGGCGCATCATGCTGAAGTCAGAGGTTGCTGTTAAGTATTTCGTAAGTGCTCGATAGTAGATATGTTCAGTTGCTTCACGTCCAACACCTTCAACAGTAACATCATAGTGTGTTCCACCTTCAGAAACGAGGTAGGCTGCTTTGTTGTTGATACTAGAGTTAATGTGGACACCGCCATTATCTAATTCACCCGTATAGATTTTGCTATAATGGTCTGGATATGGACCTGTGATGCCGTTTGTATATGAAGCAGGATCCTTTAATGTACGCAATGCATCTCCTTCAACTCCAGGAGTGTATATATCCTCACCTAGCTTCCAGTCCTCACGGTCGACCATGGTACCCATAATATCTGATAATGATTCATTCAATGCTCCTGATTCATCTTGATATACTAACCCTGCAGTAACATCCGTTACAGCATGTGTGAGTTCATGAGCGATGACATCTTTACTGCCAGATAATGGAATGAATACTTCCCCATCACCATCACCATACATCATTTGCTTGCCATTCCATGCTGCATTGTTCCAACCATCTCCTACATGTACAGAAGAGATAAGTTTTGCACCTGCATCATCGTAGGAGTCTCGTCCGAATGTTTCTTTATAATAATCGTATACGTCCGCTGCATTGACTTGTGCAGAGACTGCCGCAGGATCAGAGAAAAATTTATGTCCACTCGTGATCTCTTCTCCAGTATATCCAAATAATTGGGAAAGGAGATTAAAAATAAACGGGCTCATATTCTGTGCATGAAACGTATGGATACCTTCACCACGAGTTCCATCGAACAAATAATATTGTTGGTCATCTCCTTGAGTCACTTGAAACTTAGCCTTTTCCCCATGAACATCTTTTCCGAAGCCGGTAACTTGATCGATTTCATTTATTTTATCTACAACATTACCGTTCTGTGCGTCAATAAAATAGTGCCAGTAGCCTGGTTTAGGTTCAGATGTCGATGCTTTTACAAGATAAGTAAGATAATATTTGTCACCTTTTTCGTAGATATAGAGTTCTTTACTGATATCTCCATCATAAGACTCTACCTTACCAATTTCCGATTCAATGGCTTCTTTTGCAATTTCCACTGCCTTTTTACCTGAAATCGAAGCTTTTGTTGGAATCTCCTTATCTTTCAAGTTAGGAACAACTTGTCCAAAATAAGCAGTAACCTGGTCCTTATCATTTAATGTAATTGTTTGATCGGAACCGTAAACTGGAATTCCCTCATGTTGCTCAACGAGACGGAGGTGATGTGTTCCGTTTTCCTTGTCCGTTGACTTCTTGACAACTTTAAAATGTTGTTTCATATTACCCTCTAGTTTAAACAGTTCACTCTTTGCATTTAGAAATGCGAATACGATCTCTTCTTCACTTAGTGGACTTGATTTTGCAATCGATGGAAGTTTTGGAGCTTCCCAGTTCCCGATAATGTAAGATGGTGTTTTCAATTCTTTGTTATACTGAATTTTATCGGCTTGATCTTGTGCGGATGCACCCGTTGCTGCAAACCCTCCAAGTGCAATCGATAACGCCATCGTTGAATAGATTACTTTTCTTTTCAATGAGCTCACTCTCCTATTTTAGTGGATTTATAGACTCACCCTTCTAACTGACTACCATCCCCAAAAAAAATTGCTATTTATGGACTAGCTTAAAAAGTTATTCTTATATATGTTGTTATTTCTCTTCGCCTTCTGTTTGCGTAGCATTAAACGTCCATTCAAGCTCAAGTCCATCACCTTGGAAGATGTTTTGGTCTTGTTCATTATCGACGAATTCGAATTCTACCCATAATTCGTTTGTATTACCTGCATCAAGACCGCCATGCTGTTCCCACATCGGATCCCATATGTCTTTTTTAACAACATCTGGATCCATATTCTTCAGCTCATACAAGGTTGTTTCGAAAATGGGCTCACTTTCTTTATCCCAGTTCCACATGAAATTCACCTTTATGTGCTTACCTAGATCAGCACCAGCATTGTTACCCTCTGCATCTACTACACTATAGTTTGTTAGTAGATCCACTGCTTTAATATCAAGAGTACCGTTGTTGGTTAAGACAAACTCGCGTACCATCGTGTCACCTGGTTTTAGATTGTTAACGTCTATAATGGTTGTCGGATCAACAGATAGATCTAATGTACCTGCTGCAAACGTATTGTTCGTTACCTCTGTGTCGCTAAAGTATGCGTATGTTCCCCCACCAATTAGCGATAAACCAAGGGATGCTGTCAATACACTCATGCCAAATTTTTTCTTAAGACTCATTACAACTTCCTCCTCTTACGAATTTTTTATTAAACTCTTATGTATTTAGGAATGCATAAGAAGGATAACCAAATGTTCTGAAAAACCCATTAAGTAGATTGACTTGTTTTCTTCCCATCAATCTCTCGAATAGCTTTATAGACTGAAAAGATCGAGTAGAGAACAAGGATTACACCAGGAACGACTAAGAGCAGTGCTGCCCCAGCTTTAGAGTTTGCATAGTTTAGTAGATAACCAACATAAGGAATCGTAAATTCTGTGTATTTACCAATTACATTCTGTGATAGAACGGGGTCTAAATCGGCTCCATCGTTATTATCACCTTTTGTGGTGTACATCATCTTTCCATTTACCTGCTCCACTTCAATGATTCTATGTGTAATGATTTTGTCGTCTTTATCCCTAAATGTAATTACATCGCCTTTATCATACTTCGAACTGCTTTCCGCGGGTTTTATTGCAATGATTGAGCCAGTCTGGAAGGTAGGTTCCATTGAGCCTGAGAGTACTGTTTTCAATTGATAGCCGAATATCGTCGGTTCGCCACCACTAGCTTTCGAAGATATGACTGCAAAGGCAAAGATAAGCATGACACCGATTATTACAAAAGAAATGAGGCTGCTAATAATCTTTAACGCTTTTTTCACTGGAATCCCCCTTTTATTCTGCGGCGACTGGATCTTTTTCAGTAGGCTTTGTTTGTTCTTCAGGTGGCTGTATGTCTGAATCTTGTTTGGCCGAACCACTCACGGGTCGTTTTGGTGATTCTTTGTTTGTCTTTTCCGTAGATTCGTCGGTAGTCTGTTCAGATGATTCTTTGGTAGATTGCTCGGTTTGTGGTAATGTCTTTTCTGAAGTTGTTGAAGGTTGTTCTGCTGTATCAGATGGTGAATCTTGTTGAGATCGTTTTGTCTTCCCGGTATCTGATTGAGACTTTTTCGATTCAGTTGAGTCTTGCTTCTTTTTCTTCACTTTATCTTTTAAAACGTCTATTAAGTGATCGATTTCTTGAAAATCTATTTGTGTCTTGGAATCAGTGTAAAGTTGCTTAATTACGCTATAACCAGTTTGTACATACTCTAGTTGACTATTTCCCGTACCATCTTTTAGGGCAATCTCTACATCCTTTTTTGCTGTTTTCGAATACTGTCTCATCTCGTCAAAAATTGCTTTTAATGATTGTTTATTTTGTTTTAGTTGTTTTTTTACTTTTTTTAATTGATCCACCTGTGTTGCTGCTTCGTTTCCGGATAAATCAGCTGTGGTGTGGAGAGCTTGGTCATATGTATCATTCATGCCTTTCGCTAGATCCCTTGCTTCCTTAACGAAGTGGCTAACTGTCTCAGGAAAAACAACTGCAGTATTGATCGTTGAGCCTCTCATTTCTCTCTCGAAAAATTGGGCTTCTGTTTCGGTTACGATAGCTGCAGATAGATAGAATGTCATACAGCATAAACTTACTAAGGCTGCCATTTTACTCACTTTTCTGAATTTTATGGAGACTAGTGTGCGATTAAAGAAGTGCTTCACATTTTCACCTGCATTTCTTTGTTCTACGTTAAGAAAGTATAAAAATACTTTCTATAGTATAAGCGCAACTACGGCGATCACCGGCGCTAAGGCTTGGTGCTAGCCAAGTTTTCTTTACAAATAGTTGGGATGACGCTTATCCCGTTCCCCTACAAAAAGGATAAACCTTATATCCTGTAATTGTAAATCGGGGGAATATATTGTAATCACCTGTAGTAAACCGTCGGTAATTAGGATTAATAAAGTAGAATAGTTGACCTTAAATTCGTATCCGCAAAATTTCGACTTTATTCTATCCGATGAAAGAACTATACAAATCCCCCGATTGGGCATAATATCCTGCCAGTTGCAGGTAACTATCGCCTCATATAAAAGAGAAACTTAAAAGGCACAATGACAATCAAGTTTTTACTCAAATTGCGAAAAGAATAAGTTCTTGTTTAATCAAAAGAATTACCTTGCATTATTAAGTATTCTATTTTATAGTATTAATTGTTAAGTACTTAGTATTATTAAGTAATTATTCGGAGGTCCTGAGTTTGAATAAAGAAATGCTGAAAGGCACGATCGACCTTCTCATTCTTTCCTTGCTAATCGAAAAGGACAACTACGGATATGAAATTTCGCGCGATTTAAAGGAGAGAACGGAAGGCGTTTTTGAAGTGCAAGAAGCCACTTTGTATTTATCCTTGAAACGCCTCGAAAAGCACCAATCGATTGAATCCTACTGGGGAAGTGAAACACAGGGCGGAAGAAGGAAATATTATCGAATAACTGAAGAAGGAATGGAGCGATTGCAGCAAATCAAGCAGGATTGGAAGCAAATAGCTGAGATCGTTGCCAAATTTGTTTAGGGAGGGCATAATGCAGATGAATCCACTACGAAAAAAGATTTTCAGTTTAAAGGATATTACATATAGCTGGATACTCATAGTTTCCGTCCTGCTTTTCATCGTTACAATGTATTTAGACCTCTATAATGATCCAACGAGTGTCCAAGTTCTACCTATGGGAAGTTATTTACTTGCTTTTCTCATTGCCGTTTTGTGGGGTGTCCTGAACTATATTGGACATATCCGAATTAATGCTATGCACCAGAAATACAATGATATACAAGCTTTTGTAAGCAATCTCGTGTTGGACAATGAGGAGAAACTTGAGCTTCAAGCCTATTTAGAGGATTTTTCCCGCGATTTAGTTAGCAAAGGATTAAGCAAGCACGACTCCGATAAAGAAGCAATCCAACAATTTAAAGTAGAAGAATTCAACTCACTATCAAAAAATACAACACTTTTTAATCTGCATGCTCACTATTATTTATGGGGTTACGTTTGTATCACTTTGATTTCGTTTACCTGTTTATTCTTGTTTTCAGAAATGGTATTCTTATCTTCGTTGATTATAAATGTATTGATCGCAACATTTTTTTGTTATGGGGTTGGCCTTGGAGGTATGTTTTTCCTTTATAAATTGTTTGATGCAATGTTATACAAAAATGTACATGTTGAAAAAGGAGATTTATAGATGAACATTTGGGAATTATTTGTTGGTTTTATACTCGGGGTTGTTGAAGGATTAACCGAATTTGCCCCAGTCTCTTCTACAGGACACATGATTATCGTCGATGACTTATGGCTACATTCGAAGGATTTAATTGGGAAGTACACGGCCAATACGTTCAAGGTTGTTATCCAGCTCGGATCGATTTTAGCCGTCGTCATTATTTTCAAAGATCGCTTTATTAATATGCTTCATCTCAATAAAAAGGCGGTTCCAGTTGCACAAAACAAGCTGAAATTGTCACATGTCATTGTCGGTATCATTCCAGCAGGGGTGATCGGCTTCTTATTTGAGGACTATATTGATGAGCACCTTTTCTCAGTTGAAACCGTGATAATTGGTCTGTTTATGGGGGCAATCCTGATGATTATTGCCGACCGGTATAATAAGAAAAAGAAAGCCGTTACCGAAACCGTTGATAAAATGTCATACAAGCAAGCACTTGGAATGGGCTTATTTCAATGTATCGGATTATGGCCAGGATTCTCAAGGTCTGGCTCCACAATGTCCGGTGGTGTGTTGCTCGGAATGGGTCACCGCGCATCTGCAGACTTCACGTTTATTATGGCTGTACCAGTTATGGCTGGAGCTAGTGGACTATCACTTATCAAAAACTGGCAGTATTTCACGATTGACGCCCTGCCATTCTTTATTGTTGGATTTATAAGTGCATTCATCTTTGCGCTCATTTCGATCCGCTTTTTCTTAAAACTAATCGATCGCGTCAAGCTTGTACCGTTTGCCATTTACCGAATGATCATCGCAGCATTGATTTACATTTTATACTTCTAAAATGTAAGAAAAGCGCAAGCGCCCTGCTTAGCCACGAAGGTCACTGGAAGACCGACGAGGAGGCCCGGTCCAAACAAGTTCGGCCCTGCGTGGGAATATACATGTTGTAAACCAGTGTGTTGCCGCCACGGGAGGCCTGAAGTGATCCAAGTGGTTGGGCGCTGAAGCTGGACATTACATCCATGCCGCAAACTTTTATACTTTCTTAACGTGTGAAAAGGAGCAAAGTAGATTGCTACTTCTGTTCCTTTTTTCACAAAAGTAGAGGAGAGATTATCATTAATAATAAACAATATTATTTGGATGACTCACTTGGCTATAAGTTATTTCATGCTTCGCGATTAATGAACAGCAGGTTAAATCAAAATTTTGACAGCAATGGTTATCCAGTTACATATGAACAATGGCAAATATTGAGTCGACTATATGAAGAGGATGGTCAAACACAAAATCAAATAGCGCTATTAATTGAAAGGGATCAAGCAAGTGTTTCACGATTAATTGATAATATGGTTAAACGGCAACTAGTTAAGCGAGTCCCTCATCCCCATGATCGGCGTATTAAACACATTTTTTTAACTGAGGAAAGTAAACATATGCAGAGGGAACTTGAGGAACTAGCATTAAAGACAATTTCAAAAGCATCTGACCACATACACCAAGAAGATTTAGAGACTTGTTTAAGGGTACTTGATCAAATTAGAAAGAATTTCAAATAACTTTTATCCCCTTCTTCAAAGAAACGATAAAAACAAGTAAACTCCTTCTTTCTTTAATTTTTAAAAACTCATTGACAATGCGAATGAAAATCGTTATCATTTACGTTAGAAAATAGTTAGCAATTAAATTTTTTTGAGAATAAACTTGTTTAAACAAGTAACTGTTTAGTGGTTTAAATCACTAAATTTTTTATTACTTCTAATTGAGAATGATTATCTTTACCTGCACCTGTCCCCTACCCTTTTATTTAGTTAGGAAGAGAGATTTATGAAACTAGTGTATTTAGTAATTTTACTTATTGTTTTATCCATTACATCCCTCTTTATTGGGGTATCGAATGTATCACCTTTAGACATTTTCAATTTAAGTGAAGATCAAATTGAAATTTTGCTCATTAGTAGAATACCCAGATTAATTAGTATTTTAATAGCCGGTATGAGTATGAGTATTGTTGGTCTAATTATGCAGCAGCTAAGTAGAAATAAATTCGTTTCCCCAACCACTGCTGGAACAATCGATTCTGCTAGATTAGGAATTTTAGTTGCGTTGATTCTATTCCCTTCAGCTGGAATGCTCGAAAAGATGGGGATTGCCTTTACTTTCGCATTGCTCGGAACCTTTATATTTATGAAAATCTTAGATCACATCAAATTTAAAGATGCGATCTTTATCCCGCTCGTTGGTCTCATGTTTGGTAATATTGTAGGCTCTTTGACAACGTTTTTCGCCTATAAATATGATCTCATTCAGAGTATTGGTTCATGGCTGCATGGTGATTTTTCAATGATTCTCAAAGGAAGGTATGAGCTTTTATACTTCAGCATACCTGCCGTAATCATTGCTTACATATTCGCAAACCGCTTTACTATAGCTGGAATGGGTGAAGATTTTTCGACCAATTTAGGTCTGAAATATAAACAAGTAGTAAATATCGGCTTAATTATTGTAGCTCTCGTATCTTCTGTAGTTGTACTTACAGTAGGTACCTTACCTTTCTTAGGTCTGATCATTCCAAATATCGTTACAATTTATCAAGGTGATAATCTAAAAAACAGTTTGTACCATACCGCTATATTGGGGGCTGTTTTCGTATTATTTTGCGATATCCTTGGTCGAACAATCATCTTCCCATATGAGGTTTCTATCGGACTAACCGTTGGTGTGATTGGAAGCGGCATTTTTCTTTATTTACTCATAAGGAGAAGAGCACATGGGTTATAAAACTAAGATTTTCATTCTCGCTATTTTATCAATTGTATTAACGTCTTTATTCTTATTTTGGGACATTGGAGATCATTGGGAATACATTCTTCCGAGAAGGACAGAAAAGATATTTGCAATCATACTAACTGGAAGTTGTATCGCTTTTTCAACGATCGTTTTTCAAACGATTACAAACAATCGAATATTGACACCAAGTTTAATCGGATTAGATTCGCTCTATATGTTGATACAGACAGCAATTGTTTTCTTATTTGGTAGTACTACCCTTGCCATGATGGAACGTGAACAACATTTTATTCTATCGGTTGGATTGATGGTATTGTTCGCTTTACTTTTGTTTAAATTCATCTTTAAAAAAGGTGGCCGCCAAATTTATTTTCTTTTACTAATTGGAATCATAATGGGAACATTTTTTGAAAGTATTTCTTCTTTCATGCAAGTACTCATCGACCCCAATGAATTCTTAGTCGTTCAAGATTCAATGTTCGCCAGTTTTAATAATGTGAATACGGACCTACTTGTTATATCAGTAATATTGATCATTTTGGTCTCCCTTTATTTCATTAGGTTCGTTAAGTATCTTGATGTAATTTCCCTTGGCAGAGATCACGCACTAAATTTAGGTGTGAACTATGCTTCCGTCGTTCAACAGCTATTGATTGTGATCGCTATTCTCGTATCCATCTCAACTGCTTTAGTAGGACCGATTACATTTTTAGGACTACTAGTAGCAAATGTTGCTCACGAGTTTTTACGAACATACCGGCATTCCTATTTAATTATTGGGTCTATCTTAATAAGCATTGTTGCCCTTGTTGGAGGTCAATTGATTGTAGAAAGAGTGTTCACCTTCTCCACAACCGTAAGTGTGATCATTAATTTCATTGGTGGAGTTTACTTCATCTATTTACTTTTAAAGGAGAATAAATCGTGATAGAAGTAAAAAACATTTCAAAAACGTATGGAAAAAAGCGAGTTGTTGAGGATGTATCGATCAACATAGCCAAAGGGAAAATCACCTCTTTTATAGGTCCAAATGGGGCTGGTAAAAGTACGTTATTATCAATGGTCAGCCGGCTAATTCCAGGGGAGCAAGGCCACGTTCTTCTCGATGGCAAAAAGATTACGAAGTACAAAAACAATGAACTAGCAAAAACAATCTCTATCCTAAAACAGTCGAACAATGTAAATATTCGAATCACGATTCGTGAGCTGATCAGCTTTGGACGGTTTCCCTATTCACAAGGCAGGCTTACATCAAAGGATTGGAAATACGTAGAAGAAGCGATTCAATATATGGAATTAGAAGAGCTGCAACATAAATTCATCGATGAATTAAGTGGTGGTCAATTACAAAGGGCTTATATCGCAATGGTAATTGCTCAGGACACAGATTATATTTTGTTGGATGAACCGCTGAATAATTTAGATATGAAACATTCGGTACAAATTATGAAATCATTGAGGAAGATGGTTGATGAACTAGGGAAAACGGTGGTCATCGTGATCCATGATATTAATTTTGCCTCCTGCTATTCAGACTACATTGTTGCACTTAAAAATGGTGAAGTCATTAAGGAGGGTGATACAAATGAAATTATATCAAATGATGTATTAAAAGAAGTCTATGATATGGATTTTAAAATACAAAACATAGACGGAAATAGAATTTGTGTGTTTTTTACATGAATATAGAAATGGTGCTGGTCAGCTTCCCTAGGCAGCTGAAACAAGGAGGATTCGTCCCCTTTTTGTGCACATGATGCAGCTCGTGAGCATGAATAAGTACGATTCGTTTCCTTTCTATGCACAAGATGCAGCTGGCGGGTATGAGTAAGTGCGATTCGTTCCCTTTTTATGCACAAGATGCAGCTCGTGGGAACGAGTAAGTGCGATTCGTTCCCTTTTTATGCACAAGATGCAGCTTGTGGGCACGAATAAGTGAGATTCGTTCCCTTTTTATGCACAAGATGCAGCTCGTGGGAACGAATAAGGAGGATTCGTTCCCCTTTTGTGCACATGATCCAGCTGGCGGGCACGAATAAGTGCGATTCGTTCCTGTTTATGCAATGGTTGATTCAAAAGAGATCTTATTTAAAAATTTTAGGAGTGAGGATATGAAGAAAAATCTATTTTCAGCTTTACTTATTGCAATGGTATCAATTGTTTTGGCGGCATGCGGTTCATCATCAGAAACATCTAGTAAAGCAGCATCTTCTGGATCAAGTGAAGAAGAAATAACAATTAAACATGAATTAGGAGAGGCTGTAGTAAAGAAAAACCCTAAAAAGGTTGTTGTCTTTGATTTTGGAGCTTTAGATACGTTAGACAAGCTTGGTGTAGATGTTGCTGGGGTAGCAAAAAGCAGCACATTGCCTGAATATCTATCAAAATATGAAAGTGACCAATATGAAAATGTTGGAAGCTTAAAGGAACCAGATTTTGAAAAAATCTACAGTATGGAACCAGACTTAATTCTTATCTCTGGAAGGCAGTCATCCGCATATGAAGAGTTAAATGATATCGCCCCAACGGTATTTATTGGTGTAGATCATACAAATTACATGGAATCATTTAAAAACAATGTCAAGACATTAGCTAAGATTTTTGATAAAGAAGAGTTAGCTGAAAAAGAACTTACAAAAATCGATAAAAAAATTGATGCTTTAAATGAAAAAGTCTCCTCAAGCGATAAAAAGGGATTAATCACTCTAACTACTGGCGGCAAGGTGAGTGCATATGGTCCTGGTTCAAGATTCGGAATTATTCACGATGTATTCGGTGTAAAAGCAGCTGATAGAGACATCGAAGCTTCTAATCATGGCATGAGTATTACGTTTGAATATATTGCAAAAACAAACCCAGATTACCTTTTTGTTATCGATCGAGACAAAGTTGTTAGCGGAGAAGGTAATGCGAGTAAGGTGTTTGACAACGAGCTAGTAAATAAGACAAAAGCAGCACAAAATGACAAGATCATTTACTTAGATCCAGCTGTATGGTACCTTTCTGGTGGCGGTTTAACATCCGTTTCTGAAATGGTGAAGGAAGTAGAAGAGGGAATTAACTAACTTTCCTTTTTTAATGACTAAGGGATCTTAGGCAGCGGAATATAACTTGCTTAAGATCCCTTTTTATTCCATTATTTTTTATTATTATCTGCATAAACTGCCATGGTATCACGCATAAATTTCGCAAGCCCTTCACCAAACTGGTCAATGTTTTTTGTGAAGCGTTCGTCATCAACGTACATTTGACCCAACCCTTTGAATGCATCGAGTGAGTAATCACCCATGTTGTTCAGAAATTCATACCATTCTTTAATAGCCGCTTGTGCCTCCTCTGAGTCTGGTGAGCCATTACGAAGATCTGCAAGTTTTCGGTAGATGGCATTCATTTCATCTCCCATTACTTTTTGTTGATCTTTGGTCATGTTATTGATCTTGGCATTGGATTGGTCGACCGCCTCATCACCCCACCGCTCACGTGCTTCTTTTTCATATGGATTATGACTAAAATCAAACCCTTCAAACTTTGCTTTGTTCGACATTTGAATTTCTCCTTTCGTGTGTTGGATTGTATTATCAATTGTCGTAATCATTTTATCGAGACGACTCCGTTTCTCAAGCAACATTTTCCGATGTAACTCTAGCGCCTCCTGCCGATCAAATGAAGGACTACTGATAATTTCAATAATTTTCTTTAAAGGGAAGCTAAGCTCTTTGAAAAATAAGATCTGTTGTAACGTCTCAAGATTCTCATCAGAATATAGCCGATAGCCTGACTCAGTTGTCTCGTCTGGGGTTAATAACCCGATTTCATCATAATGATGCAGTGTGCGCACACTAATTCCAACTAAATCTGCGACCTCTTTTACTCTCAATGTCATTGATGTAACCTCCCTTCACTAGTTACTATAAGGTATCACGTAACGTTAGAGTCAACAAAGAATTTAACTTTTTTTCATATAAAAACATATAGTATATTAAAAATGGTTAGGGAGATTATGTATGAGCTTTATTGGACCCCAGAACGGTGGTATTTACAACTATGTCTTTCCACTAGTTGGACTTGGAATCCTGCTCGCTGTTGTCATTGTCATTTTCACTTTGATTATCGTCACCAACTCACTAAAACTATTTTATTAAGCTAAAATATGGATAATCCAATCCCTCCAATAAAAAACTATCAACAGGCTTTTCATTCCATGTTGACAGTTTTTTTGTTTGATTATTACCATTCAACTTAGGTTTTAAAAAGTGTTCCTTGGAGGGCGCTGATGTATCTTTTTGCAGAACGCTGAACCGCTTCGTTTGCGTTCGTTTTTACAGTTTTATGGAAGGCATTGTAGATTCGGTGGAACTTTAGGTCCTTCACTCTTGCTGCAATATCCGCCACTTTTTTGGCAGGTAGTGGAATTTGATTCGGATAACTGTACATGAAACTAACCCACTCGGAATCCGCAACAACCTGAATAATGTCCCCCGTTATCAGAATTCCTCTGCCCGAATTCCCGTTTGGCCAATGCAAGACCGCTCCTCCTTTAAAATGACCGCCTAATCGATGCAGCGTTAACCCCCTAGTAAACTCTAATTGTTCATCTGACCAAAACTCGATTCGGTCACTCGGTTCCATCACCCACTCCTGGTCGTCCCGGTGAATATAAATGGGAGCATCGAATGTCTCTGCCCACTTCACTTGTGCGGAGTAATAATGCGGGTGAGAGAGGGCGATCGCATCAATGCCGCCAAGCTCATTGATTTTTCGGATCGTCTCCTGATCAAGATAAGTAATACAATCCCAAAGCACATTGGACCCATTTTCTCGTATAAGGTATGCTGTCTGTCCGATTCCAAAACTAGGAGTTGTCGTAATGCTGAAGAGATTTTCTTCCTCTTGAATGATTTCATTTTTAAAGTCACTGTTCGCTTGCATTACCTCAAGTGTCGTCCAATCTTGTCCCAACGGATTTACATACTGGCGCTCCTCCTTACAAATCCGACAAGATTCGGGCGGATGTTCACTCTCAGGATATTGGACTCCACAAGTGGTGCATATGTATTTTGACATTATCATTCACTCCCTAAATCGTTCTAATATTCTTTGTACTCTTAATCCTACTGAACTGTGAGTTGCAAAAAAAGGTTCCATTGTTGGAATCTCTCTACAACTTTGGTCTTAGTTAAGTGTTCGATAGTTTGTAAAATGTGGAATCGGGTCATCGCCTTCTTGCTACTTCCTTTAGGATAGATCATTTTTTGGTATATTCGAAAAATCATTGTGATATTTATGACCACACTTTACTTAACATTCACAAGGTCTATCTCATACTCTTGATACCCTCACAGATCGGAGTTGATACCGTTTACTGTTCGTTATACCATACCCAGCGTCTGGATAACCTTTTAATATTCTTTTGGCGACATCAGGTGAAGCAATACGTAAATAGTTTCGTGCTTCCCTGTTGGAGATCGTTGGAGAAATGACCAGAGAGTAGTCTTCTAAAGCTTTAATATGGGCATCCAGGGACTTGGAATTACAATACTGACACAGCCACATTTTTGGAACACGGAACATTGAGTATTTAAGGCAATTAGAACACTCTACTCCTGGTAGTAATCTGATTTTAGGATATTAAAGCGGTCGAGGATTTCCTGATCAAGTTCTGTGTGCAATTCTACGATTTTCTCGGAAATGTTCTTCAACTCTTTCATAGATCTCCTTCTTGTCTTATATTTTTCATCTAACTTCTGAATTCTATTGGGTAATACGGGGCTTGGCATTACTCTTTCTGAATAGCAAGATTGATCAGGTATATTAATTACAGTCCTTTCATTTGCAACTATCACTAGTCCTTCAATATAAATGGATGAGACACCATGGTGTTGTAACCATTTATTCAATTGATATTGTTGTCGTCCAATTTGGATTAATGGATCTGTAAAAGCCTCCTCCTTTCCATCTATTTGCCTTACTAACTGTCTGCTAGCACAGTTGAATGTGATAGTGCCAGAAATATTTCTCACCTCTAAAATCAAAAAATATTGTTTAGTAAGAATGAGGGTATCAATTTGAAAGAAGTGAGATCCATCAAAGAAGCGGATATCGTGAATGATAAAATAGTTCTTGGGAGAAAGAAAGCTTAATGGATAATCAATGGATTGTTCACTCTTGAATCCAGCTTGCATTCGATTCAAGGATTCTTTAACTGTGGAATGTTTCGGGTGTTCAGGGGGAATTCTTCTGTATAAGGCTTCTAACTTCTGTAATTGGAGAGGCTTTGTACGTTTTTTGAGAATCAAAAATTCACTTCCTTTTAAATAAATATTTCCTTAATCTTTTCTACGTAAAAAGTCTTAATCCTTTTAGAAATTGTTTAAATTGACCGAAAACGGGTGCCTCCAAGCGTTTGTCCGGCGCTTGAGACCGTTTGTCCAGCGCTTGAAGCTGTTTGTCCGGCGCTTGGAGCTGTTTGTCCAGTATTTATCGAAAAAGATGATGCAGTAACCGATCTTTATCTTCAAAGAACTGTTTCATAATCGAATAGTGACCTGTATCTTCTAGTGTTGTTGTGCTTATTCCCTCTTCTGTAAGCTGAATTATTTTTGCATCCGGGTAGGCCATGATTATCGGTGAATGTGTCGATATGATAAACTGCGAACCTTCATTAACTAGTTCATTGATTCTAGCTAGCATAGACATCTGCCTTAAAGGGGATAAAGCTGCTTCTGGTTCATCCAAAATATATATGCCTTTACCTTGAAATCGGTTTATAAATGCAGCAAAAAAGGACTCACCATGAGATTGTTCATGCAGTGATTTTCCACCAAAAGATTCTATGATTTTAGGTCCACAAGATGGTTCCTGGTCTAACTCTTCAATATTTGTTGCTAAATTATAAAACGTCTCCGCTCTAAGAAAAAAGCTATCTTTTGGTTTATTGACTCCCTTTACTAAGCGGAGGTATTCGTCTAAATTGGAATGCGAATCGTAATTAGAGAAGTTAAAATTCAATGTACCTCCTTCAGGATTAAACCCCATAGCAATTGCTATACCCTCAAGTAACGTGGACTTTCCCATTCCGTTCTCACCAACGATATAGGTTACATACGGATGTAAGGATAATTCCTGCAAATTCTTAATTACGGGTAAATTAAATGGAAAAGTATCAAATGAGGGTATCTGTTCCCTTTTCAAATAAAGACTTCTAATGTATTGATTTTCATGATCTAACATCATTAACCTTCAATCCTCTCGGAATATAGTACTCGTTTGGTACAATTTTAATAGATTCACTTTTTAACGTAACGGATATTTCAATTCTATTTCCTTCACATCTTTCAAAGCTTTATAGTACCAATAGTTATGGTCAGCACCATGAATGCAGAGGATTCTCTTTCCTGCGTTTTCTTTAACTACGTTCTTCACTCTTGCCGTCATGATAAAGTGCCTTATGTTCCAAACAATATTTTGAACGTCTGGATTGATTTCAAAGAGCCAATCATACATTTCACTCGTAACCTGGTCGTACTTTTTAGAATTCAGAGGAATTGAACCATCATTCCATGTTGCAAGTTGTTTCTCGTTCCACTGATATAACTCGGCTACCAGTCGTTGCTGCTCTCCCTCGGGAAACTTATCAAATGGTTCTTCATCAAACACATCGGGCTCAAACCAATTCACAGGTACAAACTTTATTCCACGTTCCTGGCATAATGGAAAGATCAAATTCGGATATTCATCTTGAGTTTCTCCTATGATTCCGTTCGGTTTCCCTTCTTCTATAAAAAGCTCCCAACTATCAGGGTGTACTTCCCCACAAATAACATCTGGATCAAATTCGAGAATAAATTCCTTTACTAGTGACAAAGGGTATTGATACTTCCTCTGCATTTCTTCATCGTGCGTCATTCCTAAAATGCCTACAATCGTCATCCAATCCCTCTTTCTTATCTTATAAAAAGTGATCCCTTACGTTTAAAATAATTTGCTTGTACTTTGTCTCGATTATAATAATCTATGAGTCTCCGCCCGCATCTTCTAGCGAAAACTTATGTTGTACTTTAATTGATAATGTTATATGGTAAGTTCCGATACTCACTGATACTGCCTTAAAAAAATGTTTTTTCTTTCAGCGGCAAGAGTCGAATTCTCCTGTCCAAAAAATAAGGCTGTTTCAAAAATGTTTTCCTATCCTACCTAGCGTTACACATAAAGTTACGATAAATAAGTTGTTTAATGATTGCCCAAATAAGGTGAGCAGATTGTTACATAATAACCATCTAAACTATAAATTAATTTTAAAATTAGCTAAATTATAGCATGTATTTTCTGTTGTGATTTCTTATCAATTGCTATGTTAGTTAATCCCGCCGAGGAAGTTATTTTCATTTTTAGCTTTTTTAAATCTTGCCTTTAATATGTATTTACCATTATTCACATTAAAATTTGAAGCCATTATAAGATCGAGCTGGTCATCCGATTTTTTTGTTGTATACTCTTTCCAAAAAGAAATAAAGTCATCTTACCGAATTATACGGTTCACTCCTACATAAAATCGTTTACAATGGAAGTATTAACATACAAGGAGGAAATTTACATGAAAAACATGACGAACCAAACCGTACAAACATATAAGGGTGGAACACTTTCTTATACGTTAGGAAGGTATAACTTTTCAACAAGAGGAAAAATCAAGGTTGAGGAAAAGTTTACGTCCCAGGTATAAGTACAACTAAGACTCAGCCTGCACAAAGGCTTGTCTTGCCAAGTTTACCTTAATTGTACACGGTGAACTCCCTTATATGTGTTTATTTAAATAACACAAAAAAGGGGTAAATCATGCGTTTTCCAATAAAAAAATTCTTCTCATATTATAAGCCGTATTTAAGATCATTTCTTACGGTATTGACCTGCGCTTTTATCATGTCTACTGTGGCTCTAGTATTTCCGCTGCTCGTTCGGCATATTACGAAAGATGTTCTGGATGGAGACTTGTCCACCGCACTAAGTGAAGTGTATTGGATTGGTGGGCTGATGCTTTTTTTGACTGTGATCCAAAGTCTCACGAACCACTTTGTGGACTACAAAGGGCATGAAATTGGGGCTCGTATGGAAAGTGATATGCGTAGCGAGCTGTTCGCGCACATGCAAAAGCTCTCCTTCAGCTTTTACGATAAGGAAAAGACGGGACAGCTCATGTCTCGAATTACAAACGATCTGTTACTGGTTTCCGAACTATATCACCACGGTCCAGAGGACTATCTCAAATATCTCGTCCGCTTTATCGGAGCGTTTGTCATTTTGCTCTTTATTAACGCACCATTAACGATTGCCGTATTCTGCTTTTTGCCATTCTTAGGTGTCTTTGCTTTATATTTTAATAAGATGTTGAACAAGGCTCTAAGAAGAAACAAAGAGCGAATTGGGGACGTAAACGCACAAGTGGAGGATAGTCTAGCAGGGATCCGCGTAGTTAAATCGTTTGCCAACGGTCACGTAGAGATCGAGAAGTTTAACCGAGAAAATGATCGTTTCCTTGATAGTCGAAAGAAAACGTATAAGGCAGAAGCGTACTTTTTCAATGGTGTTGAAACGTTTATCCAACTGATTACGATTACTGTTATTATCTTTGGCAGCGCCAGTATCGTCAACAACACGTTAGATTTAGCAGATTTGATCACTTTTTTACTGTATATCAGCTTTATGATTGAGCCGATTCAACGACTGACTCATATGAGTACGCAGTTCCAAGAAGGAATCACTGGCTTCCAGCGCTTTATAGAAATCATGAATCTGAAACCGTCAATCGAAAACAAACCGAATGCCGTAACACTGACAGAGGTACAAGGTAAAATTGAGTTCAAGCAAGTATCCTTCAGTTACGAAGATAATTTGGACAATGTCTTTGTAAACATGTCGCTTCAAGTACAACCAGGAGAGTATGTTGCGTTAGTTGGTCCATCTGGTGCGGGGAAAACTACATTATGCTCGCTCATCCCTCGCTTTTATGAGGTGAATGATGGGGAAGTGTTATTGGACGGGATCAACGTCCGTGATATTGACCTGCAATCCTTAAGAAACAGTATCGGAATTGTACAACAAGATGTTTACCTTTTCGGTGGAACGGTGATGGAAAACATTCGCTACGGCAATCCAACAGCGAGCGAAGAAGAGATTATTGCAGCAGCCAAGCACGCCAATGCCCATGACTTTATCATGAGCTTGCCGAATGGCTACCGAACCGAAATCGGCCAACGAGGTGTCAAACTGTCTGGGGGTCAAAAGCAGCGACTCAGTATCGCTCGGGTATTCTTAAAGAATCCACCAGTGCTTATTTTAGATGAGGCCACGAGTGCACTAGATAACGAGAGTGAAAGTATCATCAAGAAATCACTAGATTCGTTAGCTAAAGGACGTACGACTCTTGTTATTGCCCATCGCCTTTCGACAATCCGCAATGCCCAGCGGATTATCGTACTAACGGAGGACGGTATTGTGGAACAGGGTACGCACGATGCGTTACTTACACGTGATGGAGCATATGCAAACCTGTATTCCAAGCAGTTTGAATTACACGTATAAGCTCTTTGAACATAAAACGGCTTCTTATACCTTATAATTGAAAAACATCACTGACGGTAATCGGCAGTGATGTTTTTAACTAGTGTTTATCTATTCAATCACTTTAATATGTACATCTCTTCGACCCCACTGCATCGCATCGCCACGGTCACTTACAAACACATCAATTTTATTACCATTAATGGCACCGCCGATATCCGCTGCAATCGCTACCCCGTAGCCTTCAACTTGAACAAGTGATCCAAGTGGAATCACACTCGGGTCAACAGCAATTACCTTTGCATCTGGGTATTTATTTAAGTTTATACCCATTTTGGTTATACCTGAGCAACCTGAACAATCCGCGGTATAGGCTGTACTTTCAACCGTCAATTCTTTACCTACTGCAACTGAACGTGGAGCTGCTTTTCGGTTTAAAGCTGCTCGAGTATTCGGTCCAGCAATTCCATCAACTGTAAGTCCAGCTTGTTGTTGAAAACTTCGGATAGCACTTGCGGTTCCAGATCCATAAATTCCATCAACACTTGAACGAGTATGGCCTGTTTTCTTTAATTGGCTCTGGATTTCGGCAACAGGATTTCCAATGTTTCCTTGTCTTAAGACCTTAATCGCATGATTCGTTTGTGGCCCAGCAATACCATCCACTTGTAGATTCCTAGATTCCTGAAAGTCTTTGACAGCCTGGTTTGTAATACTACCAAAGTATCCAGTCGAAGTGTGATAAGGAAACACTCCTTTTGTCATTAGGTAATCTTGTAATTCAGCGACATCTTCCCCAGATGACCCTTCTTTTAAGGTGCGATCTCCTAATGCTGCTTCCGCCCAAGAAGGGGTTGCTATTAATACAATTCCAACAACAAATACCATGAATGCAGCTTTCATCTTCATTTTCAAATTCATATTCATTTCACTTCCTCCAATCCTTTGTACTTGAAAGGATTCGTTAGAAAGTGACACTATTCGTCGATTAAAGGCGAATTCACTACAATATACCCTCGTAAATACATTATTTTGTAATAATGTATTCTAAATGTTCTATATAGAATTTTTGTATTTATTTCTCCCAAAAAACCATTTCATCTCCTAAGTTAGTTTTTTGACGACACTACTAAAAATCGAATGACGTTTTCTGTATAGTTGAACCAATAATGCATTTTACGTCCATCGAATAAAATAGATTCTTTTTCACGTAATTGTGACCGTACACCATCAATTTCAACAGTTAACAAGCCCTCCACTACAAATAAAAACTCGTATCCACGATGTGAAAACGCATTCGATTCATTTTTACCAGGATGGAGCGTCACCATAATAGGAGAAAATCCTGCATCATGAACACCGTAAGATAAGTCTTTATAATGAAAGAGCTCTCTGTGAACAGCCAAATCGTCTTGTGTATCATCCTGTACAAAGAACACACTAGGATTCACACCTAACGCATCAGCAATTTTTTTCAACGATTCCAAGGTGACACTCGATTTTCCACGCTCAACTTGTGATAAAAAACTGATAGATACCCCCGTTTGTTCTGCTAAACCTTTTAACGTTAAGTTCCGCTCTTTGCGAAGTCTTTTTAATGTAACACCTACTAATCCGTGTGCCATAAGAATTCCTCTTTTCACTGTGACATTATCTATATATCATCATACATCACTCAAAACGCGAACATCAATCAAAGAAAATTGAGACAATATATTGACAGAAAATTTATAACTGTCTAAAATAAAGCAAGAAAGTAATTAAAGTGTCACTTCAATTACATAAGGGGGGATTTAAGATGAATAAAAAACAAACGCGTCGCATCTTAATTGCTAGTTTAGTAGGGAGCTCAATTGAGTGGTTTGACTACTTCTTATATGGAACAGTCGCTGCACTCGTTTTTAACCAATTATTTTTTGTCAATGAGGATCCGACAGTCGGACTTTTATTAGCATATGCATCATTTGCTTTAGCCTTTTTCATTCGTCCATTTGGCGGGATAATTTTCAGTCACATTGGTGACCGTATTGGACGTAAAAAAACACTTGTCTTAACGTTAAGCTTAATGGGGGTTGCTACTTTTGGAATGGGCTTATTGCCAACATATCAAGCAATCGGTGTATGGGCACCAATCCTACTGATCACACTTCGTTTAGTCCAAGGTTTAGGGATTGGCGGCGAGTGGGGAGGCGCATTACTACTAGCTGTAGAGTATGCACCACCTGAAAAACGTGGATTGTTTGGGAGTATTCCGCAAATGGGCGTAACAATTGGAATGTTAATGGGTACAATCGCTTTATGGTTAATGACATTGTTACCAAATGATTCATTTATGACATGGGGCTGGCGTTTACCATTTATCTTTAGTGCGCTATTGGTTATTTTTGGATTATGGATTCGTAAAGGTATTGACGAAACGCCTGAATTCAAAAAAGTACAAGAATCTGGCGATATTCCGAAGCTACCAATTGTCGACACACTAAAATACCACTGGCGTGAAGTGTTAATTGCCATTGGGGCAAAAGTTGTTGAAACTGCACCCTTCTACATTTTTAGTACATTCGTGGTATCGTACGCGACAACAAATTTAGGATTCTCGCGAACATCTACGTTAACGGCCGTCATGGTTGCAACAGTTGTAACGACAATTTTAATTCCTGTGATGGGGAACTTATCGGATAAAGTAGGACGTAAAAAGTTATACATTGCTGGTACAATTGGAATGGCACTGTTTGCATTCCCATATTTCTGGATGATACAACATGGTTCAGTAGCGTTGCTAATTATTGTGACAGTGATTGGATTAGGAATCATTTGGTCACCCATTACCGCAGTTCTTGGAACAATGTTCGCTGAAATCTTTGATGCAAAAGTTCGCTATACTGGTATTTCATTAGGGTATCAAATTGGTGCCGCGGTAGCGGGTGGTACAGCACCACTTGTTGCAACGGCATTACTAGCCCGTTTTGATAATTCGTATATACCAGTGGCGCTATACATCATCTTTACTGCACTCATTTCTCTTGTAGCAATTTGGGCAGTGAAAGACCGTAATAATCAACAATTAGACCGAAACGTTATCGCAAAAGAGAACCGCGCGTAAGCGGCTCTTTTTGTTTAAAGATTGGAAAATGCTCCTTCAGTCTAGCTCCAAACGGCCGCACCTAAGCTTATGCACTCATAGGTGCTTTGCACTTTTCTTATAGGAGGAATGACCATGCTTGTTGTAAATGAAAAGCAAATTCAACAAATTTATAAAATTCACAATGCCATTCAAGACATCACAGAGATGTTAAAAAGTAAAGAAGCGGGGAAAATTGACAATCCACATCGTACCGTTCTCGAATTCCCAGAGCATGAAGCTTCCGCATTATACATGCCGAGTGCTGATTTAATTGGCAAGGTATCTGTGGTAAAAATCGTGACAATCTTTCCAAATAACCCTGTCCAAGGAAAACAGACCACACAAGGTGTGATGTTACTTTCGGATGCAACAAATGGAGAACATATCGCGATGATGAACGCATCATATTTAACGCGATTACGGACAGGGGCACTAAGTGGCATTGCGACTGATTTATTAGCAAAGAAAAACAGTCGCGTACTCACGGTAATTGGCACAGGCGCAATGGCTTTTGAACAAGTGCTCGGTGTGCTCGCAGTTCGAAACATCGAGAAAATCATTCTCGTAAACCGGACGCCAGAAAAAGCACAAGCATTTGGAGAGAAATTACTTTTATTTGGCGTAGATGTATCGTTTGAGGTAGAAATAGATGTTGCGAAAGCAGTAAAACAAGCGAATATTATTTGTTGTGCTACACGTTCAAAAGAACCAGTTTTCAATGGCAGTGACGTGCGACCAGGCACTCATATTAATGGAGTAGGTTCTTACTTGCCACATATGCAAGAAGTAGACGAGACCACTATTAAAAGAGCTGACAAAATTGTCGTCGACGATTTGGCGGGTTCTAAAGAAGAAGCAGGTGAGTTAATGCATGCGGCCGAAAGTGGCAGGTGGTCGTTTGATGATGTCCATGCACAACTCGGAGAGCTCATTATGGGGAATAAAGAAGGACGACAATCAGATGAAGAAATCACTTTCTTCAAGTCCGTTGGGGCAGCCTATTTTGATCTCGCAGTAGCGAAAGGTGTTTATACGAAGGTGAAAAACGCGGGTGTAGGAGTAGAAGTGGAAGTGTAAAACGAATTCCTCTTTTTCGAAGACGTCACTTCTCTGCTTGGGAAGATTCAGCTTTATTGTTGCTTTTAACGTAAGTTGGCCAAATCATCCAGCGTATTAACTGCTAAAGAGATTGACGATGTGGTTTGGCATTTAATGATACAAAAAAAGCTACTTTCTATGTTCAAATATCCAGGAAGAGAATGTTTTTTTTTCATTCTCTATTTCTTCCCAATACTCTTTTTGTCTAGTTAGAGGTCATCTATTAACCTACTCTGTGTTAACTAACCAAAAACTTGCGCTGCAATTCCGTAATAGGTTTGATTTCTTTCAGGCATTTTATCAGCATTCAATATCATAATTGGGGGTTGATTTACTTTTTCAAAACCGCAACCTTGTATGAATTTTAAAAACAAATCGTGGCCTGAGGGAACATCAATTCTAAGTTTTCCGTTATGATTGCGGCTTAATTCATACAATAAAATCGATGCAGCATCATTGCTTGGTGCAACGATCGGTCCCAAAATTAAATTTACTGGACCTAAAATCGATAGACCGTAGCCTATTACTTTTCCCCTCCTATCCTTTAAGACTATACAATCCTTTGCCTGATCTATTCTATTCAGAAGAAATTGTTTTCTAATATCTCCATAAGCTTGTTTATCTAAATGTGAAATTTCATCCAAATCCCCAGTTCTTAACGGTTCTATTTTAAAATCTGCAGTAGCTGCCAAAGGTTTAGAAGTGCGATGTTTTTCGCATAGAAATTTATGGATACAATCAACCTCACTAAATCCCATGCTTTCATATAAAGGGATTCCTTCATTTGTGGCAATTAGCATTATTGCCATTTCGTCAGGTACAGCATCAATACATGTTTGCGTAACATCTCTTCCTAGACCTTTTCCTCTGTATGCAGGATCAACAATAACCATCCCAATCGAAGCTAAGAATGTATCATAGGGAATAATTGCACCAGAAGAAACGATTTTTCCATCGTTATTCTTGTGGCCAAAGATTTTCCCAGATGATAAGACTGTATGAATTTCACGTTCATCATAATCCCATCCGACCAATTGGGATAATGCTATTAATCCAGGAATATCATTCTCATCAAAAGTAGTTAAGGTTGTATCTTTAGTTTCTTTGCACCGTTTATTATCCATGTCATAAACTCTCCATAGTACTTAAATTCTTGTTCAATTTTTGCTAGTTTAAATATAATGGCAAAATACTATTAAACTTTCCTCCGATAACGGTTGGAAATGAATTGTTCATCATGATTGTTCGCAAAACTATCTTGTTCGTTATGAAAGACAAATCCTCTTGCTTCATAAAAGGGGATTCCTTTTTGATTTCCTTTAGCTACCGACACCCATTGTTCTGTAGCTCCTTTTTCTTTTTGAACCTTTGTAAAAGCATCTAATAGAAGAGTACCGATTCCTTCATCTCTACGGTTAGGATCTAAATATAGAACATAGATTTCTCCTTTATTTTGATCAAACATACCTCCTCCTATAGCGCCAACCACTTCATTATTTTCCAATGCAACAAACCAGCCGTCCCAGCCATCACCCGGCTCTGTGATTTCCTTACTGATTCGATCAAAATTATAAAACTCATTATTTATTCGATCGATGTACTCTTTAGAATGACTCTCTTTATAAGTAGATCGATATCCATCCGTGCAAACTTTGGAAATACCCTCTACATGCTGAAGATGAGCTCTTTGCACACTGAATCCTCCCACGACTAAAGCCGTGGGGTTCGAATACGTAAGACCTTCTTCTAAACCGGCAGCCACAGTCCACCCCTTACGGATGCTCGGCATTTAGGGACTTAGACACTGAGCCTAACTCTATCCGAACGTTCGCAGTCCAAGCAACCTCTGCTGCCATTCGCGACTGCTTCTTTCTACTCTCACGAGCTCGGTGGGATCACACCGCTTATTTTATCCTTGGCTATTGATTGACCAGAATCCCTGAATTTAAAATCATTTTTTTCTGTGTAAGAATCTTACCAACGGCTTCATCATGGGACTGTTTAAAGAGGGGATACGTTTCTTGGCATTGTTTTTGAATCGGTTTGGTTCCAGCCTTATTGGAATTCATCAAGAGAAAAGCAGAATACAAATCCCGTTGAACGCGGGAACCATCCTCGAAAAGATGCCAACGTTGAGATAATGGCTTTTTTATGTAGGTACGACCCTGATGGCAGTATTGACTGGCTTTGAAGGTTTGGGTTTGGACATGGACGAACATCCCCCCAAGTCGTTTTACTTTTTGCTCTACGATCTGGACCAACATGGCAGGTGCCCGGTGGCCGATACTTTTTCCAAATCGCTTCTTCCGTTTCATCTTGCCGGTCTTCTCTGAAACTTCCGTGTCTTTTTTCCGTTTTTGGAGGGCTTTAAAATGCATCGTCTCGATGTAGAAACAATCACCAAGGTTTACTAAGAGGTTGGACAACTGGTTATGGGATTGTTTTCGAACGACTTTTTGCTTCCGATAATACTCTTTTAACCGTGACCGAAGGGTTTGATAACGTTTGGAGTAGGTCCAGGTTTTCTTCCCTTTCTTGATCCTCCCATTTTCGTGAAAGTTTTCTGGGTTGGAGGACCGTTTGGATCGGTCCATCTTGCGTTGAAGAAGACGAATCTCATGAGAGAGGGGTTGAACCTGATCCGCTAAATTCCATAAGCCGGCCTGGGTGATGGAGGAAACGGCAAGGGTTGAGGTTCCAATATCTAACCCTACTGATCCCTTTCCGAGTGTTTTGGTTTTTGTCGGTGGATACCCACCAATGACGAGATCGGCAAAATAACGGATGTTTCCACGGATTATTCTTTTCACTAGACGTACGTATTTCACACGATACCTTTCGTGAACCGTGATCAATTTGCCTTTTTCCGTTTTCGTGTAGGAGAAGGAGGCTTGGTTTTCAAGTTGAGACAGCATGGTCAAGGCATACTCGTCGTTGGGTTTGATACGTAAAGGCGTTGATTGATCTTTATAGACGAGGTGACGATCGACATATCGCCAGCCTGTCGTATTCGTTTTCCCTTCTAGGCTCACCATCTCGCCCTTTCGAATGAACCGGACTTTGGTTGCTTTCCCGAATAGTTTCTGACGAAAAGCGAGCCACGCACGGGAAGCCATTTTTTGGGCAATCGCCGCATTGACTTGATTCCCAACGTGTTGTCGGATGGGTTTGATCCATTGATGGGCAGCATATTCCGTGAGTTGGTACTTTTCGCGAAGTTGGTTCAACTGAATGGATACGTTTTTTCGTTCTTCTATTAGAGTAGGATTGTCCTCATCCAAGCGAAGTTTGTGATGGATTCCCTTTAATTGACGAATACACCGTTTATATGCTTTCTCTCGTTTGAATTGTTGTTCTCGCTTTAGATACATTCCGAGTACCGTGTTATAGATCACACGGCAAACTTCCAGTTCCTTTTCAATGTTGGAAAATAACCGTGGGTTCCGTTCCAATTCAAGTGTGAAAACAAAGCTCGGAGATTGACCTTTCGCCACCTCTACCCCTCCTCCTAAAACGAACATTTGTTCTATAATAAGAATACTACAAGAAAGAAGAAATGACAAGGTTCTACCGCAATTTATTTTTAGCAGAGATCGAAGAAAGCCCATCGCTAAAGCAATGGGCTTTCTTCGATCCCCTTTCTGTAAAATTTCAGACAGTTCTCCAAATTCTTTATAATTCCAGTATAATGCAAATAAGTACCATAATGAAAAAAATCAAACTTTATTTATCACGGTTGTAAAGGGTTATGTGAAATAGAGATCCAAGGGGAAGGAATACATAAAACATGTCTAAAATGGTGAATATGCTTTCTATTTTGTGGTTGCTGAAAACGAGAAAACGAATGACTGCTAAACAGCTTTCTGAGGAATTAGAAATCAATATCCGTACGGTTTACCGTTATATTGATACTTTATGTGCAAGTGGGGTTCCGGTTATTTCAGATGCAGGTCATAACGGTGGATACAGCCTGCTTCATGAATTTATTAGAACACCATTGTTTTTCGACTTGAATGAACAAAAAGCCCTGATTCATGCAGCCAAATTTGCACAAGAAGCAGGATATCCTTTTAGTGAAGTATTGAATGGAGCAGTTTCTAAACTAAAAATGTACACGAATCCAGAGCAATTGGAACAGATCAATCGGCATACGGCAGGATTTGATGTAATTCACCCACCTGTTAACCCTGCTCTGGAATCTAGTCTTCAAGAAATAGAAGTTTCTGTTGCAGAAGGTTATTCGCTATTAATGAAGTACCATAAGGGGAATGAAAGTGATCCCCATTCACGGCGAATTGATCCTTATGGCCTTGTTTACTGGAAAGGAAAATGGTATGTTGTCGCTTATTGCCATCTACGTCAAGAAATACGTAGTTTTCGGATTGATCGTATTCAAAGCTTATGCCGGACAGAAGATCTATTTGATCGTCCAATGGGTTTTTCAGCGCGTTCTTTCTTTTTAAAAGGACTTTTACCTGATTCAGATCAACTTGGGAACCTCACTTCCATCCATATTCAAGGAAAGACGCATGCGCTTGATGATCTTTGCCAACATTGGCTATTTGGTCATTCTCTAATAGAACGTTCCGACGAACAAGCTCACTTTAAGATGGAGCAAGATTCTATTTATACCTATGTTCCCTACTTCCTACTACCATATGGAAAATCCATTACTATACTAGAACCATCCTTCTTAAAAGAGAAATTGGTAACCATCACCTCTGAATTAGTCACTCATTATAAAAATCCTTAGCTTCACTGACCGTATTTGTCAGTGGAGTTATTTTATGATGGATATGTATCGCTAGAATTAAAATTTTTAGGAGGTTTTCGATCATGATGGATTTGAAGTATGATTTTTATACTGCCGCGACACCAGAGAAAGTTTGGAATGTACTGATCTCACCAGAAGGAACAAAACCAATTTTCTACGGAAGCGTGATCAGGTCTACTTTTAAAGTAGGTGATTCTCTGGAATATGTTGGTCCAGGTACAGATGGTGATGAAACAGTTCACGTTTATGGTAACGTTTTGGAATTTGAACCGAATCAAGTACTCCGTTTTACCCACTATGCAGGTAAATCATATACGCAGGGTGATGATAAAGAGTACGAGTCAAGAATTTCCTACTTCCTTGAGCCTGTTGGTGCATGTACAAAGTTAACCCTTATACATGACGAATGGAAAGAAGACGATCCTCATTATGAGAATAGCAACAGTGCCTGGTGGATGATTCTCAGTAATACAAAGACTTTAATTGAAACAGGGAAAACCCTTGATTTCGGTGCAGGTTCATAAAATAAGCCACTTAGAATGAGGAGTAGTCACATCGGTAACTACTCCTTTTTATGTTTACTGTCACCTGTATTTTTTTTTGTAGGGGTTTAACTAACACTTTTAGAACATTCCATCTGAATAAATGCTGTTTAATTTCTTGATCATCACTTTTAATTCTGCTCAAATGTTTCACCTTCATTTACTAAAGTATCTAGATGACTTGGATCTAAGCCTTTAAAAATCCTGACTAAATAGCTTTTTCAATCTCTATGGATAGTTCGAGTTCATCTATTCCTTCGTTAATTCTTTCATGCCAAAAACAAATTGAGCCTTCGCCGATTTTTGGATGATTTACTAATAAGAGTTCTAAGTGATTTTCAAAAAAAAATAAAAATGAATGCTCAACTTTGATCTTAAACCAACAACCATCCTCATATACATCAATTATGGACAAGGTATGGGGATGTGAATAACAATGACGAAACAAAGTCTTCTTAAAGGGACATTGATTTTAACAATAGCAGCATTCATTACGAAGATGTTAGGATTCGTTAATGGAATTGTACTCGCACATGTAATAGGACCTGAAGGTGTTGGACTTATCATGATGGCCATGCCTGTTGCAGGTCTATTAATTACATTAACGACATTAGGTTTACCGATATCAATATCTAAACTGGTTGCAGAAGCTGAGGCGAGGAATGATCAGCGACGAATTAAAAAGATCTTGATCGTTTCCTTAGCAACGACAGGTATCATCAGTATTGGATTAATTATAGTCGCTTTATTTGGCGCTAGAATAATATCATCCATTTTCCTAACCGACCAAAGGGCTTATTACTCATTGCTCGCCGTTATTCCAATCATACCAATTGTCGCGGTATCGGCAGTCATTAAAGGTTATTTCCGTGGAAAACAAAACATGACACCGATTGCAATGTCTCAGGTTATAGAACAAGTTGTTAGAATCGGATTTATTTTTGTTGTGGTACACTTACTTTTACCATATGGAATTAAGTTCGCAGCAGCAGGGGCAGTCTTAAGCGGCATTATTGGGGAAGGGGTTTCTCTGCTATACTTATTTTCAATGTTTAAATGGACGAAACGGAAAAAATTCAGGTTACGTCAGTCATTTTTCAAACAAGTAAGCAACGGAAAAGAGACTTTGTTCGATTTATTGCAAACAGGACTTCCAACAACAGGTAATGGATTAATTCATTCTACGGTCGGCCTCATACAACCGATATTAATTACTCAAAGTTTGGCAATCGCTGGAATTGGAACTGCTCTCGCCACAAAACAATATGGCATATTGATGGGCTTTGCGATTCCTTTAATGCATCTCCCAGGTTTTGTAACACATTCATTATCCGTCTCTTTGGTTCCTGCGATAAGTGAGGCAAATGAAAGAAAGGATCATAAGTTAATAAACAAAAGAATTCACCAAGCTATCCGAATCGCTCTTATTATAGGAGTACCATGGACGATTGTTTTATATATTTTCTCTGAACAGCTAACAACTCTCATCTATAAATCACCAGATGCAGGTACTTTTATAAAAATTATGGCCCCATTCTTCCTATTACATTATTTCAAAACCCCTTTACAGGCTGTCATTATTGGCCTAGGAAAAGCAAATGTTGTCATGATCAATAATTTGGTAGCTTCCGTACTCACTCTTCCCATGATATTTCTTTTAGCATCCAATCCGAAGTTTGGAATTTATGGAGTAGCTATAGCGATAAGTATGGGTGTAATTCTAGGGACAGCACTTCACTTTTTTACTATCTCAAAATTAATTGGTTTCAACATTAATTCAAAAGACTTTCTTAAAGTTATCTGTTCCGGGCTCATTATGGGCTGCACCGGTTATATTACATATCATTATATTGGAAGTGAATTACCATATGAATTTATACAACTGGGTATCTCTTTATTGATTTCAGCCCTTATTTATCTCGTATTTCTGTTATCTTTTAGGATTATTGACTTTAAAAAATTACAAAGATAGCATAACATACTATGGTAAAAACCCTTCCTGACTCACATAGACCTGATCATTTGTGAATACTTTTCTTAGTCTGTCGTACACAATACGATATGCTGAAGGGTTATACCATTCTTCTAATCCCAAATCTTTATACAGAGATAAAACACCTAAATTTTTAGTACGTTTTCCACCACTACCGTCTCCCATGAAGTAGTCATCCACACAAACTCGGTTGACTAGCTTTACTAATTTTTCTGGAAATTCTTCTGTACTGGGCAAGACTGGAGCAATCGTTGCTTGAGTCGGCACACCTGCTTCTGCTAATAACTGTAATGCCTTTAGTCTAGCAGTGATCGGTGGTGCATCAGGAGAAAAATGCTTCCTTATATCTTCTCGATCTGTTTCAATGGTCATGCTCACCCGAGCTTGATCCTTTAAAAGGAGAAGCAAGTCAATATCTCTACTTACAAGAGGGCTCCTTGTCTGTACGAACAAAAAATCCGGTATATTTTCTACCATTACTTCTAACAAAGATCTTGTTACTTTTTCCTTATATTCAATAGGCTGGTAAGGGTCTGTACTCGATGACATGAAAATGGTCACTTTTCCCTTTTTCTTGGCTTTGGTGAGCTCTTTATCCAGCAACTCTGCAGATCCTTGCTTAATATCAACCCATGTTCCCCATTCTTCTTTACGGAATGTTGCAACAGGCATCTGCCGTACGTAACAGTATGAACAGCCGAATGCACAACCAGTATAAGGATTTAGGGAATGACTATAACCAGAAAGGAAACCTGACCCTTTATTTAGAAGCGTTTTTGGTTGCTTGTAAAAAAGTTCACTCTTCACATCAATTCCCCCAAGATTATTAGATGATTAATCCGTTACATATGTATTTATGATTTCCTAGTATTCATACGCGATTATTTATAGAGAATTCTTTACTGATACTAGCTTTGTAAAATAGGTTCGATAAAAATGGGACAACCATAGTTGGAAGTCCCATTTTTATAAGTAATAAGGATGTTTTAATCCAGTTCACTCATTAATATAATCCACAGCTTCCTTTAAAAGTTGGTCAAAGTTCTCTGGATATTCATGATCAAGATCATCAACTACTTTAAATTCGTGGGGAATGCTCTTTTGATTTAAGAAACTAGCAAATTGATTTGCTCCTTCAAAACAATCTCCATCGTTGTCCCCAATAATGATGTATCCTTTGATATCATTTTCTTTAAGTTGATCGAGCGATTCCTTCCACTCCTCAATTTCAGGCAACCATGGTGCTACAAATACAAATCCTTTTGCAGGAATTTTGCCATTAATGATAATATTAAGCGCCACTCTACAACCAGCGGAGAATCCCCCAATGATAATATTGTCTCGATCGATTTTATAATCATTTACGATGCTTTCAAAATGCTCTTTAAGCTCATTTGATCCTTTCTCGACATCGTTCCAATCGAATCCGTCTGAAAACTGGATTTGAGAAGATTGAGGTAGAGCCACCGTATAACCTTCAGTAACAATCGAATTCCAGTAAGGTTCAGTCATATGAATATTTTCTTGGTCACCATGCAGTGCAAACATTAAAGGCTTCTTGTCGTCATTTCCGCTATTGTCCTGTAAAATCCTTAACTCTGGTTTTGCAGAATCCTTTGCTTCCGCTTCTCTTTCTTTACAAATATGTACCATTTTATGAAATTCCTCATACTTGTGAAGTGATTTTAAGTCTTCATCTGCATTTAAATAATCATATGCATACCAAAATCCATTTTCTATTATAGCTTCCTTCATAAGTTGCAAGGCATCTTTTTCTAGACCAGAGGCAGCAGCTAGAGCGTACCTAAAGTTATAAATTTGTGCTTGATTGCCATCTACCATATCCGCATTTTCATTTATAAATTGATATGCCTGTAAACTGCCATTCTTATCGTAAATGTTTATGGTCTCATTCAATAAATGAGTATATGTCATTTGTTTCATGTTAACCTCCATTGAATATAAGATCTACATCCTACCCTTTTATTTATGTAACACACCCCATCATACCATATCACATCCAATTATCGCCTGAATTTATGGATTAATGAGGTATATCTGACGTAGGTTTGACCACTGATCATGCCTTTAAAAAACAATTATATATACTCACTAATAAACTGTTCTTCCGTTTAATAAATCCCCTTTTGTTAGATACTATAAAGAAAACTTGGCTAGCGCCAAGCCTTAGCGCAGGTGATTGGCGTAGTTGCGCTTATACTATAGAAAGTATTTTTATACTTTCTTAACGTGCAAAAAAGGAGGCAGCCTACTATGAGTGAATTATCATTACACGTAAAAGGAATGAAGTGTGAAGAATGTGTCCAAACCGTTGAAACTGCACTGTCTCAAGTTGCTGGAATTGAAAGGGCTCTTGCGGACTACAAAAGCGGCTTTGTTAAAATTGAATATAACGGCTACAACTTAAATGAAAATGAAATTGTAAATACGATTGTACAAACGGGATATATAGTTTCAACAGAAGGTATAAACTATTCATAATTCAGAAGGTCCTGCTGCATAGGAAGTTATCGTTCAATTCTTTTCTCGATAGCACCAGCCACATTATAGTCTTCAAGGTTGAGTTCCGTTTGTTTTCCGAGTGCAAGCTTTGCAAGCTCAGAGCCTAGGTATGGTCCACTCGTTAAACCTGAAGCACCGAGGCCATTCGCAACCAACACACCCTCAAAGTTAGGTAACTCACCAATCACCGGTAGAAAATCAGGTGTAAATGGACGAAAACCTACCCTCGTTTCAAGCATTGTGCAATTGGCTAATCCAGGTGCAACAGCTAAAGCTTTATCAAAAATTTCATGTAATCCTCCAGCAGTTACCCTATAATCGAGTCCGACACCATTTTCGTGGGTTGCGCCGACAACGATTCGTCCATTTTCTAAAGTGAGAAGATATTGATCATTGGGTGGCATGACAACCGGCCATTTGCTCGTATCAGTGTCTGGAACTTCAAGATGGACGATTTGCGCTTTTTGTGACGTCACCAAAAAGTTGACCCCTAGCGGATGGAATAGTTCTTTTGACCATGCGCCTGCTGTAACCAAAACCTGTTCAGCTAATAATGTCTCACCCTTTACGTTTACACCAATCACCCGTTTCTTTTCATGGACTAGTCTTGCATCTCCTTTCAGAAATGTTGCCCCATTCTTCATTGCTGCACTGACCAAAGCATTCCGAAGGGCTCTTCCATTGACACGGGCTGCTCCCCTTACATGAACTGAGGCATACTCATCTGAAAGAGGTGGAAACAGAGCTTTTGTTTCAGCTGGAGACAACCGAGTAATTTCGCCAATCTCTGGTGCGTCTTCACGGCGTTTCAAAGCTCTTTCCGCCATCTTATCCAGTTTATTTTCATCTGTATGAAGACTAATCGCACCCACACGTCGATAACCCGTCTCTGCTTCGCCATCTGCTTCTAATTCCTTGATTAAAGTTGGATAATATCTCGCGCCGCCTTTTACGAGCTGATACCAGGCCTTATTCCGACGTTGTGAAAGCCACGGACATACAATGCCAGCTGCTGCATCTGTAGCCTGGCCTATATCTTGGCGATCAACCAACGTAACGTGTGCACCCGCTTTTGCAAGGTGATAAGCAGCAGATGCACCAAGAATCCCTGCTCCAACTACAATATATTTTTGCATTACAAACACCTTTTCTGTATTAGTTCATTAGTTCATCTAGTAAAATCAAGGAAGCATCTTTCGCTGTATCCTAATTTGTCCTCGATGATTGATTTCGTCTTCAAATACATGAAACCATATGAAATAGTTGTTGGAAGGATGGTTATCCCATAATCTTTCGGTGTATAACCAATCATCGTTGCGCTTTTGGAACTCTTCCAAGGTCCTACTACGAACTGCATTTAATTTTTCAACATAGAATTCTAAGGGATTCCCTTTTATCTCTTTTCTCCCCAAATCACCAAGTTCGTATGCAGCACCCCATTCGGTCATTTCTTGCTGGTTCGGTCTTCTATCATCAAATATTTCAATCTGAAAGCCAATTTCAACAGCTGCCATATGCAAAAGTAGCGCCCCGATCGAATTGCTTTCTTTACTTGGCAAATAATCTAATTGCTCAGTTTTCATCCCTTTAACCGCATTTAAGGTGGTGTATCTCGCATAATTCATCATCGAAACTAAATGACCAATTTGTGGAGAATAGTTTTCTATTTTTTCTATTTTAAAATTCATATAGATCCCCTATATTTATATTAGTTCATAAAGAACGTTTTTGGATAAATAAGCTCACCTTCAACTCTATCAAGCTCTCCTTTTATTATCTCACATACCATAAATACCTCATCAGCAACATCGAATTGCTTTAACTCCAGCCCATAATCCCTTGCAGGTTTGAACCCGAATCTTGGATAGTAAGTCGGGTGTCCAATTAACAAAATGAGGCCATATCCAAGATCTTTACACCTTTTTAAACCTTCCTCAATCAGCTTTGTTCCAATACCCTGCTTTTGATAACTAGGCTTAACAGCAACAGGTGCAAGAACGATTACCTTATGTTCTTCCTGCTCATTGATGACTTTTGCTTCACTTAACAAAATATGGCCAACAATTTCGTTATTTTCTTCTGCAACGATCGACAGCTCTGGTATAAACTCTTCAGATAATCGAATTCTTTCTACCAACTGGGGTTCATCTTCTCGATTTTCGAAAGCGATAGAATTTAGTTTATAAACGTCTTCATGATCTTTTAGTTTCTCAGTACGTAATATTACATTTGGCTCTGCACTCATCAGTCGTTCCATACCCGTCGTAGGTTTGTAGAATTATCTTCAAACGATAGGTGATACATATCAGGATTGGATAATGCTTCCCACTCTTTAAAACCAATGCTGTTATCAAAGTGCTTTAAAAGGAGGGAGATGAGATTGCCGTGTGAAACGATTACGCTATTTTCATATGTATGATTTAAAATATCATTCACTACCGTTACAGCACGACTGATAGCTGTATTACTAGACTCTCCACCTTTAAAATTCAAGTCCAAATCATCGTATGTTTCACGAAGCATTTCTTTCCAATTAGGAAGGTTCTCTCTTGATAGAACTCGTTCTACTAAACGATCATCCAACTTAATTTCAATTCCAGCCTTATCGGCAAATGGTTGAATCGTTTGAATAGCTCTTTCATATGGACTAGAAACGATAAGGTCAATATTTTTGTCGGATAAAAAAGCCGTTAGTTCGTTCGATTGCTTTACACCCAAGTCCGTTAACTGGGCGTCAGCAGCCTGACCTTCTGCCTGACAATGTCTAATAATATAAATGCTTTTCATGAATGACCACCTAACTATTTTGTATCTACTACTATTATTCTAAAGTTATAGCCTTCAGCCCGTTCGCGTATTTAACTTAAATCTATCATAACCAAACACCTTGAAAAGTAGTTATAATTGAATACTTTCTATTCATCTTTAAAAATCCCTTCCATAATAACCTTGATTGGTGTGGGGAAAGTGAAAACAGACGCAGCTTCTTTTTTCAGAAGTACGTCCGTTTATTGAGATAAATCTATAGAACCCGATTTTACATAGTATCTTTTAGATGTTGTTCAAAAAGTCCGGTAAAAATAGCTGTCGAATTTCTTCGTTCCTTGAAAAAGGAGAACACTTTTCCTGCGTGCGAGGTACCGCTTCCGTAGGTTACTCTTGTGTTCGATCTCTCCGGACTTGCACACGGACCTCAACACAAAAATCTAAAGCCATTTTTGTGTCTGCGACGACTATTCAGTGTAGCTTTCCTTATGCTGACTTCGACGTTTTCACAGGACGTGAAGTCGTTAGTCGAAGTTCCATATGTACCTGCGTCTACAAGTGTATTCTTGGAAGTAAGCTACCTCGGTACAACTCGTAGTATTTATGCAAGTACCGCTCGTCGTTCTGGTCCTCGAGATTTTCACGCCTCGGGCTCACACGATGTGAGTCAGTTCAACGTTGTCACAGGACGTGACGAATTTAGTTGAACTTCAGATATTACGGCTCTTTTTGTCCTCCTTTACGAACACGCACTTTTAGATGTCTCTTCTTAAAGCTCGTAATACATCAATTCTTGTGGCCCTTCTAGCTGGCTTAAGACCCGAGAGCATAGCTACTCCTATACTAAGCAGGACACAAAACGCTGTCAAATAGGCAGGAATATACGACAATTCAATCTTCTGTTCCATTGTTTCATTGAATGCTTGTTGAATCACAAATGGGAGGGCAGAATTTATTCCAAAGCTGACCAAATATGCGACAACCGCCCCGACAATCGCTCCCATTAAACCGATATAAGCACTTTCCATCAGAAAGATATTACGAATCATACGTGGATGTCCACCAATTGCTTTCATGATCCCTATGTCCTGAGTTCGTTCAATGACTGCCATCGACATCGTATTATAAATTCCGATTGATGCGATCAATAAAGCGATTAGCCCGATGAAGACGAGTCCGAATTTGACAAGGGCAAAGACTAGATTTACTTGTTCTAGTTCTTCTGTTACGGAATATATAAAATACCCTTTATCCTTCAGTGTTTTAGAAATGGATTTCACATTTTCAACGCTATTTGCAATGACCTTTACTTCTGAAAAAGTTTTTACTTCTCCGCCTTCTTTTAACTCATTTACCTGTTCCTCTGACATATCTGGGCTGATCGCCTGACCCAAAGGTGTACCAGTGAACTGTTCAATTTTTGAAAGGGTAGATGAGGAAATCAGGATGTTATTGTCTTTCATCCAATCTCTAGAAGGTTCCTTTGCAATACCGACAATTTTAAGCGGAATTAATTTCGTTTCCTCTTTCCCATCGATCCATTGACTGACCTGAAGCTGAACTTCTTCTCCAAGCAAGCTTTGTTCTTTCTCGATCCTGTATTCTTCTTTTACTTCGCCCTTATTATTATACAGTTCTTTCCCATCAATCGGCTCCCCATCTTTAGGCGCTTTGTACAGTGATTCCTTTACATGAAAGCCTATGATGACTTCATTTTCTGCTTCGGGCATTCGTCCTTTTTCCAATTTAAATCCTGATTTGATTTCTGACGGGTAATCAACGACACTTGCTGGCACATTAGCCATAAACTCATCGTATCTGATGATTGTATCGTTCATCACCTGTTGTTTTCTCGATACTGCCTTCACATTTTCAACGTCTTCTAGAATTTTAATGTCCTTTTCTGTAACTTCAGGGCGTTCATCTTCTGAAGGGTTCTCTTTTCCATGGATACTAATTTCAGTTATCGTCCGGTCCTGGAGAATTTGACCTGAAATATACTTTTGAGCCCCGAATCCTACTGAAGCGAGCACAATCAGGAACCCACATCCGATTGCTGTAGCTAGTACGGTCATAAATACTCTGGATCGATTCTTTTTCATATTTTGACGAATGAATTTCAAGCGGTCTTTCCACTTCATACGAGAGCCCCATCCTTTTCTATTATCGACCCGTTCTCCAAGCGGATGGTTCGGTTTGCGATGGATGCGACTTCTTCATCATGTGTAATGATCACGAAGGTTATGTTTTCTACCTCATTCAGGTACTTAATGAATCCCAATAATTCCGTTTCTGTTTCTGTATCTAAGCTTCCTGTTGGCTCATCTGCAAAAATGATCGGTGGGTTCACAATTAAAGCTCGTGCAATCGAGACCCGTTGTTGCTGACCGCCGGAAAGCTCAGATGGATAATTCCCCTCTAACCCATGCAAATCTACTTTTTCGAACATCTCCATTACTTTCTGCTTGCGTTCTTTTTCCCCTAATCCTTTCATCATCAACGGGAGCTCCACATTTTCAAAAGCCGTCATACTCGGAATCAATTGAAAGCTTTGAAAAATAAATCCGAGATGATCTAGCCGGAAATCTGCCCATTCCGCTTCAGAAAAGTTGGTCACGTTGGTACCATCGATGAAAACCTCACCTTGAGTAGGCTTAATGTATCCACTCAACAGGTTTAATAAAGTGGACTTGCCTGATCCACTCCTCCCGATGACTGCGACAATTTCCCCTTTATCTACTGTTAAATTAACGTCTTGTAACACTGGAACTTCCTGCCTGTTACTCCTTTTTCCCACAAAAAAAGAGTGATGTAAGTTTGTTACGGTTATCAATGAACCCAACTCCTCTATACCCCTATGTCTATTATTTAAAAGATTTTCGATCGATCCCTTTCGAATCTCTACCTTAAGACGTTCAATCGTGGGATAAGGTTCAATTTCCTAAAAAAGTATGGACAGATACAAACAATATATGTAACATATAAATTGCATAATGCAATGTATTTTTGACATGGATGGTGAACATGTGAATAATCGAATAAAAATCGCGAGGGTAGGAAAGTCATTGACCCAAGTACAGCTAGCTAAAAAAGTTGGTGTAACACGGCAGACAATCGGGTTGATCGAAAAAGGGCAATATAACCCAAGTCTGCAGCTCTGTATCTCCATAGCAAAAACGTTAGAAAAGACATTGGATGAATTATTTTGGGAGGATCAAAACGATGGATAAGTCATGGATTTCATTTTTACTACCTGATGATGAATACAAAGAAAAGAAAATGCTATATTTTATGGCAGAATCTGCAGTTCTTCTTGCAGTCGCCCTGTTCATTTACGCGCTGATCACGAATGTGGAATTGTATGGCAGTTCAGAAACAGGAACGTTAGCAGGGCTTTCCTTTGTATTTCTCACAGGTTATGTATTGGTCAGATATACGTTTTCAGGTATCGAATATACGGATATCGTGGGTCACAACAGTTATCAAAAAGAAAAGAAAACGATTCTATTTCGGAGCCTTATGTTTTTAATCACCTTTCTTGTTGCTTCCATCATCCTTAAAGGAATTCCAGCAGACATGGAGGAACTTCTTGATCTATTAGGACCCTCTATCCTTGCAGCTGTATTTATGTACTTCTGGAACTATATTTCTCTTAAAAGATCCTACCAGAAAAATAAAGATTTGCTTGATGATTAATTGGGAAAAGCAGAAACGCCTTGCTTAGCCAACAAGGTCACTTGCAACGAGGGGCAGTCGAACTGAAGTGATCCGAGTGGTTGGGTGCTGAAGCTGGACTGTACATCCATACTCTAAACTTTAACTCATTTAAAAAAGACGCAACCCGAGAGTTTGCGTCTTTTTTCTGTTTTCATTGGCCGATTTTTTTTGGAAAAAAATACTTGACGGGACACTATTTGGTATCGTATTATAAAATTATAATTAAAGACACCAAATAGTGTCCTTTTATATGACAAACATTAGGAGGAGGGTGAAATTGAGGGATGTTTATGATGCCGTTGCCGATCCAACGCGGCGTAAGCTGATTCAATTATTGGCTGAGGCCGAAGAATTACCCCTGCATGAGTTAACAGCGCAGTTCCAAATGGGTCGTACAGCAGTTTCCAAGCATTTGGCAATCCTGAAGGCTGCCGATCTTGTAAAGGAGCGAAAAGTCGGACGGGAAACACGGTATCGTTTGAATGCTGAACCTCTCAGGGAGATTGAAGATTGGGTATCTTTTTACACGAAATTCTGGAAAGAAAAAGTAGCGCGTTTAAATCATTTATTGCAGGAGGAAGAAAAATGAAACCGGAAGTTTCACTGGATTTTCAATTTACGAGTTCGATTGAAAAGGTATGGCACGCGTTAACAAATTCAAATATGCTTGCGAATTGGGTTATGGATAATGATTTTAAACCGGTCGTCGGACATAAATTTCATTTTTGGACCGAGCCATCTAAGTTCTGGAATGGAATTGTCGATTCCGAAGTGCTCGTTGTGGATGAGCCAAATAGGTTATCTTACACTTGGGTTACCGCTGGAGAAAGTACTACGGTTACATGGAAACTGAATGAAGTAGATGGCACTACCCATTTGCATCTCCAACAAACTGGGTTCCAAAGTGAGAGCCCAGCGTATAACGGAGCGAAATATGGTTGGGTGAGAATGGGTGACCAGCTTGAAAAGATGTTAGCAGAACTCTAACACGAATTTTAAGTTACTTATAAAGAAAACTTGGCTAGCGCCAAGCTTTAGCGCAGGCGATCGCCTTAGTTGTGCTTATACTATAGAAAGTATTTTTATACTTTCTTAACGTGAAATAAAGGGAGGAAATCTTAATGGCTGTACTTTCCATTGTTCTTCAAAGTTTGCTCACCTTATACTTTGTTTTTTCTGGCGTCGCAAAGATCGCAGGGGAGAAATATTGGGTCGACATTTTCAAGCACCTTGAACTACCACAATGGTTTCGTGTCGTCACAGGCTTCGTCCAATTAATTGGAGCTGTAGTACTCATCATCGGTTACTGGTATACGGGGGCGGTCGCATGGGCAGGCATCTGGCTTGGAATTACGATGCTACTAGCGTGCCTCGTACATTTCAGGGTCAAAGACTCGATCGGAAAAACTGCACCGGCTTTCGTGTTCGCTTTGTTAAACATCACTCTGATCATCATTAATGCAGAGCATATGCTATATCCTTTTTCATAAGAAATCATCATCTCATTTGTTTTCGACAACTGAGTTAAGTCGATGGGAAAATAAGGATTCACCTGATGATTAATTGAGAAGAGCGAAAGCGCCCTGTTTAGGTGGGACTAAGAAGTCTTAGTAAGCGGCAAGCTTTCCGCAGATAATTACCTTAGTCCCCCTTGTGCTTGAGACTGCAAGTACCGGAGAGTCTGCCCCATAACTCGTATTTGATGGTGAAGAATCGAAGCGACCTCGCGCACATAGGCCATGTAGTCGAACTTTCACCTCACTGCAACAATGATGCAAATTGCTTCTTTTTGCCCTACTTCAGTATTTGTCTTTTTTCTGCAAAGATCATATTATTCATTAGGATTCGCTGATTGCAGCCCCAGCATTGCACCAAAATGCTGAGATGCTGACGTGAATGTGATATAAGCACAAAGCGTACTAAATTTCTTAAATCGGAAAATCCTCTTCAAAACTTCGATTTGCGGCTTAAGAGATTTGCCCTTTGATTTTAACCATACTTCCGCAAAAGCTACGGCGAGTGATGTTTTTTCATCAAAGCTATCCCGATCAGGCCTCCCTTAGCCTGGCAATACAGACAACCATTCCCCCATGCTAACGTCCTCCTAACTTGTTCCATTAGTTTTTGGAATAATAGTTCATTTTTCTCGAAAACTTCACTAATGTAAAGTGACAATAAAGTTATTTAATTTTAAAGCTCAAACAAGCATAACCCCATTCTAAATTTAGGATGGGGTTAAAAATATAGTTGAATGAACTTACTTTTTAACTCTTTTAACATACTGTTGAGATTGGGAAAGGGGACACAACTATTTTTAAATTGTTCTAAGTAGTATTGAAATAAACTTTTACAAGTAATCCCAGTAACATTAAATTCATTGACCAATTGTTGATACACTTTATCTTTCCAAACATACCCTCGGCAATCTAACTCTATAAACCTTGAAGTATATTTTCCTTTTGGTATATGACCTACCCATTTATTTAATCGGTCGTACTGGTTGTCTATAACTTCTGTACTGAAGCATCTCGATGTAACAAAGTTCCATCTAAATTAAATATGACTGCCTTAATCATTTTACACTCTCTCCCTGGAAACATAATTCTAATTTATTTCTTTATCATTAACCTAAATCCTTCTTAACTATCTGGACCTTAAATACAATTAGAGCGCAATCCTTCTTACAGGAAAGCGCCCGATAATTGAATACCATACAGTAATAAAAATCCGTTGTAGAAGCTCTTACAATAATTACAAATCGTTCTTTTACTTTAACTCCGATATTTCTAATAGAGATCAATAGTTGCTCCAATTGTTGAGGCTCGAATGATCTCTAAATCTTGAAATCTTTCCAATTCCTTAGGCGTTCCGGAAACAATCACACCCGAAATTCGAAGGTCATCAATCTTCGGAAACGCCTTCGGGTTAATTTCGTTAGCCATTTCTTGAGCCGTAGACTGGTATTTCCCTTCCTTGCTTAATTGTTTAATGTTCCTTAGAAACATCTCAGCTGCCTGGTTTAAATCATCACCCCGTACTTGAAAGCCATCAGCTGACGGACCATCCATTATTTTAAGAAAAGAATCAGATTTTATATCGTCAAGCTCATCTTTTGTAGTCGTTTTAACCCAAACCCAGTTGATATTTTCGGATCCCATCAGATTTTGAACTTCTTTAAGCGTGTATGGTTTATCAAATGACAATGCCACTTCTGCCAAGATACTATCTTCTGATTGTGTTGCAATTTCTAACTCATTAGGTAAATACTCATATTCTAGTTGAGGATAATAAAAGTCAACTTCTCTTTCACCAGTAAAGCTATTATAGTGTACTTGCCGATTAAACCTTTCACTAAAGCCAATACTCTCTGTGAACGATTCATTATCAATAACATTTTTTCTCCCGATAAAAGGGATTTCTACTTCTTTTTTGTTCCAGACGATTTCACGTTCACCTATTGTCTTTTTAACGGTAATATGTTCTACAACACTCAGATTTAAGAATCCGTACACATAACGCCCACTATCCATATAAGCGTTTGCCCCATTAATTTGACTAAATAACCGCTTGTCATCATCAACAAGTCGCTTTTGAAGAAGATATTGCCCACCACAAAAAAGCGCATACAGTACGATGATTGTGCTTAAAGAGCCAATGGCAAAAAATTTAATGGTTTGTTTCCATTTCGCTTTTTTGATTACTTTTTGAAAGGATGGGCCCGTAACAAAGTCCAGTTCTTTGTTATTTTCCTCTGGTTCATGATTGTTTTTATGATCACTCATCTGTTTGCCTCCCTGTACAATTTTGCAAATTGCTTCCTTGCTCTAAATAAGGAAGTTTTTATAGTGTTAACTTTCATATCCAGAATTTCAGATATCTCATCGTACTTTAATTCCCATATGTATTTAAGAAGTAATAATTCCCTGTATGTTGGTTTGAGTTTAGATAAAATATATTCAATATCAGACCAATGTTCATTGCTCAAGAGGATTTCCTCTGGTAAATCTTTTGAAAGTGTTTTTAATTGATCCTCTCTTAGGTCAAGCATGATCCTATTATTTTTACGATACTGATCATGATGATAATTGATAGCCACACGGATTAACCAACTCCGAATTTTAGGGGTTCTTATTGAATCATAATACTGAAGAAATTTATAAGCTGTTTCTTGTACAATATCTTCGGCATCTTCATGGGATATTTTCAACTTCCTTAGATAACGATAAACAAAATTCAGTTCCGTATTTAAACTCTTTAGATCATCTGAACTATTCATTTCTACCCCCTGTGGTTATAAGACGAATGACAAAGAGAAAAGTTTACAATTTTATTTAATCAATCAAAGCGATTTTGGAATAGACCAGAATCGCTTTATAAATCAATTTTATATTTTCTTATTCAAAAATATGGACCGATTCAAAAGGACGCCTTCTTATTCAAGAAGTGCGCCCGTTTGTTTAAGTTTCATTGCGTGGGTATTCCGTCAAATTATTGGCGAGACCCTTATATCGAGGTTCTTACTGCTATCTTAATTTTTTTTGAAAAACGACAAACTTGCAGGGGATAGCTAGCATCTGCACCAACTTTGGAAACGAAACATCAATGGTTTCCGTATGAACCGGATGATAGCCGATACGAGCATACCAGTTTTCCAAGATTACTTTGGCTGGGTGAGAACCTTTCCGAGGTACTAACAATTCAAGTTGCATCTTATGAAGGTGTTCTTTTTGGCACTTCTGTTCAGCAAAGCGGATTAACTCTCGTCCAATACCAGTCCCTTGGTGTTCATCGTCCACAGCTAGCATTCCGAATTCTCCCGTTTCTTGGTCAATCCGTCGAACACGGACACATCCAACAATTTGCTCCATTGATCGAGCTACAGCGATCTCACCGCCGCTAGTGAACTCTGCCATTTCCGCCACTGTCGTACGGACTGCCCCGTGCATCCAAAAACTTTCCTCAGATGCCGCGTACACACGGTTAACTATGTTATTAATGTGCTCCATGTCCACTATATTGGTACTCGCGTTACAAGGCAACATTTGTATCTCGATTGATTGCTTAATAAGCGATACCCCCTTATTTCTGTTCAACTTATGGAGCTTCAAGAAGCTGTACGGCATAACTGCTCAAATCTTACCAATAAATTAATAAATCCCCGCTTCTTAGAATGATCCTCAGTTGTGTGTCTTTACATTGCTATATTGCCCTTTTAGCTTAGTAACAATTATTTCAAATTTCCATCACTGTTACTCCACAATCTGATCCTTTAAAAGAAAGGGCGCAATACTTATTCCAGATTTGCGCCCGTTTGCGTAAGATCTTGAAATACGCCTGTCAACGCATTCATTTATAGATGGATTAAAATATTGACAAGTTTCCCGAACGGATCTCTAACGTAAAAACGCCGCACACCCCATGGCTCCTTGGCTGGTCCATATTCAATTGGAATACCTGCTTCTTTTATGCGAGCTAGTGCGTTATCAAGATCATCAACTTCAATTGACAAATCAGGTACCGGTGTCCCGGAGCCACCTTCTGAAAGGAAACTAATTTGAGTGTCCATTTTTTCATGCGAGCCGTAGGTTGCAATAAATTCCTGATTCATTAATTGATCAAGTCCAAGTACTTCCTCGTAGAAGTACCTTGCTTTGGTAATATCCTGTGTTTCCACATTGGCAACAATTCGTTTAACCTTCATTCTTACCACCTCCCAGTTGCTATTAATTTCCCCATTCACCACAAATAGTCCTTGTTAAATATCTAATTTCCCTTGAAAGTCTAATTCATACAGATAGGTAAGGGTTTGAAATTATCGCTCCCTTTTCCCCCTGTTCACACCGTACATGAGGCTTTCATCTCATACGGCGTTCCAACTAATTCAATTCATTCAATTCTATGTATCTAATAAAGCTAATTTATTGGTTCCAAAATTCAGATTGATTGGGTCATTTTTGCATTATTTTCGTAGTTCATTGACCTTTTTTCTGTTACCGAACGGGCGAAAGGTTGGAATCATTTGAAGTTATACGAAGGTATACACTTGATATCGATTATGCAAAACTTGGGCGTAAGATTAAATGTATCGTTGAAGTGACGATGAAAAACGGAGAATCGGAGAAATTTAAAAGGTTTATCTCAAGTTATCCTAACGTCCATTTTTGTTACAGAATAGCTGGAAGAGCCTGCTTTATGGCTTAGTGACAGGGTTCTTGCTCTAGACCGCAAAGTAATCGGACGGGAGAAGAATGCCCCTTATTTTTCTATTTCTTCAAGCTTTCTTCTATTGACCGCCCTATATAAAGAGCCTTGAGATATTCCAGTTGATGAGACTATCTCCTTTATAGAATATTCTTTACTGTCGTACATCCGCAACGCTACAGCAAGCTTATCTTTATCTAATTTAGGTCTACCTAATTCTTTTCCACGCCTTTTACTTGCTTCCAATCCCTCCTTTAGGGGTACGGCAAGAATTCCTTCTTTTTTGATCCACTCACATAGAAAAGCCTTTTATAGGGGTTCCATAGGAAATACGGGCAAAAAATAGGGGTCCTGCCGGGTCCCACACGCCATTAGATGCAAATTTATTTCTCCAACTATTTATCAATAAAAACTTCCTTTGATTAAGTCATGTAATTTTTTAGAGTAAGTTAATAAAGAGATCTTTCTATTAAATTCCTTATTTTTAAGTGGCATAGCTTTTACACTTTTATCTAAGGTATTAATGGTCATCTCAGGAAGGATCGTCAAACCAACGTCGTTTTTAACAAGTGATAAAATCGAATCATTTTGACCAACTTCCATGATATTTTCTATAATAATGTTTTGTTGATTTAAATAATCATCAAGCGATTTCCGGAGATCACAAGGAAGTGTAGGTAAAATCATATTTTGATTGGTTAATTCATTTAGTGAGATTGATTGAGCCTTTGTTAAAGGACTGGAATTAGGAACAATTACATAATATGGTTCAATCAAAATTGAATATACATAGTCCCTTTCTTCTAAGTCTTGTCCAAATCCAACATCAATTTTCCTTTCAGATAATAAGCTCTGGATTTGATTACTGGTATCTGTGACGTGAATATTGATTTTATAGCCAAAATTATTCAGTTTTTGAACAATGGCAGGCAAAAAATGCGTAGCAATGCTTGGTAACGCCCCCATATTAATAACTTTCTTCTCACTTTTTTTTATGAATTGTTGTTTTAAAGATTGTACTTGATTTAGTATGATTTCAGCTTCATTAAGAAAAAGTTCTCCCTCTTTCGTTAAAATGCAACCATTTTTATTTCTTTCAAATAATCTAGTTTCTAGTTCATCCTCTAATAACTTTAGTTGCTTTGTTAAGGCCGGTTGAGAGATATGTAGGGCTTTTGAAGCTTTATTAATACTTTTTGTTTCGGCAACTTTCTTGACATAATTCATTTGTTGAAGATTCAATCTGATCAACCTTCCTTATAACTAAAAGTTATAATGTTATGACTAACATGTATTATCCAACAACTAGGTTAAAATGTAAAATCCTAATTAAACGTATTAAAATAAAAAGGAGTTGATCTTTTGAATCAAAGCAATATTACCTTACAGGAGATTATTCAAACTCATAAACGGATTCGACCTCATATACGTCATACGCCATTAGAGTATAGCGAGGAATTGAGTCGTTTATATAAATCTGATATTTATTTAAAATTGGAGAACCTCCAGGTTACCGGAAGTTTCAAACCTCGGGGATCTTTAAATCGACTTTTAACTTTAGATGAAATAGAACGTAACCGTGGTGTTATAGCTCCTTCAGCCGGTAATCATGGAATAGGTTTAGCATACGCAGCTAAAAGGTTAAATGTCCCAGCTCATGTTTATTTACCGATGGACGCAGATCCAGGTAAGATTCAATCATTAGAGAGATATGGAGCCTTGTTAAAATTCTTTGATTCTATTGAGGATGCTAGATTATCCGCATTAAAAGCTGCTAAAGAAGAAGGATATATCTTTCTTTCTGCGTACAATGATCAAACAGTAATTTCAGCAGGTGGAACTGTTGGATTAGAAATTTTAGATGATTTATCTGACGTTGATACAGTTATTACGTGTATGGGTGGTGGAGGACTCACCTCTGGTATGTGTTTGGCTCTAAAATGCGTAAATCCGAAAATTGAAGTCTGGGGTATTCAAACTAAAAACAGCCCTTCTTTAGCTGTGTGGTATCAAAATGGAAAGGTAACCCCAGTTGATTTAAAGCCATCGATAGCTGAAGGGTTAAGTGGACCGATTGATCCTGAAACTATTACTTTTCCAATCATCCAAAAACATATTGATCGAATTTTAACAGTGACTGAAGAGGATATTATTGATGCAATAAAAATAATGCTAGATTCTCAGTACATCGTTGAACCTTCTGGAGCTGCAGGAATTGCTGCGTTAAAGCAATGTGGTGAGGAATTAAATGGCCGTAAAGTAGCCGTTGTGGTTACTGGGCGTAATATTTCATGGTCTAGGTTGATTTCCTTAGTTGGCGATACTTCTAATGCCATTCATTCTTTACAACATTGAAAGGTAACGGTTCTTAAAAGTCCTTTTCCGAAAATACTCGGTTTAAGGACTTTTATTTCTGTTTTGCTAGTTCTTAAATGATTTAATTAATTGGTAGATCTAGCTTAAGATCTGTTAATGGGACAAATGAAACGTACACTCATTTATCCGATTTAAAAATGTCACATAATTAGTCTTCTGCGTCACTTTTTCATTATAATAGACTCATAAATTAAAAAAAGAGGGTCGTTAACAGTGAAAAAAAGTGACGTAGAACTCGATTGCTTTAAAAACTTTCTTATTGAAAATGGAAAAAGGGAGAAAACGATTGAGGATTATGTAAGACATATTAATAATTTTCATAAATGGCTACAATCTGAAGGCAGTGATCTTGAACAACTAACCCGTTATGATGTCCAGCAATATATTAAACATTTGCAAGACATTGGGAATAAAGCAACCACTCTAACTCCGAAATTTAGTGCTATTGTAGCCTATGCCCGGTACCTTGGGCAATCTCATTTGGTCGAAAACATCCAGCGTCCCGAGATTCGCCATACCAGACATATTTCTCCTAAGTCGTTACCTCGGAGTGATCGCAACCGTATGTTCCGTGAACTAGAGCGATCTGGCAACTTTCGTTCAATTGCAATTGCTTATTTTCTACTTTATACCGGTTTACGTGTTTCTGAATTAACGGCTGTAAACCGAGATGATGTGCATATGAGCGAGCGATCTGGCAATGTGGTGGTACGTGATGGGAAAGGTGGAATTGCCCGTACCGTGCCGTTACCATCCGAAGCACGGTACCATCTTCGTCGATACTTAGAAAATCGTGAGGACGATAATCCGGCACTATTTCTCTCTAACTTTAAAAAACGGATCTCCGTTCGGGCAGTTCAAAGGATCTTTGAAAAGTTAGGATTTCATGCACATATGCTACGTCATACTTATGGAAGGGAACTTGTTTCCTCTGGTGTAGATATTGCTACAGTTGCTGAATTAATGGGACATAATGATGTAAACGTAACTCGAAGATATGCAGCCCCTTCAATGAAAGACCTAGAACAAGCAGTTGAAAAAGTTTTTGGGTAAAAAATGCACTATGAAATTATTTGATTAACATAAAGGAGATATCCTATGCCTAGTATTCAGGAAACAGCTTATCCTAGGTTAAAAAGCAGCCCGACATTGAAAGATTTAGATAAGCTATTTTCCCCTACATTAGAAGAGATTACCTGGGCCAAAACAAAAGCTCGAAATTCATTTTCTCAATTGGGACTTATAATTATGTTGAAAACATTCCAATGTCTTAACTATTTTGTCCCTATATCGGATATTCCGCAAGTCATTATCCAACATATAGCGAAAGTATCTAAACTCGACCTTCCTGATTCAGAAACATGGGAATCTTATCACCGTTCTGGTACTGGTATTCGTCAAATTGCAATGATCCGTGAGTATCGAAAGGTAAAAGTGTTTGATGAACAAGCTCGTCAGGTAATGATAACAGCAATGGAAAACTCGGTATCGGAGAAAGATGCAAAGAGCGATATCATCAATGTTGCCATTGACGAATTAGTAAAACATAGTTATGAGTTACCTGCATTTAGCACTCTGATACAAGCAGTGGATCATATTCATGCAGTGGCCTATCGTACCTTATATCAATTTGTGTCAGATTCCCTAAGCAACAAAGAGAAAGAAAGATTAGATGCATTGGTTCATAGTAAAGAAGGATCAACCTATTCAGATTGGAACATGATTAAGCAAGATGAAGCAGTAATCATTCGTTACAAAAATACTGGTTTTTGGTAATGGCGTGTATTAGCATGGTAATAGGTTATTCGGCAATCGGGCCATTTAATGGAATTAAGGAAGGGATTACTCAAAGGGAAATCAAAGTTAATTTAGAGTTATGATATTTTATTCGATAATCTAGAGTAACTATGTTAGGTAAGGAAGGCACTAATATGAGTCTTGGAAATATAAGTACTTGAAAGTTGTACAAGAAAGGTTTAAAAGCGTTAAAGGCATTAGGATAGGAGTGAAAAAATAATTATGAAACAAAGTGAGTTAGAACTTGTAGAGGAGATGAGAAGATGACTATTAGTGCAGAGAGGCAGGCCTCTAGATTGATGAGGTTGCGTAGAATCTGCGGTTATGGTGCCGCAATAGCAGTAACACCTTACCTGCTGATCAAAATCGTATGGACTTTCGGTCTCTTCCTTCCAACCGAGCAAATGGGTGACGCCAGCTGGCGCATTATAAACGCAGTAACCGCCGTTCTCGCTGCGATTAGTATCCTTCTTGCAATGGCGTTCTGCAAGCCGTGGGGGGAGCGGCTACCTGCGTGGTTGGTTGCTCTACCCATTTGGGTTGGTACCGGTTTGCTCCTTCCCATGCTGTTGATTGCACCGGTCCTGGGCCCTGCAGCTATGATCCGGGATCAAGAGGCAGGTGCCGCCGACTTCTGGGTATACGAGCAGATCTTCGTCATGATCTCACTTTTCGGGATCGGCATCTTCCTGCCGCTTTCATTGGCGGGGTATGCAAAGGCACGTTGGCCAGAGGCACTGAGTGGCACAACCAACTACAAGGAGTTGCCGGGCAATACTCGACAACTGCAGATCATCTTGGCTAGGATTGTCGCTACCGGCTGCATTCTGCTCGGTGTCATCAAGGTGTTTTGGGCGGTTGGCGGCTCTTTCGGCATCGACCCGGCAACCATGGGTGAACGTGATGTGTGGTGGCACCTGTTGTCATTGAGTATAGGCGTGTGGTCCTTTGCAGGTGCGTGGGGCATATTGGTGGTAGCATCCCGCCGTGGGTCGAGGTGGTTTCTACCACCTATGGCAGCGGCATGGATTTCATCGGGAGCGTTGTTCTCCAACAACCTCTATTCTGCCTTATCTTCAGTTCGACTCGATGCTCCACCCTCCCCAGAGTACCCATTGGCATGGTTGTTGACCACACAGACCGGCATCGTCTTAGGTGTAATAATGGGGATGATTATCCTGCTGGTGCTACACGAACGCCGTCGAGCCCTTCGAGATGAGTCCAACTGAAGTTGATTACACAGAACCACGGAGATGAATTACCCATAAAAATGTTGATTTTAAAATAAAGTTCGATAATTTAAAACAAAGTTTGATAAAACCCTTTATTAATATAGGGTTTTTCTTTTGACCCTTAAACTCCAACTGCATTGTTCAATTAAAGGGCGCTTTTCTTGCATAAGAATTGCGCTCTAGTTCATTATGGGGTCCTACTAACAAAACGCAGTTGTTGGTGGGACCCCATTATGAAAAACCAGCTAATATCTTGACGGAAGATTAGCTGGTATTATCACCGATCAAAACGATGAAAACTATGAAACTTTTAACTTAATAGGAATTCGCAGATCCATATCGAGTTCGAAAGTTCCGTATGGATTGACATGATGATAAAACAAAGGTGTTAATCCCCTGAAATCTTCGGGAGTCATTTTTTTCAACCAATATTGGTTGTTGTCATAAAGGATTTCTTGGACCATTAAGGTATTCATATAGACTAAGCAATTTTGCAACAATTGAAGTGATAAGACAGACACTTCTTGATCTTCTATAGAATTGGAACGAATTTCACTGTTTTTCCCATAAAAAATATAGGTATTCACCGAGTTCCACTGTTCCACTGTATTTAATCCTTCATGGATTTCTCTACGAATCTCTTCATAGTGTAAATAATCACATAAAAAGATCGTTTTAATCGCTTTCCCTAATTCACATAAAGCCTGGTAGGTTGGATGTTTTGTATCCCTTGTAAATCGCTTTAATATGGATTCGGCAGAAGCAGTGCCCAACCGTAGAGCAGTTGCATACTTAATGATTTGTTCATACTGTTGTCGAATAAGATCCCAGTTAATCGGTCTACTTAAGACCGGTTGCAAGTGAGGATATTCCTCATTCATTCCGGCTTCTGGACGATATAACTTTTGAGAACCGATATTTTTAAAGCGTGGCATCAGTTTAAAACCAAGTAAATGACAAAAAGCAAAAGCAACGACACTTTGTCCATGCGTGTCGACATAATTACGGTCTACTTCCATGTCTGTACAGTGACGAAGAACCCCTTCCATCATAGCTGCCACTTCCGAAGAAAGGCAGGACTTTAGCTGAGAATAAATACAAGCTGACTTTCGATCTGTATGCCAATAGATCATAACTCCATGTCTCTTATAACGAGGATGCCATTCGGAAAGCAGATTCTGATCCCACGATCCAAAATGTTTTGAATCGGAAGCACATGCAGTGGTAGCTTCTCCCCATACTTCTTTCATTCGATTGTAGATGATATGGTTGGTAACCTCAGCATTGGCTTTTCGTAAATGATCTTTATGAATAAATTTTTGACGGATATACCGAAGTTCTCGATAACTATCTAGGTGGTTTCCAGCAGAAACAGTTTTCAAACCTGTATTCGTTCCTAATCCAAATAAACTTAGAATGAGCCGTCGTTGGGTAGTTTCTCGATCTAAAATCTCTCGATCAGCTGTGGTTTTAAAGTTTTTGGTAAACTCCGTGTGAAAATCTGTTTCTTTTAGTAAATCCAATAGGTTAATATCGGACCAACGGTTCTTAATCTCCTGTTTAATCCCCGTAACATGTTGGGGTTCGGGTTGTTTTTCAAGTGGAGTGACTCGAATCCATCCCTTGTTATTTCTAGTAGTAATCGCCACTTTTTCATTACTTTGATCCTCTAACCCTTGATTCAGTAAATGAAGTTTATCTTTCATCAACTGTATAATATCTTCGATAAAAGGCTCTACATCAAGAGATGCCTTCAGTGCTTGAAAATATTCTTCCTTGTGCTCTTCAAAATCTTGAGGGAGATCTTCATCAGGGTTTCGAAATCGATCAGCGCCCTCAATCCAAATTTCTTTACAACGAAGTCGAGTGCGAAGCGATTGTATCACACCAATTTCATAATTGATTCGATTTACTCTTTCTATCCCTTTGCTGTCTGTTTCGATAATGACGTCTTTCCATTTCGGCTGAATTACGCCTTCAATAGGAACTTCATCTCCAGCGGCAAAATAACGTTGCCCACTTTCTTCATATTCTCGAATGAGTTGGATGGCTTCAATAATCGGCTGATGAAATTGATTATTTGAGCGAAAAGTAAGGTTTTTTAAAATTTTAGAAAGGGACTTCCGATAATGTCCCTGATAAGAAGAGTACATTTTCGTATATATTTTTTCTTTGTAATCCCGGTTATTGTTTGTCATGTCCTTAATAATATCTCGAATCATATCAGAGCCAACAATAGGAAATAGAGTATCTTGAATGACTCCTTCTGGGTGATCTACGGTCGCTTTTAATAAACTGACAATATGTTTATTTTTCCCTTGGACTTTTTCTAATTCTTCTACTGCTTCCTTTCGAGTTGTATTCTTGGCTTTATTTCCGAACTTAAGCGTAATTTCATCCAATAAATCAGCTAAGTAATCAATGACTTCTCTATGACGATGTGAAAATAAGATGGCAAGTAGGGTATAGCGAATGGGTGCCGGGTGTGCACGCAATTCCGTTACGGTCTCCGTAGCTGCACGAAGGAGATATTTCTTAACTAATTTCGGAGGCAAATGATGAAATAATCTTAGAGGAATGTGTAGATGCCTAATCGCTAACAGTTTTTTAACTTCCGTTTCCATGGTGCTTACACTTGGTTTATGAGGAGAAGATAAAAGCTGACGAAAAGTTAAAATATCGGATTCCATTTCCTCATGAAGTTCTTCTTCAAAACCTTCTTCCGATTCCTCATCAGCATGAGATTCCAGTAATACATCTAGTCGAGAACAAGTCCTAGGAGACAGCTGCTGATAAGTCGATTTATACAATTTTTTCTCAAAAGTGTCTATGGCAGAATCGATTATTCTCTTCAAACTTCCAATTGTGGGAGGTTCGATTTTCCACTTGCGAAATAGGCTATATGCCTGATTTTTTAAATAGTCGGTATCATGTGTAAACTGAACTTGTTCGTTTAACCACTCTGTCAAAAGATCGTTGTCTTTTGCCGTAAGTTCTCGAAAACCGAAGAATTCCCTAATTTGTTTTCGATGATACGTAAAGTTTCTTTCATCTGTGCCCCAACGATATTCCTCAAAGAGCGTTGGAGATAATTCCAATTGATGTGCAATAAATTCAACGACCACTTTGGGAATATCCTGTTTTTTTGCAGGAAATCTAGCCTCTTGTTGAAAATACTTTAATAACACTGTAAATCCTAAACGGCTTGCCCCTGTTTTATTTCCAATCAGCTTTCTTTCAATTGGTACTACGGCAAAATGTTCTAGAAGCTCAACTTCATTCCAATTTCGTTTCATAAATTCTCTTCCCCTAATCTTAAAATAGTTACTAATTTGAGTGTAATCTATTGACTAGAGGATGAAAACAATACTTTGCGGTCTAGAGCAGCTACCCTGTCACTAAGCCTTTATGGCCATGCTAACCGTAAAAGAATTGGATGAGGCAAAGTTTTCAGATATTAAATAAGGCGCTTCTCCTCAATACGAGTAAACGCCATGTTAAGTCATCCACCATTATTTATATAGTAGACCAGGTTATCTGTCCATTCACCGAACTCGTAAATGAATCCTTTTCTGGTACATTCGTACTTCATACCAACACTTTCTGCTAGGTTGATTGATGCGATGTTATCAACATTGATATGAGCTTCGATCCGGTGAAAGTTCAACTGTCGAAACGCTAATTCAAGTGCCCCATTTAGGGACTCTTTACCATACCCCTGCCTCCAAAATTGATTGTGGATCGTATAACCGATCCTTCCCCATTGAAAATCATATCTTATCAGCGTAGAAATATCGACAGATCCCAGATGATCGCCATCTTTTTTATGGAAAACACCGAAAATGTAGTCTCTATCACTTAAAGCCGATTGCTGATGATTTTCTACCATGGCGATAAACCATTGCTCTGTACATTCACTCATGTCACTTTTACCATTATCATACTTATATTGTGATGGTAGTCTATTTTCATGCTGGGTCAACCAATTTTGATAGTCTTCTGTTTCTAATGGCTTTATGATTAGCCTCGGCGTTTCTATTTCAAGCTTTTTCACTATGGAAGCACCTTCTTCTTGAAGTTATCGTTATGTACAAAATAGTCTCGGAATAGCAAAAGCTCTTTACGGTTAAAGTCCTCAGCTAGCTTTTCACTTCTATAACCTTCTAAAGCTTTTCGGATCGTTCTATGAAACTCCTTTGGCAGATAGTTCAATCCCCATGTGCCTGTTTCTTCTTTGGAGGAAATGACTCCTTCTTTTACAAACCAGTAGACTCTCAAAATATTAAGAATACTATAGATCGGTTTCTGTTCGATCGATTCGAGACAATCCTGATAGTCCTCCATGATCGAGTCGATATAGTCAGCACGTGGGACCGAGGGGAGTACTTCTTTAATCGGCTTTCCGTGTAAACAAATCCCCCGCTCTCTTGTTATTGTAAGATGAGCAGCTAAATCAGGGTCTTTCTTATCTTGACTGTTTAATTGGTCATTAACTACTTCGAAGTCTGACTCTAAACAGTCCCGCCAAAACTCACTGTAATGGAATTCAAACGGACTAGGATGGTTCCAGTTACGTAATTGATCTATTGATAGAATACTAATTTCGATTGGATATGGGTGCTTCGAGATCTCCAGAAAGTGCTGAGCCAATTGGTGTTTACTGTCCTTCGACAATGGTGAAGACGTCACAGCTAACAAGTCGATATCACTGCTCTTTGGGTTAAAACCGCCGATTGCGAGAGACCCGTGAAGATACACCCCAACCATATCCTCAGCCAACATCCCTTCCAAATCCTTCACGATATCATTTACAAAGCTTCGTATAGATAGAGGACAGGAACCCCAATCAAAACCCATGTTATCTCCTCCATTTAAATTACCTTTTCAATTCATTAAGATATGGCTCTATGTAACTACGATACTCTTCGGAAATTCCTTCGGGCAGATGATCGGTGCTAAAGTATTTAAGCGCTAATGATTCAGTTTTATCGATTGTGATGCTTCTTTCAACATCGCTTGTAACATATACAGCTGTTACAGAGAAAAGTTCATCCCCATTTGAAACCTTGAAATAATATTCTGGTCCGGAAAATACACTTAGTAATCGCAATTCCCCAATTTCAAGACCGGTCTCTTCCTTCACCTCTCTTTTCGCTGTATCCTCCAAGCTTTCCCCTAATTCCATCAATCCTCCTGGCAAGCCCCAGTCTCCATCCGTTCGATGCTGCAATAACAACTCGTTTTGTTCGTTCAAAATCAAAACGACTGAACCAGTCAGAATCAAAGGTCTGTGTCCGACTAGTTTCCTAAGTTCCTTAACATAATCCATTAAAACCTCCGAGAGATTCACTATAGATGCATTTTCATTCCTTCATGTGAAGCAGTAAAGCCTAAACGTTCATAAAATCGGATGGAGTCATGACGCTTTTTATCTGTTGTCAGTTGAATGAGATGACACCCCCGTTCTTCGGCACGGTTGATCGCCCATCGGATCAGTTCGCTGCCTACACCTTCCCCACGTATAGAAGAATTAGTCCGAACTCCTTCGACGGTAGCTCTCCAGCCACCTTGATACGTAATATGGGGAGTGAATGTCACCTGTTGAACGCCTACTACTTCTTCATCTTTACAAGCTACAATCAATTCAATATTTGGATCAGAGGCAATCGCATGAAAAGCAGAATGATAGCTGTCTGGAAGCGGGTATTCATACCGCTCCCTCTTGCTTCCTAAGTCATCATCAGAAAGCATATGTACAATTTTATCAAGATCCTTTTCCGTTGCGATTCGAAAGGAAAGTTGTTTTTTTTCCATATCTTTTCCCCATTTCTATTTTTTTCACGGGCTACTTTTTCTTAGAATTAACCCGCTCATCCCCTCTTTTAAAATTACCTGTTGCCTTTGCCATAATCAGTTGCTCATCCTTCTCAGTCGATGCTTGATTTATTTTGCTTAGATGTTGTGGAAAAGTTTAAGTTCCAAGTATACGTGCAACTTTGCCGATCGCCTGCGCAAGGCTTGGCTCTAGACAAGTTTTCTTTAAATGCACTGTCTTGGTTGTTTCAAATCTTCTAATACACTTCCTTGCCCTGGCGTTTAAACATTCTAAAGTAGAATGATGAGGCAAATGTAAAACTCAAAATACCACACACAATAAATGTCGTCGTCAGGGCTTTACCACCATTTGTCGGTGAATTCGATATCAAGCCGCTTACGATCAATAGCAGTATCCCTAGTCCTGAACAAAAAACAGAAAGCTTTATATGGTTGCTCCTTAACAATTTGTATCCAGACAGGAAGGTTAAATATACCAAACTGATGACCATTAAAACTGGAAAAACAGGATTGAATTTTGCCGAATACACGAAGAAATCAAGCTCTGTGATGTCACTTGTGCCGTTCACTTCTCCATTTACCATTTTGGAAAAAGGGGTTGAATACTTCCATTCCCACGGATCACCTAAAAGCTCACTTCCTTCATACCATGCACCGAATGTTGATAGAAATAGGAGCAGTACAGCCAGCCCCATTTGAGTCAAATATCTTACGGACATTCCATCACCTCCAAAATATTCCTCCTTTATCAGAATATCATATTTTTACAGACAGACTCCATACATCTTCTCCTCCAAATGCATCCCCTGTAGGTTGAAAACCAACACTCTCATACAATTTACAAGCTATCTCATTGTTTTTCAGAACAGTAAGCTGAATTTTTTCGCATTGGGGAGACCTCTGGACAATCCAATGAATCATTTCTGTTATTGCTGCTTTACCATATGCCTTCCCTTGGTGGCTCTCATCAATAATGAAACCGTTGATCCAGTACATGTCTGTTGTATCTTCCACATAAGCATGCATTATAAAACCGACCATTTCTTGATCATCATAAATGGCGAAGGGCAGATACGATACATTTTCACCATCGGGCTTTATGTATACTTTAGCAATCGATACAGCTACAGATGGTACGAAGTCTTTTTGTTCTTCCTTGACCCTCAAAGTTAAAGCCTCTTCCCAATTTTCTCTCGTCACGGCTTTCAGTTGAACTGTCATCAAGCTTCCCTCATTTTTAATAGTATAATGTTCCAGTTCTTTATTATTTCTTTAATCCGGATCCACATAAGGACATGATTACTACTTCGTTCTCTTTTACAACTTTGGATTGATGTTCTTTGTAAGCGGCGTATGTGGCGGCGGTAGTAGGTTCTACATAAAATCCTTTTTGTGCAAGTTCCCTTCTGGCGCTTTCGATGTTTGCTTCAGGTGCAGTAATGATTGTCCCATTGGTTTCTTTAATAGCCGAAAGAACTTGTTCACCCCTAGCTGGATTTGCAATCGCAATGCCTTCAGCTTGTGTCCCGATATTTGTGATAGGTTCCATACGAGCTTGACAATGATATGCTCTCGTAATCGGTGCGCATGGTTCGGCTTGAACACCAATGATCCTTGGAAGCTTACTTATTACGCCAGCATCCTTCAAGTTTTTAAAACCAATAAAGGCACCTAACAGAAGGGTTCCGTTACCGACTGGTAGAATCAAAGAATCTGGAACAGTAAAATTCAACTGCTCCCAAATTTCAAATGCAAAGGTTTTTGTTCCTTCATAAAAGAAAGGATTATAAACATGGCTCGCGTAAAATAGTCCCTTACTTTCAACTGCCTCTTTAGCTGCTTGAGCTGTTTCTTCGCGTGTTCCCGAAATCTTATGGACTTCCGCACCATGAGCTTTAATTTGAGAAAGTTTTCTCTCCGAAGTTGACTCTGGTACATAAATGTGACAACCGATTTTCGCTCGAGCACAATATCCCGCAATTGAAGTCCCAGCATTTCCGCTACTATCCGCTACAACCGTTGAAACACCCATTTCCTTGGCTTTGGCTATCAAAACCGCTGCACCTCTGTCTTTAAAAGAACCCGTCGGCATCAGATAATCCATTTTCACTAAAATGTTAGGTTCTCGATGATCCAGGCGCACGAGTGGGGTTAGTCCTTCTCCAAGAGTGATCGAAGAATACACCTCAGAATCTTGAAAAGGTAAAGCTTCTTTATACCTCCACATTGTCGCTTCACGGTTTTTAATCTGATCCTTTGGAAAGGCAATAGGATAGGGCTTTATATTAAAGATCCCTTGCTCTGGTCTCCATTGGTATGTATTAGGCACATATTCTACACCATTCACTGAATCCACAAATGTATAATTGATAAGCTATCACTCCAATACGCTATTTATAAAAGACTTTCTATTTTTATGATACTCCGTCACATTTCATAAAAGAAATCTCTACTGTTTCAATTCGATAAACTGTTAAAATCTCCTGTTATTCTACCTATTCACACGTAAAATACGTACTTAATTTCGTGACTTAAAAGCGGGGTTGTTAAAATAAGAAGATTGCGTAAAAATAAAATTGACCGTTCGATCGGTTAGTATTATAATGAATTAAATAACGGAATTAGGAGGAACACGTATGTCAGCTAAAAATCAGGATAAACGTCTCGAGAAAGGAATGCAGACAAATACAAGGATTCTCCATTCTGCTATCGATATCATTTCTGAAAGTGGAATAAGCGGTATTACTGCTTCAAAGTTATCTGTCAGATCGGGTGTGAGTAAAAGTACGATATTTCATCACTACAACTCAATCAAAGAAGTTCCTGAGGCGGTATTGGCGTTGATTTTTAGTGACCTGCTTAAACCTCTAGACAGTCAAGAATTTGATGATTTAGAAGGATATCTATACTACTTAGGTACCTCAATCATTAATATTCCAAACGAATACCTGAAAATCTATAGATCATTCTTTTCATTTTATAATGAAGCTATGTTTATCGAGGCATATCAAGAAACACTAAATAACTATGCAGTAAAATCCAAAAGGCTGATTAGTAAACAAGTTAAAATGTACTCTGATAACCTTGTATCAATTGAGGATGCTGATGTGATTTCGCACCTTTTACTTGCTTTATTAGACGGAATTGGGTTACACAGTCTGATCGGTGCTAATCAAGAGGAGTCTATCAAAGCCTGGGAACTTCAAGTTAAACTGATATGCCGATACTTATAGAGGTTGTTCAAAAAGTCCGGTAAAAATAGCTGTCGAATTTCTTCGTTGTTCGATCTCTCCGGTCCTCACGTATTAATAGCATACGTTCTGGTCCTCGAGATTTTCACGCCTCGAACTTCTCGGCTCTTTTTATCCTCCTTTTTGAACACGCACTTATAAATTTTAATGGAGGTATATTATGAAGCCAGTCAAAATCCCACCGTTCCTTCATGAAGTATTTGGCCCAAGATCTACAGTCCTAGAAATAACGGTGACCGGACTTTTTGCGATTTTTTCAACGGTCATACTTATGGCAGGGACATCCGCTGAATGGCAAGGTTATGGGTTTTATCAAATTGCAGTCGTCATTATCCTCGCATTAGATATTAACGGAGGCGTCATTGCAAACTTTACATTATCAACAAACAACCACTACAGAGAAAACGATCGAGCACGTTTGGTTTTTATTGCCCTACACATCCAGCCAATCATTTTAGCTCTCATTCTTCAAAACTTTTTGGTGCCCTGCTTGTTTATATGGGGATATACAATTGTCTCTTCACTTATTGTTAACCAACTTTATACACATCCAGCCCAACGAACGATTGGAGCAGTATTTATGGCGTTTGGACTATTGGTTTTAGTGCTATTCTTCATTCAATTGCCAACTTTTTTGACGGTTATATTAGCCTTCTATTTAATTAAAGTCTCCTTCAGTTTCGCGGTTAATCATTATGCCCTTAGGGAGGAGTGATTTGCTTTACCGATTCATTCCTGATAAAGTACAAGCGGCTGACCCAAAACAAAGAGGCCACCATTCCTCACCAAGCTCACTTGGTGTTGTATTCATCTTTTAATAATGAGTACATGTATAGATCGTCGAATTTGCCTACTGTATATTCGTATTTTCTTAATAAGCCTTCTTTTACAAAACTATTATTTTCCATTAATTTCTGTGAAGCTATATTCAGCGGTTCAACCAATGCTTGAACTCGCATTAAATTCATTTCCGCAAATCCATAACCTAGTACCGCTTGCATGGCCTCAGATATAATGCCCTTTTTCCAATATTCCTTTGCTAGCTCTGTCAACCTCTGCACGATAATGTTCCTTAGACCAGTTAAGAAATCCACAGCTGCCGATAATTTTATCAGTCCCCTTGATTGCAATTCCCCATCTTATTCCTGTTTTAGAAGTAAAAATACGTTTATACCAATCGATTTCATCTAAAGCATCTTGATGAGTTTCAAAAGGGCTTAAACCGTAGTACATCATTACTTCTTTATCAGATAAATAGCTAAAAATATCTTTCGCATCATTTTCCGTTATTTCTCTTAGAATTAACCGTTCTGTTTCCAATCTAGGAAATGTTAAAGTCATATCCATTACCTCATCTTCTTTTTAATTAAAAAACAATGACTTAAAGAAAACTTGGCTAACGCCAAGCTTTAGCGCAGGCGATCGCCTTAGTTGCGCTTATACTATAGAAAGTATTTTTAGACTTTCTTAACGTGGAACAATGATTTTGAAGTGTCAGTCTCTGTTTTACTCCTAATGCGTATTCACATAGCCGATTTTCTGATTATTTAACAAACGAATTCCTTGCCTCGATCGTAATCATTATCTTACTTCTATGTGGTTTAATCTGAATAATTTCGATTCCTTCCTGTTGCAGTAGTTGTGCCGTATCCCTGTTTAGGTGACATCCATCGCACATTCTCTTCCATAATGGTGTCGCTATGCCCTGCAGTGTAGCTATCATTTTATTATCATGCCGGACATGTTCAAATAGAAGGACCTTTCCATTTGGTTTACATACTCTAATGATCTCACGAATCGCCTTTATAGGATCAGCTATTGAGCAGAAAACTAAGGTACCGACGATTGTATCAAACGAATGATCTGGGAAATCCAATTTCTCCGCATTCCCTTCGTAAACAACGATGGGAACATTTGCGTGAGAAGCTCGCTCAGCTGCGGTTTTACGGAAAGATTCTTTTGGCTCAATGGCAGTAACTGTCACATCTTCATAATACTTGAAATTAAGTCCTGTACCACAGCCGACCTCTAGGACATTGCCATGGGCCATTTTGAGTAATTCTGCTCGGATCTTCCCAAAGCTTTTCTTTTCTACTGGCTCCATCATACGATCATAATTGTTGATAAACCATTTGTTCGTCATAATCTTCCCCCACTAGGTAAGAGTTACAATTTTTCCAACCTTCGACGGCTTCTATGGAAAAGCACTAAAATCAATTTTATTGCAAAACTCTTTTAATTAACTATATCATCCCAGTTCCATAGCCTTTTCTCACTAATAGCTGAACTTCCTATCCAGTCTTCTTCTTTAAGTTTAAGTAATTCTTTTGATGGACCAGTGACCACCACTCCATAGATCCTAGTTCCGTTTTCATCTATATAGTTAATTTTCTCACTTAACTTCTCTTTAGAAGATGCCCAAAGGAATGTATTTGCAATAGAATAATATTCCTCCATCAAAATCAGTGCCTCAAAAAATTCTTTATTGCGCTTTTCACCATCATCAAACATTTTTGTACTTCTTGATTGTTCAGTATCTTCGCTTATTAACAGACTATCACCTTCTTTTTTAGATATGTCATAATCTGCTTTGAAATGGTAACCTTCGTAAGGAAATCCAATTGGACCTATCTCATCTTCATTATTAACACCTGTATCCACTGCAAACCATGTGGGACGCATATTTTTTCCAACGAACTTCTGTAACACTTCATTTGTCTCATAATAGTCTGAAAGGGATACAAATAATTCAGCAACTGTCCCTTCTGGTAAGTGTTCTAGCTGGTCAAAACCATCAGGAGAATCATACATATGTTGTTGTTCAGGGTATATGAAGTAGGGTTGTTGATGAATATCATTAGGTATTTCAGTTGAAGGGCCGAATAGGAAGCTAGAATGAAGCTCTCCAACCGTCTCATGTTCCCCCCCTATCCACTTTCGTAGCTCTGCATCATACTTCATTGTTAAGAACCCTATATTGGTCCCGCTACTACCAATAGTGATATTCGGCTTCGTTGTTGCTACACCTGCTTGGATAACATCAGTATAAATCTTAAATCGATCCGGTTCACCCCAGGTAAAATAAGTTACTGTTATGGAAATACAAACGACCATAATAATTAAAATAATCGCTAAAGCAGTCAAAGCATTTTGGAGTCTTGCTCTCCATTTTCCCCTTTTCACAAGTTGCTTTTGTTTTTTCCCCTTCTCATTATTGTTTTCATTTTCCTCCGCTTTACCTTGTTCATCCATTAAATTATTCAAGTGAGACTGATAGACTTCCATTTTATCAAGCTCATTTTCAAATTCTATTTTTTCTTCTTTCGTAAGTTTTCCGTTATTATATGCCTCAAGTTTATTCTTAAAATCATCGCTCATCGGCCTCTTTCCCTTCCTTATCCCGCAAGGCCTTCCTTGCTCGGAAAACTAAAATTTTCAAATATGAATCTGATACACCTAGAATACTAGCCGATTCCCTATAGGAAAATTGATGGGATGTCACAAGTAATAATGCTTCTTTTTGTTGTATAGGGAGTCGATCAATCATTTGAAAAACAGACTAAATCCGCTCCTTTTGAATAACGTTATCTTCAACTGATGCCACCCTATTAGCTTGTTGTTCAAAGTATCCAGATTCCGTTAAAGTCTCTCTTTGGGTCTTTCGTTTTTGATCAATGAAAATATTATATGCAACACGGAAAATCCATGGCTCTATCTTTTCATCGCTTAAACCCTCAATATGTAAATAAGCCCGATAAAAGGTTTCCTGGACGATATCCTCTGCTATATTATGATTCCGCCCGAGGGAAAACAAATACCGATATACATCACAAGCGTATTCTTCATAAAACTGATCCAATGTCTTTTTTCGCATCTGCTTCCCCTCTCCGGACTAACCACGTATGAATGCTAAAATTGTTACAGTAGTTTGTAATTTTTTTATCCAACACAAGTAAAACACCGCTCAAGAAATGAACGATGTTGTACAAAGAGCAGATTAACTTTTGGATACATTAAACCTCACCAGGAAATTTTAGGGCTAAAATCACAACTTCATGGTTTATTTTTTGATAGTATATTCTAAATTAACAATTCTGGATAATCCTTTGTATTTTCCAAACTCCTCGGTATAAGACAACTTTTCCCTGAGTGGGACTGGCCAAATAACGTGGTTACTCATTTTTAAAATCTTTTGGTGAAAAACTCTGGATGAACTCAGTCGTGTTCTGAACTTTCACATCTTTATACGCTTGACGGCTCTCATTAATCATTCTTTTGAGATCACCATCTGATTCGACCTCAGATTGAATGGTTGGTTGTTCTTCTTCTTGAAGCACAACAGTGAACCTACCCTTTCCAGGAATCACAAACTGAGTGACGGAGTTTTCTCTATCCATTTTCTTAATATGCCGTAATAAGTCATATGAGGAATTTATTTTTCGCATTGCAAAGCCTCCTCAAGAATTTATTAACTAAATTTTATCATAACTTTATTCTAAATTCTTAAACCATTAAATTGTTACTTTTACACCCTGTTTGAACAGAAAACAAATGTACCAAAAATCGTATTAAAGTAATAATCCCTAAATTCTAATTCTTGCCCTGGACTTTGCTGGTAAACCACCTCGAACCAATTGGATTTCTGCTCAATTAGTTCCATCAACCGATCATAGTTTTTGATAAACCACTCACTCATCATTATCTGCCCCCACTAGTTAAGAGATACGATTTTTGAAACCTTCGACGCCGGTGCCTTTGCCTAAATTACTCCTCTTTAATCACCAATCCTAAAGCCTTTGCAAATCCAATAGCCTGCTCATTAGAAATGATGCATCCTTCAAGTTTCTCTATTGAAATTGTTAGTTTTTCAAATGAGCAGGTGCTTAAATCGATCCCTTTTAAAATTGTTCCAGATAGGTTTGCTTCATTCAAATCACATTGATCGAATGCTACATTTTTAAACTTCGCCTCATAAAAATCGGCATTACAAAGGTAAGATGCTTGGAACTTTACATTCTTACAATCTGAATATCCAAACGCCGCCAGTTTGCCAATACATTCATCAAATAAGACATTGCGTAATGTGGAGCCCGAAAGATTCATTCCGAGCATTTTGCATTCCTTCATTTCCACTCTATGTACGATTGCATCACCAAAATCAGCATTTGAAAGATCACACTTGTCGAAAACAACATCGGTCAAATCATTGAATCGAAAAGAAACGTCTTGAAACGTAACATTTTTGAACACGACCTTTTCAAAACAAAGCTTTTCTATTGATTCTCCAGTTATTTCACAGTCATTAACGATTCCCATCTGAAAATATCGCTCGTGATGAATTTCTTCCTCTAGACTGATGGGGGATAATTCAGCTGGGACCTTTGGTGATTGCAGTTTCGTTGATACAGTCATGATAACATCCTTCCCAAAAACATATTTATTTCTTTTTACACGTTAAAAAAGTATAAAAATACTTTCTATAGTATAAGCGCAACTACGGCGATCGCAAGCGCTAAGGCTTGGCACTAGCCAAGTTTTCTTTATTAAACCACTCATTCTCTAACATGCTCATTTCCCATGCGCTCCAATATTCATTGCCTATCTTTCTGAAGTCTCTCAGTAATCCTTCTTTTTTAAAACCTACTTTTTCATAACTAGCGATTGCAGGTTTATTGAAATCAAATACACCAAGGCTAACCCTGTGAAGGCGAAGTTGTTCAAATGCTACTCTCAGTATTTCTCTCACCATCATCTGACTGATACCTTGACCTCTGAAACTTTTATCTCCTACTAAAACTTTACCGATTCTTGCTGACCTGTTTTTTCTGTCTATCTTTCCTAAAGAGATGTGTCCAATTACATTACCTTCTTCTTTATAAATGACTTTATAGACCAGCCTATCTGAGCCATCATTATTTGCCCTCTTAATATATTGTTCTATCTGAGTTTCGTCCAAAGGATAATTGAACTCGGGTCCTCCCCACTGAAGAAGAAGCTCAGGAGAATCAATCCAATTCACTAGTTGCTTGACATCTGATCGGTCAAAATACTTTAGATAAATCACAACAACCACCTCTTTATCCAACTATGATTTTTGTACATTATTCTTCTGATTTTCCAAGTAATCCGTAATTGTCAGAATACTAGGAATATATTACCGGTTTAAATGATTCATAGAGTTTGTTTTAATTTTAGTATGAAAACGATTACGAAGATTTTACTCATCCTATCATTGTCAGTCACTTTAGTCACTGGATTAAATAAAGAAGCATTCGCTGCATCCTCACATACTGTTCAATCAGGTGATACGATGTGGAAAATTGCTATGCGTTACCAAGTTGGGGTATCTGAAATAATCAATGCAAATCCTCAGGTAAACAACCCTAACCTAATTTATCCTGGCAAACGGATTACCATCCCTGAGTTGAACGGTGTAAAATCCCTAGAGGAACAAGTGGTAGATCTCGTTAATAAAGAAAGAGCGAAACATGGTTTACAACCACTTAAGGCGAATTGGGAATTATCAAGGGTGGCAAGATTCAAGTCGAAGGATATGATTGAAAAAAATTATTTCAGTCATACTTCTCCTACGTACGGAAGTCCTTTTCAAATGATGAAAGACTTTGGCATTTCTTACAGAGCAGCCGGCGAGAACATTGCGGCTGGTCAAAGTACAGCTCAAGAGGTAATGAACGGATGGATGAACAGTGATGGCCATCGCAAAAACATTCTATCAAGCAGATATACTGAAATCGGAGTCGGATATGCTAAAGGAGGGAGCTACGGTCACTACTGGACTCAAATGTTCATAAGTCGTTAATTTTTGAGGGGCTGACCAATTGATTGTAAACGAATATTGGTTCAGCCTCTTATCTTTTTGACATTGAGTAGGTTTAGGTACGTTCGCTGATATATTTTGATTTTCGCCGATATAATCAGGATTTCGCTGATATAATGAATTCACATCACTCAAATGTACCAGATTCTATCTGCCTTGATATCCAACTCTTCTAGAAAACAGAATCCCGCTTTAAAATCCCGCATTCAGCAAATAAAACTTCAATTTTCACCGATAATCATTAGTACAACCCAATACACTAGCCACATACACCTTATTGACTCCATTTTGATACCCGATAAAGCTAGAATTCTTCTTCCAACTGTATTTGTAATCAGTCAACCTTCATTTTATGACTCACTTGACCACTTTTCCAATGTTTCATCTTTTGGAAGCAGCATCGTAAACAGGCCGAGCAATGGTAAAAAGCTGACAAAAAGCATCGTGAATGAAATGCTTGTCACATCCGCCATTTTTCCAAGCAGTACTGACCCAATTGCGCCCATTCCAAAAGCCAGACCAACAATGAGCCCGGATACCATACCGATTCGACCAGGCATAAGCTCTTGGGCATAAACGACGGTGACCGAAAAACTCGTGTTAAGGATAAATCCGATTATGAAGAATAGCGGAATGACCATGAATAAACCTACATGCGGTAAAATTAAAGCAAGAGGTGCAGTTCCAGCCAACGACCAGAAAATCATATTTCTTTTACCAAGTCGGTCAGCAAGCGGTCCTCCTAAAAATGTTCCAAGAACTCCAGCGCCCATGTAGACAAAAATATAAAATTGCGCCTGTCGAATGGATAAGCCATAATCCTCTATTAAGTAGAATTGATAGTAGTTTCCGATTCCTGAAAAATACCATGACCGTGCAAAAACTAAAAATACAAGAACACCCAATGCAAAAAGAACCTTCTTTTTTCTAGTATGAGGGACGTTCTTCTTATGAGTTGTTTTGGTAACCCGTGGGAAGTTCACTAGCTGTTTACTGTACCATCCAGAAATATACAGTAAAACAAAAATGGCGATTGCAGCAAAAGAAGTGAACCAAATTGCTCCGAATTGCCCAAGTGGGACAAATACGAGAGCCGTCATAATCGGTGCAAGAGATGTCCCTGTATTTCCTCCCACCTGATAGATAGATTGAGCAAGTCCCCTTCTGTTTCCAGCTGCCATATAAGCCACACGTGAACCTTCCGGATGAAAGGCAGCAGATCCAAGGCCAATTCCAATAACGGATAAAATAATGTATGTAAATGAATCCGCATAGGCGATCCCCAACATTCCAATCAGGCTCGCTCCCATACCCACCGGCATCAGATAGGGAGAAGTCGATTTATCCGTGTACCACCCGACCACCGGCTGCATGACTGAAGAGGTAATATTCAGGGTGAACGCAATCCAACCTAACTGCGTAAACGATAAACCCATGGATCGTTCTAGTATTGGGAAAATTGCTGGAATCACCGCTTGCATCGAATCATTCAACATATGGACAAAGCTAATTGCAAAGAGAATGGAATACATCGTCACAGCAGGTTTTTGTGAAGGATTTGCCTTTAAGGTTCCGACAGCCATCTGTTTTCCTTCTTTCATTTTTAAGTAATTATCTAAAAATTAGCATAACACGATATGTCATTCGTTGGATAATGGAATGCTCTCAACCATAATAATCCTTTTGTAAAAGAACCGTCTTCCACAATGGGTGGAGATGCGTTCTATTTTCGAATTTAAAAGTTAAATTTCAAGCAAAATTATGGACCTTTTTACTATGCGTGGCCGATTTAATTCAATCCGTGGCCGATTTATTGGATTTCGTGGCCGAATTTTTTAATCTGTGACCGATATATTGAATTTCGTGGCCGAATTAATATTTGGGTCGGAGGTAAAATGCATATTTATTCTCCAAAAAGATAACCCGACTCACGCGTTTTCCACCTAAATTGGTTACAACGGATGATTTCACCCTAGAAACTTATAATTCTACTCGATTTATTTCTCGAAATGGTCTAATACCTCATCAATATGCCTTTAACTAATAATCTTAATTTTCACTATCGTCTAATTGCTTCTTGCTGAAAAATTATCCACCTAAAAAAAGGTTTAGACTGTCCCAATGAATGAGACAGTCAATTATTCTGCACGATCATTATTTTTCCTACGCTTAGCCTACCTTCTTCATCTCAATCTCATTTTTCCTCACATCAAGTTGTGGTGCGATCAAATAGTAGATAAGTGTGCCTGCTAATCCAGTAAGCGTTATAAATATCGCCATCACACTAGAAGGCAGGATTGCACCTAGAGTTACTGTGACCGAAGCGATCAGCATCGAGAGGTTGAACTTCAATCCGTTAAACGCCATGTATGAGCTACGTGCATCATCTGGTGGAATTGATGCCATGTATGACTGTTCCACAGGGACACGGAACACTTCCATGATTGTCAGCACAGCCATCATTACAAACAGAATCCATATACTATTCGAGTATGCAAGTACGCCATTACAGATGGTATAAACGAAACAGCTTGTCACGAGAACCGTTTTATCTTTAAAAGAGTCCGTCAATTTCGTGACAAACAACATTAATAGTGCAACGAGGATCGTGTTTTCGCTCCGTAAGAACCCCATCATTCTCACTCCATCAATGTCCCACCACAAAAACTGCTGAGTAGGCATTTCATCAGTCAGTCGAATCCCTATGTAATTCGTGAGATGGAACTCAAGTGAGAGGATCAATACACCAGCAAGAACGAACATGACAAACAGACGGTCATGCAACACTCTTTTATAATTCGAAAATAGCTGCAGGACATGTCCAGTTGCTGTCAAATTTGACTCCACTGGTGCATAGCTTTCATCGATGAAAAAGGCAATCAACACAACGACTACAGCCGTCACGACACTCAATGCTAGGAATAGTTCGAACAAATAATCCTTGAACAAAAATGCCCCGATAATTCCACCAATTGCGATCGACAAGTTGTTTGCCCAGTAAGTGATTGAATACATTAGCTTCCTCTGATCCGGCGAACTAACATCAATTAACATCGCCTGATTCGCTGGACCCGCCAGCCCCCAACAAATACTGTTCACTGTCATCATGAAAAAGGTGATCAACGGCTCATTGAACCACGGCGAATTGCAAATCATCATTGTTGTAAAAGCTAATAACCGTAATACTTCTGCAAAAAGCATGATCTTTTTCCTGCCAAATTGATCGGCAAAATATCCTCCGATAAATGTAATTCCAATCCCGACAAACACATTCACCAGTAACAGCATTCCTGCAACCTTTGCCCCAAAATGAAAAGCAAGGTAAATCGCCATAAACGGGAAAATCATACTGCCAACAAAACGGCTCATAAATGATTCAATGATCCGTACCTTAATGTTCCGATGAAAATCTCTAAACCTCATAGAATCCCCACTCTCTATCTTTTATGTATACATTACTATACAGGATTTTCCTGAAAAATAAATCATAAATTGGAATGGATTCTGCTACGACTTTCGGTGTAGAACGTGTTTATATCCGTACTCTTCTGAAGAGAACGAATCCCATATTGCATAATAAACCTCTCTGCGATATCTCTACTTCCACATAAAAAAGGTGCGATTTTACGATGGACCGCACCCCCGTTTTTAAGGCTATTCCGTTCCCTTTGCATAAACCTTGATCGATTCTCCACTGACACCATAGGCTTCTGTTAGATGATCCCATCCGTATTTTTCATAGTATCCATCCAAATCAGTTGTTAAATATAGTTTTTTAAACCCCTTTTTCGACGTTTCAAAAAGGGAATGTTGAAGTAACTTAGAACCAATTTCCTGTCCCCTATATGCTGGGTCTACATACAAACAAGCGAGCCACGGATATAAATCCTGACGACTGTTCAAATCATTCCTGAGCATGGCATACGTACCAATGATCCGTTCATCTTTTACTGCGATATAAAACCTTGGGATTTCATCCGTCGTTTTGCATGAATGGGATATACAGTCGTAATAAAAATTATAATTATCTTTGTTTCCCCACTGTTCCCAAAACACTGCCACAGCCTTTTCAAATAGATCCATCCTCTTCTGCAATCCAATGATTTCCAGCGTCTATCACTCCTTTTTCCCTTGTTTTCCTGCTTCATTCAATTATAACCATTCAGCTTAGATATAGGGTATACTGGTTTATAATCAAACGAAGGTTCAAATTAATTATGTAATCAATGGTAAAACTTAGTTTAGCTAAAAAATGCATTGGAGTGAAGTACGTTGATTGGAATTACGAGTTTTGGACTCTTTTTATTAACCGCGTTTTTGATGAATATCACTCCTGGAACGGATACTATGTACATCGTAAGCAGAAGTGCATCTCAAGGAGTAAAAGCAGGGGTTTATTCTGTTCTTGGGATTTCTACTGGTTCATTCGTTCATACTATCTTAGCTGCTATTGGTCTATCAGTAATTCTTACGACCTCAGTTGTACTTTTCACAGTTATTAAACTGGTAGGGGCAGCATACTTGATTTACCTTGGAGTAAGAATGGTAATACAAAAAACATCCAATTTGGAACTTTCACGCACAAAAAATATGTCTTTAAAAAAGATATATACACAAGGGCTTATCACGAATGTAACGAATCCGAAAGTCGCTTTATTTTTTATATCCTTTCTTCCACAATTTATTTCAAGTAATAATGACTATGGTCCTTTACCATTTATCATCTTAGGTCTTTCTTTTGTTGTAACGGGGACTATTTGGTGTTTATTAGTCGCTGTTTTTTCTTCCTATGCAACAAAAAAATTAAGAAATAATCCTAAATTAGAATTTATCTTAAATAAAGTAACGGGTATCATTTTCATTGGATTAGGAATCAAGTTGTTAGAGACCAAAGCAACGTAACAACCTGGACTTCCATGTTTTTCTATAAAATACCTTGAAAGGAAACTTAATAAGAAAGGAGTTAGGAATGACTAATACGAATCGTCTTGCACCATTAGAAGCTGCAAGGATGTTTGTTCAAGAGAACTTTCCAAACTATCAAGGAGCTTTGTTAGCAGGAAGTGTCGTTCGGGGTGAAGCAACGGATACATCCGACTTAGATATTGTTATATTTGATGAAAGCAAGCCCTCGTCGTATCGACAATCCCTAATCGATTTTGGTTGGCCAATCGAAGTTTTTGTCCATAACCTTACCTCTTATCAAACATTTTTCGAAAGTGATTATAAACGGGCAAGACCCTCCTTACAAAGAATGGTGTCAGAAGGATTGGTCTTACAAGATAAAGGAATCATAGATAAAATTAAAAAAGAAGCAAATACGATTCTGGAAAAAGGACCCGAAAAATGGTCATCCCAAACGATCGAGACGAAACGGTATTTTATAACGGATACACTTGGTGATTTCATTGGTTCTAATAACCGAGCAGAAGAGCTTCTAATCATAAGTACATTGGCGAATCACTTACACGAATTCATCCTTAGAACGAATGGTCGCTGGATCGGATCATCGAAATGGATCATCCGAGAGTTAAATCAATTCAATCGTGACCTTACTGAACGTTACGTTGATGCCCTAGAGACGTACTATACAACAAACGATAAAAAGAAAATAATCGAGTTTACAGACGAGGTATTAAAGCCTTATGGAGGGCGGTTGTTTGACGGGTTTACGATCGGTTAACACCTATTCTGTATAAATATCGAATTTGTGAGAAAAATACTCCTTAAATAAGGCTTGGCAATGGCTAAGCCTTGGCAGAACTTATACTGGGGACTTAAACTGTTCAACAACGGCGATTTTCCTTCTTGCCGAAAAGTTATATTTCCTCACGTATAAAAAAAGGAGGATGATACGTTATGACAGGATTTCTTATTAAATTAGTTGTATGTCCCATTATTGTTATACTCGCCTATCTTATCTTTCCTAACGTGGATTATGCGAATTTATGGCAAGCAATAGTGGTCGGATTAGTCTTAGCAATTGGAGCTCATTTAATGGAGTTGTTCCTATTAAAAGAAACCACTATGGCTTTGAGCACCATAATGGATTTTGTCGCAGCTGTTATTATTGTTTATGTCGTTTCGGCCTTTTTCCCAACAGCTGAAGTGACTTTTTTCGGTGCAATTTTAACTGCTGTTTTACTTACCTTGACCGAGATTCCACAACATAGCTACTTAATTAAGTCAGGGAAAACTCGAAAATCACCTGCTTAAATTGATCTGTACAAAATCCTGACTGGAAGATAGGCAATAAATTTTATTGTTTATAGAATTTTAAATTTTCCCGAAAACTTAAAAAAACTGGAGAGTTATTCTCCAGTTTTAATACATACAATTTAATTATTAGTATCCTCCTCCACCGTAGCCGCCACCAACAAATGCAGCTCCTACAATGATCAAAAGGATGAACAATACAACGATAAGCGCAAAACCTCCGCCGCCACCATATCCACCAGACATTAAATTCCCCCCTTTCCATTTGCTACTAATAAACTATGTCCAGCATTCAATCTTGATAGGGCATTATGGAAAAAATCCCTCCCAATTATATGTAAATTTAAAGTTCACGCATGGGAATGCCCGATAGACCTTCACTTTTCGTATTAAAAATGAGCGATTCGCCTATGGATTATATCGAGTGGGATAATAGGGGATTTTTTTAAAAGTGGAAAAGTAATTTAAGTGCTTGAAAGCCAAAATAGAAACCAAATCCACACATGCAAAGACCTGATAGAACGGATATACCCTTCAGCATAAAAGGAGTCAAGAATTTTCTAAATCCACTTGATATGCAAGCCATTGTGACATCCCATAGCATTAAACCAATTATAATGGCTCCTCCATATATCATTAAATGAACATTGTTATAGCGAGTGATCGTGTTCGCTAATACCGAACCATAGATACCAAGCCAAAAAAGAATGGATAATGGATTCGTTATCGAAATCAAGAAACCTCTCGTAAACGTGCTTTTCAGTGAGCTTTTCCTATAATTATTATGATTCTCTTCCATCCCTTGAGAACTGACAATACTCTCTATTCCCGTATACATTAATACAAATGTCCCGAATAACCATAGGAAGGATTTCATGAATGGAATCTCTAAGAAATGGACGACTCCAAAGAAAACAGCAGCGATAAAAAGTAGTTCCGCAACAATGGAACCTAGTCCAATAACCCAAGAATGGAAAAAGCCATGTTTGATTCCTTGGTCAATTTGCGCAGCATTGATAGGTCCAAGTGGGGCTGCTAATGAAAGTCCCAAAAGAATATAACTGAAGAACACACCCAAAGCTCTCACTCCTCATCAAGTAGTAGCTTGTACAAATGTATTCATCAGCTTAAGTTTGTATTCGTATACCAATCCGAATACGAATATCCTAACGTTTTGTCGCTTGATTACTTTCTTCGATTAATCTTAATAAATCAGTAGCTTTCTGCATTTGCTTTGCATTTGCTTCCGTATTAAATAATGGATTATGTTTAGCTTCATTTAATACCTCTTCAGCTTGTTTAACCTGTTGTTGTGCCTCTGTAAAACCAGTTTGATCTTCTTGAGCTCTCTCGACAGCTACCCTTGCATTGTTTAACTGATCCATAACGGTATCGAAACTGTTTTCGTGTGATTCCATACGTTTGCTTCCTCCCATAGAAAGTTTTTTTAGATTCTCAAAATTAACTATATGAATCCTTCTTCTAAGATTAATTTCTCCATTTCACAACTTTTCCCACATGTTAAATATTGGTTTGAACTTTATAATAAACAACGATTAATTCGTAAAAGATAAATGTAATGAGTTACTGGGATAAGTTTTATTCTGATCTGGATTTCTACGTTGAGGCAATTATAAGGGAAGCTAAAAAGGCTACCGGAACTTATATTGTATTCAGCCTGTTTAGCACAAATGCACGGCTGAAAACCTACAATAAGGATCCTTTTGTTACTATGCACTTTATTAGCTTATTGTTTGTGACAAAACTTGTGCTGAAGAATGAATAATGATTAAATAATCTTCAATGAAATAAAAATAAAGCTGTCAAGATTCTTTTCTAAGAATCCCACAGCTTGTTATTTATATGATTTACCAACTGGCTTTTTTAAGCCCTGGTATTTGTCCTCGATAAGCAAACTTTCGAAGGCAGATTCGACATAGCTGAAATTTTCTTAATACACTATGTGGTCTTCCACATTCATTACATCGAGTATATTCGCGTACTTGATATTTCTGGGGCTTGTTCTTCTTAACTATTAAAGACGTTTTAGCCATGATAGTATCCTCCTTAATTAGTATAAAAGAATTAGTATAAAAGGAAAGTATACTATATTTTCGGGTGCAGGTACAATGAAATATATGACAATTATTTTCCAGTCCGGTTCCTCTAAAAACGAATTCCTTGTTAAAAGTCTTTACCGATTATCATCTTTAGACGTCTCTTTGGCCATCGAATCGCTTACATCTGATTCTTCAGCGAACTCAGTAGCAAAGCTTTCTCTAGGGGCAGGATTTTGGTGAGCAGCATTTTGGTTAGGAAGAATTTCATTATCCATATATCGATGGAAAAACCATTCGCCTATCGTTATTCCCGCAGTTGCATAAAATGTGGCTAACCCTAAAGGTATGTCTCCCTCAATGAAAGCATCCCCTAGCGCCCATAAACCTAAATACACTAGTCCAAAATCAGCTATCGTGGCTGCTGTGTTACCATATCTCGGTAAAATGAACAAATCACCAATTAAGTAAGCAGCTACCGTCAATATTGTACTAAGTGCCAATATATCAGCAAATGATACCTCATATCCAAGTCCTAAGACAATAAACAAGACCAGTGTAATCATTACAAATTTAATCAGTAATGCTTTTATATGTTTCATTTTAAACCTCCTTTTTACATTTAATATGTCCAGCTAGGTGGCTGTTATTCAGTAATTCAGGATATATATGGAAGATAATTGGTAAAGAAAACTTAGCAAAGCCAAGCCTTTGGCGCCGGCTGAGCCTTAGTTGCGCTTATACTATAGAAAGTATTTTTATACTTTCTTAACGTGTAAACTTAAACTCCTGCCTGTTCTTTTACCTTCCCCGTTTTTAAACAGTACTTGTACGCACTTGATAGCAAATGAAGTTTTATTCCCGATATCGTCATTTCATTCTGCTCGTCCTTTTCGACGATAAAGTCTAGTTCACGCCCATCCATGATTGTGACAATATTACTCCCAACAACATGCAAATGTCCTTGATCACATATGATTGCTGTATTCTCATCGATTCCTACACCGATTGTTCCCTTCGTTAATCCGACCTCATAGATCAACCGTCCGAATCTACCTCTCTGGGAAAAATGTTGGTCAATGATCAAATTATCCAAGAAACCAAACCCATTCCCCATCGTGATCTGATTAACCTGATCATTTTCTCCTTCAGCTTCTATAATCATTTTCCGACCCATTATTGAGGCCCCAGCACTCGTTCCCCCAATTACTAATCCATCTATGCGTTGATTTTTAATCGATTTTAGGAAGTTGCTTTTACTAAGAATTTCAGCGAGCTGTTGTTGGTCTCCACCTGTAAAGAACAGAGCTTTTACTTGATTTAACTTAGATATGTAATGATTGCTATCATCCTTGGATTGAATATTAAAATGTAAAACCTTCTGAACACCTACCGAGTGAAAAACCTTTTGGTAGTCACTATAGACCTGTTCAGGGATACCACTCGCAGTTGTTACAATCCCAATACTTCCAAAATCACATAAATCAGCGAAGGCATTTAAAATTTCTTTAGCGCCCTTTTTGTCCTCATGACCACCAATGATCATTAATTTGCCTGTCATACATGCACCTCATTTTCGTTACAACTACATAGATAAGACTGATCTTTGTATATTATTAACTTCTATTCCCATAAATAAACTTTATTGGAAACTCAAACTCGTATAATGCTCTCTTCATTCAATATTTGTTAACCATATGTAAAGACAAATGTCAATACATCTACTATTGGGAAAGTCATTGTCAATTCATGTCGATTTAACACCGGTTTCATTTGGCTATTTCCCAATAAACAAATGGGTTTACTGATGATATACTATGTCTGAACATTCTAAAGATATAAAAAATATACTGGGGAGGTAGTTTTATGAAGAAAAGGAAAAGTGCTGCTCTATTATTAACCCTTGGACTAGCTTTTAGTTCTTCAATGCCAGCTTTTGCTGCATCAGATATTGGTACTAGTGCGCAAAAGCAAGTAATTGAAAAAATGGAGCAAGCTTCAAAGGATGAGGTACAAGTTACATGGAAAAAGGGCCAAAAGGTTCCCTCATTTATTTCAGGTAAAGTCACAAAGAAATCTATTAAATCAAAAGAAGGAATTAAAAAGTTCTTAAAAGAAAATAAGGACCTTTTTCAACTCGACCCAAAAAGTGATCTTACTCTATTGGATGTAAAGACGGACGATCTTGGTATGACTCATTATGAATTTGCACAATCTGTTAAAGGAGTTCCAGTAAATGGAGCAGAGTTAAAAGTCCACACAGATGAAAATGGAAAAGTTATAGCAGTAAATGGCGATGTCCATCCAGATGCACCAAAGAATCTCCAAGGAAATGTAAGCGCTAACATTAATGAGGATAAGGCAATCGATGTGGCTTGGAACTCTATCAACCTATCACCTAAGGAAACACATGCTGAAAATGCTGAGGAAAATGTTCCTTTTAAATCGACGGTGAAAAATACGGTTGAAAAATCAAAACTTGTTATTTACGAAAAAGATAATAACTATTTCTTAGCTTATAAGGTAGAACTTCAATTTATTTATCCATACCCTGCTAACTGGAAGGTATTTGTAGATGCGAAGGATGGTTCAATAGTAGATTCATATAATGCGGTAGCTGATGGAGCTACAACTGGTTATGGTTATGGAGTATTGGGAGATTACAAGGAATTAAATACCTACCTTTCTGGTGGAAATTATTTTCTATATGATACAACCAAGCCTATGAACGGAGTTATTGAAGTCCGTACTGCCCAAAATGGCACTAGTTTACCGGGCCCGTATCCAGTTGATAGCAACAATGCATTTACCGCTACTTCCCAAGCTGCTGCAGTGGATGCTCATTATTATGCTAGTCAAGTGTATGACTATTTCTATAATACCCATAACCGCAACAGTTACGATAATAACGGTTCAACAATCCGTTCTACGGTCAATTACGGCAGCAATTATAATAATGCATTTTGGAATGGGTCTCAAATGGTTTACGGAGATGGGGATGGCAGTACCTTTGCTCCACTCTCTGGAGCTTTGGACATAGTAGCACATGAGTTAACCCACGCTGTAACGGATACAACCGCAAATCTTGTGTATCAAGATCAATCCGGAGCTTTAAATGAGTCCATGTCTGATGTTTTTTCTGTCTTCGTCGAACGAGAAGATTATTTACTTGGAGAAGATGCGTACACACCAAATAGATCGGGGGATGCTTTACGTAGTCTTTCCAATCCACCAGCATACAACCAACCAGATCATATGGATAACTACTATTACACAAATTCAGATAATGGTGGCGTTCATACGAACAGCGGTATTCCAAACAAAGCAGGCTACTTAACAATTAGTAGTATAGGTGCCGATAAAGCGGAGAAGATTTATTACAGAGCCCTTACCGTTTACCTTGGACCATACAGTAACTTTAGTGATGCTCGTGCAGCCCTTTTACAGTCAGCAGCTGATTATTATGGTTACGGTACTGAGTACGACACAATTGTAGATTCTTGGAACCAAGTAGGCGTTTATTAAAAAAGTGTTAATCGGATATGACTAAATCTCTACAATTTAAAGAAAAGACCTTGGCAAATGTACGTCTTGCCAAGGTCTTTTTGTTCAATCCCAGAATTATTCCCCAGATTCAAACGGTTAAAAAGTTTTAATTTGTCCTCATTCTGCATATATACTTTGCCTTAAGGAAAATTTAGGGAGGTTTAAATATTGGAGCAAACAAAAATGATTAATGAAAATTGGGACCTGGGTTCGTTATATTCTGGCGGGACGGAATCACAAAGGTTAAGAGAAATGATCACCTGTCTTAAAAATAATATTGGACTACAAATTGAAATAATCAATAGATTAGAACTGCCAATTGAAAGAAACAATATCCCAGATCTATTGAGTTTACTTCAAGAAATCCAAGAAATAATGAATGGTTCCCTTGAGGTAGATGATTTTCTTATTTGTCTTTATTCTGAAAATGTTGAAGATACGGAGGCATTATATTTATTGGAAGAAAGCGCCCAAATTAAAACGGACTTTGAAACTCTTAAAAGCTCAATTCCTACTACCTAAAAAATAGATACTTCGTTCAATTAATTCCTCCATCTAGCTTAGCTTTGAGAAAGTATGATCAGCATCTTTTATGAAGTGAATGGTTACATCGTTGTTTACATAAGTATTATAATATTGAACCCAATCTACTATTTTGACCATGTTTACAACTTCTTTTCCTTCTTGAACCTCACCACTAAATGTCATCTCTGCAAAGGATCCATCACTTTCACCTGAGCCTGAAAAATCGAATCGAAAACATCCAATACCGTATTTCATCAATTCACGTGCAAATCGTACGAATAAAAATTTTCCCTCAATCTTAGAACCTGTGATCCCATGAAAAAGAATGACAACTGGATGCTTTGATACACCTTCCTGCTCAGGTTGATGAGCCATCCCACGTAACGTTAAACCATTTACTTCAATTGACACTGGATATTCGATTATATTCGACCACACTCCTATTCCACTTTATTGTTTAAAACCTAATTCAGATGTTTAGATCAATCAAATACTATTCTTTCTAGCTTTTGCTCTTGATTTCTCCTTGAATCATGATCCTTCATGATGAACTTAATGACACTATCTTCTTCATTTGTACCGATAAACTGAGTTGCCACTTCCATCAATGCTCCTTTTGCATTTGACACTGCGATCGCCCGGTCTGCTATCTTGAACATTTTTATGTCATTTATTTCATCACCGAAAACCGTTAATTGATAGTCGCTTACCCCATATTGCTGTTGCAGGGTTCTTATCGCTTGATCCTTTGTTGCCTTTTTGTCATGAATTTGAAACCAGTACCAACCTGGTGAATATAAGTTTTCAAAGAGATGAACTTCAACCACAGATCCGAATTCCTCCAATATTTGATGATAAAATTCTTCCAATTTTTCTCTTCGATGGATAAATGTTAAACAAACGACCTGTTCGGAAAAGATTCGATTCAGATCATAGTCCTTTTTAAGTCTTTTATCCTTTGCATAGAGTCTTTCATTTAAATAATAATCCATCCCCCATGACAATGTTTTTTGAAAAATAACTGGGTGTTTGTGGAGTAATTTTCTAGTGGCTTTCTGTTGCTGATATATTTTTAAAAATTTTTTCGCGTATAACGAATATCGAGATTAATAGGACCATTACATTTGCTATCGCACATAGGATTCCCACCCAAATAAAACTACCTCCATAAAGTAATGAAGCTGCGAAGGCTGTGAATAATCCTGAACCCGTATACATTGCGGAACTGTTAAGAGACATTACAGTACCTCTTGCTCTTGGATTTAATTCCGAAATCAGTGCTGTCAGAGCAGATTGACCTAAACCAAAACAAGTTGCCCAAATTACCTGAACCACGACGGCGTATATAAAGCTTTCCGTAAGAATTGAAAAGGAAAATACCGAAACAGCTACAATTAAACTGGAAAATACCACTACACTTTTTTTACTAAATCGATCAGCTAAATTACCGCCAACAACACTTCCGATCACGCTGCCTATACCTGCAATCATCAATATTAATCCGATTTGTCCAGATGTTAAATTGTAATTCATGTTATAAAAAACGCCAACGTTCACAAACATCCCTTGAAGTCCACCAAAATATAGAAACGTTGCTAAAAGCGCGAAGAATATGGTTCGGTTTGAAAAAGCAGTACTAAATAGTTTAAATACACTACTTATTGAATGATCCGAATCTTTTTCCTTAAGAGGGTCCTTCGGGATTGCTTTCCAAATAGCTAGCAAGGTTATCATGGAAATTATACCTATAAACAAAAATGTCCAGCGCCATGTAAACAACTCAGCAATATAACCACCAATGGGTACACCGATAATGGCTGAAGAAATAAGAGCACCAGTAACTATACCCATAGCTCGACCACGATGTTCATAAGAATAATGATCCCCTACTAAAGCGAAGACACCTGGTTCGATCATACCCGCACCAATGCCGGAGAGAATTCGAAAAACCATCAATATTGTAAAAGAGTCAGCAGTACCAGTTAAAGCCGTAGCAATTGCAAAAACCAACATCCCTAGTAGCAGCATTTTTTTACGCCCCCAACGATCAGAAACAGCACCAAATATCGGGGCAGATAGTGCATAAGCAATGGCATAGGCTGTCACAAGAAGGCCGCCAAGATTAATAGGCATATCCGTATCCTGAACCATGGTTGGAATTAATGGGACAGTCACAATCGAGTCGAATCCTACTAAGAATGAACAAAGAGCTAAAACAGGCAAGAACCTTTTATTGTGTTGTACTACACTCATAATTCAATCACCTTTTGATCATTATGTTTCGCTTTTCTTTCCTTAAATTGAGTTATACGTTTTTCTAGCCTTCGTTTTACAGAAGCTAATGCATTCATTTGGTTGTTGATTTCATTCAATTTCTCTTCATATGTCTTAAATAAATCATCACAAAAATCGTCCATTTGAGGATGCGGATTGTTACCCTTACAATTCAGTATTACCTCTATTTGATCAGTCGTTAGACCTAAACCCAAATAAAATTGGATGGTTTTGATACGATCAATGGCTGATTCATCAAAGTCCCGATAACCATTTTCAAGGCGGATAGAGCTGATTAAGTGTTTCTTTTCATAGTGTCTGATGGATCGGACACTGGCATCAGTTATTTTAGACAATTCACTTATCTTCAATGGAATACCTCCCTTTAGTTATGTTAAACCTTATTCTAAAGCATGACATTAGTGTCAGGGTCAATATAAACTCTAATAAAAATTTTATTTCTTTAATCCTTTCCTGATGATTTGGAGAGATTAGAAGAAATACAGGAACCCTAAATAGGAAGAAGTGTATTGAATGATCAATCTAATTTCCCATAAAATCCCTAAAGGACTCTGGTTCATGACCCAAACATGGAATGATTTACTATTCGCCCATTGGAGAGTTGATCCGGATATAATCCGAAATAAAATTCCTTCTTGTTTGGACATTGATACATACGAGGGGATTTCCTGGGTTGGAATTATACCTTTTGAATTGACCCATTTGCGTGCACGGTTTTTGCCACCGATGCCTTTCGCTCAATCTTTTCCCGAACTTAACTTAAGAACCTATGTAACTCATAAGTGGAAGCCTGGGGTTTATTTTTTTAGTCTAGATGTAGAAGACCACCTTGCAGTGTTCGGTGCCCGTACTTTTTTTCACCTGCCCTACTTTTATGCTCAGATGGTGGTTGTAAAAAAAAGAGAGCAAATTCAATATTACAGTAAAAGAAAAGATTCAAAAGGGCCAGAAGTGGAATTTAAAGCTAGTTACTATCCCACCTCTGAACCGTTCCTTTCCAAAAAAGGTACGTTAGACTACTGGCTGACAGAACGGTACCGATTATATACTACGTATAAAAACCAATTGTATTATGAAGACATTCACCACAAGCCATGGTTGCTCCAGAATGCTGAGGCTATTATTCATAGAAATACTATAGCGACTCCCCATAAAATCGCTTTGCCACAAACCAAACCCTTGCTTCATTATGCTAAGAGGCAAAAGGTATTATTTTGGCCTCTTAAGCGCTCGAGGTATGATTCAAAGCTTTAGAATCCAAGTAGTTTACACTTTCCTGACAAGATCTTCGAGTTGATTTTTAACATTATTCTGACTTAATCCTCCGTGGTAACAGACCACTTTTTCAATGTCGAAATCCATATATTTTTTCATTGATTGGAATGCTGTATCCATATCCGGTGTTGATGGCTGATGAGGACCCTGCAAGATGCCTTCTACACTGAACATCGCATCTCCAGCCACAAGAATTTTGCCTTTCTTTAAATACAAACTGATATGGCCTGGCGTGTGTCCAGGTGTAAAGATAACGCGAATTCCCCCACAATACGGAAGCTCCTCGCCATCAACCAACGTTCTGTCTACTTTGGCCGTTGGAGGATTCTCTACAGAAGCCAATACCTTTTGGCGTACTTCTTCTGAAAGACCTTCTAGTTGCCAAGCCATACTATCAGGATTCCCTTTCATAAGAGGTAGTTCCCCTTCGATATATGGTTTATCAACCTCATGAGCATATACCTCAATGCCTCCACTGGATTCGTTCAGGATTTCAGGTAAACTACCGATGTGATCAATATCCTGATGTGTTAGAATGATAGCTTTTAAATTTCCCATGGAGACACCAACCTCATTCATGGCTGTTCGTATCTGTTCCAATTGTCCAGGTGTGCCGGTATCGATCAGAATGGCGGTTTCATCGTCCCAAATCAGGGTGGGATTCAATTCCTGACGACTGTCGAAAGCTTCAACATACAATTCAAGCATTTGTACTCCATCCGAAATTTTCATCATTGTTCTCTCCTTATAAATGTATTTAGTGAATGTTCAAGAGTTCCCGTTTAGAAAATTCACTCCCTCAAATAATAAACGAATAAGATGACTAAAAAGTTGCCTAAGTATAGTCCTCTAATGACTGGTAAACCTAATATTATTAAAATATTGAATGGAGGATTTAATGTGACCTATAGCGATAAGACAGACAAAAAGCTTCCGCAGTTTCCTGAGCCGTATTGGAGGGAATCACTTGAATTGCCAGTGTTTCCTCGTATAGAGGAGGATATAAATGTTGATGTTGTTATTGTAGGGGGTGGTATTACCGGACTTACAACTGCTTACCTTTTAGTTAATGAAGGAGTGAAGGTCGCCGTTTTGGAGGCAGGAAAATTATTGAACGGCACAACAGGACATACAACTGCAAAAATCACGGCACAGCATAGTCTAATATACGACGAATTCATTCAGAATATTGGAAGAAGCAAAGCGAGGTTGTATTATGAAGCCAATGTGGAAGCTCTAAGTTTTATCAAAGAAACCGTAGATCAACATCAAATTGATTGTGATTTCAGCAAGCAAGACGCTTACATATATGCAACAACTGAAAAATATGCACACAAGCTTGAAAACGAAGCTCAGGCTTATGAAAAGATCGGTATTGATGGTGGGTTGGTTGAAACCATTCCTTTTGATATAAAAATTCAAAATGGACTTGTCATGAAAGACCAAGCACAGTTTCACCCACTAAAATACTTGGCCCACCTAGTCCAAATCATCACGGAAAAAGGCGGTCTTATCTTTGAAAATACAACCGCAGTAAATGTTAAGACCGGAAAACAGGCAACGGTTCTCACCCGCGAGGGGGCTCGTGTTACTGGTAATAATGTTCTTGCCTGCTCCCACTTCCCATTTTATGAGGGAACTGGGTTGTACTCTACAAGAATGCACGCAGACCGTTCGTACATCATTGCTGCCAAAACAAGTGCAACTTATCCGGGTGGCATGTATATAAGTGCAGATGAGCCAACACGATCCCTTCGTTCCGCAACGATAAACGGGGAAAAAATGGTGCTTATTGCTGGAGAAAGTCATAAGACAGGGCAAGGAAAAGACACGATGGAACATTACAAAGCCTTGGAAACTTTTGGTCAAAAGGTTTTCGGAATCGACAACGTAGTCTACCGGTGGTCTGCACAGGATCTAATTACACTGGACAAAATTCCTTACATAGGAGCAATAACCTCTAGCCAACAGAATATCATGATCGCCACCGGTTATAGAAAATGGGGGATGTCCAACGGGACTGCTGCTGCATTGTTATTTAGGGATATGATTTTGCACAAGAAGAACCCTTATAAAGATTTATATACACCATCGAGATTTTACGTCCATCCGAGCCTAAAAAACTTCTTAGTTGAGAACGCTGACGTTGCTGGCCATTTGATTAAAGGAAAACTTGAAACGCCTAGTAAAAGCACAAAGGATTTATCCAACGATGAAGGTGCTGTTATTACCGTCAAAGGACAAAGAAAAGGTGCCTATAAAGATAAAGAGGGTAAACTGCATATCGTAGATACAACCTGCACTCACGTGGGCTGTGAAGTTGAATGGAACGATGGTGACCGAACCTGGGATTGCCCGTGTCACGGCTCTAGATTCTCATACACTGGTGAAGTGGTTGAAGGGCCAGCTGAAAAACCGTTACAAAGACACGATCATAGTATGATGGAAAATCTAACATCAGAAGACTCAGGTTATTAGTGTACAGCTGCAGAAGTCACTTGTTGTAACTGTATTTCAGAGGAAGGAAAAATATTGAACATCGAAAGAGTACACCTTATACGATTCGGAAGCCGTGTTTAAACAGAGTATTAGTTCACTCCGTGCAGCAGGCGTATGTCTACCCGTCGCAAAACAAGCAGAACCGCTGGCATAAATAACGGTTCTACTTGTTTTATTTCAATCCAATATAATTTTCATTAGTAACTAAATCTATTCTATCCATTCCTCGAATTCTGCTTCGTATACTACTTGATATTTTCATCTCTATAATAAGGACTTAATGACGATATCTCTTAGTCTGAATTTACTATTTAAGGATAAAAAGGAGGTTTTTGAATAAAAAGGTCGAAAAACTTTGTAAAATCATGTAATTAAAAGTAAATAAATAGCTAAAAGGAGGATTTTTGTGAGCATTGATGTAATTTGTGCAAACGATATGTCGAATCTATTGAATTCCTGGTATGTGTCGATGCGTGATCGCAACTTAGAAAAATCTCATGCTCTAAAGGAAGAAATTGAAGAAAAAATTGAGAGGAAGGAAGAGAATGAAAATCTACTTCTTTACTATTCGCTATTAGACTTCCGGCATTCCCTACTCACTCAACCATTTACAAAAGCAGACGACCTCCTTATTCAAATTGATATTGAGCAAAATGGTACGGATGATATGCTTGATTACTATTATCACTTCTTTAAGGGGATCTACTTTTACCAACAGAAACATTATGAGGATGCCATCAAACACTATCATTTTGCTGAAAGAAAACTTTCCCACATTCCAGATCCTATTGAAACAGCAGAATTCCACTACCAATTGGCTTCCGTCTACTCCCAATACATGAATGTGTTAACTTCCATTCATCATACTTTAAAAGCGTTAGAGATTTTCAGAAAGGATAGCAACTATCAAGTACGTTCTGCAGATAGTAAAAACTTGCTTGGCAGTAACCACATCCTTCTCGGTAATTTTGAACGAGCTGAAGTATATTTACATGAAGCAATTAAGGAAGCCCAACGATCAGAATGTCAAGAAACAGAAGCAATATCCTTACAAAATCTTGGCTGGATGTATACAAAACAGGATATGCCTCTTAAGGCTATCCGTTACCTTGAAAGAGGCCTTAAGTGGATGGTTAAAAATAAGGAATATGACTATCAAGCAAAAACAATGTACTTATTGGCAAAAGAATACTTTCATTTAAATGAAGAACAAGAAGCTATGAATTGGATTGACAAATGCTATGATATCTGTCAGCTCGGCAATAATCTTGAATACTTAGGGAAGCTAACAATATTAAAGGCAAAACATACGTTGGACCGTAAAAATTATATGATTGTGTTAAAAAATGAAATTTCTTCTTTTTTCGATAAAAAAAATTGGGAAAACGTAGAGGAATTTAGTCAGGTTTTGGCGAATCATTATGAAAAAGAGAGAAACATCGTAGAAGCTATGAATTATTACAAACTTGTTATCATTGCGAAAAACAAATTGAAATTAGAGGAGGGCTTAGGTTGAAAAGAGTAGTTGCTTTATGTGCACTTACCTTATCCTTAGTTGCTGTTATCGCTCTTAGTACAGGTTCTATTCAAGCGCATGACGGAATTATTAAACCGGCATCATCGCTTCTTACACATGACGGGATCATCAAACCTTCACCATCGCTTCTTGCACATGACGGCATCATCAAACCTTCACCATCGCTTCTTGCACATGACGGCATCATCAAACCTTCACCATCGCTTCTTGCACATGACGGGATCATCAAACCTTCACCATCGCTTCTTGCACATGACGGCATCATCAAACCTTCACCATCGCTTCTTGCACATGACGGGATTATCAAACCGGCATCATCGCTTCTTGTACATGACGGGATTATCAAACCGGCATCATCGCTTCTTGCACATGACGGCATCATCAAACCCGCTAAGGAATACCAAGTATAATTACAAAATTTTATGGGTTGATCCATCGACACCTCCATTGCAAACCGTTTATTTGCAACAAAAAGTTCTTGTTGCTAAATGCTAATGGAGATACCAGTTGTGGATCAACCCTCTTTTTTATGTTGAAAGATTTATCTAATGTGTATAATCCTATCAAAATCCTTTTGCAGCTTGAACTGCTCTCTGAAGACCTTTCTCTATGATAGCATTACGCTGATCCGGAAATTGATTATGCCCTTCAATGACTATCGTTGTGAAGTTTGTTATACCAAAAACGTTCAAAGTAAGGCAATTGTTGTTTATATAAATCGAGTTCGAGCACCGTGTCATTTGGGTGCGAGGCTTTATAGCTATTAAAAAATGCATCATACAATTTTACACTAACAGACCCTTGTCGATTGTTCGCTTTAACAAATAATGTTGTTGTCATTTTAATTCCTCCAAATTATTTATAGTATAAATGAAATCTAAATGTTAGCTTTCCACTTGGATACTTGTTGTCTTTGATCTACCAAACTGGAAATAGTAAAACAACAGAATGCCTACATACATTACAGCAAGAATAAAAAATATATTACTGTATATGAAACTATTTGGATAAGTACTTGCTGGATTCCAGTTCACATCGGAACCAAGATCCACTGCCTTACCATAAAGCCCCGCCGCCATGCTCCCCGCTATGAAATTCAGCATCGAAAATAGACCCATCCCTACACCAACCTGTTTCTTTTGTAAAGTCCTTGAAATTGAATTAGACATAGCAATGAGCATAAAGGATTGCCCCACATTACCGAAGATCAGGAAGGTTGAAATGATTAGCGGGGAACCTCCCGTAAATGTTGAAAGTAAAACAAAGCAGGTTACTAACAATCCGCATGCAACAAAGAATAGGTACGAATTCCCTTTCAAGTCTGCGAGCTTACCGCCCTTTCGCCCAAAAACTGCCGAGGCTACAGCACCAGGAACCATTGCTATGCCAATCCAAGCAGGTTGTAATTGATGTACATGGGCAAGAAGTAAAGGACTTAGAAAGTATAATGAAAATCCAATCCCATTTACTAGAAAAGCGATCGTTAGACCGAGTGTGTAACTCCTGTTTCTAAAAAGGCTAGGTTGGACAAATGGTTCAGCAGCAGAGCGAATTCGCGCAATAAACAGCAGCAGAGCAAACAAACCGCCAATTCCAAACCACCAACTTCCATTCGTCATGCCTAAAAGAATCAAAGTTACTGTGGTAGCTAGCAACCCTCCACCGATCCAGTCAAACTTCCCAGAGTTCCCTCGCTCATCATCCAGATATTTACGGTAAAACGGTAATGTAATCAAGAGTAGAAGCGGTACACAGAATAGCCAACGCCAATGAACTGCACTGACAATTAAAGCAGAAATAATTGGTCCAAGAGCACTACCAAAGCCGCCATACCTAAAGCTGAACCTCTTCGCTCTGGTGGGAAATACCGAACTGGGATAATCATAGCTGTTGCTGGAATGGTTGCAGCTCCCATAGCCTGTAAGCACCTTGCTACAATCACCATCCAGAATTCTTGAGAGATTACACCAACCAGAGATCCAAAAGCAAATATTAGTAAGCCGAATGTTAACAGGTTTTTGAGTTTGTAAGTGTCAGAAAGCTTCCCGTAAGTAACTGTTCCTATCGCGTAAATCAGACCATATGCCGAGCTGACCCAGCTAACTTGTGCGATACTAAGATTAAATTCTTTACTGATTTGAGGGAGTACAATGTTGAACATAGTAGCGCTCATTACAGATAGAATAAGTGTGTACATCAGGATAAGTATTAATTTGTCTCCTGTTTCTTTTGGGACTTTTGCCCCCACGCCTCTTTCCCCGCTCCGTTGGGTAAAAGTAATCATATTTATCATCCCTTCTGTTAAACTCCAAATTATGACTGTCAGTACTTACTGACATCATATTTGTAAAAAATACTAGGGGGTTAAAGCCCTAGCAAATATCTTCACACTCTCCAATATAAATTCCTCCAACGATACGGTTGGGAAGGTGGTATCAGCATCCAAATTGTTCATAAAGGCGCCATAATTCATCCAAATGAAAGACAACGCCTGCATTTCCGAATTCGTCTCGATCAGTTTGCCTTTCTCGGACATAGCCTTGAAATAGTTCGTCAAGACTTCCTTTAATTGTTGTGGATGCTTACTTGTTTTTTCTCTGAACCCTGGCAATTTGGCTCCGTCCTTAAGACTGATCTGAATCATTTTCCGGTTACGGTTCATAATGTCATGATACGTTCGACTGATCAGGAGTAGGTCTGTTTCCAAATCCCACACAAGCTTCTCGTTAAATAAATTCTTCATTGTTTCGCCATAATGAAAACGTTCAAATGCAGTCTCGAGAAGATTCTGCTTACTGCCAAAATTACGAAACAACGTCTTCTCGCTCAAACCAGCTGCAGCCGCGATTTCCCTAGTCGATACTCCGTTGTACCCTTTCTCTGCGATTAGATCGATTGCTGCCATCAGCAACCTATCATTGCTACTAAATTTATTGCTACTGATCATTATCATCCTCCTTACTAAATCGACCGTCAGTACTTACTGTCATTTATAATATATGTTCTTTTAGATAAATTGTCAAGTAAGAAAAGCGGAAGCGCCTTGACCAGGTGCGACAAGCGCTGGAGATTCTGTAACATAACACGCTTTTTGTGTTTGTGGAAGAATCGAAGCGACCTCGAGCACCTAGGCGCTGGAGCTAGACATTACTCCTATGCCTACAAAATTTTATACTTTCTTACCTTGTAAAGAAAACTCGGCGATTGCTTTCTTAACGTGAAAAAAATACGAAAGACGCCGGAACACACCCCCAACGTCTTTTAGTATCATCATAAAGAAAACTTGGCAAAGCCAAGCCTTTGGCGCCGGCTGAGCTTTAGTTGCGCTTATACTATAGAAAGTATTTTTTATACTTTTTTAACGTGTTAAAAAATTTATCATGAATTGATATTTCGGTATCCTTCAGCAGCCGTAATGTTTTTGGATTGGGTTAGTGCACTGATTACAAAGACGATCACTACGTTACACATCAGGCCTAGGATACCAGCGTGTATTTCCAATGGGGTCGACTCAGCAACGAGCTGGTAATAATAGTTAACAACAGTACCCACGATCAATCCTATAATGACAGCAGGTGCAGTTGCACGTTTGGAGTAGAGAGCTCCGTATACTCCTGGCGCAAACTGAACGATCGATCCATAGGCACCAAGCAATAAGGCTATAAGTCCCTGTCCGCCAAAAATGGTGATAAAATAAGCCAGTCCCCCAATTACAAAAATACCGACTCTCATGATTAGAAGGGTCGTCTTTTCAGATAACTCGGTTTTGATATTCTTGATAACGCCATCGGTGAACTCCAAGGAGGCACTGTGGGTAATTGCATCAGCGGTAGACATTGCCGCCGCTAAAGCCCCCGCCCCAACAAGTCCATAAATCCAACCGGGTAGACTAAGCACCGTTGTAATCAATACGGGGAGGATTTGATCTGGCGAGTCGAGTGTTGCTGGGTCGACTACATTGACAGCTGCAAAACCAACAAGCAGAAGCGGAATCAGAAATAGTGCGAACACTGGATAGATGAGTACGGTCTTTTTTATTGTCCGCGGATTCGAAGCATATGATTTTGAAAAAAGATGTGGCCACATCAAGAATCCGATGAGTGAGACAAGAATTGTTGTTGTATAAGCCATCGGTGACATCGTGGACCCCGCATTCCCGATTTCGAGAAAACCAGGGTTGTTTTCTAATATATTATTGAACATGCCCGAGACACTGTCATGAAGCTGATTCACGATCGCCAATCCAACCACCCAGGAAATGATGATCATCAAAAGGCCCTGGAAAACATCAGACCAAGCGGCTGCCCGTAATCCACCAGTCGCAACATAAATTACGACGATTCCATAAGAGACCAAAGCCCCCAGCCAAAAAGGAATACGACCCTCCGTCATAATATTAAAAATGTAGGCCATTCCTTTCATTTGAGTGGCAAGATATTGGATCGATGCTAATAGAGCAATCAATCCTATTAAAATGGGGAGAAGTCTGCTACCGTAACGCTTCTTCATGAACCCAGAAACGGTGTAGATATTATATTTACGACCAATTTTGCTGATTTTCGGTCCGATGATATACCATGGGAGAATTGCAAAAGCTGTATACGTCAAAATATAAAGAGCTGGTGCACCTTTAGAATAAGCCCAGCCAGGTGCCCCGAGGAATGAAAAGGCACTAAAAACGGCTCCACCCATCAGGAACCACATGACAATCAATCCGAGTTTCCCACTTGCTACCGCAAATTCATCCAGGGAGCCCTTATCCCTACCTTTACCAGCCAACACACCAATAACCAGTGCGATTACAAGGTAGGCGATCATTATGAACATCGCGATTTGCCAATGTTCCATCTAGTTCGCCTCCTCTTCATCTTTATCTGGATCGATTCGATATAAGAACAACACGATTAGAAAGGTAACAATGATCCAAAGAATGACCCAAAAGAATGAAAAGGGGAGCCCAAAGATAATTGGTGTTTCTCGATTCCCTAATGAAAACAAAGGGAAAAGTAACAGAAGTAAAGGAATCAATAAAGAAAAACTGTAAATAGCTGTGAATTTTCTTTTACTCATTTAACATCCTCCTTGGTTAAATAAGACACTTCAATATTTCCATCTAAAATGGTCATCTCTACTTGTATATCTTTTAATCTGCTAGGATCGCAATTTAAGATTGATTCGTTTAGCACCACGAAATCAGCAAGCTTTCCTACTTCAACGCTTCCTTTTATGTCTTCTTCAAAACTGGCATAAGCGCCGGACCAGGTGTATGCTTTGATCGCTTCATGTACGGCGACGTTCTGGGTATCGCCGACCAATTGTCCTGATTTACTTAGACGGTCTACAGCTGTTTGAATTCCATGGAGAGGATTGACTGTTGTGATGGGACTGTCTGAACCTAGTGCAAATATGATTTCGTTGTCAATAAAACTTTTTAGAGGAAACATGGTGTGGATTCTTTCTCCGTAATCTTTGATATAGCCATCCCCAAACTCATAGAGAAAGGCAGGGTTTGGAATTGGAATAATCTCTAATTCTCTAATTTTCTGAATGAGATCTGGGGGTGTCATTCCTGAGTGTTCGATTCGGTGTCGATGGTTTGTTCTGGGATGATGTTCAAGGGCAGTCTGGATGGCTTCAATCATCATTTCAACAGCTTCATCCCCAATAGCGTGGGCGGTAATTTGCCATCCTAACTCGTGTGCCTTTCCTAATCGGTGATTCAACTCATTTTGATCAAGGTATAAGATCCCGGATTCATTCGGATTACTCGTGTACGGTTCTCTGGTCTTCGCGGTAGGACCGCTGCTGCTTCCATCGATGAATACTTTGGCAGGACCTACTTTAAACCAATCATTACCTAGACCAGTCATTATGCCACTTCCCACCCCTTTTTCAACCATACCAGGAGAGTCATGTAGCGATCCATAAAGTGTATAGACACGCTGTTTGACGTTCTTTGACTGCACTGCTTTTTGAAGATAACGGATATGATCCGGTCCGTAACCCCCTGCATCATGTACGCTTGTGATCCCCTTTTCCAGGAAATCTTGTGAAGCAAGTTCCAATCCTTTTAATATCTCTTTCTCGGAGTAGTTTGCAAACAGAACCAAGTTCATATGGGCTGCTTCTAAAAGTAAACCAGTCAATTCTCCACTTTCTCTGACATATTTTCCGCCTACCGGGTCTTCTGTCGTAGCATCTATCCCTGCTAATTCCAGTGCTTTAGAGTTTACACATGAGATATGGCCGCACGTTCGAACAACGATGATGGGGTGTTCTGTGGAAACCTTATCAAGGTCCCATCGTGTCGGATGTCTGCCTTCTGCTAGGTTGTTTTGATTATAGCCCCATCCTCGTATCCAATTACCAGCAAGTGTTGTGTTAGCTGCTTCCATTAATTTTTCTTGCAGTTCTTTAATATTCTTAACATCCTTCCCATTCACACCGAGTTTGTTCGTTCCATAAAGTTCAAGGTGAGCATGAGCATCAATAAAACCAGGTAACAGACTTCTTCCTTCTAAGTCGATCATTTCCGTATTACCATCAGCAAGGGACAAAATTTCTTTACTTGTCCCGACAGAGAGAATACGGTTTTCGTAAATGGCAACTGCTTCACAAACAGAAAACCCAGTGTCTACAGTGACTATTTCTCCATTAATAAACGCCTTTGTCGCTTTCAACAAATCACTCCTTCTCATTAGATTGTGAAATACGTAAAGCGGTTTGATACAATAACTGAACCCCGTTTTCAATATCATTCATTTCAGCAAATTCCAATGGATTATGGCTAATCCCTTTCTCACAACGAACGAAAATCATACCGTAGTCGCACATATAAGACATGAAAAGTGCATCGTGAAAAGGACCACTCATCAAAACTGGTGAATACAGCTTCAACTTATCACTTTCCTCTTTCATGATTTCTTTGATCCATTCTGCACAATATCTAGGGCCACTGCGTGTATCTTCTTTTATCTTATGTGTGAGATTGTAAGCTGAGGCTGTTTTCTCAATAATATGATAGAGTTGCTTCTCAATACTCGTACGTCTCTCAAGGTCAATATCGCGTAGATCGATCGTAAACTCCACTTTTTCTGCGATAATGTTCCTTGAGTTCGGAAAGACTTGTAAACTTCCAACTGTACCAACAGTCGTATCTTCTCCCACCCTCTTTACCAAATCATCATATTGACGAATGATTTCTGAAGCCCCGACGAGCGCATCTTGTCGTAAATTCATCGGAACAGACCCAGCATGTCCTGCAAAACCTTCAAGTGTTACCGTCAGCCAAATAGGGCCCGAAATCCCCGAAACGATTCCAACGGGTTTTCCTTGCGCTTCAAGAACAGGACCTTGTTCAATATGAAGTTCCAGGAATGCTGCAACGTCTCCTTTTTGGTATACAGGACTTTTCGAAAGATCCGGCTCAACCCCAAATTCCTTTAAGGCATCCCTTCTTGTCATCCCATTTTTATCTTTACGATCCAGTTCTCCATCTTCCAGCATGCCAGTTAACGCGCGAACTCCAAAGACCCCTTTGTTAAATCGGCACCCTTCTTCATCTGAAAAACAAATGACTTCAATCGTTCGATTAGGGACGATTCCGTCATCTGTCAACGTATGGATGACTTCAATAGCCCCCAATGCTCCAGCAGTTCCATCGAAACGACCACCATAAGGCTGTGAATCGACATGAGAACCCATGATGAGAATCGGCTTTTCCTTATCTCGGCCTTCCAAACGTCCAATTAAATTACCAAACTCATCAATTCGAGTAATCAACCCGGCCTCTTCCATCCATCCTTTTACCACTTGAATCGCTTGACGATCCTCCTTTGAATGAGCTAAACGGCAAACACCAGTCTCACCGATTTTCCCAATTTTAGCTAACTCATAAAGATTGTTACTCAATCGATCTCGATTAATTGGCATGTCCTCACCCTTTTTACATTTTTAAAATCACTACAATTTAAATTACTGAATATTCCTTATTTTTATTACTATCATACCTGACCATATTTGGAATTTCTATCAAACTTTTAAATAGCAAATTAAAACATGAGTTTTTTAATGTGTGGAAACACCTAAAGGTTATAGTAAAAAGGAATTGAAATGATATATATTCTTCTATTCCTCTTTTTTCCGGGACACATTGTCAGGCTAAAGCACTGTTTATTTAAATATTCTGATATAACAATTGATTCTATCACACGATGAACCTATACTATTCCTTAATATTTTAATAGGAGGGAACATTTTGAAGAATTCATGGAATAAGATTTTGATTGTTGCATTATTGGGTATCCTTGTTGTGGCTGGATTGAACTTTCCACTCGCTGAAGCTCAAAAGAGTGGACATGCTCTTGATTGGAACGGAAAGACAATATCAACGCTAGAGGTTAATGGGAAACCCTATGTTCAAGTAGAAAAAGTGGCACAAGCAGCAGGAGTCAACCTACATAAAGGGTCAAACAAATTCTTTATGCGCTCAAGGCTGGATCATATCCTAAAAAAAGGTGTTATCCGAGTAGGAACGACAGGTGACTATAAACCTTTTACGTACTACAATACGGAAACGAACAAATATGAGGGGTACGATATTGAGGCTGCAAAATTAATGGCTGAAGATCTTGGCGTTGATATTGAATTTGTGAGGACCTCTTGGCCGACATTAATGGAAGATTTATTAGATAATAAGTTCGACATTGCCGTTGGTGGGATCAGTAGGAATACGGACCGTCAAAAGACTGCTCATTTAACTCACCCCTATATAAACGATGGAAAAGCTCCTTTAATCCGTGGAGAAGATAAAGAAAGGTTCCAGAGTCTAGAAGACATTGATCAGCCCGATGTCACAATTGGTGTGAATCCTGGTGGAACAAATCAAAAGTTTGTCGATGCAAATATTAAAAATGCAAATGTAATCGTTGTCGAAAATAACCTTGATATCCCACAAATGGTCGCTGAAGGTGAAGTCGATGTAATGATTACTGACAGTATAGAAGCCATCTATTATGCCAGTAAAGATTCAAGACTATATGCCGCCCTGACTGACAATACGTTTACAAAGTCTCAGAAGGGTTATCTTATGCACCAAAACGATCCTGTCTTCCAAAATTGGGTGAATCTTTGGATGGATGAAATGGAATTGCAAGGTGAGTTCGACCGCTTAGAACAAAAATGGATATACGGTGATTAGGACAAAATAGGTAACATCAAACTCATATTCTCACAAGGACATGTTTGCTGCTACTGCAAACATGTCCGTTCCATTTATAGAGTCTTAGCAGAAAGGCTTCCTTGCACCTTTGTAATGCTTGATTTGGGGCATAGGTGAATGTTGACGGTTTAGAAGGAAAAGGACAATTTTTATAGAATATAGATTAGCATCCACTATTGGTTAATAATTTCATCTCCAGTTATCCAAAATAGCAATAGATAAGAAACCTTAGCTTATTGTACATGCTATGATTACCCTAGGTGGAAATAAGTAACAATCTGGTGGTTCAACAAGTTTAAGCCCCAGACGCATAAGTTTTCAGTCCTGCCAAGCTTTTTGGAAGGAGGATCGTTTTGATTCTTTAAAAATTATAATTATAATTGGAGGAATTGAGATGTCAGTTGAAAATGCAACAAACAAAAATACAACGAACGTAGACAAAGTTAAAACAGATAAAATTTTTGTTAATTTACCGGTTAAAGATCTGAATAAATCCGTCGACTTTTTTACTAAAGTAGGGTTCGAATTCAACCCCCAATTTACTGATAAAAATGCAACATGCATGGTTATCAACGAGAACATATTTGTCATGTTATTGGTTGAAGATTATTTTAAAACATTTACCAAAAAAGAAATTTCTGATTCAACAAGTAGTACAGAAGTTATTGTTGCCTTATCAGCTGAAAGCAAGGAGAAAGTTGATGAGATTGTTAATAGGGCTTTAGCATCAGGTGGAAAGGCTTCAAATGATCCCGTTGACCACGGCTTTATGTATGGATGGAGTTTTCAGGATATAGATGGTCATCTATGGGAGTTCATGTATATGGACGAAAGTGCAATCGAACAACATTAAGAATGAAAATCACTTCGGAGATTATGATTCTATAATTCACTTTAATCCGATTCATATTTCATTCATGCATTACAGGAGTTAAGTAGCTAAACATGACGTAATCTTAAAAGCCTGCATCGCAATGAATGCAGGCTTTTTTTGTTCAACCCTATTGTTTGTTTACCTTTTTTACGGTTTCTTTTATTTCTTGATTTGTACCTTTTGTCAGGCTTCCGCCAATACCAATCGCAAGTGCACCTGCATCAAACCAGTCTTTAGCATTTTGACCGGATATACCCCCTGTAGGGATAAAATGAATTCCTGGAAAAGGATCCTTTAATCCTTTTAAATATGTCGGACCAAAAAGGTTGCTAGGAAAAAGTTTTAATAATGTTAATCCATGATTATAAGCGGTGACCACTTCAGTTGGCGTTAATACTCCTGGGATATAGAGAACGTGTTTATTTTTTGAGAAATCCACAAGCTCCTCAACAAAACCAGGACTAATAAGAAACTTGGCGCCAGCTTCCACCGCTAATTGCGACTGGTCCACATTTGTTACGGTACCCGCTCCAACAATAAGATTCTCATACTCAGAAAAATGTTGGATCACCTTTTCAGCTTCGGGAATCGTAAAGGTGAGTTCAAGACACTTTATCCCCGCTGTCAATGAGTACGTTTCCTTTATCAATCGTCTCAGTTACTGATGGAGCTCGTAATACGGCAATCAGCTTTGTCTCTTTTAACACCTCAAGTTGTTTTAGTTGATCTAAGTCTTTGAACGTATTATTAGTCAATGTCAATGGTCCCTCTCCTTCTTTATTCTAAGTTACTATGGCGCGTTAAGGCGGAGTTATTGTCTTCCTCTAGCTTTGAAGCAAAACTTAAGCACACTGCGTCACAAAATATATGGACACATTGATCAAAAAGGGAACCTAATGGTTGGATGCTCGTTGCTTCTTCTTCTCTCCGAAACTTTGTAGCAGCAGGAATGTGAGCAATAAGTGTTGAATTCAACGCTAATTCCGAATCCGTTTTTGTCGTAATACTAACAACCGAGCAGTCTAGATCCCTTGCCTTTTTTACCGTATTAACGACACTCTTTGTTGTTCCAGACCCAGAAACGGCCACGACGACATCTCCTGTTTGGAGTGATGGAGTAATTGTCTCTCCGACGACATACACGTGTGCACCTAAATGCATGAGGCGCATCGCAAAGGACTTGGCCATGAAACCTGATCGTCCCTCTCCTACCACAAAGATTCGATTTACTGATTGTAACTGCTGGGCTACACTTCCTATCAGTCTGGATTCTACTTGCTCTAATACATGTTTTATTTCATTTAAGATCATGTTTAACTCATTCATGGTTATGCTCCTTATATTGGTTTGCCATCTCGTAAAATGTTTTCGCAGCGTCCATCGGGTTATCCGCCTTCGTTATGCCAGATCCAATGATAACAACATGGGGGTTACCTTCCTTGATGATCTTTGTAAAAGAATCAATCGTAATACCGCCAGCAACCGCTACTTTAACCGATTTACCGGGAAAGGATGGAACATGTAAACCGCTGTTTCCGTTTTCCCCTCCTCTTTCCTGCTGATCTTTACTTAAATGAGCACATACAATAACATCCTCATATTTACTTAAAACATCGAGCTGCTCTTTGGACGTGTTAAGCAAATCAATCATAACTTGCTTACCATGTCGATTCGCTACTTCAAGGCATGCCTCGATCGAAACAAGTGGAGCTGCCCCGATAACCGTTGCGATATCAGCTCCTGCTGAAAAACAGAGCTCAAATTCATAAACAGCATTATCAAACGTTTTTATATCAGCAACGATCTTTTTATCAGGAAAGGTTCTTTTCAAACTCCGAACACTTTCCATGCCAAACTCTTTAATTAAAGAAGTCCCAACTTCGATCCAATCTATATAAGGTGCCACTTTTCTTGTTATAGATACAGCCTCTTCAATTGAAAGTCTATCTAGTGCGAGTTGAATGTTCATAGTGTTTGCGTCTCCATTTGTTTAATTGATTCTTCATTTTTTGTTTTTACGAGCAGCGTAAAGATTACAGATAGTACAAGAGAACCAGCCATAAAGATGTAAGAAGCACTTGGTCCGCCAGTTGCTCCATTCAGGTATCCAACAAAGTAAGCACCCACGAACGATCCTAAAGCACCCATACTATTAATTAATGCCATTGCTCCACCTGCAACGTTACGTGGGAGAATTTCTGGAATGATGGCAAAGAACGGCCCATATGGCGCATACATCGCTCCACCAGCGATCACTAACAGTACAAATGATAACCAGAAGTTGGATGTTCCAACTACATATGAGCCATAGAATGCGATTGCACCAATTAATAAGGATACCCATACAAAGCTTTTTCGGTTTAACGTTTTGTCTGAGTAGTGAGACACTAATAACATACCTACAACGGCAAGAACGTATGGTGCCGCAGAAAGCCAGCCTGTTGCTACAATATCCATTTTTGACGCATTCGAAATAATTGAAGGAAGCCACATAACAAATCCATAAACCCCAATACTCCAGAAGAAATATTGAAAGCAAAGCAGGACAACCTTTTTGGATTTAAAGGCTTCACGATAATTTTTCACAGGTTTCATCCCTACTTGTTCCTTTTTCATTTCATCTTCAAGGTTTTTCTTCTGTTCATCAGTCAGCCATTTTGCCTCTTTCGGCCGGTCATTAACAAGTGCCCACCAGATGAAAGCCCATAAAATTGCGGGAATCCCTTCTAGAATAAACATCCAGCGCCAGTCGAGGGCTTTTAATAAATAACCTGAAAGGATAGACATCCAAAGAACAGTTACTGGATTACCTAAAATTAAAAACGTATTAGCACGGGAACGTTCTGCTTTTAAAAACCAGCCACTTAAAAAGACAAGCATCGCTGGCATGACAGCGCTTTCCACAACCCCTAAAAAGAATCGAATCGGATAAAGCCAGGCGACATTTGTAGCAAGACCTGTTGCCGTTGCCAATCCGCCCCATAGAATTAATGACCAGAAAACAAGCTTCTTAGCACTTTTCTTTTCCGCATAGATTGCACCAGGAATTTGAAAGAAGAAATAACCTAAAAAGAATAAAGATGCCAAGAATGAAGAAACCGTTGCAGTTATGTTTAATTCGTCACCCATTCCACCTGCCACACCGAACCCGTAGTTGGCACGGTCAAGATAAGCTAGACTATACGTTATAAAGGCGATTGGAATCAATCTTAGCCAACGGCTTCTTGTCGCTAATCGATCGTTTGTCTTCATCGTCTTAAACACTCCCCTTTACTCATAAAATCACCCAATTTTTCCCGGTTTGGCAGTCCATCACTATCTCCAGGCGACTGAACCTGAAGGGCACCAATCGCATTTCCTCTCTTGACGGATTCCGGAACGGTTAAACCATCCAGTAATCCACTGATTACACCAACCGCAAATCCATCACCAGCACCCACTGTATCGACAACTTCTTTTACATCAAATCCAGGTACATGTTCTGAAATCCCATCGGAAGTTTTTAAGTATGCACCTTTGGTTCCTAACTTAATGACAACGAGTTTCACCCCCTTATCAAGATAAAGATCAGCGATATCTTCAGGCATTTTATACCCTGTTAAAATCTCTCCTTCACTAATACCAGGCAAAACCCAGTCGGCTTTAAATGCTAACTTATTAATTTCGTCTACCATTTCTTCTTCTGACCCCCATAGATTCGGCCGTAAATTAGGATCAAACGAAACGGTTTTCCTATGTTTTTTCATCGTATCCATCATAAAGTGAGCAAACTCTCTAGTTGCGTTTGATAGTGCTGGTGGAATCCCCGTCATATGCAAATGCTTAGCATCACCAACTTCCACATTCTTAAAATCCTCAATAGACAACGTGCTCGCTGCTGAATTTTTCCGGAAGTAATGAACACTTGGATCCCCTTCTGTTACTTTTGACTTTAGTTGAAATCCAGTTGCATGATGGTTATCGATTCCCACTACTGATGTATCGACTTTTTCATGTTGAAGAGCTTCAAGAACATACTGACCAAAAGGATCGTTTCCAACTTTACTGAGCCAGCTCACTTTGTAATTTAACCTTGCTAGTCCAATTGCTACATTGGTCTCAGCACCAGCAAGACTTCGTGTAAAATGTGAGATCTTATGCAATTCGCCTATTTCATCCGCGATAAACATTGCCATCGCCTCTCCAAAGGTTAAGACATCTATATTTTTCATAAACATACTCCCTCTCTAATACGTGTTCAAAAAGGAGGATAAAAAGAGCCGAGAAGTTCGAGGCGCGAAAAGTCTTGAGGACCGGAACGACGAGCGGTACTTGCATAAACACTACGAGTTGTACCGAGGAAGCTTACATTCAAGAATACGCTTGTAGACGCAGGTACATATGGAACTTCGACTAACTACTTCACGTCCTGTGAAAACGTCGAAGTCAGCACGTCCGTGTGCAAGTCCGAAGAGAACGAGCAACGAAGAAATTCGACAGCTATTTTTACCGGACTTTTTGAACTACCCCTCTATACATTTGCTAAAAGTGACACATACCTACTTACCTCTTGATCTTGTAAAGGAAATTCAATTGCACGCAAAATATCGTTAGGAAAAGATTGTATAAGTTTCCGCCATCCAGAAGAATCCTGTTCAGGCAAAGATAAAGTAACTAGCTTGTTATCATGATGTTCCACATGTTTAAAATGTAAATAGACGACATACTCGGATAGCGCTTTTGTTGCCAACCATACATCTTCTCCGGTATACATCCAATTACCAACATCAAAGGTCATTTTTACCGGTACTTCCCTTTTCATTGTTTCCTTGAAGAAATGTTGAATTCTTTTAAGGTTTCCGCCATGCTCAGTCTGATCATTTTCTATTGTCACTACTAATTGATGCTTCTCAATTTGCAGAGTGGTAAGCAATTCTTTTAAATGATCAGTGCTAGATGATTGAGGATCATAGTGACCTAACGAAAATTTCACTATGGTAGCACCGAGTTTAACCGCCTCCGAGACAATCAATTTAATCGCCTCTTCGTTAATATTTCCTAATTGATCGTATAATTCAACAGGTGCAGAATAGATCGAAAATAAGTTTAATTCTTCTATTTCTTCCCGAAGCGTTTTTAATGAAAAACGTTCATCTGCAAACAGTTCTTTTCTTATTTCAGCTCCTTTTGCACCTGATTGAGCAATGAGCGGCAGGAAATGCCCCTGACCTTTTTTCATGACTTCTTTTGTGTCAAAGGAATTTAAAGTGACAATGATGTTTTCCATGGTGTACTCCTTTTTAAATTTTACGGAACCGGTTCCATTTTGAACTACACGTTAAGAATGGTATAAGACAAGGACTTTTAGGTCATCCCTTTTAAGGGGGACTAAGACTTATCCTTCTTTAAAATTTTCTAGGATTGTAATCCGTGATTTTGGAACCGGTTCCATTTTATATTTTTAAAGAAGACCTTCAATTTTGAAGACCTCTTTAATTATTCGTTGTTGAGCCCCTAATAATAAGTCTGGCGGAAAAAGATGTATACTGCGAAAAGGTTTTATTCCCTTTTATCTTTTGTAAAATGGACTCCATTGCGGCTGTCCCAATTTCATACGTCGGCTGTTCGATCGTGGTTATTCCAGATCCTACAGCGAGAGCCCATTCGGGATTGTCAAAACCCAGTAAAGCCAGATCCTTAGGAATCGATAGGTTTAACTGTTGTAACGCAATGACAAGTTGTAATAGAACGACACCATTAACAGCAAATATCGCCTTCGTTTGACCCTTGGATTCTTCTAGAAAAAATAATAATTTATCCATTAAAGAGCCTTCGCTACTTAAATCAACTTCATATATGTCTTGACAACTAGGATGACCATTTGCTCTTAGCACCTGTTCAAAGGCTGCAGCTCTTTCTTTTCTTGTACTCACTCCTGCCAAGGGCTCTGTAAAAAAGGCAATCCGGTCAAAATTTTGTTCGATTAAATGGTGCATTGCATCCGTAACTGCTCGATGGTTTTCGACTCCGATTGTGTCATATTCTAAACTAGGAACTTTTCTATCCACTAGGACAACAGGGATATCATCATGAGCAAGGTCCTTTAGAGCTTCATTATTCCTACCAGTTGTATTGATAATTAATCCATCAATTCGATGGGCTTGAAGCATAGAAATGTAATCGTTTTCCTTTTCCGGATCATTATCTGTATTGCAGACCAGCAAGTTATATCCGTTTTGATTACAGATATCCTCAGCTCCCCGCATGATAGCTGTGGTATATGGATTACTGATATCAGCTACGACCATGCCAATTAAATTGCTTGTATTTCTTTTGAGCCCGCGCGCCATAATATTAGGTCTGTAATTTAATGAAGCAATCGTGTCCTCAATCCGCTTTCTTGTTTTGGGTGCAATTTCCTTATAATTGCCTCCTAAATACCTTGAAACCGTCGTTTTTGAAACACCTGCTTTTAGAGCTACATCTTTTATCGTCACTCGAGGTAATTGTGGTTTTTCCATGTCATTTTACCATCCTACTTTATTCAAAACCGACCAATGGAACCGGTTCCATTTGCATCATTATAACAGGGTTCTGATCGTTTTTCAAACATAATATTAGATAATCATGTCTGCTAGATTTAAGAAAAGCGTAAGCGCCCTGCTTAGCCACGAAGGTCACTGGAAGACCGACGAGGAGGCTCGGCCCAAACAAGTTCGGCCCTGCGTGGGAATATACATGGAGTACTTCAGTGTGTTGCCGCCGCAGAAGGCCTGAAGTGATCCAAGTGGTTGGGCGCTGAAGCTGGACATTACATCCATGCCGCAAACTTTTATACTTTTTAAACGTGTAAAAACAGACTTACATACCCGTCTAGACATATTCACACTCACTCCGTTATAAACTTCTTATTAGGAACTAGAAATTTTAAGGAGTGAAGATATGAATGTCCTCTTGTTCACCGATTCCGGTATTGATGACACATTCGCTCTTATCTATGCACTACGACACCCTCAAATCAATTTGATTGGGGTGGTAGCAGGCTACGGTAATGTCCAGCGTGACCGTACAATTCGAAATACACAATACGTATTATCATTATTGGGACAAGAGAATATTCCAATTATCAGTGGGGCAAGTCGGCCGATTTTAGGTGACGAACCCGTCTATTATCCTTATGTTCATGGGGTTGAAGGGTTTGGTACGATTATTCCCCAACAACAGCCTAAAGACTTGTATAATTTCAGTAATGTAATTACGCTTCTTACGCAGTCCAGTACTCCTGTAACGATCGTAAACATTGGAAGATTAACCTCATTATCTGTAGCTTTTCTTTTACACCCTGAAATTTTGAGTCTGGTCCAGAACATTTACATCATGGGAGGAGCCTTTTTAGTACCAGGCAATGTGACGCCCTATGCGGAAGCGAATTTTTTTGCAGATCCTACATCTGCAAGTATTGTTTTTAACCACTCCAGCCCTTTATCTGTTCGGCTTTTCCCTTTAAATGTTACCCATAAAGCAATCTTTACACCTGACATCGTACAAACGATTACCCAAAAAATGGAGGAATCGGTTGGTCAATTTTTAGTAAGCACTTTTCAATACTATTACACCTTTTATCAAAGGCAGCGCCCCAACCTTTATGGAGCACCTTTGCATGATTTGGTCGCGATGAATGCGGTAGTTAATCCTCACCTTTTTTCGTCTATTCAACGAAATGTCCAAATTATTGATACTTCACCACTTGGAAAAGGAATTTCGATTGCAGATTTTAGAGATCGCCCAATTATAGATCCCAGTAAAAATGACTTTTCTTTTATTGCTTTAGATATGGATTATCAACGTTTCATCCAGGATGTCTATTTAACCTTCAGCTCATAGTTGATGGCTAATTGTTAAAGGATTTTTCCTATTCAAAAGTATCGGCAACCAAATTGCTAAACTCTTTTAAATAATAAAGGTAGTTATCGTTTCCGTAGTTATAACGCTTATTATACATCTTTGCTACTACTATATTGTGTTCAGGAATAACCAATAAAGTAGGACCTGTGACTCCTAGAATTTGATAAGAACCCTTTGGTACTCGATTCCCCAATTCGCTTTTATCTCTTGGGATATCTTGTACAAACCAGAAAAGTCCATTACGCGGTAACTGTTGATCAATCAATGGTGGACTATGTACTTGTGTTGCCAATTCAATGACTTCTCTGGGGACCACCTGTTTTCCATTTATATAACCTTTATTTAAATGTAGATTGCCCCAATAACCGAACTCTTTTGTCGTAACATAAAGATTGGATTCCATACCATTATTAGTTGAACCTAATTTATATTCTCCTTCTTTGTTAGGGTTGACAATGACCTTTACTAGATTTTCATGTTCGACTGTTTCCCATGCTGTTCTGGTGAAATTTAACGGGGCAAAGACTCTTTCTTTTAATAATTGTGGGAAACTCTTATTGTAAAGTTTCTCAACGAGCTGTGTCATCATTTTAACGTTGATTCCTCTATAAGCCCAACCTTCGCCGGGTTCGAATTCTCTATATACCATTCCATTTTCATCTTCGTCAAGCCCATGCGAATGAGTAACTAAATGTCTTATGGTGGTTTGAGCTAGTAATTCATCATCATAATCATGAAAATATTGTGTAGCTAGGTCATCTAAGCTACCAATCTTGCCTTCGTATAGGGCATAGGCAATGGCTAGTCCTAAATAACTCTTTCTCGAGGAAGCCACATTAAACCGCGAATTGGCTGTGATTGGAATAGCTCCTTCAGTATTTGAATGTTGTCCACTATAATGTTCTAATACTACCTTATTATCCTTTAAAATCAGTAATGCTGCTGCAGAGCTATGATTTCGAACCTTTATATCTTCTATCCATTTAATCAATTTTTCGTATTTAGATTCCATTTGATATCTCCTTACTGCTCAAAAGTACGTTTTATGGTTCGCTAACTACTCGCTACTCTGATATTGTACAACATGTCGTTAACCATGGGACATATCATCGTGGGAATATATCGGCAATGCTACATCAATTTGGTCATACAGGCATTCAGACAGATTACGTTTTATATTTATACACCCTGAATCAATAGTTAGTGAACTCTAGCTAACTTTAACCTTACTTTAAAGGCAGTCTCAATCGATTATGAGACTGCCTTTTTCTTTGTTGATTTCTTTAATAACTCCTGATCTGAAAGAAACACACGGTGATCTTCAAAAAACGGCAGTAAATCACGATTTGTCGATTTTTCCATCGAAGAAATAAATTCTCTAGTTGTTGATACACCGAATTTTTGCTGTTTAAAGTAACGTTTCATAGCTTCGTAAAACGCTTCGTCTCCAAGGTGCTGACGTAAATCATTTTACGTACTTGCTCCATAACCATAGATCATGAATACTCCCGCCACTTACTCTGCCATAGGGCTTCCTTGAAGTGGGGGTTTCTAACGTATCGACCTAAAGGTAAAGGGACTCTTAACGTTAGTGGAGCTGACACATTGGCGACCTGATTACGCCCAGCCCCTCTATGCCATTGGTCTTGCCTTTGGCACTTCTTTTTTAGAAGACAGTGGGTTGCCACACATTCACCAACCGGAGGGAAGCGGCTCGCTCTCTGAAAAATTGGAGAATCGCCTTTTTTAAAATATTGGCTGCTCCGTTGAGGTCTGCATTCACGTGTACACCCGTAGATGCTCGATACAAACCCCGCTTCACCCGTCTTCCTGAAAATACAGGTGGAGACTTCACTTCATCCCAAACAGGAATAGGATCATCATCTAAAAAACTGGCTTTCGACGTGTACGACTCTTCCGTTGTGATGACGTTAACCCCATACTGTTGAGCTTTGTAGGTGATCATGGTGATGAGCAAGGAATGGGGAATACTGACAAAGGCTTGATTTTGACGTTTTCCCATGTTTACTTCCTGTTTCCAATCTTTATTTTGGCCAATGATGATGGTGTCTACCTTTTCGTTTAAGGCAAGATTCACAATCGTATGGCTCGCTTTATGAAACAAATCTTTGAGTCTTCGGTATCGGATTTGGTGTAAGCGTTCCAATCGTCTTGAGGTGTGGGCTCCTTCTTTCAGAGCTTTTCCATGGCGAAGAATGGCTCTGTAATGAGCTACTCGCTTATTGTAATAGTGGTTGATCGATTTGATCCGATTCCCCTTTATGAGGAAGGGTGTTGCACCTGTATTGGTCACCCCGGAAACGAGATTGGTGATCCCCAGGTCAAGTGCCATGATGGTACCAGTGGAGTGTTGCTTGGATTCAATCGCATTCTCCATTTTGAACACGAGTTCCACAACATACCGACCATATTTCGGGATCACCCGAACCTGCATCAGTTTTCCAGATCCACCTAGCTTCCCGATGTTTAATCGGTCTTTGGTTTTCGGGAACTTTAAGTATTTGTACGCTTTTATGACACAATCTTGGTTGGTAAAAAGGACTTCTTTTTCTGAAGAACGACAGTAGTTGGGAATGCGTGGTCTCGCCTTGTACTTTTCAGGATGAAGTTTGTAGTCTTTCAAACTGGCATGAAAACTTTTCCAGTTTTGAAACACCGTTTTCATGACCCATTGACTGCTTTGGGTGGGCAAAGCAAGATAATCCGGCTGTTTAATGATAAGAAATAGGCTATTTAAGAAGTTATAATGGACATAGGGGCGTTCCCTAGTAGGAGCTTGAAACAGATTACAGGTTACCTTTTTCTGCTGATCAACAGGTTTTGTCTTTTCTTTTACGAGTCTCCCCTGAAAGGCGTTCCGTTGTTGGTTATTCATCTTGTCCAAATTTCGATGAATGGTTTCCAGTACTTCTGTTTGGAGTGGATGCAACGCTTTTTCACTTGTTAGGCCGGTATACACTTGGCGGATAAAAAAATTCACCATATTATGCATGTTCTTGGCGTTTTGGCAGGACGCTTGAAAGTAGCGATACAACCGATGCCCTGGCTTGATCCAGATTTGTTGCGTGGTGTATGCCACTGTGGGACATTGTATTGCCATTTGAATCACCTCCTTTTTGAATCAGAACATTCGTTCCCCTCAATTGTATCACAGAATCGAGAACAGTGGAAGTCGGATTCAAGGATGGTATACACCAACTCTGGTCGAAGTCGATTTACCCCCACCCTACTCATTGGGTACCGTCTTTTCATTCCTTGAGGATGGGGTACTCTCGACTTTATTGATAGAATAGTAGGCATTTATTCCACCCTCATCAGCGCGGTCAGTGAAATCTGAAATCTGGCTTGATAAGTGGTAATAGGAATCAGCGTGAGGAGCTACTTTTAATTCATTTAAATCACCGTCATACAATGCTGCGGCATAGCTTGCAAACGATTCATCAAGCCAAGGTTCGTCATATTCGTTGTTACCGATAATTCCATAAAACCATTGATGTCCAATTTCATGGGCATTCACTGATTTCGCCCAATCAAGTGGACGGTCCCCCGCAGGGCTGATCATGACAAGCTGAGGATATTCCATTCCACCGAACCAGCCTTCCATCGTAACGATATCAAGCTCAGGCCATGGATACTTGCCAAATTTCTCACTGAAGAGAGCAAGGCTGTCAATTCCTGATTCTAGAAGAGCGGCTGCATATTTAGAATGCTCCTCAGAATAATAAACATTCACTTTAATACCCTTCACTTTAGACGAGATCACACGGTAATTTGGATTCATCTCCATTGCAAAATCTCGAACATCAGAGGCTTTATATCGGTGGGTCGCCTTATTGCCTTTGATAACCGGTTTCCCGATTTCTTCTCCGGTAGCGGCGATTACCTGGTTTTTGTCCGTCGTAACCGTCACATCATACTTTCCTGATAGAGAATAGAACGACTCTCCGTATGGATAACTAGGGGTCAACATTCCAGCCTTCATCATCATATACTGCAAGAATAGGGAACCAGTTTCCAAATGAAACCGTATCTCCATCCCAACCGAAGCGGTCCTGTTGCTCAGGCAGGCTGACTTCAAAATCCATGGTTACGGTAGCCTTTTTATTCTTTTGTAATGATAGATGATGAATATGTAAAGCCGTATCATTTACTTCAAAGTCCGCTTTTTTCCCGTTCACTTTTATTTTCGATACATCCATTCTCCCGCCATTTTCCTCAAATACTTCCGCATTCCCCCAGAGATTAAAGTACAATTCACTTAAATTGTTCTTGATGTTGTTTCTAAATGTCACTTCAAGTGTTCCTTTAACCTAGTGTGTCGTTGAGTTGTAATCCACATCCATTACGTAGGAGGGTTTGGCTGGTCCAAGTGAATTTTCATGTTTCTTTAGCTTTTGGACAGTAAACGGCTTCTCCTGTGATGTGATAATTGGTGCTTCAGAAGGTACATATGCACCCTGATGCTCCAGATTACCCTTTGTTACATTAGGCTGAGCAGCAGATGCTGGAAAGAGCTAATCCCATTATCAAACTACCAGCGGCAATTCCTTGCAAAATCCGCTTTGTTGTACGTTGAATGTTCACATAATTCCTCCTTTTTCTTCTTCATTAGGTAATTCTATTATCACTAAGTTCTTACCTTGAATCCTTTTGCTTATTTTAGGTAAAAACATCTAGTGAAATAGCCCTTGAATAAAGCATAGTGGCGATAGTCCGTGAAAAACTAGAACTTATCTTCATAGGAGAAATGACTGTACCGGGTAAAAATAAACAATGAAAAAGAGCTGACTCATAAGCGTCAACTCTTGCTGTTTAGTTCCAATAAAACAAGCCAATGGATAAATCATATTGAAGACCAAGACTTTAGATCGTTATATTAATTTGAATTGGAAAAGACAACGGAAATTACGGTGCGCTCTTTCATTAGACTTATTTTGCAAAAAACATTTCTAAGGTTACCTTAAAATTGGATTATTTATCTCCTTTAGATATGATCTAACCTCTTGCTTATCTAGAACATCTAAAAGAATTGCCGTTTCTTCATCATCCTTGCCTTTATCTAAAGTAAAGATAAACCTAGTGTTTTTATCACGAAATATATAGAGATTATCTACATTTTGAATTTTATTTAACATATTCCTAAAAGGCCTTCTCATAACATTGTAACTAGGAACTTTGTTATGAGTATTTGTATACATTTCAGAAATTTTCAGGAATTTTTCCAAGGAAATTCGGAATGATGGATTTTTAGCTAAAGTCTGTATCTTTGCCTTTGCCTGGCTTGTCATAAGAGGTTGGCTCATCTCCATACTCCCCTTTCAAAAATTTATCAATAGAATGTAGTTGATCCAAGTTACCTAATTTAGCTTGCTTAGTAGCATATTTCATTAAATGTTTCATTTGTCCTTTTCTCATCATTGCGATAAGCACATCTTGGTCTTGATAATCTTTTAAAACTGCGTCGTTTATGATATCGATCCTAAACATACCAATATAATAGGTTAATAAAATAAGAAAGAAAACTAATGTTATCCCAGCAACACTTGATTGTAAAAGCAGACTCCAATGTATCTTTCCTTCTACAGTGATATCAGTAATAACTGCACCACAAAGAATTCCAGAACCAAATGTTGAAACCATTGAACTTACTGCCCTTCCTTGAGGGCTATAAAGAGCTTCCATCATATTAATTTCTTCTCCTATTATTTATATTCCCATAGTAGCATATATTGGAACATTAATTGTAAAAAAAGGATTTTTTCTTAAAAAATAAAAATGTTTTTTGGTTGTAATTATCATTATTGTATATCAAGAAGACTTTTTAATAGGCTGCTCGAAGTGCCTTTTTATTAAGAGGTGCTGTACAGATTGCATCGATACTAGTGCAATTTGCAACAACCACAATAGTTATAGACAAAGAAAAAAGCACATCATCGTTCGTGTGTGCTTTAGTTCATACTAATTAAGGTACTTACTCAAAAACTTAGCATCATGCTTCAACCCGTTAATTTGAGCAGAGCCTACTCGGGAGAGCCAAGGTAATCCCAAGAAGAAAATTCCCTTAACAGGACTGACCCCCCTTTGATGGATTGGTTTGTTATGATCTAATACTCCAGGAATAGATATCCAACTAAAGTCAAAATCAAATCCAGTAGCCCAGATAATGCTGTCCACTTTTATCTTCGCACCATCTTGAAACTTTATTTCTTGATCATGAATGGAAATCGTTCTTTCCTTTATTTTCACCATACCACTTGCTATTAATGACTTTAATTCCATGCCGATAACTGGTTCGGTTTTCTTTAGGAACTGTGACAATTTTGCATCAACGGAAATTTTGGAGAACCTTAAGGTATCTAGCCACCAGAATATACTGCGGTTTAATATTCGGTGTGGTATAAATATAATCTCATGTCCCGTAGACAAGTATACTTGCCGATTTTTAGAAAGCTCTGCTGCAATTTGCGTCCCGGAGTTTCCACCCCCGACAACCAACACCGACCCTTTAGGAAGCTGTGAAGGTCTGCGATATTCCGATGAGTGGATTTGAAAAATACGTTTGGAATCGATCCCCTTTACTTTAGGTATAACAGGCTTCTGAAAAGGACCTGTCGCAACCACCACGTTCGTGGCCATAAAGGTTCCATTAGATGTTATCGCTTTGTATTTACCATCTACCTGTTCTAACCTTTCCACCTTTGTATTTAATTGAACTGGGATAGAAAAATACTTGGCAAAACGCTCTAAGTAATCAGCAAATTCATCTTTTGTAGGAAAACCTTCAGGATTACCTGGCATTGTCATTCCAGGCAAAGAACTATAATTTCGCGGACTGAATAATACAAGGGAATCGTATCGGTTTCTCCACACATCTCCAATTTGGTTACAAGCATCAACTAAAACAAATGATCGCTTAGTTTGTTGCAGATAATATCCCATCGTAAGCCCCGCTTGACCAGAGCCGATGACTAACACATCGATATTCTTATTCAAATGTCCTCCACCTTTCTATTAGTGTGAATCACGATTTGAACATTCTTAAAATGAGTTCAGTATCGGGTAGTACCAATTTATCTGTTTGTTGGACTTGCTGTATCGCGATTCCTTGGATGAACGCAAAATAACTACCAGCGAGCTTAGTGGGATTATCTTTAATGATTTGACCCGCCTGTTGCCCCGAAATAATAATCGGTATGATCCCTTCAAGAATAGAGGGGGATTTGGACTTAACCATTGCTTTTACTTGTTCTGGTACGGCGTCGGATGTAAAAGCTTGAACCATGATTATATAAAAATAAGCCCCATCATCGGAAATTCCTTTTAGAATGGCTTCCGTTAACCACCGGAGTTGATCCAAAGGGGGTAAATTCTGTTTAATGGCATCATCTACAACCATTTTCGAACCATCTAGTGCTCTTTCTACAAGCATTGTAAAAATTTCATCCTTCGAACTGAAATAATGATAAACCAAGCCGTGGCTTAAACCAGCTTCGTTTGCAATTTTACTTATTTTCGTTGCCGCAAGCCCCCTTCTAGAAAATACTTTTAGAGCAGCTTGTAAGATTTGTTCCCTACGCTCATCTTTGATTTGTTTATTTTGTTCTTCATTTCTTGGGGCCATAATTTAGATCCACTCCACAATTTGGTTAACTAGCATATTTTCTTATAATCTAAAATTCATTTTATTGGTTGACTAATCAGTCAATGTAATTATACTCCCCATTTATTGTTTTGTGAATGTTTTTCTGGAATAGTTGGAGTCTGCCTCGACATGTTTTTAGCATATGAGTAACTTATAAGCTTACACCAGTATGGAGTGTTAATTATCAACCAAGCTGCCAAGTTCATGGTTTTATATATGCATGTCAATTCTTTTAATCATCATCATTCGTTTTGGGTACATTTTTGTCGCTACTTAATGAATTTTATAACACGATTTAAAAGCTCAAAAACAAATTAAGCTTTCTTGGGAGTAATTCTTTCTTTTATGAAACAAAAGAAGAGGTGATCTTAAAAGGACAATTTAAGTCCTTAAAGTCAGCCCCTTTACGGAATAATTTACGTATATTCCCCCTAAACTTACCTCCCCTACCTGACAACGTTTGTCCTCAGGAGTCTACAGTGTTTCCCCCGGTCATTGCACCTTCTTTTCCATTTATCCCGACCTAATCAATACGTCTTATCGGTCATTTTCCTTTTTCCTCATAAGATGCGTTTGTCTGCAGGTTATATATATATCATATTTCAATCATTATTCAATAATCCATTTTCCACTAGCCATTCATGAGCTACAACTGAAACACTCTTTCCCTCGACATCAACCTTATAGTTTAGTTCTCGCATGATGTCGCTGTTTAATTTCACCGCCAATGGTTTTGTGATTTCTTTAATTTCGGGGTACTTTTCATACACCTCCTGATTAATTGCAACCGCTGCACGGTAAGGAGGGAAGAATTGTCGGTCATCTTCTAGAACAACTAGATCGTAAGCTTTGATCGTTGCATCCGTCTCGAAGGCAACGGAAACATCAACCTGTCCATTATTTAGAGCTCGTTGGGTTAGACCCAGCTCCATCTGTTTAATTTGACCAGGACCAAATTCAAAGCCATATTTCTCTTCTACCCCAGGCAAACCATCGGGCCGGTTAGCAAATTCTGCATCAGATGCCATCGTCAACTCCCCGGGATGCTCCTTTACATAGGCTGCTAAATCACTAATGGTTTTGATCCCTAGTTCGTTTGCCTGATCACTATTCATAACAAGTGCATATGTGTTGTTAACTTGAGACATATTCATCCAGTGAATACCACGCTTCGCATCCAGTTTTTTTACTTTTTGAAAAGCCTTTTGCGGATCGGCTATAGGTTCTGCTCCCATGTAGGTTATTAGCGCAGTCCCGGTATATTCCCACATCATATCAACTTGTTCATTTTTTAATGCTGTACGAACGACCGTACTTCCAAGATTGTTCATTTGCTTTACCGTAAATCCTTCCTCAGTTAACAAGAAACCGGTCATCTCAGAAAGTAAGTATTGCTCTGTAAAATTTTTACCGCCAACCGTTATTTGTTTACCTCCGATACCAAAGCCAGAACACGCACTTGTCATAGCAAGTATTAAGAATAACGTCAACCATTTGAGCGCATTTTTCACCCTTCCACCACTTCCTATCCTATGTTTCTGCAGATTGCGATCGTCTCGTACCTTTTGGAACAACAATGTGCTCTACTCCTCGAAGTATGTAATCGGCCATTATAGCCATTAAGGTAACAGGAACAGCACCGGAGATCAGGTAGCCATTATCGAACAATTGAATACCAGTGAAAATCCATACGCCTAATCCACCACCGCCGACTACATAGGCAAGGGCTGCTGTTCCAATGTTTAATACAACAGCTGTACGTATACCTGCCAAGATGGAATAAGCAGCATTAGGCAATTCGATCCGAAACAATATCTGAGAGGGCTTCATCCCCATTCCTTTAGCAGCATCGATGAGATCTTCGTCAATGGAATCAATACCGGCAACTGTATTACGATAGATAGGCAAAAGGGAATAAATGAATAACGCAAATACAGCAGTTTTGAAGCCAATGCCAAGAATACTAATCATTAGCGCAAGTACAGCAAGACTTGGGATTGTTTGCCCGAAATTTACGGTGTTTGAAACAAGCCATTCAGCCCGCCTGAACCTTTGCCTCGTGATGATAATACCCGCAGGCACCGATATCGCAACAGCTAGTATGGAAGAAACAAGTACAAGTTGAATATGCTGTGTCAAGAGAACGATAAACGTGCTGGATTGGCTGAAAATATTGTTGAAGTATTGATTTTGAATCGCCCAGATGAAGAAGATGATCACCAGCGCATATAAACCATACCGAACAATATTACCGATTAATTTCTTAGTGTTCACCAAATCACCCTTTCTGGGAGGCAGCAGGCTTTCCCTTGATTTCGAAATGAAGGTACTTTTGTACAAGATCAATCGTGACGGCACCTAGTTTGTGATCATTATTATCCGTGACAATGACTTGATCTGCTTCCTGATTCATTAACATAGACAAGGTATTTCGTAAATCCTGATTGATATTGATCGTCTTAGTATCATGAATCGTTTCATCAAAATCCACTAGGCCAATATTGTCCTGTAAATCCTTAACCGTGTGTAAACTAAGACTTCTTATAGCACGATCTTTGCCAAAGAATTGCACTACAAAGTCATTTTTGGGATGGGCCAACATCTCTGAAGGAGTGTCGAACTGCATAATTTCCCCTCCGCGTAATAGTACGATTTTGTCCGCCATTTTAATCGCCTCATCAATATCATGGCTGACAAATAAGATCGTCTTTTTCACTTCCCTTTGAATCTGTAAGAATTCCTCTTGAATTTTTTCACGAATGATCGGATCCAATGCACCAAACGGTTCATCCATTAGCATGACTGGCGGATCGGCTGCAAGTGCTCGAACAACACCTATCCGCTGCTGTTGACCGCCAGATAGTTCGTGAGGGTAACGTTTTCGATATTCTTTTGGATTTAGGCCGATAAGTTCCATCAACGTGTGGAACCGATCACGTTTTTCCTTCTTGCTCCATCCCAATAAATCAGGAACGATCATCACATTTTCTTCAATCGTCATATTCGGAAATAGCCCGTTACTCTGAATGACGTACCCAATCTTTCTTCTTAATTCAATTTGATTCAGTTCCATCGAATTTTGGCCGTCAATGATAATCCTTCCATCCGTAATAGACTCAAGACGGTTGACCATTCTCAACAGTGTAGTTTTGCCACATCCAGAAGGCCCTAACAAAACGACAATACTTCCTTCTTCAACGGTAAAATCAACATTGTTGACAGCAGTAACACCGCCTTCATATGTTTTTGTCGTATGATCGAACGTTATCATCTTTTCACCTCTTCGTATTAATTAGCTATGCCCTTTGGTGTATACCGTTTTTGAATCAATAATAAAATTCCGTCAGCAATCATAGCAAGAAAAGCGACAGCCAGCGAACCGCTTATGATCAAGTAGTTGTCTCCACGACTAATCCCCTGTGTTATTAAAACACCCAATCCTCCTGCACCTATATAAGCGGCAATAACACCGATCCCGATATTTAAAACGACAGCAGTGCGTATACCTGCCATGATTACAGGGAGGGCATTCGGAATTTCAACACGTAGTAGACGTTGATAGGTCTTCATACCAACTCCGACTGCTGCATCACGCATTTCAGGACTAACATTTTTAATAGCCGTGTATGTATTTCGAATAATCGGAAGCTGTGAATAAAGAACCAAAGCGACAAAGGCCGGAACAAATCCAATACCTTGATTAATCATTGAAAAGACGGGGATCATCACACCGAACAGAGCAATACTCGGAATCGTTAACGTGATAGAAGCCACTTGTAGAACCGTTCCTGCTAGATATTCATTTGTGGTCAAGTAAATTCCTAACGGGACCCCTATAATAAGTGCGACAATGATTGCTAACCCGACAAGCATTGCATGTTCGATTGTCAATTGAAGAATACGAGGCGCGTTCACATCAAGAAACCGTATCCACTCCTGCAATTTTAAAGCCTCCTTTTGAAAGCGGAATGTTTTTTGCATAGAAAACAAGTGCAAAATAAAGAGCCGATCAGATTTGATATACCTGTCGACCCTCTCGCTTATTATAACCATACCATATTTTTAACATTCTTTTATTTTCCAGTAGATTAGACAACTGTTATTTCGTTTGTATTTGTACTCGTACTTTACTGATTTTTATTTTGTTGGGCTTGGTTAGTAGCTTGAGGTTGTTGTTGTGCTTGTTGGAACTGTTGGTTTTGTTGAGCATTAGCTTGAGCCCCTGCTTGAGGTTGTGCTTGAGCTTGTTGAACTTGTTGTTGTGCTTGTTGAAGCTCTTGCTGTGCCTGCTGAAGCTGTTGTGGATTTGCGCTTTGTTGAGCTTGTTGCACAGCTTGTTCTGCGGCTTGTACCGCTTGTTGGAGCTGTTGCTGTTGTTGGTTGTTCGGTTGGTTTTGTTGTGGCATTACTGAAAACCTCCTGTAAAAATATTTTGTAGAGCCTATTAAAACTCAACATTTTTTAGAGTTTGCTATTGTCTCGAAAAATATACAAGAACACCATTAATTCTTTTAAGTCGTTAATTATTTATCGGTTTTCACAATCAAAGACTCACTGTTGGTTCGAGCACGGTTATTGTTCGATTGATTGTGTTCATGTTAGTTATTGCTCCAATAGGAATTGCTGCTTTATAAATTCCGTGTCCGCTTGCAAGATTCGTCATAAGTGGTTTTCCAAGTGGAACAACAAAGTCGTTAATTAATTCTTCATAGGACTTACCATAAGACACCGGGCAATCGGTACAGTCACCCATGATAATACCAATACAATCATCGAATTTTCCCGCCATTTTTAAATGATTCATATACCTATAAACAGTATTAATCGGTTCATGCGTCTCTTCTAGAAACAGAATTTTTCCCTTTGTATCTATTTCGAAAGGCGTTCCCAGTGTGCCGATAAAAGATGTGAGATTACCACCGACGATGCGACCTGTTACCAAGCCAGGAACTCTGCCAATTAGCGGTCTTGCAGGAGGATTCTCTATTTGATTCGTTGATGTTATCGTGGAAGTGACAGAATAGAACTGATTAAAATTGTACACCGGGGTTTCAGGAGTAAAGTCAATAAGCATAAGACTATGGAACGTTATTAATCCTGTACATTGAGATAGAAAATTTAATAATACAGTAATGTCGCTATATCCCGAAATGATTTTTGGATTCTGCTGGATGATTTCATAATTAAGGTAGGGAAGGATTCCGGCTACACCTACCCCTCCTCTTGTAGGTAGAATCATCTTAACCTGTTCATTTTGAAACATGTTCATCAAATCAAATGCACGTTCTTGAGCGGTGGCCGCAAGAAACCCGTTTTGGGAATATACATATTGTCCTACTATTATATTAAATCCCATATTTCTCAATGTATTGATTCGAGCATTAATAACCCCCGCATCCAATGGGCTACCTAAAGTAACGATTCCAATGGTATCACCTTGTTGTAAAATAGGTGGTCGCATATATACGTTTACCCCCTCATATATTCCTTCATGTGATGAAAATTGAAAGAATGAAATCCTCCATCTTACCCTCTTATCATATTATTGGATAAACGCCGATTACATTCGTGTTATTTCATATCCTAATAAAAGAACATGCATAATTTTGTCCTACCTTCATATTGAAACTTCCTTTAATCACGTAAGAAAAGCGCAAGCGCCCTGCTTAGCCACGAAGGTCACTGGAAGACCGACGAGGAGGCTGTTGCCGCCGCAGGAGGCCTGAAGTGATCCAAGTGGTTGGGCGCTGAAGCTGGACATTACATCCATGCCGCAAACTTCTATACTTTCTTAACGTCCAAAAAAGGACTACCCCGCAAGAAGGTAGCCTTTTCACATATCCTTAGTTGTATATCAAAATAATGTAATATTCATGTAGTTTATCGGTAATTGTTATGATTTGGTTGAAACAAGTCTTCCTGACTATTTCTTACATCAGAAAAATGATCGACATTGTAATGACCATAAAGTATTTCATTATGATGATTGATTATCTGTTCGGCAGATAAGGTTGATGAATCTGTCGTTGAATGCCCATCCCTAACCAAAGTTACATCAAAATGGTTTACAGTTGCACTTCTGACAGCTGTGTCAATGCAATGTTCTGTTTTACATCCCATTATAACTAGATGTTCAACCTTTTCTTCCTTTAAAAAGCTCATTAATGGAGTTCCATAAAACGAATTTGTTGCTTCTTTATCATATATTTTAGAATTAGGAGGAACTTTAATTTCCTGATGGATTTGAAACCCTTTACCTTTGCCCTCGGCGACATCTTTATCTCTTACAAAGACTACTAACGAATCTGATTCTAATGCTTTGTTTATAACCAAATTAATATTACCCAACAGTTTTTCTTTATTTAAAACACTCATCTCTTTTTGATTGCCTTCAATTAATTCTTGTTGGGCATCAATAACCAGCAAAGCTTGATTCATAAAAAAACTCCTTTTAAGTTAATTTTTAAACCTTCCTTAAAAGTACCCGCTCAATTTTAATAATCATAAAAATCGCCCCCTTAAAAATATTTAAAAGTGTTAGAAACATATACAAAATAATATTTCTTACATATTACTGTTTCGACAAAAAATATGAGATAACCTTTTTTTGAGAGATCGATATCGAACAGCCATAACGTTTCAAGCGTTCGGTCTCCACTCCCTATGGACTTTAATTTTTATCAGCCAAAAAACACCTAGTCCCAATGCATCAGCAAAAATAAGTGTAACCATCTCCACGCCGATCAAATCTGAAAGGATCCCTCCGAAAAGCATTCCAGCTAAACCACCTAACCCCCACAGTTCATTGTATTTTCCAATTAAGAATCCACGATTTTGTTCATCTGCTACATCCAATACAGTTAAAAATCCTCCAAGGCGTAGGAATGACCATGCCACACCCTATAAACAGCGCATCAATAACAATAACCAAAACCCACTCAAATAACCGTAAGAGAAGGTCGTTATTGCAGCTAGCACCACTGCGATAAGCATTCCTGTCCTTTTACTGATCCGGTGATACAGCCAGCCAACGAATGGATTGAGTGGTAATCTTACAAATCGATTAACAGACAAAATACCCCTACTTGCCATAATGCCGTCAAACCGAAACTTTCCCAATAGATGGGCAAGACTATATAAAGCATCGTGTCACCAAGTAAACAAACTGCAGTTATCAAAGCAATCAATATAACTGGCTTTTCAGCTTCACTCCTGTTCATATAATCTCTCCCGACTTCTTTACTTCTTTTACATCCAGTATATAACGTCGGGGTTGAAGTAGTTATTTTTAAAACTCTCTCATGAAATAAAAGGGGCTGACCCAAAAAGGAAGACAATAAAAATGTTCCTTTGGGTCAGCCTCATTAAATTGTTTATTTTGGTGTAAAAAGCTTTACACCACAGAAATCCTTAGCATGGTGGGCAATCGGTCTTGGGTCGTTGCATTAATTATCCCGTACCTTAGTTGACAACGGTAATCATTATTTATGGAACTTGGTTGAATGAAAAAATAAATGATCTGAAACATCACATTTTTAATATCACCTTTATAAATAGGGAATCTCGTTAGCATACCTGAAGTTTTATACAATAAGAGATTTGCTTCAAAGTGAAAGATAAAGATGGTTGGATCCTTTAAAAGGATCCAACCACTGAATTAGTTATCTTTATTATTTTCATCATCAATATCCTCTGGATCCTCTATTGGGTCTTCTGGATCTGGATCTTGATCCTTTTCATCATCCTTATTTGGGGTATCATTTTCATCGACACCAGGTGCGTTTTCGTCTCCAATTGGATCAATATCATCAGTATCATCCATATTTTCAGTTGTTGGAGCTTGTTCTTCCTCCGGAGACGGCTCTTGATTATTGTTACAGCCCACTACCATCATAGCGGATAAAAATATGCTCGTTAACATAAGAAGCCATTTCTGATTCATGGTCATTCCCCTTTCATTGTTTGATATATAGCCTGAGATCCTTGTTATCTTTTCCCGTAGGAAGGTAATTATGCTTACTTATCAAAATTAAAAATTAAGAGAAGAAGCCTTTTAAGATTGCTTCCCACTAAACAAAGAAGTTTTCGAAATCTGATCTATGTAAAAAATAAACAATGAACATCGCTAATTTTGCGACTTAAACAAAGTCCGGTTTCCCCTTTGTGGGAATACCGGACTCTGTTGAGTCATTTTAAGCTAGGACCATACAGAATCATTAGTTTTGAGTTCTGAATCCTCCTCTAAATCAGTTTAAGATCGTCCCGTGGGATATAAATATTACCCCAAATTCGTGTTGGAAGCATTTTGCCATTTACTGACCTCTACCCATTACAGCTATATTTTATAGTATGACAACGGACTAAATTGGTGTGTTTGTATTGGTGGCATAATTTGATGGGACTTATTCACCTGTAATCTATACTTTAATTATATCAAAAATTAAGTAATCTTTTTTACATAGCCTGCTATTAATTCGCGAATTCGGGTATTTATTGAATTAAAAACATATAATTTGGAAACAGTAACTACATCAAGTAACAACATCTTAGAGTTACTGTCTGTGCCCCTGGGTGTCAGGGGCTTATTTATTATCAAATACGTGCAAGTACAAATACAAAAAATTGATAGACTTTTGCTTCATAAAAACTGTGTCTAGAAACTGATAAATTTATCGACTCACTAATTAATTAACCTCCTATTTGTATATTTCGTTTTACTCTTCCTGGTAATTTATCTCCCCAGATATGGATGAACAAAACTCCAAATAGCGTGATTGCCCCTCCTACCACAGAAAGGATAGTCGGCACCTCTCCAAGCCACATCCATGCAATCACAAATGCAAGAGCCGGTGTTAGGTAAAGGGAACTTGTTGCCTCTGACGCTCCTACACGTGATGTAACGTAGGCTAATGCAAGATAAGGAATAACCGTAGGGATGAGACCTAAGTATACAATGCTAAGTGTTGATTCTATAGATGATTTCGTTATTTCACTAGTTAATCCCGGGAGGAAGAAAAGCATAAATAGCGTACCTGCCCAAATCGTATAGGTAGTAAATTCCAGAAATCCATACTTTTTTAAATAACGTGCTTCAAATAAACGATAAAGATTATTTATTTTTTATCGGTAAAGGTAAATAGATAACGATGAGCTGTTTTTGGTGCAGCTCTTTTTTTATTGAAGAATTTTTAATTCCAATCGTTGACAATTAATATTAACTTTATATGGAAATCATGAACGGTATACTTCACAAGTAAATTCCATAATATTAATACAACATAATATTAATACAAAATGAAATCCTTATGTTTGGGGTGAACGTATAGACTACGACGCAAGATTTTCACATTTCTAACGGTTGGTATGTTGTCCTTAGCAATATATAGTTTTCAAAAAAATTTAGGTTCGATTCAGTGTGGAGAGGCCTTTACCATACCAATTGACACTCTTAATATTCAAGATAATGATTGAAGAACGTCTTATTTCATTGCTAAATTCCATTAAATGAATCATTAATATGTAAAGGTGGTTTCGGGACTCGTGCAGCAGCTGTTCAAAGAAATGATCAAAAAGACAATCAATACAGTCCTTGCTTTTTATGATTTTGAGTATGAACACATTTATAAAAGAATAAAGTGACACTGTAACTCAGTTGATTTTAAACTACATGTAAACACTTAGGATTATTTCGAATACTAATGGTGTTTGTCCCAATTATTTTACCATCGGGATTTAATGGATGCTGTTAAGTCTTCGCCTAGATTATTGTAGGGATTGACTTTGTAAGCGTTTTCAATTAAAATAAAAATTAGGTTGAACAACAAATGTGGTTGTTATGGTTTCCGGCGTAGGTGGGGCCGGTAGCACAGTTAAAGCCCTGATATGGGTTCCTTTTTAATTTTACATGAACTTCATAGAATAAAAGCAATGAGGATTAGAAAAAACGGGATCCAAGTTTCCCATTTTTCTGGTCTTTTATTTTTTCATTAATTAACATGACGTATTAATATTTGTACTTTAGTAGGCAAGACAGAAAGAAAACTCTAATTAACTAAAAATTACGGAGATGTGAGGTAAAAAGATTATCTTATTCATGTGAAAAGAATGAAAAAGAAAAAAGTTATTTAAACATTACTTGAAATAGATACGAAAAAATACGTTAGTAACTATGCAATAAAATTAAAAAGGAGACCAATCTAAGCAGTACGCAGCTGGTTATGATTAGTTTCCTCAGTTTTTCCGTATATATACGATGATATCTTTTTTAGGAACCTCTTTTAATTCTTTAATCGTTCATTTTTACATGCTTAGCTAGCGCATCTACTTGAATTTCAAGGTAATCAATATTATGTTCAAAAATAATTACCCATATAACAAAAATAAATTTTTGAGTTATAGATATTTCAACGTATATCTTTATGGTTTAATAAGCTTTAATTTCTTAACAAAGGAGTTACTTTATCGATCGCTCCTTGTAATTTACCACCGTTTTTGGTGTACATGTGTTTTGCTTCTTTTGCTTTTGTTTCAAGAGCAAACAATTCTAAGTCAGCTTGACATTTCTTTAGTGTAGCTAGTAATAGCGGTTTTTCTTGAGGTGATGGAACTTGAAGTTTATCATCAAATAAATCGACCGTTAATTGTCCGTAAGAATCGACTTGCCCCAAAAAGACGTTCTCGATACTGACCCCTAGTTTATCCAGTTCAGTATTTAACCACTTCCGACTTTGCCCAATCGTTGATAAAGGTTCATCCAATATTTCTCCATCCATGATCACGTTCTGTGGCTCCTTAATTGGAGCAACAGCCAGGTTAAGATCTTTCGCAGTTAAAGGCTGATTTTCTTTCTTCAAAAGTACACTCAAATCACCAGTCGGCTCTAAAATAGCGAACTCTACATCCGCTGCTTGAAATACATCCTTCTTTCGAAGCAATTCCAACAACTCGTCCGTTGTATATTTTTCTTTCTTTAAATTATCCTCCATGACTTTCCCATCTTTTATGAATACGGTGCCTTTCCCTTCGATAAAATCACGAACTTTTTTACTTTTTAAAGATACTAAACCAGCAACAAAAGGAGCAGCAGCAAATATCACAATTCCAAGTATTCCATTAAAAATGTTTCGCTCCAGTCCCATCGCCACCTCTGCTGCGATACTACCAATCGTAATCCCTGATACATACTCAAAAAACGAAAGTTCAGACAGTTGTTTTTTACCAAGCCATTTGGTAACTAAGAAAAGAACAATGAGAAAAGTGAAAGAACGAACGACCACATCCAACCAATCTGGCATTTTTAAGCACCTCCCGATACATACGTATTTCAGTTAAAAACCTTTATACTGCAATTCTTCCTGTTCCAATTCACCCACTCGTTTTTCTAAATCGAGGACCACTTCATGTGTGACCAACATGGTTTCATGGAGATTACGTTTTGCCTCTATATCTTGTGTCCGCAACGCTAAACTGGACAAACCAGCTTCGATGCTTTTCAAGCTCGATAAACATTGTTTCACTTGGGAACCAACCGTCATCACAAGTTCCTCCTTATCCTTTTGGTTTAAATAATAAAGCACCAATCATGCCAAAAATAATGGCAGCTGAGATACCTGCGCTAGTAACTTGAAACATACCGGTGACAACACCAACTAATCCATGTTTTTCTGCTTCAGCCATAGCCCCATGTACAAGGGAGTTACCAAAACTAGTGATCGGGACCGTCGCACCCGCTCCAGCAAAATCAATAAATGGTTCATATAAGCCAAAACCATCCAATAGCGCCCCAATCACGACAAACGTACTTAGTGTATGGGCTGGAGTAAGTTTAAACACATCAAACATAATTTGCCCAATCACACAAATAAGTCCTCCAACAACAAAAGCCCAAAAAAAGATCATGTTAGTTTTCACCTCCATATTCAATCGATACTGCATGGGCAATGCAAGGAATTGTTTCATTTTGCTGAAAAGTGACAGGTGATAATAGTGCCCCTGTTGCAACGACTAACATTCGTTTAAACTCACCTTTCTTCATACGATTCAATAGATGGCCATAAACGACGGTTGCCGAACAACCGGAGCCACTTGCTCCTGCCAGTACAGGCTGTCCTTCACGATAAATCATAAGTCCACAATCCTTATAGTTTTCTTCTTTGATTGGAATTCCATGTTTTTGAAATAAGTCAAGTGAAACCTCACGACCAATATGGCCAAGATCCCCCGTCACAATTAAATCATAGTAAGAAGGGTCAAGGTCTCTTTCTTTCAAATGAGCCTCAATCGTATCAACAGCAGCTGGCGCCATTGCTCCTCCCATATTAAACGGATCCGTCATACCCATGTCAACGATACGTCCTATGGTGGCTGATGTGACAAAGGGTCCTTCCCCTTTGTCACTTAGTAATGCAACGCCTGCACCAGTCACGGTCCATTGTGCTGTTGGAGGCTTTTGACCCCCATACTCTGTCGGGTATCGGAATTGCTTTTCTACCGCGGTATTATGACTCGAAGAACCTGTTAAGATATAGTTTGCTCCTTGACCATTGACCAAAAAAGCACTAAGAGCCAAGCCTTCCATCGAGGTCGAACAGGCTCCAAACAAACCAAGATAAGGAGCACCTAATGTTTTCGTAGCAAAACTAGTCGGCGTAATTTGATTAATAAGATCGCCGCCTAGAAAAAATTGTATTTGCTCTTTTTGGAGTCCTGCCTTTTCTATGGCCGTTTGGCATGCTTCTTCCATTAACACCTTATGGGCTTTTTCGTACGAATCTTGTTCAAGCCAGAGATCAGAATGAAGTATGTCAAAATCCTCTGGTATTTCTCCATTTGCTTCAAAGGGACCTCCAACAGTTCCGGTTGTGAGGATCACCGGTTTCCGCTCAAAAACCCAAGTGCGATGGCCTGTCAACATTACAATCCCCCCCACTGTATCAAAATCGTCTTAATGGTAGCGATTACGAAGGCCGCGAACACACCAAACAAAATAACAGAACCAGCTAGTTTAAACATATTTCCCCCTACACCGAGTACGTATCCTTCCGTTCGATGCTCGATCGCCGCCGAAATCACCGCATTTCCAAATCCGGTCACGGGGACCGCAGAACCGGCTCCACCGAATTGTGCAATTCGATCATAAAATCCGAATCCAGTAAGAAGCATCGAGATAAAAATCAAGGTGGCCACCGTCGGGTTGCCAGCCGTTTGATCCGTGAAATTAAAAAAGTAAATATAAAACATTTGGATTCCTTGTCCGACAAGGCAAATGCAGCCACCAACAAAAAAGGCTTTCACACAATTTCCAATAATCGGTCGTTTTGTTTCTCGTTCATTTTCAAAGTCTTGGTATTCCTGTTGAATTGGAGTCATTTTTTTCTTTTGGTTGTTTGACATACGTCAATTCCTCTCTCGATCAGGGTTGCTCTTTCATTAGTGCTTTAATTCTATCGAGTTCTTTCTGTAACGATTGTTTTTTCATCTTTTGATTGTGTAATTTCCCCTCCAGCTTTTCCAGTTCGAAAAACATTTTTTGATCAGTTGAGACCTCAATCTTGTGATCAGGATAAGACTTTTTTAAATTTGTTTTCACTTTTTTTTCGATTTCTTTTAATTGAAAGCGATCAAAATTATCGACTTTTATGGCTACGAGTAATTCTTTGTTGGTATTGACCGCTCGGACATCGGTTACTTCTTTTATTTTTATAACTTTTTCTCTAGATTCATTTGCTATCGATTGATCAACCTCTTGTTTGGTATGTATCTTAGTTACATTCGCATTTTCTTGTTCTGACCCGTTTTCATTTCCCGTACACCCTGAAACCAAGCCCAACACAACAAGCAGAGACAGACCAAATTTAGGCCATTTTACATTCACTTCCATACCATCACCTGTCCATTTCCGACAATATATAAGAAAAGGTTGGACTTTTTATCAACCTTTTCATTTTGTTGCACGGTAAGAAAGTATAAAAATACTTTCTATAGTATAAGCGCAACTAAGACGATCACCTGCGCTAAGGCTTGGCGCTAGCCAAGTTTTCTTTACACGTTAAGAAAGTATAAAAATACTTTCTATAGTATAAGCGCAACTAAGGCTCAGCCGGCGCCAAAGGCTTGGCTTTGCCAAGTTTTCTTTATTATTGTTGCTTGTATTGGGGTTCTTCTTGTTCGATTTCCTGGAGACGCGGAGTGATGCTATCAATAACCATTTGTGTTTGTTGAGCTGCATTTTGGTATAGTTGTTTAGCTTGTTCATTTTCAGTACCAAGGGCGAAGGTTTCTAAGCTTGCTTGAGCGCTTTTTAGACCAGCTAAGGTTTGTTTTACTTGACTTCCTACTGTCATGATGGATTCCTCCTAAATTAAATTTTAATTACTATTTTAGAATGATGATAAAATCTTCTTTTTATTTTTCTAATTTTTCCCATCATCTATGAGAGATTGTAAATGAACCCCCTTTTTTGGCATAAATAATTTAAATTAAAAGTGGTATTAAAACATCCATTATATTTAGGGATTCACAGAAATCCCATGCATTAAGAAAAGCGCAAGCGCCCTGCTTAGCCACGAAGGTCACTGGAAGACCGACGAGGAGGCTGTTGCCGCCGCAGGAGGCCTGAAGTGATCCAAGTGGTTGGGCGCTGAAGCTGGACATTACATCCATGCCGCAAACTTTTATACTTTCTTTACTCATGAAAAACGAAAAAAGATGGTCTTCCTAACGGAAAACCATCTTTTTTCTTTTATCACTCTTTAGAATAGATCGTTTTGGTTCGGTGTCGTTTGTTGTAACGGTTGATTGTTTGTCATTTGTTGTAACGCTTGGTTGTTTGTCATTTCTTCTAAGGGGTTCGTCATTTGTTGATTTTGTGCGTTGTTGATCACATTAGATATTGTCTGAGGGAGTTGTTGAAAGGTACCATTTCGGACTCCCCTTGTTATTCCGTAAATCGCAGCCCCAGTTGTACCCAAAGCAAGTAACGAAGTCATCATACCACGTCTTTTATTCATGAAAATCATCATCCTTTTTATAGAAGATACTGTTTCTTAAAGACCCTTTCTTAGAAACACGTTTAGTTTGAGAAATACTGGACAATTAATACTGATCACTCTTTTCCATTTCTACTTTAATCCGTCATTTATGTCACTTGAATAAAAATAATATGTCCCATTTTATCCATACTAATTACTATATAAGAAAAACCTGAGTGGAGAAAAGCTGAACTGTACCCTTAAAAAAAGACAGTTTAATAAAAGTCCTAAGCAGCTAAGAGGTGACCTCGGAATTGTTCCGGGGTCATCTTTTCTAATCCCCATTGATACCTGGAGGAATTGTAGTAATCCATGTAATCGTCTACTTTCTTACGTAATTCCTCTACAGT
>NZ_JANHJQ010000080.1 GCF_024609785.1 Pseudalkalibacillus decolorationis
TTAAAGGATTTTTCGATAATGTCAATCATGCACTTCTTATCAAACAATTATGGAACTTAGGTATCCATGATAGAAGAGTATTAGCTTGTATTTCCAAAATGTTAAAAGCTGAAATTGATAAAGAAGGAATACCCTCTAAAGGTGTACCGCTGGGTGGTATTTTATCGACGATATTATCGAACGTTGTACTAAATGATTTAGACCAGTGGGTTGCAGGACAGTGGGAGTTCTTCCCTCTTATAAAACATTATAAAACAAAAGAAGGTGAAAGATACGCTAAGAAGCGTACGAACCTGAAAGAGGGGTACCTCGTCCGCTATGCGGACGATTTTAAAATCCTCTGTCGAGATGGTAAAACGGCTCAAAAATGGTATCACGCAGTTAGATTATACTTGAAGGAACGTTTGAAACTAGATATTTCACCAGAGAAATCGCAAAT
>NZ_JANHJQ010000081.1 GCF_024609785.1 Pseudalkalibacillus decolorationis
ATTTTTCGATAATGTCAATCATGCACTTCTTATCAAACAATTATGGAACTTAGGTATCCATGATAGAAGAGTATTAGCTTGTATTTCCAAAATGTTAAAAGCTGAAATTGATAAAGAAGGAATACCCTCTAAAGGTGTACCGCAGGGTGGTATTTTATCGACGATATTATCGAACGTTGTACTAAATGATTTAGACCAGTGGGTTGCAGGACAGTGGGAGTTTTTCCCTCTTATAAAACATTATAAAACAAAAGAAGGTGAAAGATACGCTAAGAAGCGTACGAACCTGAAAGAGGGGTACCTCGTCCGCTATGCGGACGATTTTAAAATCCTCTGTCGAGATGGTAAAACGGCTCAAAAATGGTATCACGCAGTTAGATTATACTTGAAGGAACGTTTGAAACTAGATATTTCACCAGAGAAATCGCAAAT
>NZ_JANHJQ010000082.1 GCF_024609785.1 Pseudalkalibacillus decolorationis
AAGCTTGCTTGGAAAATACTTTTGAAAATATGTTGAAGGGTAGGAGTGTCAAAAGGACCCTTATTGTTTTCAGCTATTAAGTCAAGAAGACTCCGCTCACGGACAGGATCAAAACGCTGTGTACCTTTCATCTTCTTGATCCTACCAATTTTTTGGGCAAGTACTCCTCTTTGGTTTAAAAGATCTAAAATTTTTAAGCTAAGTTCTTCTATCTCTGTACGTATTACTTCTAATTCATTTGACACAATTTTTCCACTCCCTCTAGTCTCGGTATTGATAATAGTTCAAGGCTTCCGAGTAACACATATGTAGAAGTTAACTAGTACTTCTTTCTGTGGATTTAATACAATTGACCACAAAAGCCTACTG
>NZ_JANHJQ010000083.1 GCF_024609785.1 Pseudalkalibacillus decolorationis
AAGTTAGCAATAGGTAAGCATTTGAAGTCATCTCCAGCTTTTCCCCTGCTCCGCACGAAGCATGCTAGTTTCCCGGCACTTCGCGGTCCATCTACCGATGTATAATAGATTATAAGTTCTTCGTTACTTTAGACGTGAGATGTTTCTACCTTTTCAAGCCCACATTTCATTCGATATTGATTTATTTTCTTTATCATTGAGTTATTTAAATCGAATTTTTGTATTTCTGATACAATCGTTTCAGGGTCTATACGGTGAACAATCCGATGTATGTCTTCATGAAGAATGCGAAGGTTGTTAAACTTATCTGT
>NZ_JANHJQ010000009.1 GCF_024609785.1 Pseudalkalibacillus decolorationis
TCCGTATAAGAACTTAATGGAAGAGATAGTTGTTTCCGTATCATCGTATCCACCCACTAAAATTTGATACTTAAATTATACAGTAAAAAAGGTATAATTCCCTCGATACATACAAGGAATTATACCTTTTCATCATTTATGGAACTTTTTCAGTGACCTCCATTAAATCGGAGGGGTTTTTACTTAAAATGGATAATTAAAGCTTTCTATCCCGTATTTTTCCTAGGACATGATCCACAAACACTTTTACGCCAATAGCAATCAGAATGTAAAACGGAACTGAGTAGATGTGTTTCCAGACTATCATCTTATAAATACCGATATGAACGAAGGTCTGTTCTACGATAAATGCGCCAAAAAGTGATGCTATAACAGAGACTATGAGAAAATGTTTCCACTTAGGGAAAAATTGATAAACGAGCATATACCCAACAGGTAACACGGAATGATCAATAGGGATTAACTGCGGAAAACCCGGTACTATATCCATTTTATAAACCCAAAGACCCCAGCTGATCCCGAGTGTATCTAAGAGGTTTGCAATAATACTGACCATCAAGCCCAACGTTAAAATTTTAAATAACCGAGATCTGTCTACTAAAAACCACCAAAGGATCCAAGGAAGTGTTAAAAGAACAAGTAATAACCACCAGTTTGCGGAAAATAAGCCATGTTCTGACCAATGATCAACCTTGAGATCCAACAATTTTCCTTGGATATCCGTTACGTTTTCAAGTTTTGTCCCGTCTATATCCTTCATAGCCGTTCCCCTATCCTGCCGTCAAGCGGTACGTTAAATAAGCTTAATAAAAGAATGATGATTACAACCGATATTACATAAGCCAGAAATGGTCGTTTATAGTGAAGTCGGATCATTGGGAACATAAATAATAAGAAACCGAACGACCAGCCTATATTCCATCCATTTGAATAACCAATCCGATCAAAAGATGACCCAATCCACTCCAGACATATGTAGATGAAGATCCACTTTAAATAGTGAAATAGTTTGTTTACTTGACCTTCCGGATAATTGGACAAGAAAAGAAGAACCGTTGTTGGGAAAATAATAAACGTATACAAAATCTCAATGAATGTATAGGTGAGACCAAATTCGGGTTTGATCTTCCAGAGCAAATAATCGTTACAGAAAAACAAATATAGCAGATTCATCAACGGCATATAAAGCATCGTCGTATGGTATTCTCTCCAATTATTCCAATCAGCCCATCGCCATGCTGCAAGTAAAGCCCAGATTGTATAAGCAATATGCATACTCATTTTCCTCTTTTTTATTTACTAAATGTACCATTATTCACCTTATAGTGCGTGTTCAAATGGAGGACACCGGTTAAAAGCATCACGTCCAATGACAACACCGGTACTAGCCGTCCGGACTTTTCGAACAACCTTTTATATTGTCTTACAAAGAGCTTGAAGTATACATTTCAATGCATACTAGAGAATTTCTACTTTCAATATATATTTTTACGCCCACAACATATATAGTTGTAGTGTAGAATATTCACCATGATTCAGTATCAGTAATGTTTTAATAGGAGGTTCACATGAGGAAAATCGTATTGACTGGCGGTGGAACAACAGGACATGTCGCCGTTAACCTTGCACTGATTCCTGTTCTTAAAGAAAATGGATGGCAAATCTATTATATCGGCTCACATGAAGGGATTGAGCGTGAATTAATCGAGAAAATCCCTGATGTTACCTACTTCCCTATCTCCACTGGGAAGCTCCGTCGTTATTTTGATATAAAAAATTTCAAAGACCCATTTAAAGTATTGAAGGGAATTGCACAAGCATCTAAGATATTACGAAAGATCAAACCGAACATCGTCTTTTCGAAAGGTGGCTTCGTTTCAGTCCCAGTCATTCTTTCAGCCCGAATGAAACGGATTCCGATTATTTCACATGAATCCGATATGAGTCCTGGACTTGCAAACAAAATATCGATGCCATTTGCCTCAAAGGTGTGTGTGACGTTCCCCGAGACACTCAATCATCTACCAGAGGACAAAGGGATCATGCTGGGGGCAATCATACGCAATGAATTGAAAAATGGTTCAAAGCAAGCCGGACTAGATTTTTGTCGTTTTACTAAAACAAAGCCCGTAATTCTAATCATGGGGGGAAGTCAGGGAGCAAAACAGGTAAATGAAACCGTTCGAAATCTCCTGCCGACGCTCACACAAAACTATCAAATCGTACATCTCTGTGGTAAAGGAAAAATTGACGAGTCAATCTCAATACCAGGATACCGACAATATGAATACGTGAATGAAGAACTACCTGACGTCTTAGCTATGACGGATCTGGTCATTTCTCGCGCAGGCTCCAATTCGATATATGAATTTTTGAGTCTTCATATCCCAATGATTTTAGTCCCACTCTCTCTTCAACAAAGCCGAGGGGATCAAATCCAAAATGCAAGTTCCTTTAAAAAGCAAGGGTTTGCGGAAGTGATTCAAGAGGTCGATCTGACAGAAAATAAGTTAGAAAATAAAATTAACGACATCTTTGCGAACCGAGAACAATACAAGGTAAATATGGCACGGAACGACATCGGTAATCCACTCGCTAAACTTTATGAACTCATTGAAACGTATTGTAAAAAGTAACAGGTTTGGGCATACAAACAATGTTGTTAGCGAAACCTTTACCAGAGCTTATATTTCTGGTGATCTCGTTTTAGGAACTACAAGCGTTATCGCCTAGTAAATGGTGGTGACGTTTTTTATTTTTATCAAGAGCTGGGTACACTATAAGTAATTTCTAATACTCTATTCATTGTTAAATTAATTGTTTTAAAGAAAGGAGCACTTATCAATGGCCATCAAAAAAATCGTGAAAGCTTTAATCTTAAAAAAAGGTTATAGTTTTGCTAAGAAATACATCATTCCGAGAGCTAAAGAGGAATTTAGAAAACGACGCAATAAGAAACAAAAATAAAGAAACCAAATCAAGTTTAAAACGTATGTAATGGGAAGTCTTTTGAGTTATCTAATACGAAAGGGGTAAATAAATGAAAAAGTGGATAATAGCCGTTGCGCTGGTTTCAATAGCAGTATTAAGTGGCTGTTCTTTATTACAAGGAGTAAATGATTCACTCGAATACGTGAATGACGCAACCGATTATGTAAATGAAGCAACAACCTTTGCTGAAGAAATTCCTTCTCTTGCGGAACAAGCTGTTTCCGATAAAGATGCACGCGTCCAACTAGAAGAACGGCTTAAAGAAATGAAAACAAGTATTCAGGATTTCAATGAATTAGAGCCACCAGGAGTTGCAGAAGATGTACATCAAACAATTGTCGATAACAATGCGAAACTAGAACAAGGGATCGATACTTATTTGCAAAACATTGAGAATGGTGAGGTTAATCCACAGCTACTTGAGGAATACGGTATTCTACAAACTGCTAATGAACTTTCAAAAACAATCGACCTGCTCAATCAAATTGGTTCATAGAATATTGTGATAAGCCTGAATGGAGACATTTTAGCTCTATTCAGGTTTTGTCTTTCAAAACCAAAAAAGCCTTTATACTCAGGCTTTTTTGGTTTACTCTATAATCTTTTAGGCACTTCTTCTTTTCTTAACATACCAGATAATCACCAGAACAAATAGGACAACTAGGATGGCATAAATTACGTTAGAGTATAGATCCATATAATGTGTAATATCTGTCCATGATTCACCGAGTGCGGCACCAATTCCGATAAGAATGGCATTCCAAATCAGTGTTCCTAGTGTTGTAAAAATCAAAAAGAGTACAAACCCCATATTGGTCATACCAGCTGGAATCGAAATTAAACTTCGAATTAACGGAATCATCCGCCCAAAAAATATGGTCCAAATCCCATATTTATCAAACCAGTGATCCGCACGGTGGATATCTGCCTTTTTTATACGAAGAATATGTCCCCAACGATCAATTATTTTTTCTAGTCTCTCAACATCGATTAATAGACCAACTCCATAGAGCAAAATTGCCCCGAGCAGAGAACCTCCTGTTGCTGCTAACAGAACACCGAAGTAACCTAAACCTGTTGCCGTTGTCATAAATCCGCTAAAGGGCAACACAATTTCGGATGGGATTGGAGGAAATAAGTTTTCTACTGCCATGATTATAAAAATACCCAAATAACCATATTGCTCAATAAAATCTGTAATCCAACTCTCCATATAGCTCTCCTCTGCTACTAGATTAATAAACTCCTATCCATTGTAACAAAAGTAGAGGGGTCAGGCATTAAGAAAAGCGGAAGCGCCTTGACCAGGTGCGGTAAAGAAAACTTTTCGGGGTCAAGTACTCTGAAATCTGTTGTATTACCACTGTTTCCAAATGGTTCCTGACCCCTTTCATTATTCTTTCAACAGTGTGAAGGTGAGGTCCTTGGTATTTTTGGCAATGGCCCCATTGTCGTTATTAAAAATGGTAGATTTATTCTCTTCACTCGGTTCGATATGAATATCAAACTTGTTTTCACCCACAGATGGATTCACTTCATGGCTCCAAGTCATATCATCATTAACCGGGACTCGTTCTCCATTGATTGTCAGTACCCCTTCTTTTATCGCGTTACCTGTTAATGTTACGGTATCACCTGTGGCGGTTTGTCCGTCTGTATGAGAGGTGATCACGACAGGCTGATTAATCCAGCGAAAAATTGTATCCTGCACAACCATTTTATTATTTCCTTGATTTTCTACAATCACTTTTAAATCGGTACCTGTAGCACCATAGCCATAGTAGCTAATGTCATCATCAGTTGTGTCATATGGTGTATGATCGGCTAATCCTTCCCGATCCCACGAGCCGTCCCGGACATACTTGTACGTAAGGACCTCGCCAACCTGCATCTCAACTTTGTATTCCCAATCCGTTGTCACCGCCCCGTTCCGACTCATTTCCCATGCACCTGTATTCCATCCATTCATACTGTTCGGCATCGTAATTTTAGAATCGAGCTGTGTATAGTCTGGAGCATGAACCTTAAACGTCACCTCTACCATGACAATGTCTGGCATAATGGTAACCGCATTCGAATCCACGGAGTTTCCAAACTGATCATACACCCTCACAAGATAAGAATAGGAAGTTCCATTCTCGACACTCAAATCCTGATAACTTGCTGTTTCAGGATCCCAGATCTTCTCAATCACTTCCCCATCCCGAACGATTGCAATCATATATGGATCGACAGGGTTTTCAAAGCTCCACTCCAAATTCACCTGGCCGGATTCCTGAACGGGTTGCTCTAACAATACAGCATCGACAGGCGGCGTTTCGTCCTCACCATCCGTAATTGAAGCCGTTTTCGTATCAGAGTATACCCAATTTCGTCCAAGATCCGTAGAAAACGCGTAACGGTATTCATAGTCCCCTGTTTCTAATGGTAAAAATTCTGCAGAGAATACGTTCGATTGGTCTCCCTGGCGCACATAACCCGCGTCAACCATTGACCAATCGTCTTCACCTTCTTCTCTATATTGAAGCTTCGCCTTCAGTCCTTCTGCTAAATCTTCGCTTGTATACTCTCCTATTAAAATATCAGATTCCACTATTTTAGGCTTTGATAGATCAAGGACAGATGGCTCAAATTCAGTTACGTTTTTAATCGTATAGGTACCTTCTGCCATAGGTATATGTGGAACCACTGTTTCAGTCGTAGATTTCGTTGATTCATTCCCAAGCTCATCTACAGCTGTCACCGCAAAATAGTAACCCCGACCGTTATCTAGTCCGTCGATTGTGATGAATGTATCACTTGTCGTCTTCACCTTTTTAAATAAGGCACCTTCTATCGTTGACACATACACATTGTAAGTTGTTGCGTCTCCAGACCATGAAAGCTTGACTTCCCCAACGCCTTCTTCAACATTTATTTCCTCAACTTCAGACGGCGCTTTAACTTTCACTTTATCTGTCATAAGCATACGACCACTCATTGCTGGAATGGTCAGCGTTACAACACCATCCTTGATTTCAACATTGTAACTTTTATCTAATTCATCGGTAAAAGTAACCCCATTGAATACAAAGTCAGCCACATCAAGTTGGACTGTTTTTTCTACTGTACCCCGGTTGATTGCAACTAAACCATATTGATCATCTATACTTCGACCGTAAACAAACACATCATCTTTCGCATGCAAATTCAACAAATCACCGTGCGCAAAAAGGTCTTTGTGCTGTTCACGAACTTCACCGAGCTTTCGATAATGGTCGACGAGCTGTTCGTTTTCCTCACCCCATGGGTACGTCCTTCGATCATCCGGATCCTTTGAGCCAGTCACACCTGCTTCATCACCATAATAAACAGTCGGTGCTCCTGGATAACCAAATTGGAAAATCGCTGCAAGCTTTAATCGTTTCACACCAAGCTCGTGATCGTAGTTGGCGTCGAATTCTGCACGCTCTGCACTATCGGATCCGTTTCCAAGAATAAAAACGGCACGAGCAGTATCATGCGAGCCCATCAAATTCATTAAATTATAAAACGCTTCCTTTGGATAATCTTCCTGGATCGCAGTGAGTTGATCCGCAGCACCATCGGCATCGCCATTTTTCAAGAAATCAATGACCGCTCCACGGAAACGATAATTCATAACAGAATCGTAAAGGTCACCAAGGAAGTATTTTGAAGCATCATCCCAAATTTCACCTAAAATCAATGGATCATCTTTTGTTTTCGTTTTCGTGTTTTTGATTTCATCACGGAATTCTCTCCAAAATTCGGGATCTACCTCATTGGCTACGTCTAACCGCCAACCGGAACCGCCACGCTTTAGCCACGATTTTGCAACTGAATCCTTATCGTACATAATGTAATTGGCAAACTGCTCATTGTTCAATTCAGAATCGTAGGGAACAGCTTCACCTGGTATTGATGCGATTTCAGGCAAGCTATCAAATCCCCACCAAGCCTGATACGAATAGCGTTCAGTCTCTGTACCGACATCCACTTTCTTATTTTCAATGTTAAACCAGTTGTGAAAGCCATAGTTACTGAACACCTGGCCTTCAGCAATGAACGCTTCTTCGGCTTGTGTTTTCGACTCTTCTTCAGAAAGCCCTTTTTCATTCATCAGATCGTAAATACGTGCCCAGTACTCATAAGCTCCAACGGTTTCGTACTTGCCATAACGGTCAAAATAAATCGAGTCATCCCCGACATGGTTGAATACGCCGTCTAAAATAAGGTGCATGTCCCGCTTTTTCAACTCGTGCGTAAACTTTTTGAATTCCTTCGGAGAACCGAACATCGGATCAATGCTTTTGAAATTTGTCGCGTCGTATTTATGGTTCGATGCCGCATGAGCAATAGGATTCAAATAAATTGTGTTCACACCGAGAGATTGAATATAATCAAGCTTTTCATGAACACCTTTTACATCTCCACCGAAAAAGTCATTACTCCAAATCCCATCACCATTATAGTTTCCAGAACCTTTAAGGCGTGGATTGTCAGGTAGCTCTTCCCACTCCTGATGCTCAATCGGTTCGTCCCCTCGAGCATGTTCTTTTGCATCGTCATTGTCAGGATTTCCATTGTGAAAACGATCCGGGAAAATCTGATAGACAACTGCTTCTTTCATCCAATCTGGTGTCTTATATTCTGGGTCAAACACAGTCATCTGGAACATATCGATAACTGTATTACCTGCACGACCCGTCTTTCCTTGAGACGTATCTTCACCGTATTCCTTTACCGTTTTCCCATCGTATGCAATAAATTTATAACCATAAACACCTTTTTCCTCAGGGATAAACGATGCCTCCCAATATTCGATTTCTCCTTTTTCTTCCTCTTTTATCCAACCTGCTTGATGCATTTTAAAAAGCTCTGAGTTACCAGTCGTGTAGTTTTTCAAAATTAAATTGGCGTTCGTCAAATCACCCTTCGCCGCTTCCATGCGGATCTTGACCTCTTCCCCTGCCTCAATCGCACCAAAAGGTTTACGATAAAGCTCTTCCCAGCTATTATGATAGAGTTTCTCTGTATTGATCAGTCCATCAGATCCCGATACGTTATAATCCGTACTCACTTGCTTCGTTTCATGATTGTAAAAAAACGTTATTTCCTGATCCTTTTTGACATTTAACTGAACGTTATTCAAAGGGTATTCCTCACCCCAAGTCCCCCCTAACACAACCTTAAATTCATAATTACCTTTCGGAACGTTAGCTGTATATTCATAGACATTATCATAATCTTCATCTGTAAAAATGGCCGTCGAGGTTCCCGGTGACCATTCATCACCAGCATCAATCACCGGCTGAATAGAACCTGCGAGACGCGGTAACTTGTTTTTTGTCATTGTAGTAACAATGTGAGAATGGTCATTGTAAACGAAAAGAACTTCGGTTTCAGCATCTAATGTAAACGTGATGTTTTGCCCCCCTTGTTCCCCATTTGCTCCATAGTTTTCATCCCAACTTCCATTGATTGCGATTTTATATTCGTATGTACCTGCAGAAAGATTCTTTTTCAAATAATACATCCCGTTGTCTGTCGCAGTCATTTTAAAATCATCTGACGCTGGGTTCCAGAAGGTTGGATCACCATCTACTCCAAAGCCCCCAACGACCCTAACGACTCTTTCCTCTGCCTTAACGTCGGTATGATTCGGTAGAAATCCAGCGATCATCTGAAACACCAACAAAAACGTCAGCAACCCTACAACCTCTTTTGATCTTAAAATCTTCACAATTATTACTCCTCCTCTTATTTAAACATTGCGAAAACGTTTGCACAACTCGCAAAAAGAAAGGTTGCATAAGAATCGAAATATATGCAACCGTTTTCATTAATTATACTAAATATTCTGATTGTTGACACGGGACTTTTCTCACATATAGTTCAATTTATTGGCAGCAGAAATGAATCATTATCCAACAGAAAACTTTCTTAATGTGCAAAAAAGGACTAAAAAGGAGAGTAACCCTTTCAGTCCTTTTCTCTTCATCCGACTGTTGCATCAATTTAAGGCCTTGATTACTTGTAGAATTCTGTCTCTAATGATTTTAACAGCATTCATTTTGACCGAGAAAAACCAATCCTTGTCCCTGTGAGGTAGTTTGATAATCGATCGTCGTGTCTTTCGTATAATCTACAACCCGTTCATCTATTGAAACTCGAATTCCGTTGATCTTTTCTACTACGTCTTTGTCTTGAGGCTCATCCAGAGCCAATCCCAATTTGGGACCGCCTCAGCCCATGCCAGCAAAATAAAGACGAATACCCTTTGCACCATGATGCTCAATAACCTCTTCAATGGTTTCTTTCGCTTTATTCGTAATTTGCATCCTACTCTTCCTTTCAATTGTGTATCTTCCACATTTAATAGGGCCATTTTTGTAAAATGACCCTGACTATAATAGTAGTAACTATACCATCAATGTTCAACTATTTTGTTGCGTTTACTTTTTAAATGAAGATATATCAATCTGAACTGTCTAGGGCTCGTACTTCTTCTGTATTATTTACTTGAAATCCTAAATGATTCAGAATCCCATCCTTGTTAAATGGACGTACGTTTAACGAAAAGTGCAATGCTGGTTCTTCTAATTCAAACTTCGCATAATTTTCCTTTACTTTCGTCGGTTCCTGACCAAAAAAGCTCGTATAAATTTTTAGAGATTTTTCTAAATCACTGAGTTGACTGCAACATGCATCCGATTAATCATTTTCATCGCTCTTATCTTTTAAAATAGAGTTATCTTCCCTCATCAGCAAATTTCTTGATTCGATCACTAATCTCGTCACGAACACGTTGGAAGAACGCCGGGAAAAGAAGTTCGAAACGATCATTCGCGACGCATACTCAATAAATCCGATATCAAACACATCTGCTGAAACGATATTGACAAGGTTACTTACAATCAGCGGAAGCGAGGTCGTGTCTGCGATAAATCCACTGGCCATAATAAATGGAAGAATCATTTTAAAATTTTATGGTAAAGTTAGCATAGTGAATGCTAGTAAATAGTTGAGGTGGATATATGCTAAATGTTTTATTAGTAATGGTGGGTGGATTTGTTGGAGCCATATGTCGCTTTTCAATTGGAGAATGGATTTCCGTTGTAGAGGGATTTCCGATTGGAACATTATCAGTTAATTTAGCCGGTTGCTTTGTGCTCGGTTGGTTTTTAACAATGGTTCGTCTTCGGAAACGGAAAATGGCCGGTGTTACTTTATTGATTGGAACTGGATTTATCGGATCCTTTACCACTTTTTCGACCTTTTCAGTAGAAACAATCAAACTTTTCCAGGATGGGAATTTTCTAATCGCTCTTATTTACATATTGGTCAGTGTATTCGTTGGGTTGCTGTTTACTTTCTTCGGTTATAAATTAGCTTCCACATTCGGAAAAACGGATGAGGGTGAGACAATATGATTACATTAATCGGTCTCGGAGGAGCATTTGGTGCCTATGCCAGGTATTCAACCGGTATTCTCATAAAAAAATACGGATCAGGATCTTTCCCGTATGGAACCTGGATTGTAAATATTGCTGGTTCATTGATTCTTGGAGTCCTCACAAGCCTTTTTCTTTCAGGGGAAATTTCTGATGGGACTTGGTATTTTAGTGGTGTTGGGTTCTGCGGTGCATTTACAACCTTTTCAACATTCAGCTATGAAACGATTCAACTTTTACAAGAGGAAAAGTACCGAATTGCACTAACCTATGTAATGAGCTCAGTCATCATAGGAGGGCTAGCTACAGTAGTTGGACTGTTTTTGCCAACTTGGATTTAATAATGAGTTGTGGTGGAAATTTTTTAATTGTTGTGTATAATAGACACAACTTTAGATAGAAATTAAAGAAAACTTGGCTAGCGCCAAGCTTTAGCGCAGGCGATCGCCTTAGTTGCGCTTATACTATAGAAAGTATTTTTATACTTTCTTAACGTGGAACAAAGACGGACTTTGTTAATTGTTAGTCGGTCTTTGTTCATTGTTGAGGTTGATGTGTAACTTTACCCTAATAGTGTGAATAGGATACAATTCGATAATCGATTTCAGAAAACAAATTCAATGATTTAACACACTATTTCACCTTTTTGATCTCAAATTGGTCTTCCAAAAGAGTCCAGTTCTGTGGAAACTCCTGGCCAAGAACCCAATAAGCGATGCCTCTTAGCTTATAATCCTTTGCAAGGTTAAATTTCGCTTGCATACTTTGTTCATTTTCGAACCAAACCTCATGCTCTTTCCCTTTATCATCTTTATAATTAAAGTGTGGTGCCTGTGATTTATTATCAAATTCCACTTCTACCTTTTCCTTAACAGCCAGATCAGCTGCTTCTTGCGGTGATACACGTTTAGCAAATTCTCCGCCTTTTTTATAGGGCAATGTCCAATCATAGCCATAAAGAGGTGCCCCCATCACAATTTTTTCTGAAGGGATAACGGATGTCGCATAGTCAAGCACTTCTCGAACTTCAGGAATCGGTGAAACAGCCCTAGGTGGACCTCCTGACCAGCCCCATTCATAGGTCATTAAAACAACAAAATCGGCTAGTTCTCCGTGTCGTTTATAATCATGAGCTCCGTGCCAAGGTCCAGACTGTTCGTCGCTCGTTTTTGGTGCCAGAGCTGTCGAGACTGTGTAGCCTGCATCTCGAACCTTAGGTAAAATCGTTTCCAAAAAACCATTGTAAAGCTCGCGATCCTCTGCACGGATATGTTCGAAATCTATGTTCAATGCTTTATACCCTTTTGATTTCATCGTATCCAGAACACTTTGGATTAGCTTTTTTGAAGTTGCTTTATCTGTGAAAATCTTATGGGCAATGTCTGCTGAGAAATTTCCTTCTGTGAAATTGGTAAGCACCATCATCGGAGTTGCACCAGATTTCCGTGTCTGTTCTAGAGCAGCTTCATCTTTAATAGGGTGCAAGCTTCCATCTTCCTTGACCCGGTAACTAAAAAATGCAACGTATGACAGGTGCTTCCCAACATTTTTGACCTCCTCAGCAGCCTTCTTTTCATCAATCGGCTCCAAGAATCCAATCGTTTCAATTTGGGTCTTTCCATGCTTCGTTTCAGATGGGTTCACATCTTGAATTTTTGGCTGGCCCGGCTCTGACTCTCTTTGTTCTAATCGTTGATTCGGACTCGCCTCTTCCTGTGGGGATTTCGCTTCATTTTGGTTGTTCCCACCGCAGGCTGAAAGGAAAAGCGAGAAAAAGAATACCATGATGATTATACCTTTTTTCATTCATACCACTCCTCTTTTAGTTCATGAACCTATTTTCTGTCATAAAGAGGAGAGTTATACGAAATGATATGAATACTCCCGCCACTTACTCTGCCATAGGGCTTCCTTGAAGTGGGGGTTTCTAACGTATCGACCTAAAGGGAAGCTTAACGTTAGTGGAGCTGACACATTGGCAACCTTGTTACGCCCAGCCCCTCTATGCCATTGGTCTTGCCTTTGGCACTTCTTTTTTTAGAAGACAATGGGTTGCCACACATTCACCGACCGGAGGGAAGCGGCTCGCTCTCTGAAAAACTGGAGAATCGCCTTTTTTAAAATATTGGCTGCTCCGTTGAGGTCTGCATTCACGTGTATACCCGTAGATGCTCGATACAACCCCCGTTTCACCCGTCTTCCTGAAAATACAGGTGGAGGCTTCCCTTCATCCCAAACAGGAATAGGATCATCATCTAAAAAACTGGCTTTCGACGTGTACGACTCTTCCGTTGTGATGACGTTAACCCCATACTGTTGAGCTTTGTAGGTGATCATGGTGATAAGCAAGGAATGGGGAATACTGACAAAGGCTTGATTTTGACGTTTTCCCATGTTTACTTCCTGTTTCCAATCTTTATTTTGGCCAATGATGATGGTGTCTACCTTTTCGTTGAAGGCAAGATTCACAATCGTATGGCTCGCTTTATGAAACAAATCTTTGAGTTTTCGGTATCGGATTTGGTGTAAGCGTTCCAATCGTCTTGAGGTGTGGACTCCTTCTTTCGGGGCTTTTCCATGGCGAAGAATGGCTCTGTAATGAGCTACTCGCTTATTGTAATAGTGGTTGATCGATTTGATCCGATTCCCCTTTATGAGGAATGGTGTTGCACCTGTATTGGTCACCGCGGAAACGAGATTGGTGATCCCCAGGTCAAGTGCCATGATGTTACCAGTTGGGGATTGCTTGGACTGGTTCACTTCTTCTCTTCTGAACACGAGTTCCACCACATATTGACCATACTTCGGGATCACCCGAACCTGCATCCGTTTTCCAGATCCACCTAGCTTCCCGATATTCAATCGGTCTTTGGTTTTCGGGAACTTTAAGTATTTGGACGCTTTAATGACACAATCTTGGTTGGTAAAAAGGACTTCTTTTTCTGAAGAACGACAGTAGTTGGGAATGCGTGGCCTCGCCTTGTACTTTTCAGGATGAAGTTTGTAGTCTTTCAAACTGGCATAAAAACTTTTCCAGTTTTGAAACACCGTTTTCATGACCCATTGGCTGCTTTGAGTGGGTAAGGAAACATAATCCGGCTGTTTAATGATAAGAAATAGGCTATTTAAGAAGTTATAATGGACATAGGGGCGTTCCCTAGTAGGAGCTTGAAACAGATGACAGGTTACCTTTTTTTGCTGATCAACAGGTTTTGTCTTTTCTTTTGCAAGTCTTCCCTGATAGGCCTTTCGTTGTTGGTTATTCATCTTGTTCAAATTTCGATGAATGATTTCCAGTACTTCTGTTTGGAGTGGATGCAACGCTTTTTCACTTGTTAGGCCGGTATACACTTGGCGGATAAAGAAAACTCGGCGATTGCCGAGCCTTTAGGCGAAGTCAGAGCCATAGTTGAACTTATACTATAGAAAGTATTTATACTTTCTTAACGTGTAAAAAAATGTACCACATTATGCATGTTCTTGGCGTTTTGGCAGGACGCTTGAAAGTAGCGATACAACCGATGCCTTGGCTTGATCCAGATTTGTTGCGTGGTGTATGCCACTGTGGGACATTGTATTGCCATATGATTCACCTCCTTTTCGGATAAGAACATTTGTTCCCCTCAATTGTATCACAGAATCGAGAACAGTGGAAGTCGGATTTAAGGATGGTATACACGAACTCTGGTCGAAGTCGATTCACCCCCACCCTACTCATTGGGCATTGTCTTTTCATTCCTTGAGGATGGGGTACTCTCGACTTTATTGATAGACAACTAAAATAAAGTGAGAAGATATTGATCCATAAAGAAAAGCGCAAGCGCCCTGTTCAGGTACGACAAGCGCTGGAGATTCTGCAGCACAACACGCTTTTTGTGTTTGTGGAAGAATCGAAGCGACCTCGAGTACCTGGGCGTTGGAGCTAGACATTACATCCATGCCGCGAACTTTTATACTTTCTTTACTCTCAAAAAAAAGGATCTAGTTCCTCCAAGTAGGAACAGACCCTCTTATACTTACGACATCAGCTTTTTTTACATGTTAACCGCTTATATATTTCTTTAAAGTCGCTGCAACAATTCTGGATAGAAGGTTTTGTACTTCGGTTTACTAGTTACAAACTTCCTCTTTTCACCCGAAATGGGGCGTACAATTTTTTATAAAATAATGCTACTAGTTGAATTACGTATTTAGGAATCTTCCTATTCGATAACCGTTTACCATAATAAAACTTTTGATGGGCGTCCTTTAAATCGTCCCATTGAAAGCATTGTTTTTGTTGAGTGAAACGAACAACATCAATAACCTTCACCTCACCATCAGTCGTTAAAATTAAATTTTGCAAATGAATATCTGATGGATTCAACCCTCTCGAACGTGCATGATCCAATGCTTCGTCCACTCGCTCAATCATGTCTTTTGTTATGGGGATTCCGTTAATTAAACACTCATAAAAGGTATGTCCTTCAATGTAATCCATTATAATAAAATTTGGTCCTGTTTCATATATCGTCGGGAAGTATGTTGAATTACCTAGCTGTTTATAAATCTTTGCTTCCTGGTCTGCAAGGTGTTCGAATTCAGGAAAGAAAACTTTGATGACCTTAGCTTCGGACTCTATTTTAAAAACAAACGCACTTCTCCCTTTTCCAATAAGTTTAAGCTGATGAGGTTTCTTAAGAAGATGATTGGATTGTAATGTTACCTGTTCAGCTAATTGAATAGCATTCGCCATAATAGAGCCCCCACGATCATTTATTAAAAGAGGTTTTTGAACCCAGACTAAAACTTATACCACTTCTATACTAAGTATACCATTCGTAGGCTTATTTCCTTTTTTAAACGTATTGAAGTCACACGCTTTTTGTGTTTGTGGAAGAATCAAAGTGACCTCGAACACCTGGGCGCTATAGCTATAGCTAGAGATCGTATCTATGTAATTTACCTTCAAAAATAAAAGACTAACTCTTAATAAGAATGGATTCCGTTGTTGTGAACGAAGTATCTATTCCTGAGAGCTAATCTAGCCTTTTAATATGTGCATGTAGTACATGGACTTACGGTTTTAAAACAACCTTTATACAATTATCCTTTTTGCCACTAAAAATGTCATAACCATGCTCTGCTTTTTCAATTGGTAGTTTGTGGGTTATAATTTCTTTCGGATCCAAATCATTATTCACAATCATTTGATACAATTCCGGCATGAGATGTCGTACAGGTGCTTGGCCCATTTTCAATGTAATATTACGGGTGAAAAATGCTCCAAGTGGAAACACGTTATAATTCCCACCGTATACACCCGTTAATTGCACTGTACCGTACTTCCTGACCGCTTTTGTCGCAATTTGAATTGGACCAAGTGTACCGCCTTGAAGTTTCAGGTTTTGTTCCACCTTTTCTAGCGGAGACTTCTTTCCATCCATACCAACACAGTCAATAACAATATCGGCTCCACCCTTTGTAATTCCTTTTAACGTTTCCCCCATATCTTTATCTGTTGTAAAATCAAATACTTCAACCTTATTGTTTTTCTTAGCAAAATCAAGGCGATAATTCACATAATCAACTGCAATTACTCGTTCGGCTCCCTCTAACCATGCGAATTTTTGTGCCATAAGTCCGACCGGTCCACAACCAAGGACGATGACTGTATCCCCTTTTTTTACACCTGCATGAAGAACGCTCCAATAGGCAGTCGGTAACACATCCGATAAAAATAAGAGAGCTTCATCCTCTAGTTCGCAATTTTCAGGGATAACAAAAGGGGTTGCGTTTCCAAATGGTACACGTAAATAGTCAGCTTGACCACCTGGATGATCTCCGAATTTCTCTGAGTAACCAAAGTATCCACCTGAATCATAATGAGGGTTAGCATTGTCACATTGACTCTCAAGATCATGGGTGCAATAATGACACGTTCCACAGGTTACCGTAAAAGGGATAACAACACGATCCCCTTTCTTAACCTTAGTCACACCCTTACCCACTTCTTCAATGATTCCCATCGGTTCATGGCCAATACTATAACCTTTTGGCAATGGAAAGTTCCCCTCATACAAATGAAGATCCGATCCACAAATGGCTGTTGATGTAATCCGTACAATTACATCGTCTTCGTTCTCAATGTCAGGTGTCTGCTTTTCAATTACCTGTATATTTCTCTTTCCTTGATACGTTACAGCTTTCAAATCTACGCCTCCCAATTTGAAATATTGTCTGTCCCATGTCTAACTAATTGCTTCGACCAGGCAAGTAATGTTGGGGTTCTTGTGATAAATCTTTGGAGTCACTCGTATCTACTTCGACCACTCCGTATTGATTATAAAAAGCTAATGTTACTCGTGTGTACTCATCTGGTTCTATTGAATACGACTTCAATTGGGTGTTTAACCAGGCGCGATCCTTTTGAAGAAACTTTAGATTATGATCAATAACTTGGCCATCCATAATAAGCGGAATTGGTATGAATGTAGGTGAAGGATGCAATTGTAAATCCTTCGTCTGGACTGCCCTTGAAGTCGATTTAGGAATAACACTCATTTTTCCCGCCGATTCCATCACAGCAATCTCGATATCTTTGGTATTTATAAAACCTTTTATTCTAAGCTCAGACATCAATTCTTCAGTCGTCATACGAATTTTTCTTAACCCTTTTTCATTTATGTCACCGTTCCTGATCAAAACCGTAGATGTCTCTACTAACATCCAACGAAGTTTATTGTTTAGCGTAAGGACAGTAAACAAAAAATATAATAAGACAAACGCCAATCCGAAATATAGTGTCTCAAACGTCTGATCGGAGGCAAGCGGGTCGCTGAGCACGGTACCTAGAACGAGTACAACGAGAAGATCAAAACTGTTCATTTGTGATACCGCCTTCTTCCCTGCAATTCTCAGAAAAAGGTAGCCACCAATAAAAATCAAGATTGGTGAGATGATGAATTTGAATACATCCACGGACATTCACTCCTCATGAAACAGCTTTTTCCATCGCCAAAGAAATTATTTTAAGTGCGTGTTCAAAAAGGAGGACAAAAAGAGCCGAGAAGTTCGAGGCGTGACAATCTCGAGGACCAGAACGTATGCTATTAATACGTGAGGACCGGAGAGATCAAACAACGAAGAAATTCGAGAGCTATTTTTACCGGACTTTTTGAACAACCTCTTTAAGGGTCTTCTCAATCAGGTCGTTTCAAGTCTGCCTAAAACCTCTTTCAAAAGTTAGCTACTGTATTACCCTACTTAGATTTACTTTTTGGTCGAGCTATCGTATCAAAGTTTTCTGCAAGGTTAGAAAGGTCACGTTTTAACTCTTCTCCCGACATCGGGACACCATGCCCTGTAATCGCGATCTCTGGCTCTAATCCCTTAAGTGTTCGTACCGATTCCTTGGCAGCATCCCAATCCATCGTAAAATAAGCAGGTGGGCCATGAATTTCTTGTTGCTGCGTCATAACTTTATACAGTGATTCTTGATCAACAGTTACAAACGCATCTCCGACAATTAACGCACTGTCTTTATCCCGATATAAGGAAATATGGCCAGGGGTATGTCCTGGTGTATGAATCCATCGCCACTCCGTCAAAAAAGGAATCGATCCATCGCCAGGAAGACCTCTCAATCGATTTTTAATATCAATAGAATGATTCGGAAAAAGTGGAGACATTTCACTTATTATTCCACCATCTACAGTTGGGTCACCAGGCGGATAATCCTCATTACCTGTTAAATAAGGAAATTCCAATTGATGTGCATAAACAGGAATATCCCAATGCTCAGCCAAAACTTCTACACTTCCCACATGATCGAAATGTCCATGTGTAAGAATAATGGCTTCAGGTCGACACCCTTGTCCAAATTGTTTTTCTGCACCTTTGATTATTTTTTCAGCTGATTTTGGCATACCTGCATCAATTAACACCCATTTGTTGTTTGAAGTATTAATAAAACAAATATTAACAATCTGATTTGTATAACAGTAAACATCACGGATCACGAGATTCCCTTTTCCGCTCGAAACTGAAGTTACTGGTAGAAAAGCATGTTCAACTTCACGATTCATTTCCTACACACCTCATATCTTTTCACTTTCAATCGATATTATGTTTCTCTACATGTTAAAAAATTATGTTCGAATAGGACCGGGATAAATGTTTGTTTTTCTAAAATGTACATGCTTACCCATTCATGTCAGCGGTACAAGCATAAGATGTATTATTGCTATGGAAAAAGGAGGTTAAATAAATGAGCGGATGGGATAACAGAAAAGGCTTTGCATTGATTGTTGTGCTTTTTATTCTTCTTATCATTGTAGGAGTATCCTATAATCGTGATGGCCGTCGCGGCGGTTTCGGTTGTAACGGTTTCGGTGGCGGCTATGGTGGCGGCTTCGGTTGGTAATTTAACCCGAAAATGAGGTTTGGGCGCTGAAGCTAGACAGCGGAAGTGCCCTGTTCAGGTGTGACAAACTGCAGCTGGACATTACATCTACGCGAACAAACTTTTTATTCTTTAATGAATAAGGACTGACTCGGTTCTTTCCTCTCTAAGTCAAAGAAAGAGGATCGGTAGCTGAGTCAGTCCTTTTTATATTTGTAAAGAAAACTTGGCTAGCGCCAAGCCTTAGCGCAGGCGATCGCCTTAGTTGCGCTTATACTATAGAAAGTATTTTTTATACTTTCTTAACGTGGAAAAACGGGCTTTACTTTTCAATAAACATTTGTGTCCAGTAAATCCCTTGTTCCCCGCCTTTAGCGCGTCCTACGCCAATTTGGGTCACATCTTTGTTCATAATGTTACGACGGTGCCCGGGGCTGTTCATCCAAGCTTTAACGACTTGCTCTGCTGATTGCTGTCCTGCGGCAATATTTTCACCCGCTGATTGATACGATACACCAAATTCCTGCATCATTTGGAAAGGTGAACCATAGTTAGGTGAGTTATGTGAAAAGTATCCGTTTTCCAGCATATCATTTGATTTTTCCTGAGCAACCTTTGATAATTTAACATTCGCCTTTAAAGGTGATAATCCAGCTTTTTCTCTTTCCTGATTCGTGAGTTCAATTACTTTTTTCTCGATCTCACTTATAGCTGTTGCTCCATCTTGTGGTTGAGGAGCTGTATTGGGTTGATTCCCCTGTTGTCCGTTTTGACGGAAATTTGGAGGAGCATATTGATTTGGTGGAACGTTTCGATCCGTTTGACGATATTGAGAAAATGGATCATTATTATATTGGCCATATAATCCATTGTAAGATCGATTCCTTATTCGATTCCTACCTGCATCATATGTTTCAGGGTTATTATCACCCTTGTCATCAACCGTAATTGGTTCATAATTCATTTCATCTGCACCCTGATTTTCGCCAGTATTACATGCAGACAACATGCTTATTGAAAGCACTGCTGAAAATAAGATGCTTAGCCTAAGATTTTTCATTATTCTGGTCTCCTTTAGAAAGGTCAATAAGCATTCTTAATGTATGTAAAGTAGAATATTTTACCCTTAAAAAAGGTTTCCAGTAAACGTAACGTGGCACTACATAACCTAGCAGAATTAGGTATAAAATAAGGAAAATAAAAATTAAACTTCTTCTATATTGGAAGTTGTTATGTATGAGTTCGTTATTATTACCTATCAGTAACGACAATATAGGTGGCTGTTATTGGTCCATGAACCCCAACAACTAAATTCATTTCAATGTCAGCACTATTGCTAGGGCCAGAAATAAAATTAATACATGAAGGAACATTTCCATTTTCTTGTTCCATCTTATGAATATAGTGTGTTGCCTGAGTCATTCGTGGGACAATTGTGCTTTTTGGAATAATTGCAATGTAATTTGTTGGGAGTAGACTAACGGACCTTCCTTTTCCGTTATCGCTGAATAATACAACTGTTCCTGACTCAGCTAATGTTATGTCAGCAAACGTAATTCCGACATCTGCTCTTTCAGAAATTATAATGTTTTTCTCACCAATACTTGGATCCCAAATGTGAACATCGACACCTGCCCTTCCAGCATTTTCATAATAGTCATTGATACCGTATTCTTTAAAGCGAGGGTCATCCCAACTTACGATTGATTTTGCATCAAAATGTTCTATTACTGTCGTAAGCATATTGTTCAGCTCTAAGCAAGTCGTTGTTTCAACACGTGTATGAATTCGATCACATTGGGTTCCCAAGACATCTAGCAGTTCATCTTCTGTTGCATTCTTAAGAACATTCCATTGTGGTTGGTGTTTCCATTGGGGACGAGCAACCGGAGTGGTTCGTCTTTCACGCCCTAGACTTTTAGCGATTTGATTTAGAAATTGTTCTTTATTATGGACAGCTCCATTTTTCATTACTGGTCCCCTCCTTTATCACGTTTCTTAAACCATTCTCTAAAGCTTTGTTTACTAGGTTCAGGGAAATCCCGAATATCGGTCCATGGTTTTATTGGACCAGGTCCTTTCTTAACTTTTCCATCTTTAATAAAAGGGCTCATTACTGTAGGTGCTGATTTTGAACCCATTGAGAAAATTTTCGGGGAACTTGCAGCTAAAGAAAAACCTCTCATCGCTAGTTTTTCACCAAATGTTCCCTTACCATGCTCCTCTACGATATTCCGACGATGCTTCACAAGCAAGTCGTGAAGCGGAATTTTCACTGGACAAGCTTCCGTACATGCTGCACATAAGCTTGAAGCATATGGAAGCTCCTTATAATCTTCATACCCACCTAACAATGGTGAAAGTACCGCACCGATAGGACCTGGATAAATCGATCCATATGAGTGACCACCAATATGTCGATAAATAGGACAAACATTAATGCAAGCAGCACAACGAATACAATGAAGTGCCGACTGAAACTCTGTCCCAAGAATGTTTGAACGACCATTGTCTAAAATGACGAGGTGGAATTCTTCGGGCCCATCTACGTCCCCTTTATCCTTTGGACCAATTAATCCGGTAATATAGCTTGTTAGTTTTTGCCCTACAGCACTTCGGCAAAGCATACTGACTAAAATGTCTAGTTCCTCCCACGTTGGTACGATCCGCTCCATACCCATCACAGTAATTTGAGTTTTGGGCAGGGATGTAGACAATCGAGCATTTCCTTCGTTTGTCACTAATGAAATCGCACCTGACTCGGCTACGGCGAAGTTACAGCCGGTTATTCCTATATCTGCCGATAAAAAGTCAGCACGTAATTGTTCTCTCGCAAATAAAGCAAGTTCTTCGGGTTTGGATGTTTTCTTATATCCTTTCTTTTCAGAAAAGGTTTCACGTATTTGTTCTTTATTTTTGTGTAAAGCCGGGGCAACAATATGTGATGGAGGGTCATGATCGTCTAGTTGAAGTATGTATTCCCCAAGGTCAGATTCAATGACTTCACAGCCCAGTGCTTCAAGAGCATCGTTCATGCTAATCTCTTCAGTAACCATTGATTTCGATTTTATGATTTTTTTTGCCTTCTTTTCCTTAGAAACCCTTGTGATATATTCATTTGCTTCTTCTGCTGTTTGCGCAAAGAAAACATGGCCTCCTTGCTTACAAACATTCTCAGTAAGTTCTTCTAAATAGTAATCTAAGTTTTCTAACGTATGTTGACGAATCTCCTCTGATAAATTTCGCCACTCTTCCCAATCCCCTAGCTCCTCAGCTGCATTTAATTTTGCACCCTTCAGTCTTTCTTGTGCTGACACCACTGCATTTCTCATGAATGAATTTCGAAGGCCCTTGTCCACACGACCAAAAAATTCTACGTCTCCTATTTTCATTGGCATCTATCTCACCCCCTTTATTCTATTAATGTGTGTTCAAAAGGGAGGTTTGAACAACCCATTACCCTCTGCTATTGAGTACTTGTGCAATATGCATCACTTTAATAGGTTTCCCTTGACGTTCAATACGGCCACCGATATTCATTAAGCAACCACAGTCTGCACCGATTAGAACTTCTGCATCAGTTTCCTCGATATGTTCTATTTTTTCATTTACCATTTGTTCAGAAATCGGAACCATTTTCACTGAGAACGTACCCCCAAAACCACAGCATATTTCTTTATTTGGAAGATTTGAAAGTTCTAAGCCTTTCACATTTTCTAGTAGTTTCATTGGAGCATCCTTAACACCAAGTAATCGAGACATATGACAAGACGTGTGATATGTTGCTCTCTTCGAAAAAGACGCTCCTACATTTTCAACTTTTAACACATCAACGATAAACTGAGTGAATTCAAACGTCCTATTAGCAAGTGATTGTGCTTTTTCCTGCCACTCTTTATCGTGATCAAACAAATGAACATATTCATGAAACATCGTTACACATGATCCGGACGGGGATACAATATAGTCAGATTGTTCAAATGTTTTAATCATATGTTTGGCAACATCTTTCGTTTCTTTATGATAGCCGCTGTTATAAGCTGGCTGACCACAGCAGGTTTGGTTTTTTGGGAAAACCACTTCACAATTAAGACGCTCTAAAATTTCAACTGTATCTTTCCCAACATATGGGTAAAATACATCCCCAAGGCAGGTAATAAATAAGGATACTTTCATTTCTTTCCCCTCATTCTTACGATAATTTCGTAATTTGTTCCTGGATCTGTATTTGAATCCGAACATTAAAAGTTAGTATTTTCAGAATACAAAGCGTTTTTTTGTGTTCCAATACTCATCCTGTCGAGGTTCTATTTGCTACTTAATTTCTAGTGTCTAACCTCAACTACTTGAGCCTGAATACATGTGCGATCGGAGCCTTCCCTCCCGTTTCCGTCTCGGGTAGCTTTATGGAGAGTCCTGCTTCTGTTTGTGTATAGTTAAATTTATCTTCACTACCGACCATATTAAGATTGTTGACGTTTTCTGTATATGGGATTACCACTTCCTCATCTACATGCGTATCATCACTTGGATAGAGATAAAAGCAGTAAACAATATCGTCTTTACGTGTGAAAGCGAAATTATCTTTGAAGTAAGGAGCACAGATGCGGGTACCATATATTGCCTCACCATAAACATTCATCCAGGCGCCAAGCTCTTTAATACGTGTAATTGCTCCCTCGGGCAGACGTCCATCTGGTTGTGGCCCTACATTTAGAGCCAAATTACCACCTTTAGATACTACTTCTATCAGCGTATGTACGATTTGACGCGTAGATTTGTATTTATCCTCATATCTGAAAGAAAATGAAGTACCCATTGTGATACAGCTTTCCCAGGGCACACTCAGCGGATGCTCAGGAATTGTCTGCTCCGGTGTTACATAATTTTCATATGGTCCACCAACAGTGCGATCAGCCGTAATAAGCCAAGGCTGTTCTTCTCGGGCCTTTTCTACAACTTCTCCAAGGCGAATGTCCTGCTTCCTTTTGCCAACCCATCCAGCATCGAGCCAGAGAACGTCAATACGACCGTATTTGGACATCAACTCCATAATTTGCTCATGGGTAAATGACACGAACTGATTCCATAACCATGGATACTCCGTCGGATCATAAGACGGGCCACGCCACATATCACGACCACGTTCCATTCCGGATGCCCAGTAGTAAGGAGTGTTCCAGTCTGCTTTTGAGAAATAGGTAGCAATCGCTAATCCCTTGTCACGAAAAGCATCAAAAAGATGTTTACATATATCGGCATACTTGTGCATGTGAAATGGAGTGTCTGGCCCTGTCACTCTGTAATCGGTTGTATGAGTATCCCACATACAAAAACCATCATGATGTTTTGTCGTGAAAATGAAGTACTTGAAACCACCTTCAGCAGCTAAATCAGCCCAAATCTCTGGTTGAAATCGTATCGGATTGAACGTTTTATTTAAATCAAAATATTGACGCTTTAATTCCTCTCCATCCTCTTCCCAGTCAATACCATCTCGTGACCAATCTGCATCATGATCGCTTAGCGCCCATGATTCCACCACACCGAGTTGAGAATAAGGACCCCAGTGCATCATTATTCCTAGCTTTTGATCTTGAAACCATTCAAGGCGTTCTAAGAGTAATGGATCTTCTGGTTTTACCCATTCTTTCTCAGCACTGTAATTGTGCACCCCATGATCAATCACCTGTTGCTGTTTTTCTTCCATGCCATCACTCATATTAAGTCCTCCTTTTATAGGTGAAATTACAAAAAAATTATTGTTTTACTTCCACATCCTCATCAAATTGGACTTCCGCTCCTGTTTCACTTGATTCATAAATACCACAAAGTATTTTCATCATTTCTACACCGTCTTGAACTGGGCTGATTGTCTCTCTTTCACCCAAGCAACAAGATACGAAATGGTCGATTTCACTCTGGAATCCTTTATTGAAATCAAACGACAATGAGTCAATTTGTGGTTGAGCATTTAAAATCGTGTCATTTTTTTCAGTTACAAGCAAAAGTTCGGGCTCAATTTCCGCTCCACCCTTGTCACCATATAAGCTGACTGCGAATTCCTCTTTCTTGGCATGAAGCGTAAAACTGACATCAATCATCAAGGAAGCACCATTCTCAAATCGAATGATTGCATTAGCCATATCTTCCACTGTATTGTAATCAGGGTCATAGTCTGCAGCTTTATAGAAGGATAGATTTTTAATATTTGAACGGTTTCCAAGTTTGGAATAGGTGTTGCCGCTTATGGATTTAACCTTTGGCTTTCCCATAAGATACCAGCATAAATCAATAACATGGACTCCTAAATCTATTAAAGGACCGCCTCCTGACCTTTCCTTATCTGCAAACCAGCCACCGGGATTCCCTAATGGTCTTATACAGGACGCTTTTGCATAGTATATTTCTCCAAGTTCATCTGAATCAATAAACTTTTTTAATACTTCAGTATTTGTTCCAAAACGACGGACAAAGCCTACCTGAAGCACTTTCCCACTTTCCTTTACTGCCTCTTCTATCTGGTGTGCTTCTTCTACTGTTTTACATAATGGCTTTTCAATCAAAACATGTTTACCTGCTTTTAAGGCAGCAATTGAAATTTCAGCATGGGAGTTATTCCATGTACAAATGCTTACTGCATCAACTTGTGGATCTTCTAGTAGGTTTTTATAGTGCGTATAATACTTTTCAGCACCGTACTTGTTCGTTTTTTCCTGTGCTCTTTGCTCATTCATATCACAAATGGCATAGATTTCTACCTCGTTATTCTTTTGATAGGATTGAAAGTGCATATCAGAAATAGAGCCTGCACCAATCACACCAATTTTTAATTTCCCCATATTCTTCATCCTTCCTCTCTATTAAACTTCTTCCCAAATTCTACGGACATTATCTAAACTGATTTTTGATCCTTTTTTGCATTCTTCCATACCTTCAAATTCAATCGAAATGTACCCATCATAACTAGACTGTTTAATTATTCTCATGACATCATGTAAGTTAATATCACCATGACCACAAATTGCACCTCTTAAATAGTTGCCTGAAGTTGTTTGGAACCAGCCTTCTCCTGGATTAACAGATGAAGGTCGATGGTAAAAGTCTTTAATATGAACCATTGATGACAATTGAATATTTTTCTTCACTGCAGCAACTGGATCCTCGTCAACACAGAGGAAATTCCCTGTATCAAGTGTCGTTTTAAAATTTGGTCGATCTACATAATCAATTAAACGTTGGACCCGGTCGCTTGCCTGGACATAAAAACCATGATTTTCAACACTGGTCACAATATCAAATTGTGCTGCATAATCAGCAATTCTCCGGCAAGCATCTGCGAGTTTCGGTAAATCTTGTTCAAATTGTTGAATTGATGTTTCGCTAGCAGGCTTCCAGGCAACATCATGCCTCAAAAGTTTTATGCCTAATCGTTGTGCGATGTCTACCTCTTTTTGAACACGTTCAATTTCTTTTTCATATTCCGATTTACTCGCTGTTAAAAAATTTGCACCAATTGCATAATTTGATAGTTCAATACCCACTGCTTCAGCTTTTTGACGAATAGCATTCACTAGTTCCGGATTGTCACCCAAAGTAAAGCCCATCGGGACTAGTTCAATATGTTCGCCACCTTGATCAGCTGTCCATTGAATGACATCCAAAATTGACATATTTTCTGAGTTCATTGCTCCTACTAAACTATAGGAACTCATTCCGAGTTTCATATGGTAAACCTCCATTCAATAGATCTAGAAAAGCGCAAGCGCCCGTTTAGGTGCGACAAGCGCTGGAGATTCTGCAACATAACACGCTTTTTGTGTTTGTGGAAGAATCGAAGCGACCTCGAGCACTTGGGCACTGGAGCTAGACATTACATCCATGCCGCAAACTTTTATACTTTCTTTACTCGGTACAAATAAGGGGCATTGAAGCTCGCCAACAACGTTTGACACATTATTAATCGCTGCCAATGCTCCCTCACTTCCTGAAAAACCTAATTACGCTCAAGCACAACCACTTGTTTTAATTCGTTTGACCTGTAAGCTGCTTTTACAACTTCCAATGTTCGTAACCCGTCATTTCCTGTAATAAATGGCTTTCTTCTTGTTTTAACACAGTCAATAAAGTCATTCACAAGAGCTTCATCCATATCCTCAGCCCACGGTTGTTGTTGAATTTTCCCTTCTTTATCATTGTATAGAATGGAATGTTGTTTGAATGCATCAACTGTTACTGTGCCTTCTGTTCCAACAATTTTCAGCGTAACATCACCCCATGTTGGGAATGTCTCAGGACGTGACCAGCTTGGATCAATCGATACGATCGTACCAGATTCTAACTCAAGCATTACCGAACCGCAGTCCTCAACATCAATATCATAGAATCGTGTATCAAATTCAGCGTATACATTTTTCACTTCATCCTTTAACATCCAACGAAGCAAATCCATGATATGGACGATATGATCTGTTGCTGAACCCCCACCAGACAATTCTTTTTCAACAAACCAACCACCCGGCATTTGACCGTGGTTAGTTGCATTTACAGCGATGATTTCGCCTAATTTCCCAGATTGAACAATGGCTTTCACTTTTTTAATAGCTGGAGCAAAGCGAACTGGATATGCGACTTGTAAAATCACGTCATTTTCTTCGCAAGCTTTAATCATCGCTGTTGCATCTACTACTTCAGTTGCAATCGGTTTTTCGCATAAAATTTGCTTTTTATAGCTTGCTGCTTTCAATACATGCTCTTTATGATTCGTGTTTTCAGAACAGATGATTACTGCCTCAATGTCTGTCTCTAAAAGTTCATCTAAATCCACATAGAAATTAGATTCAAATTGTTTTGCCATCTTATTTCCGCGTTGTTCATCAGCGTCCCATATTCCAGCTAATTCTGCTCCTGGGTGTTTTACTAAATATTGTGCATAAGCCAATGCGTGCATATGAGCAAAACTAATGATTCCCACTTTCATATTACAGCACCTCCTTTAACAAAACAGGCTGGCCGATTTCCACTGATTTCCTTGCAGCTTCTGCTATTCGAATCGCCTTTAAAGCATCATCTCCTGTAACCATCGTTTTATCTTGTGCTTCCACGCTTTTAACAACGTATTCCATTTGACGCTGTAGGGCTGTCTTGTCTAAAATACTTTCTTCAATTATTTCACTGGTAGCAAGTTGTACATCGATTGGATAACTTTCATTGCTATTATGAGTAAGCATTCCTTGATCCCCAGTCAGTTCAAACGATGTCTCCGTTTCTGTTGCTGCCCAAGATAATTCTATATGCGCTAACGTTTGGTCCACCATCCGAAGTGTTATCAAGGCGTATTCAATTAATGTTCCATCGTGACGCTCTTTTTTGATGTGTTTTGCCATCACTCGTTCAACGTCACCAAAAGTCCAGGTTAGCCAGTCAAATTGATGTATACCCAAATTGGAGAATATATCAAATTCCCTACCTGGATGTGCTGTTCCGCTTGCTAGCCTCATTACACCCGGTTTACCGATCTTTCCACTTTTTACCTGGTTCCTTGCATCAAGATATTCTGGTGAGAATCGAAGGTTATGCCCAATCTGAATCTGCACATTTTTTTCTTGGCATTCTTTTAAAACTGAAGATGCTTCTTCCACGTTTAATGCTAGAGGTGCTTCACATATTATATGATAACCTTCTTTTGATACCTGACGTACATAGTCAGCCCTGTCATTTGCTGGCACGCAAAGATCGACTATATCGGTATGTACTGACTTTAAATCTGCCAATCTATCAACTACTTTACTCCTAAATGCTTCAGGCAATTGTTGTTTGTTTTCTTCAGCTACATCAATAACCCCAACAATATTTACATTCGGGATACGAGACCAGGCTTCAAGATGTTTATCATTGCAACTTCCAGTTCCTACTACTGCTACATTTACCAATTTACACACCTCTCTCTTCATTACCTTTATCTAATTTCCATTATCGAACCGGTTATATTAAAGATTAAGAGCATGCTATGCAGGGCGTTTTTCACTCTTTATCCCCCGCTTTTTTCTTCAGTCGATAAAGTTCACTTTTTAATGTTTCTCAGTCCCTGTATAATCCGGATTATGATAGACATTATTCATTTCATAAGGATCCTCTTTTAAATCAAACAGTTCCCATTCTGGTGTTCTTGATTCATCAATGGTATTGGACGCTCCCAATGATTCACCATAGTAATGAATGAGCTTGTATCTTGTCGTACGTACTCCGTAATGGGCACCAACTTTATGGGGTTCACTCAAATGCTCCCAATATCGATAATAAAGGGAAGTTTGCCAATCATCATGTGTGCTGCCTTCCATAAGAGGACGTAGACTAGTACCCTGCATAAAATCTGGAACATCAATGCCTGCATAGTCAAGAAATGTTTCAGCAAAGTCTACATTTAATGCCATATCATCCGTTTCAGATCCAATCTTGATGGCACATGGATAGCGTACGATAAATGGCATTCTCAATGATTCTTCATACATAAATCGTTTATCATACCAACCATGGTCACCAAGGAAAAATCCTTGATCTGATGTGTACACGACGATTGTATTTTCCGTAAGATCTTCTTCATCGAGATAATCAAGCATTCTTCCGATATTATCATCAATGGAAGCAACAACACGTAAATAATCTTTAATATACCTTTGATACTTCCAGCTTTTTAATTCCTTTGCTGACAGGTTTTCGGGTGGATCTTCTTTTAAATCAATTTTATTAAGATCTTGATCTACCCGCATTGTTGCCTCTTTCGCAGCATTCGAACGATTACTATAATCATCATGAAATGTTTCCGGTTCTGGAATGTCAGCTGTCTCATACAGATGAGCATGCTTTTCATCAGGTTCCCATGGACGATGCGGTGCTTTGTGGTGGCACATTAGCATAAACGGCTTATCCTTTGATCTATATTTCAACCAATTTAGGGAAAGATCCGTGATAATGTCCGTTACATACCCGTTATAAACCTTCTGTTCCCCCATCTCAATCATTGTAGGATCATGATAATCACCTTGGTCAGGTAATACATTCCAATAATCAAAACCCGATGGATCATGAACCCCTCCGTGCCCTAAGTGCCACTTTCCAATAATCGCTGTTTGATATCCGTTTTCTTGCAGGAGTTTCTGAACATTTGGTTTTCTTCCGTCAAGATTGTCTCCCAGCGTTTTCACTCCATTTTCATGATTATATGTCCCTGTCAAAATAGCAGCCCTGCTGGGTGCACAAATTGAATTCGTGCAAAAACAATTGTTAAACCGTATTCCCTCATTCGCTATACGGTCAAGGTTAGGCGTTTTATTAATTTTGCTCCCATAACAACTCATTGCATGTGCTGCATGATCGTCACTCATAATAAACAAAATATTGGGTCTGTTTTTACCCGCCATAGTTCCCTCCTCAACTATTAATGCTAATAGATTCACCAATCGTTCCATTAAACCCTTGTAATAAAGCAAGATTTGTTCAAAACGAACGATTACTGTTAATAGAATAAAGATTAGCCTTTAATTCTTTAAAAACAGCTCCACAACAGGTACCATTACATCTGGTTTTTGCACTGGAAGATCTAAAACAACTGAGTTAACATCAATCTTCGTCTCCGTACTTGTAATTACTTCTTCAGGATCAAATTCTCTAAAATAAACTTCTGACGCATCATTAAGTAGCTGTGCATAGTTAACTTTTCCAGCTAATCCTTCTAAATGAATGTGTCGGAATGGCCAAGAATAAATATGAAGATACAAACGATTTCCCTTTTGGGTATAACGACAATCGATAGGAGCTTTGTAATTGCTATGTTTTGCTTCATAAATCGAACGGGAATGTAATCTCATCCATTCACCGATTGCTTCTAAACGATCAATTGAATGATAGTCAAATTCACCACGCCCGTTAGGCCCAACATTTAATAAAAAGTTACCACTTTTTGAAACCGTATCAATTAACATTTTAAGCAGCGTATCGGTAGATTTCCAATCTAGGTTATCGCGATGATAGCCCCATGTTCCATTCATTGTTTGGCATGCTTCCCATATAACTGGAAGCCCATCTTTCTCAACCGGTTCGCTTGGTTGGTACTGTTCAGGAGTTATCACACCACGATTTAAGTCGAGGCGATCATTAATAAGAATATCCGGCTGTAAATCTAGCACTATTTTCTCCAGCTGCTCAGACTGCCAATCAATAGCTCCTTTTCCTTTAGACCATCCCCAGTCTCGGTGTGGGTATGAAAAATCGAACCACATATAATCAATTTTACCGTAATCTGTTAATAATTCCCGAACTTGTCCATGCATAAATTCCAAATATTTATTCATATCCCGATCTGTATTTTCTTTTTTGAAGTCCTCGTCATCACGTTGCGGATGTAGTCCATCAATCGTAAACTCTGGGTGGTGCCAATCGATTAATGAATGATATAATCCTACTTTTAAGCCTTCTTCCCGAAAAGCATCAATTACTTCACGTAGCAAATCTCGTTTTATCGGTGTGTTTGTCACCTTATAATCACTTAACTTCGTATCCCATAATGCAAATCCCTCATGATGTTTTGTTGTTATGACGAAATATTTCATACCTGCTGCTTTGGTGGTCCTAGCCCATTCCTTTGCATCAAATAGATCTGGTTCGAAATATTCGAAATATTTTCGGTACATTTTTGGATGAATTTTCTCATGCGTCATAACCCATTCATGGCGTGCAGCTGGTGTATAAAGACCAAAATGGATAAATAGGCCAAAACGGTCATTAATAAGCCATTCAGCATTCCCATATGAGTCGGACCAATTTGCATATTTCTTCTCATTTGTACTTGTGCTCATGTTTGAATACCTCCAAAATTTGATGAATTGAAAAGATAAGTACCATCTAATTCTTATCCTTCAGCATAAAAAAATTAATTTTTATAAGTGCGTGTTCAAAAAATAGACGAATCTTGTTGTTAATGAAGTTCGACTAAATACGTTACGTCCTGTAACAACGTCGAACTGACTCACATCGTGTGAGCCCAAGGCACGATAGTTTTGAGGACCGGAACGACGAGCGGTACTTGCATAAAAGCTACGAGTTGTACCGAGGAAGCTTACTTCAAAGGTGAACTAGTAGACGCAGGTACATATGGAACTTCGACTAAGTACTTCACGTCCTGTGAATACGTCGAAGTCAGCACGTCCGTGTGCAAGTCCGGAAAAACCGAGTAACGTAGAAATTCGCCGTTTATCAACGAGCGGTACTTGCACGAAGACTGCGAGTTGCACCGAGGAAGCTTTCTTCGTTAGTCTAATCTGGTAGACACAGGTGCAGGGACTCTTGGATACTTTTTGAACAACCTCTATAAGAAGTTCCTAATGCTCTAGATGATCCTCAGGCTGTGCAGCTTTAACTGTCAAGCCACCGTCGACCATTAATAAGTGGCCATTTACCTGCATTGCTTCTTCTGATGCTAGGAAAACGACAGCATCCCCGATTTGTTTGGCGGTTCCTAATCTTTTCATCGGATTTGCCTCTACTTCTTTTTCATAAATCGCTTTATCTGCCAAGTAATCCGTACACATATCCGTCTCAATTGTGCTCGGTCCAACCGCATTAACATTTATATTATATTTTCCCAATTCAATCGCTAATGCTTTCGTAAGCTGATGTGCAGCAGCCTTTGATGATATATAATGAGGAATAACTGGGCTGGTGACCATCAAACTAGCAGTAGAAGTAATAGTAACGATCTTTCCATTACGCCTTTCGATCATCCCTTTTGCGGCAGCTTGGGAGCATAGAAAGATAGATTTGACATTTGTATTATATGTCTGATCCCATGTTTCTTCTGACAGTTCCATAAATGGTTCAAATGGCGCAATACCTGCATTGTTGACTAGAATATCAATTTCGCCTAGTTCTTTTTGTACTGATTCTATCATCTGATCAACTTGCTGTTTATTACCAACATCTGCTTGAACTATCATTGCCTGTTGACCTAGGTTTTCCACTTTTTCTTTGACACGTTCAGCCAAGTCTTTTGATCGGTCAGAAGTAAAGTTAATAGCTACATCCGCACCTTCTTTTGCTAATTGGAGAACAATAGCCTCTCCAACTCCTCTGCTACCACCTGTTACAAGGGCAGTTCTGTTCATTAGTCTTTTCATTGCTGTTCTTTCCTTTCAATGATCAGGATATTTTTATTAACCTATTTTCCATTCACTACCCCGCCATCAATCATAAATGGCGAACCCATCATAAATTTTGATTCATCAGATGCAAGATATAGTGCGGCATAGGCAACATCAATTGGTTTACCAAGGTCACCACCTAATTGTCGTCTTTTAATTGAATCGATGGCAGCTTCAGGATTCGGGTCCTTCGACAAGTAATCTTCCACAAATGGCGTGAAGATTGTACCTGGCATCAATGCATTGACACGGATATTGTCTTTTGCATAATCAACCTGCATGGATTTTGTTAAAGAAAGCACTGCTCCCTTCGTCGCTGCATAGGACGCTCGGTTTGCTAATCCAATTTCCGCAATGCATGATGACATATTGATAATAGAACCATTTTGCTGTTTGATCATGTGAGGAATGACATACTTAGAAACAAGAAAAACACCATTAATATTTACGTTTATGACATTTTTCCAATTTTCTAATTCGTTCTCGTGCAATACTCCTATACCACTAATACCTGCATTATTAAACAAAACATCAATTTTCTCATACGTAGTAAGTACTTCCTCGACCATTTTCTTAACATCTGATTCATTTGTTACGTTTGCTTGAATAAATAATGCTTCTCCACCATGGTGAATTATTTCTGTAACGGTCTGATTTCCTGCTGCTTCATTTAAGTCATTGACAATTACTTTTGCCCCTTCTTTCGCAAACAGGAGCGCTGTTTCCTTGCCGATCCCAGACCCAGCACCCGTGATTAAGGTAACCTTTTTATCTAACCGCATTTTTTCACCCCTTACTCTAATTAACGCCTGAGCTTTCTGTTTCACGAACACATGTATTTTTCAAAATGCCTAAACCTTCAATTTCTACAATCACTTCATCGCCATCCTCAAGAAATACTTGAGGGTCCCTGAAAACTCCAACTCCATGTGGCGTACCTGTTGATAATAAATCTCCAGGTTCGAATGTAAATCCTTTGGAAAGATAAGCAACAATTTCTTTTATAGTAAAAATCATTTCTTTCGTATTTGAATCTTGAAGAACATTACCATTTACTGTACAACGAACAGATAATTTTTGTGGATCACTTACCTCGTCAACAGTCACTAGATATGGGCCACAAGGCGCGAATGTATCATAAGACTTTCCGCGAGCCCACTGTCCATCAGCAAATTGGACATCTCTTGCGCTAATATCATTAACGATTACGTATCCGAATATATGGTCAAATACGTTATCCTCCGTAATGCTTTTTCCTTTCTTTCCAATAATAACTCCTAATTCAGCCTCATAATCAACTTGTGTAGACTCTATAGGCAGGATCACATTTTCTCCATGGCCAACAACACAACTTGACCACTTTGAAAAAATTAATGGTGCTTTAGGTGGTTCTACATTTTGTTCGCGACAATGATCCATATAATTTAGTCCCACACAAACAACCTTACCTGGATTCGGTAATGGCGCCTTAAAGACAATTTCATCTATGTTAAGGATAAACTCCTGACCATTATCCATATCTAAGTCTGTAAGTTTAGTTTCAATCTTTTTAATATAGCTTAGCCCGCGCTCTACAATATCCATCATTGTAAGCGACGGTTCAGCTAGTAAATGGTTTAAGTTAATCACCAGGTTATCGATTACTGTACCAACAAAGTCCTGATCATTTTTAGTAAATGTCACTAATTTCATGTAAACGTCACCTTTCTTATCCGATTCTACATTCCGTTAAAATTTTATCAGTTAACTTACACCCGAGACCTGGCTCCTCTGGTAATGAATAATAACCATTTTCGACTTTTATCGGATTTTCCCATATATCGATAATAGATTCATAGCAATATTCAACCATAGGAACATTAGGTGTGGCCGCTGCTAATTGAACATGTAGCTTTTGTTGTACGTTCGTATGAGGAATGACTTCCAAATTGTAGCATCTTGCCAATGCCGCAACATCTAACCATTCATCGATACCTGAGAGCTTTGTGGCATCTGCTTGGACAATGCTAACTCCACCCATTTCAATGTAATCGCGGAAATCATATTTTGTATATACCGTTTCTCCGATAGCAATCGGTACATCTAGTCTACGGGCGAGATCAGCATGTGCCTTTTTGTCAAATGGATTCATCGGCTCTTCAAGCCAGTAAATATCAAATTCTTCAAGCTTCCTTCCCCAAACGATTGATGTTTTCAAATCCCAAACTGTATTTGCATCGACCATCAATTTAATATCATCACCAATTGCTTTTCGGACTGCCTTCACTCGATCATAGTCTTCACGTGGATTCGGTAAACCTATCTTCATTTTAACTGCATCAAATCCACGTTCTACTAGCGCAGCCATGTCTTTAACTAACTCATCTGTCGTCACTTCAAGCCATCCGCCGTCTGTATTATAAGCTTTCACTTTATCCTTGACAGGCCCCAAATACCTCCATAAAGGCATGTTAGCAACTTTCAATTTAATATCCCACAATGCGAGCTCGATCGCGCATAACGCAACACGCGTAATACCAACTTGACCAATAAAATGGTTTGTATAATGAAGTTCACGGAGCACATTTTTATACATGAGCGGATCTTTTCCTATAAGTTTTGAGGCATATGTATCATCGATAATTGCCTGAACAGCACGGGTACCCTTTGTATAATTCCAGTTAAATCCCCAACCGCTGATTCCTTCATCTGTATCTATGCGAACAGCCACAAATTCTACAGATTCCAGCTTTGTTTGTGAATCGGTAATTGCTCTTTGCCTTAACGGTACATCGAGTAAATATGTTTCAACGTCTGTAATTTTCATCCACATCAAATCCTTCATTTATTAGTATGTATAACTTTTTAAAGTGCGTGTTCAAAAAGGAGGATCAAAAGAGCCGAGAAGTTCGAGGCACGACAGTCTCGAGGACCGGATCGTATACGTTTAATACGTGAGGACCGGAGAGACCGAGTAACGAAGAAATTCGACAGCTATTTTTACCGGACTTTTTGAACAACCTCTTATATTAATTTATCCTGATACAACAATCATATTTGCATATGGGCATGTATCACCAGTTTTAATAATCCCTTTTGAATGGCTTGAAAGTTCTTTGAATTCTTGATGAGTTATCTTTTCAAATAAAATATTAGGGTATTTCTGATGTAGAACTTTAAATCGCTCTGGACTAATATCTAGCATTTCCTCCGTAACAATAATTCTATCAATCTGTAATTCTGTTACTATTACGTTAAGCACTTGTAAAATAGTCGGCAAATCTTCCGTAATACCTAGATTAATACGTTTTGTATGGTCCGGAACAGGGAAACCTTTGTCTGCTAACACAACATAATCTGTATGTCCTAGGCTTGCCACCAAATGTGACACTTCTGGATGAAGAATTCCTACTTTTTTCATCCCGTTCCCTCCAAAAGGTCTCTATACACTGCGTCCCGTTGTTCACATGTAATACGATCTCTGAAGCTTTGTATAGGTCTTTTAAAATATAGTTTGACCTCGTTATTTTGCTGTACTACACTAACCAACTCCCATCCTTGTATACCTAACTCTGATATTTCTCCATCGTCAACAGTTATCATGTATTCCCATTTCATCCAACCACTTCCCTATCAATCAATAACTAAAGGTTTAATTTATAAAATCCGCTTGCGTTTTCACCAATTATTTTAGAGTACTTTTTTTCAGATAAATCTTGTGATAATGCGTTCTCGAATAATTCATACACGTTGTGATAGGTTCCTGACAGTAAGCAAACTGGCCAATCACTTCCAAACATGAGCTTATCGGTGCCAAACACGTTGACAAGATGCTGAATAAAGGGTTCAAAATCTTCATGCTTCCAATGTTGATGGTCCGCTTCTGTGATCAAACCTGACACTTTACACATGACATTTTCATATGATGCTATTTCATTCATGTTATCTACCCAAAATGCTGTAATTCCATTTTTTATAGTAGGCTTTGCAGCATGATTTATAACAGCCCTAAGTTGTGGAAAGTGTTCTAGAAGCTCCAAAACAACTGGCAGATGACGTGGATAGATTAATAGATCTAATGGAAAGTCATCAGAGATAAGTCGTTCGATGTTTTTCATGACTTCCTGTCGTACTATCCATCTATCATCATTTAAGTCTTGCAACATAGGTCTAATTCCAACAAATCCAACATGTTCCCTCAGACGGTGATAGTCGTTTTTGAATGTTGGAGATCCCAGGTCAAGCCAACCGACTACGCCTGCAATAAATTCATATTGACTATACAATTCCAATAAAAATTCTGTTTCTTTTATAGTGGGAGCAGCTTGAATGGCAATTGTTTTGTCAATCCCGTGTTGCCTTAAATGTGGCTCTAAATCGTGCGGCAAGTAATCCCGATATAGTATCGGTAGTTCCTCTGTTAACCAACCATAATCCAAGTGGTTCAGTTTCCAGAAATGTTGGTGAGCATCAATTTTGATAAATATAACCCCCCTTATTTTATAACTATTGTTACCGATAACATCAAAATACCACCAAAACAATTTATTGTCAATTATAAATATTTTGATAAATATACGGAAGAAACTATACTTGTGCACATGTTTGTAGCTGCAAGGTCAGAAGTTCTTTATTCACCAACGGAGAAATAGTTGGTGACTTTTTAAACTTCCTCTATAATGGAAGGTAAATATAGAAAGGAAGTTAGCTATGGTCACAATCTACGACATTGCCACAAAGGCGAATGTATCCCCTATGACTGTATCAAGGGTTATAAATAAATCAGGAAAAGTGAGTGAAGCAACAAGAACAAAAGTTGAAAATGCTATTAATGAGTTGAACTATATTCCTAATTCATCCGCACGTTCCTTAACTTCAAAGAAATCCAAAATTTTATCTCTTGTTATAACTGATATAACAAACCCTTTTTTTACAAAAGTGGCACGTGGAGCAGAAGATAAAGCAAAACAGATGGGATACAGCCTTTTATTATGTAACAGTGATGAAGATATAGACAAGGAGTCAGACTACATAAATATGCTGGTTTCAACAGGAGTAGGCGGTGTACTTATTACTCCATCTGAAGATAAATCAAGAAAGAACTTACGAACATTAAATAAATATAATATCCCGTTCATTTTACTTGATCGTAAAATTGAAGGTATCAATTGTGATGCAGTACATGGAGATAGCCAAGAAGGAACCCGTAAAATATTAGAACACCTTATTAATAAAGGGCATAGAAAAATAGCGATCATCAATGGGCCTCTTGATATTTCAACAGCTCGTGAACGTCAGAAAGCATATATTGAGACATTAAATGCATATAATTTACCGGTTCATGAAGAACTTATCCTCCAAAGTCATTATAAAAACAAGGATTCGAATTCGGACATATCAAAGTTATTATCTGTTAAATTAGAAAAACGACCAACAGCAATTTTTGCAGCTAATAACTTTATTGCAATTAATACGATCAAAGAACTTCGGAAAATTAATATTCGCGTTCCAGAGGATATCTCAGTCGTATGTTTTGACGACTTGGATCCTTCCATCGACTTAAATCCCTTTTTAACAGTTGTTGCGCAGCCCGCCTATCACTTTGGTTTCACTGGTGCACAAATGCTTATTGAAAGAATCGAAAAGACTGCTCCTCCAGAGTTTAGAAAAATTGTACTGCCATCTAAATTAATTGTAAGGAATTCTTCAGCTCATAATTAAAATGATAACATCCTTGCCAGTCTATATTAGTAAGGATGTTATCATTTTATACTTTCAAACCTGGTATTTAGGAATCAAGTCGCCAACCCGTTGCGTTATTTGGTAATGTGAAGTGTGCAAATTTCATAAGGACTGAGCTTTCTGTTTACTATCCCGTCTCTTATTGGAATTTTATTAGGAGACTGTTCTAGTAAATTGGTTTCATTGGCAGAATTCACTTGGAACTTACATTGAATTGTTGTAGTTGATTCACTTCCTTCTGATTCGTACAATCTTACAATAATACCTTCCCCGTTTTCCGCTTGTTTTACTGAATCAACTATCGCACTCTTGCTTTTCGTTTCCAGAAATGTCATAGTATTAGGCAAAATACCCGGATGGGACTCTACCTTTAAGACCGTAATTGGAGAATTTAGTTCATGACCTTTTTTAACCGTATCCCCTTTTCTCCAATCCCCTTCATGGGCGAATAAAGAGTAGGTAAATTCGTGTTCCATCATATCTGCTGAGTTATCCGGCCATTTTGGTGCTCTTAAAAGAGAAAGTCTTATTCTGTTACCCTTGATGTCATATCCATATTTACTATCATTTAAAAGGCTTACACCATAGTCACCCTGCGACAAATCCGCCCAACGTTGTCCACAGACTTCATACTGGGCTTGTTCCCAGCTTGTATTGTTGTGAGTGGGTCTTTGAACAGAACCAAATGGTATTTCGTATGTAGCATTTGGGCTATAAACATTTACGGGAAAGGCAACTTTCAAAAGTTTATGTTCTTCCTTCCAATCTACCTTAGTTTTAAAATCTATTCTTCTATTATGATGGTAAAAAATAATTTCCTGACTAATAAACGAATTATTAATTTCCCACTTAAATGATAAACTGTCCGAAACTGTGCCTTTGTGAATCACTTTTGAACTGACTAAATTAGGCTTAATAGCACGCTGTTTTTCAAACCTCGAGTCGATATCCCAAGCGTCCCAATTTGTGGGCAAATCATCAAATAGTTCAAACTCATTAGCAAATTCTCTATCTTTTATTATTTCCTTGTCGGCTTTTTTATCATATAATCGGCTTATCCACCCGTTGGTACTAAATTCCACTTGATAAAAAGATGTCTCCCAATAACCATTAAATCCATCTAAAGGAGCAATTTCTCTTTCACTTCTGTCCTGCAGCCACACCACTTTATAACCCATACCAGGAATACCATCAATGTAAGCGCTTAGCTTAACCTTTGCACCTTCATTAATAGTATCTGCCTCATAGATATTTCCTTCTTTATCCACAATTTCTTTTTCTAGTAGTTCTTTTCCACCTGTAATAGTTAACTTCTCACTTCGAAACCAATTAAGACTATTAAATAGAACTATAGGTTGGCCAAGTCCTTCCGTATCGATGGATTGGGCAATACGGTTAACTGCTACTTCTTTTAGTTCATTACCTTTTTTAAATAAAACTTTGTACTGCTGCCTTGATAATTCATATACAGATGAAATCGAAGTACCTGGAACAATATCATGGAATTGATTGAGCAATAATGTCTTCCATCCCTCTTTTATTTCGCTGGTCGGATAGTTGTTACCTAAAACCATATAAGCAAAGCTGTTCCAAATTTCTAATTCTCTATAAAGAGATTCCGCCTGTCTATTATTCTTTTTTACTTCCGCGTGAGTAGTATAGGTTCCACGATGGAGTTCTAAATATAGATCTCCATACCATTTAGGAAGATAAGGATTCTTCTTATTTATACGATCAAAAAAGCTATGCACTTTGTCAAACTTCACATCTGGAAGTGCCGGAAGTTTAGTGGAACGTTCCAACTTTTCAATCATGTCTCTTGTTACACCACCTCCACCGTCACCATAACCATACACTAACATTCTTTCCGGATACTCATTTTTTTGGTTGAAATCCATCCAGGTATTTTTTATATCAGCTGGTTCAGTATTTTGTCCAAGTATAGTGTGCAAATAAGATAATATTTTTGTGCCATCAATTCCTTCCCAATAGAAAAGGTCATATGGAAAACGATTGGTATCATTCCAGTTAAGTTTCGTTGTCATAAAATAATTTGTACCGGCCTTTTTAAGAATTTGCGGTAAGGACGCACAATAGCCAAAAGTATCTGGTAGCCATTCTACTCGAGGCTCCACATCAAATTCTTCTTTGAAAAATTTCTTGCCATATAACAATTGTCGTACAAGAGATTCCCCCGATGGTATATTCAAATCCGGTTCCACCCACATACCACCAATAATTTCAAATCGACCTTCTGCAACCTTTTGCTTAACTCGCTTATACACTTTCGGATTATGTTCTTTTAAGTATGCAAATAACTGCGGTTGACTTTGAGCATATTCAAAGTCTTTATATTCTTCTAATAAGGTACAGGCGCTAGAAAATGTACGGCTTGCCTTTCTTATTGTTTCCTTGATAGGCCACAACCAAGCGATATCAATATGTGATTGTCCAACCGCTCTAATAGTCCCCTCTCTATAACCTGTTAGTTCACTTACTTTATTTTTTAAATCTACTTCCAACGTTTTTATAAATTTTGAATCAAGTAAGGATTCCCTAGTTGGCATACCAAGCGTTTCTACAACATGTTGCAAAGCTTTGATTAATAAATGACGACGCTGATCCCCATCATCCATTAGTGTCGCATTTTTATAATATACTTCCATTGTGTATAAAAGACTTTGAACTTCCTTATTTATATAGACTAGATAGCTTTTTTCCAAATATACCGGTGGTGGTTCCGTTTCAGGTTCAGCAACCTGATTAAATCCCCTTAAACTATCTTTCGGAATTCCAACTGGGTTGAATAATTCGATTTGAATATGTAATTTATTGTTTTTAACTAGTTGAGCTGGAATTAATAAAAAATCTCGATTTCTATCAAACCCTTGTATGGGTGTTCCTTGTATTGAGATACAAGATTCACAATTAGATTCCTTTCCCTTCCCATTTGCTTTAAATACAATACCAACGTGATCTTTTGACCATTCTCTTGGTAGATCTACTTCCTTTTCCAGAAAGGTGGTAGTACCAGAGTCTGCAAGCCAATCTCCGATATTACCCTTTAGATCTTCATTATTGTTCTTATCAAATTGATATTCTTCAGGATTTAAATAAAGGGCCCTTTTTACTTTCCAGTCTTGGATTTCTCGTATCTCCACAAAGAGGTTTGCTTGTAAATTACTAATTAATCGTTGAATTCGCTGCATATCTGTTAATCCTTTCTATTGCTACATTCAAAATCGAAGTTTCAGACTTTTATCAGCAGGTCTTTCTCAATACTAGTAGCTGAAGATCCACCAACCATCAGTTTTACTGTGCCAGGTTCAATATCAAAATCCATATCTATATTCCATATAGCCAATTCCTCGAAACCAAGTGTAAATGTAATAGTCCTCGTTTCATTTTCCCTTAACCAGACCTTCTTAAATCCTTTTAGTTCTTTAATTCGTTGTGTCACACTTGCTTCCATATCTTTAATGTACAGTTGACACACTTCATAACCATCTCTATTTCCACTATTTTTCACATCCACAGAAACCTTAACTTTTTTTGAATCTTTCAATTCTCTTAAAGTTATTACTTCTTTGCTATTTATAGAAAAACAATAATCAAATGATGTATAACTTAATCCATGTCCAAAAGGATATAACGCAATTCCACTCATATCGAAATAATTTACTTTCGCACCACTATCCTTGTAATTATAGTAAACTGGTAATTGCATAGATGAATATGGAATCGAAACTGGGAGCTTGCCATTTGGATTAACATCCCCAAATAATACTTCAGCTATCGCTCTGCCTCCCTGTTGGCCTGGATACCAACCAGTAAGTATTGCATCACATTGTTGCGAAATACGTGGAATCGAATAGGGACGGCCCTGAATAAGAACAGCAACTACAGGAGTCCCTGTTGAAACAATTTCCTGTACAAGTTCTTGTTGTGCCCCACCAAGATCTAAATTTGCCACATCAACATTTTCTCCACAATCCATTTCTCTTTCACTATATTGTTTAACAGCTCCATTATTTTCAAATTCCATATTGAAGTCTCTTGCACTAGTACCACCTAAAGCCATTACTACAATATCTGCTTCGTCCGCAATTTTTTTTGCAGCTAGCAAATCTGAACTAGAATTATCTCTAAATCCACTTCCTTTTGCATAAGATACTACCGTATCTTGATTAACAATAGAGCGTATCCCATCAAGTATAGTAATGACATTTCCCTTGCGTTGCGGAGGAGTATAATCGCCTAATAAACTATATATATTGTTAGCGCTTGGACCAATTACAGCAACTTTTTTTATACGCTTATTTATTGGTAAAATATTATTCTTGTTCTTAAGTAAAACAACCGATTGACGAGCCATATTTAAATTGATTTCAGTAGATTTACGACATCCTATAACCTTCAAAGGTTCACTTTCTTCGATAAATCGTCTGTCATCAAATAGCCCCAACTTAAATTTTAAATATAAAACGCGGGATACTGATTGATCTACCAGTTCTTCTTGTACTTTTCCATTTTCAACAGCCGTTTTGATAGTAGTATATACGTTATCCCACAGGCTCAAATCCACTCCTGCTTTCAATCCATATGCTGCGGCTAGTTCTTGATCACCTGTTAGCTTCAGCAGTCTATCAAGTGCAGTACCATCTGCCATTACGATTCCTTTAAAGTTCCATTCATCACGAAGTATGCCTGTTAACAGTCGCCCGTTAGCATGACAAAGAACACCATCAATTTCATTATAGGCAGCCATACAAGCTAGAGCACCGGATTCTACACCTGCTTTCATCGGCGGTAAATACAACTCACGCAATTCTCTTTCACCGATTAATGCAGGTGCTGAATTATGCCCCCCAATTCCTGCTCCCTGGGCGGCAAAATGTTTTAAAACAGAGATTACTTTTGGGGAAACTCCCTTTTCATTAACTTCGTCTTGCATTCCACGAACCACTGCCTTCGTCATTCTAGCTGATAAATATGGATCTTCACTAAAACATTCCTCTGTTCTTCCCCACCTAGGATCGCGAACAATATCCAAGGTGGAGACTAAGCCAAGATGCGCACCTCTAACCCTTAATTCCTCAGCTACGCACTGGGAAATTTGTTGTTGTAAATCAGGATTCCAAGATGCACCTGACCCGATATGGGTAGGAAATAAGGTACTATCTAACGCCTGGTGGCCGTGAGGGCATTCTTCAGAAAATAAAACAGGTATACCTAATCTTGTGTTCTCCTTAATATACTGTTGGACCATATTAGTGACGATCGCACTATCTTTAGCTGCAATTCCATTTGAAAAATTCACATTGGACCATGGATCAGCTCTAAACAGACCATATAAAGCACCCATTCCATCAAATTTGGAGACATGTTCTTTAAAAGCATCGGTTAACTCATAACCATTATCTGTTTTTTTATAGGCATTCCAACCATACATTTTCTGGTTTAATTGACCTACTTTTTCTTTTAAAGACATATGATATATTAAATCTTTTACTCTTTCATGTATGGAAAGACTACTATCCTGATATATTTCCATATGCATTTTCCTCCAAAATATAAAAAACAGGTTTTTCCCTTAGATTTATACTTTCATTTTTCTCATGTATAAACGTGGTTGACGACCGGACGGATAATCATCAATAGTACTATGATTGACTTTTGTTTCCATCAATTAAGCCTAGGAATGTTATCTCTTTGACTCTGTTTTTACTATTTTGCTATTAAAATGAGTGGGATATACTTAAGCAAAGTTCAGATTGGATATACTCCGGTTAAATCATCATACATCACACTAACTCTTTTTTTAAAAAAGTTCCCCGCCTAATGCGGAGAACTTCTTACTATCAAATCAAAACTATTTTTAACGTTTGCATCTTGGGTTTTCCTTGTTAGTCATCCATTTTCAAAGAAGTTTAATAAATGTTCGCCATATTTATACACTCTACTTCCAAAAGAACAAATCTGCCTTTCCTCCGCCAATTGTAACATCCACTTTGTAATGATAACCTTTGACGTGTGTCAGTTTGACCTGTTCAATCTGCCCTGTATCTTTATTGACTTTAAATAGTGATTTTGGTCCCTGCCCTCTGACGTCAAGGTCAAGTGTAATGGTCTGACTAGTGTTTTCCGATGAACCTTCTTTCCCCTCTGCCGTCAACCCATTCATAATCATGAAGTATTCAGCTTTTTTCGACGGAAGTTTTTCTAGCTCTTCCTTCGGCAAACCTGGAAGCGGTTCAAAATAACCAATTAATACGTCCCCTTTCAAACCAGCATTTGCATTGCCAATATTCTCAATGTTAATATTTTGAATATGCGAATCAGTTGAATTGTCCCATAGTTCGAGTGAATCTGGTTTCCTATTAGTTACAACCTCATTATTCACTATGTGTTCGCCCGGAATAAAACGAACATCCGTACTGTCCAAGCGAACAAGTAAATCCCCCAAATTGTTTCCTTGTTCTGCCATCTCAGCATATTGATAGTATTGCGGTGTTAAATTGCCCTCTTCATCATAGAAAAGGAAGACATCCGAATTGTCCTCCCAGCGGAATAAGTTCGTCCACTTACCACCCATTGTCCAAGTCGCAAAAGAGACAATATTAATTTGTGATTCGGATACGACATATGGACCGACGACTGGCGGAGTATCCCCCGTTTTGTATCCCAGAGTATATTGTCCAAACGGAATCGGTGATTGTCCTGTTCCGTCATACCCTTCAAGAGCTATCGTTCGGTAGTAGTTTAGAGAGTTATACAAACCAGTAACACTGCCACCAGGATAATGAGAGTTTTCACTGAAATAATAGTTATCGAATGTTAATAAATCAGGTTTTGCCGCTCTCATGTATAATCGCAGCTGTTCCTGGCTCCATTGCCCTGCCCATTGATTGTTATGAACAAGAGCATTTGGATATAACTTGCGGCTTAAATCATACCAATCGTTCAAATAACCAACAATTTCTGTCGTGTAACCTTCTTCATCGCCAAAAGCCATGCTGACAAGGCTGTCGAGATGTGCTCTCTGTTCTTCATTCAAGAAATGATCATCCGATGTTGGTCCAGCGTCCAAGTGCTCAGCATAAGGAGCTTTCGCAATCGACCAGAGCGCATCAGGGACCGACTTATGAAACGTATCGTTGTAAAGCGGAGCTTCATAATAGGTTGCCGTCGTAAAATGAATTCCGTTCCACTCTTCGGCCGTCGGATAATGGCGCCCTGTTTCATCTGTTGTAATCCACGCTTGTTGCTGCATCCCGTTTTCGACCAATACTTTGCTTCCACGTGACAACCCTTTATTTGCTTTCGTATTGATCACCTCAAATTCGAAAATACTTGGTCCAAGTCCCCCAGTGGTTTTGGAAATGTTGAATTTAACTTTGCTTCCGGTTACCGGAGCAAACGTAACGTTATCTGTTGAGGTTGGATTTTTACCAACATACGCATCTTTCCAATCGGAACCATTCCAGTATTCAATCTTGTAATCTACGATTCTTTGCTCTAATTGTTTGAACACGATCTTATTAAACGTTTTTTCTTCGCCAAGATTGACGATCAAATCAGCTGTTTCAATGTTATCGTCAGTAGCCCAACGAGTACCTGGATTCGCATCAACGGCCTTATTGCCGTTATACATTGAGTTACGGTACTCTCCCGTATTTTCCTTCGTATTGAAGACTTTAAATTCCCAGATGCTTGGTTCAAACGTTGAGTCCGTAATATTTAACCTTACTTTACTTCCTGTTACAGGACTAAAAACAGCTGTTTCAGGAGTGAATTTGCCTTGATCAGCAACATTCGTATATCCTGCTTTCGCCTTTCCACCCGTGTATGCTTCAAGCCATTCTGATCCGTTCCAATACTCGATCTTGTAGCTTAGAATTCTTTCAGAAAACTGTGTGAGTTCTATCTTGTCAAACGTTAAAGTTGATCCAAAATCGACTTCCAGTGTTACAGTACTTACATCTGTAGCCCAGCGTGTTGCAGGATCACCGTCAACTGCTTTTCCACCGTTATATTCTTGGATGTCAGCATAAACATTACTTGCTTCAACCGGCTTCTTATAGGCAATATTCCCGTCTGAGGTAAAATTGCTAACTTCGACCTGCTTTCCGTATGCTAAGTTCCCAAGTGAATCGGCAATTTCCTCATAGGACTTTTCATCAGAAACTATACTGTTTGCATGTGTAGCAGGGGTACCTTTCATTAAGCTAAACCCAAGAACTAGAATCAATGAACACAAAAATAAACATCTAAAAATATAACCCTGTTTTTTTCTATTCAAGTATGACACTCCTCCTAAATAATTATTTTATATTTAAGCCAGAGTTTATTGAATAGTATTCAGTTAGCCCCCTTTCTTAAATTTGTCAATAACTCAGGCACAACATAACGTCTATTAAAGTAATAAAGAATTAGTTATGTGTATCAAGGCAGACTACCACACTTCTTTGTGGAGCGCCCATTAATTTCAATTTACTTCTACATTTCACGTCTCATGCTCTCTTAAGGAATGTCAATCAATCTATTAGGAAGCATATTTTTTAACAGTTTCATAAGGTATGTTTGATAAACTACTGTTTACATCTCTTACAGTAGTTTATATAAAATCGTACTGGCCCCATAACATCAGCATTGTAATACGTCCCAACTTAAATGCCGAACATACAAAAATTACTTATCAAGATGATAGAATGATAAATCCCGAATTTCTGGTTCTCCGACACTACTCGTGATTTCAAGAATAACACCACGGACTTTTACAGCTGGAAGTCGGATAATTGCTTTATGTCCAATATTTCTCCCTTCATGGACAGTGCATGGACGGTGGGACTTCGCACTTATAATTTTTATTTTGAAACTCCGAACCCTTTCGCCGTTCTTTAAATCTTCATGGATAACTACATGGTCGAGCAGGTGCGGATCCTGGGTTTGATATATCCATTTTCCATCTTTGGCTTCACACTGACCGAGAGATGCAATCGGATTGTCAAAACGGTTACTAATTTCTGCACCAAATTCGAGTAATCGCTTTGTATCCTTTTCTGGGAGAAGACCTTGTCGGTTAGGACCAATATTAAGCAATAAATTGGCTCCTCGTCCTACGGAATGATAATAGAGGCCCATTAATTCTTCACAGCTTTTTACTGTATGTTCGTCCCTGTCGCTAAAAAACCAATTGCACCTCAATTGCACGTCACACTCAGCTGGTAACCAAAGTGGTTCACTTAGTTGTTCCTTGTTGTCTGTAAGAATGGAAAGCTCAGTAGAATCCACAACATTCCAGCACGGAACCTGAGCAATGCCGTCTTCGTTACCAATCCAACGAAAATCAGGATCAGCCATATTGAAAATAAGAATGTTGGGTTGTAGGGTCCGGATTTCACCGATAATACGTTTCCAATCGTATTTATGTCCCTCTGACCCACATCCATCAAACCAAAGGATGTTAATTTCCCCATAATTAGTTAACAACTCGGTTATTTGATTGACAAAATAATCATCGTACGCTTGGGCATCTTGGTTATAGAAGTCAGCCGAGCCATCATACGGAGAATAGTATAGTCCCGGTTTGATATCGTATTTACGGCATGCATCAACAAATTCACGGACAACGTCGCCTTGACCATTCTTCCATGAAGAATAGGAGACAGAAAAATCCGTATATTTCGAAGGCCAATTCGAAAATCCATCATGGTGCTTCGCGGTAAGAACAGCGTATTTCATCCCAGCTTCTTTCGCCGTGCGAATCCACTGCTCGCAATCCAAATTAATTGGATTGAATGTAGAAGGTGACATCGGCCTTTCATCAAAATCAATATATCCCTCGTAAAAGGTTCGTAAACCAAAATGCAGAAACAGTCCGAATTCCCATTCTTGATATTCTAGCTGCCTTCGAGTTGGTTTAACCTGTTGAGGTGTCGTCATTTTTATTCCCCGCCCCATAAATTAATTTAATGCTGCTTTGGATCAGCCTAACCGTGTTTTGTTACAAAAGATAAAGATATCAAAACCGACGAAAGTTTCCGTTGTTTATACTACTTTTCCGGTAAAGTAAGATAAAGGGGAAGAGCGATGACTTCCCCCTTTAAACTAAATATCATAAAGCTTTTCAAGCCATTTTTTATTTGTATTTTTCATTATAAGCACTTTGATATATTTCCACATACCTTTCAATTCCCATACTCTTTAATGTTGCAATATATTCTTCCCAATCCTCCTCTAGACTAGCATCTCCTATAATAAATTTAGCTGTCATTTCGTCGACATAATCTGTAATAGTTTTTTCAATAGTCGCCATTTCTACAGATTGTTCTTCAGTAAAAAATAAAGGTGGTACGGGGTTAATAGTTTCTGAAATGTAAGGTTCATATTTTTTACTTGCATTCCACAATACTGCTTCTTGACTTCCTTCTGGAACTGCTTTTCCTGAACGGAACTCTTTTGTTCTTAATGATGGCCCAGTTTGTATCCACGCCGCATTATCCTCTTTCTCCTCAGCTGGAATTAACGTCCAAGTTGCTGGTTCTCCGTTTAAACCTATTTGTCCTTCTTCAGCCTCTTTCCATCCCTTTCCAGGTCTACCTATTACTGAACGACGTGTTATTTCTTCTTGGTACATAGCATCCGCCCATCGAAATGCAACATCAGGATGTTCGGCATTATTTGTGATTACAAACTCAGCTGGAACAGTGATTGCAGTGGGCTCATGTAAGGCTATACGTTGACCGTTCGGTCCTTCTAAAGGAGGAACGACAACAAAATCGGGTCCTCTTGCATCATCAGATGTTATATCTACATCTGAAAAGAATCCGCGGGTTGCAGCTGGAGCCGCACCTAATATTGCCTCACCTGGGTTTTCACCTAGTTTTTTGAATTGTTCAGTACCTTGTGTGAATGAACCAGAGTAAATCAAACCGTCAGAATACATTTTGTTTAAATATTCCAGACCTTCTTTCCATTCTGGTTTATTCCACGGGACAGCAATTGTATCACCTTTAACATACATATCGCTGTATATGAAAGGGTCCATAAGAAAACCTGACACTTTTTCATGCCATGCATTTTTCATCCCTGATAAAGGAATTTCATCAGCTTTACCGTTACCATTCGGATCCTCAGTTTTAAAAGCCTTCATTACATTATAAAATTCTTCAGTTGTTGTAGGTATATCCAAACCTAGTTTGTCAAGCCACGGTTTATAAATCCACATTTTTTGGGAAACAGAACAATGGAAGCATTCGTTGACTTGTGGTAATGCATAAATTTCTCCTTCTGGTGTTGTGATTCCATTTTTAACCATTGGCATATTTTGAAGCATTTTCTTTGATTCGATTCCATATTCATCAATCATATCGTTCAAGGAAAGAAATATCCCCTTTTCCCCGTATACTCTTAACTGTGCAGGGGTTAAACCCATATGCATAATAACATCTGGGTAATCACCACTTATAAGAATCAGGTTTAATTTTTCCTTTGCCCCTTCTTCCGGGATGACCTCCCAATTGATGTTTACGCCAGTTTTTTCTTCATACCACTTTGTAAATGCATTAGTTTCAAAATCTTCAACTTCGCTATTTGATGGTATAAGGACATCTAGTGTCACTTCTTCCTCTACGATTGGAAACTCACCATTTTTAGTAACAATAGGTTCTATTTCTTCATTTTTATCTTTTTCAGTTTCATCATTTGGGGAACATGCAGCCAGAGTTAACATGGTAAAAACTAATACTAACGATAGAAATAATAAAGTCTTTCGGATCATTATAATTCCTCCTCTTTTGTGGTTAGTAAACTTGGATTAAGATTAATAGTAAGGTAATTGACAATTCATCAATTGGTTATCAACCTTTTAACGAACCAATCATTACTCCTTTGACAAAGTATTTTTGAACAAATGGGTAAATAATTAATACTGGAAGTGAGGCTACAACAATTAAAGCATACTTTAAAAGTTCTCTTAAACCGACGTTTTTCTGGTAGTTACCTATATCACTTATCATAGAAGGATCGATTTCACTCTGAATCAAAATATTTCTCAAAACAAGTTGCAGCGGAAATAAATCCGTATCCCTTAAATAAATTAAAGCACTAAAATATTGGTTCCAGTGACCGACTGCATAAAATAGGGATATCACAGCAATAATAGGAGCTGAAAGCGGTAACACGATTTTCAATAAAAACTTGAAATCATTGCACCCATCAAGTTGGGCCGATTCAAGAACCTCCTTAGGTATCACCGATCTAAAATAAGTCATAGTAATGATAACGTTGAAAACCGCCATCGCATTAGGGATAATCAGTGCCCAACGCGTATTCAACATACCTAAATCTCTTACAAGAAGATATGTTGGAATTAATCCCCCGTTAAACATCATCGTGAAAACGAATAAAAACATGAAAATTCCTCTACCTCGAAAATCTCTTCTTGATAATGGATATGCCGCCAAAATAGTTAAAGCAACATTAATAGATGTTCCGACAACCATGTAAAATAATGAATTCGCATAACCTGTCCAAATCATATTATAGTCAAAAACGGCTTTATATCCTTCTAGACTAAAGTCCACTGGCCATAACCAGACTCGTCCACTTGCTACAGCATCTGCAGAACTAAAAGATGCACTAACAACATAGATGAGTGGATAAAGAACTGATAGTATCAAAAGAGACAAGAAAATATAGTTACATACTGTAAAAATACGGTCACCCTTTGATTTGGGAATCGATGATTGCATTATTTTGCTCCTTTTATGTTAATTACCATAGACCTTCTTGCCCAACTTTCTTCGCCATTCGGTTTGCTCCGACTATCAAGATTAAGCCAATTATTGATTTAAAAAGGCCGATAGCTGCAGCGTAAGAGTATTGAGGTATCGGTGAAGTAAGTCCTACTTTATAAACGTAAGTATCAATGATCTCTGAAGCCGATAAGTTTAATGGGTTCTGCATTAACAATACTTTCTCGAATCCGGTATCTAAGAAATTTCCCATATTTAAAATTAATAGAACAACAATTGTTGGGGCAATACACGGAATATCGATGTGCCAAATTCTACGTAGTATTGAAGCTCCGTCAATAATTGCTGCTTCATGAAGTGCTGGACTTACTCCCGCTAGCGCAGCCAGAAAGATAATACAGCCAAAACCAACGTTTTGCCATATGCCCGACCAGACATAGATGGACATAAATAACTCTGATTCACCCATGAAATTGATTGGACTAAAGCCAAATAACGAGATTAAGTCATTTAACGGGCCCATTGGATCCAATATAATAAAAATTATACCAACCATTACAACAACAGATATAAAGTGTGGAGCATATGTAATCATTTGAGCAGCTTTTTTGAACTTTTTCTTATAAATATAATTGAGACTTAGGGCCAATATGATTGGGAGTGGGAAACCCGCTAAGACTTCATAAAGACCTAACAACAATGTATTTTTCATTACTCCCCAAAACTCGTACGATTTTATAAATTTAATTATGTGTTCCATTCCTACCCAAGGGCTTCCCAATATACCTGCTACCGGATCGAAATCTTTAAAAGCAATGCTAGCGCCGTACATTGGATAATATTTAAAAACTAAAATGTACAAAAGAGGTAGTAAGAAAATTACATACAATTGCCAACCATTTTTTATGTCTCTAATTAAGGACTTGCTTTTTTTAGTCTTAATTTTCCTTTCTATCGTTTTTGACACTGTTTCCCTTGTAACATCCATTTAGTAACACCCCTTTTATATTAATTAGATGACAGGTTAAACCAATTGATATAGCAATGATTATATAACGTTACCGGTAACACAATAATAAACACGAAGTAGTAAAATGTCAATGAATTTTTTGAATGTTGTGAGTTATCAAATAAGTAAATAACCAATTACTCTAAGTTTGTAATTAAATCCAAACACAAATAAGGGGACAATGTCCCCTTATTTGTGTTGAAATCATTCTCCTAGAAAAACCCTTAATACAAGTTAAATTAAACTTCCTCCCAAAAGCGTTTTAAATTATCCATTCCGATTCTAGACGCTTCTCTACATTCTTCCATACCTTCAAATTCCAATGTTACGTAACCGTCATAACCTGAATCTTTAATAAGTTTTACAATCTCACGAATTTCAATATCACCTTGTCCAACAATTGCTCCTCTTAAATAGTTTCCGTTAGAGGTCCTAAACCATTTACCTGCACCTGGATCTTGGTAGTAAGGGCGGAAATAGAAATCTTTAAAATGAACAAGTGATGCGTATGGCAGGTTTTTCTTCACACCTACAATGGATTTTTCATCAACACACATAAAATTTCCTATATCTAATGTTGTTTTAAAGTTAGGTCTGTCAACTGCTTGGAGTACACGTTGGACTCGATCACTATGCTGTACAGCAACTCCATGATTTTCGATTGTTGTTATAATCCCAAACTTTGCTGCATAGTCGGCGATACGACGGCTTCCTTCAATGATTTGTGGTAAGCTATTTTCAAAGTATTCAATGGTCATTTTCTTAGGCGGTAATGTAAATGCTGTCACATCATGACGCATATGTTTAATTCCCATACGGTCCAAAAGATCAACATGTTCTTCCAATCTTGCAACTTCTGCTTCAAATTCTTCCTCTGTATCTTGTACGAAATTTGCGGGCATAGAATAGTTGGAAAGTTCAATGCCAACTTCCTCAGCCTTATTGCGTACAGCGTCTGCAAGTTCCAAATTATCTACTAAACTAAATCCATAGGGAACAATTTCCATATGCTCCCCTCCATTATCAGCAATCCATTGCACAACATCTAATACATCCATTTCTCCTGCTTTAATTGCATCCAGTAAACTATACGTACTTAATCCTATTTTCATTAAATTTCTCCTCTAGTTTTTTGTTTAAAGTGCGTGTTCAAAAAGTAGACGAATCAGAAACAAGAAGTTCAAGGCACGACAGTTTTGAGGACCGGAACGTATGATGTTAATACGCGAGGACCGAAAAAACCGAGTAACGTAGAAATTCGCCGTTTATCAGTTGGATTCTTTTTGAACAACCTCTTAAAAGTATCTTAGGCTAGCTTTCCAGTTATAACATCTAATGTTCGGTATAACTCCTCCAACTCTTCTAACTCTTCCTGACTTTCTTTTGACGGAGGGGCCATATTAACAAATTTACCAAAAGATTCTTTGGTCCAACCATTCCATGAAGTAACGATCATTCCTGGCATTTTCCCCTCAGACCGTAACTCTTCAGCTTGCCGCTTACTTTCGTCAAGTAAATCTACTGCAGCCCCTGTTTTAAACCAACAAGCAGGTATGACAGTAAACCCTTTTTCAATGAAAATTCCAATCGAAGGATAGGCATCCAATTTATCATAATGCCAGTCCATTATCACAATATCGTTGGGGATAGAATCAATCGCTCTGTGTGTACCGAATGTATCTCCTTCCCAGGGGTTATAACCTGTCTTATCACTATCATTTAAGCGGTCTCCCCACATAAACATTTCAACGCCACGTTTTTTGACTAAATGTCCATACATATCATTTACAGATTTTGCAAACAAATCAGCACGATCTTTCCCTTTACAACGAGGACACTCATCATCAGCCATGGCGTAAACTTCATCCATCCCGACATGAAAGGCGTCAGCTTCAAAGGCATCAATAAGTTCATCCATTAAATCAAAAGCAAGGGCATTAACATCTGGATGTAACGGACACCAGCTTCTACAGAAAAAGTCTGGCCATTTAGCATCCAACGGTACGTGCGGAGTTTCATCAAATTCGGGATAAGCCTTCAATATCGTATTTGGAGCCCCTCCCCAGCCTTGATGACCAAGACATTGGAACAGTGGGATAAGACGTATCCCGTTGTTTTTACAAGTCTCTGATAATTCCTTCGCATCTTCCTTAGTCAATTTTCCCTTACCAGATATTTCTGGATGGGATTCGAATACAAACGCTGTATTACATTCTAAAACCAAGTGGTTGATTCCTTTTGGTACCAATACCTTTTCAATAAATTCCTTAAACGGTTCAACCAAGTCATGTGAGCTAAATCTCAGATGGAACGCTCTTACTGGTTCTATTTTAATCACTCCTCTTGTGAATTATTAATTTATACATTATTAAACTACTATTTTTATGCGTTTTTATTCAAAAAGGCTTTCTTTTTTAATAGTCAATTGCTCTGACAAAGCGCTTCCCTTCACAAATCGGTTACATAGACTTAATAAAAATTCACTGAACATCGAATTCGCCCACGAAAACCAAGGTCTAGTAAACTTCTCTGGATTATCGGCATGAAACCCTTCGTGCATAAAATTCGTATTTGCATCTGTTCTCTTGAACAAATCAAGAATATCTTCCTTCTCAGCATTCGTTGTCGCAGTCATCCCCTGGATAGCAAGGGCGATGTGCCATATATAATGTTTAGGTGTATGTGGACTACCAATTCCTTTAGCAACCTTACCCTGGTAATAATAAGGGTTTTCTCCACTAAGGATAAAATTTCTCGTATTTTGATAAATTGGATCATCAATACTGCAATAGCCCAAATATGGTAGTGCGAGCAGGCTAGGAACATTTGCGTCATCCATTAAAATATAATTTCCAAGCCCATCTGTCTCGTAGGCATAGATCGTTCCATATGTTGGATGTTCAACCTTGCCGAATTTTTGAATACCTTGATCAATTTCATTCGCCAAATCAATCGCTGTTTTTGCTAGATTGTTGTCACCAATGATTTCATCAGCTATTTGCGCTATTTGTTTTAAGACGACTACCGCAAACATATTGGAAGGAATTAAGTAACCATATTCGCAAGCATCATCACTCGGTCGAAAACCAGACCATGTCATGCCTGTAAAGCCGACAGGTGCTCCCTTCCCATCATGTGATAATGTATCTTGAGGTGGACAGTCATCCCTTTCAAACCTGTAATTAGAATCTGCCTCATGGTTTTGCTCAATCTTCCACGTTTTGATTATTTTTGTAACAGCATCCTGGAACAGTCCGTTAAAATGAGATATCCGTCCAGTTGATTTCCAAAATAAATAGGCAAGTTGGATTGGATAACATAGCGAATCTATTTCATATTTACGTTCCCATAAGAGCGGTGTCATTTCCGTCTTATCATTATGATATCGTTTGCCGTTTGCTTCTTCATTAAACGCATTGGCATATGGATCATGCATGATGCAGGCCAATTGCTTTTTAATAACCCCTTCGATTAGATCAGCCATTTGTGTATCCTTTTCAGCTAACATTAAATATGGACGTACTTGTGCAGCAGAATCTCTTAGCCACATTGCTGGTATATCGCCTGTAATAACGAATGTTGTTTCATCATCTTGAGGTCGAATAGTTGTTTCATACGTATTCGAAAAGCAGTTCTCAAACATTTCCTGGATCTTTTGATCATCTGAGAAAGTAGACTTCACTTCATCAATTAACGTTTTCATTGATACTGGTAATTGTCCGTTCACGTAAGTCCCGCTCCCTTTTTACATATACTTTTATTCAGAATTACCTTTCGTAAAACCTATTGTCACAATTTCATGTTTACGAACTGGAACATGGACACTTTGTTTTCTGTCTGCATGTAACGGCTCCTTTATTTCTTCGATAACATTACTTTCATATGCATTATTGTAAGTTTCTGGTGTTTCCACAATAAGAGAACCGTCCTCGTCAGCCATATTGAACCAACGGATCATCACATCACCTGATTTGTCAGCTACTTTCATTGATGAAAATGCAAGATTTGAAGACTCCCATTGTATAAATGAATGCACAGGCGGGAGATCTCCATCATGAATACCTGTCTGTTTGATTGACCAGGGCACTTGATACTGGTAGGCATCTTGATATGCCTTGGACACTTCCTCTTTTCCACTATGTGGATAAATTCGGAATGAGACAGAATGCTCTCCTAGGCATTGTGCTTCAGGAGTTGGGAAGTAACCCCAATCCCCTAGTTCTCCTACAGATCGCAGCAGCGTAATTGCAATCGTATTTCTACCGTCGCGTATTATTTCATACTCGCTTAATCCAAGATTTGCAACTGTTAATCCTTCATCATCATTACTTACATCGACAAATGCTTGTTGATGTTGTGAATGATCTGGATTCGTCCATTCTTCTGTTGGTTTATTGAACCGTTTTACTACTTCAAAAATGGAATCTACATAATGTGTATCTGTTTTGATATCTGTAGGAAATAACACCCGCAGACGGTGATCTTTTGCTTGGTTATCAAAAGATGTTTTTACATTGATACCTTTACTATTTCTTTCTAACGTAACGAGCGTTTTGATCGTAAATGGAATCTTCTCCTCCACGCGTGTAGACTTTCTACCTGTAAACCAAACAAGTTCTCTTTGCTCTATATCTAGTAAATCTGATGCACATGCAGGAATTTCCCATTCATGAACAATTTGAAAAGTAGCTTGGAACGGTGTATCTTCCGTTATCGTCACCTTTCCTTGTAGGTCTTTCGTTGTTATGACTTGTTCACCATTCGGTTGTTTATACATATACTCGTTTCCGATGTCGCCAGTGTCTTCATACACACATAGTTCTTCAAACGTACGTCCATTCGTTTTATCAGTCACGGTCAAGGAACCATTCTTCGCGATTTTCACCTTCAAATAGTCATTTTCCATTTGATTTTCATCAGTGATCAGAGAAACATCATTTTTGGATATTTCCTGTTGTGAAACAGTACGGACCCAAGCAAATGTCTTAAAGCCTAATGCAGGAACCCGTTCCGCTTCAAATGTTAGGTGAACTCTCCGTGCCATATACGGCTGACGGAACTTTTCTTCTGGCAGATCATAATCGAACGCGATTCCTAGATCTTCTACTTTACAGTTGAACTCATTACCTTCTGCATCAATTAAAAGTCTGTCTCCTAATGGAAATTCTTTTAATTCTTTTTTGTTTACTCCTGATGAGAAATAGTCCCTTCTGACATCAAGTGTAATTGACACGGCGCCAGTACGATCCCACCCCGTTGTATTATAAACAGTAAATGGCAGCGCATTTTCACTCCATTTTTCAAAGCTTGTCGTATCAATTTGTTTAGAAATGGAATTCAAACTTTCATCAATGATCATTTCAGAAACATGCTTGCTTTTTTCAAAACGCGTTACCATTTCTCTGTGTACTTCATCAACACTACAACCACAAATACTGTCATGTGGATGATTTTGCATCAGTGTTTTCCAAGCATAGGAAAGCAAATGATGGTTGTAATCTTCTCCTTGCAAATAAGCAAATGCAGATAATGGTTCCGCCACTTTCTCAAGGAGTGTCTGACAACGTTGATTCATTTGTTTCATATATACCCGTGCGGATGCTGTATTAACAAGCGTACCCCATCCGTCTGTTTGTTGGCTTCGTAATTCTCCATCAATAACTTTTAAATCTTCAGGAACCGATGTTGAAACTTTGCCAATATAATCATTAAAGTTCGAATGGATAAATTCAATATTCGGATATAATCTTTCTGCTGTTCGAATTGCTTCCGGTAAATCTGTTTGTATCGGCTGATGGTCGCAACCATTCAGCATGAGTAAATGGGGTGTTGCAGCGTATTTTTCTAAGGAAATAATGTGCTGATCCCAATATTTTCTCGCTCCTGTTTCGTCTGTTGGTACTTCATTCCCATTACAATACCAATTTGCAAATAAAATACCAAGAACCGATGACCCATCTGGTGAGCGCCATTGCATTTCTGAATATGGTGATTCATAATCATCTGTTTCACTAACCGTATTATTAAATCCTGTTGGCTTCACACCTCGTCCAAAAACGGCATGGTTAATACCTGCCTGACTCAAGATTTGTGGTGCTTGGCCAATGTTTCCGAATGAATCCGGGAAATAGCCGATTTTCGAAACGTTTCCCCATTGTGCTGCATCCTTCACCCCATATTGAAGATTGCGAATATTCGCTTCACTGCTTGTCAAAAATTCATCCTGTAAAATATACCAGGGGCCGACATGTATTCTTCTTTCTCTGACAAAGCTTTGAAGCTTTTCTCTCATTTCAGGACGAATTTGCAAATAGTCATCTAAAATGATGGTTTGTCCATCAAGATGAAAACTCTTATATTCAGGATCGCTATCCAAAGTATCCAGTAATTTATCCATCAGTTTGATTAGCAAAACATGATGTTTTTCATAAGGTAAGTACCATTCACGGTCCCAATGAGTATGGGAAATAATGTGTACACACTTCTTTTTAGGCATAATTTGAAAACCCTCCACGTCCATCACTTTGTCCTAGTTTCAAATCACAAATCACTCTTCAATCCCGTAAACCTCAAACTCATAAATACGGGCTGCCGAGTCCCCGCCCTGAGACGCTTTTGTAATCCACAACCTTGCATATCTTGCGGTTGTCACACGAATAGGGTGCTTACTCACAGCGAGCGTATTTCCGTATACGTTCTTCACATCCGTCCAGTCTTGACCATCTTGGCTTACTTGAAGCTTAAAATTGCTTGTATTAAAAGCCCGGGATTCGCCGCCAGCTTCAGCATGCTTCACAACAAATTTGCTTATCAAATATTGCTTACCCAAGTCAACAGTGAGCCAGTGCGGTTCCTCACCTAGGGCACACCATTTACTGTCAACATCGCCGTCTACCGCGTATCCAGGTTGTTCACTTATGACACAGGAACCATCGGACGTTGTCTGTTTGTCCAATGCAACGTTTGCCGTTTCGTCGGCTTTGTTGCTGACCGTAATCAGCTTCTCTTTCGTAATAACGTTCTCACCTTCACTGTTTTTTGCTGTCAATGTCACACGATAGGTGCCGGGCTGCTCATAGGTGATGACAGGTTGATCTTTCGTACTTGTCGATGGCGTCCCTCCAGGGAACTCCCACTTAATTTCCTCAGTCACTTCGGAAGATTGGTTGTAAAACGTTACTTGTTCTCCTGGAATCACGAAGGTTTTATCAACGGTAAAATCAGCAGTCGGCTCAGGGTATGGAGGCCACTCGAAGCTGATCCTAGCCGTTGCACCGTGTCTGTACTGTTGATCGACAGCGACAATCTCAATTTCAGTTTTATCCTCCTTTGCCATTCTTCTGAACTGCTGAATGTAATAAACGTGGTTAGGCGTTGCTCCAAGAAACTCTTTTGTTCCGTCAGGCTTAATGCGATAAATTTCATACCATTTTACATCCTTATCTTTGAGTGGATTCCATTTGATTCTTGCGTCAGCATAAATACCATTTTCGAAATCAACATCGATAATCTTCGGATCGGATACAGCAGGGAGAGAACCCGGTTTTTCTCCTTTTTGCGCTTTTCCGATCGATAACTGTCCAATGTTGATCGTATAATTATCAATATTCTTTTTGCTGTCAAAGTATAATGAAATAGAAGCAATTCGTTTACCCCGAAATCTTTCGAGGGGAATGGTTTCCGTATACCATTTACCAGGGTTCGCTTTCTTGGTCTTCAGGAAAACAAATCCATCAGGATTTTCTTTGAAGGATATTCCTACCTTCATGTGAGGTTGCTTAGAAAATGTTTTGTAAGTGATCGAAAGCTCCGTATGTTTTTCTACTTTTAAATCCGTTTTGTACAATTTAAGATGCGTTGCGTTTTCAGCGTTCAATTCACCTGTCACCTTTAGTGAACTGCCGCCATAATAGGCAGTCGTCCAATCTATACTCGGATCAAGCGCCTTTCCGTTACTTTCTGCAATCCAGCGCCATGTTGGGAGAAGATCTTGCAGGCTTCTGTTATTCCAATCGTTTTCTGTTAAAATTTCACCGTTTACTGCAAACATTTTCCCGTTACCCGTATTGAAGTGGGTTGTAAAAGGAAGCTCATTGACGGATGATTTTGCAACGATGTAGTTGGCAATCCCTTTCCAGTCATCAGTGGTTTTCGTATTGGTCGGATCACCGTTTGGCCCCACCCAGAAATGATTGGCCTTTTCGTAAAATTCCTTATGAGATTCAGAGCTCGCAAACGTCCAGTCCGGCCGATACATTCCAAGTGAAACGTTTGCCTGTTCACCCGCAGGGAACAGTCCTTCCCAGGCAACATCGGTATGGTAACCTTCAGCACCTACATTGATTCCGGCAAATAAATCGTAAGGGCTTCTGTCCAGACCTAATGCCCTTTCACGTGAAGCTTTCATATCCTCCCACCAGAAATTAAGAAACATGCTGTTGGAAATGTTTTGTTCTTCGTCTTTAAGGAACATTTTATTAGCATCTGTAAGTGCATTTTGCCAGTTTATCTCGCCGCTTTTCGTCATGGCATCATACCACATCATGTGCATGCCGTCCGATTTGTTTTCTTGCAAGTACTTCAAAAACTTCTGCATTCTTTCCGCTGTTTCCTCGTCCCCTCCTGCTGTTTCCTGATTGATGAACCAACCGTCAAACCCATAATACTCAGCAGCTTCGATCAGCTTATCTGCAACCGGAAACGAGCCGTCAGGCCTTTGTTGAAGCATTTGCTCCACCCATTCAAATTTTCCGCCGTAATACTCTGGCGGAAAAAAGATCGTTCCCAAAACCGGAACACCGTTTTTATGAGCAGCGTCAATCACATCTGCACTCGGTGGAACGATGATCCCTTCTCCGGCAGACCCTCCCCAGTAGACAAGTAAATCCGTGTATTGCCAATAGTTGAAGGCATACACATCGAACTTGTTTGAACCTTGTGAAGGAACTCCGCTCGTTGACGGATTCATGGCGGAAAGGGCGACCACCTTCGGCTTATACATCGCATTTTGGTTCACCTTATTTCCTTCAAACCTGTCCTTAAGTGGAATGGTTCCTCTGTTAAACGGGGCATCTTTATTTTCTTCAGGATTCCATTTTAATAAATCCTCTGGGTACCAGTACGGCGTATTCGGTTGTTCGGCATATGCATTCAATCCAAATCCGATGAGTGTAAACACAATGACTGCTGACATCAACAAAAATCCATTGATCGCTTTCAAGGCTTCCCCTCCACTTTAATTTTTAATTTCAAGAATGAACGTTTTGATCTCATATGGCTTGACACTTGTTTGCACAGGTACATTTATACGTTTTTCACCGATCGGTCTTTCCATTAAATCGCATTCCTGCCACGATGAAATCTTCAGATCACTGCTGATTTCAAGCTCTCCCCTGCGACCTTCAAATTCATGGAGGCGCAGTACAACTTTATCTGTTTGCTCCGCTTTCTTAACGGTATCAATCATGATATTACTTTCAGAACAAGCGAACATAGACAATTCTTTAAGATTATTACTTCCTTCATCATGAGTAAGTGGATTATTTAAATACCAAGCTTCTTTGACAGTGTTACCTTCCTTCCAACTACCTTGATGTGGAAGTAAAGCATACGTAAAATCATGATAGCCCTGATCAGCGTCTGGATCCGGGTGGACAGGTGCTTTTAACAATGAAATTCTCATTCTATTATCCTTGATATCATACCCATACTTACAATCATTAAGAAGACTAACTCCATAACCACCTTCGGACAAATCAGCCCATTGGTGTCCTACACTTTCAAAACGCGCATAATCCCAGCTTGTGTTCCAGTGGGTTGGACGTTTCACATTACCAAATTGAATATCATAGGTAGCTTCAGTGGAACGAATATCAACTGGAAAGGCTGCCTTTAACAGCCGCTGTTTTTCCTGCCAGTCTACTTGCGTTTTAAAATCAATCCTTCTGTTATTTGCATATACGATCATATCTTGCTTAATAATAGATTTACCGTATTTCCAGATAAAGCGGATGGAAGCTTGCACGTTACCTTTTTCCAGGAGCTGAATGGATTGTAGCAAAGTAACCTCTTCCATTTTTTGTTGATAAAAAATATCGATATCCCAAGCATCAAACATGAGTGGTTTGTCTTCAAAAACTTGAAAAACATTCCCAGATTCATTTTTAGCTAACACTTCCCGTTTATTTTCCAAATCATAAATGCTTGTTAGGTGTCCTTGCTCATTCCATTTAATAGAATAAAATGGTGTCTTGATACTAGAATCAGTTATCTCAAATGATTCCTGCTGAAGCTTTCCACTACTTTCCGAGTCCAAGTGATACTCTAATGTCGTATAGCCCATTGCTGGAAGATTTTCCATTTGGACATACCAACCATTTTCTGTATGTTGGGCAATAAGTTCATTCCCCTTTAAATCCAACCATTTTCCTTCCCCTAGACCTTCTGAATCAGAGATAAAAACCATGTCATTTCTTTCCCAAGGAGATGAATTAAATACCGTCCATACGTTTTCTTCCTTCACCTTCAAAAGTGATTTGGATGATTGACGCCATACACCTTTGCCTAGTTTTTCTGCTTCTTCATATTCCTCTCTGGCATCTTCATATACTTCTTTTATAGATGAACCAGGAATGATGTCATGGAACTGATTCCGGAGTATCGTTTTCCACCCTTTGATTAATTCAGCTTGTGGGTAAGCTGACAACTCATTCTGATGGACCCCATTCAAGACACTTAACCATTCACATTCACGGTAAAGCAATTCTAACTTTCGATTCATACGTTTCATAAATGCCTGACTCGTATATGTCCCACGGTGGAACTCAAGGTATAACTCACCATCCCACGTATGAACATATTCATCTGTTTCCTCGACCGTTTTATGTAGCTTTCTAAAATAATCTCTGGCTGTAGAGGGTTTTGCATGTGGTAATCCAGGGATTTTGTCAATGCGCCGACGCATTTCAAGCATTTCACGATTAACCCCTCCTCCACCATCCCCATAGCCATAGGAAAGCAGAAGATCTTGGTTTATATTTTTATCCTTATATGCTTCCCATGATTCCTGAACTACTTGTGGCGTAATAAAGCCGTTGTAAGTATAGTATCTTGATTCTGGCCACGGCTCCGTCGTAGTAATGAAATGAGTCAATATTTCGCTTCCGTCAATACCGCGCCATTTAAATGTATCGTGTGGCATTCGATTGTACTGACTCCAACTTATTTTAGTTGTCATAAACGTATTGATTCCCGATTTTTTCAATATCTGTGGCAATGCCCAACTGTAGCCAAATACATCTGGCAGCCACAAATATTCACATTCTGTATTGAATTCATCGCGAAGGAAATTGGATCCTATCAGCAATTGGCGAACGAGTGACTCCCCAGATGGTATGTTGCAATCAGCCTCGAGCCACATTCCACCATCTATTTCCCATCGACCATCTGTTATCCGTGCTTTCATTTTTTCATAGATTTCAGGATAATCATCTTTCATATATTCATATAACTGTGGTTGTCCTTGCATGAAAATATATTCAGGGTATTGTTCCATTAAACGCAATACCGTTGAAAAAGATCGTGCTGATTTTTCTCTTGTATGTTTTAGACGCCACAACCAGGCGACATCGATATGTGTATGACCTACGCAATGAAAGGTCACGTCATTGTGTTTCTCCATAGCATCCAGTCGACTTTCCAAATAATGTTTGGCGTCATATACAGATTCGTAAAATTCCTCTGAGCCTGGGTTTAACCAGTTAATTTGATTAAGTGATTGGTTAAGTGCGTTCAATAATTTATGTCGTTCTGGCTGTTTCTCACTCATGATGAGTACTGTTTCAATTACAGCCTTTGCATCAAAATAATAGGTATCAACTTGTTCATCAAGCCAAGCAATTTCTGCGCGTTCGAATTTATACTCTTGTTGAACAGGCAGTCCACCACCTTCGAGGCCTGACCATAATCTAAAATCAAAAGTCAGGTTATTCCCAGCATGTCTCTCTGAAATAAAAACTTCTTGATGATTTGAATCCACACCTTGATAGGGCTGTCCCTCCAAAAATAAAAGGGACTCAAATCCAGAGTTATTTCCTCCTCCAGTCCTACCAAAGTCGAACAAACCTACTATTTTTTTGCTAGACCAGTTATCAGGAATGCTGACCACAGTAGATAACCACGCATATAAATCTCGACCTTGCCATCGTTCTCCTATTTTTATAATTGAAGATGTGTCATCATCATTTGGTGGGTAACTGCCAACCTCCCCAGCTTCATCAATAACAAATTTCCACTCAGACAATTTAATCGGATCTCGATAACGGTAACTCGACATCTCCCTAATACGTGATTTTGCTTTTTCCTCAGTCAATAACATATGTATGCCACCTTTGAACTCAGTTTAGAATTTAGTAGGGCTCGTATGAAAGCCTTTATCTAAGGGTCATACGAGCCACCTATTTTCTTTAATATGCTAAAGATCTATTAATCAGCTTTTTCCCAACGATCATAAGCATCTTGATGAATTTTCACTAATTTCTTAACATCCATATCCTCAATGGTTTGGACATATTTATCCCAATTTGATAGTGGTTCAACACCAGTGATGAACTTAGCTTCCATTTGTCTTATATACGTATCTAAATCAGCCTGAATTCTAGTAACCTGTTCTTGTTCTTCTGCTTTTAAATAAACGAGTGGATAAGGAACTACTGCATAGGGCTCGATCTTTTCCTTTGTTTCAGCTTCAATAAACTTATCAAATTCACTCTTTTCCTGCCCTTCTATTGGACCAGTTAAAGCAGGTGTAACAAGCCCATAGTCAGGTGTGATCGTTCCGCGATAATCCTCTCGGCTCTCATAACCTTCTGGCAAAGGAAGTTCTTTTTTAGCTCCGCCTTCCTCATCAGCCCATGTCCAGAGATGTCCTTCAGGACCCTGGTTTAGGAACTCATAGCCTTCTTGTGAATAGAAGTAGTCAACCCAACGAATTGATGCTGCTGGATTAGGATTGTTTTTTGTGATTGAGAACGTACCTCTATTGATTCCTGTGCTGCGTGGGAATAACGGTTCATCTGAAACAGGACTAGTCAAAGGGAAAAACATTGGGTCATCAAGAGCTTGTTCTGGGGTTTCACCCAATGTAAAAAATGAGAAGTAATCCGGGAATACTCCAACCCTGTTCGCTTTTCCTTTTGCTTTTTTCTGCTCATCTGATTGAGCGAATACTTCTTGATCTAATAACTTTTCATCATAAAGTTTATTCATATATTTCAAATACTCTTTATACTCAGGTTGAATCGGGGTATACCTGACCTTTCCATCCACTTCCTCAATACCCCATTCTTTCATGCCAAAAGCACCTAACAACCATGGACGAGTACTATCCATTTTGACATCGGTCAATGGGATTTCATCTGCTTTTCCGTTACCGTTTGGATCTTCTGTCTTAAATCGTTTTAATAATTCGTAAAACTCTTCGGTAGTCTTAGGTAGTTCCTTAACACCCAAATTCTCTAACCATGTTCCGTTATACCACATCGGTCCTCTGTACCAAATGGCTGTAGCTCCATTAGATACCCTAGGTAACGAATATATATGACCATCAACGGTAGTAACAGATTTTTTGACAGCAGGGTTTTCTTCGAATAACTTTTGAATATTTGGAGCATGTTTCGCTATAAGATCTTCTAAAGGTAACAATACCCCTTGTTTTCCATAGTCAACTTCCATAGCAGGCGTCAAATTAGAAGATCCAGCTGCATAGATGATATCTTCTATATCCCCACTAGCAAACGCTAAATTCAATTTCGTTTTGAAGTCAGTCATTGGAGGTGTATTGTATTCAAAATTGATATTGGTCATTTCTGAATATTTTTGTAATGTTGGCATGTCTTTCCATTCGGCCATACCTGTACCTGGTGCTATCAACGACATTTTTATTTCTTCGTCAACAATCGGGAAACCTTCCTCATTTACGGGTGCCGCCTTCTTATCGCTTTTTTCTTCATCTTCTTGTTTACAAGCCGCTAGAAGCAATAACATAAAAACGGAAATCAACATAATACGTAGTAATTTTTTCAACTAAATACATCCCCTTTCAATTCAAAAAAATTTGCTTTCCTTATTTCCCTAAGGTATGTAACCACCTCCTCTTCGATAGTAAGTAAATTTATATAACTACTTAAAAGTTCTAACCTTTAAGTGAGCCAATCATGACACCCTTTACAAAATATCGTTGTAAAAATGGATACACCACGATTATAGGTAATGTGGAGACAATCATGACCCCATACTTAATAATAGCGGCCAATTGTTCCTTACTATGCATCGCTTCAGCCATACTCTCTGTTATATTTGCAGTCGAAGATGACATTTCCTGCAATACGAGTATTTCTCTTAAAACTAACTGAAGTGGATACAGGTCTTTATCTGATAAATAGATCAATGCGTTGAAATAGCCGTTCCAGTGACCAACACCATAAAACAGCGCCATTACAGCGATGATAGGGGCAGATAATGGTAAAACAATCTTCATAAACATCTTAAAATTTGAGCATCCATCCATCCGAGCTGACTCTTCCAGTTCTGTAGGTATCGTTACCTGGAAGTATATTCGGGAAATAATAATATTCCATACTGCAGCGGCATTGGGCAAAACCATTGCCCAAATTGTGTCAATCATCCCCAAATCTTTAACTAGTAAATAGGTTGGAATCAAGCCACCACTGAAAAACATAGTTAGTACGAAAAGACCAGTAAGGAACCCTCTACCAACAAAATCTTTACGTGCCAATGCGTAAGCGGCTGGTAAGGTAACTGCTAGGTTTATTAAAGTACCAAGAACGGTATAAAAAATAGTGTTGAGGTATCCTTTCCAAATTTGCTCATTTTCAAAAATTAATTTATAACCTTCTAAAGTAAACCCTTTTGGCAAAAACCACATTTCTCCTGAGTTTACTGCCGATGGATCACTTACAGATGCACTAACAATATAGATTAATGGATAAAGTACTATCATTAATGCAATGAAAAGAAATGAATAGTTAAATATCTTGAAGGTTTTGTCAGCTTTCGTCTCTTTTATAACTGCTCCCATATTCTATTTCCCCCTTACCATAAACTTGTTTCACTACGTTTCTTTGCAATTTGGTTTACAGCTATAAGTAGGGCAGCATTAATAACTGCATTGAATAAACCAACAGCAGCAGCAAAACTGTATTGGGCTTCTAATAAACCTGACGTATAGACAAACGTTGCAATAACATTTGATGATTCGAGGTTTAGCGGATTTTGTAAAAGTAATATTTTTTCAAAACCAACCGCAAGAAAATTACCGATATTTAATATTAATAAGATAATCATCGTTGGTACAAGTGCCGGAATATTTATATACCAGATTCGCTGTAGCCTTGTTGCACCATCAACAATTGCAGCTTCGTGTTGTTGCATATCGACACCAGCAAGAGCAGCAAGATAAATGATTGTTCCCCACCCTGTATTCTGCCATACCCCTGAAAGTACAAATACAGATTTAAACCAATCGGGATCAGCCAAAAACCGAATCGGTTCAAAACCAAGGAATTCAATGAAATGATTGATGATACCTGTAGCAGGTGATAGAAATGCAATAATCATCCCAGCCATTACAACAACCGAAATAAAATGTGGCGCATATGTAACCGTTTGAACGCTTCTTTTATAAATACCATCTTTTACCTCGTTTAATAACAGTGCCAAAATAATTGGTAGTGGAAAACCAACAACTAATTCATAAAGATTAATAACGAGTGTATTTTTTAATAAATCCCAAAAATAATAGGATTCAAAAAACCTGATAAAATGTTCAAATCCTACCCATTCACTTCCCCATATACCTAGGGCTGGAATAAAATCTTTAAATGCAATTTGCAAACCATACATAGGGATGTAATGGAAGATAATGAAGTACAAAAATGATGGTAATACAAATAGGTATAACTGCCAGTTTTGTAGGATTTTTTTTATTTTTTTCTGTCTTAATTGAGGTTTTGGATTGACCGGTTTTAGATTCGGTTTCGTAGATCCATTCCTTACCTCGGTTTCCTGTTGTTTGGCAATAGAAGAACTCGTGCTCATACGATAAGGCTCCCTCCTTCTGATTATTCTGAATCTTCTTAAGTCTATCGTTTTGTGCATGCAGCGGTAAATATGTCAATTTACAAGTACTTGTCACACTTCCCCGCGTTTATAAAACCGCTTACAATTAGTTGATTCTTTAACCTTCCGATGTGTCATTTATGAACTACTATGTTAAACTTTACGTTTATATAGAAAAGCGCAAGCGCCCTGGTTAGCCCCGAAGGTCACTGGAAGACCGACGAGGAGGCTGTCGCCGCCGCAGGAGGTTTGAAGTGATCCGAGGGGCTGGGCGCTGAAGCTAGACATTACATCCATGCCGCAATACTTTCTTCACTTGTAAAAAAATATACCCCCGTTATGATGCGGAGGTATTGAAAATTCAAATGATATTGTACTTCATTTTAAAAAGTGGTTATTGTTTATGCAAATTTCGATATTGGCCAGGAGTTACGCCTTCTATTTTTTTGAATTTCCGTGTAAAGTTTGGAACATCTATATAACCTACTTCTGTTACAATGTCTTTTATAGATTGATTAGACTCTTTCAAGCATTTTTTTACTTCTTCGATTCGAAGATGGAACACATATTTAGAAAATGTAACACCGGTTTGTTCTTTTAAGAAACGACTTAGGTAAGAGACCGAAAGTTGAAATTGTTCTGCTGTATTCTCAAGACTAAGATCATACTTATTATAATTTGTTTTAATATAATTTATAATCTCATTTCGTAATTCACTATTATGACTTTCCTTTTTTTCCTCAACCTTTTGACAAATATCAATGACTACTGTCTGAAGTTTTCTATCTAGTTCCTCGATAGAATTAAAATCAACAATGCTGTTGAAATCCTGAACATGTTCACTCAATCCAATTTCAGACACTGTTTTCAGCACCGTATTTATGATGTCAAAACATACACACTTTAATATTTGTATGGACAGCTCTTCCTTAGCAAGTCTGACAAACATTTTATTCAAAGTCTCTAAAGCAACCACCTGATCGCCCTGTTTTAAACTTTGGATAAATTTAATTTGTTCTTCTTTTGGATATCCTAGTGACTGTTCTTGTTGTGAACTAATATCCTCAAAATAGATGATACTACCCTGTCCATTTACAAATTTATATTCAATCGACGCGAGCGCTTCAATGAAAGATCGATTTACCCGGCTTTTGTCATTATACATGCTACCTACCCCAATTGTAGGAGTGATTGATGAGCTCTCCCGGATAAGCTGTTTGATTTGTGAAACAAGCATTCGTCTCTGCGTCTTAGCAATACCTGTAACTGGATCCATACAAACAACTACTGCAATCGCTTCACTGTATATAAGATCGACTCCACTTGCAGTCGCTCCTTGGAATGAAACTTGAGATAACATATTAGCTATCTTCTCTCTATCTTTGATTCTTTCCTCTCCAAGATCGTTTTTTTCAAATGAGACAATAACAACAAAGTAGTGAGCATCCCTCATGATTATTTTCGAAGAGTGCAACAAATGATCAATTCCATCGTTATTTTGGTCACCTTTCAATAACCTCATAAGGTACTGGTCTCGAACAAAAGGTTCCTGTATATCCATCTTTTGACTCATACTTTTTCGATCTTTGAATACTTTCGTAATCGAATTACGAATAGATTCCAGTTCATTTCTTTCATCAAAACTAGTATTCTTCTCCTCATTGACTTTTAACAGCTCAGAGATGTTTTTTATTGGTGAATATTGTTTTTTTGCAAGTAGGATTGCCGCTCCGGATCCAGCAAACACAACTGAAATTAGAATCAAAAGTATAAAAGTTTGTACTTGGGCGACCCGTTCAAAAAATTGTTCTGTGTCCATCAAAGTTACAAATGTCCAGCCACTTATTTCAGATTTAATAGTAACAAGGGAATAGTCTTGGCCATCAATTTCAATATTATCTACACCGGTCTTTCCCATAATCAACCGGCTCACATCGGTTGTCTGGATGTCCATATTATACTTATTCGAAGCCAGTACTTGATTGTTTTCATCAAATATATACGTATTCCCTTGAAACTCACCTAAAATATTTTGAATGAGACCTGTTATAACCGACTCTTCTATAAAGTACATTACTGTTCCATAGGTATTTGAACTATTTGGAGCAATCGGATATAAAAAAGCAATCACACGATTTTTCTCAACATTGTTAACGGTTACATTTTCTACCGGCCTTATAATCGGCTTTTCCGTATGTAAATCATTAATAAGATTTTCTTTTTCCCAAAATTCAAAATCATATACTTTTTTCGTTAATGTATCGAGGGAATAAGAACCACTGGAGGAATAAATGATGTCTTCCCCATAATAATATACAAAAAGTTCCTCAATAATCGAACTGTTTGCTTTAAATTTCTTCAATTCATTAATTGCCTCTCCTCCATAATAGCCATGACTCATCATATACGGTGTTAAACGAGAATCATAAGCTATTCTTGCAGCAAGAGTCTTTAGTTCTTTCATTCTTCCATCTGTCATATCCTTTACTTGTTTTAATTTATTGATATTAGACTGTTCAATTTCCTGCCGTAAGCTATAAACTGAGTTATGGTAAATAATTGCACTCATAATAATAAAAGGAATAAGAAAGACCAGTAGATAGGACAAGGTGTACTTATATAATAGGCGAGATTTGACTCTATTAAGACCGAACATAAGTGTCATGTCCCCTTTCTGGCAATTTTAACTCCGACTTCAAAAAAATTCGGCTCTTTTTGTCCTCCTTTTTGAGAACGCACTTTTATGGGTTAATTTCTTTTTCTCAATCTGCATAAAGGCCCGGTATGCAAACCACATAAGCGGATAAGCTATAAGTGGAGCACCTGCAAAGACAAGTAAAACCGGCAGAAAACTAAATAAATAATAAAGAATAACAAGACTAATTATCATAGCGATTGTTTCAAGCGGTCTAGCCAGTGCTAAGAAAAACGACTGCTTAAAATATAGAACTGACTTTAAGTTGTAACGTACAAAAACAGGGAAAAGGTATAATAGCATGATGAAATAGAAGAAAGATAGCAATAACAAAATAGAATGAAGAGGCATAGATTGAATAGCTTGTTTTGATATTTTAATATCAAAATATAAAAACAGACCTATCCCAATAATAATTACCCCAATAATGTTAGATTTTAAAAAATGGGTTTTATACGTTTTATAGAAGTTTTGGAATATTGGGATGTCGAGATCTTCTTCAACCCACTTACGAATAACTGAGAACATAGCGGTGGTTGCAGGCATAAATCCGAAGACGACTAACCCCAAAACTGTGAAAAGAACCCAAAGCAGATGAAGATACATTACTTTTGCTAACCAATTTCCTATATTATAGAGCCATTTAAAAGCACCATTAATAGACATCAACACCACTTCCCTTTCTAACCAAATAAGCAAAAAATGTTTAAATGCCCATTTTTGTTGTTTTCCTACTATAATTCAACCATAGAAATAATTTTGAATTTTGTCAATATACACTTTACATAGTTGAGTTTTCCAAGTGTATTACTATATTTAGAATAAGGTGGGGTATTTCTATTAGTTAATTTTACGACAGCAACCTCTATCCGCCCTGCAATTCTGTCATTAAGTTTTAATTAACTGATTAAATGTTGTGCTGTTTTAATTGAAACTTCATCTGGGCGGTAAACAGAATTGATATAGCCGGTTTTGTCAGTTGCAAACATGACAGATCTCTCAGCTTCAATCAGGAATGAATAGATTTTGTCGGTTTCTGGGTCTAAAATTTCAACTGTAGTATCCCTTGAAAATTCAGATACAAATATATATAATGATCCGTTTTCAAAGGATAATTTACGTCCATAAATACCTGGTAGATCACCTTTCAGCCACTCGAGGTGTTCACTGATTTTGGTTTGTTTCATCGCATATTCATAAAGGGCAACAATTGATTCACTTCGTTCATTTAGTTCAACCGGTAATGGACACCAAATAATCTTTCCGTTACCAATTGGAATTTCCTTTAATGCAGTTGAACTCTCAGTAGCCAGTGAAACTTCCTTCATCGTATCAGCAATTCGTTCACCGCCGAATGATACGGGATAGTATTTGTCATTTATATCCAGAATCTCCTCTCGAAGAATATTTTCACATTTAGTAGGTCCGATAATGTTCGTCATTCGTCCTGTGCCATGCCAATATTCGTCTAAATTGATGGGACCTGTAAATAGAAGCGTTATCCCATGTTCTTTTACAGCTTCAAGAATTTCATTAAGGGCTTTGCTGTTAAAATTATGAGCACTTGGTACGACTAATAATTTCGGCGGTTCAGTTTTCAATGAATCTAGATGGTACTCACTCAATGCCCGGAATGGCGTGTTCATCTCATATGCTAACGTTCTAGTAAGTTTCGTTGTTGCATCAAAAGCTAGTCTCCGATTTGAGAAATCATTCGAAAAAGGGAATACGACCGCTATTTCTTCAAGTTCACGTTTTTTGAATAGATCCCGTGTTTCTTTTATAAATGTTCCAAAGTCATAAGAAACATTCGTTTCTGGTTTTTCGGTTCCATCTGCTCGTATGGCGCCGATATTCGATTCATTGATATTATTCATAAAGTAGTTCGTATTCCAGAGCCATTGCACAGCACCTGCTCCACCTGTTGAAAATGAATAAGCATACTTCCGTTCAAGGATATTGCGCAGTTCTTCTTCACTTCTTTTTGCCCGGTTATTTGGATTTTCAACATACATGATTCCCGTTTCCTGAATGAGATTCGGTTTATCAGGAGCTTTTGCAAAAATTCCATCCCAGAGCAATTGATCCATAAACCACCACGTGTGATTTGATGTGTAATCAACTGCCTCACTATAAAATAATGGTGATGGTCGTTGCGAAACAAGTGCTTCATCTTGACCAACCGTAACAAGTTGATTTGGCGACTGCTGCTTGATTGAAGTAGAAAGTTCCTTAGTCCACCAATTATGCATGTCCATACTATACAATGTGTAATCTAGCCATTTTAGGCCTTTCTTTCCGGCAATCATATCCATGATCCTGAAATTGATTTCACTCGGTTCAGGTGGCTCCACTGCATCAAACGATGGTAACTCTTGTTGAGTCATGTTCCATTGCTCCTGGAGTGCGCGTATCGACTTATGATGTTTCTTAAGCCAGTTTTGAAATGCTTTTCTATCATAGTTATCGTGTAGTGAACGAGGACCTGCGAATCCGCGTTTTGGATCGAATAAAGAGGGTTCATTAATCAAATCCCAGTTCACATTTGTCGTTTCAGTATGCCTTGAAACAACTGCGGTAATAAAACGTTTTTGGGCTTCAACACTTCTCGGATCCAAGTATGGATTTTTGCCTTCCCACATTTCCGGCAAAAATGAAAAGAATGTAAACGTTACTTCAAGCTCATGTTTTTTGGCACACAATATGAAAGCATCTATTGAACGTAGTACATCCTCATTAACATGGCCATCGATAAACATCATCTTGCGCCAAGCTGTCCAAATCCCTGTACGGATATAATTGATTCCAGCACGTTTCATTTGCGCCATGTCCCGATCCCACACGTGTGGATTTGGTAAGAAAAGATAATATCGAGCAACATCTGAGGTCATATAAGTCATTCCAACAATTGGCATCGGGCGACCGTTTTTTTGGAAATAGTCCCGGTCACATGATAAAGGTTCCCCATTATTCAAAAGCACCCGGTCCATTCCCCAGAATCCTTGGTGCAGAATTCTCGTTTCCCCTTTACTTGATTCGGCACAACAAGTGACCTCATAATATCCGGGTTCAATATCAGCTGGTACGATAAAAGAAAGTGAATTCCATTGCTGCGAAGCCTTTATTACCTTTGTTCTAGAAAGTTGTTCTTCATTACCTTTTGTGACTGTAAAGGTCAACGTCCAATCAGTTGTTTGTTGATCAAATGACTGCAATTGATAGGTTACTTTTGCACGTTCTCCTTCATCGTATGTCGCGTAGTTTGTTTTCAGCCACATTTCAGTTACCCCGTTTGAGATGAACATTGCTAATTCTTGTAAGGTGTGTGCTCCCCTTTCTGTCCAAAACCGAGAATTGATTTTCTGATTGATGAAGAGCCAACGACCACCCGTGAATTTCCCATTCCTATTTTCAATCAAAACACTAGGTGCAGCTACTTCACGGCCATTTTCCGTGATCCCCTTTAGCAACGGATAGATACGAGCATCCATTGGTCCGCATGAGCCCATTTCTTCCTCGATCGCACTAGACTTTGAAACATGCAGTATGAAGTTGTATGTATCTTCAATTGTAAATAGATCTTCTTTATTCGAAAATACAGGAATATCCTGATTATGTTTAAGAGAGGTGATTGGTTTAGATTTTACACGCAGCGCTTCATGTATGTTTAATCGTTGATGATAGGCAGTTTGTTCTCTTTCCTTTTTCCATTCGCCATCTTTAAAATAACAGGGGATTCGAAAAGGAATACCACCAAGATGGACAAGTCCTTTTCCTTGAGTTAAGTAAGTATGAATTGCCGGCCAGGCATCTTTTGGAAAGTAAGGTCCATGAAGATTGATAAAGCATGTCACTTCCCTATTATTTAAGTTCTCTTCTAATGAAACAGCGTCTATGACTTTTACTTCCTTATCATCTAGATAGTTAAAAAATGATTCAACTGGTCTGTCACCATCCATTGGAAAACTGGAATCGTAGAAAATAATCGTTTTAGCCATTTTGAGTTACCTCCATTTTTGATCGAATCATATGTAGTCTATCAAGGGACCCCGTTCAACTAAATTCAACATCGTGTGATAATAGGATTATCTATATAGTAAAGTCGATAATCTTTGCTTCCTTAACAGATTCAATTACGCGCAGCCGTAGTTTTGTCGTTTTAACAGGGGTGATTTGTTGAATCCGCTTATGACCAATTGCCGACCCTTCACCAATGACATACCAGCCACCGTCTTCGAAGCTTTCAATCACATATTTCCGAACCCGTTCCCCATGCTGGATATCCTCCTGCAACATAACCGTGTCTACTTCCACTTCACCTGAAAGTTCTAAAATAAGTTCGTCTCCTTCTCCTGCTGTTCGAGCAAGCGGAGTAGCGAACCTTTTCTCTATTTCTCTAGCAAATTCCAACACTCTTTGCCTATCCGCATCAGGAATAAGCCCCTGGTTATCAGGTGTAACGTTTAATAATAAATTCGTACCATGCCCGACTGATCGATAGTAAATGTCTAGCAAATTATCTAATGAACGGATATTGTGCTCATCATTCGGATGCCAGAACCAATGTTCTCCACGTAAAGGGACGTCGCACTCTGCAGGCAGCCATTTTGGTGTACCTGGGAGCCATTGCCCCTCTTGATCTGTAAACATACTAATCTTGGCATCTGTATTTCTCGTGTTCCAGCATGGATATGGAGCTACCCCATCCTCGTTCCCAACCCAGCGAATCGTAGGCTGCCCCATATTGAAAATCATCGCGTCAGGTTGATACTTTTTCACGATTCCAATGATACGTTCCCAATCATATTCGCGATTCTCTGAGCCAGCACCATCAAACCAAACCTCGATAATCGGTCCATACTGCGTAAGCAATTCTGTTAGCTGCTGACAATAAAAATCATCGTATGCTTTTTTATCGGTATAACAAGGCTCGTGGCGATCCCACGGCGATAAGTAAACACCAAAAGGCATATCAAACTCCACACAAGCCTCCGCGCATTCCCGAACTACAACGCCCTTTCCACCTTTCCAAGGGCTACTTTTAACCGAATAATCCGTTGTTTCCGTTGGCCACAAACAAACTCCATCATGGTGCTTTGCCGTTAACACAAAGTATTGAAAGCCTGCTTCTTTCGCAAGCCTTACCCACTGATTTGCATCTAAATTAGTTGGGTTAAACTTTTCCGGGGGATCTGTTCCATCGCCCCATTCCTGATCACAAAACGTATTCATCCCAAAATGCACATAAAAACCGAGTTCAAGGTTTTGCCATGCAACCTGCTGTTTACTCGGTAGTGCCAGTTCCTCATTTCCCATTCGTAAATACCCCCTTTATTTCACTTCAGACTTTGGCATCATTTCTTTGAGGTTTGTTAGATTAATGGAAAGACTTTCATAAGGATCCCTCTCGAACTCTTCTTGCTCAACTGTGAACCACTCCACGTTATATTCATTCCCAACTTTAATAAGTGAATTAAAGTCCAGCAGACCATTTCCAATTTCCGTTCCACTCTTTTTGTTACCATCTACTATTTTCATATCCTTAATATGTAAGGACACGACTCGGTTTTGATATTTCCGGATGATCTTTAACGGGTCATGGTTTGCAAAACTACTCCAATAACAATCAAGCTCTACTTTTACGAGCTCTGGGTCGGTATTTTCAAAGAGGAGATCAAACCCTGTTTTGTCTCCGAATCTCTTGAACTCAAAATCGTGGTTATGATAACCGAAAATAAATCCTTCCTTCTTACATGCTTCACCGATTTGGTTTAATGTTTCTGCTGTTCTCTTGTAATCATCTATTGTTTGCCTCATTTCTTTAGGAATTGCCGGACAAATGATCAGGTTATTTTCTATGATGCTGTGATACTCAAATGTTTCTTCTCGTTTGTCATTCAATAGTTGATCTAATCCAACATGAGCACCTGCCGTCACAATTCCATTACTATCCATTAATTGCTTAACTTTATCTGCAGAGGTATTATAAAAACCTGCAAATTGAATTCCTTCATAGCCAAGGTCAGCAACCTTTTGAACCGTTCCTAAAAAATCCTTTTCAGCATCTTTCCATACAGAAAATAACTGTAAGCCAATTTTACTCATAAGAATATCCTCCTTCATTTAGGTGGGGCGGCCAAGGATATTTTAACCGCCCGTTTTGCCAGCTCTCTCAGGTAGCTCGAGTTCACTTTCGATTCTTTTACAACTCGCCCTTGTACAATTGGGGTCAAGCAACTCTAAATTCCCGAATGGTTGAATTATCGCCATTCGTGTTTGGATTACAAGATCTGTGGTTGAATCAAACAGTGACTCGCCCATCAATTTTGATTGCTTGACCTTTTTCTGCAGATTCGTAAAGGCCATTGATGATGCGTTGCAAGTAGACACCCTCTTTACCATTACTTATAGGGGCAGTACCTTCCAGGCAGGCATCTACAAATCGCTCAAGTTCGAGCTCGTGGTAGCCTTTCTTCGGCAGATATGAAGGGGTAATGTCGATTAACGTATCATGCTTTTCTTGGTAGATCTTAAATGGGAAAACATCGGCTCCACCTTGATTTCCGATCAATGAAACATTCATTTCATCATGCTTTTCTACATTGGCTGCAAAGGCTGTGTCTAAAAGAATCGACGCACCGTTTTTGAACGTGATCATCCCACGCGCCATATCCTCGATCGAAAAGTTCTCCCAGTCCCATGACCCCATAAGACCGACACCCTTACGCTTTCCTAACTCCTGATATGTGGCTCCGAAAACGGTATCAGGTTCTGGATACCCCATTAAATACAAGGCCGTATCTAACATATGTACCCCGATATCAATCAAAGGTCCCCCACCTTGAAGCTCTTTATTTGTAAATACGCCCCATCCTGGAATTCCTCGTCGACGCATCGCAGTAACCCTGGCCGCATAAATGTCGCCAAGTTCGTTATTGTCGATGAATCGTTTTAACGCCTCTACCTCTGGAGCATGACGGAAATGGAAGCCATAGGTTAAAATTTTTCCTGTTTCATTCGCAGCATCAGCCATTTTTTCAGCTTCCTGAACCGTCATCGCTGGTGGTTTTTCACACAAAACATGACAGCCTGCTTGTAGTGCAGCCATCGTTGCCGGATAATGGAATTTGTTCGGCGTACAAATACTGACAGCATCAATTTGGACCTTTTCAAACATATCCTCATAGCTGGTAAACGTATGAGGAATATTGAATTCTGCTGCTAACTCTTCAGCCTTTTCCTTTACAACATCACTTACGGCAACCATTTCAACCTTATCCCCGCACTTTAAATAGTTGGGAATATGCGCTGCTTTTGCAATACCTCCAGCACCAACAATGGCAACTCTTAACCTTTTTGTCATAGCTATTTCCTCCTTGTTAAGCCTTTTGTTCCACATTTGATAATTCAGCTGTTTCCACTCTTCGGCCTTGTTCATGCGAAATCCTAGAAGCTTCGTTAATTAAGGTTAACCCTCGAACATCTGCTTCTGTAATCATGGTAGGTTCATTATTCATGACTTCATTGACCCATTGATCCATCGGTAATGGGAGTGGTTCTGGTAATTGTTCAGGAACAGCCCAACCATCACCCAGCTGTTTACTCTTCAACCGAATCTGATTCTCTTCGATTAATAACGTTCCATCTGTTCCGTAAAGTTCAAGCTGAAACGGGCTGCCACTTGATAGAAAGCCAGACTCGATAATTCCGAGAGCACCCGTTTCATATTCAACTATCGCAACCGAATTGTCATCAACGTCGTGACCCAATGTATGTTGCAATCGGGCTGTTACAGCTTTAACTGGTCCTGCTAAGCGGTTTGTTAAATAGATCGGATGGGCACCAAGGTCAATAAGCGCTCCACCGCCGCATTCTTCTTTATTAAAGAAATGTTCAGGAAGCCATCCGTTCGGGTTTCCACTTGAAGGAACAGCACCGTTATGTGCTAACCGACAACGGATCGAAGTCAGTTTGCCTAGCAGATTTTGATTGATTACTTCCTGAGCATATAAATAGTAATCTTCGGTTAATCGAGGTAAGGAGACCATTAGTTTTACATTGTTATCCTTTACAGCCTTCAAGATTTCATCACAATCTTCTACCGAAAAAGCAAGTACCTTTTCTGTGAAAATATGCTTTTTATGAAGGGCTGCTTTCAATATGATTTCCTTATGAAGGTTTGTTGGCGTATCGACGATAACTGCATCAATCTCTGGATTAGCTAATACCGTTTCAAGATCTTTTTCAAACGGGACCCCAAGTTTTTCAGCCCATTTTTCACCACGAAGAGGATGTTCATCCCAGACAACCTTGATCGTTACGTTTTCATTTTTACTTGCTTGGTTCGCATAATCGTCAGCATGCACATGCCATTTACTTAGCATCGCAACATTAATCATTTTATTGCCTCCCTTTTTAAATGTAATTTGGTTTGCTATGTCTATTCTTGTAATGTTTTTATCCATAGAAATCATGGGAAAAATCCAAACAATTCTATGTGTTTGTTCCTGTCATTTCCTTTCTAAAAACAACTACGTACTTTTTTAGCTAACGCTAACCCACCGCATAATCCTGCATGATCTCCTAATCCCGGTGGTACAATGTACTCGTCTATTTTTTCTAGAATGTTCTCATGTTGAATATACCCATTTAACAGTCGAATAACGTTTTCCTTTAGTATAGGGAAAATTTGTTCTTGTTTCATAACTCCCCCACCTAAAATCAACCTTTTTGGGGAGAGAACTAAAATATAATTTACAAGTGCCTGAGCAAGGTAAAAAGCTTCAAGCTCCCACACTTGAGACTTACCAGCTAGAGATACTCCCTTTTCGCCCCACCGTTCCTCAATTGCTGGACCAGCAGCCATACCTTCGAGACAATCTCCGTGAAATGGGCAACTTCCCTTAAAAGGATCCTCGGCATGTCGCTGTACTAAAATGTGTCCCATCTCAGGATGGAGCAACCCATGGACAACCCGACCTTCTGTGATTGCACCCACTCCAATTCCGGTACCAACTGTCATGTAAATACAACTGTCTAGCCCTTTCGCTGATCCCCACTCCAACTCTCCAAGCGCAGCTGCATTGACATCTGTATCAAATCCGATTGGAACATTAAAATAACTCTTCATTTCACCAACAATGTCTACATTATTCCAATACTTTTTTGGAGTGCTCGTTATCCATCCATAAGTGCTACTTTCTCGATTCAAATCTACCGGACCAAAGGAACCGATACCTAGAGCATCCATCTGCTTCTCCTGAAAAAAATCAACCACTTTCTGAAAAGTCTCGTTAGGTGTAGACGTTGGAATAGTTACTCTCTCCAAGATTTCTCCATTCTCATTACCTATACCGCAAATAAATTTAGTCCCACCAGCTTCAATTGCTCCTAATCGCATACTATTCGCTCCTCTCGTTTCTCAAATTCTACTATAAAGAAAACTTGGCTAGCGACAAGCCTTAGCGCTGTCGATCGCCGTAGTTGCGCTTATACTATAGAAAGTATTTTTATACTTTCTTAACGTGTAAAGAAAACTTGGCAAAGCCAAGCCTTTGGCGCAGGCTGAGCCCTAGCTGCACTTATACTTAGGACTTAAACTTTTCCTCAACGTCGATATACTTCCCGTTGAAAAGTTATACTTTCTTAAGGTGTAAAAAAATATGCCAAAACGAAAATCAGTTTTGGCAATACACTACTTATAGGTTCATTGATTCCAAAATTTTTAAAGGCTTAATTCGGCACAAACCATTGTTACTATTAATCCAGTAATGTTGTTTGTAACCTTACAAAATCATTATGACATGTGTTATTCTGAACTGTCAATCTATTTTTCAGATAATTCGAATTCTTTTTGCTATAATTATTGAACTATACTTACCTCTAAACAATACATAAAGTTACATCAATTATATTTACTTCACATGTCTTTTCGATTATATTTACTTTGTAACGTGACAAAATCATTCCTGGAAGGTTTGAATATATTATGGTTAAAAAGGTAACGATGCAAGATATTGCGGATGCGTTAAGTATCTCTAAAAACTCCGTATCCCAGGCTCTCTCAGGGAAGCCTGGTGTTAGTTCTGCGACTCGAAAGAAAATTGAACAAACAGCGAAGGAATTAGGCTATCATTACCAACCAATCACAACAAAAAGTAATCCACATCGAACTGGAAATATTGCTTTGATTGCATCAGACTTTGCATTTTCACTGCAAAGTTTTTTTGGTGAAATCTATCTTAGCATTGAAAAGGAAGCTACAAGTAGAGGGTTAAATTTGCTTATTCAATCTGTTACCACACCTGCTAAAGAAAACCTTGTATTACCTACCTTTATTGAAAACAAACAGGTAGATGGTGTACTTGTACTTTCACATATAAGTACAGAGTATATAAATAAAATTATTGAAACTGGCATTCCGACTATTACTATTGACCATCATCATCCACTTATTCAAGCTGATGCAATTTTGACGAATAACCGATTTGCTGCTTATACAGCAATTAAGCATTTTATAGACCTAGGCCATCAACAGATTGCTTTTGTTGGAGATACCCGCTATTCTCCAAGTTATCAAGAACGTTTAGAAGGTTACCTACTCGCATTACAAGAACACGGGTTACCTATTCAAGAGAACTTAATTTTTTTAACTATCAAAGAAAGTGAAACCTCTGTTAATAAGTTGGTTGATTCTGTTGCCGAACAACCCACAGCATGGTTTTGCGTGAATGATGGGCTCGGTTTTTTCGTTCAATCCTCACTTCAACAAAAAGGGATAAATATTCCTGAAAAGGCTTCAGTATGCAGTTTCGATAATGGGAAGCTCTCTAAATTGGCTAATCCGAAAATGACAACGATGGATATCGATTTACAATTGTATGGCAGAAAGGCGATTGAACAGTTGACCTGGAGAATGGAAAATACCGATGAGCCTATTACAGAACTCCTTTTACCGGCTAAGCTATTGAAAAGAGATTCGACCTCTAATGTTCCTAATAATTAATAGTTCTATTTTATATTTTGTACGAATCTCTTGATAGTTCCCTCTAATTTTTCACTCAGTTTATTCATACTTGTCCCCGATTCAGTATACAAATGAATATAGACCCTCCCATTCCATGATTGCTATAATTTACTGCAGGGATTATTTAATAATAATTCTAATTTAGTATTGATTTTTGATTGAGAAGTGTTATCATTATACTTGTACTAATTGATTAGTAAATTAAAAAGTTTACGAGGTGATTCATTAATGGGTAACAATAACAAGAAAAACCTGACTACGAGTTGGGGTGCTCCAGTTGGGGACAACCAAAACTCAATGACAGCCGGTTCCCGTGGCCCGGTATTAATTCAAGATGTTCATCTTCTTGAAAAACTAGCTCACTTTAACCGAGAGCGTGTTCCTGAACGTGTTGTCCACGCGAAAGGTGCTGGTGCACATGGTTATTTTGAAGTCACCAACGACATTTCCAGATACACAAAAGCTGACTTCTTATCTGAAGTTGGTAAAAAGACTCCGCTATTCGTTCGCTTTTCCACAGTAGCTGGTGAACTCGGATCTGCGGACACTGTGCGTGACCCGCGCGGTTTTGCGGTGAAGTTTTATACAGAAGATGGAAATTATGATTTAGTTGGAAATAATACGCCAGTCTTCTTTATTCGTGATGCAATTAAGTTCCCAGATTTCATCCATACACAAAAGCGTCATCCGAAAACACATTTGAAGAATCCAAATGCCGTTTGGGATTTCTGGTCGCTATCTCCTGAATCCTTACATCAGGTTACGATTCTGATGTCTGACCGTGGCCTTCCTGCTACTTTCCGTCATATGCATGGGTTTGGTAGTCATACGTTCAAATGGGTTAACGAGGATGGAGACGGTGTTTGGGTTAAGTATCATTTTAAAACAGAACAAGGCATTAAGAACATTACCGAAGAGGTTGGCACAAAAATTGCTGGCGAAAACCCGGATTACCATACAGAAGATCTATTCAACGCGATTGAAAAAGGTGATTATCCTGAATGGAAGCTTTATGTTCAGATCATGCCGCTAGAAGACGCTGAAACGTATCGCTTCGACCCATTTGACGTAACAAAGGTGTGGTCTCAGAAAGATTATCCGTTAATTGAAGTAGGTAAAATGGTACTCGATAAGAATCCTGAAAACTATTTTGCTGAAGTGGAACAGGCTACCTTCTCACCTGGCTCATTTGTCCCTGGTATTGACGCATCACCAGATAAAATGCTTCAAGGACGACTGTTCGCATACTCGGATGCACACCGCTATCGTGTAGGTGCTAACCATAACGCACTGCCAATCAACCGTCCAAAAAATGAAACGAACACGTATCAACGTGATGGACAAATGCGCTTTGATAATAACGGTGGAGATTCAGTTTACTACGAGCCAAACAGTCAAGGTGGACCAACAGAATCACATGAAAACAAACAAGCCGCTTTTCCAGTATCAGGAGTTGCGGAGAATGTACCATACGATCAAGCGGATCATTATACACAAGCTGGTGACCTCTACCGCCTAATGAGTGAAGATGAGCGTGATCGACTTGTTAAAAATATCGTCGGTGCCATGAAGCCTGTTGAAAATGATGAGATTAAACTCCGTCAAATCCAGCACTTCTACAAAGCTGACCCTGAATACGGAGAGCGTGTTGCAAAAGGATTGGGATTAACCGTCCCGCAAAACGTGTAAGTATAGTAAAAAAACGAAGCAAACGAAAGAGGTTGGACGAATTGGTTGGGAGATTCCTTTTAGGTCTCCCGCCAATTAGGTTCAACCTTTTTTTACACGTTAGGAAAGTATAACTTTTCAACAAGAAGTATAATCGACGTTGAGGAAAAGTTTACGTCCCAAGTATAAGCGCAACTAGGTTCAGCCTACGCCAAGGCTTGGCTTTACCAAGTTTTCTTTATTATGAAAAGTTAAATGTAAATTTTCCTGATTTTTATAAATTTCGTTTTGTCTAATGGTATAATATGTATACTTTATACATAAGGAGGAATTAAGTGGAACCGATTCTATTTGAGAAAGTAGAAAAGGATTTAAGCAAATTAACAAAGAACCAGATTGGAAAACTACTGACATTAACCCAGAAAGAGATTAGATCTACTAAAAAAGGCGAACTGTTATCAAGGTTATTAGCCAAGGTAAACGGAAACAATTTGTTGATCAAGCGAATTTATCAACAATTTCCGGATGAATTCGGAGCCCATCCCAGTACTGTTGAAATGGACTTGAACATCACAAAAACCGAACGTCTTAGATGGACTGAACAAAAGAAGCTTAAGGTTATCCGGTACTCCTCGTTCAACAAGTGGGGCAGTACACACTTATATCCTGTCTATGATGCATATCAATTAAAGACGCTCTCTCAAGTAAAAATAGAAAAATGGCGTGCACAGCATAAAAGGAGAGTTGAACAAAATCGAAAAAAAGCCGCTCGAAAAGCAATTGAAACAAGAAAACAAAATCAAATATTGCAGCGGGCTTTTTATGAAAATGAATGGAAATCGATGTTAAAGCAGTGGTATATCCTCGATGGTAAGTTAGGCTCAACATTACAGCTTGCTTATTGGACAACCTGGATCAGTCGTTGGGCAAAAGAGTATCAGCTGAAAGCCAGAAATGCACGAACGAAAAAAGGCCAGTACGAAGAAAAGAAAAGGCTATTTTATGAGATGAAAAATGACTCGCTTCAACGTTTAATTCTCTCCCCTTTCTCCTCCACATCCTTTTATCAACCTACCTACCCTGATAAAATTACTTATCTGCAATTTTGCCCACACCATTATGATATGTGGTGTATTGAACGAGAATTTGACTATATTTCAAAATGGGATTTTTATAAAAGTGAACAGTCTGAAATTAATGAATGTCCAGAATGTACCGTTGAAATCGAAAAGGATTATTATTCTTTATTTTATATCGTGATCCAGTCCGAATTATTGAAGGAGTTCCGCTTCTCCTTCCACACTCCCTACTCAATCGGCCAACCCTTCCTCCCTCCTGTAACATCACTTCCGCAAGTTTCACATCAAGAACGAGAAGGATTATTTCGCTTTGGAAGAACATTAATTGAAGATGAAAAAATCATTTTTACCGAAAAAGAAGTTCTCAAGAATTTTAAGAAAGCGATGCAAAAGTTTGAGCTATATTTCTCCTAACCTTTTTTCTCCCTTAAATAGTAGATCCTTCCTTTGTTAAAACCAGTATGTCTCAAATTCATAGAGTGGAAAATTTTTTTTGCTGTTGAATCTGATTTGATATATAGAAAATCACGTAATTGTTGATTGGTTATTGTGGGGCTGATTAATAGAGCGAAATCGTCTAAAGGAGTCTTATGCGCATCCTTTGAGGAAAAGAAACACTCAGGACAAAACCATTTCCCGTTTTTCCTTCTCAAAATTTTCATAACGCAAACCGGACAATAAACGCCTTTGAGAAGTTCTCTTTTAGAAACTTGGAATTGACTGAGGATATCAGAGTCATTTTCAGTATGCTGCTTGTTCAACTGTTTACTTAATTTGTTGACTTCTTTATTTGTCAGTTTTTCATTCCTATATAGTGTTTTAAGTTTTTCTATTCTTTCTAAAAGGATTGTACTTCGGATGACAATGTAAGGAATTTTGATGTCAGGGGATATGGATTGGGTTTTTGAGGCTGAATTTGTTATAACTACTAGCGTTTCAATTGGAACCTGGGGGATGTTATGACATTTAATCCATTGACTTAATTGAAATTTTTGATATTTTACTTGTTGGACTGGATCGGGGAATATTTCTTCTTTTCCATCGTATTGTCGAATCAGCTGATTATTTTCAGGATCAAATATGAGGGTACCGGAGATATTTTTCACCTCAATAATTAGGAAAAAGGAACAAGTTACGATCAATACATCCATTTGAAAATAGTTTGATAGAAAAGGAATTCTAAGGCCATGAAAAATATAGTATACCTTGTCGGGCAGGAAGTTAAGGTAGTATTCTAATGATTGTTCTCCCCTATATCCAGCCAAACCTCTTGTAAGACTCCTTTCAACTACTGCTGTTTTAGGGTGGTTTGAAGGCAATCGTCTTAAAAGTGCTTCCAGTTTCTTAACTTTAAATGGCTTTTGCAGGTCCTTTTTGATCAAATTATCACTCCTTCAAGCATTTAGAATTAGATTTTCTGTAAAATCCAATGAAATTCCTTCTTTTACTAAATGTTTTTCTAAAGAGGAAATTTATTTCGGTCACGGTAACCGTTTTTTCGGCCACTGAACACAAATAATCGGCCACGGATTGAATTATATCGGCCACGCATGGTAATAAGATCCCGAATTCAGTAGCCTGAAAACGAAAAAACAGACTTACCAGTGTGAAACTTCACTTGTAAGCCTGCTTCAATCTTAGTTAAACAATATGGTCTCTCCCAAACTTCCCTTTTGACAACTTCTTCATCGCTTCTGGAAAGTGATCGTTCACTTCCCGCAAGGTCTCTACGGCTTTTTTATAGGGAATTTCAAATGTAATCATTAGTATCGCAGTTCGTGCATCGCCTTTTGCCTCATCATTTAGCTTTTGTGCAATCTCTTCATTTACACCAGTCGCTTCCTTAATGATATGAACCACTCTTCTTCTTAACTTCTCATTTGTTGCCTGCATGTTTACCATTAGATTGCCGTATACTTTTCCTAGTTTGATCATGACCGTTGTTGAAATCATATTCAATACCATCTTTTGAGCTGTGCCAGCCTTCAGACGTGTTGAACCTGTTACGACTTCAGGGCCGACTGGGACTTCGATCGGGAATTGGACATGACGACTTAGCTCCGCATCAGGATTACATGACAAACCGACTGTTACAGCCCCAATCGCCTTCGCCTTTTTTATACCACCGATTACGTAAGGAGTCCTTCCGCTTGATGTAATCCCTACGACTGCATCTCGATCGGTTACCACAGATTCTACATCACGTATCCCCGCATGCTCATCGTCTTCTGCATTTTCAATCGCTGTCCGGATCGCTTTGTCACTGCCCGCAATGATTCCGTTCACGAGAGTCGGTTCCACACCGAATGTAGGCGGACATTCTGACGCATCAAGTATCCCTAATCGCCCGCTCGTTCCTGCTCCAACGTAATAGAGCTTGCCACCATTTTTCACGACATCAACAATTCGCTCAATTGCTTTTCTTAGCTGTGGAAGACTTTTTTCCACGGATGCCGCAACCGTTTGATCCTCCTTATTCATGACCCGGATGATCTCTTCAACTGTAAACGTATCTAATTTTTCTGAACGCTTATTCCGCTGTTCAGTTATCATGTTCTTATCGATGTTTTTCATAATGGTCCTCCTGGTCATATGGTTTCTATCCTATCATTTCAACTGTTAAAGTGTGGACCTCTCTTGGCTGTTGCCTTTAAAAAATCTTCTATTTAACTGCGCCCGCTGTCAAACCTTCCATAAACTGCTTCGAGGCGATAAAGAACAGGACAATCATAGGCAGGGACGAGAGGGTCAATCCAGCGAACAAAGACCCCCAGTCAGCTGAATATTCTCCGAAAAGCGATAGCATCCCCACCGGAATCGTCTTCTTCATCTCATCGGTTATGAAAATGAGCGGGAAAAAGAAATCGTTCCATGACTGGATAAAATTAATGATCATTACCGTACCGAGGGCAGGTCTCATAATCGGAAGCAGTACGTGCCAGAATACTTTTATATCAGTGGCGCCGTCCATTCTTGCTGCTTCTTCAAGCTCTACCGGCATCGTCCGGAAAAATCCGGTTAAAATCAAGATTGATAGTGGGATTCCGGTTGCTGTATAGATGAAAATAAGCGACCAAAGAGAATTGATCAGGCTCAAGTCCTTCATCAGCATGAACAATGGGACGATTCCGAGTTTGATCGGGATCATCATTCCTAGTAAAAAGAAGAAAAACAACAGATTGTTCCACCAAAATGTATAGCGGGCAATATAAAAAGCAGCAAGTGATCCGAACAAGAGAATGCATGTCACCGAAACGCTACTTACGATCACACTGTTCCAAAAGTAGGTGAAAAAAGGGATTTGGTCGAGCAGCTTCTGGTAGGTTTCAAGACTGAAAGACTTCGGAATTGACAATGGATTCTTGAATAGTTCAGCGTTTGTTTTAAAAGAAGAATAAATCATAAGCAATATTGGATATAAGCTAATAGCCGCAAAAAAGTATGCGATTATATAATAGATAGACCTTGTGGCATTACGACCTTTCATCTCCTCTTTCCCCCTACATTTCGACTTCGCGTTTTCGTAATATATACAAGAACACTGCTGAAATCGTTGCGATGATCGTAAACAAAACGACTGCTAATGCGGACCCTAGACCAATAGCTACAGAACTAGCTCCGCCTGAACCGCCAAATGCCAGTCTATAAAAATAAACCGCCAATGTATCCGTTGAATAGTAAGGCTCTCCCATCGAACCTTCCATTGCATAAACGAGTTCAAAAGCTTCAAAGGCATGTATAAACGTCAACACCGTTATAATTGTAATCGCAGGTGCCATTAAAGGAAGGATGATTTTACAAATCAACGTCAATCCTTTAGCACCATCTAATCGCGCCGCCTCTATCAAATTAGTCGGGATGCCCTGCAAACCTGCAAGGAAAATCAATACAGCAAAACCGAGACCGAACCACGAGTTGACGAGAATAATCGCAATCAATGCTGTATCCGGATCCCCGAGCCATGGTTTTGCCCAGCTTTCCAATCCAATTTTGTTTAAAAAGACATTCAATGCACCGAAGTTCGGGTTCAGAATCAGTTTCCAAAGAAAACCAACGATGATGACCGATAGTAAGCGCGGTAAAAAGTAAGCGATCTTGAAAAATTCTGCACCCTTCACCTTTTTATAAATGATATAGGCCAACACAAATGCGATTCCATTTTGAACAATCATTTCAAGGACGAAGTACAAAATATTGTTTTGGAACGCATTCCAGAACATATCATTAAACGGCTGTTTCGTGAAAAGTGAAATAAAATTCTCAATTCCGATAAAAGCCCCACGTTTGATCCCTTGCCAATCAAATAAACTATATGTAAATGCCGCAAACAATGGATAAATGATGAAAAGGACATATATAGCGAGGGCAGGGATCGGAAAAAGATGGATAACCCACTTTTTCCAATCCTTCTTTTGTTTCGTACCCGTTTGGACATTTGGTTTCGTTTCCAGCTGCATCTATCCCCGCCACCTTTTTGATAACCTCTTTTTTGATTAATGATTATTGAAATGGTTTAAAGAAAACTTGGCTAGCGCCAAGCCTTAGCGCTGGCGATCGCCTTAGTTGCGCTTATACTATAGAAAGTATTTTTATACTTTCTTAACGTGTAAAATAAGTCTTTGCATTTTTTTGAAGCTTTTTCGCGACATCTTCAGGAGACTGTTCACCCAAATACATTCCTTGTAGCTCAGCCTCAAGTGCTGCCTTCGTTGTCGGATTTCCTTCATTAAAATGTACGAGCATCATGTAAGCAGTAGAATATTGTTCAGATGCTTCCGCCATTTTCGTTACAAGCTCATCATCTGTTTCCACGCCTGGTATCGCAGGAATACGCATTAATTCATCTGAGAATAATTTTGCGAATTTTTCAGTCGTCATAAATTCTAGGAATTTCTTCGCTTCCTCTTTATGTTTTGAGTTTGCGTTGAGGCCATATGATCCATCCACCCATGTCGTCATTGTCGGTTCTTTTCCTACTGCGGACGGCATCGGGAAGAAGCCAAGCTCAAGGTCCGGATTCATTTCACGCAATACTTCAATCTCCCAGCTTCCTAGCGGGAACATCGCTGCTTTTCCGCTGAAAAATAGCGTACGGATGTCTTCCATCCCTAGTCCTTCGTAATTATCCGGGAAGTATTCCTTCAGTTCATCCATCGCTTTTAGTGAAGAAACGAACTCATCACTTGTGAACGTTTTTTCCCCTGTTGTAATTTGATCGACAAAATCATTTGCACCATAATGAGCTGGACCTACAATCGAGTGTGCAAGTGATAATAACCAACCTTCTTTCGTGCCAAGGGCAATTGGAGTTACGCCTTCTTCTTTCAGCTTTTCATTCAGTTCAATGAATTCATCCCATGTCTTTGGTTCTTCTAATCCATGCTCTTCAAAGATTTTTTTGTTGTAAAACATTTGTGCGGAGTTCAATGATAACGGAACCCCATAAATTTTCCCGTCATCGGAGGTTGCTGCCGAAATAACCTCTTCTGAAAAGACATCGATTCCGTTCAATTCATCCAATGGCTCTAGATATCCTGCTTTAGCAAGCTCCATTCCTGGTGCATAGGGACGGAGCTGAATAATATCAGGTCCTTCTCCACTCTGTAATGCCGTGTTCAAAATTGTATTGTACTCGGTGTTTTTGGAAGGCTTAAATTCAACCTTGATGTCAGGGTGTTCTTCATTAAACGCTTCAATGATTTTTTCATAAGCCGCCGTATCTTCCGTTCTCCAGCTACCGATTGTCAATACAACGCCGTCTTCACTTCCAGTTTCATCACCATCTGTTTCCGAACTACAGCCAACAAGCACTAATGATATCAATAAAAGCGCCCCTAGAAACTTACTTAGCATTCGTTTCATACGTAAGACCCCTCCTGAATTTTAGGTAAGAAAAGCGCAAGCGCCCTGCTTAGCCACGAAGGTCACTGGAAGACCGACGAGGAGGCTGTTGCCGCCGCAGGAGGCCTGAAGTGATCCAAGTGGTTGGGCGCTGAAGCTGGACATTACATCCATGCCGCAAACTTTTATACTTTCTTAACGTGTGAAAAATCGGATAAATATGATTTAGCCCTATAAACAATTATTACGAAATTAATCTGTCTTTTATGTAATTTTATTTCAGATAAATTGTGACACCACACCCCCACTCCTCCATTTTTGTGAGATCATAGATAGAGAGAAACCTGCAGTATCTGCATAACAAACTACTGCAGGTTGAACACTTTATCGTGTATTAATGGTAAATCAAATAATTTTCACGTAGCTTTTTAAATTGATCAAGATCTCCTTGCCATTGGGCTTTAATCTCATCAACGCTTTCACCATTTTCAATTGCTTCACGGACCCAGCCATTGCCGATCAAATTATCAAAAAAGGATACGCCAGCACTGTTTTCAGCACGGAAAGCAAAATCCTCGGGGTACATATCATGAATCGTTTTAACTAAGTGAAGACCCATTTCGACTGGTTGGAATGCTTCTTTATCTGTTACATGGATTTGCACACCATGTGATAATTCACCTCGATGCTTCGAGAACATAGGTGTAAACGAGGCTGCTCTAAATGTAACACCAGGCAAATCTAAACCATTGAGTTCAGCTGAAAGATCGGTACTGTTAATGAAAGGAGCTCCGATTAATTCGAATGGTTTTGTCGTCCCTCTTCCTTCTGAGACATTCGTTCCTTCAATTAGTGCAGCTCCTGGATAGACGAGTGCCGTATCTACAGTCGGCATGTTTGGTGATGGAAGGACGAATTCAAGTGACGTATCATCATACAACATCTTTCGCTTCCAACCCTTCATTTCCACGACAGTCAAGTCTGCACCAATATCAAATTCCTCATTAAATAATGTTGCTAGCTCTCCAACTGTCATTCCGTGTCTGAGCGGAATTGGATATAATCCGACGAAAGAAGAAAAAGCAGGATCGAGCACTGGTCCTTCAACTGCTTTACCACCGAGTGGGTTCGGACGGTCAAGAACGATGAATGGAATATCGTTTTCAGCTGCTGCTTCCATTGCATAGGCCATCGTGTAAATGTACGTGTAAAAACGTGTTCCGACATCCTGAATATCAAACATTAGCACATCGATGTTTTCAAGCATTTCCGGAGTAGGCTTTCGAGTTTGACCGTATAAGCTATAAACCGGAAGACCTGTTTCCTCATCGATGTAATATTCAACGTAATCTCCCGCTTGCTCACTACCACGCACCCCATGCTCTGGTCCGTACAACGCAGTCAATTCGACGTCAGGATCATTATGAAGAAGATCGACGACACTATTTAAATTTTTATCGACACCAGTTGGGTTCGTAATAAGGCCAACCCTTTGCCCTTCAATCAATTCCTTTTGATCATCTAGTAAAACTTCTATACCCAGTTTGACCTTGTTATGATGCTTTTTCTTTTTTTGGACACCTTCATTCCCGTTATCCGCAAACGCTGCAGTAAGTGAGGAAAGCACAAGAACCGTCGTTAAACTCATGACGAACCATTTCTTCAACAGAATCCCTCCTGTATTTTTATTGAATAATAGTCAATCGTATAGGCAAATGGCTTGATGAAAGTCGAAAACCATCCATTCGATTTTAAAAGCCGTTATCATTCACCGATCCACTAGCTAGTAGCTCAATCCATGACCAAATTCATACAAAACATCACTATCATATCCTGGGATAGTTACAGGGAGCTTTCCAGTCGGTTTATTGCTCCCGAACATCGTCGCTGCTGTCGCTTCAAAGCTTGCTGTCCGAAAGCCGTATTGTGCAATGTACGCATCAACTTCAGGGTAAGCCATGATGTCGTATGGGTTTCGGATTCCTACACCTATTACCGGTGCATCGGTCTCCTCCATGATCGTTCGAACCAAATTCATTTGCGGATGTTCTGGTAATCTAGTTGAAACATTATAGCTGTACGTGCCTACGATCACTTTATCTGCATCCCGAATTTGTTGCATTTGCTCTTCCGAAAGCTCGTAGGAAGATGGTACCTGAATGACTTGTGTATTTTCGTGATGTGCTTTGACAGCATCTCCTAAACTAGTGATATAGCTTCGTCCAACAATGACAATGCTTTCTTCTTCACTCCCGTTTAGTGGGAGAACATTATCATTTTTCACAAGGGTGATCGACTGTTCTGCAGCATCCTTTTCAACTTGTTTGTGTTCCTCAGAACCGACGACTTCTAAAGCATGATCGATTTTCTCATCGATCGGCTCAGGGGTTTCTGCCTTAATGATTCCCCGTTTCACTTTTAACGTTAAAATTCTCTCAACTGCGGAATCGATTCGTCCTTTGGATATTTCGCCAGTCTCAACCGCATTCAACAACCCATCAGCGACCTCTTCAAGACCGACTGGCATTAGCACGATGTCCGTACCTGCCTGTACAGCACGAATCGCTGCATCAACTGTCCCAAAATGATCGACAATCGCTCCCATGTTCAACGCATCTGTAATGATGACACCTTCAAAACCCATCTCCTCTCGAACGAGACCAGTCAATACTTTATGAGAAAGTGTTGCCGGAAGAGAGACTTCGGTTCCGTCCTTTTTGGAAATGACCTTCGTATCATCGATTTTCGGGAACGTGACATGTGCGGTCATGATCGCATCAATTCCCGCTTCCATCGCTTTTTGGAATGGATAAAGTTCAACCTCCATCAAGCGTTCTTTATCATGTGGAACTTCCGGAAGTCCTAAATGCGAGTCGACCGCAGTATCCCCGTGGCCCGGAAAGTGCTTTGCTGTCGCAGCTACACCTGTACTTTGCAACCCTTTCGTATAGGCGACACCCATATCAGCAACAAGCTGTGGGTCCTCTCCAAATGAACGAACACCAATAACCGGATTATCCGGATTATTATTGACATCGAGAACAGGAGCGAAATTCATGTTGATCCCAAGCGCATCCAATTCTTCTCCAATTACACGCCCAACATTTTCTGAGAGTTCCGTTGATCGGGTTGCGCCGAGTGCCATGTTTCCGGGCATATCCGTACCAGATTGGAGTCGGGTGACGATCCCGCCTTCCTGATCAATCGTCATCAGCATTCCAAACTTCTCAGTAGCTTCTTGGTATTGTGAAACAAAGCGAGCGGTTTGTTCTGTCGTTACAACGTTTTCACGGAAAAGGATGACACCTCCGAGATGATATTCGTCTACAAGCTGCTCAATTTCAGGAAGCATTTCGGTTACATCTTCCCCATTCCAACTGCGGAAATCCGGCATTAACATTTGACCGATTTTTTCTTTTACCGTCATATTTGCAATCGCATTTTCAATAATGTGATAACGCTCTCCTTTTTGCTTGATCACGACCGGAGATGAATCAGGTTTTCCTTTACCTTTTTTCCTGTCAAATCTATAGTGAAGTCCGATCCGGTCCCGAAACTCACCATCTGTCACTTTGATGTATGTCCGTCCATTTTGACCAGTAAACGTAACGTTCCCATCTTCATCGACGGTCGCTACATTTTCGTTCGTGGACGTCCAAGTGAGCCCTTCGGATGTTGTCATAAAATGCCCCTCATCATAGACATGTAGCGCATTTAATTGGATCTTGCCATCTTCTGCCTTAGCCTTCACCTCTGAAACGTTTTGTAAAATAAGCAAGTCTTTGATTGTGTTAGAGTCAGCAGCTTTTACAGTCTTAGTAGGTTGTCCAATGAAAACTTGCGTGAACAACAATGCAACGGCTAAAAGTGAGAGCAACACAGATTTATGGAATGTTCTATTCACTCGATCTCCCTCCTTGAAATTAATCGATCCAGGCAGCTAACCATTACGTAATTGCCATCCATCACCTGAAAATTGTGGTTCGATCACTTGTCCATTTTGAAGAGTGACTTGGATGTCTTGTACATACCAGCCTCGGCTATTCGTAGAGCCGTCCGTCTGATAGCGGAACCGGACATATTGAGTATTGGAAGGCAGTTGAACTTCTATAGCCTCCCAGTTACTGCTTCCTGTCAGCGGTTCCCCTACCTGTTGCCAACTCTCTCCGTCACTAGAAACCTCAACATATCCATAATCATAGTTCGCTTCAATCCGATGCCATGTTTTAAAGGAGAGTGCCGCCGCTTCTGATAGATTAACTTCTCCAGTAAGTGAACGCTGTAATCGGTCTCCATATCCAGAAAACCAGGCAGGACCTTTACCTTGGATTGAAACCGGTATGGCATCGGCTACTTTTCTAGCAAACTGACGTCGTGCTGGATTAGTAGAAACAGTATCTCTCGTAGGATGGACACGATTGGTTAATAGAATTGCAATTGTCGCGTTGTTTCGGTCGACGACAATCGATGTTCCGGTGTAGCCAGTATGTCCAAGCGTAGAATCTGAAGAAAGGGCATCCATAAACCAGCCTTGTTGAATCTCCCAACCGAGACCGTGATCGTCTCCCGGAAACTCAGGAATTTGGTTTTCAACAAGCAGTTGGACCGTTTCAGGTTGAAGGATCTGCTTATCCCCATAGCGGCCGTTGTTAAGATACATGTGGGCAAGTTTTGCGAGATCACTAGCTGTTGAGAAAACACCAGCATGACCTGCGACGCCACCTAATGACCATGCGTTTTCGTCATGAACGTCACCCCAGACGAGCCCCCGGTCAGTCCATGGCTGATATTCTGTTGCTGCGATGCGATTTTTCAATTCTGATGGTGGGTTGTACATCGTGTCCTTCATACCAAGAGGTTCAGTAATCTTTTCTTTTACATATTGATCAAGTCGTTGACCGGAAAGTCGTTCGATTAGTGCACCTAGTGTTATCATATTGAGATCACTGTATGTATAGGTTGTTCCTGGTTGGTTTACTAGGGGGGATTCGAACACCAACTGCAGCCGGTCATCACGGCTATCACCTTGAGTGTATAGAGGGATCCAAGCTTTGAATCCAGATGTATGGGTCATTAATTGTCTGATCGTTACATTTTCCTTACCATTCTGTGCAAATTCCGGAATATAGTTTGCCACAGGATCATCCAATTCAAAGTATCCTTCTTCATATAGCTTCATAGCAGCTGTCGTTGTGAAGATTTTACTGATGGAGGCGACGTCAAAAATTGTATCCGTTGTCATTTGTATCGGATTATCCATCTCCGATTTCGTATCGTCTGTGTACCTGGCGGCATAACCGTAAGCTTCATGTTTCACGATATGACCCTTTCTCGCGACAAAAGCAACGGCACCTGGCATAACTTCCTCTTCAATCATTGTATTCATTACTTGATCGATCTCTTTGAGCGGTTGTTCATTCATCCCTGCACCCCTTGCAGATCCTGGATGCAAGACTGGAGATATCGGTCCCGGCTCGCCCCATGTGAATTTGGGATGTGGATGTTTATTCTGGACTGTCTTACTTTCACTTTGTTTTGTTGTAGGTTGTGCGGGATGATCCCTTTCTGCCATGGTAACCCCACCTCCGGCTAACAGTACTGACGTACCAATCAGTGTAGCTAATGGAATAGATAAAGATTTACGTTTCATAGATTCCTCCTTTTCTCGGCAACCGTGCTCGAAAGTAATCTACAATCGTCCTTACTGTTTTAACTCACCACCTTTTTCCCAAAATCCATGTAAGGGTTTTCATTATGTACTAGTAGCGTACCTAAGAGCAAAGATAGTTGTCTATACCACTTAAGTCTCTTATAACTAAAACTAAGCTGTTAAACAAGACTTTAGAATTGGTACAAAATGTTTATTTTTGAAATATTATTACGTTGAATTGATGATTATTTAGAAATTTTATTTTAAATAAGGGGGATAGACTCGCTAAATACATGTAAAACTTTTGAAGGTATTTGATGAATTAGTTGATAATTTTAGTAACTTTATGGATCAACTATCAAAAAATAATGAAAAAAAAAGAGAGAATAATTACTCTCTCGGCTAACTCTCTCCTGTTTCAAAATTAATAATTACTGAGATAGCAGCTCCTTTTGCTGGGGAATAAACATTGTCTACAAATTCTATTCTTGTTTGTTGAAAAGGGAGGTTCAAAGATTTTTGTTCAATAACTTTAACAGTATTATCCTTAAAAATGGATGCCCCATTATATGGACTATCAATAATAATTACTTGGGGGTTTAATAGATGTATAACTTGTGAAACTGCTTTTCCTAGATAGGACCCACAATTTTTTAATTCTTGCATTATAAATTCAGAACTATTATCATTAATTAACTCTCGGATATTCATTTTGTTGTAGTAACCAAAACCATTATCTTTAATTGCTTCTTTAAAGGCGGTTACATTAATGAGTCTTTCCAAACAGCCACTTTGACCACATTTACACTTAGGACCATTCTCTTCTACACTAATATGCCCAATCTCCCCTGCAGTCCAGCTTGCACCAAGATGTATACTGTTATTAATAATGAAAGCTCCACCTATTCCTTCACTAATTCTTATATAAAAAATACTATGAAGATCCTCTTCACTATCTTCTATTGCTTGTAAAGCAGCTACTTTTACACTGTTAAAAACTGAAATGTTAGCATTAACCTTTCGTTGGATTCTTTCCTTTAATGGGATGTTTGTCCAATTTAGATTTGTTGCACGATATACAAATCCAGTTTTCGGGTTAACCAAACCGGGAACTCCAATCCCAATTCCAATTACATTAGGATAACTGTCAACTATTCTTTCACAACAATGGATAAGCTCTTCTAGCAATCGATCTTCTTGGGTTATTGTTATTGTCGAATGCTCTATAATATTAAAACAATAATCAGTTACAATGATTTCTATTTTTTCACTTCGGGTATAAATACCAACTGAATGGCAGGACCTTGGAACTATGGACAATGCAACGCTTGGTCTCCCTGCACCTTTGGTTTCTTTAGAACCTCTTTCAGCAACTATTCCTTGTTTGATAAAATGATCTATAATCAGTGAAACAGTGTTTTTACTTACCTTCAATGCTTTGGAAATTTCAAGCCTTGAAGACATTTTGTTTTTTCTTAAATATTCAAGTACTCGTTTTTGGTTTCTCTCTCTTAATATGGAAGTTCCTTTTATTGACATGTATATACCCCTGACTAAAAATAATAATTATTCTAATTTTAACATTGAACTGTCATATAAAACGAGACTCTGCTACTCCTATAATTTTTTAATTTTATCTTTGAATTGATTAATAAATTGTGCGTTCCATTCGTCCCCTCCAGTTGCGTTACCACTCCTCCAAATTGGTGGCTTAATCCCTTCCTGGACTAATATATTTACGGCTTCTGCTGTCATAGAATTTAATAGGAAAGCATTTGTAAAAGTGGATATTGCTGCCACTTTTTGTTCAAGCCCCTCAATTTCTAAAATTGCATCTCCAACTCCAACCTTACTATCTAATACAACATCAACTAATTCATGGAGGTTTTGCTTGGAAGGATGCCGAGCGGGGTGCTCCTTGGGTGTGTTGGAAGCATGCTCAACAGATGTAACCCCAATCGTTCTAACTCCTAATCTATTCGCTTCTAGTGCAGCATCAATTGCAGCAGAATTAATGCCATACGCATTTATAATAATTATCAAATCGTCTTTTTGGAGATTATAATCATTTATAACAATTTTCCCATACCCAGGAGTTCTTTCAATAGCCATCGAACGTAATGCACCACCACTTAACAATGTACCTTCATCCAAAATAGCACTTACATGCATAAGGCCTCCAGCCCGAAAAAACAATTCTTGTGAACCTAAATTAGAATGTCCACCAGGACCATAAGCAAACACTAATTTATCATTTTTAATCTGTTGCGCAATTAGTCTTGCTGCTTTATTTATATTTTCTTCTTCCTGCTGTAGGCGATTTAAGTGTTCGGTAACTGCGTTTAAATAATGTTTTGTTAAAGACAATGTCATTTTTTCACCCCTATATGTTTATTTGACACTTGATTACCGGTCTTATAAGTGCTAATTAATTCAATTCCAAACTCACTTGAATAATTGAATAAAATAAAATCCGCCTGTTTATTTACCTCTAAACTTTTTAGTTGTGTTAAATTCAAGTGTACAGCAGGGTTTACAGTTGCCATATCAACAGCTTCAGCTAACTTACATAAGTTATTTTTCAGAAGATAATTGATTCCCCACAATTGTGATTGAGCTGAACCTGCTAAAAGGTTTGGATTTTCAGCTATATGAAGCTTACCTTCCTTAGTCAAAACCACATTTCCACCAATATGATTGGTATATTCGCCAGCCTCCATTCCAGCCAACGAAACACTGTCACTGACAATTATTGAACGGTTTCCTTTCATTCTAATAATTGTTTTTATAACTGAGTTTGGTAAATGAAACCCATCACAAATGAAAGTCGCCGCTAATTGTTCACTCGCAAGCTGTTCCCATAAATAATTAGGGTGTCTACGTAGCATTTCATGAGCTCCATTTCCAAGATGGGTAGATAATTTAGCTCCCGCTTCTATAGCAGCAATGATTTGTTCAGGTTCAGCGGAAGTGTGCCCAATTGAAATCAAAATACCTTCGTTCGTACATTTTCGGATAAAATATTCAGAGCCCTTCCATTCTGGAGAAAGAGTAACAATTTTGATCTTCCCCCCAGCAGCTTCTTGCCATCGAGAAAATAATGACCAATCAGGTGACCTCACATACTGGACGTCATGCGCGCCTCTTGGGCCGTCTTCCGGAGATATAAAAGGACCCTCTAAATGAATACCTGTTATCGAATTTTCAATTTCAGGATATTTATCACAAACATTTTTAATTGAGACCATCGCTTCCTCTATTTTCTCTCGGCTATTTGTAATAATTGTCGGAAAGAAAGAAGTAACACCTACACTCCATAACTCCCTCGTCAATCTCAGAATCTCAGACTCTTGTATGGGCAAGGTGTTAAAGTCTATTCCCTTGTACCCATTAATTTGTAGATCAATTAATCCTGGTGCAATGTAAGGTAACGATATATCTTGAGAGGCTCCTTTATTGTCTACCTTTGTAAAAATTCCATCTTGAAAGTCGATTTCTATTAATTCACCTGTTTTATAATGAATTGCCTCAATTGTACGCATTATTAATTTTATCTCCATAAGATTCTTCATCTAAAAATAAAATACAATTAGGGTGTCTACGCAATATAGATGCTGGCCATTCAGTTGTTATAGTTCCTTTCAAGACATTGTGAACAGCAATCGCTTTAGTTTTCCCTGGGACAACACAAAATAAAAATTCCCCTGATACTATTTCTGGGATTGTAAGAGTGATTGCCTTTTCTGGGACATCAAAGATATCAGTAAAACAACCATCATTTACTTGTTGCTGTCTACAAGCTCTGTCTAGTTTGACTATTTTAACAGTATCATTATCCTCAAAGTCGGCTACCGGGGGATCATTAAATGCAATGTGACCATTCTCTCCAATTCCTAAACAAACGATGTCTATAGGTTTTTTTTTAAGAAGCGAAGCATACCGTTTACATTCATCTTTACTATCATTGTTTCCATTTATTAAATGTATTTTTTTCGGCTTAACCTTTTCAAATAACTTTTCTGACAAAAAGCGACCAAAGCTTTGTGATGCCCCTTCAGATAAGCCAATATATTCATCCATGTGAAAAGCTACTATTTTTGACCAATCAATATCCTTATCCTTAGCTAAGTAGGCAAGCACTTCATTTTGTGAAGGGGCCGCAGCAAATACCACCCTTATTTCTTCTTTTTCTTGTAATAAACTTTTAATTTTTTCAGCTATTTCTTTTCCTGCATGAATTCCCATCGCCTCTCGATTTGAAAAGACTCGAACCATTAAATTATCAATCTTATTAACTTGAACTGGGGAAATTGACATTTTTACACTCTCCCTCCATTATTAAATCTCGTATCCCTTGGCTGATGTTATCTTCAATACACATTGAAAATTGTGAAGGCAATCCAAAATAATAGATTGATTCGTTTGCCTCATATCCACCTTCCTCGATTTGTCTCGCTGTTGGGATATAACCAATCATTCCATTACTGTAAGGTATGGGAAGTACACAATTTGAAAACTCTTTTTTAACTAATAAGCCATACTCCACTACCATCTCAGCATTCATTGCTAAAAAGGATAACTCTCTACCGAACTCTACAAAAGTTAATTCAAGTGTAACTTCAGATTTAAGTTTACTTTCGTTTTTCAACAAATAACTACACCACTCAAGTTGTGGGTCTTGACGAATTGTTCCTTCCATGTTTTTTAAATAACTTATTGATGGGATATTCTTGAATGTTAGAGGTATTGCTTTATGCCTTATGATTAAGCGATCTGATTCAATTTTTATAAACTCTTGTTCTTGTATAGCGTTTAACACACAGTCTGCTAGGTGATTACCTAACCGTTTGACATCCGTATGTTCCCCTCTATAAAACTTATTATTTTTTTTATCCACTAGTGCTGGACGAATATCAGCACAACATCCCTGTAAGTAACCTGCAATTACTTGATCACCTAGTGATTGTTCAATCTTATCAGCAGCTATACCCGGAAATTCTGATGAAACAAAGTTTTCACCTGTTGTTGTAGGATGACATGCGTAATGTATCAAAACTCCTTTTATTTTCCCCGAAAGATTCTTTATAAGTAAGATGATTACTTGTGGATCAACAACCCCATTATCATTAGGGGCCATTTTAATTTCATTGTTGAACTTTAAACGTCGGTTAATCCCTATTTTGCAGTTTGTTGATCCCTTTTCTAGTTTTATAGGTTCAACGTTTTGTCTTGCGATTTTAATAGCCTCTATAATTTGATCATATAAAAATTCAATATAATCCGAATTTATTGTTCCTAATAGTTTTGTGAAACTAGGGTTTGTTTGCGGTCCTGAATGATTATGGGTTGCATGGAACACTATGTTAAAATCCTTTAAATCAAACGCTTCTCCAATAGATTTTTCCGATATTGCACATTTGTCACCATCCCACCAAATTAAATCTGCCGTTATTAAGATGATGGTTTTCTTCTCGGTTGGGGATACACTTTTTTCGAAATAGAAAGTTTTCAGATATAGAGGTGTATTGATCTCACAATAGACTCCTTCTCGATGAGCAAAACCAGCTAACTCTACAGGGATATTAGGAGTAATGTCGACCTTTGAAGTTCCTAACCTTAAAGTCAATACAATCCCCTCTCTTTCTTCATTGTAAAGATCCACCGTCTTTATTCATTCATCAGTTCAATCAGTAAAAATCACGTTGCTTTGAATATAAAACGGATCTTTAACTAGTAAAACAATCCAATTTACTAAATTCACCAAAACCTATAAACCTATAAAATAAATCCTATACTATGACTAATTAATTTAAAAATAACCATCTGAATAATACCGTATCTCGACTATTTTTCTCATATCGAATAGAATTTTAAGTTAGATAATTCATACCGTTTTCTGAATTATTTCGCCCTGTCTAATGATTTAACTACTGTACGGAAAGTTTTCTGAAAGACTTATGAGCAATTGCGGTAACGATCACACTTATTAAACTTCCTGCCACAAATAATATTAGTCCTGAAAAAATCATGAAGAATAAGCATATAAGAAAAACACTTCCGAGCATTATAACCGTATTAAGAGGGCTAGCAAATACGATTAAAAAGGTTTGTTTAAAATATTGAATAATTGATAGTTCAATATGTACATAAAGAGGTAATAGGAACAGCAACGTTGCGAAACACAATAAACAAATCACAATAATAAAACAAAATAAATAAAAGGCAAAAACTCCTTCATAGGATTGAATTATCATAATATCAAGGTAGAGGGCAATACCTATTAGACTAAAAATTAAACCGAACAAATTTGCCTTCCAAAAGTCTTTTTTAAAAGTAGATAAAAATAAATGAAAAAAATGATTGTCTTCATTCCTTTGAATCCATTTCCTGGTGACAGCAAACATAGCAAATGTAGCAGGGAATAAACCGAAAATAATCAAACCACATGCACTAAAAAATAACCAGACCAAATTTAAATAAATGATTTTTATAAACCATCCGCAGATACTGTAAAACTTACCTAGGATCTTATCTGTCTCCATGGCTCCCCCCATTTCTCATTACTTAAAACGCTTCATTTCCTTTCATCCATGCTGATAAATTTTGTTTTACAAAACCATCATCATTAAGATGCGGATATTGTTTATATACTCTATCGATTTCTTCTATTTGACCTTTAGAAAGAGTTTCAATTGGATTTAAACACCACCTTCCTTCTAAAAGCCCCTGCCTTCTCAGAACTTCGTGAATACCTGAAATACAACCAGCAAACTGATTATTCACATCAAAAAAAGCAGCATTTACATCTGTCATTTCAATATTACGTTTCAGAAGCTCTTGAAAAGTTAGGGATGTTTCTTTATTTTCTTGGAATTTCTTTAATTCCTCTAATAATTCCACTGCTTTTTTCGTCCATACAGCCCATTGTCCTAATAACCCTCCTACCATTTTCTTTTCAATTATCTTTTCATTAATTACAAATCTATAAGTTGTAAGTAAATCAACGATAATATTGTCATCATTTCCTGTATAAAGAGCAATATCGTCTCTTCTTTCAGATTCACAAACTGCTCTTACCACATCCAAAGTCTGATAACGGTTAAATGGAGCTATTTTTATTGCTACCACACCAGGAATATCAGCTGTTTTTCTCCAAAAGTCATAACTAAGTTTTCTTCCACCAACTGAAGGTTGAAGATAAAAGCCAAAAATTGGTATTATTTTGACGATTTCTTCTAACCTTATTAGAAGCTCTTCCTCACTCCAATCATCCAATCCCCCCATACTGACAAGCCCTAGATCATACCCAAGCTCCTTTGCTAAATAGGCTTCTTTAATTGCTTGGCTAGTAGAACCACAGATTCCCGCTATTTTAATGAACGGTCGAGTTAGCTCTGCTTTTTGAACTTCTTCCGATGCTAATTCAAGAACTTCTCGATATAGGTTATACTTTTTTTCACGTATTTCAAATTGTGTCGTATGAACTCCTACAGCAACACCTCCAGCACCAGAAGTAATATAATAACGTGTAAGGCTCCGTTGTCGCACTTCATCCAATTTCCGCTTAGTATTTAATGCCAAAGGATGTGCTGGAATTACTACCCCTTCCTGAAGTGTTTTATTTATAGCTGGATCCAACATGCTTCCCATATTTAAAATGCTCCTTCTCTTTCTTGAAAATTCGTTGGCTTATTAATGGTCATTCCACCGATTTCAACCCAATTTGCAATCCAATCGATCATTTGTCTCAAAGTAACTTTTGGATAACCTAGAAGTTTGTGAGCTTTTGAAGCATTACTTAACAGGGCAGTAGAATTTTCATCATTGATAAAAATTGGAGTTTTCCCAAATCTTTGACCATATTGCTCTGCTAGCCATTTTATTGAAATTGTTTCAGGACCTGTTATATTCAGTTTTAATGGTGGAGAATCTACAAGAAGTAAACTTCGAATAGCCATTTCGTTTGCATCACCCTGCCAAATTACGTTAACATGACCCGTTGTTAAGTCGATTGGTTTATTTTCAAAAACATTTCGAGCAATTTCAAGTAGTACGCCATATCTTAAATCTATCGCATAGTTCAGTCGAAAATGAACCATTTTTATATTATACAAACGAGCAAAATATTCAAAAATACGTTCTCTTCCTAAACAGGATTGTGCATACTCGCCAATTGGACCAGGTAAATTTGTCTCATCTGCGCCACCTTTCGATACTTTTGTAAAAGGATAAACATTTCCAGATGAAAAAGAAACAATACGAGAGTTCTTAAATTTTTCGGATACAATACCAGGGAGATAAGTGTTCATTGCCCATGTATAAGACTCATTGCCAAAGGTTCCAAACTTATACCCTGCCATATAAATAATGTTTTTTACATCTGGTAAAGAATTTAGTTGATTTTGATCAAGTAAATCAGCAGCAATTGTTTCAATACCCAATGATTCAAGATCCATCCTCACTTCGTTAGAAGAAAAACGTGATGTACCAATAATTTTTTTATTTATGCCTACTTCTCTAACAGCATTTTTAGCCAATTTTGCAAGTGAGGGTCCCATTTTCCCCCCTACACCAAGAATCATGATATCTCCATCAATCTTTTGTATATCTTTTACTAGTTGTTTTGATGGTTTTGTCATTTTGTTCTCAAGCTCTAGTAATGTTTTCATTTCCCTTCTCCCTTTCAATTCTGTTAATATTTTTTTATTTTACATACTTCTGTTAATTTTTAAGAGTAATAATTACCACTTCATACTCGTTTAAAATTGGTAATTCAATGTTAACTTTTTGATAATTTTGGTGATAACTAAGTTGTTCATTCAGTTTCAATGTTTTTACAGATTGAATTGGTTCTTCAATTTCAAACTCAATTTGGATATCAGTTATAGGTATAACCTCCGTTATCGGTCTAGTCATGGAACCGCTATAGTTAATAAGATGCAACATAATACGATCATCTTGTTGCTTCCTTAAAGAAACATGTATGGATTCTAAATGAATAGCGGTTTTGATTTTTATTGAAACATCTGTAAGTGAAAGAATGGCGTTCTGTATTAATTTACGGTACTCAGGGAATGCGTATGATTCATAAAATTCACCTACGTTCCCAGCAAAATAAACACTTCCCCCTTCCCCAAACTTATTTCTAAGAATATAAGGATATATTGTTTGATTTGGTAGTTCACTATAACGGGACTTTTGTGTTTCCCTATAACTCATTATTGAAGTAGAGGTCGGGTCGGGTATAACATTAGCTCCTAGTAAAGCTGCTGGAATAAGTGTTTGATCTATACCATCTAACAGTTCATTATTCTGATCAACCTGAATATGATCATATTTACATTTTCGAATCGTTTTAAATTCATTGATTCCAAAGACATCTGCAAGTAAAGGCTGCGCTCGTTGTTTTCCGTTTTCGTCATAAAGAGAAGTATCGAATGAAGCAATGATATTCCCACCATTTTTGACATAATCTTTAATTAGATTTGATTGATTTTCTGTTAACACACTAATATTTGGTAATATAATCACTTCGTACTTTTTGAAAGAACGATCATTTATTGATTCATCATCGATAACATCGAATGGAATTCTACTTCTTGAAAGTGCATCATATAAACCTATAAACGAACCTCTAGCGTCTCCTTTATTTTGATCGGACAGCTTATCTTGCTCTGCAGTAAAATCAGTCTCTTCAGCTGAAGACTGATACTGATTAGCAGTTGCATAAGACCACATTAATGCAATAGAAGCCATTGATTTTGTATTCATATAATATTTTTCATTCTTAATTAGGAAGTGGTTTATTTCTTTTACAGTATCCATTCGAGTATCAAGGTTATTATCGTTGTAAACCCCATACCATGTATTTGCCCCATGGGCAGCTGCCATAGCATGGGCAAGCCAGGTCTCTGCTGGAGAAAGTAAATATCGTGACCAAGGTGCTATTCTCCCAGCTATTGCGACACAATATGGTTTTCCACTAGATTGTGTTTCCAGCAATTGTGCAGTAGCTGCAGGCTTCCAAATTGGCAGCTCTCTAAGGTTTCCACTTAAGAAGCCTCCCTCAGCTAGCAACATATCCTGGTACTTAACCGTAAGACGATTATCCCGACTACAAAATTTTGTAGGAACAAGCTGAGGACTATTCATGTAAATGATTGTGTCAGAGTTAATCTTCTTTAACGCCTCACTTGCCTCTTTCATAAACGCTGCAATTGACTCTCTCTTAAAATTAAAAAAGTCATTTTGTTGTGAGTTCGAACAGTTTTTCCAATCCGGGAGTTCATACTTGTACTTAAAATAAAATAATTCTCTACAGGAAGGACAATAACACCCTTCTACTCTGTAGAAAGGACCATCAAGAAATACCCCTTTAATAGAGTATCGTGCAAGGTTACGAATTGTTTGAAAGACATAATCTCTAAAAGGTGAGTTAATACATGAATAACCACCTGTACCATATGCACTCTGAATTCTTTCACTATGTACATCATGCTGCTGCCAATGTGGATGTAACGTTGCCAGTGACTCTGCAAGCCAGTGGACATTAAAATATACAATCGGATGTATTCCAAGACTCCCATATGAATCAGATATTTTTTCTAAAATATTTTTCCGTTCTTGTACTGCACAATCGGATGGATAATAGGTAATACCAGATTCTCCTTCAGTAATATCGTGCACTTCAACATGTTCAGCATTAAATTCCAGATTTTTTCGAATTTGAAATTGCTCTATTAAATCCAATGCTTCATACTTCCCTGGTTCAGGGGGGATAAAATCAACAATTCTAAGCGGCTTATCTTTCCAAGTCGCAATCTTATTCATTATAAAACCTCCCTAACCCTTAATAGATCCCTGAAGACCACTGACAAAGTGACGCTGCATAAAAATATAAAAAATGATAATCGGTACAAGCGAAATGACAACACCAGCTGCCATTGTTTTCACATCTGTTCCAAAAGTTCCAGATAAATACGCTAACCCTAAAGCGATTGGGAATAAACTTTCATCTTTTAATATAATTAAGGGCCACATAAATGAATTCCAAACGGATATGAATGAGAAAACACTAAGAGCAGCAAGAGTTGGTTTTGTTAATGGTAGGATCACACTCCACCAAACCCTGAATGGACCACAGCCATCTATAATTGCCGCCTCTTCTATTTCCTTAGGTATTGTTAAATAAGCTTGGCGCATAAGAAATATGGAAAACCCGCCTACCAATCCTGGAACAATTAAGCCCCACCAGGAATCTACCATCCCTAATTTCTCAACAATAATAAACAGAGGTACTAGCTTTCCCTCCTCAGGAAGAAACATTGTAGCGATAATCGCATAAAAAATTAACGTTCTTCCTCGGAAATTCATTCTAGCAAGTGGATAAGCTGTAAGAGCTGTCAAAAAAATATGAGAAGGTACCATGATTAACAATAATAAAAAAGAGTTTAATAGATACCTCGGGAATGGTATTGCCGTCCACGCTTCAATAAAATGGTCAAAAACAGGTGGATTTGGAATAAAGCTAGGAGGAAATCCAAAAACATCCTGAGCATTTGACTTGAATGCTGTAGATAAAAGCCATAAAAAAGGACCAATGAAGATTAAGGACACTGCAATTAATAATGCGTAGAGGTATAAATTTTTCCCGATCTTTTTCCACCTGATTGCCTTATTTGTATTCATTGAACTGAGTGCCCTCCTCTCGAGATTTTATAGTTAATAACGGTAAGGATCATTAATATTACCCACAGGACCATTCCCATTGCGGTTGCATATCCCATATCAAGCTCTACAAAGGCTTTTTGGTAGATATACAGAGGTAATGACATTGTGCTATCTAATGGACCGCCACCTGTCATGATATAAATGCTGGTAAACATTTGAATCGTCCCAAGAGTTGCCATAACAAGTGTCACTGCAAACACTGGCCGTAGTTGCGGTAAATAGACGTGCCATAATATTTTTATTGGTGATGCCCCGTCGATTCTTGCTGCCTCGATAAGGTCTTTTGAAACGGCTTGAAGACCAGCCAGATAGATTAGCATATAAAAGCCCATAGCTTTCCATGCTTCAAGTATTGATATAGCAGGAATTGCAGCATTGGTGTTCAATAGCCAGTTAATATCCGCATTTTCAAAGCCAATTCCTTGCAAAAACGCATTAATCAATCCTGATGGATGATATAAATATTTCCACATAATTGCTACAGCTACCATCGCTGTTACAACTGGTAAGTAATAGATCAATCTAAAAAAGTTAATTCCTTTTAATTTTCTATTTACAAGAATCGCTAAAAATAAAGGTAGAATAATAATCATGGGAACTGTAATAAGAAAATATTTCATGGAATTTCCTAGTGCTTTCCAAAATTTATCATCATTCATCATCGTTCGATAGTTTTCAATCCCGATCCATTCGGGTGGTGCTAACACATGGTATTCGGTAAATGAATAATAGAATGCATTTATAGTTGGTAAATATTCAAATGTTGAGAGAAGAACAATAGCTGGCAACAAGAAAATATATGGGACGAAATTAAATTTCCTTTTTCTTTTTTTTCTTTCCGTAACTACACTATGGCGGACTGTTGTTTCTACTTGGTTCATAAACGACTTATCGACTCCTTTCTGAGAAGCTAAATAAAAGAATTGCAGCGGAAAACCTTCAATCCGCTGCTTATAATATGAATATTTTTAAATCCTATTTAGAAAGAGCTTCATTCCAGTGCTCTACAGCTGTATCCAGTGCCTCTTGTGTAGATTTTTCACCCAAAAGGGCGGCGCGGATTTGTTCAAGATAAACTTCTTTCAATTCTTCTTCCTTTTCAATCCCAAGCGTGTTTATAGTAAGCTTCGGTGATATTTCAACCATTATTTTTCGTGCTTCATCATGGATATTTTTCACTTCAAAATCAGTAAAGAATGGATCCTTTAACGTTTCTTCTGTTGATGGGAAGATCGCAACTAATTTTGTAAATTCCAGTTGATTCTTAGCATTGGTTACATAAAGCGCAAATTTTGCCGCCTCTTCTGGGTGCTCCGATTTTTTAGGTACAACAAACGTTTGAATACCTCCCAAAGCTACTTTGCCTTCACTTCCTGTTACAGGTTTAAATACTTTTAATTTAGGAATCACACTTGGAGCATTCTTTTCTATACTTACTAATCCTGAAGCAACCTTTTGTCCTGTATGTGCTTGCTGTCCATTTTCAAATGTTTGTTGAAGCTGGCGATCATCTTCTGTAACAGCTCCTGACGCGATAGCTCCATTTTTATATCCCTTTACAAACATTTCAACAAAATCAACATGTTCTTTAGAGTTAAAAACGGCCTTTGTTCTATCTTCATTTAAAATGGGTAGTCCTTGGCCAATTAATACTTCCATTGTAGGAATATCATTACCCCCGTAGACATCCGGCAGTTTTTCGTGAATTTGTTTCCCCATTTCCATATATTCATCCCATGTTTGAGGAGGACTATCAGGATCAAGACCTGCTTTTTCATATATTTCGGTGTTCAACATACCTACTGGCGGACCACCATGATACCAGGGGATACCTAATACATTTTCATTAAAGGTCAGCCCTTCTACTAACCCATCAATATACGGGTCTAGTTCTTTTTCATCTACGAGTTTATCAATCGGATTGAGTACGTTATAACTTCTGATCAAAGAAATATCTGTGCTTGCAAGGTTAACCACATCAGGAACCTCTTCGCTTTTTAGAGCAGTAATAAATTTCTTTGTAACATCTGCACCTGGAACATCCACCCAATTAATTTTTACATTGGGATTTTCTTTTTCATATTCGTCTACAATCCCTTGAATGTAATCCCCAAAGTTTTTCTTAAGATTAATCGTCCAAAATTCAAGCTCAATGGTTCCATCCTTTTCTGTGGTTGATTCTTTGTCTGGTGCACAAGCTAAAAGAGGTATGAAAGAGAGTAAAAATATCATTAAAAGACCTACAACCTTCTTACGATTCATTAAGACCCCTCCTTAGATTTCATACTTAAGAAAATTCTGACTTTTTATGTAAGTTACCTACATAATAAGGTTATTTCATACTTAAAGACAAGTCTTTTAAATGTCTTTAAATATTGACGAACTATTAAAAAACATTAGCAGAAGCAATTCTTCTGTATTTACTTTCTTTGCCAAGTCCTTTCTTTATACTTGGATCATAATAAAGCTTATCAGCTTCTAATTCATCAATGCACTCAATTTTACCCTCTACATAATCTGTAATCCTTTTTTGTGTCGTTTCAATACGAGCGATTAAACCACCATACCGAATGTCAAGGACTTCCCATCCGAATGGTTTGTTATTTTTCATCCATTCCTCTCTATGGGCTTTTTTAAGTCCATTTACTCGATCATGTAATACTTTCAATTCTTTGTTAGAAACCTCTTGTAGTTCTTCTTTCATATTTTTTTGATAAAGGTAAAATAATTTAAGACCCATTTCACTTTTCAAACTTAATAATAAACAAAGCCTTGAAGTAAATTCATACAAAGAAGTCCACCTTGAGTCCTTTTTAATGTGGTGCTCTAGTTCTTCATAAATAGATCTATAATGATTGCTAAAACCTAAATTCTCAATATTCTTGTCAAACAGACCTAAGAGAATATCTTGCCACAATAAATACTTTGTTGGATTATCAGGTATTAGCTTATGCCAATCTGCCGCTGAGTGTACATCTCCTTTTCCAAGAGCTAGAAAAGCATTAAAATCTCCACCAGTACAAAACTCAAACCGACGTTTTACTTTTTCTGAATCTATTGTTTTTGAGTAGCCATGTTCTGCAAAAAGTTGTAAGCCTAAAAGTGCAAAAAAATAGTTACTTTCTGAACCATCATCACCCCATAGAGTCGCAAAAACTTCTTTTACATTCTCTTGTTTACAGGCACTTAACGCAGCATTTGTAGTGTTGAAAGTTTTTTCATAGTGTATGGTTGGTCCATTCCATGTCCAAATACCCCCTGCAAATACGGGCTTAGAACCAAAATCAGCATGCTTTTGAATAAAATTAATATAAAAATCTTCCTTTTCGTTATAGTAATCCCAATAAACTAACTGAACACCTTTAGGAATATCTCTCACAACTTCTTTTGGGATATTAATGTCTAAATCATAATAAGCATTTGTTTCTGACCACACACGGAAATACATATCGCTCCACACCATCGGTTTTAATTCTAGTTTGTTAGTAATTTTCATAACCTCTTTAAGATGTTGGGTCATTAAATTGAAGCGATCTTCTTTTCCAAATCGATCTAAGAATTTCCCACGACCTAAACCATGTGCTTCATCCATACCAATGTGAATCCTATTCGTCCTAAAAGGACTTGCAGCAGATTGGATCATCTTATCAATAAAGTTATATGTTTCCTTATTTCTTATTAGTAAGACGTCCTCTGTGTCCTGAATATTTGCTGTGTGAGACCATCTTAAATAGGAGGAGAGATGAGCAAGTGTTTGGATACATGGAATTACTTCAATGCCGAAACTATATGCATAATCATCTATCTCTTTTAGTTCAGAATTTGTATATCTTCCCCTTAAGTAGCCGAAATAGGGTTCCGACTCAATTGTATAAGTATCTTCTGTGTAAAGCATTAACATATTTAAGCCCATAGTTGCCATATATCTAATGAATGTTTTTACGGTCTCAGGTTTTAAGACACCATTTCTTGAACAATCAAACATTGCGCCATTCATCTTAAATTGAGGTTCTTCCTTAATTTCAAATGAGGTCTGATTTCTAGTGGCTTCAATAAACAATCCTAATGCTCTAAAAAAGTGAATATCATCACAATATCTGATTGCCCCTTGATTATTCACTAACCTTACTTCAATTACATTTTCCACCGTTTTTTCTACTCTTACAGGTAACCCATTTTCAATGACTTTGAAGCCAAGCTGTGATTCTAGCTCCAAAATGCCCTTCATTAGGTCTTTTGATATCCCTTGAAAAGTTAAATTCATACTAACCCTCCTCGTATTCATAAATAGGATTGTACAACTTTCTTCACTGCTTTTGCTGCATCGTAAATACCCTCTTCATCACTTAACAGAACCGTCTGTGTAATCCAGATAGTTTGTTGATCTCCCATTCGTTCAGCGACTGGACAATTGTAGATTCGTTCCTCACCTGTCCAATCCCTTATTGATTGTATGATTGACTTGTATCTATTTAAAGCAGTGTAACCCGTAGCAGATGGAATCCCTTCTAAACCAAGTTTCTTAACAAAATCAGGTTTGTCTATTTGCTCTGAAAGTGTCCTATCTAGATAAAACATATACAAATGGTGTCCATTACGAGTAACCCTTGGATCCTGTTTAAATAGATGGATTCCTTCAATTGTATTTAAAAGATCGTTTAATAGTTTTGCATTTTGATTTCTTCGTTCAACTTGTTTCTCAAGTCGTGTCATTTGTCCTAATAATACCGCTGCTTGAAGTTCTGTCATCCTTAAATTCCAACCAATTTCATCATGCTGATACCAAGCCCCGTCTCGCACCCTCCCAACATTGGCAATTGACCATGCCTTATCTGCAAGTTGTTTATTGTTTGAAAGAATGATGCCTCCTTCACCTGATGTGAGGTTTTTGCTAGATTGGAAACTAAACGTCCCTATGTCCCCTATTGCACCGACACCTCGCCCTTTCCATTCAGATCCAACTGCTTGTGCAGCATCTTCAATTAATGCCAGGTTATACTTATCTGCAATCTGTCTTAAACGATCCAAATCGGCTGGTGTCCCACCAATATGAACAGCTACTATAGCTTTAGTCTTTGAAGTTACCGCTTTTTCAACTTCTTCAGGATCAATTAATAAAGATTGTTCTTCTACATCAACAAATACAGGTATAGCTCCAAAAAGAAGTGCAGAGGTTGCAGTTGCAATGAACGTATAAGAGGGCATGATCACTTCATCATATGGCTTTACCCCAACAGCCTGAAGAGCGACAGTAATAGCAAGTGTTCCATTGACTACTGACACACCATGACTTGCATCTTGAAATAAAGCAAACTTTTTTTCAAATTCAGGCAATTTTGCTTCGTAATCGGGAATATTCGAACCCCCTGACCCACCCCATTTCCCTGAATTTATGACATCTTCTAAAATTTGTTTTTCAAGTTCTCCACTAATTGGCCATGTAGGATATGGAGCTTTTCGTACAAGTTCTCCATGTTGATTTGTAAGTTTTTTCATGAGCTCTCCTTTAGTTAATTCGCCTTTACTTTATTGATTTGATAATAACTTGTTACCTTATGAATTGCGTTTACAATATCCCTGATATCATCATCTGTATAAAATTCACTGACAGGAATACGTATTGAAGTTAAGAGAATTTTCTCTGCCTCAGGACATAACCCTTTTTTATACACTGTGCTTGATAACTCAAAAGGGAAATGACTATTAATATAGGCTTGTTTATTTTGGAATAAACCATTCAGGTAAACGACTTGTGGGATATATCCCGCTGAAGCCGGAATCCCTTCTGCCCTTAGGGCTTCAGCAAACTCATTTCTTGAACAGGAAAAGCTTTCTTCATCGATTCGAAACATATAGAACCAGTATGTGCATGTATCGTTTTTATTAACTTTATGAGAATAAATACCTTTGAGGTCCTTGATACCCATAGAAATTTCATCCCCATGTTTTGTTCGTTTTTCACAAATGAATGGAAGCTTTTTAAGTTGGGCGATTCCAACAGCACCTTGTAGTTCTGTCATTCTGTAGTTAGGGGCAAGGTAATTAAGTTCCCTTTGTACGTTAGTCCCAAATCGCTGATAGTTTTTATCAGCAAATGCATGAGCAGTTTTGAAGTCATCTTCATCATTAGAATTAATCGTCACCATTCCCCCATCACCCGTGGAAATGTGCTTAAAATCATTTGTACTGAAACATCCATAATCACCGATAGTACCAACTAGTTTACCTTCATATTTTGCCATATAGCTTTGAGCACAATCTTCGATCACTTTCAATCTATATTTCGTAGCGATTTCCATAATCGGATCCATGTCAACTGGATTTCCTGCTAAATGAACAACTACTATTGCCTTAGTACGATCTGTTATTTTCTCCTCAACAGACTCTGGTGAAAGATTATAGGAATTAGGATCAAGATCAGCAAATACCGGTATGGCATTTTGATAGAGAATTCCGATCAAAGTACCTTGATCAGTAATAGGACTTGTGATCACCTCATCACCTACTGTTACCCCAGAAACTCCTAAAGCCACATGTATAGCAGCTGTACCAGAAGAAGCAGCAACACTATATTTTACTCCGTATAACTCATTAAAATTGTTTAAAAACGTCTTAACCTTGTTACCAGCATGATAAAATAATGTATTTTGTTCAAGGGCTTCCAACAACTCTTTTCCTTCTTCAAAACCAAACCTTCTCCCTGTTCCAAAAGGTGTTGTTTTTATTTTGTTACCTCCGTTGATTGCAAGCTCATTCATTTTTATCGCTCCTCGTTTAATTCATATATCAGAGTTCAGTTAACTTTCATAGACTTAATAACTTGTTTCTTGCACCAGATTCCAAAGCGTTTTACCATTTCTGTTTCATCACCCAGCTCTTCATTGGTCAATGGAATTAAGACCACAGAATTTTCGACTTCATTGAAAACTTGCAATGATCCATCAGAATTTATACTTTTTATTTTCATTTGGAGTCGTTCTCTGAACCAGTCGTTAATTTGTTTGCCTGTCCAAAAATCATATCCCATTTTCTTACCTTCCTTTGTAACAAGCTTTACAGCGTTATGAACAGACCATTGCCTATAAATATGAATTTGATGAAATAGAAAGTGAGCGACTCCCCTTACCATTTTAACTTGTTCTAAAAAGGGTTTCACAATGCTTGTATCAGCTAAACGATCTAAATCCACATCCTGTGTCAAAAAGCTAATTTCCACAACATTATAGAGGCGATTTCTCTGATCAGCCCACGAAATAGGAAAATAAGGGTGACAGGTACCAAAAAGAAAACCTATATTCCCCTTTTTACTTGGACCTCTAGTCTGATCAGATTGTATTCCATATTGCTCACACCATTCAAAAAGTTCCCCCCAACCCTCAAATCTTGTGTAGTGATTTTTATTAGAATAAATAACTGACTTCCCAGTTGTCTTTTTCAACCAGTCTAGTTGTCTAGAAAATTCATCTTTACTCCAGATTCCGTTATCAGATTCCATAGCATTAAAATGAAAAGCAATTTCATGGGCATCTTTCTCAATTTCTTCATAAATTTTATTGGAATAGCCAGGTTCCATCATGCACCAAGTTGATTTAATGTTACATTCTTTCAAGACCCTAAGTGTTATCTCTGCAGAATCATCTAAATTAATATCGCTATCATGTGATATCATTGCAACCTGATTAACTCCTTCAGGCCAATAGTCTATAAGAGGTAAGGTCTTGCCTTTATCAATTGATGCTTTTATCAAATGTGATATCAATATTTCCTTCCAAAGGTCAGCATAAGGATACTTAAAATATTTTTCACCAGTTTCTGTAATAGCTCGATCATATTCCCAATCTAATTCAAAACCATCATCCGCTTTTAGCAAATTGTCATCCAAGTTCGCTGAGCCATCTAATGCTGGATTTCCATCTTCTATTACTGGTTTGGTTCCTTGCTGGAATCCTACAATAGCTCCAATTATATCGATTGACCACCGATGTACCTCTCCGTTTCCTAAAATGAACTTTTGAAAAGCAACCCCTGCTTTTTTACCATGGGGGAAACTGTCACGAAGTGTGCCCATTTCTTCAACAAGTTTTTCACTTTTTAAAAGGGGCTTCCAAGTAACCGCCTTCAAAAAACGAATGGGAATGTCTTCAAAGCCTACTATTTGTTCAGCGTATCCTGGACGAATTGTTTTAGTTTGATATCCAAATTTAGAGGCCATTTTTTCTAATCCACAATAAGAAATTAAAGTGCCTCCTTGATTCACAAATTCTATTAACTTATCATTAACGTGTTGTTCTGTTGGATCAAGGGCAATAACTAAAATGTCAAAGTCAGAAATTTCTTCTATATCCTCGATCCATGCATATGGGATCCCAGTGTAATCCAAGACTTGTCTTATGTAGATGCCAAATGCATTTTCTTTTCTGGTCCATCTTTTCACTGCCTCACCTTGATCAAAGTAAACTGCTACCTTCGCCAGTTTCATAAAAAAGCTCCTTTATAACATTTAGAGTTCTACTTTTTTTTCAGTTTTACGACTTTCATTTGCAGCTTCAATAAACCTTATAATCTCAACTGTTTCTTCTAGATCTATTACTGAAATACCTGTCTTAAACATCTTCATCACCTGTTCTAGTAAACTTGCATAATGTGGTTTAGTCCCTTTTTGGCCATCTGCAAATAAAGTTGTATTTGGCTGATGTATTAAAGTTCCAAACTGGTTGTTTCCTTTTCGGTTTCCCCTTACTGTACCTATTCTGCCATCAGCCCATTCTCCAACAACAAGATCATAATCATTATTCGTTGTAGCCTGTACACTTTTACAACCCTTTCCAAGTGCCGTATACAGCATTTCGACTGCATGGATTCCATACCAGAATAATCCTGGCTGCGATTCCTCTATTTTCATAGGTCCATAGGAATCTGCCCCAATTATGCTATTGCTTGAATTCACAATATTTTGGAGTTCTTCAGCATACCTTAAGGATGAAGAACTCATGAGAGGTATATCATTTTTATTGGCAATTTCCCATATTTGTTTCGCTTTTTCATAGTTAACTGTAAATGGTTTATCGATAAAAACAGGCTTTTTGAAGGAGGCAATTTGATTGAATTGTTCTAAATGAACACGGCCATCTACCGAAGTTATAATAATTGCATCAGCTGATTCTCCGACTTCCTCAATTGATGCTGACATTTTAATACCAAATTCCTCACTTAGTTTATTTGTAATACCCTCCACTCTCGAATAACTCAGTTTAAAGTCTTGAGAACCTCCTGGATAAGCAATTACCACTTCTCCTCCATAGACATGGTTAGGATGATTTTGGTCGTTTAACAATTCAGAGAATGCTATACAATGTGATGTGTCTAATCCTACCATCCCAATTTTTAGATTATTCATAACTTCCTCCTATCATTTAATATTCGGAATATTCATTCTCATTATAAAACTATCACATAATTAAAGACAAGTCTTAAAAAAGTCTTTTATTAAAACCCTATTTTCGTTATAATTGAAAACAAATTAAATAGGATGCATAAGGAGGAAACTTGTTGGAAAAAGAATATACAACATCTGACTTTGAAAACGGAATTGCAATAGGAGTAATTGGACCAAACATCCTTGTTAAAAGGACTGAAGATGCACTAAAAGGATTTCCTTCGTTTACACCTTATTATCACGTTTGTGAAAATGATGGAGCCATCACATCCATACCGAACGAGTTGATGAATAAAGTGGAAGTTCTTCTTTTCCTTGAATACCAAATGTTCCGAAAGGCAAAAGAGCAAATAGAATTTCTTATCCCAATCCATTATGTCCCTTTGATGGGAACTGGATTATACCGCTCCCTTTTCCGTATTAAGACTTTATATGGATTACGAACACTAACGGTAGATTCTGTACCAGATCAATATGTGAGACAGATTCTTAATGAATTGGAAGAAAGGAATACTGATCATGTATTTTATGAAGGCTCAGATCTTGATTCCATAGATGAAATAGTAGAGTTTCATTCTAGATATTTCGATAACCGACCTGGCTCATCTGCTATGACGGGAATTCAAGCCGTATCTGAAAAGCTTGACGCATTAGGGATTCCGAATGAATGGGTAACACCTACTCACCAAGACTTGATTGTTTCACTTGAACGTGCATTGTTGGCTACTAAAACGAGGCGAAATAAGGAATCACAGATCGTGGTAGGCATAATTAATATCGACGATTTTCGAAAGGTTGCCGATAATATACCATCTGAACATGAAGTTCAAAAGTTAAAACTTGATCTTCATAGATTGCTGTTAGATTATGTAAAACTGCTTGATGGTCACTTGATCAGTTTAGGAGGTGGTGAATATCTATTCTTCACAACAAGAGGCATATTTGAACGAGAGACTCGGGGGTATAAATTTCTTCCAATTTTAGATGATGCACATAAATCACTTGGTGTCTCTTTAAGTGTAGGTATCGGATTTGGAAGAACAGCGACTGATGCAGGGAATCACGCTCGATTAGCTTTACGTCAATCTAAGGAGTTCGGCGGTAAAACTTGTTTTATCGTCAGAGAAGACAGAAGTGTAATCGGTCCAGTTGAAATGACAAATCCCATGATTTACGACCTTTCCATTACAGACAGTAAGCTCCTTGAGGAATCTCAAAAAGCTGGAATGTCTGCTGCTTACATGAGTAAGCTTATGGCTCAAGTTGTTCGATATAAAAAAACGAACTATACGGCACAGGAACTCGCCTCTATACTTGGAATTACCATACGAAGTGCACATCGAATTTTAGTCCAATGGATTGATGCAGGGCTAGTGGATGTTGTCGGAGAAGAAAAAATTACATCACGTGGAAGACCAAGGCAAATATATAAACTTTCATTCGTAGCGGAACAACTTGATAAGATTAAGGAAAAAGTGGAATAGAAAAATTCTATTCCACTTTGTATTTCTCTAACTTTTGATGATCAATTAAACAGCCGATCCCATGTAAATCCTTGTTTAAGAATACTTTACCATCTTTAATAGTTGGACCTTCTCCAACAGGATCATCCTCTAAGAACATTGGACCGTTTAAATCAACAGGAGTATTAATCTCCAGATAATTGAAAATGTGCGCACTAGCAGTAAGACCTAGAGTTGACTCTGTTAACCCACCACCAAGTAAGTCCAAATTCGCTTCTTTAGCGATTTCGCCACACATTTTTACTCCTGTAAGACCACCCATTTTCGTAAGCTTCACCACGGCTGTATCACACGCTTCAAGCCTAATCGCCTGGATAAGATCACCAGCAGTCCAGATACTTTCGTCCAGAGCGATCGGTATACTCGTTTTTCTCCTTAGCTCTGCGTGCCCCAATAGATCGTTTGCTTTTAGAGGCTGTTCAAAAACATCTACCCCAAGTTTTTCAAGGCCTTTGGAAACAGTTATAGCTTTTGAAAGTGTATACCCCTGATTTGCATCGACACGGAAGAATAGCTTTGGGGCTATCGCTTTTACTGCTTCAACAAGTTCCAGGTCTTTTTTAAAATCAAATCCAATTTTCAAATCTATCCCTTGATAATTATTTTCTAAAGCATACCTTGCCTTTTGGACTGCTTCCTCAATATTCCTTGTACTTATTAAATACGACAGGTTTATCGAATCCTTAGGTTTTGTAAACCATAGTTCTTCAATCGACTTTCTCATTTGTTTTCCAATTAAATCATGAAGAGCTGTGTCGATAGCAGCTTTGGCAATAGGTTGTCCGATCGTTAATCCATTTTTGATTTCACTATTCATTAATTTGTGTATATTCTTTATATCTTCTGCGTTTTGTCCGAGCAAAACCTGTTTAAAATAATGGTTTATCGTAGTCACAACTGATTCGATTGTTTCGTAGCTCCAGCGGTTACTTGGACGCGATTCTCCCCAACCCTCGGTCCCATCCTCCGCTGTAATCTTTATATATACATGAGGGGCGCCTTTCTGACGATCTCCAACAGACCCTCCTGAGATAGTAAAGTTTTGCTTCATTGGTAGATTCAAAGGAAATACATCAATTTTAACGATTTTCATTTAATTCCCCTCTCCATGACATAGACTTGATAGGTAACTTATATAGCATTAATTTATTATACTTGCAGTTCAGGATTGTACCGTAACAGATTTCCAATAAGCACCATTCCGTAAGTTGCCCCAAATGTATCTTGTTTCCGGTTCAATAGCTGGACTGATATATCCCTGACCTCCTTATTAAACTGGCTAAGAGTTACCCACTCAGAAATTAGCACAGAATAATTTTTGCTCCCGCTCCCATTTACAAACATGCTAACTCTTGGATCGGAATAATCCCCTTGCCAGATAAGTTCTTTGAATGTTGTAGTAAAATTCATCATATCTTCTTCGGTAAACACCTTTTTAATCAGATATAAGTCTACCGCAAAACCTAGTTCAATATTAGCGTGGCTGATATCCTCACTTTTGTATCTAAAGTATCCAAAATCCCATCGTTTTCCTGAGTTATCCCAATAATTCCAAACATATGCACTTCCATTATCCGTTTCTTTTTTGTGTAAACTATTTTTGAAGAAGTTTCCCATTCTTTCAACCTTATTAAGATAGGTCTCCTTGTTAGTCACTCGATAAAGATTTACAAGGGTTCTCCCAGCTGCGGCATATTGATTATGAGGTAGTGTAATTCCTTTAGATGGTTCAAAAAACGGAAAATATTCATTAATTTGAGTCATTCTAGCTGTATCATCGAAAGGAAATTTGTATACTCCGAGTTTCTTTCCCTCTTTCTCCCATTCAACCCAATATTGTTCCCATTTTGGAACGAAATTTTTTTCTAGCACTTTTAGATAATCTTTGGCTTTTTTTTGGTACCTTTTACTTGGATTCTTATCATGATATATGAGGTCTATAAACTCAGAAATAGCAGTTAATGCCATCCCTTCATGAACGATAAATTCACCAAACTGCTGTAAAGAGACCTCATCATAATATGTTGCTGCATTCGGATCATCAGTATTTGCATTAGTTAGGTAAACACGAATTTGAATCCCTGCAGTGTCAGGTGTCTTAAAACCAACAGAGTGAGACTCCCAATCAGTGCTCGAAAATGAAAATTCCTTGATAGCTTCACCAGTATCCTGACGTACAATCATAATTTTCCCAATATTATCAGGATGTTTGTTTTTCGCTTTAAATTTGAAATGATATTGTTTTCCAGCTGTATAGTTAGGGATGATTGTATAGGCACCAACAAAGTCCTCTCCTTCAGAATTTTGTACTAGAGTACTATATTTGCCCTCGGCTTTTTCTGCATCCGTTCTATAAACCGATCCTTTACTACCATACCAGGGATATGGATACCAACCGTCAGTTATGTAAGCACCATGACTGTCTTTATAATAAATGCTATCCTTTTCCATATTCCCATTCATAATTAGATCAATGCTATAAGCTGAAGTCCACCAACTCTCAAACCCATCACCCTGAAAATCCTCTAATTGAGCAAACATTCCATCAACATCTTCTATAAACTTATCTAAATAATCTTTATTTTTTGTTGCCCTATAAACACCAAGATACCCTTTCAACACATAAGATTCATCCCATCCATATATATTTGACGGGGTATATCCCAGACCTGGAATAGGACCAACATATCCCTTTCCACCATTAGCTTCACTTTGAGCAGCATCATAATCATTAAACCGTTTTATCCAATCAGTATCAGTTCCCTTACCGACAGGGCAATTTTTCATCCATTTCCCTCCAAAAAGCATTCTTTATAGAATAGTATAAAAATTTAAACAACAAAAGACAATGTCTTTAATAAGACAAATAACTAATGATTAATAACTAAGCCTCTAGAATCAAGACATCTTTCCTATATATTAAAATTCCATTAATAGACAATTTAAAGACTTGTCTTTTCTAAATCTAGTTAGTTATGATGATTTTAAGTGGAGATATATTTGAATTTTCAGAACAATAAGGGAGGGGGAGTCCTTTATAACTTTTGCAGTAAAATTTAAAAGGAGGATTTGATTTGAATAAGCTAAGTATAATAGTTTTAATTTGCACATTAACTCTCGGTATTTTTGCCAGTGTGCCTTCTCAACAAGTAAACGCATCACCCTATCCAGAGCAGCCTGGAAAAGTACTTGCTGACTATGCCGGGGAAATTCGGGAAGAAACACCAAGAGCTGACGGTATCCATCATATTGATACTCCAGCAATGATTGAAAGATTAAAAGAACTAAATGTTAACACTTACTATTACCTTATCTGGCATGAGAAGACTGACTGGGATGACTTAAGATATGAATTTCTACCTGCTGCTGAAGCAGCAAACATCAATGTAGTGGTCTATCTCGTTCCTCCATCGGAGTCAAAAGGAGAAAGAAAATCTTACCCGTATACTACTGATTATATTACATGGTCTGAAGCAATCGCCAATCTTTCTCTCGACTATCCAAATCTTATTGGTTGGGCCATTGATGATTTCAGTCATAACCTCACTACATATACTCCAGAATATATGGCCCAAATGAAAGAAACTTCTGAAGCGATTAACCCTGACTTGTTTTTCACACCGCAGATGTATACCGAAGCTTTAACTGAGTCATTCCTTGAAACACGCGGGGCATATATAGATGGTGTGATTCTAGCCTTTAGGGATGGCGAATACCGGAATACTCAGGTTCATGAAACTGCACAACAACAAATAGATGATGCATATGCAAAATTAAATAAATACGACCTTCCCCTTTATTGGATGATATATGCGTCCCAGCTTTCAAGAACCCCTGCAAACCCTTCAGCTAATTATGTGAGAGAAGTGGTACAAATCGCACTAGAAAATATGGAACAAGGAAAGATTAGCGGGGTCATCACTTATGTATTAAAAAAGAATTTTGAACCCCAACCAACTGATGATAAGGCATATAATGATAAAGGCTATTTAAACTTCTTTATCGGCTTAGGTGCTCCTAGTTCAGCCGGTGACTATACTGAAGCTACCCAAACAGTTAGGGTAGACAGAAAATCAGAAGATTATTCATTGACCTTTCAAACAATGGACCACGGACCAAATGTTTTTGGATATCATAAAAAACAACTTCTAATTGATGGAGTGGTAGTTTGGGAGCAAGACACGTCTGAAATTGTCTCGGACTTACTCTGGGAACCGGTACATGTCAACCTTACTCCATACCTGTCCGGAAAATCAAAAGTTGATATAACTTTCCGCTTTTATGAGAATAAAGGAGTTAGTAACTTCTGGACATATACTGGTTTCGATGCATTGGAACCTGTAGGTTTTACAGTTGAGAACGGTAACTTTGCAGACAATACGAATTGGGAATTTTCATCAAACACCCGTTCCGTTATCGGTGAAATACTGCAATATGATGAACAGCGAAGCTTAATGGCTTATCATCACACCAAAGTTTCTTACACCACCTATAAATTATATATTTCGATTTACACAGCTGACATTGAACAAGGAATAAAAAACAGTTTACTTGCAAAAGCAGATAAAATTATGGATAATCATTTTGCCGAACAAAACGAAAAAGCAACACAAGGACTAAATAGCTTACAATCGCAGATCAATTCATTAAGGGGAGAGGAAATTCCGGAACAACTTGCAGAAAAATGGACGGTTATGATTCAAGATCTACAACAGTTATATTCAATGAATTAGCTTTAAAAAAATCGCCACCGTTAATTGGAGGCCACTGAAAAACTGTATTGGTTTCCAGCTTTAGAAATAGTTAAATTAAAGAAAACTTGGCTAGCGCCAAACCTTAGCGCAGGTGATCACCGTAGTCCCTAAAGGGATGACCTAAAGGCCCTTGCTTTATACTATAGAAAGTATTTTTATACTTTCTTAACGTGCAAAAAAGACACTCCATCCTGGGTTTTTTACAGGGTGGAATGTTTTTTTTCGATGAAATGAATTCAAAGGTAGACTTTAACTCATGTATATCAACATTCTTTAACATCCACGGTGAGGATGGCAAAAGCCCCTTACATAAACATAATTCAATAATAAATATTAATTAAGGTAGATAATGAATTAGTTATATTTAGGAAGCATATCTCCGTGTACCTCAATTAATTCATTACACAATGAAACGATATCGTCAATTGATAGTTCCGCTGAAGTATGAGGATCTAATAACGCCGCTTGGTAGATATGCTCTTTCTTTTGTGTTATTGCTGCTTCTATGGTCATTAATTGTGTATTAATATTTGTACGGTTTAATGCAGCTAATTGTTCTGGTAACTCACCGACAAAACATGGAGATACACCACTTCGATCAACTAGACAAGGAACTTCAACGCATGATTTTTCCGGTAAATTACTGATTAATCTCCCTGTATTTAGGACATTTCCGCCTATTTTAATTGGTTTATCGGTCTCCATTGCTTCAATTATATATGAAGCATATTCCTCGGTCCTAGTATGTGTTAGCTGTACATTGTTAACAACCTCTTCCCTCATCTTATCCCAGCGATTAACTTTTTCTTCACATCTTCTCAAATACTCATCAAGTGGGATATTAAACTTTTCAATTAGTTCTGGATATTGATTTTTAATGAAATATGGATGATATTCTGCATTATGTTCTGAAGATTCTGTAACGTAATAGCCAAAACGATTCATTAATTCATATCTAACCATATCGGTATGCTTTGTCTTTTGTTTAACTTTTGCTCTTCTTTTAATTTCTGGATACAGGTCCTCGCCATTTCTACTTACTTCTAACAACCATGCCATATGATTTATACCGGCAATTTTTGTTTGTATTTTATCTTTTTCTATGCCTAAAGAATCAAGGAGCATTGGTACACAGACCTGTACGCTGTGACAAAGCCCCACGGTTTTTATTCCTCCATGACGAAGCATGGTTCCAGTTAGAACTGCCATAGGATTTGTATAATTTAATAACCATGCATCTGGACATACTTGTTGAATATCTTTTGCAATACCTAGCATTACAGGTATCGTTCTAAGGCTCCGGAAAATACCTCCAATACCGACAGTATCTCCAATAGTTTGCTGTAAACCGTATTTTTTAGGGATCTCAAAATCAATGACTGTACTTGGTTTGTATCCCCCAACTTGTATCGCATTAACAACATATTTTGCGTCTAGTAAAGCTTCTTTGCGGTCATTATATGCTTTAATAGACACAGATTTCCCAAGTTTTGTTTTTAGATTCTCAAGCATAGTTTTGGATTCATTTAACCGTTCATTATTAATATCGTATAATGCAAACTCAAAATCTTTTAAACTCGGTGTTAACATACAGTCACCTAGAATATTTTTTGCAAAAACCGAACTTCCTGCACCGATAAACGTAATTTTAGACATAATTAATCCTCCATATCTTTTAAATCCTTTTAGTGGTAACCTTTTAAAGATTTGCATTAACATAGAGATGATTTTATGAGAAAAAAATTATAATTAACCTCCCTTTATTTTCATAAGCATGATTTTTCCAACTTACTTTATCAAGTAATGATTTTTAGAACTTAACGCATTATTAATCCTACTGTATGACTAATAACTAAAATACCAACCTTACTTAAAATTGTCAAAATATTTTTAATAAAGTGAATGAAGGCATTCATCTTATGCATGGAAAGTTTTCCTATTTCTTACCTGATCGGATTGTCCTATTTTTTCAGGGAAAATTAATTAAATATTGCGAATACTTTCCAGCTATATTACAATATTCCTGAAGGTTCAAAATGCCTATTATGATGACTGTTTACCTAAAAGTAAGCACCTATCGTAATAACTGCTTTTTTCCTTAGGAGGAGTAGCATGTTTAGCGAGACTACTATTTACATAATTGGAGATGCGAAAACGGCTAACAATAATCCTATTACACAGAAATTCAATGCTTTTTTTATTGGCTTAGTAGTAGATAAAGAAAGTCGATTGATTGTGGATGCCGATTGTTCCTCAACCATTCCACTAACAGCTAGTTTTGTAAAATCAATTTTAATTGGTAAATCGATTGAAGATATTGAAGGTGTTTCCAATGAAATTCAAAATCGTTACTTCGGATCCTCACAACGGGCTTTAATCGTGGCGTTCAAAAACGCACGTATCAAGTATCAACAGATATGTGAGCAATAGTTGCTTCATCTGGTTCCCCAGGTGAAATCCAGCTAATCGGACTTCTTAAAGTCCTGTTAGCTGTTTTTTTTATTTATTGTTACTTTTATTTTAATAATGAAGGGAGATGAAAGGTAATGATTAAGGATGGAATAATGTACGTCAGTGTTTTATTGGCAATTACCGCTATAATCGCCATTGCAGAAAAGAAAAGTCAGTCGAAGTTCTTTAAATATGTGCCTGGTATCGTCTTAATTTATCTGGTTGGTGCACTTCTTCAAACGTTTGGGGCATTTGCAGATTCAGAATCGAACGATGCAGCATATGGGACCGTAAGAGGGTTACTTTTACCAGCGATGTTAATGCTCATGCTGTTGCATTGTGACCTACGTAAAATTGTTCGACTTGGTCCAAAAATGCTTGGGGCGTTCTTTGCTGCTTCGTTTAGTATTATTGCTGGATTTACAATTACATACATCTTGTTGCAAGGGTTCTACGCAACAGGCACATGGAAAGCATTTGCTGCTTTAAGTGCAAGCTGGACAGGCGGTTCGGCAAACATGGTCATCCTTCAAGATATCATAAATGTTCCTGAAAATATTTTCGGATACGCATTAATTATGGATACGGTGAACTATTCGTTTTGGGTGATGTTTATGTTCTGGCTCGTACCATTCGCAGAAGTATTTAATCGATGGACTAAGACAGATACAACCTATATCGATCAAGCGTCAGTGGAAATATCTGCCACTACAGAGGAAAATGAACAACCCGGAATCGGTTTTGTTGAAATGCTTGGACTACTCGCTTTGGCCATCTTCGTCTCGGCAATCGGAACGAAACTTGGGGACAGCTTACCGGAAATTGGGACAGCGATAAATAGTACAACCTGGACAATTATTTTTGCATCTTTAGTCGGTATCGTTCTGGCCATGACAAAAGTTGCGAACGTTCCTGGTTCAATGGAGATCTCGAAAGTGATGTTGTACATCGTCATTGCATTAATCGCTTCACATGCTGACTTTTCTCAGCTCTTCCAAGCACCCGTTTACATCATTTCAGGGTTCATGATTTTGTTCTTCCATGGAATCTTCATGCTCCTCATTGCCAAGATCTTCAAGCTTGATCTCTTTACATTAGGGGTTGCATCACTTGCCAATATTGGCGGAGTCGCATCCGCACCAATCTTAGCAGGAGCCTTTCACCGTTCATTAATTCCAATTGGTATTTTGATGGCTGTCCTTGGCAGCTTGCTTGGTACCTACTTCGGAATTCTAACAGCAAACATTTTATCAGCACTATGATCGGAAATTCGCGACATCCTCAAAAAAATATTTGAAAGGAGATTTCTATGAAACTCATGAAAAAATGGCTTGTTGGATTACTTTCTGTTGGTTTAGTTACTTCGTTATCAGTGAACCCTACGAATGCCGAGAGTCCTAAAGGTAATGAACTGGAAACTGCTTATATCGATGTGGCCGCTTCTACACTTTGGGTCGAACCCAATATATTACGTCCTGTAGATGAGCCATCCGCGACCAACCCAGTAGATTTACGAGAATGGACAAGCAGTATGACTTATGAGGAAAAGCTTTGGCTCGTCGGGAACTTAGAAAGCCAGGCGTTACTAGGTTCCAAGGTTACCATTTTAGAGGAACAAGGGGAATGGGTGAAGGTTGCGGCACATGAACAACCGACTCCACGTAATGAGGTAGGCTACCCTGGTTGGATACCAAAAGATCAATTAACAGACGGAACAGCGTTTTCAATGATAAAGGAACGTTTTCCATTTGCTCTTGTTACATCACCGACTACTTGGTTATACGACGATATGAGAAAATCATCTGAATTTATGGAGATTAGTATGAATACGCGCCTTCCTGTATTAAAAGAAATCGGTAACATGCTCTTGGTTGTGACACCAAGTGACGGGATTAAATGGCTGCCGACAGAAGATGCAAACGTCTATGAATCAAAGGAAGATGTTCCAAATCCGACAGCAGATGATATACTCGATACCGCTGAAAAGTTCCTAGGACTACCTTATTTATGGGCTGGCATGTCGGGCTTTGGATTCGATTGTTCCGGGTTTACACATACGGTTTATAAAACAAACGGGATCACGATTCCACGAGATTCCTCGGTCCAAGCGAAGCATGGAACTCCGGTTGATCGTGAAGATCTTCAAAAAGGAGATTTAATATTCTTTGCATATGATGAAGGAAAAGGACGTGTCCATCACGTTGGTATGTATATTGGAAATGGAAAAATGATTCATTCTCCTAACACTAGCTCGACTGTAAGAGTTGATGATTATGATGCGCCAGGCTATGGTGAAGAATACGCGGGTGCTAGACGTTATCTAGACTCGAACGAATAATCTGAATTTAATCGTAAATCGTAGGATTTGTAGCAATTAACTAGACTATACAGAGATGCTGATTTGAGGGATTCAGATCTTAAGGGAGAGTACATATTAGTCGTGACTAATATGTACTCTCCCTTATTTATTGATAAGAACAAACCCTCATCTTATCAGAATTGTCACTACCGCCTTCTTCCGGTTCTCGATGATTCCGATCGGGACTTGTAATTTCTTCTGTCTTTCGTTGTTTCCGAACCAGTATTACGTCTTTTCCTCGGTTCACGATTTGCAGTTGGCGGAGCTTTCACTTCCACAGCTTTTCGCGTTATTTTGGTATCGATACCTTGTTCAATCAACGCAATGGCACTCTGATCCTTCTGTGCAATAAAAGTGACTGCCACGCCCTCTTCCCCTGCTCTACCTGTTCGACCGATTCGATGAATGTAGCTCTCAACATCTTGAGGTACATCGTAGTTAAAAATATGGGTTACTCCTTCGACGTCCAATCCCCTAGCAGCAACATCCGTCGCGATTAACAAATGAACCTTTGCCTCCCGGAAACGTTGCATTACATCTTCACGCTTTGTTTGTGATAGTCCACCATGCAATTCATCGGTTAGATAGCCTTGTTCCTGCAAATTTTCATTTAATTTACTAACCCGTCGCTTCGTTCTGCAAAAAATGATTGCTAGAAATGGCTGCATTTCTTTGATCGTCTTGCAAAGAGCCTGTTGCTTTTGTCGATCTGTCGTTTCGACAACGAACTGCTGGATTTCACGAACGACCTTTACCTCAGCTTCGACTTGAATGGGATATGGATTGATCATATAGCGGTTTGCCAGTTCTCTAATCTCACTTGACATCGTTGCCGAAAACAGCGCCGTTTGTCGTGAAGATGGTGTTTGGTCAATAATCTCCCCCACCTCTCTTATAAAACCGATGTGCAACATTTGATCCGCTTCATCAAGAACAAGCATTGATACATGGGATAGGTCGATTGTCCCTCTATGAATGTGATCAAGCAGTCTCCCTGGAGTCCCGATCACGATACTAATCTTCCCACTTAATCTGCTTATTTGTTGATCGACATCCTGTCCGCCGTATACCGCAAGCACATTGTCATCATCCGACATTCTAGATAGCTCGGCTGTAATTTGAATCGCTAGCTCTCGCGTTGGCGTAATTATTAGCGTTTGGATATGTTCACTTTCATGGTCTATTTTTTTTAGGATCGGAAGTAAGAAAGCAAGGGTTTTCCCTGATCCTGTCTGCGCCTGTGCAATGATATCTTTTCCTTCTAACAGCAAGGGGATCGACTCTTGCTGTATCTTTGTTGGAGTTTTAATACCTTGTTTATGTAATTTTCCGATATGTTCCGGATTGAAACCTAACGATATAAAATCATTCAATACATTCACCTCTTCTCTATTATAGCCTAGACCTCATCTATCCATAAACAAGCTGTAATATTTAAAGGCGATCCAATTAAGGATCGCCTTTCATTTTACAAGTAAAGAAAGTATAAAAGTTTGCGGCATGGATGTAATGTCCAGCTTCAGCGCCCAACCACTTGGATCACTTCAGGCCTCCTGCGGCGGCAACACACTGAAGTACTTCATGTATATTCCCACGCAGGGCCAAACTCGTTTGGGCCGAGCCTCCTCGTCGGTCTTCCAGTGACCTTCGTGGCTAAGCAGGGCGCTTGCGCTTTTCTTATAATAATACTCTTTATTCGTTCGTTCCTCGCTTAAACGGCCACCAGTTCGCTTGCCCGAAGTTTTTGACCATAACTGGAATAAACAGCGGCAAAATGATAAACGCGTATAAGAGTAAACCGGTTAAAATACAGGAAGCGATTTGTAACAGTGATAACATTCCTGATGGCATCATTGCCGCGAATGTCCCACCTAATATGACAACGGCTGAAATAATAACCGTACCCATCCGTTTCATCGCCATCAACATCGCGTCTGCTACAGATAAATCCTTATATTCATTAAATCGATCCATTAAGAAAATGCTGTAATCGACCCCTAATGCCACAAGGATAACAAATGCAAAGAACGGTACTGCCCAGCTTATCCCTGTATAGCCAAGAATATTTACGAATAAGAACTCATTCATTGACATTGCAGTAAAGTAGGTTAAGATCAGTGAACCAATAATATAGATTGGCATGATGATTGATCGGAATAAGAAGATGAGTATAATCGAAATACCAACGAGCATGAGGACTACAGTTCGAGAATAATCCTGGTTGGACATTGTTTTCAAATCCTCGTTTGTACTCGTAATTCCGCCAATAGCTACTTCTGCGTTTTCGAGTTTCGTATCTTTGGTAACTCTCTCGACCGCTTCTTTAATGTTGTCTACTTGGGCCATTACCTGATTCGAATATGGACTCGCTTCGAAAATAACATCCATTGTCATTACTTTACGATTCTCAGACATGTAAGCATCAATCGCCTGGTCAAACTCTTTACTTTCTAGAACTTCTTTCGGTAAATAAAATCCATCCATGTCATTGGAATCGGAAAGCCCCGACAAATAATTCTGCGCAGAACCAAGGCCTTCAGATACTTGATCCAATCCATTTGCACTTTGGTTAAGTCCTCCAGTCAATTGGTTTAATTGACCACCCAATTGAGAGAAACCATTAAGAAGCTGCTCCTGACCATTATTTATTTCAGCAACCCCACTTGTTAGCTTCGGCATTGAATCAACAATTTGTCCTTGCCCATCCGCTAATTTCTCTAGACCAGCCTGTTGTTTCTCTATTCCTTGAATTAGTTTTTCAAGGCCAGTAACCAAATCTTGTTGGCCAGCTAATGCCTTATCAAAATTCGTATTCGCTTTACCAATACCTTCAGTTACCTTTGATAAGCCACCATTTAGCTTGTTTAACCCTTCTGATAGAGCTGTTGACTGCTTCTCAAGAGCACTAACTGTTCCCTTGATTTTTTTATATTGTGGATCCTCTTGTAAACCTTCATGATTTTCTTCTAATGAGGCAAAATCTCCTTGTAATTGACCAAAGGCTCCGGATAATGCAGTTAACCCATTCTCCACCTTTTTATATTCAGAGTTAAGTGTGTTTAAGGTTGCTCCAGCCTTTTCATATCCGGATAAAAGTTGTTTATAACCTGCTAGTAATTCCTCTGCCCCGGCCTTTGCATCTTCTAAACCTTTTTGTACTTTAGCTGAACCGGCAGATCCTTGACGAATTCCATCTTCAATTTTAGCGAGGTTCGATTGGATTTCAGTTAAACCAGATTGAATTTCATCCGTTCCTGATATTAACCCATCAATTCCATCAACTGCACCGTTTAATTTTGGTTCAGACTGTGCTAATTCATCTCCAGCTTGATGTAAGCCATCGCTTATTTCATTAAGCCCTTGTTTCCCTTCACCAAGACCCTCTTCTAAATTTTCTGCTTGATTTGCTACAAAGAATTCCTTGATTGGTTCTCCGGTTGGTCTTGTAACAGAACGCACAGAATCAACCAACGATACTTTTTCAAGCTCTTGACTAATTTCCTCAGCAAGCTCTATATATTCAGCTGAGTCCATTCGTTCATCATTTTTTAAAACAATTTGTGTTGGCATTGATTCCCCAGGTCCGAAGCTATCTGCAATGGCGTCAAATGCTTCAATCGAAGGAACCTCTCCGCTAATTTCTTCTAATGAGTTAAAAGATAGCTTCCCATCATAGGTTGCGAGAAACGGCACACATATAGCAGCGACAACCAATAATGCAAGAAATGGCCGTGCAAGCGAAAATTTTCCTGCAATACTCCAGAGCTTACTATCCCCGTGCCCAGCATTATTTTTTGAAGGCCAGAATATTTTCCGCCCCAGTATTGCCATGAAAAACGGAACAATTGTAAACAATGCAATTAGAAGCATCGCAACCCCAATGGCTACTGCCACTGCCGATTGGTAAAGTTGGAATTGTGAAAATCCGATTGCTGCGAATCCAATCATAACTGCGATACCGCTGAAAAATACAGTCCGTCCTGCGTTACGGTACGTCTCCACAATCGCTTCTATCAAAGTCTCTTTTTGCGATAATTCTTCTTTAAATCGACTTAGAAGTAAAATACAATAGTCCGTTCCAATCCCGAATAATACAGCGACTAAAAATATTTGTGTATAGTTGGAAATTGGAAAATCAAATTGGTCCACCAACATCGCTACAATCGACTGTGATGCTAAATACGTAAAGCCGACTGTTAAAAGTGGAATGATTGGTGCAACAACCGAACGGAACACAAGAAGCAAAACCACCAAAATAAAAACGACGGTAATCCCTTCTGTCTTTTTCAGACCTTCTTGTGAGCTTTTGGTAAGATCCGCGTTGATCATCCAGTCACTCGTATAATAGTGTTCGACATCTGCATCTTTAATTGTTTGATAGAGTGCTTCGCTAACCTCTTTATCCTCACGATCATTCCAACTTAAACTAATCGATGCAAGGATCGCCTTTCCATCATCTGAAACGAGCTGTTCCTTTAAATTCTTCTCGTTAAAATGTGTCAATATTTCAGTAATACCTAGCTTTTCTTTGTTTTCCTCAAGTGTACGGATTGCCTTTTCAGCTTCTTTAATTTCAGTATCCGTTAGCTTTTTATCATTATGAAAGACAAGTGCAACCTGAGTTACGTCCTTATTACCTTCCTGTTCCTGGACATCCTCCATAATCTCGGATGCGAGTGCCGATGAATATTCATTCGGAACATCTACCTGCCCTTTTTCACGAACCAGATCAGCCATATTTGGAGCTGCTACAAACAAACCAATTACAATAGCAACCCAAGCGATAATGACAAACCATTTCCCCTTAATTATTGCCTTCACTTTCAACCCTCCAGCTTATTTTCTTTCTATTCATACAACATGTGATTTTCATTCATTATTTTTCTGAACATCCAGGAGTACGTCATTCAGCTTTTCATAAGTGTCAATAAACTGTTTGATCTCTTGTTCGTCAAACTTTGTAATGAACGATTCGACTAACTTATGAACGCGCTGCTCTGTTTCTGAGAATAACGTTTGCCCTTTTTCAGTCAGGGTTAAATAAACGACCCGACGATCATTTTCGTCCCTTGTCCGTTTAATCAATCCTTTTTCGAAAAGACGATTAATAATCGCTGTGATTGCGCTTTTTTTGACATCAAAAACTTCTGCAAGTTCTGATGATGTACATGTATCGACTTGATTAATATATCTCAATGTATAGTGCTGATCACTCGTAAGATCACTGCCAATCTGCTTTCTGATCAATGATTCAGCTTGCTTTGTCACAGAAAATGACACTGCAATATATCGGTCTACTAATTCCTTTATGTTCTTTTTGGACAATTGATCTATTCACCTCACACATATTATAGTTCTACTGATTAATTGTTCAACTGTTGAACAATTATCAGCAAAACCAATGATAAAGGAGTTATATCCGAATGTCAATGATGGAGTTTTTCTCGACAGATTTAGACCATGTGTGACAACGACATACTCCTTTTAATCACGACAAAAGAGAGATAAGCTTGAACTCATCTCTCCGCGTAATTTTTACTATTCAATTTCGGTGTTATTTAAGTCGTCACAAGCGCATCATAAATCTTCTTAAGTCCAGGGTTGTTATGTTCAACTTCTAACGATGCTCTCGTTGAAATCGGCGCATCCGGACGAGTTACATATGGAAGGACACGGAAATCAGCCTGTAATTTTTCTGGAGTTACGGTGCACTTAACATACCCGCGTTGATTGTTAAAGAACTTAATATGAGGATTTTCCTCAAGTATTTTATCCGTATTTTTCCTCACATCTGATCCATCCCGACCTGAAGTGATTGATGTAGCAACAAGTTCAACACCGAGCGTCTTCGAGTTCGGGTCATTAAAATCTGATTTTATATCGTTTGCCCAGTTAGAATGAACATCTCCTGTAAGTACGACAAGATTGGGAATATCCTGTTCACTGACAAAGTTCAAAACACGTTCACGTGCTGCAGGATAACCGTCCCATGCATCCATACTTACACGTTTTTCACCAGGATCAAAATCATAATCACGTTGTGCGAAAAACACTTGCTGGCCCAATACGTTCCATCTTGCTTGTGAATTTTTCAAACTGGCAAAAAGCCACCGCTCTTGTTCGTCTCCAAGTAATGTTCGGTTTGGATTGTTCGATTCCTCATTCGGAGCGTCCCAACCATCATTGTTTGCTTGGTCATCACGGTATTGTCGAGTGTCTAAAATGTTGAAGTTAACCAAGTTTCCATACTCAAATTTCCGATACAATTGTATAGATGATCCATTCGGCATCGAGGAACGTCGTAAGGGCATATGCTCATAATAAGCTTGGAATGCATCAGCACGACGTTTAATGAACGGTTCGACCGGCTGACCATTTTGAGGGATTTCGCCCGCCCAGTTGTTCTCAACTTCATGATCATCCAAAACGACAACCCAAGGGAATTTAGCATGTGCTTCTCTTAAATCCCCATCACTTCGATATTGCGCATAGCGATTCCGATAATCATCAAGTGTTGTGATTTCAGGGCCAATGTGACTGCGCACACTTCCTTCTGTTTCGCCATCTTCATAAATATAGTCACCAAGATGAAGGACTAAATCCAAATCCTCTCCGGCCATTCGCTTATATGCTGTGTAGTATCCTGATTCATAATGCTGGCAGGAAGCGACGGCAAAGCTCATTTTTGAAACATCTGCCCCAAACGCTGGTAACGTTTTTGTCCGACCAATGGGACTCATTTCGTTGCCAACTTTGAACCGATAAAAATACCTCTCATTTGGTTGTAATCCGTTTACCTCAACATGAACGGAGTGACCAAGTGCCGCACGAGCAAACTCAACACCGTGCTGAACGACATCGCGGAATCCTTCATCTCGAGCAACTTCCCATCTCACCGGTACATCATGATTCTTCTTCATACCCCCACCATTCAAAGGATCAGGCGCTAATCGAGTCCATAGAACGACCCCATCAGGAAGTGGGTCCCCAGAGGCAATTCCAAGCGTAAATGGATATTCCTTGAACTTCGGAGCCGCGTCAACAGGATTTGCATTTAGTGAACTTGCTATTGTGGCACCCAGTGATAGCATCGCAAACTTGCTAGTAGCAGCAAGAAATTTCTTCCGATTCATTTTACTTGAATAATGCTTTTCCAAGTCAAAGAGTTCTCCCATTTCCTTCGAAAAATGATCTTTTTTCATTGTTCATTCTCCTTTACTTTTCATGATTTTTAAGATACTTGGTTTCCTGTCAGAAAATCTTATATAATGAAAGCTTTTGTAAAACGATGTCTTCAGTATAAAAGTACAGTATTAAAGAAAAGTAATGCTCATATTAAGGATTGTAAAAATGTAGTCCCAGAATAAGATGGATCGGATCAATTTTCTTAATAAAAATTCATAAGTTGAACGTAATTCAGGAGAAAAAACAAAATTATTTGTAAGAGAGTTGTTATTTTGGAGGATTTACTAAGACTTCAGAGCCACTATAATTGTCAACTCATTATTAACTGCAACAATTGAAACACTGAACCCGATATTTCGGTCACGAACTGAAATATATCGGTCAGGGATTCTGTTATTTCGGTCACGAACTGAAATATATCGGTTAGGGATTCTGTTATTTCGGTCACGTATAGTAATAAAGTCCTCCTTACCAGCCACATAATAAGTATTTTTCAAATGTTTTCGAATAGAAAAAGGCGAACCCGACACCTGCTTGTATCGGATCCACCCTTATTCATGCTTGTATCATTAACCTAAATGCCTTTACCCTCTTGTAAGATGACCGTGTCTGCTTTTCTTTGTCTTTTCGATTTTCTAAAATAAAGTAATTCATAGATACACGGAATAACGATAAGGGTTAGTAAGGTAGAAACTGCTAATCCACCAATAACGACGATTGCTAAGCTTTGTGAAACGAGGCTTCCTGTCTCTGCCTCTTTAAATAAGAGTGGAAGCATCGCACAGATTGTTGCGATTGCAGTCATGAGGATCGGACGTAATCTTGTCGCCGACGCTTCGATAATCGCATCCCGGATGATCATTTTCTGTTCATTTTGCTTTACTCGATCTAAAAGGACAATCGCATTTGTCACAACGATACCAATTAGCATCAAGGCGCCTAATAGTGCTGTAACATCAACTGAAATCCCACTAATCACAAGTCCCAACACTGCGCCGATTGCTGCAAACGGTAAGGAGAACAGAATCGCGATAGGTGCCTTGATTGACTTAAACGTGATTACCATGATCAGGAACACAATCCCTATCGAAACCAGCATTGTAAGGAATAAGTCGGAGAAATCATCGGCCTGTTGAGCACTTGCTCCACCGACAAATACCTCTACTCCTTCAGGCAATTCTATTCCTTCATTATCCTTCTTGTCTCCGAATATTTTAATGTTCACTTTACCAGCAACCTCTGACAATTTGGCAGGATTAACGGTTGCTGTTACTCGAAGATAAGGCTCTCCATCCTTATGGAATTGGTTCGTTGAACGGTCTTCACTCTGTAGGGTAGCCACGTCAGAAACCGGGGCCATTCCTGATTCAGTCATGATCGAAATCTTCTTAAGATCGTCCGGTGTCTTTGGATTTAGGACCGGTTCAAGAAATACTGGAGTTTGAGTTCCATTCAGTGTCATTTCTCCAATAGGTGTCTGGTTGAGCATGACACGAAGCTGCTGAGCGATTTGTTCGGAGTTTCCTTTAGTCGGATCAACCACTAAGGAATAAACTGTTTTCTTTTCATCGAGATTCGTGGAAACTTCTTCAACCCCGTCTATCCCTTTGATTTCTTCCTTAATATTGTTCGCGGACTGTTCAAGCTCCGTCAGATCATCCCCAACAACGTCTACAGTGATATTCGTCTTTCCTGAACCCATCATGAACGAGGAAGCTGTCGACTTTAACTTAGCACCACTATAATTGTCCTCTAGTTCCTCAATTTTGTCTAAAAGGGCATCTATATTATCCTTGTCTTTCAATAGGATGCTGAAAGAGGCTTCCGTCGGTGAAGCGACCACCCCATATTGTGCTGCTTCTACTGAGGTTCCTAATTGCAAATAGACATGTTCAACCTCTTCCATTCCCTGAATCGTTTCTTCTAGTTCAATCGCTTTTGACTTCACTTCTTCAAAAGGCTCATCATTCGGATACGTTAATGTAACTCCTACATAGTCAGCAGTAGAATTATCGACGGCTCCTTTAGGCATTGCAAAGTAAACACCAATAGATCCAATAAACAGGAATAAGGCTATCGTCAGTACAACCCATTTATGGTTTAAGGACCAACTGACCATTTTTGTAAAACGCTTAGCTGGCCGATGCTCTGAAACCTTTGTGTTTTTCAACAAACCAGCACTCATTAACGGGACGACTGTCAACGCTACAATTAAAGAAGCTAGTAACGAATAAGTTACTGTTAGGGCAAACGGCAGAAGAAATTCCTGAAGTCCTCCATTCAATAAGCTTACTGGTAAGAAAACAGCCACAGTTGTTAAGGTAGAGGCAGTAATCGCCATGCCCATTTCCTTCGTAGCGTCGATCACCATCGGAACAGAAAACTTCTCCTGCTGCATCTTTCTGAATATATTTTCAATAACAATGATACTATCATCAACAAGACGCCCGATCGCTACAGCTACGCCACCAAGTGTTAAGATATTCAATGTTACTCCGGACAAAGATAACAAGAATACCGTGATGCATAGTGATAATGGTATCGACACGATTGTAATGAAAGTCGAACGGAGGTTCCGCAAGAAAAGCATGATTACAATCGTTGCGAAAAGTGCGCCAAGAAGGACCTCTGTTACCATTGACGACACAGAAGTCTGTACCATCTCAGCAGTGGACAAGTAAATAGTTGACTCCTGATTATCGTACGTTTCGTTGATTTTCTTTGTAACCTTTTCAACTTCTTTGCTTATTGTGACAGCATTGGATTCGCTATCTTTTATAATGCTCAAGTCGATGCTCTCTTTACCATTAAAACGACTGATAATGTTATTGTTCTTTGCTTCTTCAATCTCTGAGATATCACCGAGCGTGACATCAGGGGCGACATTCAACCCCTTTAATTTCTCAATACTCGATAAATCTCCGATGACTTTAATGTTACTTGTCTTCCCATCAATAACCTCTTCCCCGATTGCTTGTGAGGTATTTTGACCTTTAATAACCTGCATAACACTCTGGAATGGAATTTGATGTTGTTCCAGCTTATCATTATTGACTTTAACCGTTACGACTGAATCTGATATTCCGAATGTCTCTACATTAGATACTCCTTCAATATCCTTATACAAGGGCTCTAATTCTTCTTTCACTAAAGATAGGTTGTCAGCGGTTAATCCGTCCTGAAACGTTACAGCAACAAATGAGATCGGAATCATCGAAGTGTTAAGCTGTGTTACAGAAGGTTTTGAGACATTTTGGGGCAATTGTATGTTATCTAGCTCTTCCTGCACATCTTGTTTTGCTTTTTCCATATCATATCCAGGTTCAAAGAACAGATCTACTTTTGTAAAACCGTCTCCTGTAGTGGAGTAGACATCGCTCTTTCCTTTAACACCTGCGACAGCTCTCTCAATCGGATATGTAACTTCATTTTCCATCGTTTTCGAATCAGTACCCTGACCTAAAGCGACAATCGTTACCTGTGGATTATCTGCTGCAGGTAAGAATTCCATCGGTAGTTTAAAATAACTGACTACACCGATAAGTAAAATAAAGATCGTCAGCAATGAAACGGCAGGCTTATTTTTAAAAGACCAGTTAGTAAATAAATACAAAGAAATTACCTCCTTTTTTGGTGAAAATATACTTTTTACACCATTTTGAATATTACCTCAATTATCCAATTTTGAACATCCTTTTTTCATTAAATTCACAAGTTATTAACAATTACCCTCTCCTTTACCCTTCTTAATTTCAATATATCGAGTGAACCTTAATTCCAGATTCAGCAAACCTTAATTATTCCTTAAATTTTTATAATTGTTTAATAATGGAATGCGTTTCCGTAAAAAGAAGCATTGCCTATTTCCAATGCTTCCGACATTTATTTTTCGGTTTAAGTGGGTGTTTAAAAAGGAGGATAAAAAGAGCCGGAATTTCTGAAGTTCAACTAAAACCGTCAAGTCCTGTGACAACTGCAGTACTAGCGCGTCGTTGCACGTGGGAAATTTGACAGCTACATATGAAGTTCGACTAAATACATCACATCCTGAGATAATTTAGGAAGATCAATTAAATACGTTACGTCCTGTAACAACATTGATCTGATTCACTTCCTGTGAACCCAACTGACTCACGTCCTGCGAGCCTCCGGACTTTTTGAACAACCTCTTTAAGTTTTTTCTCGTCTTGGAAAGACAACATAGGATAGGGTAATGATCCCATCAATCAAGAGAACCAACGTCCAAATACCTGTGACCCTCGCTGCAACTGGATCTTCAAATAACCCATGTTCGACCAAGTTTTCAATTGTACCTTCCAGTCCTCCGCTTGATTCCAACAGATAACTCACATCCTTCATTTCAATCGTGAAAGCGAGAATCGTAATGACGATCGTATACAGGAGCAGATGGAGCCCAAATTCTTTAAGTTGTTTGAGCGCATGCTTCATTCCATATAACCTCTCCGGTAAATCTTCCTTCGTTAACGGTTCACCCTTCCACTGTTTTACTTTTCTTTTTATAAAACGGTCGATCTTTTTGAAATCGTTCTTTCCAAATGTCAAAGCATATAAAAGGAATGCTGTAATGATAATTTGGAAGTTATCGAAATTACCAGTCTGTGTATAATCTAGTATGCCAATAAATAAAAGCCAAAGATCACTTGCCAGCCAAATAAAAATCAGGTATTTCCCGAGCCTTTCCAAACCAAATACGTATCGAACGACTAAAAAACCGATAATACTCACCCAAAATATAATTTCACCAGCTATGAAGAAAGCCCATTTATATTCCAAAATGAAGTCTGTCAATTTTCAAAACCTCTTTTCCTGTCATGGATTTCAAATGCCCTATCCAAAAATTCGAGCAGGTCTTCACCTAATGGATACCAACCCATATCCATGGAGAGTTCAGGTGATTTACGAACTTCCCATATACGATTGTGGATTTCTGGATCGTCACCAAAAAGCCCTTCCACTTTCTCTGTCATACGTTCAACAATTGCTTGAACCTCATCTGAGGCAGGATCTTTATGAGTCAGTGTTTGAGCCTTAATAAACAAATCGATCCACTCTTGATTGTCCGAATCAGTCTTGTTTAAGTTAGGCATTTTTTCATCAATTTCATCACTTTTACTTTCAAACCACTTTTTCTCTAGAGTCTTGATCTTTTCGTGATTATTCTGCGTATTCTGAATCAATTTAAAAATGACGTACCAATTAATTTCCCCTTCAATGGTATAGGCATTAATCAAACCTGTAATATCCTTTTCCATCCTTTTCAGCTTTTCTTGTTCCTCTTGAACGTAAGCAAGCTGGTTTTTTTAAATAACTCATTACATCAACCCGATTATTTTCTAACAGACTCTGAATCTCCTTAAGTTGAAATCCCATTTGCTTTAGAAACTGAATTTGCTGCAGCCTTAACACGTCCTCATTCGAATATAATCGATGTCCACCTTCTGTTTTTCCAGATGGTTTAAGTAATTGGATCGAATCGTAATATCTTAAAGTTCTCGTAGTTACCTTCGTTTGCTTAGATAAATGTTGAATCGTAACCATGACTCTCCCCCCAAATCATATGTATGGTCTTAGTATATAAGTTAACGTAACGTCAATTTCAAGTGTTTTTTGTAAAAAATCGGAATGAGCTAAATGTAAGTAGATCACTTTTGATGGAGAAAAATTAAAATAGCAACCAAAAAAGTATTCTTTAGTAAACTCTCTCCACCGTAAGTAAACTACTTATGCTAAATGGAAAGCTCTGCATTCACGCAAAAAAGAACCTTCCTGTAGGAAAGGCTCACTTTTCGTCTAGTTATCAAAAAATAAAGAAAGAGTATAGAAAGTTTGCTGCACGATGTAATAGACAGCTTCAGCGTACAGCTAGATCACTTCATTCTATCTGGATTACAAGTTTAAACAACAGTGTTAGAAGGCGTTGGACTTACATGAACAACCTTACCTCCAGAACGAATCGATTCTGTAGCTGCACACCCTGCTGCTACACTCATTCTTCCAGCTAGAGGAGTCGTTAACGGTTCTTTATCATAGAGAACTAAATTGACGAAATCCTTACAAATATTCGGATCTGCTCCACCGTGTGTTCCTTGTGCTTTCTTTATGTCATAAGTCATGTCTGAATATTCCCGCCATGAATTGGAACGCCTTGTATAAACATGAACTTTTCCATCAAGCTCTGAATTTTCCATTCTACCCTCTGTTCCGATAAAGGTGTAATTCCGTTGATAGTCTGGTGTAAAATGGCATTGTAAATAGGATGCCTTTATACCGCCCTCAAGTTCCATAATGACGACATTATTATCTTCCACGTCAATCTCTTCACGAAATGCACATTCGATTAACGTTCCTGGACTAGCTTCTGTACATGTATCTTTTTCATCACACGTTGGACAAGTGAGGTCGTTCGATTTATCCCCGCCAAAAAAGTCTAGTCCTCCGAATGCGGATACTTTTTTCGTGTATGCTCCTGAAATCCAATGGATGATATCAATGTCATGCGATCCCTTTTGCAGAAGTAAGGAAGTTGTATTTTCAGACTTACCATGCCAGTCATGATAATAATAATAACCCCCGAGTCCAACAAAGTGCCGAACCCAGACCGCTTTTATATCCCCAATTGCTCCTGAATCAACAATTCCTTTCATCGTTCTGTACATATTCATGTAGCGCATATTAAATCCAACCATCAGATGTTTCCCCGACTTTTCTTTTGCTTGTAAAATTCGGTCACACCCCTCAACAGTAATTGCTAAAGGCTTTTCACAATACACATGTTTGCCGGATTTTAGCGCTGCTACCGCATGCTCTTCATGAAGGTAATCAGGGGAAGTAACTGCGATCGCATCAATATCATCTCTTTTTAATAAATCCTTATAATCCTGAGTGACAAATGCATCTTGGTTTATTTTTTCTTTAAACGTTTCTAGGCGCTCTGTTGATATATCCGCTGCTGCAACGACGATAGACTCTCCGTTAGGATCATGCCAGTATTTTGCGATTCCGCTTCTTAATCCTGCACCAATCAAGCCAATGCGTACCTGTTTCATATGTTAAATCTCCTCCTTTAATACTTCTTTATTATAAATATCAGCAACGCATCGGAATCCAGAATTCCCTGTTGAACTATCGATCGTGTTCGAGGAACGCGCAGCAACCCGATAGCGATTACAGTACGATTGATGGCACAAGTAAGATCCGCCTCGAATCACTTTAGCAGAACCATGCGAAGGTCCCCTAGGATTATCGATAGGCGCGTTTAAATGATGACTTAGGCTGAACCAATCTGAGCACCATTCCCACACGTTACCCGACACATTGTATAGACCGTATCCATTGGGAGAATAGGACTTGGCTGGTGCTGTACTCATATATCCATCCGCCCCAGTATTTTCTGTTGGAAACTGTCCCTGCCAAATGTTACATTGATGCTTTCCTTTATATTTCAGCTTATTGCCCCATGGATATTTCCTTTGGGATAAGCCTCCTCGTGCAGCGTACTCCCATTCTGCCTCTGTTGGGAGACGCTTGCCTGACCATTTACAAAAAGCAATCGCATCATTCCACGAAACATGAACGACGGGATGATCCAACTTTTGGTCAATCGTTGAATCAGGGCCTTCAGGATATTTCCAGCTCGCTCCTTTAACAACAAGCCACCACGGCGTCTCCTGTACCCATTGTGTAACTTGATTTTTCACATTTTCAGATAAAAGTGAATGAAAAACAAACGACCATTCAAAACGTTCAGCATCCGTGACATATCCTGTTTCTTTTACAAATTCACTAAATTGCAGGTTGGTTACTGAACACGCATCGATATAAAAAGGTTTCAGTTTCACTTTACGAACAGGACCTTCACCGTCGTCGGGGAAGCCTTCTGCATCATCCGTTCCCATTAGAAACTCTCCACCGGGTAGAGCGATCATGCCCTCATAAAGATGAAGATTTTCTTGGGCTGGTTCAATCGTAGCAGCAGGCTGACCACTCGTTTCAGTTAAAGACCTGTTCGTCGATCTCCTTGGTGTACAACAAGTTTTGTTGGACTGACTCATGATAATAAAATCCCACCCTACTATGTGAATTCCATGATATTAGCGCTCGGACTTTTATGTTTGGCGCTCAAGACCTAATGTTCAGTGCTTTCCCCGCTTTGTCCAGCACAATCCACTTCGCCCGGGCTACTAGACACGCGGGTTCCATCTAGTAGCTCACATCAATTGACTTCATCAAACACGCGATATCCAGCGCCAATTAGCCCGACATCTCCCTTTAATTGACTTAAATATAACCGGTCTAATGCGTCCATCTGTTCAGGAATCAATAAAGTTTGTAATTCTTCTTTTATTGGATCCATCAAGCCTGGATTATGGCTGATAACGCCGCCACCTAGGACAACCTTATGTGGATCTAAAAGACAAATTATTGATTGAACCCCCCTGGAAAGGTTTCGGATAACGCCGTTCATGACTTCAACTGCATATGGATCATTGCTCCAATAATCTTCAATCACCTTTTTCGTTGACATGGATTCTGCAGATTTTCCAGCATCCTTAAGCTTTTCAATCATTCTATTTTTGATTGCGACACCTGACGCTACAGCTTCTAAGCAACCATTATTTTGATAGTTTCCTTGGAGCCCTTCATCCGTTACGACCGAGAGACCGAGTTCACCAGCAAATCCTGCTCCTCTCAAGAATTCACCTTTATGAATGATACTGCAAGAAATTCCTGTACTGATCGTCAAATAGACGAATGTCTCGTTCTTTTCTTTTCCATATTGGGACCACTCACCGAATGCGGCCATATATACATCATTATCCAGAACAACATTATCGATAGAATAATAGCCTTTAACACGTTCTACAATCGGAAAGTTACGCCAAGGGAGATTATTTTGTAAAACGGCAACCCCTTGTTCTTGGTTGATTTTCCCTGGAACACCGAGCCCAATTCCCATCAATTTGTGTACTGATTCGCCTGAAGTCTTCAATACTTGATCAATACTACGAACGACTTGTCGGAACATTCCTTCTTTATCTTCGGTCACACTGGGAAGCTCATTTCGGAAGAGGACGCTTCCATTTTCGCAGATGAGGGCGGCCGCAATTTTAGTACCCCCTATATCAACCCCAAGAGCATAGACCATATAGCACCTTCCTTAACAACTATTAAAATGAGTATCCTCTAAATTGAGATTTTCACAACCTGATTCAAATTGCGTGGTTGGTCTGGATTCAAACCTATACTTAGTGCACGATAGTAAGCGAGCATTTGCATATGAGGCATCATCAATACACCTCTGACCTCATCTGATAACGTTGTATTTAAGTTAATAACCTTATCAGCAAAGTCGGTTTCAGGAAGATCCCCAATTGCGACAGTATACCCTCCATAGCTTTGAATATCCTTTATGAGTGTTCGATCGAATTTTTCAATTTTCTTTGTTGCGAACAACACAACGGCTGTTTTATCATCCACCACTGAAATCGGGCCGTGCCGGAATTCTAGATTCGAGTAGCTCTCACACTCCGTTTGTGTCATCTCCTTTAATTTTAAAGTGGATTCCTTCGCTAGACCATTGTAAATTCCGGTTCCTAAAAATATAAAACGTTTCAAACTCGTTTTATCCGCAAGATCTTTCATTTCATCGACTTGCTCAAGTACCTTAGGCATTACAGAAGGCACTTTACTCAATTCTTCTAAGAGCTTTTCATTACCTGCTACTTTTGCAGCAAAGAGCTGGATGGCGTACAACATATTCGTGAATGATTGCGTCATTACTACACTTTTTTCTTTAATATGGTCTAAATTGATGCTGTAGTTGACGAGCTGTGCCATATCCGAATCTTGGTAGCACGTTACAGCAAACGTACGAATTTTCGTATCATCCTCAATGGATTTAATCGCTTTAATAATTTCGGATGTTGTACCTGAGCGTGAGATTGTAAATAAGTTGTACTTCTTACTTGGAGTGAAAACCTGTTTTTTATTTAAAAAGATTTCAGAGGCCGGGACTGCAATTGCTGTAATTCCTGTTACTTCTTGAAAAAAACGGGCTGCTGAAATTGCGAGGTAGAAAGACGTTCCACATCCAGAAAATACATAGGTTGTATCCTCCGAATCCGTTGGAACTTCCTTATTTAGCACAAGGTTTAACGTTTTGGCTAAGGCGCCTGACTGTGTCGTAATTTCATTGTACGTATGCGTATCTGTCATTTTCACCACTCCATTCAATCTTTCCTTTTAAAGGATGTTCAAAGTGTATCCAAGAGCCCATGTACCTGCGTCTAAAAGTTAATCCTAGGATGTAAGCTTCCTCGGTACAACTCGTAGATTTTATGCAAGTACCGCTCGTTGATAAACGGCGAATTTCTGCGTTACTCGGCTTTTCCGGACTTGCACACGGACCTCAACACAAAAATCTAAAACCATTTTTGTGTCTGCGATGATTATTCAGTGTAGCTTTCCTTATGCTGACTTCGACGTTTTCACAGGACGTGAAGCAGTTAGTCAAAGTTCCATATGTACCTGCGTCTACTAGCTTACCTTTGAAGTTTGCTTCCTCGGTACAACTCGTAGCTTATATGCAAGTACCGCTCGTCGCTCCGGTCCTCAAAGCTGTCGTGCCTTGGGCTCACACGATGTGAGTCAGTTCGACGTTGTTACAGGAAGTAACGTATTTAGTCGAACTTCCTATAAGAAATTCTGATTCGTCTACTTTTTGAACACGTACTTAAATTAACTTCTCCACAGTTACTTGACCCTTCAATTTCTCAAAGTTTTCAAGAGTCATCATTCCTGCTTTACTTTCCAATGCATTCGCAGATCCTGCAGCTGTCGCCAATTTCATCATTTGTACTGGGTCCATTTCTTGATGAATTCCTGCTGTCATACCTGCCACAAACGCATCACCACTTCCAACTGGATTAATTGCCTGAATCGATGGTGGGATAACCTTGTAGCACGTTCCATAATGTGAAAGAATAGCTCCATTACTTCCCATTGAGACAACAACCAACGGGATCCCTTTAGATTCACTCCAGTCTTGGAGAGTATTAACAATCGCTTGTTCCGAGACTGTTTTCATTTGTAAAAGTGCAGCAAATTCTTCGAGATTCGGCTTAACCATATAAGGTTTTGCTCTGATTACATGCTCAAGTGCTTCCCCACTCGTATCGACAATTGCTTTCGCACCCTTCTCTTGAATAATGTCTATGCATTCGACATAAGCATTGCTCTTCATACCTTGTGGCAAACTTCCTGACAATGTGACAACTTTACTTTTCGCAGAAAGCTTAGCGAGTTCCGTTTTAAACGCTGCCCAATCTTCTGGCGAGATGTTTGGTCCTTGCTCTAGGAGCTCTGTCTGACTGTTATTCCTATCGTCTATAATGTTTAAACAGCATCTCGATTCGCCATTGACTGTAATAAAGTGATGCTTTATTGCTATATCATCAAGCATCTTTTTAATAGACAGGCCGTTGTACCCGCCTAGGAATCCAGTTGTCATCAATGGAAGTTGCAATATTTTGACTATTTTTGCTACATTAATACCTTTACCACCTGGGTCCTGAGCCATAGATGCTACCCGATTCACTTTATTCAAGGAAAAAGATGGGATGTAATATGTTTTGTCAATTGCTGCATTCAATGTAACCGTCGTAATCATCATGTTTTCTCCCTAGGCATACGTTTTCTTAATTTGAAGCATTGAAATCTTCTCTTTTACAATTTCCGTTACTGCTTCTCGGGCTGGTACAAAGTATTTACGCGGGTCATCCGTGTTGGGGTTATTAACTAAGTAATCTCGTAATCTTGAAACAAACTCTACTTTTAGCTCCGTTGAGAAGTTCACTTTACTAACTCCGAATTGCAATGATTTTTGCACACTTTCTTCTGGAACCCCAGATGCTCCATGCATAACGATTGGACAACCTATACGTTTTGAAATCGTTTCTATAAGTCTAAAGTTCAACTTCGGTTCACTTTTATAAAGACCATGTGCCGTACCGAAAGCTGGTGCAAACGAATCAATATTCGTTTCTCGAACGAATTCCTCTGCTAAATCCGGGTCTGTTAATTGTGTATCTTTATCCTCAACGGATAGATCATCCTCTACACCACCGATCGTTCCTAATTCAGCTTCCACTGGAACGTTCACTGCATGTGCTGCCTCAACAACCCTTTTGACGAGTACTATGTTTTCATTAAATGGAAGGCGGGAGCCATCAATCATTACAGATGTATACCCAGCACGTAAACACTGCATGACTGTTTCGTAGCTATCGCCATGATCCAAGTGCAAGGCAATCGGTACCTTCGATTTTTCTGCAACCATCGTCGCTAATGCTTGAATATAATCAATTCCTGTATAACGGATCGTCCCTGGAGTTGTTTGAAAGATGACTGGTGCATCTAATGATTCAGCTCCCGCTGCAACGGCTTTCATAACTTCTAAATTATGTACTCCAAAGGCTCCTATTGCGTAATGATTCTTGTAAGCATCTTCTAGAATAACTTTCGTGGAAACAAGCGCCACATTAATCTCTCCCTGCATTAGATTTCAGATACCTTAACAACGGGTTGTTGGGTCAACAAAGTTTAAAATTTTCGCTTATTTTTAATAAAAATAAGCGATTACTAGTCTAATTAAGTAAATAAAAATTAACTTACTATCATTATATCGTTGTTAGGTTGTTGGGTCAACTTTGTTTTATTACTTATATAAGCTCTGTGTAAAAGCGACACCGGTCACCTCGAACAATCGAATGGCAATATTCTACTGGGGTTCCTTTCGTATCATAGGCGACTCTTTCTAACAATAGCGCAGGATATCCTTCTTTAACTTTTAAATATTCGCTTTCATAATCCCGAATTAAGACTGGTTCGAAAACTTCTTTTGCTTTCGTGACAATGACCCCATACTCTTTTTCCATTACGTCATATAATGAGCTTTCTTGAACCTTATCCTGCGACATTTCTGGTACAAGCTTTTCCGGAATGTAGGACGTTTCCAAAATGATCGGCTCATTGTTCGCACACCTTAATCGTTTAAGCTCAAGCACTCGTTCACCATCTTTTACGTGTAACTTTCTTGCGACTCTGGAACTGGCTTCTACAACATTCATATGAAGGATGACGTCCTTTGGATCCATCCCTTTTTCCTGCATTACTTTACTAAAACTATAAAAGCCAGATAACGATTGTTCTAATTTTGGTTTTGAAATAAATGTCCCTTTTCCTTGAATTCGTCTAAGCACACCTTCTTGAACCAAATCTTCAATCGCTTTCTTTGCTGTGTTTCTGCTTATGTTAAACTCAGCGCACAATTCGTTTTCTGAAAGAATTTTATCTCCAGGCTTTAATTCTCCTTTTTCAATCGTTTCCTTTAATATTTCTTTCAATTGATGGTACAGCGGTATAACACTCTCATGATTAAGCTTTCTACCCATTGTAATCATATTAACTCCCTTCTTAAACCTAATTTAAATGTACCACTAAAAGAATGATTTTTGAAATGATACTTCCGTACCATGAGTGCGTGTTCAAAAAGTAGACGAATCAGAGCTTTATGGCTTAGTGACAGGGGGTCTTGCTCTAGACCGCAAAGTAAATGTAGAAAAATAAAATAAATACCTTAATTGTTTAATTCTCCTACTTTCCTCCGATTGATTGCCCTATATAGAGAACCTTGTAATGGACCCCATTTCTTTTATATTTACTGAGAAAAACATAGAAGAATACAAAAGTATCCTGTGTTTTCCGATGGGCGTACAATGGAGGGTATCGATAATCACTTTCCTGGTCACGGTCAATCGAAATGATGGCTGGTATTTTAAAAAAATCAACCACATTAACCTATGAACCAACTTTTGATTAAACGGGTGCTTTTCTCAACAAATTTCTTTACAGTGATTGTCTGGGCTGCGGATGAAGCAAATAAATTAAGCCATAAAATACTAGTTCAGAAATGATTTCAGTATTTTATGGCTTTTTCTTCATTTTATACATGATGTTTCCCCTACTACAAGTGTCAAAATTTGCGAAGGATCCTCTAGCGAGTTGCTTCGAACCGACTAAGCCTCCGCCTCCTGCCTTGTTCACAACATTGATTGGTACTCCAAAATCATCTTCAAAAAATAATTAATTTTTAAAATAATCTATTAATTACAAGTTGTTTACTATATCCAACTATGATAATATAAATTTATGAAATTAATATGATCGCGATCTTTATAAGACCTTGATTTTTTAGCAAACGCTTTCAAACAAGAATTAACATGTACAGATGAATTCATGTTTAGAAAGCGCTAACAATAACTATTTTATTTAAAAAAACAATTCATTATGTTTAATCTTATATAAAATTAAATTACAAATTCAACCTAAATAGGAGGTCAAAAGTTTGTAAAAATATTTTTGTGTTTTCTTGCTTATCTAACATATCGTTTTCATTTTTAATTAATGATCCATAACTAATTATGAAGGGAGGCATTAAACAATAAGTAGTTTTTATACGGTTATTGGTAGGGAATCTGTTTGGTTTTTCGCCGCTTTTATAGGGGTATCCGCCATTTATAAGAGGCAATCTCATGTAAAAAATAAAATAGTACCAGTCTTGAACAAGACTATCATTAATGTCCGGTATGACTGTACCTCTATAAATGTCATTACAATCAAACAGCAAATAGGTTTCCTTACCAAAAGGCATAAGGAATTGCTCATACAAAGGAGTAAACGAAGTGAAATCTAATTTTCATTGCCTCTTAATAAATTTAACTAATTCTAGTTAAGGAGTGAATTTATTTGTTTAAAAATAATAGCGTTTTCATAACATCTGTTTCTTTAACGTTTATCTTTATCATACTTGGTATTTTCTTTACTGATTTGTTAAATGAAGTATTTTCAGCTTCTTTAACTTTTATTCTTAGGTATTTTGGGTGGTTTATTATTTTAGGAAGTTTCTTTTTTCTAGCATTTTGTGTTTATTTGGCATTTTCAAAATTTGGTGCAATTCGATTAGGTGATGATAATGACAAACCATCTTATAGTACAGTATCTTGGCTTGCTATGCTATTTAGTGCAGGTATTGGTGTTGGTTTAATTTTTTATGGTGTAGCAGAGCCAGTGATGCATTTTGTAAATCCACCATTTGCTCAAGAAACCTCTGCACCTGCTGATGTTGCAATGAAATATACGTTTTTACATTGGGGACTTGGCGCATGGTCCCTTTTCGGTTTTGTTGCATTATGCGTAGCATATTTTCAATTTCGAAAAAAGCTTCCTGGCTTAATAAGCTCAACCTTTTATCCTATTTTAGGAGAAAAAATTTATGGACCTATCGGGAAGAGTATTGATAGTTATTCTGCATTTATGACAGCTTTAAATACTTCTGTTGTTTTAGGAATGACGGCTCTACAGGTAACAAGTGGTTTTAACTTTTTATGGGGAATCCCAAATACTCTAACCACTCAAATCATATTAATTGGAATCGTGACTGTATTATTTTTAATCTCAGCCTCTACAGGGTTGGACCGTGGAATTAAATACTTATCAAACTTAAACTTTGCTATTTTTTTCTTGTTAATGGCCTTGGTACTTTTAATTGGTCCAACGATTAAAATTCTTAATATCTTTATAAACACAACAGGAATTTATTTAGCAGATCTTATCCCAATGAGTTTGCACATAGGAACATTTAACAACGAGGCAACAAACTGGATTGAATCATGGACAATCTTTTATTGGGCATGGTGGGTTGCGTGGACTCCTTTTGTTGGAGGATTTATTGCTCGTATTTCTAAAGGAAGAACAATCAAAGAATTTGTTATTGGTGTCTTTATCGCTCCATCTGTTTTAAGCTTTTTATGGTTCTCCATTTTTGGAGGCGGTGCTCTACACATGATTCAGGAATTAAATTATACTGGTTTAGCTGACACCGTTTCTCAAGATATTACGTTATCCATGTATGCATTTTTAGATTATTTACCTGGTGGTTCATTCCTAAGTGTAATAGCAGCTCTTTTACTAGTAACTTTCTTTGTTACATCTGCAGATTCAGCAACTTTTACATTAAGTGTGTATTGTGTAAATGGTGATTTAAATCCTTCTAACAAAATTAAGGTGGTTTGGGGAGTTATAATTGCTATTGGAGCAGTTGCTTTACTTGTAAGTGGAGGGCTTTCCACTGTACAAAACGTTGCTATTGTAACTACTTTCCCGTTTTTCTTCCTTATGGTATTTATGAGCTATGCAATTATTAAAGATATAAGAAAAACTAAACTACCAAATCAATCACTTCAATTCTTGTCGGTTGATCAAAAAGAAAAAAATATGGATATGCGTAAGCAAGCAAAATAAGGATACCCCCTTTTATTCATTAAAATTAAAATGATAAAAATGCTAATCATCTGGATATTAATAATATTCCGAGATGATTAGCATTTTTATCTAGATGTTAGGGTTAAGGGGTGAAAAATGGCCTCTTCCTTATCGCTATCCTATTACATACATGATTGAACGTTTTTACAACATAACTATAGGGTTTTCAACTTGTTTAGTTGTAAGAATTGTGATGAAATATTACTTAAGAGGTTAAAATTTCTACTCTGCATTTGATCATAAAGTGATTTCAATAGAACATGAGCAATTAAAGTTTCGAACAGTTGTTTTTATAAATGGCTTTCTCGGTAAGTCTAGATAATATGTTGTTTGATAAATCGGAATAAAGTTTCGTCCAACGTACCTTATACATGCGGACAAATTTTCTGTTCAAACTAATAGTTGGAACAATATTTTCCAGTGAATTAGGAAGCGTAGTATACTTTTGCATAAGGATATTTCCTTTCGAGGGAAGTTTGCTATACTTATATCCAACAAAAAAGATGTCTTTTTTTGTTGGCTTTGTTGCATCTTATCGGCTAAGCAACACTCGTTTTTGTTAAATGTGTTATATAAAATTCGAATTGATCTTTTACAACTGGGTGGAACAGTCCATTAATGACTGTTGTAGGCGTAAAAAGGGAGGAAATCTTAATGGCGAGAAGTGAAATACAAACTGAACGAATGCTAAATTATTTTATTGATGCAACCGCCAAATTAATAAAAGAAGAAGGAATTAAAAATATCAGTATAAGAAAAATTGCAAAGGAAGCAGGGTACACAAGTTCCACTATCTATAACTATTTTTCGGAAGTTTCCCATCTTATATTTTTTGCAGCAATGCGCTTTGTAGAGCACTATATTGAGGATTTACCTAAATATACTGCAAGAGCGAAAGACCCATTAGAAAAATATTTATTAGGATGGGAATGTTTTTGTGACCATTCATTTAGGGAACCTGAATTATATCACGCAATATTTATTGCAGATTTAGGAGAACATCCAGAAGAACTTTTAAAATATTACTCTTCCCTATATCAATTTGATACCATTCAACTTCCAGAAGAATTAGAAGTAATTCTTACTGAACAAAATTTGAGTAAAAGAAGTAGAAAAGTTTTAGAAAAATTCGCAGAAAAAGGTGTATTTAATAAAGAAGAAATTGAAAAACTTAGTGAAATTACAATCTTGATATGGCAAGGGATGATTACATCTCTTCTTAACAATCGAGCAACTTATACACCTGAAGAAGCCTCAAAAAAAACGATGGAATATATACGAGATATAACATTCAATACGGCAAATCTGTAGATTTATTATAAAGGTATAGTAGCAGAGATGTGTTGATTGTGACTCATTTGTACAAATTCTTGAGGGTTTCCCAATAGTCTATTACCCCCCCTTAAAACACTCAAGGGGGTTTTATTAGTTGCTTAATAAATAATTTGAAAGGAAATAAACACTCTGTTCTCTATCTATTAATCCGTGCGGCAGAGCTTAAAACAATATCCCTTAAAAAGGATCTTTCTCCTTTTTAAGGGATAAATAAAATGATATTATCCTTTTACAAATACTGTTTTAATATTTGTGTAGAATTCAATTGCTGCTTGACCTTGTTCACGTGAAAGAGAACTAGATTTTTTCATACCACCAAATGGAGCCTGCAGCTCTACTCCAGCACTCTCAGCATTGATGCGGACAAGGCCTGCTTCTATTTCATTAATAAACGAAAGCATTTTCTGGATATTTGTTGTAAAAATAGAAGCACTAAGTCCAAATTCTACATCATTCGCTACTTCTAATGCTTCTTCAATTGTATCGACTTTCATTAATGCCAGTACAGGTCCAAAAATTTCTTCTTGAGCAATCGTCATCTTTGAATTTACATTTTCAAAGATAGTCGGTTCAACATAGAAGCCATCCTCCAAACCAATACCTTCACATTTACTTCCACCATATAAAAGCAATGCACCTTCCATTTTTCCTTTTTCAATGTAATCCAATACCGTATTTAATTGATTTTCACTCGCACATGGCCCCATCCAAGTGTCACTATTTAATCCTTGGCCTACTTTTATTTCTTTTACTTTAGCTAGCAGCTTTTCTTTAAATACATCATAAACAGAGCTTTGAATGATAACGCGGCTAGTAGCAGTACATTTCTGGCCTGTTGAACGAAGGCCGCCACTTATGGTTGCTTCCACAGCAAGATCAAGATCAGCATCCTCAGCAACAATTACTGGATTTTTCCCACCCATTTCCAACTGATATTTAGCACCGCGTGAAACCGCTCCTTGACCAACCCGTTTTCCTACACTATCTGAACCAGTAAATGTGATACCATTGATATCAGGATGATCAATAATACCTTGCCCAATAACTGTACCTGAACCTGTAACCATATTAATAACACCTGCTGGTAATCCTGCTTCATCGAAACATTCGATTACTTTTGCCGCTGTAACAGATGTTTCAGTTGCTGGCTTTAATAGAACTGTATTACCATATACAATGGCTGGTGCCATCTTCCAAATTGGAATGGCAACGGGAAAATTCCACGGTGTAATTACTCCTACAACTCCAAGAGGTGCTCTACTTGTAAACATAAATGCTTCACTATCTGTAGAAGGGATAACATCTCCTACTTTACGCATACCCTCTCCGGCGTAATAGCGAAGTATTGCTACACCACGAGCCGTTTCACCTTTCGCTTCCTGTAATGTTTTTCCCATTTCTTTGGTCATTGTTTCTGCCACTTCTTCTAATCGTGCTTCTAATACATTTGCAACTTTATAAAGATACTCTCCTCTTGCAGGAGCTGATAATTTTCTCCAAGCATTTTGTGCATTTTTTGCAGCAATGACCGCATGATTTAAATCTTCTTTCGTTGATTTTGAAACATAACCAATGATTTCATTTTTATGAGATGGATTAATGCTAGCCTGAACTTCATTTGTGGATGAAGATTGCCATTTACCGTGTATATAATTAAAATACGTTTTGATTTCTGCTTTAACTGCCATCAAATCAACCCTTTCCGTCATTTCACTTAAAGTATTTAAAATAATTTACTTCCTAAAAAAACAATAAAAGGCACTGTCAATATGGCAAAAATTGTTGAAAAAACAGTTGCCTTTACCCCAATTTCTTCATCTTGTGCATACCGTGCTAATAATACTGGGGCGATCGTCATCGTAGGCATTGCTGCTTGAATAATAATTACTTGCTTTACCATCATAGAAAGGTTAGTAAACATCACAAGTACTATAGTTAGAATTGGAAAGATAATCAATTTCAATAATATAGGTACTTTCAATCTACTAATTGACATAGCTCCCTTTTCTTTAAGCATCATCCTTATAAGAATTCCAATGTAAAGCATTCCAAGAGGGGTAGCTAAATTGGCTAACATTCCATTTAATTGTTGAATAATTTCTGGCGGTTGAATTTCAGCAATGATAACAACTAAAGCTATAACTATTGAAATAACTGGGGGATTTATTAATTGTTTTAAAGATGCAAGTGAAAACTGATAATTTTCTTGCAATAACGCAATAGCTACTGTAAATAAAATAATACCTACCCCTGTATCAAATGCTGCTGCAAGTAGAGCCCCTTTTGGACCAAATATTGCTGCACATAAAGGAATCCCAATAAAACCTGTATTTCCCAATCCAGCAATAAAAGCCATTTTCCTTGCATTACTAGGAGAATAGTTAAAAATTCTTGCAAAAATCCATCCTAATAGTAACCCAAATAAACTGATTAGTATTGAAAAAATAAAAATAATAATTAGCTGAGAAATTAACTCTTTCCCTACCTTAGTTTTAAAAGCACCATCTAAAATAATGCATGGAATTGCTACATTAAGCATAATGCTTATAAGCAACTGCTTTGATTCATCGGTAATTTCATTGGTTTTTGCAATAATATATCCAATTAAAGAAATAACCGCCATAATAAACATAGGACCTAAAATTGATAGAAATACCAAGTAAAGCTCCCCTCTTACAAAGCAAATTTTTTAAAATTTGATAAAAACTATCTTTAAACTCTAATCATTCTGTGAATGTTACTTTTACTTCTCCTAAGTGCTCAAATACAGCTGTAAATTCATCTCCTGGTACCACATCAATAGTAGTAGCAAGAGCACCAGAAAGAATCACTTCTCCAGCTTGCAATACTACATCAAATTCTGCTAATTTATTAGCTAGCCATGCAACACAAGCAGCAGGGTGCTCCATTGCATTCTTCCCGACCCCTTCTTTCATTAGTTGACCGTTTTGATAGACTTTCATGTTAATATCTGGAAGACTGACTTCATCCACTGAAACAGGTTTGTCACCAAGAACATAAAGACCGGAAGATGCATTATCGGCAACTGTATCCTGCAATTTCAAATTCCAATCTTTTATTCTACTATCAATTATTTCAATAGAAGGAAGAACATAATCTGTTGCTTGAAGAACTTCTTCAACGGTAACATTTGGACCTTTTAAATCTTTTTTTAATACAAAGGCAATTTCAGCTTCGATCTTCGGCTGAATGACATCATCCTTAAAAGATACTTCATGTTTATTTTTAACGTTCATGTTTTCAAATAAATGTCCACAATCCGGCGTATCAATACCATACATGATTTGCATGTCACGCGAAGTTAAACCAATTTTTTTCCCAACAATTCTGATTTCTTCAGATAATTTTTCCTTAACGATTTGCAGTTGAATTTCATATGCTTCATCTAGTGTTAAATCTGACTTTAATTCAGTTAAAGGCTGGATTGGTTTTTGATTTTTCTCAGCATCGATTAAGTAACTTGCAAGCTCTTTCACTTCTTTAGACACTACTTTGTTCAACAGAAAAACCTCCTTAAAGATGGGTAGAATTTTCATTTTGTAATATTACTTTTCCGAATTTTCCAGAGTTCTTAAAGTATTCTTGAGCCTCACGTGCCTTTTCCAAAGGAAAAGTCTTATCGATGAGAGGTTGAATTTTCCCTTCACGAATCGCAGCTAACATTTTATCGAATTCTTTCCGAGTACCTAACGTACACCCTAATATTGAAAGATGTTTTAAATAAATAGTACGAATATCAAGTTGTGTAACCGCTCCACCTACAGCTCCAGATATTGCTAACCTTCCCCCGTTTCTCAGTACATTCAAACATGTTGAAAATAAAGGATCTCCCACGACATCCAATACAACATCAATCTCGCTACCTGCAGCCATTAAGACATCGTCTGGTAAGGTTTTTGATTTATAGGATAAAACTTCACTTGCTCCTAGTTCGATCATTTTTTCTTTAAAAGATAAATCTCTCGCTAAGGCAATGACATTCGCCCCAAATACTTTTGATGCAATTTGAATAGCATAAGAACCTACGCCGCCGGTAGCCCCTGAAATAAGAAGCTTTTCTCCGGGTACAACTTTACTTTTTTCAATCATATGCCATGCAGTAAAACAACTAACAATAAAAGAAGAGCTTTCAACATAACTAGATAGTGGTATCGGTCTGCACAATTCTTTTGGCCATGCAATGTATTCAGCATATCCGCCATCACACTCAGAACTCATTAACGTTATATCTTCCGCCATATGTTCCAAGCCATCGGGTCCTGAAGAAATAAAAGGAAATAATACAACCTTCTCCCCCAAGCATGAAGGATCGATATTTGCACCTACAGCTACGATTTCACCTGCAACATCAGTTCCAGGGATACGCGGAAAAGAAATGGGTTCTCGTTTCCATCCCGCTTTTTCCCCTGTGTTCGCATCAGTGCCATAACGACCTTCACGCATTAAAATATCTGAATTATTTACAGCGCAGGCATATATTTTGACTAAAACCTCGTTTTCATTTGGAAGCGGTACATGTACTTTCCGTTCTTCAAGCTTCTCTAGTCCGCCATAGTCTGTTACGACTACAGCTTTCATTTGTGTTGGAATTAATTCTGATAAACCACTTCGCTCCAAATTTTTCTCTCCTTATCGTTTCTTTACTTGGCTTCTTATTATTTCAAACGGATCGTTACTATTTGGATTTGATTATTAAAAAGTTATAGTACTGTCTAACGCTTTATTAATGCTCTTTATTCCTTTACACTTTGTAAATACTGCCTTGCCCATTGTGTCATTGCTTGAGTCAAGTTTGTTATAATGTAACCGGCTCCCCAATGAATGGCTTGCTTTGTTTGTTCCACATTACTAACATAAATACCAGCTGTTTTCCCTTTTTCTTAATTATTGTCATATATACATAGATTTGAAAGGCTAATTCGTAAAAAGTAGTCTCATAAACGATCAAGCATGCCAGGATATTATTAATAACACTTCCACAAAAAGATCTCGATAACAAAAAGATCGCGATCTCTTTGTGGCAATAAAAAAATTTTATTTTTAATTGTTATGATACAAAGCAAGCATTCGTTTCTATTAGCGAAACTATTTTTGGCTCTTTATTAAGATATAGAACAATTGAATCTCCTTCTTGACGTATATCATAAGTCTTTATTTTACATTTTTCTGCATCAAACAAAGATTCGCCTGTTTTAATATCAAATCCCCATCCATGTAAAGGACAGCGTAAAATCTCATTATGTTTTCCATATTGGTACGTATGAGGATCACTTGGCAACATCGTTCCATCGATCGAACCATATACCATGGATACTCCTTGATGTGGGCACTTATTTCGAACGGCATATAACTGGCCATTAATATTAAAAATAGCAATTTCTGATCCATCAACTTTTACTAACTGTCGTTCCCCCGGTTGTAAATCCTCTGCTGAACAAAGAGTCACACTTTTTAATTCACCCATCTTTTGTTCTCCTTTCTACTACCGGTTAAAGTTATAAGTATTTAAAGCGTTTTCATAGAAAATTTTATTTTTTAAGTCTTTCGGTAAACTATTGAATACACGGTCTGCTTCATCTCCATCCCAGTGAGGATAATCACTACTGTAAAGAAGCATATCCTCAGCTCCAGCCATTTGAATAACTTCTAATAAATCTTTAGAACGGAATGGTTCTTCAATTGGCTGCGTACCTAAACGTACATTTCTTCTAATATATTCGCTTGGTCTATTTTTCAACCATGGAACCTCATCACGCAGCGCCTTCCAATTCTTATCTAGTCTCCACATTAGACCTGGTAGCCAAGCCATTCCATACTCAGCAAAAACGAACTTAAGCTTTGGAAACCTTTCAAATACCCCTTCGCAAACTAAGCTAGCGATATTTCTTTGAGCAATTAACCCTAAGCAAGCATGCCATTCCATATAAGTTGAAGCTGGTCCTACTGCTTGTGCTGGCCCATTTTCTCCCGATGACTCAGAATCTGGGTGCATAAGAATTGGCAGTCCATATGCTTCTGCAATTTCATAAATCGGATAAAAATGCCTTTTACCTAATGGAATACTCGTTGTTTGTAGGTTAATGGCTACAACTCCAGGTTTTTTCCCAATTCTTTCGATTTCCTTTACAGCGGCTACAGGGTCAAGCGGGGTTACAAGCATAGACATTTTATATCTGGCATCTTTTTCAATCCAATTTTCATATTGCCAATTATTATAAACGGAGTTAAATTCATTTGCGATTTCCACGTTGTGAAAAGCTCCCATTGTAGCGTTGGCGGAATTTAATACCCCATACACTGTATTCGAGCGATCGAATAAATCTTTTGCTACAAATTCTGGATCAGCTCCAGGGATAGATCCATTTGGTGAAAATGCATCTAAACGTAAAACTGAACCTGGATTAATATATCGACATTCAGGGAAACGAAATTCTCCTGAAGATACAACTTTTCCATTAAATGATTTTTTCTTAAAAGGACCAATATTCAAACGTTTTTGTAACGATTCGTCACAATAAGGAACAAGCTCTTCAATAGAATTGAAATATGAGTGTACATCAGAATCAATAACTAATTGTTTTGTTTTTGTAGAACCTGCACTATTTTTTTCATTAATTGCATTAACCATTTAAATTACTCCTCTCATAACAAAAATTTTTTAATTCTTAAGATTAATTTTCAATATACGCAATCATTTTCTAAATCGCTGTATTTTGGAATCGTTTTAAAAATCATGATATTTAAATGATCGCGATCTATTAATGACAGTATAATCCCTTTTAGGGTTTTTGTAAATATCAAAAAATTAAGATTTTTTGATATTATTTTTTCCTTTTACTCGATCTAGTTCTTCTACTGCTTCTTTACGAGTAGTTTTCAAAGCTTTGTTTCCCAACTTGTGAGTGATTTCGTCTAGAAGATCAGCTAAAGAGTCGATGATTTCGGGCATGACGATGCCAGAATAAGATAGCCAGTAGGGTGTACCGAATGGCTTTAGGATGTGCATGTAATTCGGTCACTGTCTCAGTAGCTGCACGAAGTCGATATTTTTTTACTAGAAACTGCTTACATAAACCATCAGGGATTTGAAAGTGTTGATGGGCTAACAGTTTTTTGATTTCCATTTCCATTGCACTTACACTTGGTTTGCCTGGAGAGTTTGAACTTCATCTAATCTAAAATATGTTGAAGACAAGCTTTAGGCTTTTGCCCAACAATAAGGTTTAGTCCATCAGAATAACCTTCCTCTCTACCTTCTAACTCTTTAATGAGCTGTTCTCTTCTTACTAGCAGTTTGTCAGCATACTTATCATTTCCTGCTAAATTAAACATCTCCTGAGGATCCCGCTCTAAATCAAACAATTGCTCCTCCCCAGATTGTGAGTACCAAATATATTTATCCTTTCCGTCTGTTATATAGTGAAAAGAATGTTCACCAAACATATGCTCTCCGTGAAGAAAATCACGCCACTCCACGTCTTCCTCTCCGGCCCATAACTGTAAAAGGCTCTTCCCATCAACACTATCCGGAATCTCTACATTAGCAACATCCAATAGTGTTGGCATAATGTCCCTTAGCTCAATTACTTCATTGATAGTCATATTCTTCTTTAGGTTTAAATTGTTTCCTGGGTCGGCAATGATGAACGGTATCTTCGTACTTCCTTCATATGGAAGTGTTTTCCGGTATAAATTGTGGTCTCCCAACAACTCACCGTGGTCGGATACAAAAAGGATAACCGTATCGTTATAAACGCCGTATTCCTGCATCGCATTCAGGAACCTGCCAATTTGATGATCGATGTGTGTTATCAAAGCGTAATAGGCTGCTTGAGCACGCTTGAACCTTTTTTCTGGTACAATTCCTTTGGATGTAACTGGATTTAAACCGCTTCGATCCGGATCTTCTTTCTCTGCCCAATCCCCAACAGGTGGCTTTGGGAGGTCCTCATTAATATACATATCATAAAAAGCTTGCGGTGGATCAAACGGCGGGTGCGGCCTGACATAGGACATTTTCAAGAAAAATGGCTTAGATGGGTCTCTTCTTCTCAGAAAATCAATTGATTGTGTCGTCACCCAATTCGTTGGATGCAGCTCTTCCGCCAGATGCCAAGGTCTTGTTACTGTTGATGCATTACAGTCAAGTCCTAGATCAATCATGTCATTCTTAGATCCTGTTTTCTCCCTGAGCCAATTCAAGTAATCATCTAAATAATCGAAGGACTCCGTTGTTTTGGTATTGTGTTTATAGCGTGAGTAATGCATATAACCATCATGCAAAACAACATTGTGAAAACCACAAAGATTTCTCGTCGGATAGACATGCATTTTACCGACACATTGAGTGTGATAACCGGCTTTTGCAAATTCACCGGGTAAGGTGTGTTCATACTTCCATGGAACTTTATCCATGTAACCTACACGGCCATTCGCTGTTTGCGACATCCCAGTCAATGCCGCCGCTCTTGCCGCAACACAAGATGGAGCAGCGGAATATGCATTTTTAAAAAAGGCACCATTTCGTGCGAGTTGATCTATATTTGGAGTATCTACAATAGGATGATCTAGTAAACTTAAACAATCTCCCCGCATCTGGTCCACCATGATAAGTAGAACGTTTGGTTTCATTAGAATTCTCCTCCAATCCTTATTATGTATAACTTCATTATAATACTAAGCTGACTCCAAGCGAGGATACATCTCTAAAATGTAAAAATGAGAGATCCTCGCGGTTATTAGAGTCAACAGATTACTCCTGATTATCTAACTGGAAGACTATCAAATTGAGATCATTTACTCGACAATTACTTTTGCAGCCCCCCAATCCCCGTGATCACTTCCTACTCCATTTCCGCTATCAGTGACAACTAGTTTCAGATTTTCAACACCTTCAATATTTACATCTACGTTTTTCGCATCGTCTTCAGCAGTCATTAAGCCGCTGTCATAAAGCTTTTTTCCATCGCCCCAAACTTGGAAAACGATACTTGCAGCAGATGAATCTAACATCTCGTCATCGACACCCACTTTTGCCTGAAAGCTTGACGCATTACCGTCTAAGAAATAGACAACTTCAGAGTTCGCGTGAACACCTAGGCCTTTTTCAAACGTTTCTCCGTTAATGGTCAACGTCTGACCATCTCCTGAGCCTTGTCCACCATTACTTATGTCTCGCTCTACAGGTCCCCAGCCGTTCGATGCATTTAACCAATCAAGGTCACTGATGTAAGTTGTTTCTTGTGGTGGATCTGGCAAAATGTTCACAACTTTGGTCGCTGTTGTACCCGTCTCGTATCCTTTAAATTTGAAACTTGCTTTTGCCCCGAGTGTATACGAATCTGCACTTGCTGATTCATTCGGTGTGACAGCCCAAGTCAATGATACCGATTGCCCCGGTTCAACTGATTGGAATTTTGTATCAGAAGTGGCTTTAACTGACCATTCTTCTGGAACCTTCAGTTCAACGTCAACATCGTCTATCGTTTTGCTGCTGTAGTTTGTGAAAGTACCTGTTACTTCCGATGTTTTACCTGCGTTGAAATATTCACTTTCCAGCTTAAGTTCTCCTGTTGGATTCGTCGGACATTCTTCGATTTCCTTTGCAGGTCCTAAGTCGTCCACAACAAGATTGTCGATTGTTAATGCCCCACTGCCACCAGGTGACGTGACTGCGATAAAGTAATCGCCACAACCTGCTCCTCCTGTCGTAATCGTTTGCTCATACGTCTTGTGAGGTGCAGAATACTGCGGAGGTAGACTATCCGTCCATCCTTTAGGTATTTCTAATGTTGTTGGTGGTGCACTGTCTAGTGGTCGGTTAGTTGTTTTCACAAGTGTATCATTAACAATTCTGGTTCCCTCTTTATCAGATTGAACGACGAAATTGTACATTCCTGATGTATCTGCCTGATAATCAAACCCAATCCTGTAAGTGTGATTCGGTTTTAATCGCAGGGTTTGACCAAGTGTACGGATTTGCATGCCTTTACCCGCATCTAAAATTTTCAACGAGTAACGTCCGGAAATGGTATCCCTCGTATATCCTTTGTGTAATTCCGAAAGATGTATTGTTGGGTCCCCGCTGTTTCGTGCGTAAACAAACGGTCCCCATCCCTGATCGACATTTTCAAAGTCTTGATGATAGTAATGTCCTTTCGCCTGTAGATCAGCCCCATTGTTTTCAACGACACGCACATCGGCAAATTGCACCTTAGTACCAGAGCCGCCTTCTGCCGCCTTGAGATAAAGGGTAGCAGAACCGGATTTATAATCTTCAGGAACTGTAAACAAAACCTTCATGCGCTGGAAGTTACTGTGGCGCCGCGGATTGGATGCGGTATATTGTTCGGCAGGTGAAACGTCTGTCCAATTCGTTACTTCGGAACCTCCATAATCTTTCACACCGATTACAGCCTTTCTTTTACCAGTAACTTCGACCCATACTGAAGCAGAGTACGTATTTCCTGGTTCAAGACCTTCAATTCTCTGGCTCACCATGCCGTCACTTGTCCCGGCAAATTGTAAATTTTCATAACCATTTGTTCCATCAACAATTGAAATATCGCTTACATCGCCGGTTGTTGAAAAACGTTTCCACTGTTTGAAACTGTGGCTGAAGAAATGCGGATCATTCACAATACCGCCTGCACCCCAGTCCATTTTCGTATTTTGGTCACCCTTCTTTGTATGTCCGTGTCCCTTTACCGGATGTGGATAAATGACATAAGGTACCTCTTTTTCAGCTTGAATCGTTACCTCGCCGTCTTTTACAGACAACTTTTTAACAAATTGTTTACCTGTGCCGGTTAGCTTGTAGAGAACAACCTTCTTTTCTTTCTCCCAACTGTCTGGTAACGACCAGCTTGTTTCTCCGCCTGCAGGGTTCCAGTGATAAATCTTCGTTTCTTTTTTCGGATTCCAAGCGAGGAATAGATTATCTCCATCCATGATCAACTTATCGTCTTTATACATTTTCAATGTGCCGGATTGATCAGTGACATACACATTGTCTTTAAAATCGATACGATGATCGGACCACTTCATAATCGGGAAATGCTGCATGTACTTTGTCGGCAAGTTCTGTGTAAATACACTCTTTGACCAGTTTAGTATGTTGTTTTGTCCCATCCAGCCCATAAAGCTCAGGTTACTACTGCCTTTAAGCATGGAACCTTTTTTCTTCCATACATCTTTATATTCGTTATAGGTAAATCTCAAGATCTGACTGTTAACACCGAGCTGATCATACTGGTTTGACTGATGGTAATAAAGGGCATTTGGCCACATGTAATCGATCCATTCGGTATGCACACCCCAGCCGGCATCCTGAATTGTACTTGTAACTTCATTCGCATACCATCCTCGATCAAAATATACATCTACGTAAACCCATGAAAGCCCCGGAACATCTTTCTTCAATTCACGGAGACGTTCCTGAAAATACCCTTTTTCAACATCCTCATGTTGATTAATATGATAGGATTGATCCATCCACTGCCAGCCTTTTTCAGCATTCTTCGTTAAGTCCCACCGAAAATTCTTTGCTTCGGGGTACATTTCCTGCTGATTGATGTGGACGCCTAAATTAACGTTGTATTTTTTCGACTTTTCAACGAGATACTTTAAATCTTCTAGACCGCCGGCACCTTTATTGTAGTTATCGCCGTAGTCCGGATGAGCACTGTCATGACCTTGACTTTGATATCCTTTAAGCAGAATGGATTGTCCTAATCCATCTGTGTACAAATAACTTTTCTTAATTTCATCCAATGTCCGTAAAAAAGGATGGGTTGGTTGGCTCGCTATGTTGAATGAGATCTGGTTAATAACGTCATCCTTGATTTCTTCAGATCCCTTTGGTAAAAACATAATGTCACGGAAGGCGATTGCCCCGTCTTGCCAATCGACTTGTCCATCTCTATTCTGGTCAGGCGTTACTGCAACCTTTTGATAAGGGAGTCCAACGACCTCCCCGTTTGCGCCGCGGTAAGTCCATTCACCACTCCACAATCCGGTTTGTTTTTGTTCCCCTTCGTCAGTCGTTTTGTATACTAATCGTTCCTGCTCCGCCAAAGCATTTGTTGAAATAGCTGTAGCAAGACTGTCAGTATTCAGGATTGCCATGGTTACTCCATTAGCCTCATCATCCAAAGGCAATTCCTTTATCGGTTTATACTCATCAATTGATGGATAGTCACCATAACTTGGTTTAAATAGAAGTGTTGCACTCGAAAGCTGTGCTCCCGATTGACTACTTTTTACTGAAACAATACTGTGATCCGGGATAGCTAGTGTCTCGACTTTTGTTTTCCCATTTTCTTCGATCTTTGTCACTTTAAATGATAAAATATTATCGGTGACTTCCAGCTTCACGTCCATTTCTACATCGATTTCCGGGAATTGCATATGATACATGACCGCGTCACCGGCTACTTCCGACTTCACATCGGGCTCATAGTTCTTCCCGTTAATCATGACTTTCGACAGCTGATCGCTTTGGCCATAAAGCACAGCTCCATTACTGTTCCAGGTGTACTGAATGACGCGGGGAAACTGCTTGTCCACCTGGACACTGAGGTCAGAAGACTGGATAGTCACCACATCCTCTTCAGCATTGACTTTGTTTACTGCTAACCCTGATATCACAGAGGAAACCACCAACATCCAGGCAAACACGATACCCAAAACTACCTTTAAACTATGATACTTTTTAACCACTAATTTAAACCCTCCTCTAGTTTCCTGATAGCTTCGTTTCCTCCTCTTCCCTACTGAAATTTAGGCCGATCTATAACAGTGAAAAACGTGACCCATCACCTCCTCTCAGGTGAGACGATTGGATGAAATACAAGTAGCCAATCAGCTAGCACCCTACCCTTGTATTCTATTAAGTTGAAACAAGGCAGAATCAAAGTCGTTTTTTATTTCCCAGATGAAGCCATTCTCCATAAAGTACTGGCCAGATGCTGTCAACTGCAGCGATTCACACATGTATACGGTATCTGGTTCCAAACCCTTTAGTTTTAACTTTACAAATCGGAACCTCCTATCAATTTTTTAATACTTTTTTCCCTTGAGCGAAACACCCCTTATGTACTTCCAACATCAATTTTAAGAAACCATGTATACGACCCATATGGAGGTATGCTTGATGATTTTCCGATTTTTTCTGCAAGATATACATCATCGTAAACACCTGTACAAGGCTCTAGTGCCACATTGTACTCACCTCTATAGCCGCCGCGTGTCTTCCACACCCCGAGGAATGGAACTTTCTCGATTGGGAACCAATAAGTGAGCTTACGACTAATGTCTGGTTGAACAAGCGAACACCAGCCCTCCTGCAAATGCTCATTAAAATAAAATTTTTCAATAGTAGATGTTTCCATTGGTTCAAGCCGTGATAAATCAATTGGTTCACCTGTAGAAACGGAATGCGTTTTTGGGTATGAATGCAAAGTGCCCCATCCCCCTAAATGCTTTGTATTCAGTTCAACATTGATTATTTGACTCAACCCCTTCGGCAAATCTATCAGAGTCTCACTTTTTAATTTCATCAATGCATGCGGTGCCCATATAAACGGAAACGATTCATCACTCGTATTGGTTGCCTCATAGTGAATATCTACACCCGATTCCGTTAACCTCATTGATTTTTTTAACGTGTAAGGGAACGTAGGGCTCTTAACCTCCATTTCAATTCCAACGTCTGTTGGCGTCACGCTCCACGGAAGCGTCCAAACTTCACCATGATCAGGAATCATTTTATACGAATTCGGGTGTGGCCCAGGATCAATTCCTGGAAACATCTCGTCGAATCCGCTTGAATCATATTTCGAAAAATCGGCTCCATATGAAGGAATGGAAAGAAAATCTTGATTAGATTGATATAGCCATTCATATTTAACCTTCTTATCATAAAAGCTGACCATTTTCCCTCCATATGAAGGGAGAATAATGCAACGAATATGATCATTTTCAAGTGTGATAGACTCGATACCTTTATATGTCGATACTGAGAATCCTTTTAAATCGATCATCCCGATTCCCCCGATGGCTTGATTTGTTCAATAAACCTTAAGAAAGCATTTATTCCTTCCTTATTACGCTTAAACACACCTGCATGCTCAAGAACTGTCAAAAATCGGTTTCCAATTTCCTGTTTTAAAATTTCATGAATAGTAGCTTTTGTTTGCGCCGTATAATTAGTTATGATTTCTTGAGCCCAGATGACATGTCCTGAAGTGAATTCATCATTTATTGCTTTCGTATCAAGTTCACCCTGGATAATGTAATCTGCTAGTTGATTCATTTCTTCTATTAATCTACCAGGCAAGACCGCCAAGCCCATTACCTCGATTAAACCGATATTTTCCTTCTTTATATGATGGACTTCCGCATGAGGGTGAAAAATGCCCATCGGGTACTCATTACACGTACGATTATTTCGTAACACTAGATCAAGCTCAAATTCACCACAACGATTACGAGCAATAGGCGTTATGGTGTTATGCTGTTCACCATCGGTTTCAGCCAACAAACCAACCTTTTCATCACTGTAGCTACGCCAAGACTCTAGAATCATACCACCAAGCTCGGATACCCGGTTTCGGTTCGCTCCGATAAGCCGAATGACCGACATCGGCCACTGAACAATTCCTGCATGTATATCCTCAAAACCGTCGATATTGAACATCTCTTGTACAGATGCTTTTGCCATCGGAAATTCATGGCGACCCCCCTGGAAGTGGTCATGGCTCAGAATAGATCCACCTACAATCGGGAGATCCGCATTCGATCCGATAAAATAATGTGGAAACCGCTCGGTGAATTGTAACAACCGATCAAACCCCTCTTTTGAAATCTTCATCGGTCTGTGATCCCCTGAAAAGAGAATCGCATGCTCGTTATAATACACATATGGTGAGTACTGAAGGAACCATTGCTCACCTTCTAGATCAATCGGAATGATGCGATGATTTTCCCTTGCAGGATGATCAAGTCTACCTGCATAGCCTACATTTTCTTTACATAACAAGCACTTCGGATAGGTAGCTGAAGAGTTTGCCTTCGCTGCTGCAATTGCTTTTGGATCCTTTTCTGGCTTTGAAAGATTGATAGTGATTTCAAGGTCCCCGTATTCTGTTTTGCTATACCAATTTTTGTTTTTATTTATTCGATCCGTACGTATGTAATGAGTATCCTTTGATAAACGGTAGAAATAAGTAGTTGCTGCTACCGAACCTTCTACCTCGTATAGACGGAAAAATTCACTGATTACTTCCGATGGGTTAGGGACAAGGCGACCCATGATTTTCGGATCGAATAGATCCCTTTTTGTAATGGTATTGTCTTCAATTAATCCTCTCTGGACAGCATAATCTAGCATGTCTTCAAGGATTGGACCTGGAGTATCTAGTTGCTCCTCGATCATATATCGGGGCTGATCAACACCATCTAGTTTGAATAGAAGAAAGAGTGAATTGCGTATATAATCGATATCCCAAACAGAGATCAGATCCTTTTTCAAGCCATAATTAATCAGTCGATCAATACTATGATGGATTGTCATCCTTTTATCCCCCCGTCACCTTATTTACTGTACCCATGCGGATTGTTTTGGAACCAAGTCCAGGCAGTTTGTATAATTGTCTCAAGATCAGCATATCCAGGTTCCCATCCTAGTTCTCGAACCGCCTTTTTTGATGATGCAACAAGCTTTGCAGGGTCACCAGCTCTCCGTGGGGCTATCTCTGTTGGTATGCTATGATTCGTTACTTTTCTAGCGACATCAATCACTTCTTTTACTGAAAACCCCTTACCGTTCCCAAGATTGTAAACCGCACTTTCTCGACTTTTTTTAAGTTTTTTGATCGCTAATAAATGTGCACCAACCAAGTCATTTACATGGATATAATCGCGAATACAGGTCCCATCATTTGTTGAATAATCATCACCGTAAATCATGACCTTCTCTCGTTTCCCTTGTGCGACTTCTAATACAATAGGAATCAAATGGGTTTCAGGACGGTGATCTTCACCAATCCGACCCAATGGATCCGCCCCTGCAACATTGAAATAGCGAAGTGAAACATAGCGGATCCCATATGCTCGCTCACTCCATTTCAGCATTTTTTCGATCGCAAGCTTTGTTTCACCATAAGGGTTTGTTGGTAATGTCTGAGCATCCTCACTAACCGGTATCTGCTCAGGTTCACCGTATACTGCTGCCGTTGAAGAAAATACAATATCCTTGACATCATACTTGGCCATCGCTCTTAACAGAGAAATCGTACTAGAAATATTGTTGTCGTAATATTTCAACGGATCCATGACACTTTCTCCTACGAGAGAATTACCGGCGAAATGGATGACCGAATCAATTCTATTTTCTTCAAAAACTTGATCAATGAATTGTTGTGAGCGCAGATCCCCATGGTAAAATGACGCTCCAGCTAGAATTGCCTCGTTATAGCCTTTCTCCAGGTTATCAACAACGATAACTTCTTCATTCTCATCAAGTAATTGGACGACAGCATGACTTCCAATATATCCAGCACCTCCACATACGAGTACGGCCATTGCTAAACCCTCCTTAAAGTGTTGTTACTCCATCCCCAATTTCAACAACATAAAAGTCCGCATCAAGGCCTGTTAGCTCACGATAAGCTGAACCTACTCTTTCGATGAAAGAATCCACCCTACCTCGTGCCACGATATTAATTGTACAGCCTCCAAACCCTGCACCTGTCATTCTTGAACCGATTACATCTTCATTCCAGGCGGCCTTCACCAGAACGTCTAACTCCTTGCATGATACTTCATAATCATCACGTAAAGATCGATGTGATTCATTCATTAATCGGCCGAAACCGTTGATATCATTTCGATTCAGCTTCTCAACCGCTTCTATCGTCCGCCTATTTTCATAAACGACATGCTTTGCTCTCTTCTGGATAATGGGGTCTTCAATTAGAAGTCTATGCTTTTCAAAATCATCCTTAGTTAGGTCAGCAAGTGTTTCGATATCCAGCTCTCTCTTTAATGTTTTCAGTGCTTCTTCACATTGCTTTCTTCGTTCATTGTATTTTGAATCAGTCAACCCTCGACGCTTGTTCGTATCTGCAATAATCATGGCGTATTCCTCTAACAAAATAGGACTATATACATATTCCAACGTGTCACAGTTTAATAGAATGGCGTGGTCTTTTTTCCCCATACCAATAGCAAATTGATCCATAATTCCACAGGTTACCCCTACGAATTCATTCTCTGCTTTTTGCGAGAGCTTAATCATATCTAATTTTTCAATATCAAACTCGAATAGCTCTTTTAACACAATAGAAGTTGCTAGTTCTATAGAAGCCGATGATGATAATCCTGCACCATTAGGAATGTTTCCGTAAAAAGCTACTTCGAAGCCGGTGGTTATTGAATAGTTAGATTGCAAGAAGGTCCATACAACCCCGATTGGATAGTTCGCCCAACCGTGCGCATCATCAAATGACAAGTCATTCAAGTCAACTTCGATGACACTTGCCTCAGCATAATTCATCGAATATAACCTGATTTTTCGATCGTTTCGTTTTCTTGCTATTGCATATGTTCCAATACTTAATGCACATGGAAATACATGGCCCCCATTGTAATCTGTATGCTCTCCAATCAAGTTGACACGACCGGGTGCAAAGAAGATTTGCACCTCATTTATTGAACCGAATGTCTCTATGAATGTTTGTTTCAGTTGTTCCAACATGGATCCCCTCAAATCTATGGAAAGAATTAGTGTAAAGAAAACTTGGCTAGCGCCAAGCCTTAGCGCAGGTGGTCGACGTAGTTGCGCTTATACTATAGAAAGTATTTTTATACTTTCTTAACGTGTAAAATAAGAACCCCCTCATTAAATGATCCGAGGGGTTCGATTATTCAACCAAGCTTCGGTTTATCGACAAAATCAACTTCCTTATTCTTACTTTCATGAACCTCAAAAATCTTCAACTCATTTTCACCTTTTTTCAACAATGAAGCCGGAACATAGTATGTTTCTTGAGGACCTTTTTCCCAATACCGACCAATGTTGAAATCATTAATGAAAACCACTCCTTTTTTCCACCCTGGCAGCGCAAGGAATGTATCACATGGTTCATCTACTTGAAAATGTCCTTTAAAAAAAGCCGGACCTTGTGCGAGATCGTTATCAGCAAATAATAAATCAGTAAGGTTGTCGAGCGGTAAAGGATAGATGTCCCAATTATGAAGAAATTGTTGTCCGTGTCGTATACCTTCAGTGATTCCTTTAGGATCTTTTAATTGTGGCCCATAATTGATACGTCCTAAATTCTCGACTAATATATCTAATTGCACACCTTCTTTAGGAACAGAAAACGCTACGGTTGACTCTTCCCACCGATCGATCACTCCTTGATACTTACTATCAAGAAAAATCAGTGCTCGATCTCGTACCTCTTGTAAGTTAAGAATCATGTTATCTCTTGGTCCTTTTAAAAACTTTCTGTACAGTATGAAACCATAATCTTGTCCTACCTTTTCCATCGGTAATGGATCAGGTGAATGTACGGCTTTACTTAATACAGGGAGTGCATCAAATAAGGATATCGATTTGTTGAGTTCTACTTTTCCATAGCTTTTTTTAGGTGATTCTTTAGGAAGTGGTGGCAATTCTTTTTTTGTATGGTTTGCGATAATTTTACGAATAGCATGATATTTCTCCGTATAGTCTCCCGCCTCTGTTAATGGAGCATCATAATCATAGCTCGTAATGGTAGGCTGATAGTGATCTGAGAAATTAGCTCCATTGTAAAATCCGAAATTAGTGCCACCATAGAACATATAAAAGTTAACAGATACGCCAGACTCCAACATATGTTTAAAAGTCTCTGCAGCATCTGTATAATCCCGTGTATGATGCTCTTCTCCCCAATGATCAAACCAACCATTCCAGTATTCCATACAGATTTTAGGTGAATTCGGATAAAACTTCTCTAATTTTTCAAAGGCTTGATCCGATTTAGAACCAAGGTTCACCGTCGCTAACGTCCCATCAATTGTTCCACCTTGCAGCATGAAGTCTATTGGACCATCAGATGTGAATAACAATACATCCATGCCATTATCAATCATGACATCCCTTAAATGCTTCAAATAATTTTGATCAGTTCCATAGCTTCCGTATTCATTTTCTATTTGCATGGCGATAATCGGACCACCATTAGTACTTAAGAATGGCTTTAGCACACCAAGGATTTCTTTTAAGTATCGATCGACATATTTCAGGAATGAAGGGTCACTTGATCGCAGTCGAATATTTTCATCTTTTAATAGCCATGAAGGAAGTCCTCCAAACTCCCATTCAGCACAGATGTACGGACTTGGTCGCACGATAACCAGCAAACCTAACTCATCCGCAAGCTCTATAAATTTTTTTACATTCGCGATCCCTTCAAAGTTATATTCCCCTGGTCGTGGTTCATGTAAATTCCACGGAATATAGAATTCAACACAATTAAAGCCACAAGCCTTTAACTTCTCTAATCGATCCTTCCATTGTTCAGGTACCATTCTGAAATAATGAATGGCTCCTGATATTAATTGAATCGGCTTTTCATCAAGCAATAGTTCACCATTCGAGACTTTAAGATCTCCCATAAAAAATTCCCCTTTCAATTTAAATCGTGTATTCACCATTTACGCTCCAGCTATACGAGGCATAGGAAGGATCTCCTTTCCCAGCTCTCCCCATAAAAATCGGAGTAATAATTCCTTCTTCAATCCCTGATAATCATCATCATCCCAGAGGTTTTCCCATTCATTTGGATCTTCTTCTAAGTCAAAGAGCTCACCGTAATTTTGATTATAATAGACTGTGATTTTATAACGATCATTTACAAATGTTTTTTGATGTACACGTGTGGGCTGTTTACGAAATTCACATATAATATGATCTCGTGCATCTGAATTTTCTCCCTTCCACACCTCACTCTGATCGACACCCGACATCTTCATGTGGTAATGATCTGATTTGGTTAGACTAAGCAATGTTGGAGCTAAATCCACGAGTGATTGCAGCGAAGCAGAAACTTTATTTTCTGGAACAACCCCTGGATACCTAACAAGAAAAGGGATCTTCAACAAATCTTCATAATGAAACCCTCCCTTATCATGTAATCCATGCTGGCCGAATAGATGACCATGATCTGATGTGAAGACAACAATCGTATTTTCACGAAGTCCCAACTCCTCTATCTGGTCCAGAATTTTGCCAACATATTTATCTAACATGCTGATCATTCCGTAATAAACAGCCATATCTTTCTTCTTTTGATCCTCAGTTATATTAGAGTGCGAATGAAACCCGATATTTCCGAATTCTGTCTCTCGGTATTCACTAAAATCAGCTTCATTCTCTTGGGTTTTTTGGAAATGGGGAGGATTCAAATCATGCTCCCCTTCTTTTAAACTTGGGATGGTAAGTTTATCTGGATCGTACATTTTATCCCAAGGTTCTGGTACTAGATATGGAAGGTGAGGGTCGAAAAAACTAGACCACAAAAAGAATGGTTCTTCGTGATCTTTATACTCTTTTAATTTTTCATTTGTTCGCTCAGCAATCCATGTATTATAATGGAATTTCTCCGGAATTGGCCATGTGTATTCTTGAGCTGGATCCATCGTACCTGTTGGAGGTAAAAAATAGTCACGCCAATTTCCACAACCTTTCTCCTCCATCCAAATTGCATAATGCTGTCCAACATGCGGTTCATTGACATGGTTCCTCGCAAGCTCGACATGGTTGAATCCGTAAAAGCATTGATTGAAGTTCTTCCAATAATCTAAATCCTGAAGGATCGGATAGGATTCTAGTGAAGGAAACTCGTCACTTGACTGAAGTGGCTGAAAATGCGCTTTCCCTATTAACGATGTTGTGTACCCGTTACTTATCAACTCTTTCCCAAGCGTTGGTTCATCCTCCGACAATTTAGTCCCGATACTCCAGGCACCGTGTTGGCTTGGGTATTTCCCTGTTATAATTGAGGCTCTTGAGGGAGTACATGTTGGATTAGGGCAGTATGCTCGTGAAAACGTTGTCCCTTCCTTTACTAAGCGATCAATATTCGGGGTCAATATTTCTGAATTAAATGCTCCTATAGTATTCCAGTGCTGTTGATCTGTTGTAATCAATAAAATATTCGGTTTCAAGACCATTCCCCCTCTGGATCTACTCTTTTAACCTTTAACTGAACCTGATACACCTTCAATGAAAAAGCGTTGGAAAACGATGAAAATGATTATGACTGGTAATAAAGAAATAGTTGCCCCTGCCGCCATTCCGACCCAATCTACTGAGTGTTCGCCAACAAATGAGTACATTCCAACTGCCAGTGTTCTTAATTCAGGTTTATTTAGTGTGAAAATTAATGGAATAAAGAAAGAGTTCCATGTCCAAATGAATTGCATAATCGCAACCGTAGCAATAATCGGCTTAGATAATGGAAGCATGATCGTCCAAAATGTTCGAAGGAAACCTGCCCCATCCATTACTGCAGATTCTTCCAGCTCTTTTGGCAGCTTGCTGAAATAGGCCATGAATAACAGGATAAACAAAACATGTGCACTACTAGATTCAGCTAATATGACTCCCCCAAGCGTATTTAATAAGCCTAGATTTTTAATAATCATGTAGATTGGGATAATCGTATACCCTTTTGGAATGAACATCGTTGCTGTTATTAAAAAAATGAATACCTTTCGACCAGGGAAGTCTACTCGAGCTAATGCATATCCTGTTAATGCACACAATATGAGTACAATTAATACGGTAAATACGGTTATGATCAACGTATTAAAAAAATAGCCCGAAAAATTAGCTTCTTCCCATGCTCGAACATAGTTCCCCCATTGAGCCTCTTTAGGAATTATAGATAAGCCAGAGTTAAACAGCTCAAAATTCTTTTTTAGTGAGGCAGAAATCATCCAAATGAACGGATAAATCCAAATAATTCCCCCTATTAACAAAGCGATGTGTAAGAATAGTCTTGGCCCGAATCTTTTCATCTCTTGGCGCCTCCCTCTTTATATCCTTGACTTTCTCAATAACCAACCGAGCAATAGGACAATCGCAAACACCGCAACCCCAAACACCACACCAGCTGCTGATGCATAACCCATTGATGGTAATCCTAAATCTGGGTTAAATGCATATCGATAAATATATAAATCAACAACATCTGTACTGTAATAAGGGCCTCCGCCTGTTAATGTCAGTACTAAATCAAATACATGAAGACTACTTGTTACACACAATAATATAATTACCAATGCTACTGGCATCAGGATCGGTATAATGACATATCTTAACTTTTGCCACGTTTTACAGCCATCGATACTAGCTGCTTCTAATACATCTTTAGGTAACGTTTGTAAACCTGCTAACCAATAAACCATCATCATTCCAAAGAATTTCCATGCACCAACAACAATTACGATGATCATCGCTGTTACTGGAGAACCGAGCCAGGCAAATGGAGCATCGATAATCCCTAATGTCAGTAATATTTCATCAAAGATTCCTCCGGCTCCAAAGACCTTTCTCATGACGATCCCGACAATCGCTGTAGTCGTTACAACTGGTAAGAAAAAAAGGGTCCTGTAAAATACGGTGCTTCTCTTCAAAACATTATTTAAGAGCATAGCGACAAGTAAACTAGTAGGTAACAATAACACTGTGACACCAATCATATAGATAAAGGTGTTCTTAAAAGCATTCCAAAAGCTTGGATCCTGTAAAGCTCGAACAAAATTATCGAGTCCAACAAAATCATCAAGCGCACCAATTCCTGGCCAATCATAGAAAGAATAGACATAACTCATGATAATTGGATAAATGGTAAAAACGATAAAGAATAGCAATTGTGGAAAAATAAATACGTACGCCCATATCTTTCTTTTCCTATGTAAACGATTAACACTGTTCGTCTTCATAACCGTACTACTATTGGTCTTCTTAACAACTTCAGCCATTGTAATACCTCCTATCAAGAAAAGCGCAAGCGCCCTGTTCAGCCCCGAAGGTCACTGGAAGGCCAACGAGGAGGCTGTTGCCGCCGCAGTGGGACTGAAGTGATCCAAGGGGTTGGGCGCTGCAGCTAGACATTATTGAAAAGCGGAAGCGCCCTGTTCAGGTGTGACAAGCGCTGGAGATTCTGCCACATAACACGCTTTTTGTGTTTGTGAAAGAACCGAAGCGACCTCGAGCACCTGGGCGCTGCAGTTAGACATTGCATCTTTGTAGCAAACTTTTATACTTACTTTACTTCCTAAAAGGGAGAAGAAGTGCCTCCTTAAGGCAGACACTTCTAAAAGTGCGTGTTCAAAAAGATTTACTCTTTCTTCTTATAAGGCTCGAAAGGTTTCCAATCTTCAAACTTCCAAGCGGATTGATCAATGTCCACCCCATCCTCCTGAACCTTTTTAATAGCGTCCATGAGTGCTTTGTTTTTCTCCTCGGACATGGTTTTTAATGTTCCTTCCAAGTCAGAAATTTGACCCGTTAAATATCCGACAAGTACATCTCCAACTGTCTCTTGGGGTCCTTTACCACTCATTTCAGCTGTAACGGTTGGTGCATTTTCATTATTGTAAACAGGATTTGGTGCTGGTATAAAGGTATCAGACTGCAATTGGAACGTATCCCCAACAACATTATCAGGTGCATATTTTTCGTTAATCTTCGGAATAGGTGAAAACTGTGATCCATTCTTAACTAATTGCTCATATCCATGATCGATAATATATTTAAGAAACAATTTCGCTTCCTCATAATGTTCGGTATCTTTATTAACGAGAAGACCTGCAGCTAAATTCCCTTGATAGCCTAAGTATTGTTCTTTTCCATCTTTCGTTGGCACTAAAGCGCTTCCAAAGTTTTCAAAGCCATCTTGCATCAGATTTGAACCTCTCCATGCCCCATCAAATAAAAATGCAGCTTGTCCACCTGCAAAAAGGGCAGGAGCCTCTTCTGGTTCTAACGTTAAACTATTAGGGTGTAATATTTTCTCATCCATCAGTTTTTTGAAGTACTCAATTGATTGGATCGTACCATCGGTGTGATAGTTATATTCACCGTTTATAGGATCATAATACGTTGGTGCCATAACCTCAGGGGTGATTGCGGATGCCATTTGAGTAAGAGCTCCTTCAGCTACCCAGGGTGATTTCATCCCAACAATTACCCCGTAGCTATCTGTTTTTTCATTAATAATCTTGGAAACCTTTACTAATTGATCCCATGTTTTGGGAACGTCCTTTTTGCTTAACCCTGCTTGTTCTAAAACTTCCTTATTGTAATACATAAGAAAGGAGTCTTTCTGTCCGGTCATAAATGGAAACGCATATATACTACCGTCTTCCATTACTGTACTTCCCTGCGTCCAAGTACCTTGCTCATATTCGTCTTTGTGATCTCCAATGACCTCATCCAGCTTATGAAGAACGCCGAGGTCGTATAATTTACGTACTGGAAGACTTGGATGAGAAGCAAAAATATCTGGAAGATTGCCTCCATTCACAGCTGCTTGTAGTGATTGCGTGTAACTGGTATTGAAACTTTTTTGGATTTTAACATTGATATTCGGATTTTTCTTTTCAAATGCTGGTATAATTTCATTTTCAATAATATCAGCAGCCGAGACCCAACGTATCGTTACATCTAATGTAACTTGATCCCCTGAACCACCCGCCTCTTCACTTTGACAACCACTTAAAAACAATGATCCAACCATCGATAAAACAAATAACCAAACAGAGAATTTCTTCACGGAATGACCCTCCCATTGATATTAGTCATTGTGTTTCTTTGAAGAACTTAGTAAAATTAATTTATTAACTAACGAAAATACACCCTCCTCGCCTATGTATTCCAGTGGCTTTAAAACCAAAAATCAGAATTGTTAATCATTTAATACAGATTAACACGCTCGTAAACACGAATCAATAAGTTTTCAGAATTTTAGTTAATTAATTTAATTTATTTTTATAATTGTATGTTAAACTAGAAATTGAGCCGAAGGATATTAGTGTGTATTCTGTTCTCAAAACCCTATGAAAAGCGGAACTCTAAAATAAATAAAGAACTTTGGATTTCGATGATCGGAGGATACTAGATTGTCTAATGATTATAAACGCGGAAGCTTTCAATTGATGAAATCTATCAATCGCTCTACAGTGTTAAATATGATACGAGAAAAAGCTCCTATTTCACGTGCTGAAATAGCGAAGCAAACGAAGCTTACCCCTCCTACTGTCGGGAACATTGTTAAAGAATTAATTGATGAACAATTTATTCTTGAAACCACACAAGGAGTATCTCATGGGGGACGGAAACCGACCTTTTTAGAAATTCGAGCGGACCAATTTTTCATTATCGGGATTGACGTTGGGAAATTCACCATGAAATTTATAGTTGCAAATTTACACGGTTTTCCCGTTGATAGATTCACCCTAGAAATCCCGAGTGCTAATCAATTGTTAAATACAATGAAAAAAGGGATAAGTACCTTGATTGAAAAGGAAGAGCATTTTCATAAGAGGTTCTTAGGAATAGGCATTGGAATGCATGGAATTGTCAATACCGAAACTGGTGTATCCTTGTATGCTCCTTTCTTTGATACTTATAATATCTCTATAAAATCCGAACTTGAGGCAGAGTATAATATGTTGGTTAGAGTTGAAAATGATGCCAAAACCATGACTCTTGGTGAATCCTGGATAGGAAATGGGAACCAAGCATCCAAATTGGTGGGGATCAATGTCGGACATGGGATTGGTGCAGGTATTACTATAAAAGGGGAATTGTATCAAGGAGAGCACTTTATAGCCGGGGAGATCGGTCATATGACCATCGACCTTTCTGGTCCGCTTTGCAGTTGCGGAAATTATGGTTGTCTACAGGCGTTAGCAGCTGGTCCCGCAATAGCCGAAAATGCTATAAAGGCACTAAAAGCTGGTAAGTCATCGTATATAAGGGAGCTTGCAGGTGATGATTTAGACCGTATCGATGGTAGTATCATTCATAAAGCAGCAATACAAGGCGATCCATTCAGTATCGAATTACTCAATCAAACCGGAAGATATCTTGGTATCGGCATTACTAATTTAATTCATATGATAAACCCTGAGCGTATTATATTGGGTGGTGGAGTAGCTCAATCAGGTAACTTTATTTTAGATCCGATTAAAGAAACAATTAAGAATAGAGGATTAACTGAGGAAGCTAAAAACACCCCTATTGTATTTTCGAAATTAGGAAAAGACGCATCTGCTATTGGAGCCTCTGTCTTAATACTTAAACACTTTTACCAAGGGCTTCGATAACCTCAATTTTTCGTTGGGATATATGTTTTGAAGGACATTATCCCTTTTTCACACGTTACTGATTTAATTAAGTTCAGTTCCCAGTCATTTTGCATTTACGTCTATAAAGCTATGACCCGGCTTTTGAAAAGCTACTTCCCCTCGGCAAATAGTTACTAAGATATCTCCCTCTTCGTCCACTAAGACAATATCCGCATCCTTTCCTTCTGCTAATGAACCTTTACTATTGAAAATACCTAATTCCTTAGCTGGATTTACAGATGTCATCGTTACTAGTTCTTCAATACTTGCCTTAGTCCACTGCTGCATATTTCGACGTCCTTCAGAAAGCTTTAGAACACTTCCTGCCAACGAACCGCTTTCAAGGACAGCACGCCCATTTTCTACCTGAACTTCTTGACCGCCTAAATCATATGTTCCATTTTTCAAGCATTTGGCTCGCATAGAATCTGTAATTAATACGAGGTGATTGGCGCCCTTTGTTCGATATGCAAGCTTCACCATGTCTGGGTGGGAATGAATCCCATCCGGAATAACCTCTACCATTAGCTCATCCATCAAAAGTGCAGAACCTGCTGCTCCGGGCTCACGATGATGTACACCACTCATCCCATTGTATAAATGAGTTACATGAGACAACCCGCTTCGGACAGCCTGCTTCACCTCTTCATAGTTCGCACTTGTATGCCCCATTGAGGCAACAACGCCCGTATCAGCTAAATGGCGAATAAGTGCGTGTTCACCATCAAGCTCTGGTGCCAATGTCACTAATTTTATAGCGTCATTCGAGAGTTTCTGCCACTTTTCAAATAACGATACATTAGGTTTAATAATATGTTCTTCAGGCTGTGCTCCCTTTTTCTCCTTATTAATAAATGGGCCTTCTAAATGGATACCAATGATTTCTGCTTGTCCTTGCTGATTTTTCTTCGCCATGTACTTTGCAGTATTTTCCAAAGCTGCCTCAATGTTTGGTTTCGGGCTCGTTATGGTCGTCGCTAAAAAGGATGTTGTCCCTTCCTCTGGTAAAAGCTTCGCCATCGTCTCGAGAGCTTCCGATGTTGCATCCATCACATCACTTCCACCTGCACCGTGAATATGTACATCGATCATACCTGGTATGACCCACTCTGCCTTCTCACAATTGATGATCTCATCTGCTGATTCTAACGGTGGACAATCTTTCATCTCACCAAGTTTATGAATCTGGTTACCCTTAATCCAAACATAACCGCTTTCTATCATTTGATCCGCTGCTATTCGTGCGTGGGTTAAAATAATATTTTTCATATAATCAATCACTCCATTTCACTTCCGTACAATGTATATAAATCGGATGAAATATGTTAGTTAAATGTTATCGTTAAACTGCAATTTTCAAAAGGAAACATCCATTAAGCTTTCTATATTTATCTTACAGCACTGAGGGCACTAGATATAGTGTCACCCTGAACCCTCTATCCTTCAGGCTCTAAGTCCAAAGTGTAGTTTCGCAAGTTCAGTGAATCGTGTATCACCGATTTCCTCTTTAGTCGCTTTCCCGTCCACCCATTGCGTAAAAGTTCCATTCGTCAAGGTCTTATTTCCGTTGTTTGTAAGCTGGGTGATCAGGGGATTTTTGTTAAAAGGAGACTCTTCTTTTTCAATTAGAATGGTTTGGATTTCATTAAATTCAGATACATCCAATACAGGACGTCTTGAATCAAAGGCATAACCAATTTTCCATTCTGTATGTTTATGCTTCAGCTTCATTTCAAGAATATAGTCACCGTAATTAGTCTCCATCTTCTTGACCCGAAATTCCCCATTCCTAGTGGTAATGGGTTCTCCGCTTACCGGAACTGGTCTCAATGGCAAGTTTCCTCCAAAACCTGTATCAACTAAATAGATTTCCTCTTCGTGTCTTAAAAGAATAGCGACATGTGTTTCCCCAAGATTTGGCCATTTGTTCATTTCATTATCGTAAACTTCTCCACGAACTAGGCTCGCATCAAAACCATTGTCAACTAAGAAAAAGTACAGAATCGGATTTAATTCATAGCAAAGTCCGCCTTCATTGTTTACTAAAAGCTTTTTCATTAAGTTTTCCTTTGTGATCCCACTAGTTTTCTTTGCAATCATAGATAAATTTTCAAAAGGGATGGAAACTGCTGTCTTTTCAAGAAGGTTATCCAACGTTTCAAAGGTAAGCTTTTCATTTTCAGGAAAACCTATTCGTTTACGGAATAACTCATTCAGTTCACTCATTATGATAAGCCCCCAGCGCTTTGATTTTAAACTGCTTTATAAGTTGTATAAAAGAGATGGATCTTAATCAGATAAAGTAAGTTCCCAAAATTTCTGTTCTGAAATCACATTAAAGCCTTCTTTTCTCAATAAAGCCGTAGTCACACCTTCTCCATTTATTTTTGAACCAGAAAATTCTCCATTATATATCTGGATACTGCCACAAGAAGGGCTGTCTTCTTTTAAAACAATGTGCGTTGCCTGAACTTGTTGTACGATTTCCAGTGCTTTAAATGCTCCATCTATATACATAGAAGTAACGTCGGCACCAGATTGACTGATTACTGCAGCTTTCCCTTTTAATACATCCTCCCCAGTACCTCCAACAATTTCTGCTGGTTCTCTTGGAGTAGAAAAACCTCCGAGTAATTCGGGACATACCATCATTGCTTTATTTTGTTTCACAAGCTCTTGAATTTTATCGACTAAACGATGAGTCCCATTATATCTACATTCTTTACCGGCCAAGCAAGAACTGACAACGATCATATGAATACAACCCTACTTTCCTGTAATACAGAATAGCTATAACTCAACGAATATTGTCTCTTAATCTCGTAAGATACATCGTAATATTTATAGGTTTCTTTGTTGCATTAACCTATCCATTCAAATAACTATTAGTGCGTGTTCAAAAAGGAGGATCAAAAGAGCCGAGAAGTTCGAGGCACGACAGTCTCGAGGACCGGATCGTATACGTTTAATACGTGAGGACCGGAGAGACCGAGTAACGAAGAAATTCGACAGCTATTTTTACCGGACTTTTTGAACAACCTCTATTATTGTAAACCTTACCCCTTATTTTAGCTGTTTAAAAAGCAAGTCACAAGAAAGTTTAAATATTATTAGCCGAATTCTGAGTTTATCATCCGAAGGGGCTGNATTATTGTAAACCTTACCCCTTATTTTAGCTGTTTAAAAAGCAAGTCACAAGAAAGTTTAAATATTATTAGCCGAATTCTGAGTTTATCATCCGAAGGGGCTGCCCAACAGGTCTTTTCACGAACCTGTTGGAGCAGCCCCTTCATGATATGCTTCACTCCTGTCAATTATTTAAAAAGAGCACCTAGTTTATTTCATTCTCAACTTCATAACAGGTGTTTCATTCAACTTAGCTTCCTCGTGATTTTCCATTTCAAGGTAATCGATTTGATCTCCGTTTGTAACCACAATCGGAGTTATCACGCTTTTTGCTTTCTCCTTTACTAGTTCTAGAGAAAAATCAATTAATGAATCACCCGCATTCACTTTATCCCCTTGCTTCACATTAGCCGTGAATCCTTCGCCTTTCATCAAAACCGTTTCCAAACCGATATGTATTAAAATTTCTAAGCCGCTTTCCGAACGAATACCAATAGCATGTTTGGTCGGAAATAACTGAATGATTTCTCCTTTAACAGGGGAAACAACGTTACCTTCACTTGGTATGATTGCAACTCCTTCACCTATCATTTTTTCTGAAAAAGTTGGATCAGGGACCTCTTCAATTTTGATTATCTTCCCCTGTAACGGTGCTTTGATTACCTCTTCTTTTTTCCTACTAAACAATCGTTCTAACATGGTTTTCTCATCTCCATTTCCATACAGGTCGTTTCCGCAATTATTTTTTATGTTCAGGTTCTGTATGACATCGCTCTAAATGAAGGGTTATAAACCCAACCTCCTCATCTGGCACTTCTACTTCAAGTGCTTCAGTAATGAAGTCTCCTATTTCACGAGCAATCGCGAATGTTTCAGGATATATTTCTCTAATATTAGCTAACAATGGGTTATCAATTGTCTTACCAGATTTCACCCGATCCATTAATACCCTAAGGTGGGATACTAACCGAACCATCGATAATGAACTTTCCATATCATATCCTTTGGTTTTTAACGTATCTAAGATTGTTGATACGGTTCTCGCAACTTCCAATGTACTTTTGTTTTTTCTGAAAGAACGTGCAGAATGGAAGTGAGTAGCCAGAAAAGCAACTTCCTCTTCTGGCAGGTCAACTTCTAGTTTTTCTTTCAAATAAGCAACTGCTTTTTCAGCAATTTTATATTCATCAGGATATAAATGCTGAATTTCAAAGGCGAATGGGTTACTCAACCGCATGCCTTTCTTATGTCGTTCAATCGCAAAATTAATATGGTCAATTAAAGCAGCATGAATCGTATCCGAGAAAGGCCCTGGTAGTTCCTCGATCGCCATCGCTATCACTTCTTCAGTTGCAGAAATGACTGGCAAGTTAACCAATTCAATGACTTGTTGGTAATGTTCTATGGCTTCTGTCGTGTGTAAAAGAAATTCTTGTGTAATACTTGAAGGATCAATCAGCGCATTCGTTTCCTTCTTAAAGCCAATTGCTTTTCCAAAAACAATTGAATTGTTACCTGATGGTAATTTAGCAAGAACGACATTATGACCTAAAACCTTTACAATTCTCCTTTCCACATGACTTCCCTCCTTTTATAGAACTGCAACAGTACACGAACTATTATTTGTTTTCAATAATTTTATCCATTTCTTTCTTAATGATTTCGGATTCTGTACCGAAGACAATTTGAACATTTCCTTTTCCTAGACGCATAATGCCAGCAGCACCCATTTTTTTCAACTCTTTATCGTTGACGATGGAGTCATCCTTTAGAGTTAATCGTAATCGGGTAATACATGCATCAATATGATTAATATTCTCAGACCCTCCAATTAACGGAAGAATCGCAGCTGCCTTGTCTTTCACGGATGATTTACCACTATTATTTCTTTCAGCCGATTCATCGATCTCTTCCTCATCTTCCCTACCTGGTGTCTTTAAATTGAATTTACGAATACAGAAACGGAATACAACATAATACACCACAAACGCTGCCAATCCGAAAGGTATAAGCAACAATGGGTTTGTCGATAACTCCCAGTTAAGCAGGTAATCAATTAATCCAGCTGAGAATCCAAATCCTAAATGCATACCAAACGTATACGAAAGTGCCATGAAAAGTCCAGTTAAAATTGCATGAACTACATATAGAAAAGGTGCAAGAAACATAAACGCGAATTCAATTGGCTCCGTTATTCCCGTAAGGAATGAAACAAAGGCAGCAGACACAAAGAATGAAGCAACAGCAGCTCTGTTCTCTTTCTTCGCTTCCTGAATAATTGCCAAACAAGCTGCGGGCAAACCAAACATCATCACAGGGAAGAATCCTGTCATAAACATACCAGCGCTCTTATCTCCCGCAAAGAAACGAGTTAAATCTCCCTTGACAACCTCTCCTGCTTCATTCGTGAAAGAACCTAATTCAAACCAAGCGATCGAGTTCAAAATATGATGCAGACCAAACGGAATTAATAAACGATTCAGAGTACCATACAAAAACAAACCGATTTCTCCTAGCGAAACCACCCACAAGCCAAGACTGTTGATCATATTTTGAACGGGCAGCCATACATTTCCCATAATAACTGCAAATATAACCATTACTAAAGACGTCACGATTGGAATGAATCGACTCCCACTGAAAAATCCAAGTGCTTTCGGTAATTCAATATCTTTATAACGGTTGTAAAGAAAAGTTACAATTAATCCGGTTATAATACCACCCAGGACACCCATATTCAATTCTGTTACGACTTCTCCATTCGCATCAACTACATTAAATACATCCAAAACCCTGTCTAAAATTAAATAGCCAATGACCGCTGCAAGTGCTGCCACCCCCGCTCCATTCGTTAAACCGATTGCGACCCCAATCGCGAACAACAATGGAAGACTTTCAAGAAGCACACCGCCACCTGCCGCAAATACTTCCGCTACTTTAACCATGAATGGATTCTCAAAATCCCTGGCCCCGATACCTAACAGAATAGCGGCAGCAGGCATAACTGCGATCGGCAACAATAATGACCGTCCAAACCTTTGTACAGCCCCAAATGAATTCATAAAAATAATTCCCCCTTTAATAAAGTGTATGCAACCCCTTACATATATAAAAATGAAAATAAAGAAAACTTGGCTAGCGCCAAGCCTTAGCGCTGGCGATCGCCTTAGTTGCACTTATACTATAGAAAGTATTTTTATAATTTCTATAGTATAAAAAATGGGCATAGGCTCAGGAATACCAAATGGTTTCCCAAGCTTATGCCCACTTAAGGTTACATGCTTGATGAATATTTGATTTTAGTATAATCATAAAACATATATACGTCAATATCTTTCTGAATAGTCCTATATTTACTATTTCTTTCGGTAATTTATGGCCATAATAATTTACTTGCCCATTGTTCGCCTTTTCGCTCGTATTTAACCCTGACATTCTTTCTATGCGTGTTTCCTTGAAAGAACTCAACATCCTCTGCAAAGACAGAGTACAAATGCCAATAAGGTGCTACAATCAGCGGGTCACGTTTTACTATTTCTTGCTTTTCTATAAATACATCGTCTAACTCGTTCTGGTCAATCAATTCTTCACTTTGCCGTCCTATTAAAGCTATTGCACGAGCATTCACCGACCTTTCCAAAAAATCCTTATCACTCAATTTCTTGTTAGTGACAGAAGCTATGCCTCGGATTCTCACTTGTCTTCCAAGCTCTGACCAATAGAATGTTAAAGCAACCCTAGGATTTAATTCGAGTTGTTTTCCTTTTTGACTTTTGCAAGATGTGGCAAAAAACCATTTGTTTCTCGTTACATTTTTTAGAATCAAAGTCCGCGCATCTGGCACTCCATGTTTATCGACAGTAGAAAGTGTCATCGCATGAGGCTCTTGGATCCTTTTTTCAATCGCTTCATATAACCACTCTATAAACAACTCTGTTGGATTACCAGGTACGTCTTCCGGATGAAATTCAGAAAAAGGACCGGTAAAGGATGTTAAACTTCTTAATGTATCATTCACATTTCGCATCATATTCCACCCCTTGTTCTAATCATTTTTTCTAGGTATAGATGTAGAGACATAGGTATCTTTTGTTCGCATTTTAGCGATGTACAAAATTTGACCAAGATGTTCGGAGAAGTGGGTGGCACATCGCATAAGTACTTCGAAGTTTGTCACTTTTTGGCTACGGATCGTTTGCATTTTCAAAAGGTCCTCTGTTGATAAGTTAGAAATAACTTTAATAATCTTCGAAAAGGACTTACTTATAATATCAATAAGCTCTTCTTTCTCATAGTAGACATCTTGATCAAATTCAGCCTCTCGATCACGCGTATCTATTTTCCCTTCGATACCACTCTCAATCCTTTGATGTACGTTGCCAGAAATATGTATGACTAGGTTTGCAATACTATTACTCTCTTTACCCGGGCGCCAGTTCAGATCTTCGTTGTCGAGTTGATTCATTGCGGCTATCATACGATTTTGCATTTGGGTGAACCGTTCTCTTAAGCTCTCCATCAACTCATCCATTATAAATAACGACCTCCTTTACAAATTTCTGTTCGTTTTCTACACTAAAGGAGATCTTTCAATAAATCTAATATATCTTTCACTCTCAATCATCAATTTATTTTATGGATTGGAATGAAGCGGATGAACCTCCATGCTCTAAGAATATTTACTGAAGTCGCAAAATCCGGGAGTGTGACACGGACAGCAGAAAAACTACTAATCAGTCAACCTGCTATAACTGCCCAGCTCCGCAACATAGAAAAAGAAATTGGGATAAAATTGGTTACCTCCAAGGGACGATCCATTCAATTAACCGAAGCAGGAGAAATACTAGCATCTGATTCCATTCGTCTGTTTTCCATAGAACGTGAACTTGAAAAAAAGATGCATGATATAAAGACAGGGATGAAAGGAAGCTTACGAATTTGTACAACTCATTTGCCAGCATCAACACTATTACCGAATTGGATCGCTGCATTTAAAGAGAACTACCCATTAGTCGATGTTCAGTTATTTAAACGAAGCTCTTATGAAACAATACAAAGCTTGCTTAATCATTCTGTACACATTGGACTCGTGTGCGGTGAATGGAAAGCGGAAGAAATTGATCATGATACAATCTTTGAGGATGAACTAGTTTTTGTTGTTTCAGAAAACAACCCCCTACATAGAAAAGAAACATCCTTGAAGGAGCTTATGAAACAACCATTAATTTTACGTGAAAAAGGGAGTTCCACAAGGAAAAAGCTGTCCATTCTGTGCGATACCTTAAACATTGATCAACCTGAAGCTGGTATCTTAATCGAGGGAATGAGTGAGTCTATTGAATTTGCAAAGGCCGGTTTAGGTGTAGCACTTGTACCCCAACTTGCTGTGAAGGATGAACTCTTAAGAGGAGGGCTTGGGAAAGTTTATGTAAATGGGGTTTCTATAAAACTCCCAATCAGCATCTGCAAAAGAAAACATGAGGATCTTCCCTCTACAGCCGCTAACTTTATTTCCCTAATAAAAGCTGGGTCACGTGATAACTAGTTACCGGCCACTATAAGCGGCGAATTTCGTTGTCAGTTTTGTTCCTCCAGTCCTTAGTTAGCTAAACTAAACTCCAGATCCGGAACTTCACTTCCTAGAACTTCTTGCTTCTCGGTGGAAGGTTCTTGGTGACAAGATAAGGTTGCAGAAAAAAAGAGAGTATGATAGATATGGAGATAGGGACTATAATTAAATAAGAATGATGAAAACACTAGGGGTGCTTTAAGCTGAGAAAGATACGTTTTGTCTTAACCCTAATGACCTGATCTAGATAATACTAGCGAAGGGAAGTGGTCTGCATCTGTATGCAAATTCGAGTGAATTCTTTCGATTACATACATACGGTCTACACCAACCACTTTCTATTTTTAGGAAGTGGTTTTCTTTTTCCAAAAAAAGGAGGTACAGAAATGGAAAGTATCATTAACGAATTGATTGGCACTGTGGATTCAAGGAAAGATGAATTGGTTGAACTCGTTTCTAAGCTGATTCGTTTTGAAACACCGAGTCCACCTGCTCGTAATACTGCTCAAGCACAAGCGTATATTGCTGAATTTCTAGAAGATAAAGAATTTTCCGTAGATCAGTGGGACATTTATCCAAATGATCCGAACGTTGTAGGTCGACTTAAAGGGACGGACCCGGATCATCATAATAGCTTAATCGTTAACGGGCATATCGATGTCGCTGAAATTGATGAAAATGAAAATTGGGAAGTTGGACCATTCGATCCTCTAGTTAAAGATGGTTATTTAATGGGACGCGGTGCTGCAGATATGAAAGGTGGTTTGGGTGGGGTGCTATTTGCTATCCAGCTGTTGAAAGAAGCTGGAATCGAACTACCTGGAGATTTAATCCTTCAATCAGTCATTGGTGAAGAGGTCGGTGAAGCTGGGACACTCGAATGCTGTAAACGTGGATATGATGCTGATTTTGCACTTGTCGTTGATACGAGCGATTTGCATATTCAAGGACAGGGCGGAGTAATTACTGGCTGGGTGACAATCAAAAGCCCAACGACTCATCATGATGCTACGAGAAGAAGTATGATTCATGCTGGCGGCGGCATGATTGGTGCGAGTGCAATCGAGAAAATGATGAGGATGGTCGATGGATTGCAGAATCTTGAACGACATTGGGCAGTCACGAAGAGTTATCCGGGATTTCCGGCTGGTTCGAACACGATTAATCCAGCGGTCATTGAAGGCGGTCGGCACCCAGCATTTATAGCCGATGAGTGCCGGTTATGGATTACCGTACACTTTTATCCGGATGAAACGTATGAGCAAGTTGCGAAAGAAGTAGAAGACCACCTATTGGAAGTTGCCAAGGGTGACATTTGGTTAAGGGATCATCCCCCAACATTTAAATGGGGCGGGACATCGATGATCGAGGATCGCGGAGAAATCTTCCCTTCATTAGAAGTCGATCCAAATCATCCAGGAGTCAAAACATTAGCAGCATCCCATCGGTCTCACCTCGATCAAGATGCAATCATTGGTGTATCTCCATCGGTTACGGATGGCGGTTGGCTTGGGGATGCAGGAATCCCAACAACCATCTATGGACCAGGTGATTTAAAAAATGCTCATGCCGTAAATGAGAAGGTATCCATCGAACAGCTTGTGCATTTCACTAAGGTTATTATGCAGTTCATTTATGAGTGGTGTAACACGGAAAAAGCTACTAAGGAGGAAAAATGATGACTTTTTGCAACCGCTTGTTTGAAAAAGTAAGTCCAATTTGGGAAGAAAATCATAATCATCCATTTGTTCAAGGTATTGGTCGCGGAACGCTTGATAAGGATAAGTTTCGCTTTTACATGGTTCAAGATTACGTATACTTAATCGAATACGCAAAGCTCTTTGCATTAGGTGCAGTAAAAGCACGTGATGTCAAAACGATGGGTGAGTTCGCTAAATTGCTAGATTCTACATTAAATGAAGAGATGTCCTTACATCGTCAATATGCACAACAATTCGGCATTACACCAGAGGAATTAGAGAAGGCAAAACCTGCATCAACGACGCTTGCTTACACGCATTATATGTTGCACGTTTCTGACAATGGGACACTTGCGGAATTGGTTTCTGCCCTCCTTCCATGTATGTGGAGCTACTCAGAAATTGGGAAGGAACTGAGCAAAATTCCAGGAGCAACGGAACACGAATTTTACGGTGAATGGGTCAAAATGTACGCCTCTGATGACTTTGGTGCCCTGTCTACCTGGTTAATTGGTTTGCTTGATGAAATCGCTGAAGGGAAAAGCGAAGAAGAACTCGAATACCTTGAAGAAATTTTCTTAAATACAAGTCGTTTTGAGTACATGTTCTGGGATATGGCCTATAACAAGGAAATGTGGCCGGCCAAATTGAGCAGTACGATTGACTAACCGATAAGTCCCTAAAATAAAGAAAACTTGGCTAGCGCCAAGCCTTAGCGCAGGTGATCGCCGTGGTTGCGCTTATACTATAGAAAGTATTTTTATACTCCCTCTATAAAGTAAGGGTTTTCTCCGTTATTCTTGTTATTTCTAAGCTTTTCACTCGATACATCTAATGAAATGTATCAAATGTATGGATAGGTGAACCATATTTGCTTCATTATGGAAGGGGAGGGTGGCCNTTTTATACTCCCTCTATAAAGTAAGGGTTTTCTCCGTTATTCTTGTTATTTCTAAGCTTTTCACTCGATACATCTAATGAAATGTATCAAATGTATGGATAGGTGAACCATATTTGCTTCATTATGGAAGGGGAGGGTGGCCTTATAGAGACCTTACCCTTCCATTTTTTAGAAAAGGTTTATAGTGAACCCTATAGGCGCACGATGGATCCCACAGTATTCATGGCGGCAAACCCTCCCACATCTCACAGCGTCATTTGCGCATACATTCCTTCGTTCAACCTATCCATGAAGTGGGGTCGGCGATGCTTTCTTGCAGGGTCTATGCCCGTTTGTATAAATCTTGCCGACTGCTCCGTGCTTCGTTTTTATGTTGTTAAATGCAATGAGATTCTAACTCAGAAATACACTCTTACGGACTTAATGAAACGGCTTTTAGGCAGCTTCCTGGTTTTGAAAATGAGGAATATCGTTTAACATTTTCTCAGGGCAAAAAGCGACTTG